>CAZDEB010000047.1:0-3086 GCA_964504305.1 uncultured Candidatus Nemicrothrix sp. | reverse complement strand
CCGGGTGAGAGCTAGGTAGGTTTTGTAGATCTGGTCCAGGCTCTTGGGTTTGGCGAGCCCGGACCTGAACGCCTCGGTGGCCCTTCGATTCACTCTTCTTTCACGCTCCTCCTTCACCTTCTTGGTGATGGCCGGATCGGCCGAGCCGTGAGGAGCAGAATGACCATGCGATGGAAACGACGCGAGCCCTTCAAAGGAACGAGACGCATTCAACCGAGGTTCGGAGTGGGCCCCGTGCGGTTCGGTATGGACGAGGCCGCGCTAGTAAAGGTCTGCGGTGAACCCACTTACCGAACCCGCCTTTACGGCGGCCGCAACTTCCTGTGGTTCCGCTCGGGCATCACCGTCGAAGTGACCCCGTCGTTCGGCGTCGTAGTAATCGACGTGCTGGAGCACGCGACGCTTGGAGCCGAGCTATGGGGCGTCGAGATGATCGGGCTCCCGTTGGACCAACTCCGCGGACTGCTCAACTCTCACGGGTTCCCGGCCGTGGTGCACGATGGATGGCCTTGTGTCGAGTACGGAGAGGCCGTCGTCTCGACGGACTCGCTCATGGTTGAATTCGACATCACCGACTTCATGGTGGAGTCCATCAGTCTGGCCGATCCCGACCGGAGCCGAGAGTCAGACCCTCTTCTGCCCGCTGCCAACTAGTCGTCCATCCCCGAGATCCGGGCCCCGCGGCGTTGGAACGATCCGTTTACCGATTTACCAGATCGCCAATCGCTGGGGGTTCTTGCGTCAGTGCTGGACCCGAACCCGCAAAAGGTCGCCAGGACTGCTCCAAGAGGGTGCAACAAGAACACCTCCTCGATGGTCTTGGCGAGGTCGGCGCGGCGCTCCCCCAAGGTTGCGGTTCAAAGGGTGTTCTCATATTCTAAGATTCGATTTATTGCAGACTGAGAACTTCGCTCAATGAAAAGATCGAACCGTGCATCTCGAACGACTTACGATGATCCTCGAGATCGTCGGCCAGAAGGGTGAGGTCACGGTTGCGGAGATCTGTGCCCACTCCGAGATTCCGAAGCCGACGGCGTATCGCCTCGTGAACGACCTCTCCGAAGCCGGGCTGTTGGATCCCGTCTCGAAGGGCCGGTTCGCAATCGGGTATCGCCTAAAGCAGATTGCCCAGCCAGATCAGTCCGACCAAGCGCTCCTCGATACGATCGCTCCGGCCCTTCGCGAAGCCGCCGCCACCCACGGTGCCGCATTCTTCCTCTCCCGACTTCGAGGCAACGCTGTGGAGATCATCGCCGTCGAAACACCCGATACCGGGGTCTCGTTCCTTCACCCCGGCCTCGGCAAGCGCCCCCTTCACGCCTGTTCATGCTCCAAAGCCGTCGCTGCTTTCTCCCCCACGGTGGCTGACAGCATTTCGACCCGACTCAAGGCCTACACAGAATTCACACACACCGACCGCGACGAAGTCGCAGCGGAGTTCGAGCTGATCCGCACGCAGGGCTACGCCGAGTGCGTCGAGGAGTTGGAGCTAGGCATCTGTTCAGTGGCAGCACCGTTCGGGCGCATCGGTCAAGCGCCCACCATGTCGATCGGAGCCACAGGCTCCCTTCGAGTCTTCACACCCGCGTGCCGCAACAAGGTGGGCAAGGAATTGATCGCCCTAGCGAACGAGCTCTCCGAACAGCTCGGTTGGACCGGCCCTGATCTAAGAGCATCCGCGTAGGACCGGTTCAGCTCGACAAGAGGAAGTGCCACATGACACAAGCCGAAGAGTTCGGGTTTGGAACCCAAATCCGGAAGTCTCCCTACTTCGACGCCACCGTGCGCTGGGGAGCTCAAGGATTCTCGGTGTACAACCACATGTACATCCCTCGAGACTTTGGCGATCCGGAGCAGAACTTCTGGAACCTTGTCAACGATGCGATCCTGTGCGACGTCGCCGTCGAACGCCAGGTGGAGATCACCGGCCCTGATGCGGCCGCATTCACCCAGATGCTGACCCCACGCGACCTATCAAAGATGGCGGTTGGGCAGTGCAAGTACATCCTCATCACAAACGCCGAGGGCGGACTCATCAACGATCCGGTACTGCTTCGGTTAGCCGAGGACCACTTCTGGGTCTCTCTGGCCGACAGCGACGTGTTGTTGTGGGCCAAAGGTGTTGCGATCAACTCCGGAATGGACGTCACGATTTCCGAGCCGGACGTCTCCCCTTTGCAGCTGCAGGGGCCAAAGTCGGGGCAGGTCATGGAGGCGCTCTTCGGCGAAAGCATCCACGACCTCAAGTATTACTGGCTACGCGAACTCGAGCTTGACGGCATCCCGCTCATCGTGTCCCGCACCGGTTGGTCAAGCGAGCTGGGCTACGAGCTGTACTTGCGGGACGGATCCCGTGGCGACGAACTCTGGGAACTGATCATGGCGGCAGGTCAGCCCTTCGGTCTGCAGCCGGGCCATACTTCTTCGATCCGGCGGATCGAAGCGGGCATGCTCTCCTATCACGCTGATGCCGACATCCACACCAACCCGTTCGAGCTCGGTTTCGACCGGCTCGTAGCTCTCGATGGCGAAGCCGACTTCATTGGCAAAGCGGCGCTCCGGCTTATCAAGAAGCAAGGGGTCACCCGCAGGCAAGTCGGGCTCGTGATTGAGGGCCGACCACTGAGCGGCCCCAACACCTCGTTCTGGCCCATCGATCGAGAAGGCGACACCGTGGGCAAGGTGACCTCAGCAGTCTTCTCGCCCCGCCTCGGAGCCAATATCGCGCTGGCGATGGTCTCCACCGCATCCTCCGAGGTCGGCACCGTGCTGAACATCACCACGCCGATGGGTCCCCGTTGCGGAACGGTCGTCGAACGACCCTTCTACGACCCGACGGTCAAGACCGCTTAGTCAGTTCGGGTTCTTCGATCCGACGCATGATCCGCTCACGGCTACGAGCCGACAGTTCCCTGTGGTGCCCGGAAAGTGGCGCGTGGGTGCTGAACAGGGACGATGCCGCCATCCTGGTTCCTCGTGTTTGGAATCCTCTACCACTTTCTGGCGGCTCTGGCTCGTCTTACTGTCCGTCCCGGCCGCTCGAAAGACCTCGAGATAATCGTGCTCCGCCACCAACTCGCCGTGCT
>CAZDEB010000046.1:0-3351 GCA_964504305.1 uncultured Candidatus Nemicrothrix sp. | reverse complement strand
TGGTCCAGCTCCCGAAGAGTGATCAGGCCGCTGCCGTTGTAAGTGTAGCGGTGGGCGGCATCGCTCTCCCGGTCGGTGACCGTCACCGTGCTATTTTCCAGGGAATAGCTGATCGAGTAAGCCGCGCCGTTCAGTGTCTGGGCCGTGACGTACGTGCTGTTGTAGGCCAGCTGCAGCGTGGCCGTCGCGCCATCGTCGGGCCAAAAGACCTTCGTCAGCTTGCCGCTGTCGTATTCGTAGCTGGTGGTCTTGCCCGAGGTGAAGTCGTGATCTGTGCCCGTCTCGTCGACGGTCGGCGTGCGCACCGAGTCCAGGTAGCCTGAGCCATAGCTGTAGACCCAGTCCCTGCTGTGCGGGTCGGTGATCTTCGTGATCCGACCATTGCCGTCGTAGGCCAGGGTCGTGTCCTGGCTCAGCGTGTCCGTGACCTTCGTCAGCAGGTCGCTGCCGTCGTAGGCGAAGGTGAGCGTGTTGTCGTTGAGATCCTTGATCTCAGTGATCCTGTACCAGCCGCTGCCCTCGTCCTCGTAGGTCTCCACCGTGCCGTACTTGTCCGTGCGGGTGAAGATGTCGGGAGTGGCCGTCGTGTCCTTGGCCAGGGTGTCATAACGGCCCGCAGGGCTCGTGTAGTCGCTGCCGCTCAGCGTGTAGGACTCCTCGCGCCCCATCTCCAGGAAGAGCACATTGGTGTCCTCGTACAGCCGCTTGTTCCAGTTGAAGTCCCACTGCTTGCCCAGCGGACCATCGTAGGTGGTCACCGAGCCGCGCCAGACCCGCTGGAAGACGAGCGGCATACCCACGCCGGGCAGTACGAGGTCCGTGTCGTCCCAGACCATGCGCCCCTCGGGCAGCCACAGGCCCATGGGTGCATCGTCCCGGCCGTAGCCCCGAGAGGCCACAGAGGCAGCCGAGTCGCCACCACCGCCGATCAGGCGGCTGGGGGACTGGCTGTAGAGGAAGCGGTTGTGCAGGCCGCCCGACAGCTGGGGATTGCGGAAGGTCTCCAGGCCCGACATGCGCGTCTGGGTCGAGGTCCGTGACGCGGCGAAGAGCTGACCCATGCCCGGCGGCATGGCCATCATGGCGACGAGGAACATCACGACGACGCGCTGACGACGGCGGCTTTGGTAGGTCATGGTGACTCTTCTCCGGTTCTCGGGTGCTGCAGGGACTGCGTGGTCTGTAGATCTTGGATCGATGGGGGAGCGGGCTCGGCCTGCGAGGGCTGGCGCTCCGGGGTGGGGCTCATGAGGGCTAGCAGGGGGCTCATGGGCTGCCTCCCGCTGGCTGGCCGTGCGAGCGGCGCATCTCTGCCACGGGGTCGGGCGGCTGCGGGGCCATGGGGACGCCACCGTCACCGCTGCCCGAGAGCTGGGGCACGGGCGGCGCACCGAAGTCGACCCGGTCAGGGTCGAGCCCCAGATCACTGGCTGGCTCGGAAGTCGTGGCTCCGAAGTCGGCAAGGTCCGGGGGCACCTGAGCCATCATCTGGCTCACGCCCTTCTTGATGCGGTCGAGGGCCTGGCTGATCAGCGGTTGGTCTGCATCTCTTGCCAGCGACTCGGCGAAGGCGTCCTTCGCCTTGGCGAAGTCCCCGCCCTGCTCCAGCAGCTTGCCCGCCTCGCGCCAGGGCAAGGGGTCGGTGAGGTCTTGGCGGGCCAGGGCCTCGTACTGGGCCAGCGAGGCTTCGATCTGGCCGTCGCTGCCCAGCGCCCGGGCCAAGAGCAGACGCTCCGTGCGGGCCGAGGCGTCGAGGCGCACCAGCTGGCGCAGCTTGCCGATGGCGGCGGAAGACTCACCCCGACGGCGATGGACAGCGGCGGCGTTGCGTAGGGCCAGGGCGTAGCTGGCGTCCTCGCTCAGGGCACGGTCGTAGTAGGCCAGGGCCTCGCCAGTGCGGCCCTGATCAGCCAGTGCCGAGCCGATGTTGTTGAAGACCTGCTTGAGCGGAGCCAGATCGCCACTGATCGCTGACCACTCGGTCTCGGCCTCGTCGAGACGCCCGGCTCGTAGCAGCGCGAAGCCCTTCATGGCGTGCAGGTCGCTGCGGATCATCTGCACCGTGAAGTCCAGACCTTCCGTCGGGTCGTCGAGGTCGAGAGCGGCCAGGGGAGCCCAGGCGGCCAAGCCCGGGGGATCGGCGACCGGCCCCACGAGAGACTCGCTGGCAGACGTGGCCCACCACCGCTCGGCCTGGGCATCTGCCATGACTCGAAACAGCGGGCCAGCGGCCTCCAGGGTGTAGCCCGGCAGATCGGCCATCACTCGGCGACCAGCGAAGTAGACGGGCGCGGGCCAGCGCTGAGTGAGCAACATCTCCCACCGCGCTCTGCGCTGAGATCCCGGGAGCATGTCGGCGGCAGCTCGCTCGTCTGCGCTCAGGTGCTCGGCGATCAGCTGTTCGTCGATGGAGCCGTACTTGTCGGCGATGACCACGTCTGTGCGGTAGCCTTCCACGCCCTGCCAGTACAGCACGGAGAAGGTGCTGTGGTCTGACGAAGGGAAATACAGCGACCCCGGCTCCATGGCGTCGAGCAGCGCCTGGCCGTAGTCGGCCACCAAGGTCGTCTCGCTGCGATCGACGTGGGGCAGGTTGATAAACGCGGGCAAGCCGATCAGCAGCGCGGCTGCTCCGAGGGCCGACGACTGCACACCCCGCTCGGACCCACGCTGTCTCGCAGCCAGCAGCAGCGCGTCGAGCCCGCCGCCCACCAGGAAGCTCAGCACCATCCAGGCCGGGATGAAGAAGATCGCCACGGCGTGCACATGCTCGCGGCCCATGGAGTAGCTGGCGTACTGGGTGATGCCCACAGAGCACAGCCAGCCCAGGGCCACCAGCAGAAGCCACAGACCCGTGCGGCGAACCGCCAGGGTGAAGAAGCCGACCACGGCCAGCAGCGGCACCCAGGGGGATCCGAGCTGGCGCAGCAGCGCGTCCCAGAGCACCCCGAGGCGTGCGAGGTAGTCGGAGTACGACGTGGTCGCCCGGCTGCTCGCCTCGATGACGGCATACTGCGAGCGGGTGATGTGCGCGACGAAGCCATCCCAGCTCGACGGGTCGCCCCAGTTGAGGTAGGGGTTACTGGATGCGGCCCAGGGCAGGTAGGCGTAGAGGCTCAGCGGCGCGAGCAGGCAGGCCAGGGCAGTCAGCGCGACCCTCGGCCGCAGGGTCAGCTTGGGGGCGATGAGCAGCGTGGCGACCGCAGCCAGGGCGGCCACCGGAATCGACGAGGTGTGGTTGGTGCCGGACACTCCCGCGACGGCGGCCAGCGCGTAGAGGCGGCCCGCTGTCGGACGCTCCACAAACCGCACCACCAGCAGCACCATGGCCACGATCAGGGCGGTGTTGAG
>CAZDEB010000045.1:0-3799 GCA_964504305.1 uncultured Candidatus Nemicrothrix sp. | reverse complement strand
TCGGCGAAGAAGCTGGAGAACACTCCAAGAGCGATGAACCAGACCCCGACGGTCAGCAGGATCCGTGCGCCCCAACGTTTGACGGTGGGCGCTCCGGCCTTGAGCGACTCGACGGTGCGCTGTTGGGCGGCGCCGACGATCAACGCTAGCCCAAACATCAAGATGACGATCATCAGCGCCGCTACTCCGAACGCGATGAACGCCGCACTGGATCCGCCTACAAGAAGGGACTGCCCAGCCAGACCGGCCAGGATCGGACCCGTTCAACCAAACCCGGCCGCGAGGTAGGCGAACCCGAACAGACCGAATCGCAGCAGTTCAGGTCTTCCCTGCCCTCTGCCCTCTCGGCGTTGGCGCCGCAGGAAGCCCTTCAATGCCGGTTCGAATCGCCGCAGCGGGACACTAATGCGGCCGAGTTGGACCAGTCCGACGAGGATCAGGAACATCCCAACGGTGATACGCAGAACCCGACCGGTGGTGCTGGCGAACGTGACGTCTTTGATGATGGCGTCGCCTCCTAGGGCGATCGCTGTCCCAAGCAGCGCCAGGAACGCGACAACGCCCAACGACAATGCAGTCGCGAACGCCAGAGAGTTGCGGGTTGGCTGACGCCGCTCACCGGTCTCTGCTCTCTCGACCACGGGGCGACCCAGCATGCCCACCAGCAGCGGAAACGAGCACGGCGAAAAGAACGAGGCAACGCCGGCGGCCGCCGCAACGACGACAAGACCAGCGCCGACACCGGCTGACAGATCGAGCCGGGGGTAGATGACGAAACCGACGTAGCCGACCAGGCCGGCAACAAGAACCACAAGGGCCAGCGCCGCGTAACGCAGGAACGATGGACCACTGGTTTGACCGTCACGTATGTCTGCTTCGCTCATGGCGATCCAGCACCTCCAGATGCTCTGGCGGCCCGCTCGGACCGCTTCTGCTCGTGTCAGCGCTAGTTGAGGTCGGGGCGCAGGATGTGGCAGATGTCGTCTTCGCCGCAGTCGCCAGGGTCGAGGCGTCGGCTGCGCTCGAGGAGAGCGTCGAGTTCGCGTTCCATGCCAGCCAGTTGTTCGCGGCGCTGGCGAATCTCCGCAAGTTTCGCGGCGAGCAGGTCCTCAACGTGGGTGCATGGTGCTTCGCCGCTGTCGCGGATGTCGGTCGTGCTGCGAATCTCGGCGAGCGTGAGTCCCGCGGTCTGCGCTGAGCGGATGAACTGCAGCCGTTTGAGAGTTGCCTCGTCGTAGACCCGGTATCCGTTGTCGGCCCGGAGCGGCTCGGGCAGCAGACCTTTTCGTTCATAGAATCGCACCGTGCGGGTAGGAAGCCCGACGGCGGCGGCCAGCTCACCAATCATCATTTCATCAGGTTACCCCTTGACCTTCACCTAAAGGAGAAGCTTTACGGTGCAACCATGAATGTCGATGGCACGGGCGGGGGTTGACCTATGGGTGAACGCGAATACCGAAAGACCAAACGATGAGTAGCTGCTGCAGCACCGACCTTGACGCCGACCGCCACCCGTGCCCCCGCTGCGGAACCACCGGGCCCGTCATCGGCACCGAACCCGTACGCCCCCACCGACCCGACGCCGCTGATGGCAACTGGCAAAACTGCGCCACAAAAGACTGCCCAGTCGTCTATTACCTCGGCACCGACACCGTCACCGCCGGTCAACTCAGAACCCAAGTCGCCCACAAGGCCCTCGACAAACCCACACCCGTCTGCTTCTGCTTCTCACACACGCCTGACGACCTCGCTGCTGACTTGGCGGCCAACGATGGCGTCAGCATCATCAAAGCCCACATCAAGACCGCGGTCGCTGACGGGTTCTGCGCCTGCGAGCACCTCAACCCCAGCGGCCAATGCTGCCTCGCCGACATCCACCGCACCCTCAAGAAGATCACCGCCACGGTGGATGTGGATCGGCACCGCCATCGGAGGGTCACCACATAAATCAACGGTAGTGTATGTGCATGATCGTTGATGTAGCTGTGGGCGCACCACATACCGAGGTGTTGAAGGCGCTGGCCGAACCGAACCGGTGGCGGATCGTCGAACTGCTGTCCTGCGAGGAGCTGTGCGTTTGCCACCTGGCCGAGGACCTCGACTTGGCCCAGCCCCTGGTATCGCACCACCTGAAGGTGCTGCGCGACGCCGGTCTGGTGGATTCCGAAAAGCACCGCCAGTGGAACTACTACCGCCTACGACGCGACGTGCTCGACGAGTTCGCGGGGCGGCTGGGTGCCATCACCTCCTGCTGCCCGGCTCCGGGGGAACGTCAGCGGGCCTGTACATGACCGCAATAACCGAATCCCAATCTCAGGACGCGCCAGTCCTCGAGAAGCTGTCCACGCTTGACCGGTTCCTGCCGATCTGGATCGGCGCCGCCATGGTTCTCGGCATCACCCTAGGGCGTGTTTTTCCCAAGCTGAACGACACCCTCGACCGCATCAAGATCGATACCGTCTCGCTGCCGATCGCCGTCGGCCTGCTGTTGATGATGTACCCGGTGCTCGCCAAGGTCCGGTATTCCAGAGTGGGTGACGTCACTGCGGACCGGCGGATGATCGGTTTGTCGTTGGTCTCGAACTGGCTGATAGGCCCGGCGCTCATGTTCAGCCTCGCATGGCTGCTGTTACCGGATCTGCCCGAGTACCGCACGGGGCTGATCATCGTCGGCTTGGCTCGCTGCATTGCCATGGTGCTGATCTGGAACGACCTCGCGTGCGGCAACCGGGAGGCCGCGGCGTTCCTGGTCGCGGTTAACTCGCTGTTCCAGATCGCCGCCTACTCGCTGCTCGGCTACTTCTACCTCGAACTGTTGCCCAGATGGCTGGGCTTCGAGCAGGAGGCCCTCGATGTGTCTATGTGGGAGATCGCCAAGTCGGTGCTGATCTTCCTGGGTGTCCCGCTGCTGGCGGGGTTCCTCACTCGACTCATCGGCGAACGGCGGCGCGGCACCGAGTGGTACGAGCACACCTTTCTGCCCCGGATCGGGCCTGTCGCCCTCTACGGGTTGCTGTTCACGATCGTTGTGCTGTTCGCCCTGCAGGGCGACGCCATCACCTCCGATCCCTTCGACGTGGCCCGGATCGCGCTCCCGCTGCTCGTGTACTTCGCCATCATGTGGGGCGCGTCTTTCGCCATTGGCCTACGCATCGGTCTGCCGTATGACCGAAACGCGACAGTGGCGTTCACCGCGGCAGGCAACAACTTCGAACTGGCCATAGCCGTCGCCATCGGCGTGTTCGGCGTCACCTCCGGCCAAGCGCTCGCCGGTGTCGTCGGCCCCCTCATCGAGGTGCCCGTCCTCGTCGGACTCGTCTACGTCTCTCTCTGGGCCCGCCGACGCTTCTACCCCGATATCACTCAATTAGCCGAAAGGAGTTCCCATGCCTGACAAACCCGAGATCCTCGTCGTCTGCACCCACAATGCCGGCCGGTCTGTCGCCGCCCGTGTCTTGCTCGACCACCATGGCCAAGGACGGATCAATGTCCGTTCCGCTGGCTCCGCCCCCGGCGACGACATCAACCCCGCCGTCGCCCAGATCCTCACCGAACGCGGCTTGGACGCGTCAAAAGAGTTCCCCAAACCTCTGACCGACGAAGCCACCCGGTCCGCCGACATCATCATCACGATGGGTTGTGGCGACGCCTGCCCCATCTACCCGGGCAAGCGGTACGTCGACTGGGACCTCACCGACCCTGCCGGCAAACCCGTCAACGAGGTCCGCCCCATCGTCGACGACATCAACCGCCGAGTCCAAGCGCTGCTCGCCGAGGTTCTCGAACCTGCGTAGACCAG
>CAZDEB010000044.1:0-3841 GCA_964504305.1 uncultured Candidatus Nemicrothrix sp. | reverse complement strand
AGCACGGCGAGTTGGTGGCGGAGCACGATTATCTCGAGGTCTTTCGAGCGGCCGGAACGGACAGTAAGACGAGCCAGAGCCTGTGGGGGCCGAATATTGCGTCGTGCCTGGTCAGGCTGCATGTCGGTATTCGTTGATGAGGCCGTGGCAGCGGGTTGATTTCACGACCTGAAGGCGGCGCGGATCCGCCGGCGCACGTTCCTTGGCCGCGAGTGGTGGTCTTTGGTTGAGGGAGCGGTGGGGCCGGTGAGTGTTGTAGTGCTCTATGTAGTCAGTCACGAGTCGCTCGAGCTGGGCCTGGTTCCAGATGATGGTTCGGTCGAGGAGTTCTCGGCGGATGGTTCCGATCCAGCGTTCGGCGAAGGCGTTGGCCACGGGCGCTCGGACCGGGGTCTTTAGGATCTTGAGGCCCTCGGTTCGGAAGATCTCGTGGAAGGCGTCGATGAACTGGCTACCGCGATCGCGCACGAGGGCTCGCGAGCCAGCGAGCGTGTCGCCGTGGCGGAGGAACAAGTTGCGGGCGGCTTGGGTGGTCCATCCTCCGGTGGGGTTGGCGGTGGTGCCGGCGTAGAAGACTTGGCGGGTGGGGATGTGGATGAAGAACAGGACGTAGTAGCGGCGCAGCAGGGCGGTATCGACGGCGAAGAAGTCGCAGGCCACGGCGGCCTGAGAATGCAGGAACTGCGACCAGGTGACCTCGGATCGCTCCTGCGCTGGATCGATGCCGCTCGCTTTGAGGATCTCCCACACGGTCGACGAAGCAATCTGGTGGGCGAGGCCGGCGAGTTCGCCGTGGATGCGGCGGTAGCCCCAGGTCGGGTTCTCGGCCGCGAGGCGCAGGACGAGCCGCCGGATCTCGTTCGAGGTTGGTGGCCGTCCTAGTCCTCGGGTGGGATGTGTCCAGTGGCGGGCGATGCGGCGTCGGTGCCATCGGAGCAGGGTGTCGGGGGTGACGATCCACCCTGTTCGTTGTGGGCGGGGGAGCGCGGCGGCGATGGCGCCGAGCAGGGTCCGGTCGTCCTCGTTGATTGCAGGTCGGTCGATCTGGCGGCGCAGGACGGCGAGTTGGTGACGAAGCACGATGATCTCGAGGTCCTTGGAACGACCAGAGCGGGCAGCGAGACGGGCGATCATGGCGATGAGGCGGTAGAGAATGCGGGACACACCTGGTCAAATCGGCCGTGTTTCCCCTGATCAGCGCCTACGACCGAGATTTCGGCCACCGCTGGTTCGGTGCCGCCTGTATCGGTACCGTGATCGAATGAAGCAGGCTGTGGTCGGTCGTTGGCGCATCTCGGGGATGGAGCTGTGGGATCAGGCGGCTCTCGACCTGGTGGAGCCGGCCTTCATCAAAATCGACCCCAGCGGCACTGGGTTGCTCGCGTTCATCGCGGTCTCGGGCACGGTCGACTGCCGATTTGAGCGAGTCGATGGTGTCGATGTGGTGGAGTTCTCGTGGGAGGGCGATGACGAGGGAACGGCAGTCTCGGGTCGTGGCCGAGCGAGCTTGTCCGATGATGGTGAGATGCAGGGCCGCATCTTTTTCCACCTCGGTGATGACTCGTGGTTCGTTGCTCGCCGTGTTGGCGTGGGCGCGGATTGAGCGGTGTCGTACACGATTCACGCGACGAGGAAGCTGCTCGCCCGGGTCAAGCAACCTGTGCTGGATCCGGTCGAGGTGCCATCGACGATGTTGGGCAACCGGTATGCGAACTCGTTGATGTGGAGGCCTCAGGTTGCGTTATTCGTGAACGAGGCGACGTTGTTGCCGGTGTTCGTGCCGCTGGCCCCAGCCAAGGATGTTGCGGATCGCTTTCCGGAGCAGCTCGGTTTCGTTCTCGGAGCGATCGGGGTGCCAGTTGATTTCGTTGCCCAGGAGGTCCTCTCAATGGGCGATGCGGTGTTTGCGAAGACGGCCAGCCGGAGCGTGCTGGGCAGCATGAACGACTTTGCGTATCTGGCCGGGTTCCATCGCGAGGCCGGGCTTGCGGAGGATCTGGTGGCATTGTCGGCGTCGATGGCGCAGACGCCGTGCTCGCCGTTGTATCCCTGCCATGGAAGTCCCGACCGGGAGGTCCGAGCCTTGGTCAGCGATTGGTCGGCTTGAAGTCGCTTCAGCGTTCCTTGAGTGGTCCCAAGATGGTGTCTGCGAACGCGGCGACTTCGGTGAGCAGTTCGGCGAAGTCGTCGGGGGCGTTGGCGAGTTGTTGTTTGCGGCGCCAGGCGGACCATCGTGGTTGGGCAATGTCGGCGTAGCCGCGGAGCGCGTCGGTGAGCGTGGCGATGGGCGTGGCGCGGTGATCTGCGACCCGCCGGATCGACTCGCCGAGAGTTTGCGAGTTGATGTTTGTGCGGGAGAGTGCGGCGATGTCGACGAAGTCACGCCATCTCGTGTTGGCAGTGCCTCGTTGGAGGGCAGTGACGATCTTTTCTGCGAGCACGAGCTCGGCGGAGTAGCCGTCGAGGGTGAGTGGGGCGGAGCCGAGCAATCGTGGCAACTCGATCGGTTGCGGTTCGGGCCAGATCGGATCTCCGATGTTGATGTCGATATGGAACCGGATCATCGCCGTTGCTAGTGACCCTGAGACTTTGGCCCGTAGGCCTGGGTAGTCGGCATCGTCCCGGATCGTTTCGACAGTGGTCTTGTCGAGGTCGAAGGTCAGGCCGTCATCGATGGCGACGGCCAGGATCTCGTTCACAAGGGAGTGGATCGTCTCTTCGTCGGCTTGCAGTTGGCGTGCGGCGAGATCGACATCGCGGGTGGGTCGACGCTCGGTGTACGCGGCGAGCAGGACGCCGCCTTTGAGGACGAACTTGTCGCTGTGGGTTGAGCGTGTGAGGCGGTCGAGGAATCCTTCGAGGGCGTAAAGTTGTTGCAGCTCATCTGTTGGTCGGTTGGTGGCGGCAGCGAGTTTGCGGAGGTCGAGATACGCAGCTCCGGCAGTGGTGGAGCGGTCGGGTTTCGGGCTCATAGGAGCGTTTCGAGGCTGGTCCGAAGGGTCGGCTCTGCCTTCGGGAAGTACTTTGCCATGGCAAGGAGAGCGGCGGGCTGGGTACCGCGTTGGCGTAGCCAGCGTTTGAGTGCCTCGTGGGCTTGGTCGATTCCGTAGAGGTGGCGGAGCCGGTATGCGTCGATGATTGAGCGCATGGGGTCGTAGATGCCGATCGAGAGTTGATCGGTGAGGCCCATCTCGGTCCGTCCGATGTCGAACGTGGTGCTGTCGAAGCGGTGCCAGGTGACCGGCGCTGCGGTCCGTGGAGGTCGCTGTTGACGGGGTAGTGCTGCGTTGATCGATGGCGCGATGTCGTCGACGAGGTCGTGGCGCGCCAGGGAGGTGGTGAGACACAAGGTCGCTCGCGGTGCCCTAATGGCGATCTCGGCGAGATCTGGATCGACGTCGGCGTCGGGCTTGAGGTAGATGCCGCGGGCTAGCCGGTCGATCTCTCCGTTGCGGTGCATCTGGGCGAGTCGACGATCGGAGATCCCATGCGCGATGGCGTCGGCGTGCGTGAAGACGTTTGGTAGGTCGAACAGCGCTCCGGACGTCATGTCGGCAAGTGTAGCCACACTATGCAGATGTGGCGACATATTCCTGCGGTCTGCAGTTGGCGCCGGGCATCCTGGAGTCAACCCCCTAGGGGTGTCGCGTTGCTAATGCTTTGCTAATGGCATCCAGCATCCTGGGGCGGTAACGAGCGGTAGGGAGCGGATTGGTCGGTCGCTGGATGCCGCTGTACGATGCTGGCTACCGCAGGACGACGCCAGATGCCGCCAAGGGGAGGTTTGTTCAAGTCCCCTTACATTGCTTGGAGGCCATGAGGGATACTTGTGGCTGACCGC
>CAZDEB010000043.1:0-3957 GCA_964504305.1 uncultured Candidatus Nemicrothrix sp. | reverse complement strand
GCCGGAAACCATCCTGGCGACGGGGGATGACAGTCCGACTGATCTGCACGGGTGTCGGTCGGGTATGGAGGGCTTGCTCAGTGTTGGTCATGAGGTGAGGAGCGTTCTCGGTCGTGGGCGTGATGAAACGAGGCCCGCGGGTTGGAGCTTTCATGCACCCAGCGCGATCTCTGGGAACCGAAGATCTACCGGTCACGCCCACCTGAGCCCGACTTGCGAAATGAGCCGATGGTCGACACAGTGTCTCAGGGGGCTACGGGATGAAGAGTCGGATCGACGTCGCCAAAGGCGAGCGGTTCGCTGCTTCCGGAGAGGTCCGCGAGCGGGCGCTGAGGTCCGGCAGCAACGGTCCCTACGTCTGCGGGCACGTCGTTGTAGCGACCGGTGACTACTACGACTGTCGGTGGTGGAATGCCGCGGCCGCACCGGCGGCCGGGGACCGGGTCGCGATCGACGGCCGCGGGTGGAAGAACGGGATCGTCACGGTGACGCAGACTCGCGTCATCGATGGTGCGGACCTGCCGTTCGAGCATCGGTTGATCGACTACTACATTGCCTGCCTCGAAGCCGAGAGTCGTGCCACGGAGGGTTTCGCTCGCGGCGACCGGCGCTTTTTGGAGCTCGGCCCGACGCCACCGAACGGTGTGCTTGGTGAGGCGAAGATCCCTGATGGCGACCGAGCAGACCGGTGGATTGTCGACCGTCAGGTTGCCGGTGAGGCAGAGACCGTCGTGGTTGGCTGGCCAACGTTTGAGAGTGGTGGACGGCTGTTCTTCCTCGTCACCGCAGAGGCCGAGCTGACAAACCAGAGAACGCTGAAAATCAAGAGCCCGGTCGACTTCGACGAGGGAGGTCTTCGCGTTGCCGGCCTCGGTGGTGAGGAGCGGGAGCAGATTCGAAAGGATCTCGATGCTTCGACAAACAGCGATCGACTTGCCGATGCTCTCGCATTGTTGGGCGGTTATGGAGTGCACACCGCCGGCCTCGGCAACGCACGGGCCGCGGTTGCTCTCAGCGGTGAGGGATCGGCCGCCACCTATTACCTTCTGCGCGACCTTGCGGCGTTGAAGGCCAACCCGGTCGAGGATCTGCGCTCGGGTCCGCTGGGGATCCTGCTCGGGACGAGTGAGGCAACCCGGTATCCGTCGCCTTCGCCGTCTCCGAGCGTTCTTCCTTCGAATCTCGAACAGGAACGGGCGATCACTGCGGCAATGGCGTGTGCGTTGACGGTTGTGACCGGACCGCCGGGGACCGGGAAGTCCCAGGTTCTGGCCAACACGGTCGCGGCGGCGCTCGCGAAGGGCGAGAAGGTCTTGCTTGCGTCGAAGAACAACCATGCGATCGATGTGGTCACGCAACGAGTCGCCGCCGTTCACAGCGATGCCTACGTGCACCGCTTGGGCCGCAAGGCGCTACGTGCGGAGGCGGCTGCGGCGCTCGGATCGGTTCTTGCCCGACGGGTGGTCGTGGATTCCGGTCTCGACGAAGCGCGAAGGCGGTGGTCGGTGGTGGAGACCGACGTTGACAAGCCGTATCGGGAGGTCGGCCGACGTGACGAGGTCGGCCGTGCCCTTGCCGATGTGATCGACGAGTGCGAACGTCTTCGTGATCGCCTTCCCCGAGGAGTTGATCCGATCTCGGGTGACGACGATCCGCAGTATCTCCTCGCTTCGCATCAGTTGGCTCGCCGTCTACGGACGGAGGCCGCCGATGCGCCGGATCGCTGGTTCTGGCAGCGGAGGCGAAAGCGTCGCATCGCCGCCGAAGCCGACGAGGCCGTTCGCACGATGCTCGCCTTGACTGGCTCATTGCCGACCCTGACCGAGATGTTGCTGAACGACGGCGAGGAAGAAACGTTTGCGGTCGTTGCCGCGTTGGCTTCGCTGAGGACCCAGGAGAGTAGGCGCAAAGAGCTCCGGCACGAGTTCGAGATGTTGCCTGATGACGAGGCTGCGCAACGTTCGATCGAGGAGACGTTCGAGCGCCGTCTCGCGCCGGCCGTGGACTTGTTCGCGGCAGAGTTCCGACACCGCCTTCATCGATCCACGGGACCGGGTCGGGCTGCGACCGTCAGTTACCAGACGACTTTGGCGGCGAGCGCGCAGGGGTCCCCTTGGTCGGCTCGCGATGGCGCAACCGCGGCGACGGAGGCGCTCCGAGTCTGGGCGGTTACCAGTCTTGGCGCGGGGAGCGCCCTGCCCGTCAAGTCCGAGATGTTCGATCTGGTGATCATCGATGAGGCCACGCAAAGCGACATCGTGTCGGCTCTGCCGCTGTTGGCGCGGGGGAAGCGCGCCATGGTGTTGGGAGATCCACAGCAACTGACCCACATCACCACCGTGGGTTCGACAGTCGACGAAGAGATTGCTCGCCGCTACAAACTGAGCGACGATGAGGCGGCGGGGCTGTCGTACTCGGGGGTGAGCCTCTTCGGGCTTGCCGCCTCGCGGTCCCCGGAGGATCCGATCATGTTGAGGCGGCACTTCCGGTCGCATCCAGCGATCATCGGCTTCTCGAACGAGACTTTCTACGGATCGCAGCTGATCGTCGAAACGGATCAGGCGCAGTTCGACGGTGCCGCTCCGTTGCAATGGAGCAACGTCACGGGCCGTTTCGAACCAGGAGCAAACGGGCGCTCGGGCCGGAATCGGCCCGAAGCAGAGGCCGCAGTCGATCTAGCTATCGCGACGCTTAGCGAACTAGAGGGGTCGGGTCGGACGGTGGGAATCGTGAGCCCGCTGCGCCCCCAAGTCGACCTGATCGTTGATCTCGTGGCTGAACGGCACCCAGACTCAGTGGCGCGGTTGACGATCGACACTGCTTACGGGTTCCAGGGCGATGAACGCGATGTGATGATCATGTCACCGGTGTTGTCCGAGGAGATGCCCGTGCATCTTCGGCGGTTCGTCGCGTCGGCGAACACGCTCAACGTGGCTGTCACTCGTGCTCGATCCCGCTTGATCGTCGTTGGGGATTTCGATGCATGTGAACAGTCCGATGGTCTTCTCTCGAGGCTGGCGACGTATGTGTCCACCACCGGTATGGCGACGTGAAACGCGCCGCGCGAGCTGCGGTCTGGTGCGCCGCGGTGTCGATGCTGACCGCGGCGTGTGGGGCTACCGCGGAGAGCGACCCGCCGAGCGCTGGGTCGACGGTGACCCTGCCCTTCGCCGGTGGCGTTGCCGCCGCCGACAACATCGCTGACGCGGCCGCCGACAACATCGCGGCTCGGATTGTTGACGTGGTCGACGGCGACACGATCAAGGTCGAGTTGGATGGTGTGGTCGAGCGGGTTCGTCTGATCGGGATCGATACACCCGAGAGAGGTGAATGCCTCGCCGACGTGGCGGCCGATCGAGTTGCGGAGCTCATCGGGACGGGGGCCGTCGAGTTGTCGTTGGATGTTTCCGACCGTGATCAGTACGGTCGATTGCTGCGGGCAGTCATCGTGGGGGACGGGACGATTCTCAACGTTCGGCTCGTGCAGGAAGGGCTCGCCATCGCCCGGTCCTACCCGCCCGACACGTCGCTGGATGACGTGCTCGCCGCCGCCGAGGCGACCGCCGTTGCCGAGAAGAAAGGGCTCTGGTCCGGCAACGCGTGCGGCTCGCCGTCGGACGCCCAGATCGGCGTTTACGAATTCAACTATGACCCGGACGGCAACGACACGTTGGTGCTCACCGAAGAGTGGGTCAGCTTCCGCAACACAAGCGACGCGGCCGTCGACCTGACCGGATGGAGCGTGCGCGACGAGTCGGCGTCGAAGCGTTACGAGTTCCCGGCCGGATTCTCCCTCGACGGTGGGGCCGTGGTCGTCTTGCGCAGTGGCTGCGGCGTCGACACCGAGACCGATCTGTACTGGTGCATCTCCGGCTCGGCGATCTGGAACAACAGTGGAGACACGGCGTTCCTGCTCGACCCATCAGGCAACATCCACGATTCGATGGGCTACTGAAC
>CAZDEB010000042.1:0-3976 GCA_964504305.1 uncultured Candidatus Nemicrothrix sp. | reverse complement strand
TGTCCTGAACAAACAGTTTCCGATGTCCTGAACCAGAACACTGCCCCCGCCACCACAAAAGCCCTGGTCACAGCGTTGCTGAGGCCAGGGCTTTGTCGTTCACAGGCCATTCTTCTAACGGATCTTCTAACGGACGATCCGGCACGGGGCGGTATTTCTGGGTTCCTAGAGGCGCGATCGACCGCCCGGGTCCGGTTCGGTGGGTGGCTGCACGAGTCGCAGAACCGAGTCGTCGTCGAGCACGAGCTCGAGGGTCAAAGCACTGCTCGTGTCGACACGGACATCGGTAATTGACTTGCCGATAGCGGCCTCGATGCTTTCGGCGAGCTCGACGGTACGAAAAGAGTCGAAGCGCGCGATTGCGTAGCGAAGCTGATCGCGTGCCGGTGGGGTCAGGCACCAGCGTCGCTCAGTGATGGCCTTCCGGTCGATCGTGCACCTGTATGTGAGGTCGACCACGGACTCCGGGAAGGAGCCGTCGGAAGGCGAGGGCAGCGGATAGAAGCCAACGACGCGACCGGCGCGGTAGTTGCCGCGACTGCCTGGATCGAGGTCTTCGAGCGGAACGAGCGGGCTGGCTTGGAATGTTCGGTCGAGTGTCTGATTCTCTTCGGCTATCCGGGCAGCTTCCTCTGGATCCAGCCCGCTACGGATGAGACGATTTCGCTCGGTGTTCCATTCCTTGTCGTGATGGCAGTCGTGAGAGGTCACCATCACGAGGGCTCGCCCGGAGAGCACGTGCAGGTCTGATTCGCCCTGCGCAGAGCGATCCACGGCGTGCTCAGTTTGGTCAAGCCGATCCCACCTGTCAGGAACGAACAGGTCCGGCGAGCTGACCCGCGCGACTGGGGCGATCAGTATGTCACCCTGGTTCAGGGGGCCATCGGCGCCCTGGTAGCACTCCTCGGCCTCCATCTAGATACTCCGGCGTCGGGGTCTCTCAGGCGATGTGACAGCGGCGGCGGCCTTGGACAGGTCCTGCTCGTACTCGTTGTCGTCACGTGGGACTCCCTGCCGTGTCGGCAGTTGGCCCTGGCCGGCCCAGGCGGTGGCTGCCCGGACATAGAGCGGCTCCTTCGTCGCACGCACCTGGGTCGTGACGCGATTCTCGTTGGTCAGACCTGCTTGTTCAGCGATCGCTCGAAGTTCCCGACGGATGTCCGTCCTCCCGTCCGCGATAAGGGCGAGAGGTGAAGTCTGCGCGTCGCTACCTCTGAGAATCTCGCGTGCATGCTCGCCATACTGCTCAGAGGACCACTCTGCAGTATCTGCAAGTACCCGAAGAGCGAGGAGTCGCCCTTCAGTTGGGCGGATCTCTCCATTCACAAAGCCGGAGAGCGATCTCCGGTCAACTCCAATCGCCCGTGCGATCTCTTGCCGTGTCAGCCCAGCGCATGCACTAACTCGGTCACGGAGGCGCTCGACTTCGGCTGAAAGTGCTCTGACCACGGCGCGCCCCGTTACGAACCACGTGGTACTTCGAGCGTCAGGAGCGACGGTGCAACTTGTTGAGAAACCGATGTGGTCGCTGGTTCCGAACGCGTCGACTTCAAGCATTGTTGGAGCCAACAATGTGAACGCCCGCCCAGCGTCGGCGCTGTAGACCGAGGCGGTCGGTGGCTCCGCAATGGTCGTCACGAGTCTGCTCCGAAGGTCGTCAGGAAGTGGTCGGTTGTCGCCCATCGGAAGTAACGGTAGATCCGGTCGGAGAAAAGCTGGACCTGGTCCTGGATTGCCACGGGTTCAAATGGTCGCTCACCGTGCGACGCATCGAGGTCGAGCACCCACGAGCTGCTATCGATTGCGTCGATTGCAGGATCGAACGTTGTCTTGGGAGGCAAGAACCCCCATCGGGCGCGCAGCGCCGTTTCGTCCGGGAACTCGTACTGGCAGTCCGTGAGGCTGTGTTGCAGCCTGGCATCTGGAGAATTGCCGACGGTCATGGGTCCGAGGACCTCCGGCCTCACCAACTGAGCGATTGAGTCGAGGTGGTCTTCTCCGATGCGGTCGGTGTAGCGAACGCCAAGCCGCCTGACCTTTCGTGGCTCGATCCAAGCGTGTAGCGCCTCGAGCAAGATCCCCAGCCTTCCCATGAAGTCAGCGCGGTTCGTGTAGCTGTTCGTTGCGAGGGCTAGGAACTCGGGGGCCAACGCGACCTCCCACTGGTCGTCATCGTCTGTGAATCTCCAGACCACGCCCGGTTGTTGGCTCTGGACGCCAGCGGGGCTTACCACTACCTGCCTCTCCTCCTCTCGCCGCAGATCGGAGTAGGTGGTGCGGATCCGTTCCTGGAACGGGCCGATGAACGACTGGTCAGCAATCGAGGCGACGAGCGGGAACCTGACCTGCACCACAACAAAGCTCAGGGGCGACCTGGGCAGCGGAACTGATGGGATTGCCGGGCCGAAGGGTTCGTCGATCATGGTTCTCATACTACTTCCCATCGGCATGGATGGGAAGTAGTATGAGAAGTGCCTCAAGGTTGGCGCCTTCGTCAGCCGGAGCTAGCGGCGTTGCCGTCCTCTCGGTTCGCACTCATGAGTGTCGGTCTTTTGCTCGCCGCCTGCAAGTACCGGGGCGGGAAGGAGGTGATTGACCATGGCAAAGAACACAAGGCAGACCGGCAAGAAGGCTGCTTCTTCAGCCGGCAAGGTGCTCGCGAGTTCCAAGAGCACTAAGGCCGAGAAGGCTGCGGCGGCGAGCGCTCTCGCTCAGACGCCGTCCAAGGGGCGGCGCCGATAACGGTGCGACCGGGGTGGTCGATTGCTCGGCCACCCCGGTCTCTTGGCCTGGTCGTTCCTACTTACCAAACACCGCGGCACCGAATGTGGCCGCCGCCTCGGCCTGCATGCCGGGCATGACGTGTTGGTAGACGGTCATGGTGAAGGCGATGCTGGAGTGGCCGAGGCGCTCGCTGACGACCTTGGGGTGGACGTTCTCTTGGAGCAGAATCGTGGCGTGTGTGTGCCTCAGGTCGTGGAGCCGGATCTTGGGTAGGTCGATCTGGGCCATGAAGCGTTGGAAGGTCTAGCTGATCAGGTCTGGGTGGATGGGGGAGCCCAACGACCAAGACACCGCCATCGGCATCTTCAGCGCCTCAATCGCCAACAACTGGATCGATCGGCCAGCGGTCGCACGCCAAGCCGGACTCGCCAGCACCAACCGCCACCGGCCCGGAACCCTCCCCGCCCACGAACTCCAAGCCCTGCTCGGCCAACGAGCCCAACTCGCCGCCACCCTCACCCAGCTCCGTACCGACCTCGCCGAGCTACCCGGCGACCACGCCTGGACCGTCGAACAACGCGAACGGGCCCAAGCCGAGCTGGCCGCCACCCGCGGTTGCCTGCAAGGCGCCACCGACACACTCGCCCAGTTCGATCGACCCTTCCGACGACGAGGCCACGACGCCGAGATCCGCAACGCCCACTACGCCACCGAAACGTTGCCCGAGAAGATCCGGACACAGTCGGCCGGCATCGAGAAGCTCATCGATCAGCAGCACGGCATCGACAAACGACTCACTCGGTCCGAGAACCTCGACAAGCGGTGCCCGGCCATGGAAACCCAACTCACCGATATCACGGATCGTCTCGGCGACGACCGCCGCAACCGCAGCCGAGGCGTCCGCCGTGAACCGCCCGGCCGCGTCATCGACGCGCTCGGCCGCCGACCCCATGAGGCCAAACCGGGACGGACATGGGATATCGCCGCCGGACAACTCGACCAACACCAGACCGCCTACGGGCTCAGCCGAGGGCTCGGCTCCACCAAAGGCCCCAAGCTGCCACTCGGGTTCCTCTTCAGCCGCGGCATCACCCAAGACGCCGCCCGCGCCGTGGACCAAGCCGTCACCAACGAGCGACAGCTCACCCAAGGCATCGAAGGCCCATCACTCGGAATCGGACGATAAGGCGACCAAGCCCCCTTACCTTGCTTGGAGGCCATGAGGGATACTTGTGGCTGACCGCTCGACATG
>CAZDEB010000041.1:0-4636 GCA_964504305.1 uncultured Candidatus Nemicrothrix sp. | reverse complement strand
CAACGAATACCAAAACGCAGCCTGACCAGCCACGACAGACTTTCCGAGCACCACAACCGCACGGAAACCCAACGAGGTGGGTTGATCGGAGACCTGAGACCTCGCACAGCTCACCCGCGGCAGAGACCCCGCCGGCGCGCAGCCGGGAAGCAGGCCGGTTCCTCAGTCCTCGCTCAGCAAGCGCAAGAGCCCAACAAAGTACCCGTCTAGGACTGGCTCGCAAGTCATAACGTCGAGGTAGCCAGCTCCCTTATCATTCGTAAGGGCGAGGCTCCCTGGACCTACGGGGACCAGGCGGTCGTCCGACATCGTCACCACCGCCAAGATCGGTGCCGACACAACCCCCCGCCCGATGCATTCGCCAGGGTGATCGGTCACGAAGATCGTCGCGCCAGTTATGAACTGACCAGAGAACGCCCGGGGCCGCGCAGAGGCGACCTTCATCTGAATCGTTGCCAGGTCCGGTCCGAGGGCCTGAACTAACACAACCGAGCCAGTGAGCAGGATGGACTCGTCGACGTCGGCAAGTTCGGTTGCGCGGGTCGGGGATTCGCTTACCTCCGCAGTGGTCACCACGCTGACAGTCGGACTGGGTTCAGCCGAAGTCGAACTGAGTTCGTCCCCGTTCGGTAACGTCGTTCCACCGTCTCCGAACCAGACCGACCCCCACCAGAAACCCAGGGCAAATATCGCCGCTCCCGCCGCCCAGGCGATCACACTTCGCCGACGCTCAATCATGTCGGACGTCACGGGCCGGTCTCCAGATCCGTTCCGTACGAACTCCAGCGGACTGTGAACCAACGTTCGCGGTCGATTGCGAAGATGTGCTTGTCGAAGGAGCGCACGCCCTTCTGGAAGTAGTCGGGCAACACGGCTTCGTGGTTCGCGAACCGGCGCAGCCCCGATGCTTGCTGGCCTAGGTTGTAGCCAGCGACCTCAAGGTAGAGCTTGCGAAACGGCCAGTTGTTGAAGAGAAGACTGACGAATCGACAGAATCCCTCCGCAAAGGTGCGGTCGATTCCGATGTCATCGAATCGAGCAGCCGCGAGCTGCGCATGGCCGTTGACTAGGTCCGGGCTCGTGCACCTCACCAAGCCATGGAGTTGGCTTGTAGCCCTCGACACAATCAGGTACTGAGAGTGGACGCCGCTGAAGAGACCTTGGCGGTAGTGCTCTATGTCCGGGGTCTGGCCGCGCAGCCGCCAATTCGGGCCGAGCCCTGTCGTCTCGACTCGGTATAGCAGCGCGACGTCGTCAGCTACGACCGGACGCAGGAATGCACGCCTAGTACAGAACACCTGATCAACGATCGGATCCACCAATCTCCTCAGAATAAGGCTGCCGTCACTGCCAGCGCGACCGCCGCCAATGAAGGCACTGTATGGAGTCGGCGATGACGGATCAGCGCGCGATCCCAGTCGCGGGGGGACTCCTTATGATTCCGGAGGAGCAAGGCGAAGGACCGACCCAAGCCAAAACACGTCCCGGCTACCAGACCTCCGAGAGGGTGCAGGAGGACCACGGCGACCGTCGCAGCCGCGTGTGGTGTTGCGCTGGGCAGGTAGGTCCGTAGTCCAGTGCCCATCTCGAAGCCAAACTGCAGTGGGCCTCCGGAGTTCGCTCGAGCAATCACGCTCTGGGGGACGATGCGTCGAGCCTGAGGCCACGAGTCGCCCCTACCCGCGAGTTCAAACACCAGTGCCGTCGCCAAGACAGCGAGAGCGATCACAGCGGCAGCTTGATCCGGGACGACCAGCTGAGCAGTAGCTGCCACGATCATGAGGACGTACCCCACGACTGCTCCTCCGAGAAGGAACCCGACCAGTAGTTGTGTTTGATAACCCCGCCAGACCGACGAACTCAGCAGATCTGCTGCGTTTGCGCTTCAAAGCGACGACGAAACAGACACTCCAGCCGCGAGTCCCACCAGCGCAGCGAGAAGAATGGAGGTCAGGAGTGGGAGATCTGCGGGCATTTGGGCCTAGGGGTTCGACCGGCTGCAGATGCGAAACACGGTGTACCCGCTGTAGCCTTGGATTCCATCCGCGCACCGATACTCCGTGCCACTGTAGTTCCATCTCCAGGCATTCTTCTTTGTGACGTTCTCGCCGCAGGCCTTGACTGGCGCTGATGACCAACTTCCAACGGTCTGCACGAGGAACCATCCGTCAGAGCCACAGTATTGGCTCCCGTAAGTGGCGCCCACACAAGGTGCCTGCGTGGATTTGTCGTCGTAGCCCTCCCACCCGCCGTAGTCAGCACAGTCGAGGTGCTCGGTGCCGACGACAGCCCCTGCGGGCTTCGGGAGGCGCCCGACTGCACCGCCGAGCACTCCAAGGGCGGCGCCACCTGCCGCCACAACCGCTCCCCGACCGAGGGCCCGGCGTGATACCCGATCCTTGGTAAACACTGGTTCCTTCTCTACGTCGGTCTCGGGAATCTGGTCCCAACGCAGCTGGGAAGAATCATCACTGTGCACTCGCATGCTCCTTTGCTGACTTGTGTACCTGCGCTCGAAAATCGTTGTAGCTAGCCTCACTGCCGATCAATCGACGATGGATTTCCCTACCAGAGGGGTCGAGCAACACTGCGGTCGGGCACCCTTGCACAAGAAATGAGGACACCAGGCCTGGATCAATCAGGCACTGAAGATCGTTAAGATCCACCGAGTAGTCAGTCGTGCTCAACAGCCAGCGATCGGCCGAGCTAGCGAGTTCTGAGTCTGCGGCGAACCAGCCGGCTACGGATGAGCAGCTCTCGCACCACTCCGCGACCAAGAGGACAACCGTTGGCCGAGTGGACGCGAAGCGCTCGTGAACAAGGCCGCGACCTATGGATGTTGCCAACGAGCCGGTTACCAAGGCGGCGCGCAATTCGGCTATCCGATCCTGGAGCGCTGCGATCATGGCGATGCAGACGCCGCCAACCGCTAGGGCAGCTAGACCGACCAGCAATTCGACGCTCATCGCTTAGAGACTCCGCTCAGACATTTGAATCAATCACGCGGCCTGAATAGAGAGATCTTCCATGAAGCCGGCAGCCTCGTCCTTCATCGCGTCCGTTGCCCCCTTGAGCGAGATCTCCAGCACGCCATGCTCCGACGCCAGGATGATGTCCTCGTGCTCGCCCTCTCGTTGTCGCCACATGTCTCCACTTCGGACCCTCACCGATCTGCGGGGACTCGGTCGCTGACCCGGATAGAAGGCGAGGAATCCGACGTCTTCCAGATGGTTCGCAGACACCGAGTGCCCGATCCGATGGCCTAGACCTGGGATCCCTTTGACAGTCACTCTGTATTGAGAGTCGACAATTCGAAACTCGCTCAACGCCTTAGCGAAGACGTCCAGCTTGTGGCCGAGTCCCGGCATCCACGCCATGACTTCCGAATGCTGGCCTTCCCACCGGAAGTGGCTAGAACCGACATCTCGTCGCTCGACGACTTCGATTCGGCCATCCTTCACGCTCGCGGACTCGGTCACAACCGCCGGCTCCTCGCCCAATTCCTCGCCAACTCGGGCAGAGTCGCCGACGCGGCCGCTCTCGACTCGCACACTCGTTACTGCGTTTCGTACCCAGAACAACGATCGCCATCGATCAGAGATCGAGACGATGTCCGAAGCGAAACGAAGACTGTGCCCATCAGGGAAGGTGACTCTCGAGATACCCACACCATAGCGAATCAGCGTGCGGGAGGCAACCGCCCTCACGGAGAACGCAGGTGAGCGCTTCGCACATCAACACTCTTCAGCCCGCTGGCCAGATCCGGGAAATGGGCCGGGCTGCAGCATGCTCGACGGCGCCGAGCATGCGATTGGACGCGGTCGCGTCGCTGAATCAGTCTCGTGTAACGCCTGAGTCTCCGCAGCAAACCGCCAGAAACCGGTCGAGATCCGCTCCACGCGGATGCAGGGTCTTCCAGCTGTCCGGCCTGATCAGCTGTCCTCACATTGGGGCGAACACGGTGAACGTATTCAGTGGCGACCACGACACTCGTGGTAGTCGCAGAGCCTAGATGCGACTCTGTCGCATACAGAACACTGACGTCGTTGACCGCTCCATTGACGCCAACCGGGTTGTGGGAACCCTCGCCCGGGTGGCGATCGAGCGAGGCCGCGCACCGGCGTCACCGGCCAGATTGATGGTGCGTGCCGAATCCGCGCTGGCCTCTTTGCTTTGGTTGTTGTCGCCGTCGCGTGGCTCCAGCGACACTTCGCCGAACGCAGGAACGTCGGCGTCGACAGTTGCTGAGTTGGCGAGCCCAGCTCGACGCATCCACGGCGAACTCGTTGGCCTCAGCCATCGGATCGCTTCTTCGACTGTCTGGAAGATGGCTCAGCACCGCCTGTCGAGAACAGCCGAGGTGTAACACAGGTACCGGAACCACTGTCGCCCAGCTACCGGACCCGCGTCCCCGAACTGGAACACACCAACCGGAGCCAACATGTCCACCATGACCCGGGCCAGAACACAACGAGGCATCACGAGAAACTGATGACAAATCAATGACATCGGGCCAAAACGGTGAATCCCCAGGCCTGTGACCTGGGGAAACGTAGTGTCGGAGGGGGTGTGTGAGTTCATGACATCGGAACCTGATCTCTCGCGACATCGGAACGTTGTGATGACGCAATTGTGC
>CAZDEB010000040.1:0-5200 GCA_964504305.1 uncultured Candidatus Nemicrothrix sp. | reverse complement strand
TAGGAGTCGACGACGGTGACGCTGGCCGCGGCGGCCCACGTTTCCATTGGGTCGTGCCAATCCCTATTGAATCGATTCCTCACGAGCTCATTGTCCACCGTTATCTGTTGCGGCTGTGGGAGCCCGAAGTTCGAGATGAGGTCAGTCAGAACGAGACGCGCAACGTTGACCAAGGCAGGCGACGGGATGATTGCGTCGTCGAGGTGAGCCGTGCGTGCGCCCTTCGGCGTGGGGCCCGCCACGGTTCGGGTCCCGGCCAGGGGACCCGGGAACTTCGACCGGTACTCGGCGAGGGCCATGGGCATCTCGCTAGTCAGGAAGGCCGAGAGACCGAGATCCCCCCGCGCTCCGCACCGCTGCGCGTGGGTCCCAAGCACCATAGTCCCGTTCAGAACGTCGCCAATCAGATACTCGTCGAAGACCGCTGCCGTTCCTTCCTCTATTCCCCGGCTGCCATGGCCGCCCGGATAGCCGAAGACGAGAGAGCCTGCGCCATCAACGTCGAGAATCGCATCGAAGCCGTAGAAGTCGGGGATTGCCCCTTGAGCGTCGCTGATCTCGATAGCTCGGAAGCCAACCGAAGCTGACACCGCACATCGTGGTCCGAACGCCGGGAACAGCCGTACCGCGGGATCAACCCAGTCCAACCACTCGTCGCTGCGTCCTCGTCGTAGGTCGATCGGGAAGGTCGACGGTGCCAAGGGGGCCGCGGCGAGGCAAAGCCATACCCAGTCCTCTGAGTCTGCCCGGTCTTCAATCCTCTGGGAGCTGCGTTCCTGCAGAGCGTCTAAACGGGCGATAGTCGACTGAGCGCGGCCGAAGCGTTGATAAAACGCATCAGCGAGTTCAGCCTCGCTCATGAAGCGCCGAGTGGTGCCTGACCTCACAGGCACCCGCATCGCCCCTCCTCCCGCATCGACGACGTGTGGCCGCCGGTCGCTTGGAGGCACCGACAGCAGGTGAACTCGACCGCCGTCTACGTCTACCGCGTGATGCTGCAGCTCGACCGCTGGCGCAACGCGGGCCGCAAGGACCTGGTGTACCCACAGGGCGACGTCGATGGAAGGGTCGAGCGGGGTGAGCTCGCTAGCCATTCCGGAGCCGTCCTCGTCGACGCCGATTGCAAGCAATCCTCCTGATCCGTTCGCCAACGCGGCGACGTCGTAGCAGGCTTCCTTCGCCTGGCCATCGCCCCGGCCGTACATCTCTCTCTTGAACTCAAGATGAGAGGCTTCAGCTACACCGATGAGCCTCTGAACAGTCTGCGGCCCGATATCCGCCAGTTGTAGGCCAACGAGCGGCTGAAGTTGTGGTGGTACCCACCCCCCGACTGTCAAGACCTTCCGTCCTCCGCGTTCACAATCCCTATTGTGCGCGCGTGGGGCGCCCGAACCCACGAATGGGCAACACCGCAAGGGACTCGAGGATCAGGGCTCTGGAGTTGGCCTGCGCACTTGCCTTGCCGTCGACCCGGCACTTGACGACACGGTAGCAGTGAGGTCACTGCAGCTGTTGGCCGCGGGGTTCGCTAGTCGAGCGTGTAGTCGCTCGTCGTCAACACGATGGTCTTGCCAGCGGGCGCATCAATGTCATCGGTATCGAAACTCGGCCACCGGTCCGGGACCTCTCGGTACACCGTTACCGCGAGCCAGGCCCTGCCGTCGGCGGTGGTCGCGCTGTACTCGAACCGCCTAGTCCCACGCTGCACGAACCGTCCGTCCTCGAGGACGGCAGAGACCCGTAGTGCGCGGTCAGTTCTTGGACATTCAGATCCGACGCCCACAGGACTCCAACACTGCCGCTCTGGTTCGGACCGGCGAATACTTCGATGCTGTCTCGCTCATACCGCATCAGCTCGACGGAGTTCGGCGGCGCGAGGGTTTCTGCTTCCGCCGCGAGATCTTCGACCGCGCCAAGCGATCGGGAACAACTAGCAACAACCACCAACAAGAGACTCAGGGTGATTGCCCACCACTTTGTGCCCATCACTACCTCTCGGTCGCAACTCCACCAACCATAAGCAATGGCCGTCGAACGCTGGGTCCTCTTCCCCGCAGGCTCAACACGGCGGGCGACTCAGACTCCGTTCGTCACAGGATCGGCCTGCCATTCGTGCCGGACCAGACACGGAGAACTACGGGATCGAGACGCGAACGCCGAGGCTGGCGACAGTCGCGTGCACATTACCGGTTGGTCATGCTGTTGACGGAGGCGGAGGCGGCAGCGGTCCGCTGCGGTTCGAGCTCGGCCGCATGCTGGGGTACATCGACGACGAGATCAACAGCGACATCGCCATCAACGGCTACGACAAAGTCCGGCTGACAAAGCGCAACCGAGCAAAGGTCCGCGGCGAGCCCGTTGCCGACAGCGACGAGCACCTCATCGAGATCGTCCAAACCGCAGCCCGACGACGCCGCTCCAAGCATCGTTGGGACCCCGCCTGGCCCGCATTGGATCTTCGGCTGCCGTCTGGGGCCCGTCTTCACGCGATCGCGTTAGTGTCAGGACGGCCGTCGGTGTCGATTCGGCGCCACGACTTCGGCATCTTCCAGCTCAAGCAGCTGATCGAGTTGGGCACTTCGGACCGCTTCGCGCTGGTCCGGGCTCAGTGCATTCTACCGTCGTCGCTGGATACGACCGTCTCAATCAACTGACTGATCAGTGCTCCGTGGAGCGCTTCAACAGTTGCTACTCCAACCATAGCGTCGGGCTCGAATTGAGCTCCAGTCACAAGCTCGGCGTAGCTAGCGGCTTCGACAGCTTCAATCGGATTGGAAATGGGTAGACGAAAGGAGCCGGTTTTCACCCAACCGTCGATCGTCTGACGGTCGATCATGGGCCATTGGTCCATCAGGCCTCGCCACGTTGTGCCACAGCCTTGACAAGTCTAGGTCCATGCTCTTGCCATGCGTCTTTGTACAAAGCGTAGGTGTGGAGATCCCACCCCCGGCCCCCCATCATTTCATGGTCGCGGAAGCGTCCCTCTTCAACAAAGTACTTTGGCGGAGGACATCTGTGGGACATTAAAACCCGGCACCTCGAAATAGATCTTGTTGAAGTCCCACATACGAAAGCCATAGTCAAGGAGGAGCAGGAGCGCCTCGTAGACGCGGCCGCTCCCGGCAACATCGGGCGCGCTCAGGGCGAACCCATACGCGTGTTTCGCGAGTGAATTGTTGTTATAAAGTCCGACAAGTCCAAGTAGACCGTGGCGCTCGCTGATCACAGCTTGCTGAACCAGGACGCCATCCCAGAGTTGTCGCGCAAACAACTCTGGACTCGGCGATGCCCCTCGGTATCGCCACCTGAACCCGCTGTGAGTCTGCGTTGCGAGTGCGTAGAATGCATCATAATCACGTGAAACGACCGGTCTGAGAATGACCCGCCGGCCCTGCTTGATGCCGAGATCTAGCTCGTTTCCGTCATGCCGCGCCGGTTCCCCTTCAGAATCGAGATCCACGCAGATCAGCGACCGGTCTCGAGAGCAGCCCGAGCGACGTCATCGAACGATAGCCCCTCAACCTCTTTTGTCATTTCGTCATGATCTCCGTGGCCATCTCTCAATGGAACCGTCATCCCGTCCGCGAACTCAATCAGGAGCCCGGACCCGTTGATCAAACGGAATGCTTCGGGTCGAACATTTGGGATGTCGTCGGGCTGCGCCCTTAAGAAGAATACACCGCGGCCCATGGGCACCCTGGCATGCATCTGGTCGATCGTGTAGTCGATTGCCGTGTCGTAGTGCTGACTGTACGCCTTGTCAATTGCCTCTCGATCGATTGCGGCTGCCAACTCGTCGTCAGTCGTCGCCTTGTCAACAGCCTCTCGGTCGATGGCTGCTTCGACCGCAGCCTCCAGTTCGGGGCTCGTCGGCGCAAAGGGAAATTCGACGACGTAGCGCAAGCCGGTATCCACCTCCACGACGGTCATCTCCGCAAACGGAAGGTCCGGCACAGACCCGCCCGTAACGACGGTTCGACCTCTCGCGACACCAGCCACGTGGCCAACGATCACAGCGTCTGCCGCCACCGCCGCCTCGGACACGGACGAGTAATACTCCGACTCGAACGCGCCGGCAAGTTGCGATGCGAGGTCCGGCAAGAACCCAACCGCCTCGGTGTACCCCAGCGATTGAGCGATAGTCGTTTCAGCGGTCGGTGCAACGGGCCCTTCCTCCGAAGACTTACTGGGATCGCTCGCGGTTGGTTGCGTTGACTCCAAATCGGGGTCCGCATGAGTACTCGCGGTCGGTGTGTCATCGCTTGCTGCGCAACTCGCTGCCAGCAAACACGAACTGATGACAATGACGACAAGCTGGGCACAAACTCGAAGATCGCTGATACGCATGGTTGCTCCGACTCCTAGTACTCGCTGTTGATGTGGTCGATGTCGTGCTGGTGGAGCCCTGTGTCGTCGAACCCGAAGTCTGGGAAAGTCGAGATACATGTATCTCCAGAGTGCGCCTCGCCGTTTGCGTGAAGAAGTCCTACCGTGTGCCCGAATTCGTGGCACATGACGGCTTTGCGGCCGTCCGCGTCGAGGCCCGTAGCCGTCCCGGTGTCTATCTTCAGCCATTGGCCAAAGCAACTCTCATTCGGGTCCGTGCCGCTGCGAATCCCATCCGTTGGGCAATACACCCAACCAAACGCACCCGTCCCGTGATTGCCAACGTCCACGCGCACGTCAACGTTGTTCGATCCATCTGCATACTTGGAAAGAACAAGGTCCGTCGGCTGGTAGCTCCAGAAAACGGCATCATCTAACGCTGTACGCCAAGCGCTTGGCGCATTGTGATACGAGTAGATGTGCCACTTATTGTTCGCTAGGCTCACCTCATTGTGGGGACTGCCTCCGCCCGGACTTGATCCGAAATTCGCACTCGCCGGCTGTGTGGCCAATGCCGCCGGGGCGGCAGCGCTCGCTGTGGCGGCAACGCTGCCGACTGCTAGCCCGAGAAAGCGATTCTTCCGCACGATGAACCTCTCGATTGTGACAAGGCTTGCTGCCTTGCGCTGCTAGGCAGCATGGGTCATGCGTCGCGTTCTGTCAATCGGCCGGAGAGCGATCAACGGAACGCGGTATCTTCCGACTAAGCGTGCATAATACCGATTAATCATGCTGCAGACCCAGCGGCGGTACCTCGGCTAATTGCCGAGGTCGATCCCCACCTGTCTGGCGTGTCGCTCGGCCTGCAGGTTCG
>CAZDEB010000039.1:0-5876 GCA_964504305.1 uncultured Candidatus Nemicrothrix sp. | reverse complement strand
ACAGGGCACCCTGGTCGACACCGGACTCCATGGAGAGCCTGTACCGGGAGATTTGGGAGGTGCGCACAGCGGCGCGGATTTGGTCGGAGAAGGTCATGGGTGGATGATACTTGCTAATTAACAAGTAGCAACCCGCAGTTCCCGCTCCCGGGTTCATGCATGCGAGCTGCTCCCCGCTTCGCCACCGGAGTTCAGTTTCGCGGCCTTCTCAGCGTACTCTTGCTCAAACATGCGGAGCCCGGCTGCTGCACGCTCATCTCCTGCATCTGCCTGCTCTCGGAGCCGGTCAAGGCCGGGGGTAGTACCGGTGGCGCGATACGTTTCTAGCTCAGCGGCATCGTCTTTCGCCCGCTTCTCCGCCTCGACCACGCGCCTCCGACGCCCCTCGACCTCCATTGCGTTCTTTCCGCTCGCGGTGTCCTCAAGGGCTGGGGGAGCGGCGTGGGCTAGCTCCGTGCGCAGGAGCATGATCAGGAAACCCGGAGGATTGTCCACGGTCGGTCGCTGAGCACGGGATTCCAACTGACGGAGCCTGGTCGCCAACTCTGGCTCTTCCCATCCATCCTTCAAGCGGCCAAGGAGGATGCCAGGAACATCTCGGCATGACGCGGCACTGACCCCCGCAGGTTCAAGGACCTCAGCGCAGAGACGCTTGACAACCTCGTCGTGCTCCGAGCCATCACGGCCTTCCTCCGAACCCTCAACCAAATCCACAACAGCAGACAGATCGGGTTCCGTTGGCTTCCCTGCTGCTGTTGTTAATTGTCTTTCTGTACTTCTGTGGAAGCCATCTTCCGAGTTAACGACACCCACCTTCCGAGTGGGAGGCATTGAGGTTCCGGTTACTGCGGCACCTACCTGGAAGTGCTGTTCTTGCTCCTGTCGCCTCTTATCCGGTAGTGCGGTTCCAGAAGGGGGTCTGTGATTGAAGAGAATGACGCGGCTGGTCCCCGGTCCCTTCCCACTCCGCTTGATAGTCACTACCCCTGCCTTCCTGAGCTCTTGCTCCCGATTGTAAATGGCCTTGACGGAGACGCCGTGCCGCTCTGCGACGGTTCCTTGAGTCTCGTACACGGCCCTACCTCGAGCGCCGAAGGACCTCCAGTAGTCGATATACAGACCCCGGGCAAAGGCTTCGACCTCCTGAATGTTGGGAGGATCGAACGGGTTCGCCGGGGGCGCATCCTGGTGTTCGCGATTTCCGCCGCCGTTGTGGGGCTGACTCATCGGGTCACCTCCGCCCTGACACGCTTTCCTGCACCGGGTTCCGTAGGGCACCCCATAGCGACCCATGCGCGAAGCTCTGAGGGCTCGTAGCGAACAGACCGGCCGATTCGCCTAGACGGGATTGCGTTGCAGTTCGTGAGCTCCCAGAGCCTGCGATCCCCTATCGACAGCGACCGCCTAGCGGTCCTTCGGTCAATAAGGAGGGGGGGGCTCACGGGATCTTGAGGGGGACCCGGGGTGGCAGGCTCGGGGTTACCTTCGGCGATGTGGCTGTTGGGATTACGCTCCGGCACGACGACACCTCCCCGCTTTCCTGTGCCCGGACGAGAGCAGTTCTCGGTCACCAATGAAGTGCCGACCCGTGCAAGCCTTGAGATGCTGTTTGAGCGAGTCTCTGGTTACTGCGGGCCTTCCATTGATGGTTAGCCACGGTCCCAAGCAACCGCCTAGGATGGCCGTGCGGACCTGATCAACCTCCAGTCGAAGTCGAAGTGCGAGATCCTCTAGGAAGAGGATGTACGGCGTTTCAGCGCGTTCGGCAGCCTCGACTGCCTTGCGGATATGTGTATTGGGCATACCCTCTACGGGTGAACCACCGTGGGGCCCTGCCGGTTTTTGTGCGCGGATTCCTCGCGCAATAGACGTAAGTCACTGCCCTTGCGTCAGTTAGGACCCATAAGCGTGTCTAGCTTACCCTTGATGACCCCCAGAGCCCTGCCAATGCGCTCGCGGTCGCCCGCCCCTCTCGCTGCGAGGTCCTTGATCGAGAGCCTACCGCTCAGGAGGTCATCTAGGTTGTCTGCAACGATGGCTAGCGGCTCGTCCTCTTCGAGCCTATCCCTAAGGTCTTGCATGTTCCGTCGGAAGGCTCCCATGGAGTCCCGAGGCTCTGCGAGGCTCTCCCCGTCGGAGATCATCAACTCGCTCTCCTCCCACCCCTCATCAAGTTCAATCTCGCGGGCCTCACGAACGGGTGCGATGACACTTCCTGCTAGCCAGTCAATCGCATCGCGAATCTCGCTCGACCCTAGGAGGAAGACGCTGCCGTGTGCGTGGAACAACCGTCGATTGGGCTCGCGACTGAGGATGGTCTCAAGCAGCTCTTCTACCTCATGGTCGCCAATAGGGAGTTGACGGATCTCCGCCCGCAGGTCGGCCCTGTGCCTCGGGTGCAGCGCCCCCCTGTGCTCGCTTCGCATCAATCCCGCTCGAAGTGCCCTGGAGTTTCCATTTCGGTTGAAGAAACCGCGCTGATCTTGCGCAATCAGGCCCGACAGCGCGGGCTCAAACTGTCCCAGGCTCTGCCCATCCACGTACGAGCCCGCTTCCCGAATGGCCGCGAGGGAGGGAGACCATCGCTCATTCTCCCACAACTCCAGGTCGCGTAGGAGTGCCAAGAACCGCTCCTGCGAGAAGCCCTCTAAGTCCTCCCCTGATGCCCTGAGGGCGTGCAAGACCACGGCCTGTGTCAAGGTCGTCACTGCGACGGTTCCCCGCTCTCCTACTAGCCCTGGGATATGCCTCCGAATCTCAAGCTGAATGAGCCCGACATGGATGCCAAAGCGGTCACGTTCCGAAAGCAGACCAGAACGAAGTACAGGCTTGGCCGTCGCTTCAACGCACTGGGCACTCGGGTTTGCAGGGTGCCATCCGTGCCGGGAAAGGGTGCTTCTCAAGAGGTGCCTCCATCATCTGATTCAGGGGTATTGCGCACACCACTGGTCGAACGCACGACAATCGCAGCGGTAGAGTCCAGCCAAGTGACACACTCGAGAAAGTCAAGAACAAATCTCGCATTCCCCCTCCTCACACCGCATCTCAGTGCGCCTCGGCGGACTGTCGGGGATTCGCGAGCCATGCCTGGGACCGGGACGTGAGAAATACTGAAAGACCTTTGGCCAATTACGGTTCGGGGTTCCCAGGTCATGCCCAGACGCCCCCCCCCGCTGGAAGCCTCCCCACCTTGCCCTCCTCCAGAAGGAAGGTTGAGGTCCTCCGTCAGGGCCGACCCCGCGTGAGAGTCTAGTACGGGGCCTTCGCAGGGACTTTGGGCCCCCCCTTGCATGCCACCCCATGCACCGTATACTGGGGGGGGTATATGGCAAAGATAACCGTCTACCTCCCTGATGACCTTGCACGGCGCGTGAAAGATCACCGGGCTCATATGAACGTCTCGCAGATCGCCCGCGCCGCGATTGCGCGGGCTCTTGCGGACCTGTCCGCCAAGGAAAAACCGACAATGAGTATCCAAGCAACAATCGACCGATTTACCGCGGAGAAGATGGAGAATCCCCGTGAGGCTTGGGAAGTCGAGAGCGAACAGCTCGGACGCATGTGGGCCATGCGAGTCGCGACTCTGGAGCAACTCAAGCGCGTTCCCGAAACCAATGATGGGCTGTTCGACTTCTCTTATCCCGACCAGATGTACGGGATTTGGCACACAACCGTATTCAGGGTGAATGACGCCCAGCATGCACGTGACTTTTGGAACGAGCAAGCTCTAGAGATGCAGCATCGTGGATTCCCAGTAGATGCAGTGTCCCTTGAAGACTTCACGTGCGGAGCATGCGCCGTCCGCGACGAGCTGATGGAGGAAAAGCCTGGCCTGTTTTGATGAGGTCGGTTCACCGGATCGATGTCAACACATCACCTACAGGATCTTCCACCGATTTGATGCCGTCTTGGCCAAAGCCTCCGCTCGCCTCAACAAGGAGGACAACCCCCATTGGTCATAGGTCGCGACGTCTCGTGCGATTTCGAGTTCGGCGTCGACATAGACCCGTTTCTTTTTTTCACCAAACGGGCGATTGCTCGCCCTCTTGTTGTCATTGCCCGTTAGAAGTGTGAGATTGCCAAGGTGGTTCAGATAAGGGGTCAAGAGTCTGCGCCGGCTAGATGAATACCCTTGGGACGGCTTCCTGGGGAAGATGTGCTCAAGCGTCGCCGTTGCCTTGTATGCGTCATTGACCATGTGGTTTTGAATCCCCCTCAGGATGTACCTGGCCACCTTGGCTGAGACTTTCCGCTCCTTCTTGATCCCTGCACACATCTCTCCCCGTTTGGGATCAACTGTCTTCAAGCGGGCGACCACCCTCTCGGACACGTCGCCCTTGCTCCCCGGCCCCCATACGTCCTGGCACGCGGCCAGTAGAACTTCACGGAGCTCGCTTTGATCCCTGCCAGCGAACACTTGGTGGCGGACAATGAGGGCCTCCACGGCCTTCGCAACGCGGGAAAACTCTGGAGACCTCTTTAGCCTGTGTTGACAGCCTAGGAGTAGAGGGAGAGCGTCCTTCACGCCCAACACTTTGCTAACAGCCGTGACAGCATCTCTGCTCTGGAAGTGCAGTTCAGGACTCTGTCCTGACAGCAGCGCAACGTACTCCCGGCAGAACTCTAGAGTCTCATAGAGAAAGTCTCCCGAGGAAACGCTGTTGGAATCGAGGTGTTGCTCAACGAGGTCGTAGAGCTTCGTGGCGCGCACGTCTCCGAGCCTTGCGGACCACATGTGCCGCATGAAGACCTGTAGAGAGATCGTGTCGCCGACCAGATTCACGATTTTGTTCCAGATGTTTCTGAGGTCCTGACGATCTGCACGGCTTTTGCATGCTCGCATCAGTCGATGCAGGATGAGATCCGGTTCAGCGAGCTCTGCTCCTCGGAAATTGATCCGCTCGAACACATCCATCGCCTGCCTGTCATTCTCCACATCGATGGCTACCACTACGGTGTGGTGAAGCAGTGACCGATAGAGCGATCTCAAGTAGTCCAATGGAACGGAAGAGTCTTCGAGCGACCGAGTCAGCCACTGGTCGGCCATGTTGCGCGCAGTCTGGATGCGTTTCTCTTCTGCGTTACGTGTATTCCTGTCGACATGGCGCGGATACCTTTGGATGGCCTCATGGAAGTAACCCTGGTCAAGATCGCCGAGCCGCAAACTGGGCCGCGCCCCACCTCCAGGACCCTTCGAACAGAACACGGTGTCATGAACGAGCTGTGCAAACTCCAGCCCCTCGGGTTGCTCCATCCCATATTCGTGTGCTCTGTCTCGGATGCTCGCAAGCAGTACCTGTGAGGTTGCGATGCGCTGCTGGCCATCAATGACAAAATCGTACTTCTTGAACGCTGGCCCTCTCATGAGAACGATAGGGCCAAGGAAGTACTCGGAAGGCCTGGAATCGCTACGTTTTTCGGCGAAGGCACCTAGGTCGGAGAGAAAAGGCTCTATTTGTTCCTTTGTCCAACTGTATCCGCGTTGGTAGTAGGGAACCCGTAGTTGCAAGCTGGCATCGCTGCCGAACAGCTCACCAATCTTCTTCTTGTGTGCGTCAAAAGTCATGGGGTGTGCAAAGGCTCCCTTGCTTGCTTCTTGCTCAGGGCGAACACTGTGGGTGGTTATCGCATACATAGGCAGTTGCTGCCAAACAAGAACCACGGTCGCCCGAGCTTCCGAGACTCCAAACCTCCGGCGATTGTGAAGTTCCGTGCTCGTGGTGAAGTAACTACGCCATCAGAACCGCCACCCAGCACTACCACGGGGGGCCCTGTAGCGGTTTCAGGGGGGCCCTGCTCATATGGGGTATGAAGAATCTCAACCTCCACCCCATGTCTGCCCTTGTTGGCGCTGGTGTCGTCCTGCTCGCTGGAGT
>CAZDEB010000038.1:0-6070 GCA_964504305.1 uncultured Candidatus Nemicrothrix sp. | reverse complement strand
GATTTCGATCGATCGGTGGACGAATCAGGCGGGTACACGACCGAACCTTGCTTCTAGCCACTCGCGTCGACACCGTGATTGCGTCGTCGCGATGCGCGCCACTAGCGGTCCGCAAGCTAGTACCTTCTCGCCGTGAGCAGTATTGGCGCCGACCGGAGCGACCCGAAAGCAGTTGACGCCAGCAGCATCGGTTACTTGGAAGCCGTATCCATCGGAGTCGGAGGGATGGTTGGCGGGGGGATCTTCGCGGTCCTTGGCTTGGCAGTGGGCGTAGGCCAAGGTGGCACCTTCATGGCGTTTTTCATCGCAGGAATCGTCGCTTTGCTCACAACTTATTCGTACTCTCGCCTCGCGGTTGCGCTGCCGTCGCAGGGTGGCACCGTCGAGTTTCTCAACCGGGCCTTTGGTGCGAGTCGTTTCGCGGGAACCCTCAACGTTCTCCTTTGGCTGAGTTACGTAGTAACCACTTCGCTCTACGCATTTGCATTTGGTTCATACGGCGCCACGTTCCTACCGGACCGTGCGCAGGGTTACGGAGCCCATGTCTTGATCACCGCCGTGGTGATCGTCGTCACCGTTCTGAATATTTTCAGCGCTCGACTAATTGCCCAGACCGAAGACTACGTGGTTGCTGCCAAAGTCCTGATCTTGGTCGCGTTCGTCGTCGTCGCGCTGCGCGATGCCGACTTTACCGCCGTCGGGCCGTCCACGTGGGCGAGCCCCGGTTCGATCATCGCCGGCGGAATGCTGATTTTCGTGGCCTACGAGGGATTCGAACTCATCGCCAACTCGGCCAGCGACGTTCGTGATCCTCAAACGACCATTCCGCGTGCCCTTTACACGTCGGTGGTGTTCACGATTGTCTTGTACATGTTGGTCGCAGTCGTCACCGTTGGTCTTCTGACACTCACTCAGATAACTGCCGCCGAGGATTTCGCCCTCGCCGAGGCTGCCCAGGTGGTTTGGGGAGGCGTTGGCTTTGATCTGATCGTTGTTGCCGCACTCTTGTCGACCGCGTCAGCAATCAACGCCACGCTCTACGGGACGTCGCGGCTAACGATAGAGATCGCCCTCGACGGCGAGCTCCCCACTGCGCTCGAAGACCGGATCTGCGGCAAACCAATTGTCGGGCTCTTGATAACGTCCGTGGCCGCTCTGGCTACTGCGAACCTGGTGCCTCTCGCCGCGATCTCTTCGTTGGCCAGTGCCGGTTTCTTGATTATTTTCGCCGCAGTCAATGTCGCCAATGTGAGACTCGCTGAGCTAACCGGCGCCAATAAGAAGCTCTCGGCCAGCGGAGCGGCCGCTTGTGCGGCTGCACTCGCGGCCCTTGTTGCTCATATCGCTACAACGCGACCCTCCGACCTAATCTTGCTCGTCGGCCTTCTGACGCTCACCTACCTCGGTGAATCCACTTATCAGCATCGACGTCGGCTACGCCCTCTGGTTTTGGACTAGCCGCGGATCCGACCAGCAGACAGCGGCCGGGCTTGAATACTCGCTTCGATCACATTGTTGACCTGGTCGTGGAGGCTGCGAATGTGATCGCGCATCTGCGATGCGGCTGTATCGGCATCGCCGAGGCGGAGCGCGTTCAGCAAGCCGACATGCTCGTCGATCGACTGATGCATATCGGTGACATCGATCAGGTACATGTGCCACAGGCGATCGCTTTGGGCATAGAGCAGGTCGAGGGTGCGGGTGAGGAATCGATTCCCGGCCGCGCTCCAGATGATTTCGTGGCATCGACGATCGGCCCGGACCCTGTCGTCGACGCTCGAGTCCGGCGCTACCTCGTTTAGCGCAGCCTCCATCTGGTCCCAGTCGCCACTGGCGCCTCGCTCGGCGGCGGCGGCAGCCATATAGGGCTCGAGCATGATCCGCGATTCGTACAGCACCGGCAGTTCGAGAACATCCACGTTGGTGACGAATACCCCCCGCCGAGGCGCCACCACGACCAGCTCTTCGAGCGCCAGCCGTTGAATGGCCTGATGAATCGGCGTGCGGCCGACTCCGATCGTTCGTTGAAGGTCGTCTTGACTGAGCAGAGAGCCGGGGGAAAGTTCCAGGCGCACAATCATGTCTCGAAGCCTCAGGTAGGCCTGATCGGCAAGCGATTCCGCACTCATCGCCGACACATTAGCATCGCTGATATTGTTCTTTACAACTTACTGATATTTCACTACGTTTCGCTGAGGAGCGCTCCTGACCAGCGCCCACCCAAAGATTGCGAGAGGAACCACAATGAGCGTCGATATGGACCGTCTGGTCACTTGGCACAACGGCGAGCGGACCCCCGGGCCGTTCACAACCGCCGAGATGGAATCTCGCCAGCGCAAGCTCCGCGATCATCTCGACGCCGAAGCCATCGACGCGGCGGTGCTCACGAGCTATCACAACATCTGTTACTTCTCGGGATTTCTCTACTGCGCCTTCGGTCGCAAGTACGCCTTGGTTGTAACCGAGGACAACGCCACCACCATCAGCGCCGGTATCGATGGTGGCCAGCCATGGCGACTCACCCATGGTGACAACATCACCTATACCGACTGGCGAAAAGACAACTTCTACCATGCGCTCCAGACCCTGACCCCAGGGGCACGGCGGGTCGGAATCGAATTCGACGAAGTCAGCATCGACATGCTCGAGAAGCTCAAGGCTGCGCTGCCCGGAGTCGAGTTCGTCGACATCGGCACCCCCACAATGTGGATCCGCACGATCAAATCAAGTGAGGAAATCGCCCACATCAAGAAGCTCACGGCTATTGCCGACATTGGAGGCGAAGCTTGCCGCGACGCCATCGGAGTTGGCGTCGGCGAGCACGAAGTCGCTCTCGCCTCGACCCAGGCCATGGTGCGCGAACTCGCCAAGACCTACGACTACGCAGAGCTACAAGACACTTGGACCTGGTTCCAGTCCGGCACCAATACCGACGGCGCCCACAATCCGGTGACCAACCGGATGATCGGCGAGGGCGACATCCTCTCGATCAACTGCTTCCCGATGCTGTTCGGCTACTACGTGGCCCTCGAACGCACCCTGTTTGCCGGATCGGTTTCGGACGAGCATCTACGGTTGTGGAACATCAACGTCGAGGTGCACGAGGCCGGCCTCGAACTCATCAAACCCGGCGCTCGCTGCCGCGATATCGCGGCAACGCTCAACGACATGTACCGCGAACACGACCTTCTCAAGTACCGGTCGTTTGGTTACGGTCACAGCTTCGGAGTCTTGTGCCACTACTACGGGCGCGAGGCCGGGGTAGAGCTACGCGAAGACATCGATACTGTGCTGACGCCCGGGATGGTCGTGTCCATGGAACCCATGATCATGATCCCCGAAGGTCAGCCGGGAGCCGGGGGCTACCGCGAACATGATGTGCTGGTCATCAACGATGACGGCTCGGTCGACAACATCACGGCTTTCCCGTACGGACCCCAACAAAACATCGTCGGCCACTGAGGACCGACTCAAATACCGCCCGGTCCAACCGCGTCACGGCTTGGGCGGGTAGATCTCATAACGAGCAGTGAGATTGGTGACTTCGGCGCGGACGCGGGTCTGGACTTGGGCCAGCGCCCGATCATCGTCAGCCGCAAGGGCCTGCAGGACTTCGCTGATGAGCCGACCCACCATGGCGAAATCGGCCTCGGTCAGACCCCGGGCGGTGCCGGCCGAAGCACCAAACCGCAGACCGGATGTGACCTGAGGGGGCCGCGGATCGTTCGGTACCCCGTTCTTGTTGGCGGTTAGTCCGGCCGCTTCGAGGGCATCCGACGCCGCCGCGCCGGTAATGCCGAGAGTCCGTAGGTCCGCTACGACCAGCGGGGTGTCGGTGCCACCGGTCAGCACATCGATGGAACCGTCTACCAAGGCCGCGGCCAGCGACCGGGCGTTGGCCAAGACAGCCGCGCCGTAGCCGGCGAAATCGGGTTGCATTGCTTCGTGTAGACACACCGCCTTGGCCGCTACCGCGTTGAGGATCACCGATCCCTGCACCCCAGGAAACACGGCGGAGTTCAAACGGCGAGCAAGGTCTTCGCGTTTGGACAAGATCAGTCCGCCCCGAACCCCACGCAGGTTCTTGTAGGTGGTCGTTGTGACCACGTCGGCCACCGGCACTGGGCTCGGGGTGACGCCTGCCGCGACCAGCCCAGCCCAATGGGCCATATCCACCAACAACACCGCCCCTACCTCGTCGGCAACCGCACGAAACACTTCGAAATCAAGGCTTCTCGGGTAGGCCGACCCACCCCCGATGATCAACTTTGGGCGATGCTTGACCGCCTGTTCGCGCAACTGGTCGTAGTCAAGAAAACCACGATCATCCACGCCGTAACTCTCAACATTCATCCACTTACCCGAGATATTGGGTCCGGCGCCGTGACTCAAGTGACCGCCGGCTCCGAGGTCCATGGACAACACCGTGTCGCCGGGATTCAGGAACGCCAGAAACACCGCCAGGTTGGCCTGAGAACCCGAGTGGGGTTGGACGTTGGCGTACGCGGCACCGAAGAGCTCCTTGGCCCTTGCTATCGCCAGGTTCTCGATACGGTCGGCAAACTGAGCACCACCGTAATATCGCGCCCCTGGATAGCCCTCGACAGTCTTGTTGGTGATCGGCGATCCCAACGCTTCGAGCGTGGCCGCGCTTACCAAGTTCTCCGATGCAATCAGCTCGATCCCGTGACGCTGACGCTCGGTCTCTGCTTCGAGGGCGTGCGCAATTTCGGGATCGGTGCCAGCCAGCGCCCCACCAAAGTAGGTCTTGTTGGGTTGATAGCTCATCTCACGAAGTGACAATACTCATACACCAGTGCCGCCACCCGCAACACCGGAGCTGTCTAGGATCGCGGCGTGATGCGGTTCGAGATGTCAACGCCGGTTATCGGGGCAGAGGTGACAGGAATCGACCTGAACGCCAGCCTCAGTCCAGAACTCGCCGACGAAATCCACGCGGCCCTGGTTGAGTACAACGTGCTGTTCTTTCGCGACCAACACCTCGAACCGATAAGCCAAATCGATATGGCTCGCCAGTTTGGGGAGATAGAGCGTCCCCACCCGCTGTATCCCACGCTCGACGGCCACCCGGAGATCGTCAAACTTCACCACGGACCCCACAACGCACCCGACACAGACGGATGGCACACCGATCTATCGTTTCGGGCTCGACCGCCGTTTGCGTCGGTGTTGGCGGGTCAGGTTCTTCCGCCGTGTGGCGGAGACACCCTGTGGTTGTCGTTGTCGGCCGCCTACGACTCTCTACCAACAGGTTTACGGTCCGAGGTCGAACAACTCCAGGCAGTGCATGATCTGGGCGATTTCCGTAACAACTTCGCCACCGCCGACGATGACGGCGAGGCCCTAGTCCAGGCGCATCAGCGGTTCGGTTCGGCAGTACATCCGATTGTCAGGACCCATCCGGTAAGCGGCCGCAAGTTTCTCTACGTCAACGAGGGCTTCACCCAACACGTCGTGGGTTGGCGCGCCGCCGATAGCCGCCGGTTGCTCAACCTATTGTTTCGTCACATCGAGCAGCCCGAGCATCAGGTGCGGTTTCGTTGGTCGCCGGGTGCGGTAGCGATGTGGGACAACCGTTGCACATCGCACTACGCCCTCAGCGACTACTTGCCCCACGAACGGGTGATGCACCGGATCACACTCGTCGACGACCGGCGATCCCAGGACTAGAAGCGCTCGGAGAGCCGGTTGGCGGCCGTTGTGGCAGCCACGCCTATTTCACGGAGCAACCCCTCATGACCAACCGCACCATCAAGTCGCTCAGCGGTGCTAGTCCGCAACCCGGAACCGGAATCCTGCATCCGTTCCCCACCCAACAACTCCCCCACATCGACCCGTTCGTTTTCCTCGACACCGGTGCGCCCCGAAATCTCGGGACCGGCGACATCTATGTTGGACCGCACTCGCACCGCGGGGTGCAGCCCGTCAGCCTTTTGTTTCGAGGTCGCATCGAACATCGCGACTCACTGGGCAACGACCGCACCGTCCATTCCGGCGGGATGCAGTGGCTCGTCTCGGGTTCCGGTGCCCTTCACGAAGAAGTGCTCAA
>CAZDEB010000037.1:0-6833 GCA_964504305.1 uncultured Candidatus Nemicrothrix sp. | reverse complement strand
TTCTTGCCCTTGGCCCCCATGCCTCCCACGTAAAGAGCGGTCATGAATCGGCCGGCGTCGCGGATCTTCTTGGCCTGCTCAACGTCGTCGGTGATGCACAACGTGCCGCCCGCCGAGATCTGCAGCGGGCCGAGAGCATCGTCGCGTTTGGCCATACCAGCGGCAAGATCGTCGCCCCAAACCGTGTTGGCCTTCTCGGGGTAGAAGAACACCGGCAGCCATCCGCTGGCGACCTCGGCGGTGAGCTCGACGTTCTTGGGTCCCAGCGAAGCAAGATAGATCGGGATGTCATCGCGCACCGGATGGTTGATCAGCTTGAGCGGCTTGCCGAGCCCAGTGCCCTTGTCTTCAGGGAGAGGCAGCTGATAGTTCGGGCCGTCGTGAACAATCACTTCACGGCGCCACACTTTGCGACAGATCTCCATGATCTCGCGCTGTCGACCAAGCGGCTTGTCGTAGGGCACGCCATGCCACCCTTCGATGACCTGGGGCCCCGACGCCCCGAGTCCCAGAATGAACCGGCCGCCCGAAACCGCGTCGAGGCCCGCCGCGGTAGACGCGAGCGTCGTCGGGGTCCGGGAATAGACGTTGAAGATCGCCGAGCCGAGCTCCATGGTCTCAGTTTTTGCGGCGAGGTAACCAAGGATCGAAACCGAGTCGAAGCTGTAGAGCTCGGCCACCCAGCCCACGTCGACGCCAGCGAGCTCGAGTTCGTGCGCTTCCGCGGCAGCCAAACGGGGGTCGCCCGAATAGTTGAGCATCATCGAAATCTTCATGGCGACTCCCAATCGTGAACTTCTGTCAGTCTTGCAGACAATAGTTTGTACCGCATAACCTCCACCCCATTGGATTTGTGCACCGATTCCGGTGCTATAGCACCGAGAACGGTGCACAAATCCAACCAAGGAGCTTTCATGGGGCAGTACGGGCAGTTCGAGGGGAAAATCGGGCGGACGGTAGAAGAATCCACGCCATGGTTTGCCGAGCCACCGCATCCACCAGATGGCGCACCGAACGTCGTCGTAGTGCTGCTCGACGATCTCGGTTTCGCGCAGCTCGGATGCTACGGATCGACGATCGACACGTCCAATATTGATGCGCTGGCCGAAGGCGGACTGTGCTACACCAACTTCCACGTCACCCCGCTTTGCTCCCCAACCCGCGCTGCCCTACTCACCGGACGCAACCATCACACCGTCGGAATGCGGGCCATCTCCAACTGTCAATCCGGCTTCCCGAACATGACCGGTCAGATCTCCAAACACGCGGCCACCGTTGCCGAAGTACTGCACCAAGACGGATACGCAACCTTCGCGGTCGGGAAATGGCACCTCGCTCCAATGGAACAATGCTCCGCCGCGGGGCCAATGGACAACTGGCCCCTCCAACGAGGATTTGATCGCTTCTACGGGTTCCTCGACGGCGAAACCGACCAGTTCAGTCCATCGCTGACCTATGACAACCACATGATCGACCCGCCGGCGCGGCCCGAAGACGGCTACCACGTCAGCAACGACATCATCACCAAAGGTCTCGAGTTCATCCACGACACCGTGAGTGTGCGGCCCGATCGACCGTTCTTTCTGTACGCGGCTTTCGGAGCAACTCACGCCCCTCATCAAGCCCCCGAGTCCTACCTTCAGAAGTACCGCGGCAGGTTCGATCACGGGTGGGACGAAGTTCGCGCCGAGTGGTTCGCCAACCAAATCAAACAAGGATTAATCCCTGCCGACACGCAACTCGCGCCTCGCAACCCCGGAGTCGAAGCGTGGAACGACATGCCCGAGATCCATCAGCAACTCGCGGCGCGACTTCAAGAGGCCTTCGCAGCGTTTCTGGATCACACCGATGATCAAATCGGACGGCTGATCAACGGGTTACGCGACCTCGACCAACTCGATAACACTGTGGTCATCGTGCTGGCCGACAACGGGGCCAGCCAAGAAGGCGGTCCGTTTGGCGTCATGCACGAGATGAAGTTCTTCAACGGACTCCTCGAGACGCCCGAAGAAGCCATCAACCACATAGACGAGATCGGTGGGCCGCACAGCCACACGAACTATCCGTGGGGATGGGCCCAAGCGGGCAACACCCCGTTCAAGTGGTACAAGCAAAACACCCACGAAGGCGGCGTGCACGTGCCACTGATCGTCCACTGGCCTGCTGGCATTGACGCCGACTCGGCTGGTGGGATCCGCTCCCAGTTCCATCATGTCAACGATGTCGCCCCCACAATCTACGAGATTGCCGGTACTGAGGCGCCCGACAATTACCGCGGGATCGCCCAATTGCCCGTGAGCGGAACGTCGTTCGCTTACACGCTCGGTGATCCAGACTCGCCAAGCCGCAAGGAAGTGCAGTACTTCGAGATGGTCGGCCATCGCGGACTCTGGCTCGATGGGTGGAAAGCCGTCACCCGACATCGCAAAGGCGCCCCATACGAAGACGACGAATGGGAGTTGTATCACGTTGCCAAAGATTCGTCCGAGTGCAACAACCTCGCTCAGTCGCATCCCGAGAAGCTCGCCGAGCTGATCGACCGCTGGTGGACCGAAGCCGACGAACACGGAGTACTGCCCCTCGATGATCGTCTGATCGAATTGTTCGGAACCCGATTTCGGGCAAACTCGCCGCACCCCGAAAACCGGCACTACACCTACCGCCCTCCGCTTGCCGCGCTCCCCTCCCAGGCCGGGCCATCACTCGGGGGCCGAAGTTGGAACTGTGTGGCTACCGTCGATCGCCGGGCGGCCGATGATGGAGTGCTGTTCGCGACCGGCACCGAGAATTCCGGGATCGCATTGTTTGTGAAGGACGGTCACCTCGTTTTCGACTACAACGCGTTTGACGATCACACGGTGCTTCGGTCGCCGGCTTCACTTTCGCCCGACGCAAGGTCGCTTGGGGTCGAGTTTCGACGCGGTCCATCTCGTAGCGCAAACGCGGCATTAACCGTCGACGGAGAAATCGTGGCCACGACCGATGTCGCCTGGACAATGGGCACAATCTCGTCAGTCGGCATGTCGGTGGGATTCGACGCCGGGTCGCCGGTCAGCCCAGACTACGAAGCGCCGTTCGCCTTCAGCGGCCAACTCCGCCAAATCGACTTCCAACTCCTCTCCCGCGCCGACGTCGAATCACAACGCGCCCAAGCCCAAGCCGAAATGTCGCGCCAATAAGTTGGATTTGTGCACCGTTCTCGGTGCGATAGCACCGGAATCGGTGCACAAATCCAACACCGCATTGTGAAGTGGGGCTGTAGACCGCGGTCGAATCTGCCGACAAAAGGGCGGTGGGAAAAGCCCCGATGTACAACCATCCACCGGCGCGCCTAACCTTGGTGGCGCTGCGGGCCGGTGGCACATGTTGAAATCCTTGCGACTCCGTACTGCGTTCGTCGCCCTCATAGCGATCCTGGCCAGCCAACTGGCGTTGGTCTCCTCTCCAGCCAGCGCGGTCGCGCCCTTTCAGATCCTCGCCGCGCCCTTCGAGTGCGGGACCGAGTGGTCGGGCACGACCTACAGCGGTCATGGCCAAAACAACTGGAACCTGGACATGAACAGCACGGCGCGCACCTACGCCGTGCCGAATTACGACGAAGGGTCACCGATCCTGGCCCAAGCCGACGGCGTCGTGAGTTGGCTCGGCGTCCATGTTCGCGCCGGCACTTATCTCGATGTCGACTACGGCGACTACACGGTGCGCTACGTGCATCTCATGACCGGCTCGATCCCCCCCGAAGTCAACTCGATCGGGGCGACGGTGACCCAGGGTCAGACCATCGGGCTTCTGGGCAAGACCGGCAACGCAACCCACGCTCATCTCCACATCGAGTACCACGACAGCCGCGGGGTGAAAGACGCCGCCGGCTGGCAACTCTCCACCCAAACGCAAGTGACCATCGATGGTGTAGTCATCAACCCCGGTGACGTGTTCGTGAGCACCAATTGCAACGGAGCGCCGCCGCCGACCACCACCATTCCTCCGACCACCACCAGCGCAGCCCCTCCCCCGACCACCACGGTCCCCGCGCCAGCAGACCCGGACTTGGCGGCACACGTCGCCACGCTCACCGAGCCAACCGAAGCTGCCACCGATCAGGCCTACATCGTTGATCAGCTAAGCCAATGGACAGAAGCATTGGATGGCACGACCGACCCAGCGGCCTACATCTCTGCAATCAGCACTGGTGGCGCGAACATCATCGGCCGCATTCCCGGCACCGACCTTGCCACCGAGACGGTGATCGTTGGAGCTCACTACGACCGGCCGTCGACCTGCGCGACCGCCAACCCGATCTGTCCCGCGGCCACGGACCGAGCGGCGGGGGTTGCCCTGTTGCTGGAGCTCGCCCAGCGCCTCGCCGAGCCCTCGGCGCCAGCGCCGCGGCGCACTGTCGTGTTGGCGTCGTGGGACCGAACTCGCGAAGGCCATGTTGGTTCGGCGGCGTGGATCGCCGCTAACCCAACCTTGGCCGCATCGGCGGTCGCCTACATCGACTACGACATCCAGGGCTCGAGCGCCGTAACCGCGCTGCGGTCGAGGACCAGCGCGTTTGGTGCGGAGTCCGGAGGCGCGTCGATGGTTGATGCAGTTGAGCAAGCCAACGCGGCTTCGGCGGCGCTCAACATCGACCAGTTCGCCGCAACTCTCTCACCCGACGGCGACAACCTGTCGTTCTCGGGAGTTGGGGTGCCAACGGTTGCGTTCACCGACCAAGTCGGACCGTGTGTGGCCACGTCGTCAGACACGGCCGACACGGTCGACATCGTCAAACTCACACGCCAACTCGACGCCGCAGCCGGCCTTGTTGGCACTCTCGCTTCGAGTGACGTCGCCACCGACGCAACCGTGGCCGCGGCGCCGTTCGATGATGCCGCGACCGTGGCGGGGCTAGCCAGCCACGTTGGAGCAAGAGCAAATACCTTGGCAGAGCTAAACGCCGCGCTCATCGCTCAGCCGTGTTTGCCCACCCGACCCGGCGACCCGTTCACTGACATCGCCGAAACCTCCTACGCCTACGCCGAGGCCGCGGTGCTTTACGACACCGGTATCACCACCGGCAGTGGGCCGTTGACCTATTCGCCGAAGGACCCCGTAACCCGCGAACAAATGGCCGCTTTCTTGGCGCGACTCTGGCGGCTCGTACATCCCAACGCTGCGCCGATCAATCCGCCCGCGTTCGTTGATGTGTCCGAGTCGAGCTTTGCCTACGACGACATTGCGTTGCTCGGCGAACTCGGGATCACCACCGGCACGACGGCCATCCGGTTCAGCCCCGACGATGGTGTAACGAGAGTGCAGATGGCCGTGTTCTTGGCGCGGATCTGGCCGATGCTCGTGCCAAGCTTTGATGAGTCAGTCGTGGTGGGCGATGCCTTCGACGACGTAGCGACAGACGATTTCGGACACCTCGAAATCGCGTTGATTCGTCACGTAGGGATCACCACCGGCACTCAGCCACGGATCTACTCACCGCACGATCTGGTTACACGCGAGCAGATGGCCGCTTTCCTGGCGCGCTTCATGCGAGCCGCCAAACTGATCTAATCACTGCTACCGGTTGGCTACGGCAAACAACTGTCAGGCAAACTGTCAGTTATGAGTGACGCAGATCTCCAAAAAGTCGAAGCCGCCCTCGACACGTTGTTGGCCGACCACGACCCGTCAACCGAGCAATACCAAGAGTTCCGAGGTCATCAGTTCGATGCGGGCCTGGCGTGGGTCATGTACCCCGAGGGCCACGGCGGGCTTTCGGTGGCCCCCCAACTCCAGAAAACGGTGAACAAGCGACTGGCCGAAGCCGGCGCGGCACCCATGGATCCGTCGATGTTCTTCATCGCCCTAGCCGGCCCCACAATCGTGACCCACGGCAGCGACGAAGTGAAGCAGCGCTTTTTGCGCCCGATGTTCACCGGCGAAGAACGGTGGTGTCAGTTGTTCTCCGAACCCGGCGCCGGCTCGGACTTTGCCGGCCTCGGAACCAAAGCGGTCCGCGACGGCGACGAATGGACCGTGAACGGCCAGAAGGTGTGGAACACCCTCGCCCACATCGCCGACTACGGGATGCTCGTCACCCGCACCGATCCCAACGTTCCCAAACACCGCGGCATGACTTACTTCGCGCTCGACATGCACGCACCGGGTGTCGAGGTCCGACCGTTGCGTCAGATCACCGGAGAGGCCGAGTTCAACGAGGTCTACATGACCGACGTGCGAGTACCGGACAGCAATCGCATAGGGGCGGAGGGCGAAGGTTGGCGAGCGGCGCTCACCACTTTGATGAACGAACGAAACGCCATTGGCGGAGGTGGCGGTGGCGGCCCGAAGAGAGGGGGCGGTTCGATCAGTTATCTCGTCGACATTTACAAGTCGACGGCTGATCGCCACACCAGCGCCGCCCGTGACGAGGTCGTGCAGTTGTGGATCCGAGCCGAGGCACTGCGACTCACCAATTTGCGGGCCTCGCAACTGGCCAAGGCTGGTAATCCTGGGCCTGAGGGTTCTGTCGGCAAGTCGATGATGGCCAACCTCAACCAGGACATCTTCGAAAAGGGTGTCGACCTTCTCGGCATGGACGGCCAAATCAACTACGACTACACATTCCGAGCGCCCGAATCGACCGACATGACCGCCGAAGGTGGCATCGGTCATGCTTTCTTGCGGGCCCGCGCCAACACAATCGAAGGCGGCACAACCGAGGTGATGAAGAACATCCTCGGTGAACAAGTGCTTGGCCTGCCAGGCGAACCCCGCGTCGACAAGGAGATCCCCTGGATCGACGTTCCTCGGGGATAGCAATGCGCCACCTCCTGTCTCGAGTTCTGTTCGGG
>CAZDEB010000036.1:0-8403 GCA_964504305.1 uncultured Candidatus Nemicrothrix sp. | reverse complement strand
CAACGAATACCAAAACGCAGCCTGACCAGCCACGACAGACTTTCCGAGCACCACAGGCCCCTGGTATCAACGGCTCGGCGACACGCTCCGAGAACCCGGCGAACTTCTCTACGACGAACTCGAAGCAGCCTCCAAACGCAACCGACCCACCATCCTGACCCGAGTCGTGCGCGCCGCCGGGTGGCGGGCGACACGACCAGCGGTCATGGGAGATGAAGAGCATCGTGAGGCCGTTGCGCTCACGGAGATCCGGCAATAGGTCGAGGATCCCCGCCTGGATCGAGGTGTCCAGCGCACTAAAGGGTTCGTCACAGACGAGGAACTCGGGTTCGAGTCCTTCCTCGACCTATCGTCCGACAGTCCAGCGCGGTTCGAAGGACCCGAGCGGTTCCTGGAACACGATCTGCATGCGGCGGCGAAGGGCTGCGAGCTCGCGCGATCCCGCACCCCGCCACGTCCTGGATGGTGTCGATCCGAGCCAGGGCGGCGCTACCCCTCCAGGAGGTTCCGGCGAGCCGGGGCCCCGGCCGAAGGGTCGTCGTCACCCCGGCGCCGGGCCTCGGCGCAGGGGATGCAGAGCTGGTCGCCGTCGACCTCCTCGATCCGGGTCGACATCGCCCCCTCGCCGCATCGGGTGCAGATGATCGTGTCTCTGATGCGGGCCCGGGGCGGAGGGATGCCGATGTACCGCTCGACGTCGAACAGGTCCTCCGGCTCCTTGTCCAGGACCCGCCTCGACCGCTGGACGTGGAGCTCACCGAATCGGGCCCGCTCCTCGGCTGTCGCCTCCCCGGCGCGGACCCTGGCGAACAACTCGGTGTGCTCGGCATCCTGCTCGAAGGCCCCGGGCCGGGCCGCAACCCGGACGGCCCGGCCATCGGAGCGACGGAAGAACGTGAACGCGTTCTTCCCCCAGTCCTCGTGGATGAGGTTGCCCTTCCCGTAGGTGCAGCCGGTCATGAACTGGACGGCGTCGACTCCGCACATGTCGGTCTCGGTCACCGCCACCACCTCCTCGTCGGCGGCGTGGGGCCCGACCTCGGCGAGGGCGATTCGGGCCGCCTGGACGCCCATAGCCAGGCCGGGGCAAAGGTGGCCGTGGAAGTGGACCAGCCGGTCCAGCTCCTCGTCGTCGAGTTGATGTCCGTAGGTGTTCATGGCAGTTGACCTCCTGTAGGCCGAGCCTAGAACCCGGTGGTCTGGCCGGTCACGTACATGTGCTTGTTGCGACTGCCACGGCAGGGGCTGCACCCGGGTGTGTAGTACCAGTTGCCGAACGTCTCGACGTCGTAGAACAGGACCCGGTCGGGCACGTAGATCGGGAGCACCGGCACCTGCTCGGCCAGAATCCCTTGCATCTCGGCCAGCAGCTCGCGCCGGGCGTCTGCGTCGAGGGTGGCCAGCTGCTGGACCGCCAGCTCGTCGAACCGGTCGTCCTGGAAGCCCCAGGCCTTGTTGAACGAGGTCGAGTTGGACTGGTCGGCGAACCGCTGCCGTAGGGTGTCTGCGTCACCGGCGATGCCCCCGTAGCCGTGGAGCTGCATGGTGTAGTCGCCGTTGACACCGGCCTCGTCGGCGGTGGCCCGATCGAGAATCTCGACCTCGACAGCGATCCCGATGCCGGCCAGGTACTCCCGAATGATCTGTGGCGTGTTGGCCGAGAAGCGCTGGCTGGCCTTCAGGGTCGGATTGAAGGCGCTGCCGTCGGGCAGGTCCCGGACCCCATCCCCGTCGGCGTCGACCAGCCCGAGCTCGTCGAGCAGGGCACCAGCCTGGTCGTCGTCGTGGGCGTAGGCCGGTAGCCCGTCGGCACCGAAGGGGTGGGTGGGAGCCAACCCGCCGATGCTGGCCACGTCGCCACGGCCGAACAGGATCCGGTCCACCAGGTCGGCCCGGTCGATGCCGTAGGCCAGGGCCTGGCGGAACCGCACGTCGTCGTAGGGAAAGCCGGCGTCCAGGTTGAAGTGGAGGGCCAGGTTCCAGTTGCCGGGCGACTGGATCACGTCGAGGGAGTCGTCCGACTCGAAGGCCTCCATCTGCTCGGCCGGGATGGGCTGTTCGAGGCCAATCTCGGCCGCGCTCACCTCGCCCCCCCGGATGGCCAGCAGCTCGTCGTTGACCGGCACGAACTCGAGGCGCTCGACCACGGGCGAGCCGAGGTAGAAGTTCTCGTTGGCCACGTAGAGGTAGCTACCGTTGGCCGGGTCGGCCGACTCCAGCATGTACGGGCCGGAGCCGAGAGTGGCCTCGGGGCCCCGCTCCTCGGACGGGTTCTCGATGTCGACCCACACGTGCTCGGGGATGATGAGCACGCTGCCGGCCACGTCCTCCAGGAAGGCGGCCGACGGGTTGGCCAGGGTGAAGACCACCTCAGTTTCGCTCTCGGCCACGACGCTGGTCACCTGGCGGAGGCCACCGGCGGCGAAGCCGGCCTGGCCAGCTCCGGCCCCCTCCGTCAGGTACTCGTAGGTGAAGACAACGTCATCGGCGGTCACCGGCTCGCCGTCGTGCCAGGTGGCGTTGTCCCGGATGGTGAACCGCCACTCGGTGCCATCGTCGGAGGCCGACCACTCGGAGGCCAGCCAGGGAATGTACTCGCCGGTGGCGTCTTGCCAGGCCAGGGTGTCGAAGATGTAGCCGGCGTGGATCCAGCCCGGCCCCCGCACCCAGGCGAAGGGCGAGGGATAGCCGTTGTCACCCCCGGCCAGGCGGAGGACCTCGACCGCTCCGTCCGCGTCCCCGGTATCGGACCCCTCGTCGTCAGCCCCGTCCTCGTCGGCGTCGGCCTGGTCGGCGGCCGTCTCCTCGGTGGCGGTATCAGCCTGATCGTCGGCCGCCCCGTCGTTGCCGTCGTCCCCGCAGGCCGAGGCCACCAGGGCCAGGGCCGTCAGCAGGGCCAGCAACCATCGCATCCTCGTTCTCAACATGTGCTTCCTCTCCTTTGATGATGTGGGTTCTCAACCGGTTGAGGTGAGATCTTAGTCGACTCCGCCCAACGTCCGTTCCCACTCGGTCGGGTCGAGGGCTCCGGCTGCGGCCAGCAGGCGGCGGGTCACCGGGTGTTGGGGCCGTCGCAGCAGTTCGGTCCCGCTGGCCTCCTCGACCACCCGGCCCTGGTCGAGCACCAACACCCGGTCGGCCACCCGTAGGACCACCGCCAGGTCGTGGGACACCAGGATCATGGCCATGCCCCGCTCGACTTGGAGCGATTTGAGGAGCTGGATCATCTTGGCCTGCTCGCTCGGGTCGAGACCCTCGAAGGGCTCGTCGGCGACGAGTACCTTCGGTTCCAGCACCAGGGCCCGGGCCAGGGCCACTCTCTGGAGCTGCCCACCGGACAGCTCGTGGGTGCGGCGGGCCAGGAAGGCATCGTGGCTCGGTAGGCGGACCGCGTCGAGGGCGGACCGGACGGCGGCGTCGCGACCGGCGGCGTCGCCGATCGCCTGCACCTCGAGCGGCTCCCGGACGCACTCGCCGATCTGCAGCCGGGGTGACAGGGCCTCGAACGGATCCTGGAACAGCATCTGGAGCCGGGCCCTGGCCGCCTTGAGGGCCGAGCCATCCAAGGAAAGCAGGTCGCCCTCCTCGATCTCGACCGCGCCCTCGTCGGCCTCGACCAGTCGGAGCAGGAGCTTGCCGACCGTCGACTTGCCGGCTCCATTCGGGCCAACCAGGCCGACCACCTCGCCCTCGCGGACCTCGAAGTCGACCCCGTCGACCGCCACGGTCCGCCGGCGCCGCAGCGCCGACCCCGAGACGTAGGTCTTGCGGAGACCGGACCCACGGATGGCGGTCACGATCCCACCCCGGACGCAGGCCACCTCGCCGCCATCTCGCCCGTTGAGCGAGACCTCGACCAGTGGGGGCCGGGCGGTTCGGCAGTCCTCGACGACCTGGGTGCACCGGTCGACGAAGGCGCACCCCTCGACCGGGACGGTGGTGTCGGGCGGGAGGCCCCGGATGCCCCGCAGATCCTTGAGGTTGCCGAGCCGGGGATGGGCGTTGAGCAGACCCCAGGAGTAGGGGTGGCGCGGGTCGCCGAGAACCCGCTCGGCCGGGCCGACCTCGGCCAGCTGGCCCCGGTAGAGCACGGCGACCCGGTCAGCCAGCACGCGCAACGAGTCGACGTCGTGGGTCAGGACCAGTAGCGACCGGTCCGGATGGGCCCGGCGCTCGGCCAGGAGTCCGAGGACGTGCTCCCGGGTCAGCGGGTCGAGACCGGCCGTCGGCTCGTCGAGGATCAGCAGATCGGGGTCGCGCATCAGGGCCATGGCCAGGAGCACCAGGCGCCGGCGGCCGCCCGACAGCTCGGCCGGGTGGTGATCGACCACGTCGGGGTCGAGACCGACCCGTTCCACCATGGCGGCCACCGCGGCCCGGGCCTCCCGCTTCGATGTTCCCTCGCCCTCGATCAGGGTCTCGGCCAGCTGGGCCCCGACGGTCAGCGCCGGGTTGAGGGCGGTGGTCGACTGGAAGACCAGGGCCACCCGCCCCCAGCGATGACCCCGCCAGCCGTCTTCGTCGAGATCGGTCAGCACGGTCCCATCGTGGGCGACCCGGCCGTTCGCGTCGGCTTCGTCGGCCAGCCCAAGCAGGGCCCGGGCCAGGGTCGACTTGCCCGAACCCGACTCCCCCAGCACACCGAGCGACTCGCCCCTGGGTAGGTCGAACGAAACCCGGTCGAGGCCGTAGACCGGGGGTGGCCCGTGGTAGGTCACCGCCAATTCTCGGACCTCCAGGCCTCCCGGCCGAACGCCGGCGCTCATTGGTCTACCCTCCTGATCCCATACGCGGAATTCCAGCCAGGGATGTTCCGCCCGAGGCGGAACTCCGTTAGGACGTCCTCGAGCCACCCGAAGCGGGGTCGGCGTCCGGCGGTCATGAGCCGCCACCGCCAGGGTGGCGGCCGAGCCGAGGGTTGACCCAGCCCTCGACGGCCATCCCCAGCAGGGTCAGGCCGAGCAGGAACGAGACCAGGGCCGCGATCGGGGGCAGAAGCCACCACCGCCAGGCATCGGTGAAGAACAGCGCGTTGAAGTCGAGGGCGTCGCGGAGGATCGAGCCCCAGCTGACCCGGGACGGGTCGCCGAGGCCGAGGAAGGCCAGACCGGCCTCGAGCATCACGGCCCGGCCGGCCGAGGCCACCAGCGAGGCGGCCAGGACCAGCCCGATCTCGGGGATGACGTGGCGGCGGAGGGTGTGGGCAGTTCCGGCCCCGAACCCGACCGCGGCGGCCAGGTGGGTCCGGTTGCGGAGGGTCAGGACCTGGCTGCGGACGATGCGGGCGGTCGGGGGCCAGAACGTCAGCGTGATGACGACTGCGGTGGTGGTAAGGGACGGCCCCAGGTACACCCCCATGAGGATAAGGAGGGGCAGGCGGGGCAGGGCTAGGACGATGTCGACCAACCGCATGGACAGAGCGTCGACCCACCCGCCCAGCCAACCGGCCAGCAGACCGATGGCCGCCCCCACCACCAGGGTCCCGAGCCCGGCCAGGACCGCGATCAGCAGGGAGGCCCGGGCCCCGAGGACCAGCTGGGTGAAGACGTCCATGCCAACCCCGTTGGTGCCGAGCAGGTGGTCAGCCGACGGCGGCTCCAGGGGGCTGCCGCTCAACTCGAAGGGCCGGTAGGGGGCGATGGTCGGAGCCAGGGCGGCCACCACCACCACGAGCCCGACCAGCCCGCCGCCGATCCAACCGACCCAGCCGCCCCCACCAGCCCTGGCCCCGGCCCCGAGCACCTCCTCGGTCGGCTCGTCGGCCGCCGGTCGGTCGACGGTGGCGGTCATCGACCGGCCCGGTCGGCCTGTGGGGCGACCCAGGTCGAGGCCACGTCGACCAGGAGGTTGGCGGCCAGCACGGTGGCCGCCAGAACCAGGAACAGGGCTTCGAGGAGGGGGTAGTCGCGGGCGTCGACGGCCGACAGCACCAGGTCGCCCATGCCCGGATAGGTGAAGACCTGCTCCACGAAGATGGTGCCACCGACCGCGAATCCGGCTTGGATGCCGATCAGGGTCAGGAAGGGCAGGACGGCGTTCCGACCGGCGTGGCGGCGACGCTGGATCGACTCGGAGAGGCCCTTGGCCCGGGCCATGACCATGTAGTCCTGGCCGAGGCAGCCGATCACCGTGTTCCGGACCAGGAGGAACTTGGTCCCGAGCAGCGACATCGTCAGGGCGGTGAGGGGGAGGACCAGGTGGTGACCGACATCGGCCACCTGGTCGATCCACGACGAGTGCTGGGCGAAGACCGTACGACTGCCTGCCACCGGGAACCACGGGAGAACGACGGCGAACAGGATGAGGAGGACCGCGGCCAGGGCGAAGTCGGGCACCGCCCGCAACATGGTCAGCACCGAGACCGCCACCCGGTCCCCAGCGCTGCCCCGCCGCCAGGCCGAGCCGACCCCGATCACCCAGCTCATCGCCGCGGCCAACGTCAGGCCCGAGCCCATCAGCAGGAGCGTCCAGGGCAGGCGGGCCTTCACCAGGTCGAGGACCGGGCTCTGCTGGGAGATCGACCAGCCGAAGTCGAGGGTGGCGATCTTGCCCAGGTACCCGAGGTACTGCTGACCGAGCGGCCGGTCGAGCCCGTAGTGGGACTCGATCTCGGCCCGGGCCTCGGCGGTGAACGGCTGGCCGACCTCGGGGTCGATCAGCGAGCCGAGAGGGTCGCCCGGCAGGGCTCTGGGCAGGAAGAAGATGAGGGTGACCAGGCCGGCCATGGTGATCAGGTACAGGCCGACGCTCCGGCCGGTGGCCCCCCACTGCCGCCGCCTAGGCGATCCCCCGCGCTGACTACCGGCTTCGCTCACGGATGGGTTCTAACACGCATGCAGGTCTCGAGGTAAGTGCTGGCTGCACCTACCTCTCATCCAGCTCACCGCCTGGTGGCCACGAGCAGCGTCCTCGTCCCCCGATCGACCAGGTCGGGCTGGCCGTACCCAGCGTCGGCGAGCCAGCGGCGGTAGTCGTCGAGGCGATGGGTGTCACCACCGTTGCCGGCCACCAGCATCTGGATGGCGAACAGGCGGGCCACGTCGCTCTCGCCCCGGACGAAGGTGTTCACGGCGATCCCACCCCCGGGGGCCGTGGCCCGGCCGAGACGACCGAACAACCCGGCGATCCGATCGCCCGGCTGGGTGTGGGAGAAGCCGAAGCAGAGAACGAGATCGTAGGGGCCGCCCAGATCGTCCTCGAAGGCGTCACCAGGGCGGAGAGTGACCCCGGACCCGGCCACGGCCGGCCACGTCCCGACGATGTCGATGACCGCTGACAGGTCGAACAGGGTGACCTCCAGGCCCCGGCGGGCCGCCTCGATCCCGTATTCAGCGTGGCCGCCGGCCAGGTCGAGCACCCGCTCGGCACCGGGAAAGGCCTCTAGGCAGCGGTCGATCAGGGCAGGAGCCTGCTGCCGGGCTCGAGCGCCGAGGGATTGGAGCCAGCCGGCCAGGGCATCGGGCGACCGGGGAGCTCGATCGCGGTTCCGGTGGTCGGGGAGGCGGGCAGGCAGGTCGTTGGCCCAACGGCCGATGAACTGGGCGTGTTGCCGGAGCTGATGGCGGTCGGGCTCGTCCGGCAGCTCGGGCCCGGGGGCGAAGCGGCCGTCGCCGTCGACGGCCACCACCCCCCATACGATCAGCGCGTCGAGCACCACCCGCACCGAGTGGGGATCCAGGCCCCCTTGCCCATCGGAACCAGCGCCGGCCAGCTCCTCGGGGGTGCCGGGGAGGCGGTCGAGGAGGCCGGTGTCGACCGCCAGGTTGGTGAGGACGACCCGCCGCCAGTCGAGCAGTTCGCCGGGTGGGGCCAGGAAGTTCGGATCCATAGGAAGCTCGACACTACCGTGTACCCGTGACTCGTGTTCGGGTTACGTTCGTCGGCAAGAGCGATGGGCATGCTCGCCGTCGACAACCTGGACGCGTTCTTCGCCGGCCGTGATCTACCGACCCCGTCATCTGCGAAGATGGGATCATGAGCATCATCGGGGTGTGCGTGCCGTGAATTCATCCGCCCTGTGATTCAGCGGGTTCTGGCATCGCGCTCGACATTCCCCTTCAGCGCTCGTGACCCTGCTCCCTGCTCTGGTTCGACTTGTCCTCAACCGACTGCGGCACCGTTGGATCGTGACACCCGAGACGCTGCGGCGCTGGCACGGACACGACTCCATCGCGTTCTGCTGACGAGACCCGGCCGGGACCAACAAGCGACTGAACGCCAGGCCCGGGCCTGGCGTTCGTCCATCATCAGCTCATCGAGCACAGCGCCCGCAATCTCGACCAGCGGCTGATCGGCACTGAGTGATATCGCGGTGTCGATCCGGCCTCATGCTAATCGAACACTTGTTCGGTGTCGGAGGGGTGTTCCTGTCTTGTTGTCAAGCGGCAACCGGGAGTTCTTGGT
>CAZDEB010000035.1:0-8483 GCA_964504305.1 uncultured Candidatus Nemicrothrix sp. | reverse complement strand
GCCATCCCACCATGTCAGGTCGATAACGGCCACGGCCCAAGCAATCGGCAGAAGCATCAATCCGAGCAAGATCAGGCCGCGAGCTCGTCCCCGCCACGCGGTGGCGATCAACGCGACCCCGATGAGAACCAAGCCACTTGCCAGAGCAACCGCGGGATCAAGGTTTATCCAACCAGCTTGATCGGCGAAGGTCGCGACGCCGCCGATGAGGATCATCGCCGCGAGGGTCAGCGGTCCGGCGAAGGGCGGTTCTTTGGGCGTATGGCGATGTTGATGGCGTTGTTCTCGTCGGCCCTCGCGGTCGCGTCGATAGCCGTGGCGCCAACGATCGCGTTCTTCGACCAGTTCAGACACCACTTCGTCTTTGGCATCACCGACTTCGGACCGCACTTGCTCCCGCGTTTCTCTGAAGCGGTCGCCGGGCCACACAAAGAACGCCACCCCGAGGCCGATCAGCAGCAGCGGAAACGTGAGCCCGTTGCCTATGCCGAACCCGCCCCAGAAGAACGATTGGTTGAGCACCACGATCGCGGCGATTGCCAAAACCAAGAACAGCAATGCCCGGTTTCCGTCGGGAGATCCACGGAGAGCCCGCACCGCGCCGGATTCTTCGTTGCCTTCCTTGGCGATGACCAGCCATGCAACGAGGTACAACAACACACCGGAGCCACCGAGCAGCGTCACGAGTACGAAGGCGAGTCGTACCACGACAGGGTCGATGCTGAAATAGTCGCCGAGTCCGCCGGCCACGCCGCTGACTACACGGTCGGTGCGACTGCGGCGCAGGACTTTCGGTTGGGGGGTTTCTTCGTCTTCCATGGCTCCATGATCCTGGTTGGGCCGACAGGTGACCATCGGGGATGACCCTGGTCTGTCCCTGAGGTCTCGGGGTCATCTCAGGGTCGTCCCTGAGTGGCACGACAGCCAGGAGGTGCGAGTATCTCTTCATGGCATTCGAGTTGCCCGCCACCATTCCTCCTCGATCCGGGACCGATCGTGTGCTCGGCGGGGTTTGCGCGGGCATCGCCGAGGGGCTCGGTCTCGATCCGATTCTGGTGCGAATTGCCACGATTGTGTTGGCGATCTCTGGTCCCGGCGTGCCGTTGTACGCAGTGGCGTGGCTGGTCATGCCCGACGACGGTCCGCTGGTGGCCGGCGAGCGCCGAGCGCGTCAGCCACTCGAGTCGCGGCGCGGCGTCGGTCTCTTGCTGGTTGTGGTGGGCGCCGTCTTGTTGATTCGGGCGCTGGGCCTGACGCCGCCCGACCAAATCGTGTGGCCCGTGTTGATCGTGGGCATTGGGACTGGCGTGTTGTATTGGCAGATCCAGCCGACGCTCGAGCCGAGTCGTTGGGTTGCGGCGCGAATCCTGACAGGTGTGGTGGTGGTCGCCCTCGGGCTCGTGGCCTTCGTTGCCGGGAACATCTCGATCACCGCGGTCCGCGACAGCGTGCTGGCGTTGGTCTTGGTCGTGGGCGGGTTGTCGCTTCTTCTCGGCCCGTGGCTGGTGCTGCTCAACCGAGAACGAGTCGAGGACCGTCAACAGCGGGTCAAGGCCGACGCCCGCGCCGATGTTGCTGCTCACCTTCACGACTCGGTGCTGCAGACGTTCGCATTGATGCAGCGAACCGACGACCCAATCGAGATGGCGACGCTGGCCCGCCAACAAGAACGCGAGCTGCGTCGCTGGCTCTATGCCGAATCCGAGGACCCGTCAGCGGTCACCCTCAAGTCAGCGATCGAACGGTCGGCAGCGTTGGTCGAGGACCGCCACGATGTTTCGGTCGAGGTAGTCGTTGTTGGTGATGCCGTCATCACCCCAGCGACCGAAGCGCTCATTGCCGCGACCCGAGAAGCGGCCACCAACTCGGCCAAGTGGTCGGGTTGCGACGTGATCTCACTCTTTGTCGAGGTGACAGACGCAGAGATCGAGGCCTTTGTTCGTGACACCGGCATCGGGTTCGATCCCGCGGAAATCGCCGAAGACCGGCTGGGCGTACGAGAGTCGATCATGGGTCGTATGGAGCGCGTCGGTGGATCCGCGGAGATCGATAGCGCTCTTGGCGAAGGCACCGAGATCCGTCTCTGCGTGCCCACCACACCCGGTACTGTCTGACCATGGCGCCAACCTTGCCGCGGGTAGTGATTGTTGACGATCACCGGATGTTTCGGGCCGGTGTGCGAGCCGAGATTGGCGATGCCGTCACGGTGGTGGCCGAAGCCGAAGACATCGCCGACGCGGTCGCGGTTATCGATCAGTGGTCACCCGACGTCGTGTTGCTCGACGTGCACCTGCCGTCGGGAACCGGTCGCGAGGTGATCGAGGCCGTGCAAGCCGGATCGACCGAAACAAAGTTCTTGGCCGTGTCGGTATCCGATGCGGCCGAAGACGTGATTGACGTCGTTAGGGCGGGAGCTCGGGGATATGTCACCAAGTCGATCTCCGGCCGCGATCTGATCGACGCGATCCATCGGGTCAATGGCGGCGACGCAGTGTTTTCGCCAAGGCTCGCCGGGTTTGTGCTCGACGCGTTCGCCGGCGGCGCGGCAACCGACGCTGCCGCGGTTGGCGATGACGACCTGGATCAGCTCACCCCCCGGGAGCGCGAAGTGCTTCGCCACCTCGCCCGCGGTTACACCTACAAAGAGATTGCCCGTCAGCTCACTATCTCGATCAAGACCGTCGAGACTCACGCCTCCGCGGTCTTGCGGAAACTGCAACTCTCCAATCGCAACGAACTCAGCCGTTGGGCGGCGGCCCGTCGCATCTGGTAAACCCGGCGATCTATGCAGTGGTCCGGTTTCACTGATCCCCAGCTCGAAGACTTCCGGCGGTTCCAGCAGCTGTCGTTCGAGATCCAGGCCACGATTGCTGACGGGCTCACCGCTGGAGACACAGAACGCGACGTCACAACGAGGATGCTTGATGCTTACCGGGCCGAAGGGGTCGCCAGTTTCTTTCACTTACCAGTCGCGTTGTTCGGAGCCCGAACCACTCTCCCAGATCCTTGGGACATCGATCAGTTCTGGCCGTCGCAACGGCGGCTCGAACTTGGCGATGCGGTAATTGTCGATGCGTCTCCGATCTTCGACGGCTATCTCGTAGATACGTCCACGGCGCGGATGTACGGTTCGACCACCGAGGCGTACGAGACCGCGACGTCTCACGACTTGGCGTATCGGGCGTCTATTCTCGAAGCGGTAACCGCCGGCGCGACTTTCCGAGAAATCGCGATCGAGGTGGATCGGCAGTTTGCCTCGAGCGGCTACCGCAACTGCCACCGCCTTCATCCCGGCGAGGTCCTCGGACATCGTGTTGGTCACGTCGCTGACGTGGCGAAACCAGACCGACACGGGTTTGCTCAAGAACTGGTCGCCTGGTTCTATAGTCAGCTCGCAGATCCGAACGATTCGGACGCTCAGACACCGACATGGAACAACCGCGCCGGTTCGGATCATGTTCCGGCTGATGGTCTCTGGGCCGTAGAACCGCATCTGGCCGTCGGCGATATTGGCGTGAAATGGGAAGAGATCCTCGTCATCGACAGTGGCGACGCCTATTGGATAGACAACAGCCACCTAAGCCGCTGACGATCAGTGGTTGTCGAGTTGGGTGAGGGCGTAAGCGACTATTTGGTGTCGGTCCATTGCTGCCCCGTTTGCTGCGTACTCCGCGGCGTTCGGGGTCGCCTCCAGCGCTTCGACGCTCTCTCGGCGCATGTCTACAGCGGGGGCGAAGGCAGGCGGGCGGAGTTCGAGCTGGCCCAGGATCGTTGCGGCTTGTTGGGGTGCGTCCGTACGGCGGAAGTGGCTCGTGCAGGTTTCGAGCACGGCAGTGACGCTGGCCCAATTCCGCGATTCGTAGCCTCGGGTTAGGGCTTCGCGTAAGTGAATGGCTGCGTCGGGCCAAGAGCCGAGAACAGCTACCGCAGCCAGTCCGAACTGTGCCCAGCATTCCGCGGCCTTGGCTCGGGTGACATCGGCGAGCAGGAGCGACTCGCGATAGGCGGCTTCTGCTCCTTCGAAGTCGGGAGGATCGGTCGACCAGAGCAGGGCATTGCCTTTCTTTCGCTCGACATCGGCAAGTGATGCCGGTTGACCCAGCCGCTGAGCAGTTGAACGAAGTCTTGCGAGATGGGTGTCGCCGGATGGTTGCGCGATCAGTGCGTCGTTGACCGCGTGGAGGAGGAGGACCTGCACAATGAGGGGAGGTTCGCTTTCGAGCAGATGCAGGAGACCGGGAGCGGCGGCGGTTGCTTCGTCGGTTTGGCCTGACATCATGAGGCCGTAGACAACGAACGCGTGGCACATCTCGATGTTGGGATCGTTTGGCCGAAGCTCGATCCCGCGGTGTGCGAGTTGCAACATGCGTTCGGGGTCGGCGGCGTGCATCGCCCACATGGCGGCGGCGGCGTAGGTCGATGCGGAGCAGACTTCGTTGTGTTGGCCGAGGTGCATGGTCCGGCTGGTCCATTCGGCGTGTTCGTGTCGCAGCTTTCCGCCGGCGTGCCACAACGTTGAGTTGACGAGAGACTCTGAAGCAGCAATGTCCTCGACAGTCATCGCCCAGCCGTGCGCGGCTCGGAGATTGTTCCACTCGTGGTCGAACACGTCGTCGGCTTCGAGTTGACCAGGTCCTAGATATCGCTCGTTGGTCTCTTGGGCCAGGCCGTCGTAGTAGCGGAGATGACGGTCGCGGAGTTCGGAGGTCGTTTGACGTTCGTCGAGCCGTTCTTCACCGTATTGGCGCAGCGTCTCGAGAAGCCGGTATCTGGTCGTCGGGCCGACACGCTCGGCGATCACCATCGACTTGTCGACGAGGCCACTCAACACATCGATGACCTCCTCTTCGTCGATGTCGTCACCGCCGCACACCGCCTCGGCCGCTTCGGCATCGAACCCGCCGGCGAACACCGAGAGGCGGTCGAACAGCAGCCGGTCGACATCAGAGAGGAGTTGATAGGACCAGGTCACCGCGGCCCGCAATGTTTGATGCCGCTCCAGGCCCCCTCGGCCACCCCCGCGCAGCAGACGAAACCGGTTGTCGAGCCGATCAAGCAGATCGGCCGGGCTCAACGACCGGATCCGGGCTGCCGCCAACTCGATCGCCAACGCAATGCCATCAACACGGGCACAAACGGCGGCAACAACATCAACATCAGCCTGCGTTGGCGTGAACGAACCATCAGCGGCGACCGCACGGGACATGAACAACTCGACGCCGTCATCGCGGCCAAGCGACGGGATCCGTTCGACCTGTTCGCCGGCCAACCCGAGCGGTTCACGGCTCGTCGCCACGATCGTCACCGTCGGGCATTCGGCCACGACCGCCGACACCAACTCCATGACGGGATCGAGGACGTGTTCGCAGTTGTCGATGATCAACAACATCCGGCGTCCCAGACACCAGTCGACAATTGACTCGACGATCGAAAGCCCGGCCTCGGGCTGAATGGACAACGTCGATGCCACCGCTTCGTTCACCGCTTCGGGATCGGCGATCGGTCCCAACTCCACGAACCAGACCCCGTCGGTAAACTCGTCGACAACCAGCCAACCAATCTCGAGAGCGGCGCGGGTCTTACCGACCCCACCCGACCCGGTCAACGTCACCAAACGGGCCTGCGCTAGACGCGACACCCGCGATTGCAGATTCGCCAGATCACCAAACCATTCCGTTTGCAGCCGTGGGAGGTTGCCCGCCGTGGTTTGCGCCGTCACCAGCGGCCGGTCCACCCAACCGAACCCGTCGGCGCTCACACCGAACACATGCACAGGATCGACCAGACCTTTGAGCTGAACCGAACCGAGGTCCACCAATTCAATGTCGTCGGTGCCGTCCAACAGTTCCGCGGTCAACGCCGATATCACCAGCTGGCCACCGCTACACGAACCCATCAGCCGAGCCGCCCGGTTCACCGGAGGCCCGAAATAGTCGCCATCGCGCTCCTCAACCTCACCGGTGTGAACACCCATACGAACCCGCAGTTCCGCCTCGTCGGGCCATGGTTCTGCGCCAAAAGCCAGTTGCGCCGCGACCGCCGCACCAACCGCGTCGTCAGCACGCGAGAACACCGCCGCCAAACCATCACCACCGGTGGAAAACACGTATCCGGCTCGGGCCGCGATAGCCGACCGCAGAATCTCATCATGACGACTCAATGCCACCCTCATTGCCGCGGGATGCGAATCCCACAACGGCGTCGACCCCTCAATGTCGGTGAACAGAAACGTCACCGTTCCCGTAGGCAAATCTGTCATCAATCGATCATGACACAGCACCTCATCGGACAACGAAGAACGATCAGACAACGAAGAACGCTGTCGCCACGCGAGCCACGAAGGCAACACGGCCCTCAATTTGGGGGCGAGTCTCCTACCTGGGTCGCGTGAGACGGAACGGCTCTATCTGAGGTCCAAAACGGTGAGTAGGGGTGTGGTGGCCGCATCTACTTCGGGTTGCACTCGGCTGTGCAAAACCGCAGAAGTTTCGACGAAAACTCGGCGTGCCCCCGGGCAGAATCGAACTGCCGCACACGGTTTAGGAAACCGATGCTCTATCCACTGAGCTACGGGGGCGAACGGCTCGAATCGTACCGGCGCGCATCCGTCTCGGTTCTACGACACCTGAAAGTCAGCGAATTCGACCGTGACCGTATTTCCGATGTCGGCGGCATCGAGGTCGTCGACAACGATGCGATCGTGGACGTCGGTGGCAGGAACGGCAATCGACGCGTCGCCGAAGAGCACCCTTAAGAAGCGCACCGTGTAGTGGTTGAGTGCCGCTAGAGCTGCTTCGGGTTCGACGAAACCCTCAACGCACCCGTCGTTGGCTCGCTCGACTTGATCCGCGCCGATGAGTGCTTCGAGCGATCCGAGGCCGCCAAGGTCGCGGATGCCTCGGCACGAGTCGGTGAAACTGTTGTGTCCGCCATTCTTGATGTTCACGAGGGTGGCGTTGGTCAGCTGATCGAACAACTCGTAGCTTTGAGAGGGCGAAACCACCGAATCGAGCTCGCCGATCACGACCAGTGCTGGCTTGTCGGTGAAGTTCTCGGGGAGGCCCGCGGCGATGCTGACAAACCCGTCGATCAGGTCGTCTGAAGCAGCTTGAGCGGCTGCCCATCCCCCCGCCGAATGGCCGGTAACCGCAACGTGATCCAAGTCGACCACCGAGCCGAGTGTTGAGTCGGCGGCGGCGGCGTTCACGCTGGCGATCACGTCGAGCACATCTTGATTCTCGAGTCCTTCGCCCAACGTTCCGGTCGCTTGCGCGGCGATCCCCCGCTCGAGATGGTCGGTACTCAAAACCACGTACCCCCATGACGCCAGATGAGTGGTGTAGGCGCTGGCCGCCTGGCGAAACCCACCGAACCCGTGGCTGTATACGACCACCGGGAACCCGGCGGTCGGGGCCGCGGCCGGTGTGGCGTCTCGGACCGCGGTGGTGTTGACGAGTCCAGTCAGCTCGGGCGGGATGAAGCTCTGGAGCTCTTCGGGGAAAACGCTGAGCGAGTCGAAGATCTCGATTGTGTCATCGGCCTCCACGATCGCTGGGTAGTAAACCTCGGTGAGGCGGTCACCCAAGTCGAGCGTCATGATCCCGACTCCGAACGGCCCCCGTACGCTAAAAATTGGTGGAACAGGTGCGCTGGGGGCCGGCGTAGTCGTGGTGGCCCCGGTGGTCGTGGTGGCCTGGGTAGTCGACGGGGCCTCGGTGGTCGTGACCGCCGCTGTGGTAGTCGTAGTTGTGCTCGGCGCTGCCCCGTCGGTGCTGCCGCACGCGGTTGCAAGGAGGGCGAGGACAAATAGCGAAAGCCGCGGCGAAGACATCTCCAGATGCTCGCCGGTTGTTCGGCCGACCGCAAGACGAGGCAATAGCGACGCCGACTACAGTTCGCCCGTGCACGATCAAACCGAACGATTGCTGGCCTATGAAGAAATCCGCCAGCTAGTCGCGCGATACGCAACGGCCACCGACGCCAAAGACATCGACGCACTTGTGAGCCTGTACGTGCCTGATGTGCGTATCAGTTCCAAACGATCAGGGCGCGCCGAACTGCATGATCTGATGACCGATGCCCTCCGATTGGTCGGCATAACGTTCTTGAACGTCGGGACCCATTTGATCGAAATCAGCGACGACAACAGCACCGCAACCGGGGTCGTTTACTGCAAAGCCGAGATCCAAGACGGCGGTCCGCACTCCAACCGATGGATACATCAAGCAATCCACTACCACGACGTCTACGAGCGTCGTGAAGGTCGCTGGTACTTTGCGTCCAACCGCAAACATCTGCTGGTGTACGGAGCCGATCACGGCGACAATCCGCTCTTGCTCGACGGCGCAAATTGGCCCGACAGTCAAACCGGTCGAGGCACCCACCCCCAAGCGCTGGCCAGTTGGCAGAACTTCTTCGACGGCTAACGGCCGTGTTCGTGTGGGTGGTGTGACGGCAACGAGCGGCTCGGTGACAGGCCGGGC
>CAZDEB010000034.1:4650-9163 GCA_964504305.1 uncultured Candidatus Nemicrothrix sp. | reverse complement strand
GACTTTTAATCCTCAGGCGCTGGGTTCGAGCCCCAGGCGGCCCACCACAATTCTCTCCATAGATCCCGCTGGCGGCGATGTCAGCCGTGCCGCGGGACCCCACACCCGTGCGCCGCCAGCACCGAGAGATTGGCGAGTAGTTGGTCTACGCCCGCAGAGCTTGGATGCACATAATCGTCGGCTTCGCCGACGTCACCGACCGTTTCGACGTCGCGCAGAGTCCACGGCTGCAACTCACATCCCACCGCGTCAGCAACCAAAGCGTTCAGCTGCTTGAATGCCGCCGATTGAGCCGGCGTTGACTGCGGCGTTGACCCGTGCCCATACGACTCGGGAACCTCAACCACCACAACGCGATAACCAGCGTTGCGGTACGTCTCGACCGCACGGACATAGGCCGAGGCATCGTCGATACCGACGTCCCACACCGAAACCCCGACAACCACAAGACCCTCAAAGTTCTCGGGCGGCGCCAGCACCGGATTGACAACGCTGGAGTCCGCCGACTGCGCAAAACCAATACCGGCAAACGACGAGCCAAAACCGATGCTGGCAGTAGCGGCCACAAACGTTGAATCACCAACAAGGAACAAGTCAGTCGCCGTCGCCTTCACGTTCGCGGCCAGAGCGCTCACCGCGCTAGAACTGGCCGCTACGTCAAGCGAACCAGCAATCGACATGATTCTGGGCCCCACGAGCCTGGGCCCCACGAATCGGTGCTCGACTCGTTGGGCGATGTCGGGCACCAACTCTTGTCCGGAGTTAGCGGCCAGCGCCGGGACCGCCAGGCTGATCGCGGCGATCCCGAGGCTGATGATACTGGCAACAAATTTCTTGTAGTGCGGCATCGCTGCCTCCCGCATGCACTGACAAGAGAGTCCCCGCCGACCCTCTCACCCGCTCATAATCACTTCCGCTGTTGAAGCCATGTTCGCATGGCTGCCGAGCGGAGGTCTGTGATTTAGCGCGCAGACCAAAGGTGACATATGTCCCAAGACCGCGCCCACGGCACGGCGACGGCGTTCTACGATCGAAGCCGTGCAGCCTCGACAGATCATCGCCGTCCTCATTGCTTTCATCGTGATCCTCGGTGCGGCGTTGTTCGTTGTCACCTGGACCAGCAGCGACAACGACGAAGCCGCAACTGTCACCACCACTAGCACCGTGCTGCCCCCAACGACCCTGGCGACTACTTCCACGTCGACCACCACAACGACCACGATCCCTGTCGACTGCGGCACCACCGAGTCGGCCAGCACAAGCGCCACCACATCTTCGACCACGAGCTCCACCACGGCACCGGACGCCACGACGACCATTGCCGCCGCAGTCGTGGCGACCCTCGGAATCAACTCGTCGGTATCCACCGTTGGGCTCGACTCGGTCAACTTCGGCATGACCGTTGCCCAAGCCGAAACAGCCGCGGGCACTGCGATGCTTCCCTGTACCCCCAAGAGCGAGTGTTACCGAGTCACCCCTCTCGACGCCCCCGAGGGGATCAGTTTCGTCGTAACCGATGGCACGATCGAGCGCGTCGACATCGCCAGTGGGCCCATCACCACCAAATCCGGCGTCGGTATCGGTACTGCCGAGGCACGAATCATCGAACTGTTCGGGTCACAGATCGAACGATCGGTCAACGACGACAGCAGTGTTGATTTGATCTTTGTGCCAACCGACGAACACGATGCCAAGTTCCGGGTCATTTTTACGATTCGTGACGGTGTGGTCGAAACCTTCCGGTCGGGTCGAGTACCACAGGTGACCGCGCCGGACCCTTGCGCAACCTGATCTCGCCCATGGGCCATTCGACCCAAAGTCACAAATTTCGAAGAAATCGCGCGACTCGGGGCCGTCTCGTGCGTTGTATAGGCAACGCCGCACAACCAACTCGGGGCACACTCCCCAGCGGCCGTCCCTCCCAGGGACAAGCACACAGGACGGATTGGACTCCCGACACAGCTGTGAAACGAACGGACCGCTTCTTCACGGGCGGTCCGTTCGGCATTTTCCGCTCCGTTTCCACAACGGGCCGAGTTTTCGTCGGGGGGCTCCTCTTGCTCACGAGTTGTTCAGTGGTCGACAACAGCACGGAGCAACGACCACCGCCATCAGCAGCCACCCCTCCCACTTCGATCACGGCGACCGGCACTTCCGACATTGCCGACATTGCCGACAACGCCGAACAAGCGGTTGGTCTAGTGACCATTGACGACGAATCATTCGCACTGAACTTCGATTGCTACGCCGCGGGGGCCGGAGAGATCGTGGCTATCGGAAGCACAACTGACCCCGACGGCCAACGCATCGAGGTTTACCTCCAGGCTTTCCTCGCCGAGCCGTATCTCGCAATTTCGATCATCAACGAGTCCACACAACTTCTGGAGGCCGCCATCGACCGGCCCCTCGAGATATCGGTTTCGGACCAGATCGTGAGGGTCGACGACATCTCGCTGGTGACCGGGTTAGATCTGCAAACCGGCGAAAGCGAAGCGGCCGGTGTTGGTTCGGTCGTCGTTGAGTGTCGGTCCTATTCGCCGGAACTTCCGCCCGGTTTCGGCAGCGGGTGATGAACCCGAACCGCGCCCCGAGTGAACCGGGTGTTGGCCAAATGGGTCGAATCACCATCGCCGGTCGCTAGTTCGACCGAGGCTGGATGAAAGGCGATGACTCGGCCTCGGAGCCCGTCGACAGTCACTTCGTCACCGACCGTGACGATTCGCTGGAGAGTGCGGCCAGCCGCCAGTTCGCCACCGAGTTCTCGCCCTCCCAACCCGACTAGCAACGCAAACGCACCGGCGGTGCCAAAGACCACCGCGCCGACGATGATCGTCAGGATCGTGGTCTCAACCCCGAGCTGACTGAGCGCCAGCACGCCGGCGATCACGTACACCAACATGCGGGCGACGGCTCCGAGTTGGGCCCGAATGCGAGCGCTTGATGCCGCGAACGATGTATTGATCATGCCACCGACGGCAAACGCAATGGCCCGACCAGAAATCAGGATCAGCCCGGCGGCCAAGATTCGAGGCGACTTCCGCAGCAACTCGGCGGGGATTGGTTCGAGGGTCGCGGGATTGGTAAACCCGATCGCCACCACCACCCCCACCGAAGTGAAGAACAAGAAGAGGAAGGTGGAGGTGGCACGAGCCGCGTCTATCGCTTCGGGCCGATCGCGCCGGTCATTCAAGATGATCCGTCGAACCAACGCCGAACCAACAACGCCGGAAAGCAAGCCCACGAGAACAGAGCCGGCGGCGTAAATCCAGGGATCGATCATTGCACGTCCTCCACCTCGTTCTCGTCGGTCAGAACCGCCCCGGGCTGAGCAAGTTCACTGTCGGTGATTGGATCAACGACGGCTCGCACGACATCCCAACCAATTGTGAAGAGGTCAACAAAGGCACCGAGAGTCGCTTCGTTACGGAGCCGTTCGTCAACGCCATCGTTGGTGCGAGCCGTCAGGTCAGCGGGCGCCGCGGTCGCCGTCTGCAGTTCGGCCACCACCTCGTCGCTGAGCGCGGTCAAGTCTTCCAGGACGGATTGACAATGTTGGCACTGGTCGATGTGGGCTTCGACGCGTCGCGTCTCGCCCGTATCGAGCCAGCGCTGCAGCCGCTGGCGGGATGGATGTCGGGGGTTCATCGCCACTCCTTCAATGCGTCTTTCAAGGCCTTGCGGGCCCGAAACAGTCGGGTTTTCACGGTCGAAAGCGGAAGCTCGAGCGTCGCAGCAATGTCCTCGTAAGACATTGCGTCCACTTCTCGCAGAACAATCAGGACACGGGAGTCCTCGTCGAGATGGACCATGGCATCCCACAAGTCATCCAGTTCGGCGCGGCCCTCAACGGTGCGAGTTGTTTCGATACCCGCCGGGCCTTCGGGCATCGTGTCCGGACCGTGAAGATCTTCTCGTCGTACCCTCAGCAACGAAATCGCCGTATTGCGGGCGACTTTGAGCAGCCACGCCTTTGGGATCTCGTTGTTGGGGCCAACCGGACCGCTCCGCCACGCCTTCAACATGGTTTCTTGCACTACGTCGTCGGCCAACGCGGCGTCGTGCACGACGGAGAGCGCGACCCGATAAACGGCCGCGGCGTGTTTGTCAACGACGGCGCGCAGTCGAGCCTCGTCGGGCCGGTGCGAGTCGCCGTTGTCATGGTGAATGGGAGACATGGCTTTGGCGTGCCAGTCGGCGCGGCGCGCCCTTCGGTTGAGCAACTACGGCCGATAGCGTCGGAGCGTGGTTTCCAAAGAAGAGCTCAACAAGCGACGGGTCCGGGCCAGCAAAAATCTGATCCGCGAGGAGTACGGCTCACGACAACGGCGTCGGCGTGACCGCATGATCCGCAATGTCGGAGGCGTTTTCTTTGCGTTTGTTTTGTTGGTTCCGCTGGCCGCAGGGTTTTTTGCGGCTACCACCGGTGGGTCGTCCAGTCCCGCGGTTGATGCTCTTCCGCTGGTCGAAAATCCACCGTCGCTGGTCGACGAAGGCTTCGAAGGCATCACAATCA
>CAZDEB010000034.1:0-4550 GCA_964504305.1 uncultured Candidatus Nemicrothrix sp. | reverse complement strand
GGCTGCCCCGAACCCGACGGTTCGTCCCCTCGCACTCTCAACTTTGGGGAGGCGCCACCGTTTTGCATGGACCCGAACCGGTCTCACGTCGCCGTGTTCGACACCACCGAAGGTGTGATTCGTGTCGACCTCAACGATGTGGACACACCTCTCACCGTCAACAACTTTGTCACGCTCGCCCGCTGGCACTACTACGACGACACCACGATCTTTCGCACCGACACCAGCATCGACATCATCCAGGGCGGAGCGCCCCACAACGAGTCACCAGCTGACCCCGGGCCCGGCTACAACATCCCCGACGAGCCCACCTTTGCCCTCGACGCGGCAACCGGCCAGGTGCGCGGTCCTTACACCTACCGGCCCGGCCAACTCGTAATGGCCCGAGCCGGCGGACCCAACGCCGCGGGGGCGCAGTTCTTTTTCACCACGGGCGACAACGCCTCGAACCTCGATAATGCCGGCACCTACGTGGTGTTCGGAACCACCGACGATGCCGGCCTCGGCGTGCTGCAAGACATCATTGGTCTGCACGAGCCCGGTGGCGATTTTGGTGGTGCACCGTCACGAACCGTCACCATCAACAGCGTCACCATCGAGTCCAGCTGAGCCAGTCGGCGTTGGCCGACGCGACCACGCCTCTACGAACGGTCGGATTGCTGCCGCGACCGACGGCACCTCGAAGCGGTGAAGGTCGGTTACGAACAGGCCGGCTCGGCGGATCTCGTCAGGAATGTCACGATCGAGATGAAGGCCCGCCAGCGGGCCGGTCAGCGGTCGAGACATCCGGCCGCCGAACACACGCGTCCTTCCCAACTCGCCGGCACGAAGCGTGGGCTCTAGAAAGTAGGCATGTCCTTGAGGTGCTAGTCGTTCGATAATTGACTCCAAGAACCCGGGCAAGTCGACCACCAACGGGGTGCGCACCAACGACACGACCGAATCGAACCGGCCAGTAATAGTGTCGAGCGCTTCGAGGTCGATGGTCGTGAGCTCGACATCTTCGCGGTAAGACTCGACATGATCGGTCCATCCGCCCAGATCGAGAGTCCGGCCACGGGCCTGCGATGCGATAGAGCACCGACGATCTCGTAACGCAACCGACAACTCCGCAGGGAACACAACAGCCACGCCCGCAACTTATCGGCTTGGCTGCGAGACCTAGAGTAAATCCATGCCGATCGAACCGCCGCCTTCGCCGTGGCGTTTCCCTGCCCTTGACCAGGCTGACGAGCAAGGCTTTGTCGCCGCCGGCGCCGACGCCGAACCCGCCACGTTGTTGGCCGCCTATCGACATGGCCTGTTTCCGATGCCGATCGAACCAGGCGGCCCTCTCGGATGGTGGTCGCCGGACCCGCGAGGCGTGCTCGATCTCGAGCAAGTTCATGTGAGCCGGTCGCTGGCCAAATCGATGCGCCAGTTCGAGTTTCGTATCGACACGGCTTTCGACGAGGTGGTCGCAGGCTGCGCCGACCCCCGTCGTCCTCACGGGTGGATAGACGCAACCATCATCGCGGCCTATCGGCGACTGTTCGACATGGGATGGGCTCACAGCATCGAGACCTGGAAAGACGGCCAACTCGTCGGCGGCCTGTACGGCCTGGCCATCGGCGGGCTATTCGCGGCCGAGTCCAAATTTCACACCGCTACCGATGCGTCAAAGGCCGCGGTGGTAGCCCTCAGCCGCGGCTTCGCCGACCAATTTCCGCGCCTGATCGATGTTCAATGGCGAACCGACCATCTCGGCACGCTCGGTGTGAAAGAAATCAGCCGCAAAGAATACGAGCAGCGCCTCCGAACGGTGCTCGCCAGCCCGCCGTCCCCTCTTTTTGGCCAACAAACACCTACGATCACGATCGGCCCGGCTTGAATTTTGCCAAGCTCGCGCCGATGGAACCCAGATGACTGAACCGCGATTCGATCTTGCCGCTGGCCTCGGGGCCGCGAGTGTCACCACCGGACTTCTGGCCGCATTGAGCGGCCGCAAGAAGCTGGCGGTGCTGTCCACGGCCGCCGCCGGAGCCGTGTCGTATCTAGCTCACAAGTCGACCGCCGACGCTGCTGATCTCGAAGCGCGTGTGTCGTCGATGAACGAACAGATCCGTCAACTCGAAAGCGCAGTCGCGGCCCAGGTACAGAGTCGTATGGCGGCCGAGGACGCCGTCAAGAGCCTTGCTGAACAGTTGGCGTCAGCCGAAAAGCGGGCTGGCGACGCATCGGCCCCCGTGGTGATCACCGACACCGGGGTTGGTGGAGAGGGACTCACCGACCCCGAAACCGGCCTTTTCAACCACGAGTACTTCCTCGTCTCGCTCGACAGCCGCATCGCCGCGGCGCGCCGGCACCTCCGCCCCGTCGCGGTTTCGCTAGTGCAGGTAGTCGATGGCCGGGAAGGCCCCGATCGCCCGCCGGCCGATCCGATGGTCGTCGCCAACGCTCTTCGTGAAACCCTTCGCGAATCCGACACCGCGACCCGGCTCAGCGACGGCCGATTCGGAATCGTGCTCGAGGACACCCCCGAAAACGGTGCGATCTGGACGATGGAACGTATCCGTCGATGCCTCGCCCAGGATCATCCCAACCTCACCCTGTGGGCTGGCGTGGCGTGCTACCCCGCCCACGCCTTCGACGTCGGAGCCTTGATCGACCGGGCCGAGGTCGCGTTGACCGCGGCCAAAGACTGGCATCAAGACCGCATCGAAGTCGCCACGGCCGAGTAACCCGTTTCTGCGAGTCGCGCTGGCCATTTTAGCCGTATCGTGGTCGGCGGAGAGATGGCAGAGTGGACGATTGCGTCGGTCTTGAAAACCGTTGGGCCTTTACGGGTCCCGGGGGTTCGAATCCCCCTCTCTCCGCCATTGAAATTTCAGTGATGTCATTCACAGGTTCGTTCACAGGCTGTGGACCGTCGCGCCGTTCGGGTGGCGCCGCCGCGGCTTGAATGCCATGCTCGGGAGCGTCACAACAAGATTGATGCGCACCGACAATCACTGAGCAGAAACTTTGGGGATCGCGATGACGACCACCAACACCCTCAACCGATTCGGAGGGGCGCTCGGCGCGGTCATCGAGGGAGTAGACGTCAACTCGGCGAGCGAACACGACGTAGATTTCGTGCGACAGGCCCTGCTTGATCACCACGTTGTGGTAATCCCCAACCAGGACCTGGATCAAGCGGGCCAGGAGACGTTCATGGCCCGATTTGGGCCGCTTCACTTCCACCCGTTCCTAGAACTGATGGGCGTCGACCCGGTCTATTCCCAGAAGATCAACCAGACCATGGACTCCATGGCGGGCGTCGACCACTGGCACACCGACCTAGTGTTCGCTCCCGAACCCGTGGCATTCGGCAGCCTCTATTGCCGCACCGCGCCGGCGTACGGCGGCGGCACCGAGTTCGCCAACCTCCATCTCGCCTACGAGCAACTCGACCGGCGATGGCAGACCATGGTCGAATCGATCGACTGCCAGTATCAACTCAGCCCGCACATGCTCGACAACTTTGCAGTTCTCGCAATGAGCAAACCCGAGGGTGACGCCGTGCTCCAAATGCTCACCGCGCACTGCACCCGACCCAACATCACTGCTCGATGGCAGTGGTCCGATCGCGATCTCTTGATTTGGGACGAGCGCTGCACCCTGCACTACGGCGTACGCGACGGCTACCCCAGCGAGCGCAACATGATCCGGGTGCTAGTCAACGGCGACCGGCCGTTCTTCGACGGTCGCTGATCAGTTTGGTACCCCACATGCCAGCTTGAGAAATGCAACCTAAGCTTGGAGTGTTGTAGGTCACTGGCCTGAACGAGTTAGCAGAGAATCCATGTCCCAAAAACGTAAATACCGCCTGCTCTGTCCAATTGCCCGGGGCCTCGATGCCGTCGGAGACCGGTGGGCGCTGCTCATCTTGCGCGACCTTCACGCTGGACCGGCGAGATACCAAGAGCTCCAGGAGGGGCTGGGGCTGGCCACCAACCTTCTGAGCACCCGCCTTTCAGAATTGACAACCTCGGGTTTGATCCACAAGCCAAACCCGGGCAAGAGCGCCTACGAACTCACTGCTCTAGGCCGAAAAACCGACCAATTGTTGTGGGAACTAGCAGGGTTTGGCAGCCTGCTCGGCCGAGACCCCGAGCCCCAAAAATCCGGCAACCTGCGAACAATCGCGCTTCCTTTGCGCATGATCTTTACGCCGGTATGGCCCGCCAACGGTTTCGTCGTGCGCTTGCTCGTCGAGAACGACATCTTCACGCTCGCTGGTACGCAATCCGGTCTTGAAGTGCAATACGGGCCGTCGGATACAGCGGCACAGTTCGTTGCCCGTCTCGACTATGCCGCCTTTGTCGACCTCGCTGACGGGCTGATCGACCCGAACGCCTTTGTCACCCAACACCTTGAAACCATCGACGGCGCCGAATACCAAGAAGAATTCCTGAGGCTGCTTCGCGCCGCGTGTGGGTTACCCAGCGCCGCGTAGAGCCGCGTCGCCGCTTACTCAGGCGTGGTCGGCAACGTACTGGGCCAACGCACCAAGATCGGGAAGATCGGCG
>CAZDEB010000033.1:0-9551 GCA_964504305.1 uncultured Candidatus Nemicrothrix sp. | reverse complement strand
GCACAATTGCGTCATCACAACGTTCCGATGTCGCGAGAGATCAGGTTCCGATGTCCTGAACTCACACACCCCCTCCGACACCAACCGTGAGTACATGAGGTGCCCCGGCACCGGATTCGATCACTTTCGTTTCTGGATGATAGGTGAGGTTCACCCCGAGTTCGTCGTAGTGGCGAACCATCCCCTCGAAGCCCAGCTTCTGATGCAATTCCGAACGGAGGACTTCACCGCCAGCGACTGGCCATCCGAGGTCATCGCCGACATCGAGGAAACGAACAACCAGCTCGCCGACCAGATACTCAGCGCCGCAGAGACTCACGATGTCAACCCGATCGATATGACCCTGGCCACCATCGACATCCCAGCAGCAGCCGCACGCCGAGCGATCCTCGCTCACGCGGACCCGGCTGCCGAAAAGCACATCCGCCGGCGCGCAACCGAACTTGTCACCCAACTCATCCAGAGCAACTGAGGAATCGACGATGGCGCCGAATGTGCCGCAGGAAGTCTTGGATCGCAGCCCCTTCTCTTCACTGATCGGGCCAATCGAGGTGACATGGGAGCCATCGCCGATCTTCGAGACCGTTGTCCGCCACGACTGTTCCAACACCATGGGACGAATGCACGGCGGCTTCCTCGCGGCCCTGATCGACATCACCGCGGGTCAAGGCACCAAACGACTCCTCGACGACGACCGCTCCCTCGTCACGGCCACAACCAACACCGAGTACATCGGAACGGCGCTCGTGGGCGATCGCCTGAGAGTCGAGGTCGCCGTGGATCACAGCTCAAGCACAATGATCTCCAGCTCCTGTCGAATCTGGACCGGGAATCGATTGGTAGCGATTGCCTCTGTGGTCTTCTCCGCCGACCAGGCGCCGCGAAGTAGCGTCCCGTCGGGGGCCGGCCGGTAAGCGCATACTCCCTCAGCGTCGACGGGGCGTGGGCCGAGGGATAACGGTCACTTTCGATCGGTCACCCCTGCTCCAGATCATAGGGTTCGCCACCAGCGCCGAGACACCATGGTGGGTGCCCTCGCTGGATGTGGATCTGCGTCAAGATCAGGCGGTCTTGGTCTCGAACGACCACTGATTGAAGTTTGAACCCGCCGCGCAATCCGCTGCTACCCGCAACGACGCGTGACAGCCGCATCGCCCGGCGATACTCAACTTGAACTACGGCGCTGTCACGGCGTCAGCGGTGACTTCCATATGACCCAAGTGTTGGAAGAGCTCTTCGAGTACGTGCAGCACGAGAGCATCGTCTGACCGGTCGCCACCGGGCAAGACGCCCTGAACTCGTGGTCGAGCGCTGTTGGTCCGGTGGCAAAATCCTGCACCAGCGGCTCAAGGCGTGCCACAGTCTGCTCGATCCGTTCCCGAAGCTCGAGCACCGTTGCCTCGGAGGAGAACTCGGCGTCGCGATTGCGCACGGACTCGCGGCCCAAGCCGGGCATTTCGAACCACGAGGGCGACAGTTCGCAGCAGTGCACCACCAGGCCGGCGATGGAGTTGGTGCCCCAGCCCTTCGGGTTGACGTTGACGGTCGTGTCATCGACGCGGTCAAGGACGGCGGCGATGCCGCTGAACGCGTGCTTCAGGTAGTGCATGGTCGTGTTCGGATCGAGCATCCGAACAACTTAGGTCCGAAGCCGATCAGAACGTCGACAGATCAGAACACCTTTCACGCGTCCGATACCGGCACATGAATGAGCGGGTAGGCCACGAGCGGTTGAGCGTTCTGGGCGGGCGTGGTCGATAGGGGCGGCGGCTGCTGGTGCCGATGTCTGTGTCCTCACCAACATTGAGGAGACAGACACCATGACCATCAACGACAACACCCTGTTCGGTCGGCTCGCGCTGCCCGAACCCACGGTAGACGCGGCGACGATCAAACTGAACCGGGCACTCGCCGGGTTCCTGGCCGGCTACTCCGGCACCACCCTCGACGCCTACCGGCTCGACCTGCGCCAATGGGTCACCTGGTTCGCCACGTTTCACACCGACCCGTTCGCAGTCGAACGAGCGCACATCGAGTTGTACGCCGGCACCGCCGAACAAGAAGGCAAAGCCAGATCAACAATCGGGCGGCGGCTCTCCACGGTGTGCGGGTTCTACCGGTACTGCGAACAAGAACGCCTCATCGAACGCAACCCCGGCGCCCACGTCCGACGCCCGAAACAGGACTACGAGTCGACCACGCTCGGACTCGACCGCAATGAACTCGGAGCGTTCCTCGTCCAGGCCGGACTCTCCGGCGGACGCGATCACGCCCTGGCGTCGCTGCTGGCGCTGAACGGGCTGCGCATCTCCGAAGCTCTCGGCGCCGACATCGAGAACCGCGAACACAATCGAGGCCACCGGACGTTGTTCATCCATCGCAAGGGCAACAAGACCGCCACCATCCCCCTCGCACCACGGACAGCCAGAGCCATCGATCTCTACATCGAGGAACGATCGTCGGGGCCGATCTTCCTCAACGCTGACGGCACCGCACGCCTCGACCGGCATGCGTCGGCCAGGATCGTGCGGCGGTTGGCGAAAAGGGCCGGAATCGACAAACGGATCTCGCCGCACTCGCTACGGCACTCGTTCATCACCGCCGCCCTCGACGCAGGCGTCCCCCTGCGCGATGTGCAAGAGGCGGCATCGCACTCCGACCCGCGCACGACAATGCGCTACGACCGCGGCCGAGGCTCACTCGACCGGCACGCCACCTACATCGTGTCAACCTTCGTCGCAGGCGCCAGCCGCTGAGCGATATGCGTGCCGCCGACCCACCACGGGTCGGCGGCCGTATCGCTCCATCTGCCGGATCTCGGACGGGTTCGTATGGATCGCTGGACCGTTGTTCTGATCGCCTCGGGTCCGGCGTTCTGCGCCTACGTGGCGCTTAGGACCTCAGCCGGTAGGTGCTGAGTTCGGGCTCCAGCGGTTTCGGTGGTCGATGAGGCGGCCGACGATGAGGACGGTGGTGGCGAGGCGTAGCGCGGCGTGGCGGTGTCGTTCGCGGCGGTCGGTGTTGCGGCGGAGTTGTCCGTAGTTGGACCACCAGGTGTTGGTGGCTTCGACGATCCAGCGCAGTCCGAGGGTGAGGCGATGCGGTTCGCCGGGTTTGGGTTTTGTGCCTCGTTTCTGGATGTCGAGATCGAACAGTCCGTAGCTGTGGAGTTGGGCCCGGATCTTGGGGTAGTCATAGCTGCGGTCCAAAGACATGGTGCCGATCTCGGCGAGGAGCCCGTTGGCGGCGATGGCGTCGAGGGTGGGTTCGAGCATCTTGACGTCGTTGCGGTTGGCGCCGTCGATGGCCCAGCCGATCGGGATGCCTTTGGCTTCGACCGCGACGGACCATTTCCAGCCGAGTTTGGCGCGATCGACAGGGCTTTTGCCGGTGCCTTCACCGCCACAGGGGGCCTTGTGCAGTGATCCGTCGATGGCGACGTGTTCGACATCGAGACCGATGATGCGGTCATAGCTGGGACGGGCCTCGGTCTCGAGTCGGTCGAACACTCCGGCGTCGATCCATTCATCACGGCGACGTCGCAGCGTCGTGTCCGAGACCTCGAAGTTCAAGACCGCTTCGATGTCTTCCCATGACGATCCGGTCACAAGCCGGATCAAGATTCCTCGGAAACACACCCGATCCGGGACCCGAGGGTTGTGACATCCGAGCGGATGAGAGCTATCGGGCGGCGGGAGGATCGGTTCGATCGTCGCCCAGATGACTTCCACCACCTCTGGATCCAGAGCGCGTGTCATGATCGGAGTGCCTCCACTGGTCGTTGTTTGTTGAGTGCACCCGAAATCAAAATCGGGACAACAAGACGACCGGTGGATGGTCACCTACCGGCGCGGGTCCTAAGCCGCGTTGTATTCTCTGACCATGCCCAACGCCGAGCGATCGCTTCTGACGCTACGGCTTCGGCTCGCCCCGATCGGACCGGACAACGCAGCGGACCTGTGGCTCGTGCACAACGACGACGCCGTCGTCCCGTGGTACGACCGCTGGCGGCCGTCTCGGCAGGAGGCCGATGACCGAGCCCGGGATATCGCCGCGTCGTGGCGACTCCAAGGCGTACACAAGTGGATGGCCTACGACCGCGAGACCAGTGAGGTTGTCGGCCGCGGCGGACTCTCGAGAACCCCGATCGACGACGACTGGGGCCAGCTCTATGGGTTCTTGCCCGATCAGCCCTGGGTGCGCGAGGCACACGGAAGCGCGCACCCGTTCGCGGCGCACGCTCACTTGCTGGAGATCGGGTGGGCACTTCGCCGCACACACTGGGGCCACGGCTATGCGTCGGAGATCGGCCAAGCCGGCCTCACCTACGCGTTCGACGTCCTCGGGGTGCGTGCCGTCGTGTCGTGCACCGCGCGCCACAACCTGCGCTCTCGGAAGGTGATGGAACGCATCGGCATGCGCTACGCGGGTGAGATCTGCAGCCGTGGCATCGTCGAGGGTGAGGACGAATTGCGGGACGACGCTCCCTTCGCCGTGTGCGTGATGCTACGAGACGATCGCCGACCCTGAGCCCAGGGAGCCTTGCGCAGTGCTCCGACACGCTGAAGTGGCGCTCGCGGGGCGAGAGTGGCCACTCAGAACTGCACTCGACCGCCAGACGACCCGCGCTCGTATCGGCACTTGAGAGCGGCCGGCCATCTGCGGCGCGGCGCCGACCTCGAGTCGCCCATAGCGCGCTGGCTCGGCGATGCAGCTCTCGAAGGAACCGGCGATCCGTCGCGTGTAGGGCCGCGGTATCACGTACTCGCAGTCACCGAGCATTGCCGAGCAGCCCGCGAAGTCTCTATCGCTGCTGCGGCGACCGTGCCGGCCAGGGCAGCCCTACAGCAAGTGCCGGGACAGAGGGCGACGGCGTTGTCCGAACGCAACCGAAGGAAGCCCGGGTCAGCATCCCGGGCTTCCTTGCCTCTTTGGGACTCGGTGGGACCTGAGCGACCTGTCCGGGTCGGCTCAGCCAGCCTTGAGCTTCGTGACGGTGCTGTTGGCGTCGACCAGAAGGGCTTCGCCGCTCGGTGCCGGGTTGGCACCGTCGCAGAGGTCGATGACGAGGTCAGCAACCTCCTCCGGTCGGGTGAGCTGTCCGCTTGGCGCGAATCCCGCTGCGAACTCGGCCCGTGCTTCGAGACCTTCGCCCCCGGTGATTCGGTCGACCATTGGTGTGTCGACGATGTACGGGCATACGGCAAAGACCCCGATGTTGCGGTCGGCGAGACCCTCGGCCACAGCTTGCGTCATGGAGACAACGGCGGCCTTTGTCCCTCCGTAGGCCACCGCGATGGGGACCGGCATCGCCGTTCCGACGAAGGAAGCGTTGTTGATGATGGTGCCGCCTGGCGCCATGTAGCGAGCCGCGTGACGCATGCCGGAGTAGACGCCCTTGAAGTTGATGTCGATCACCTCGGCCGCAACGGTGTCGTCGATCTCCTCGAGCTCGCCGAGCGTCCCCTCCGTGCCGGCGTTGTTGAACCAGACGTTGATCTGTCCGTCATCCCCCGCTGCGGAACGGGCGAGCGCCTCGACCTGGGCGTCGTCGGTGACGTCGGTGCGCACGAAACGAGCCTCGCCCCCAATGGCCTTGATCGTTGAGACCGCTGCCGCGCCGCGTTCCTTGTCTCGGCCCGCGATGACGACGTTGGCGCCCTCGATCGCAAACGATCTTGCCGTGGCGAAGCCGATGCCGGTGGCGCCCCCGGTGATGACTGCTGTCTGACCCGTGAATCGATTCATGATGCTCCTCCTGTGAGCGATTCCTTCTTTCACAGAGGGAGGCGTTCGTTTTCATTGCGTTCCGTTCGTTCGAAACGAACGATTGAATCAGTTCAGAAGGGACTCAGATTTGCCAGGTCATCTCGTGGTCGGGTTCGTAAGCGCAGAGGTTGCCCGTGCGCACCGATCCGTCGAGATGAGCGGCGAGTGCGGGAACGGAATTCTCGACGTGTTTGATGGCATGGCGGACGGTGCGGGTCACGTTGAGACGGGCCCTCTCGGTGGACGACCCGGCTTTTCGGGCTCTGCCGCCGATGCCAGTCGCTCTGGTCAACTCGGCAATGAGGGCGTCGCGCTCATGCTGGAGTTGTGCCTCTCGTTCGATGTCTGCGTGATCGTGGGCCTCGGCCAGGTCCTGGTCGAGATCCGCAAGCCGCTGCCGATACTGCTTGAGCGCCTGGCGATCGAGCATGGGTCCCGCGTCGCCGTCTATCAGTGGCGTACCGCGGCCGGCAGACGCGAGCACAACGGAGGGGATCGGCTGGTGCGGGCGGGCGAGGAGCTCACGCAAGTGCCAGAGACCCCGCACGTCGGCGACGTGGCCAGTATGACCGTCGAACTCAATCGTCCAGACCTGTCCATCGAACTGAAGTGACGCCTGCAGCGTGGCCGGCATGGCAGTGCCCTGTAGCTCACGGATCTCGTCGACCGCTGCGACATCGCGCAATTCCCTGGCGACTGGAAGGGCGTCTTCGAGGAGCGCCGCAGCGGCGTCGGGGTGGCCCTGCTTTCCTAGAACTCGCGCCAGGTCGACCATCGACCGCGGCAGTGACCCATGTACGTAGCCGAGCTGATCAGCGCCGATCTGCCGTCGGCGAGCGAGCGCTTCCTCGAAGAATGCCCGAGCCTCGGTGAGGTCACCCCGTTCTTCGGCGAGCGCCCCGAGGCTGTTGCCGCCGACCATGAGCAGGAGGCCGATGTCGTGGTCACGCATGAGTTCGCACATTTCGTGCCAGGCGGACGATGCTCCATCGATGTTGCCCGCGGACTGACGCGCATAGGCGACGTTCCAGAGCCCGAACCCGGTTCCCCAGGGATCGCCGAAGCTCCGAATGATCTCGAGGCCTCGTTCGGTCCTTGCGACCGCGTCCGCCGACGCGCCCGCGAACACGTCGCACTCACCCCTGAGGCAGAGAAGGTAACCAAGTATCGGGTCGGCGTCGTGGCCCGCTGGAACAGCCTCGATGCCCCGGTCGAGAATCTCGGCCGCCGCGGCCCAGTCGTCGGTATCGTGGGCGACGAGGAACGCGAGGTTGAAGAACCCAGCTGCGCGTAGTTCCGGTGACGCCGACTCGGCACGATCGAGCGCGTCCTCGATCCATCGAATCCCTTCGCGGTGCTGGCCTTGGATGTACCAGAACACCGCGAGACTCGATGCAAGGCCGAGGCCAGCCGTGGGGTCGCGATCGTCGATGAGGTGAGCAAGTGCCAGCCGAATGTTGTCTTCGATGCCCGTGATCACGTCGATGTGCGTCCGCTCGTTGCCGGACATGACCTGGCCGGCGGTCTCCTGGCCGAGTTCCAGGAACCAGCGAGCATGCGCATCGCGCAATTCATCGGCCCCGCCGGACTCTTCCAGCAGCTCTGAGGCGTACTGCCGGATCGTCTCCAGCATGTGGTAACCACCTGGCGAGGCGTTCTTGACCAACAGCGACTTCTCGGCGAGGCGGGCGGTCAGATCAGCGATCTCGGCTGCGCTCTGCCCTTCGGTTGCGCACACACCTTCAATCGCGGCGAGGTCGGCGTCTCCGGCGAAGACCGCCATGCGGCGCAGGAGCGCCCGCTCGTCGTCAGTGAGGAGGGTGTCGCTCCACTCGACGGTGGAGCGCAGCGATCGTCGTTCTCCGTCCGCGCGCCTCGCCGTCTGAGGAAGCAGCTTGAAGAGGTCGCCGAGATGGGTTGCGATGTCCTCCAGGTCGAGTCCGGCCACACGAGCGGCTGCCAGTTCGATCGCGAGCGGAAGGCCATCGAGTCGGCGACAGATGTCGCCGATCAGCTCCGTGCTCTGGTCTGTAAACGCGGTGTGGGGCGAGCCCTGGCGAGTCCGCTGCATGAACAAGTGCACGGCCTCGCTCGCCGATACCTCGTCCGATGTGGCGTCGGGCCTCGCGACCGGCAGGGGCGCCAGTTGGTACACGACTTCACCGGCAACCCACAAGCGCTCGCGGCTCGTTGCGAGTACTCGAAGACGCGGCAATCGCGCCGTGAGGTCCTCGACCAGGTCGCCGACCGCAGCGACCACATGTTCGCAGTTGTCCAGGACGAGAAGGACGTCGGTGTCACTCATCCATTCGGCGATGGCGTCCGCGTAGGCCTGTCCACCAGATCGTGGCAAGCCCACCGCGGCGGCCACTTCTGGCGCGACCAGCGACGGGCTACGCAGCGAACCGAGCCACCCGAGCCTCACGCCGTTGGGAAAGTCATCGGCGACAGCTGCCGCGACGTTCACTGCCAGCGCGGTCTTCCCGACGCCGCCTGGCCCCGTCAGGGTCGTGACGGGAGAGGTGACGAGGTGCTCGGTGAGTTCCGCTCGCTCTCGCTCTCTTCCGACAAGTGACGCCTGGTGTGCGTGCGCGATCGATCGCCCGGGGTGTGAATGGGCCGCTGAGCGGCCTGGGGAGTCGATCTCCGTCATGGAACGTTCCTTCGCTGTCGCTTCGGTGGACGGCCCGTCGCCGAGCCTAGCTCTACGGTTCCGCGCGGCCTGGTGGGAGTGAACAGCACAGAGCTGCGATCACGTCGAGTCCGCTGCGCGGCCACCTTCGATGTCGCCGTGGACCTGATCTCGCCGTGGCCGGCCGGTCTTGTGGTCCGACAGTCCCCGCGCTCGGTATCCAGCGCTGTCGCGAAGGTGGAGTTGTCGGCGGTCAGCGCGGGCTCAGGTCAGGCGCGATGGACGTGGACGTTGTCGGCGTGGCTGGCCAGAGCGCGTAGGTCTTTGAGGTCGCTGGTGAGCACGGCGCCACCGGGTTCGGCGAGGGCGACGACGATGGCGTCGACGACGGAGCCCTGGCGTGTGGAGGCGCGGAGGGCGCCGGCTCTGCGAGCGATGCGTCCCGGTAGCTCTTCGATGATGTCGCAAGTCTTGAGGAACCGGTTCAGGTTGGCGTCGTGTCGTTGGCGTCCAGTGATCGACTCGGCCAGCACCACAGTGGGAACCAGCGGCGGCCAAAGACCATCGCGTTTGAACACAGCGATCAGTGCGGCAGAATCGGGTCGTCGGCGGGCAAAGCGGCTGACGCCGCCGGAGTCGAGGACGAGCAAGGATCAACCAGCCGGCCCGGCTGGGGTGGTCGTTCGGATTCGTCTTGACAGCGCTTCAGCTTTGGCGATGGCGTCGTCGGATGGTTCGCTGACGTCGTCGATGAGCTCGGCGAGGTAGCGGTCGGTCTCCGCGAGCAGCACTTCGCGTCGTAGCTCGGCGCGCACGGCGTCCTGGAGGAGTTGTGAAGGGGACAGGTCTCGGTCTTTCACCGCGTCGTAGAGCTCGTCGGGGAGGTAGACCTGCATTCGAGGCATGCGCCTATTATACACACTCCCGACGGAACGAGTGGTTCTCGTAGGTGTGTCGGTTTGCTAACGGATTGCTAACGGCAGCCAACGGCAACAAGCGGCATCCAGCGGCAGGGAGCGGGGGAGTGGTCTCGCGAAGCGCTTGTAGATGCCGGTAGCTGCCGCTCCCTGCCGGTAGATGCCGGATGGCAGAGGAGAGTTCAAGTCCCCTTACATTGCTTGGAGGCCATGAGGGATACTTGTGGCTGACC
>CAZDEB010000032.1:7338-10107 GCA_964504305.1 uncultured Candidatus Nemicrothrix sp. | reverse complement strand
CGAGCCGACGGCACCCAAGTGAGCCATGCGGGAATCGGGTCGAGACGTTGGCGAAGCATGGCCACGATCGGGTCGAGCAACTCATCGTCGAAATGCCCGTCGGCGCGGCCCCGCGCCACATCTGGCCCCCAACCACTTTCGCCAATCGGAGTGAGACACCAGCCGACCTCGAGTCGCTCGTTGGCGGCAATGTTGCCGCCCACCGCCCAACGTTTTCGGGGGGCGATCTCGACGTGATCGTTACGCAGCAGCCGGTCGGCCTCGGCCACCAAATCAGCGGACGCTCCCGTGCCGAACTGCGCGTCGCGACAGTTGTCGCAGATCCCACACGGGCCGGTCGGCTTGTCGTCGAGTTGACGACGCAAGAAATGCATCCGACAACCATCGTGGGCGAGATACTCCTCCATCGCCGCCTGCTCGCCGCGCCGCCACTCGTTGACCGCGTCGAGTCGCTCGTGGGGGTACTGCCACGGCTCGGTCGTGCGCATCCAACTCGAACCGTGGCGCTCGACCGCACCCTCTACCTCGAGCTGCACCATCACGTTGTCGAGCCGGGCGGTTGACAGGTTGGTGCGAGCCGAGATCTGACCCCGCTTGAGACCATCGCCGGCCTCTTCGAGCGATAACAGAATCGAGTCGACTTCCTCGGCCGACGGAAAGGCCTGGCCAATGAACCAGTCCTGGATATCGCGGTCCTCGGTGCCGGCCAGCAAGATCCCGTAGCTCTCACCCAACGCTCGCCCGGCCCGACCGACCTGCTGGTAGTAGGCGATCGCGCTCTGCGGCATTTGATAATGCACCACCCAGCCCACATCGGGTTTGTCGTACCCCATGCCCAGCGCCGAAGTGGCCACGATGCACTTCACACCGTTGGCCAAGAACGACGCCAAATCTCGTTCTTTCAAAAACTGTTCCTCGGCGCCGCCCCCGCCCACATAACGCCCGCACGTGATCCCGTGCTCTTCGAGAAACTCCGCCACCCGAAAAACCGCGCCACGAGTCAAGCAATAAACGATGCCCGAACCGGGGAGTCGAGGAATGTTCTCGACCAGCCACGCCAACCGGGCATCGGGGCGGCGCTTGTCGGTGTGCACTTCGAGCCGCAAACCATCGCGACCCAACGGCCCTCTCACCGTCACGATCCCATCGCCGAACTGCGACTCGACATCGGCCACCACCCGATCGTTGGCCGTCGCCGTGCAACCGATCACCGGGGTCGAGCTCGCCAGTTCGGAGAGCACGCTCTTGATCCGGCGATAGTTGGGCCGAAAATCGTGACCCCAGTCGCTGATGCAATGAACCTCGTCAACCACCAGCAACCCGACCCGCGAGTTGAACTCGGGAAGAAAGTCGCGCCGAAACCGGTCGTTGGCGAGACGCATCTCGGAGATGAGCAACAAGTCGATGGTGTCGGCCGCCAACTCGGCGCGAATCTGGTCCCAATCAGCGGCGTTGGTCGAGTTGACCACCGCGGCTCGCAAACCCATCCGGCTCGCCGCCTCGACCTGATTATCCATCAGCGAGATGAGGGGCGAAAGCAGAAGCGTCGGCCCCAAGCCCCGATCGCGCAACATCCGGGTGGCAACAAAGTAGACCGCCGACTTGCCCCAACCAGTGCGCTGAACAACCAGCACCCGTCCACGACTCTCGACCGCGGCGCGGATCGCGTCGAGCTGACCGTGGCGAAACTCGGCTTCGGGACTGTCGGTTAGCGCCCGCAGATGCCCTATCGCCTCGGCCTCGAATGCGTCCACAGTGAACTCCCCCACAAACAATATACGAACATATGTTCGCTTTTCCTGATGACCTTGATAACATGATCGCACGCCGGTCGCCAGGCCCGGCTCTCATGGTCTGGTCCTCATTCGTAGTACCCAAGAGATCCGAAAGGGTGGGTAAGTCGTGTTCGAGGACTGGTCGTGTCAACTGTCGACAATCGATATCGCATCCGCCGACGAGCGGGCGTTGCGGCGCCTGTTGGCAGGGTTGGCCCGCCATCGAGGGGCAGTCGATGCCTTCGAAGCGCGGGTTGCGGGGCTACTGGGCGAAGCCTCTATGGTGCGCGGCGCCAGCCGCTGCACCCAACGCGAAGCCGATCGAGCCGTCGCCCGCGGCAACCTGATCGAGGCGCTACCGGCTGCTGGCGAAGCGTTGGCGGCCGGCGAAATTTCCGGCGCCCACCTCGACACTTTGGCGCGGGCCGCCGAGCGGACCACCATCGATTCAGTCGCCGAGTCCCAGCTGTTGCAGATCGCTCGTTGCAAGCCCGCCGATGCCATGAACCGCCAAGTGAGCGAGTTTGTTCGGGCCAACGCCCACGATGGCGATCTTGCCGCCCGACTGGCTCGTCAGCGCCGAAACCGGCGGGGCTGTCTTATCGCCGGCGAGATGGGGGTTCTACATGTCGAATGGGACGACACCACGTTCGCCGACGTGCGCTGTCGCATCAACGACGAAGCCGACCGGCTCTTCCATCAAGACGGAGGTCGAGACAGCAGAGACAACATGCACACGCCGGAGCAACGACGAGCCGATGCCGTCGCCGCACTAATTCTCGGTGCCTCATCTGGTCCAGCCAGACCACCGGCGGTGCGAAACCAGATGGTGATCGTCGCCCACGCCGACGGCAGTGCTCACATCGCGGGTGTGGGGCCGCTTCCCCGCCACGAGGTCGAACGGCTGGCCTGCGTCTCCGACCTCTTTGGTCTGGTGTTCTCCGCCGACGGGCAGCCTCTGTGGCTCGGCGACCGGGTCCGGCTAGCCACCGAC
>CAZDEB010000032.1:0-7238 GCA_964504305.1 uncultured Candidatus Nemicrothrix sp. | reverse complement strand
GCCACCGACATCGACAATCTTGCGCTGGTCTGCAAACACGACCACCACCTCATCCACGACAAGGGCTGGCGGGTCGTACGCGATGCCAGCGGAGCGTGGACTTTGGCCCCGCCCTGACACCACAAGCGGCGCGGCGCGGTGTCGCACAGGTCGCTCCCCGTAGGCTCAAGCGATGACTGGTCCTAGCCCGTTCATGATCCTTCATTCGATGTCATCAGACCGATCCGGTCTCGATGGCAAAACGATCAACCAACAGACCCGGCGGCGGGTGATGGGATTCGCGCGGCCGTACCGGCGGCTGATCGTCGGGTTCTTGATCACCATCGTCACCGCCACGTTCCTAGGCCTGTTGCCGCCCCTGTTGATCCGCAAGATTTTCGACGTCGCTATCGAAGACAAGAACGGCGGCTACCTCAACGTGCTGTTCATCGTGATGGTCGTGGCCGCGGTGGGCGAAGCCCTGATCGGCCTGGTCGAGCGATACCTGTCCAGCCGCATCGGCGAAAGCCTCATCTTCGACCTGCGGGTCCGGCTGTTCGACCACGTCCAACGGATGCCACTGGCCTTCTTCACCCGCACCCAAACCGGCACCCTCATCAGTCGGCTCAACAACGACGTAATCGGCGCGCAGCGGGCCTTCACCGGAACCCTCGGCACCGTTGTTGGCAACGTCATCACGTTGGGCGGCACGCTCATCGCCATGCTGCTGCTCGAATGGCGCCTCACCCTGATGGCCATCGTGATCTTGCCGGTATTCGTGCTGCCCGCCCGACGAGTCGGGGCCGGGCTGCAAGACATCACCCGCGAAGGCATGAACGTCAACGCCTCCATGAACAACACGATGACCGAACGGTTCAACGTCGCCGGCGCGATGCTGGTCAAACTATTCGGTCGCCATAGTGCCGAAGCCCACGACTTCTCCGGCCGAGCCGCCCGAGTCCGAGACATCGGCATTCGGTCGGCCATGTACAGCCGGGTCTTCATCGCCGCGCTCACCCTTGTCGGCGCCGTCGGCACCGCCCTCGTCTACTGGTGGGGCGGCCACCAAGTCATCGACGGCGACATCAGCGACGGCACCCTCATCGCCCTCGGCCTCTACACGGTGCGCATCTACATGCCGCTCACGTCACTCTCCAACGCCCGCGTCGACATCATGAGTGCGTTTGTTTCGTTCGAACGAGTATTCGAAGTGCTCGACACACCCAACCCGATCACCGACTCCGACGACGCCGAGCCACTCGTCAACCCGACCGGATCCATCTCCTTCAGCAACGTCACCTTCCGATACCCGGACCCGCCGCAAGGCACTCCGGCATCGCTCGGCGGCGGCGAAAAAACCGCGTCACCCGACGACGTACTACGAGGCATCGACCTCGATATCGAATCAGGTCAGATGATCGCCATCGTCGGTCCCTCCGGCAGCGGCAAAACCACCATGACCTCCCTGGTGCCTCGGCTCTACGACGTCACCGGCGGAACCATCACCGTCGACGGTCACGACATCCGCGCCGTCACCCAAGACTCGCTTCGTCAAGCCATAGGGGTCGTCAGCCAAGACTCCCACTTGTTCCACGACACCGTCGCCGCCAACCTTCGCTACGCCCGACCCAAAGCGACCGACCGCGAACTGGTCGAAGCCTGCACGGCCGCCCGTATCCACGACGTCATAACTTCGCTGGCCGAAGGCTACGACACCGTCGTCGGCGAACGGGGCTACCGGCTCAGCGGCGGCGAAAAGCAGCGCCTCGCCATTGCCCGCATGCTGCTCAAAGACCCGGCCATCGTCATCCTCGACGAAGCCACCTCTCATCTCGACACCGAAAACGAAGCCCACGTGCAAGAAGCGTTGGGTAACGCCCTCGAAGGACGCACCTCGCTGGTGATCGCCCACCGACTGTCCACCATCACCGACGCCGACCAGATCCTCGTTCTCGACAACGGCACCATCGTCGAACGCGGCACCCACGACGAGTTACGCCACGGCGGCGGGCTCTACGAAGATCTATACGAAACCCTGGTCCGCGCCGAACACGAGTAAGTTCTCCCTCATGCGGGGCTCGGAGTTGGCAAAAACTAGTGACGCTTTGTACTGGCTCGCCCGGCGACGCTCGCCCACCGAGATCGCCGGCGAACAGGCCGAACATCTCTCCACCGCCCTCGGCGTCGAACCAACACCAACCGCCATCAGCCAAGCACTCGACACGATCCTCGGCTCGCTCCCCCAAGACGAATACGGCAACGCCGCCCGCGACCTCCTCGGCAGTTACGAATACCGGTGGGGACCGCTCAACAAACGACAAGCCTACGCCGCCGGACATTTCGACATAAGCGTCGACGGGTTCCGCAAAGGCCGCGCCGACGGCACCTCGCGAGAGACCGACACCTACGACTTCATTGCTTCGGCAATCGAAGCCGCTCGCCCCGAACCCGGACCAACTTCCGACTCCGAGCACTCCAACTCCCGTTTCAAGTTGGTCGCCAGCGGACTCACCATCGCCGCCGTCGTACTCGCGGCAGTAGCCATGGCCTTCACCAGCGATACCGAACCGGCCGCCGCCCCGCCCGCTGCTCCGATCACTGTCCCTCCTACGACAGTTCCGTCCACGACGACAGAGCCGTCCACCACCTCTCCTACGACAGAGCCGCCGGTTACAGAGCCGCCGCCATCAACGGTCGAACCGCAACCTTGCCCGTTCCAAGCCGGCGACGTCGCCGCTGAACTGCCGGCCGAATTAGCCCAGCCGGCAACAGCGGCGATCATCCACGAAGCCGAGGTGTGGGGAGCAATCGCCGCTCGTTGTGCGATCACCCAAGCAACCGTCCTCGGCCCGGGCCCACTCGTGTTTCAAGAGTTCGGCGAACCAGGCGAAACCCCGCACTCGGTTGTAGTTGTGCAAGACGACACGGCTTTAACCCTGCCGTATGCGGCGTGGGGCTCGTACCGCCAGATCGGCGGAAAGAGCGGCGACAACGCCTACTTGATGGCCGGCCAGCCCCTCGGGCTTACCGAAACAACGGCCGCCACATACTTCGACCTTGACGGCGACGTGGTCTTGGTGGCCGAAACCCGCGATGCGCCCTATTTCTTTGTGTTGGGCGTCACCGTCACCGAATGGAACACCCGCGGCGGCGCCGAAGGACCCCTCGGCCTGCCAACCTCCAACCCTCATCTCGTCAACGGCGCCTTTCGCCAACACTTCCAAACCGGTTACCTCGAACTATCCGACACCACCGGTCTGCAGGAATACATCGAGATCGACGACCCGGCGGCTGAACTCCCTGACGCCGACGTCATGGCCGAAAACCTGCTGCGCCAATCCGACGGCACCGCCTGGTTCATAACCGCCGACCTCGAACGCAAATGGATCCCCGACGGACTCACGTACTCCTGCCTCGTCGGCGACCCCGAATTCGCGGCCATCGACGTGCCGGGTTACGCCCTGGCCACACTTGACTACGGCGGGCTGGCATCCTGTGACGATGCCGTCTGACGCTCAACTATTATCTGACGATTCCGACGCCAACGCCGACCAGCCGGTAACGGTCGCCGAACAAAGCCCGGCCGGCGCGGCCCGACGCTGGACCACAAAAGGTAGTGGGGCGGCCGTCATCGGGGCCGCGATGATTGCCGTGGGCGAAATCCTCGAACCCGAAAAGCAGATGATCGAGATGGCTCAGCCCGGCAACGACGAACCCGGCGACGACGACTTCGATCTCGACTTCGGCGACCTACCACCGCTCAATTAGCAATAGCTAGCCAACCGCGAGCGGCGGCAACCTTTAGGACTCGAGGCTGACACGATTCTGGGTCAACCCGGGCATCTGTGACAAGAACGGGGTGCGAACAAGCACGACAGCCAAAGCAGCGCTGGCCGCGACGATCAAATACATGCCGTCGTAGCCAAAGGCATCGGCCGCGAATCCGAGAACGAGCGTGCCGGCCGAGTTGGCAAGGTCGCCAAATGTAGTAACGGTGGCCACCACCCTCGACCGGTCGGCGTCTGACGCCGAATCGACCGCGATCAAAATCAGCAGCGGAATGTTCCACGCCAACCCAATCGCCAACACCACCGCTCCCACATAGAGCTGCCCGGTGCCGTTGGCAGTGGCCAACAGCAGCGCGCCGACCACGACGGTGGAGTGCGCGAACGTCGCGACCGCTCGGCGAGGGACCCGCGAAAACACTTTCGTCCCCGCGGCCCGCATCCCCAAAACCGTTATCGAGTAGGTAAACAGAATCCAGCGGGCTTCGTGCAACCCGAACTCCTCGGCATAGTCGGCGATAAACGCGTTGAAGCCCATGAAGGCCACAAACACCAGCAAGTTCACGACCCCGATACGGACCGCGCCAGGGTGAAACAACTCCTTGACCCGGCTCGCAACAACAACGTCTCGAGGTCGGGTCTCGGGCAAGGTCATGGCGATCAAAGTGGTTAGGCCGGCAAAGGCGGCGGCCATCGCAAACGCCCACGAAAATCCCCACTGCTGCATCACGATTTCGCCGCCAACCTGACCAATCGCGAAGCCGATCAAGATCGTGGTCGAGAACAGGGCAAACACCTGATCGCGATGTTGCGGCTTGGGCAGTTCGGTCGCCACCGTTGCCTGCGACAGATACATCGCCGACGCGCCCGCACCGGTCGCGACACGCACCACCAACAAAACCCAGAGATGACCAGTGTTGGCCGCCGGCACATGCAAGAGCTGAAAGACCACCAGCACGAGCGAGCCGGCGATCATCACCGGTCGCCGGCCGATGCGATCGCAGGCCGCGCCAGCCAACGGTCGGGCCAGCAACATTCCGATCGCAAACACGCCGAAAGCCAACCCGATATCAGATTTCGAGCCGTTCAGTTGGCGTTCAACCAGACGAGGCAGAACCGGAAAAGACACGCCAGCTACCGCAAAGTAGGCCGCCGTTGCCGAAAATAGGCCAACCACCCGTGGCGTATAGATCCGCTCTCGATCAGGGGGAGCGGCAACAGGCATCGGCGCACGGTACCGTCCGCGCGCGACGGTCGGGTAGTTGAAACCGCTAGACACTAACGATGGCCTACGCCGGACCTTGCCCCACTCCTCTAACTATGGGACGGACCTTCAACTGGTCGGGCCGACTCTTCCGCGGCGTCGGATCAGCGTTGAGCAAAGTCGAAACCGACCCGTTGCCAGACCTCGGCTCGACGCCGACCATCTTCGTCGCCAACCATTCGAGCCTGGCCGACGTGTTCTACGCGGTCGCGGCGCTGAGCGACTGGGAGTTCCCAGCCCGCTGCCTTGTCCGTCACACCTACTTCTCCAACCCGTTCATGGGCAAATGGTTGCGCCGAGTAGGGATGCTGCCGGCGGGCGGGGGCGGCACCGACGCCGTGACCGAAGCGGTAGAGGTCCTCAAATCCGGTTATCCGATCGCCATCATGCCCGAAGGCCGAATCATCGCTCCCGACCGCCGCCTTGGCGATGGCATGGGCGAATTTCGCGATGGCTTCATGACCATTGCCCGCAAAGCCGAAGCTCAAATAGTGCCCATAACGATTCACGGCGCCGAGCAGGTATGGCCCAGCCGCAACAAACTTCCGCGCCTGTCACTAAGGCGTCCAAAAGTACGGGTGAGCGTCGGGCAGCCGGTCCAAGTCGATGCCAAGGTCGACGCCGATGTCGAGACCGAAGTCCGGGCCCAAATGGCAGAGATGCTGGCCCGGCCCTAACTTCCCGACATGACCCCGGAAAACCGCGACGTCAACAACCATGGCTAAGCCAAACATCTTGATGATCGTGTCCGACGAAGAACGTCGCAACGACTGGCTGCACGGCAAGATCGAACTACCCGCCCATCAACGGCTTCGCGACGACGGCCTGACCTTCAATCGCTACTACACCCACGCTTCTCCGTGTTCGCCCAGCCGGGCCAGTCTCTACACCGGCAGCTACATCGCTGAACACCAAGTGGTGAACAACGTGTCGTTTCCGGCCCACACCGCGCTCGACCCCACCATCCCCACGATCGCAAGCTTGTTGGCCGGCGAGGGATACCGATCGTCGTACCTGGGCAAGTGGCATTTGTCGCACGCCGAAGTTCCGCCGATGACCGACTACGGCTATCACGATTTTCGCGGCAACGACATGCACTACACCGGTTCGGCGTGGAGCGGCCGGTACTTCGATCCAATCATCGCCGGCGACGCCGTCGACTGGCTTCGCGAGCACGGCAGCGGTCACGAGCCGTGGCATCTCACCGTTGCCCTGGTGAACCCTCACGACATCATGTGGTTCCCGATCGATCACCCGACCTATCAAGACGCCCATCCCGACCAGAAAAAGATCTTCGAGTTCATGAAACAGCTCCGGCTCGAAGGGGTGCCGGTGGTCGAGCCACCCGAAGACTACGACCAACTGTTCGACGCGTTACCCGAGAACTTCCACGACGATCTCCACACCAAACCCGAAATCCAACGAGCCTGGCGACAGGTCCGCAACACCGAACACATGGTGGGATCGATGGACCTCATCGACGAACGAGCCTGGCTTCGCCAACTCGACTACTACGCCTACCTCCATGGCGAACTCGACCGAAACCTGCAACGCATCCTTGACGTGCTCGACGAACTCGGCCTTTACGACGACACGGTGATTGCTTACACGTCTGATCATGGCGATGCCTGCGGCTCGCACGGGCTGCGAGCCAAACTGCCGTGTGTTTATGAAGAGGTCATGGGCGTTCCGCTGATCGTCAAAGCTCGGGGACTAACGAAACCTGGTACCACCACCAACGCGTTGGCCACCCACGTCGATCTGGCCACAACGCTTTGCTCGTTGGGCGGAGTCGACCCCGATACCGCGCCAACATTGTCGGGGGTCGACCTGACCCCGGCACTGGCCGACCCATCGGCCACCCCGCGAGACCACGTGTTCTTCGCTCAAGACGCCGCCCAGTCAGAACTTCTCGCCAACACCCGGTACGCGCTGCGAGGGTTCTTTGACGGCACCACCAAATACGCCCGCTACTACGGCATCGGAGGCGGCATCGATCGCCGCGGCAACCCCGATCCCAAACCCAAGCTCTACGACACCGACGCGGCCTTCGAAGACCACGATCACGAGTGGTACAACCTCGACGAAGATCCCCACGAACTCGTCAACCTGGCCAACGACCGCGGTCAGCGCGCTCAACTCCGCGCCAACTTCGCTCGGCTGCTCGAAATCGAAAAAGCCGAACTTGGCCCCGCGGCCCGACACTGAAC
>CAZDEB010000031.1:0-10196 GCA_964504305.1 uncultured Candidatus Nemicrothrix sp. | reverse complement strand
GTGGCTCCTCCGACGACTGTGGCTCCTCCGACGACTGTGGCTCCTCCGACGACTGTGGCTCCTCCGACGACTACGAGCACGACTACCACCGCTGCTCCGACTACCACATCGACCGTCCCCACCGAGGTGCTTCCCAAGGTCGAGGTTGCTCCGCCCGCTACCGCGGTCGAAGGCAACCCCACCTTTACCGGCTGAACCGTCACCAAGCAGTAAATCGAACGCACCCTGGACTCTGAAGGGCGAGGTATTCACCTCGCCCTTCGGCGCGTCCGGCCCCAAACTGGCAAGCATCTTCATGGCGGTACCGCTAGCCTCTGCGGGTAACGCAATTCCGTGAGAGGAGAGCGCCGTGCCAGCGACCGTTGTCGTCGGTACTCAGTGGGGCGATGAGGGCAAGGGAAAGTTCACCGATCTCGTCGCCAAAGAGATGGAGATGGTGGTCCGCTATCAAGGCGGTCACAACGCTGGCCATACCTTGGTCGTCGACGGTGAAACGTTCGCCCTCCAGCTCGTACCGAGTGGAATTCTTTACGACCACATCACCCCGGTGATCGGCAACGGGGTTGTGGTCGACCCGCGGGTCTTGCTCAACGAGATGACCATGCTCCAAAGCAAAGGCGTCGACTGCTCGGCGCTCAAGGTCTCGGGCAATGCTCATCTCATCATGCCGTACCACCAAGAGCTCGATGCGTTGCACGAACGCCACCTCGGTGATGCCAAACTCGGCACTACCAAGCGTGGAATCGGACCGGCATATGCCGACAAGGCAATGCGGGTTGGTCTTCGGGTGCAAGACCTTCTCGATCCCAAAATTTTCCGCCAAAAGCTCGACTCGGTGCTCGAACACACCAACCAGGTTCTCACCAAAGTGTTCGACCACGATCCTGTCGACGCCGACTCGATTGCCGCGGAGTACCTAGATCAATGTGCGCCGCGGATCGTTCCCCACATTGCCGATGCGGTCTCATTGGTTCACAACGCCCTCGAGGCCGGTCAGCAGATTCTGCTCGAAGGAGCTCAGGCCACCTTCCTCGACCTCGACCATGGCACCTACCCGTTTGTTACCTCGTCTAATCCGGTGGCCGGCGGTGCGTGCACTGGCGCAGGAATTGGACCTCGCAACATCTCCCGCATTATTGGTGTCGCCAAGGCCTACGTCACCCGTGTTGGGTCGGGTCCGTTCCCGACCGAGTTGTCCGACGAGATCGGCGACCATCTGGTTGATGTCGGCCACGAATACGGAACCAACACCGGACGACGCCGCCGCCCCGGATGGTTCGATGCGGTGATGATGCGCCAGGCGGCGCGGATCAACTCGCTCTCAGAAGTTGCGCTCACCAAGGTCGATGTGCTCGACGGCCTCGAATCGCTCAAGGTGTGCGTGGCTTACGACATTGGTGGGGTGCGTCACGAGCAGTTGCCGTATCACCAATCCGATTTGCATGCCGCGGTTCCAATCTACGAAGAGTTGCCGGGATGGATGAGCGATATCAGCTCGATCACAAACCCCAACGACCTCCCAACCGCGGCCGCGGATTACATTGCCTTCCTCGAAGACCAGATCGGGGTGCCCATCAGGCTCGTGGGAGTTGGCCCCGGCCGTCAACAATTCCTCGATCGCGCGGCCTAGAGCTGTGAAGGCATCAGCCGAACGGCTGACTCCAGTCGATCCCGGTCGCAGGAGCGTCGGTGCCGGCTTCGCCGGGCGCGGCGGCTCCCGACGGTTCGAGCGCCAGTGCGTCAGCGGCAAACTCCATCGTGGCCGTCGGGTCGACAACATCAGGCCCATCGGGTCCGGCTATCGGCGCGGCGACGTTCTTGTTGCGGCTGGTCTCGAAGGCCTTCACTCGTTTCTTCAAGACCCGAGGCGCCATTGCCTGGCGAGAGACGTACGAGCGCACTCCTCCCATGGCCATGGCGCACTCTTTGCACAGCGGTTTCTTGTCACCGAACGGGGTCACAACGCACAATTCGCAGAACTCGAGACCACATCTACGACAGACGTCGGTAGCGGACTCAAACGAATGGTCCCGACAGAGTCCTGTCAGTTCTACAGCCACAGCCATGCTCCTTGCGTTGACTCCATTCTCCCGTCGGCCGCAGAACCAACGATCTTGAAGAGTCACGCCAGATCTCGAAAGGCGACCTCTTGAGTCTTGACCCCATGCCCAACGTGTTGTCAGCGAGATATGCCTCCGACGAAATGAACCGCATCTGGTCCCCTGAGGGCAAGATCGTGATGGAACGCCGGCTCTGGATCGCGGTGTTGCGGGGCCAGCACCAACTCGGCATCGACGTACCCGACGGCGTCGTCGAGGCATACGAATCGGTTGTGAACGAGGTTGATCTCGAATCGATTGGTCGCCGAGAGGAGATCACCCGTCACGACGTCAAGGCCCGAATCGACGAGTTTTGTGCTCTGGCCGGCTACGAGCACATCCATCGAGGAATGACATCACGGGACCTGACCGAAAACGTCGAACAGCTCCAAGCCAAACAGGCGCTCGAGTTGATACGAGATCGCCTCGTGGCCGTCCTCGCCCGCTTTGTTCGTTTGGCCGAGCAAAACTCGGGGCTCGTGATGGTGGCACGCACCCACAATGTGGCCGCCCAAGCAACAACACTTGGCAAGCGTTATGCCGACGCCGCCGAAGAAACGATGATCGGTATCGAGCGGGTCGAAGGCCTCCTACAGAGGTATCCGCTTCGAGGCCTAAAAGGGCCGGTTGGCACCCGGATCGATCAACTAGACCTACTGGGCGACGTAGAAAAGGTCGACCAACTCGAGCAGCTAGTCGCTTCTCACCTTGGTTTTGCCAGGGTTCTCGACTCTGTCGGGCAGGTGTATCCCCGTTCGCTCGACCTCGACATCGTGTCGTCTTTGGTCCAAGCGGTGTCCGGGGTTGCCAGTTCGGCGACAACGTTGCGCCTCATGGCCGGCCACGAACTAGCGACCGAGGGGTTCCGTCCCGGTCAGGTCGGGTCGTCGGCGATGCCTCACAAAATGAACGCCCGCAGCGCCGAACGAATCGGTGGACTGCGACTGGTGCTCGACGGTTACCTCACAATGGCTACCGGTCTCGCCGGGCGCCAATGGAACGAAGGCGACGTCAGCTGCTCGGTTGTGCGCCGCGTCATGTTGCCCGACGCGTTCTTTGCCGCCGACGGGCTGCTCCAGACCGCGATGAGCGTGTTCGACGAGGTCGGAGTCTTTCCGGCGATGGTAGAGGCCGAACTGCGACGCGATCTTCCGTTCCTGGCCACGACCCGCATACTGACCGCCGCGGTCGAGGCCGGCCTTGGTCGTGAGCAAGCCCACGAACTCGTCAAAGAGCATGCCGTGGCGGCCGCATTAGAGCGTCGCGACGCCTCGCTATCGGAGTCTCTGGTCGATCGGCTGGCCGACGACGACCGAATTCCCCTCGACCGTTCGGCGATCAACCGGCTCCTGGCAAATCCCGCAGAGTTCGCCGGCACGGCTGTTGCCCAGGTCGAACGGGTAGTAGATCGGGCTTCAGAGATCCTTAGTCGGTACCCCAGCGCCGCTGTAGCGAACCCCCAGGTTCGGGTTTAGCGTTCACGGCGCATCGGCCCTACTTGGCTGGCGATAACGTCCCCACATGAGCACCGCGCCGACCGCCGCCTTTTCGATATCGATGCGGATCACGCTCGACAACGTCCCTGGGACCCTCGGCCGCTTCGCGGTAGCGATCGGCGAAGCCGGCGGCAATATTGCCGGAGCTTCCGGGTTCGAAGCCAAAGGACCATCGGTTTCTCGCCTGATCGACGTGCACTGTCGCGACGAAGCTCATGGCCGCCGAATCGTCGAAGTCATCAACGGGCTACAGGGAGTCACCGTTCTCGACTGGTGGGACCGTACCTACCGCCTGCACGAGGGCGGCAAGATCGAAGTCCTGCCCCTATGTTCGGTCGGCGATGCCCACGATCTGGCAATGGCCTATACGCCAGGCGTGGCGCGGGTCTGCATGAGCATCCACGATGACCCGGCCCTGGCTCACGAGTACACCATCAAGAAAAACACCGTCGCCATTGTGTCCGACGGCACCGCGGTGCTTGGCCTCGGCGACATCGGCCCCGAAGCGGCGATGCCGGTAATGGAAGGCAAAGCGCTGCTGTTCAAGGAATTCGCCGGAGTCGACGCCTTCCCCATTTGTTTGGCCACCACCGACCCCGAAGAGATCATCGAGACCGTCGAACGAATTGCTCCAACATTTGGTGGCATCAACCTCGAAGACATTGCCGCGCCGGCCTGTTTCGAGATCGAGCAGCGACTCAAATCGTCGCTCGACATCCCCGTATTTCACGACGATCAACACGGCACCGCCGTCGTTACCCTCGCCGGGCTCACCAACTCGCTCAAACTCGTCGGCAAATCCCTGGCCGACGTCTCGATTGTGATCTCAGGAATGGGAGCCGCCGGCGTAGCCATTGGCAAGATCCTCCGAGACGCCGGCGCCGGCGAGATCGTCGGGGTTGATCGGCTCGGCTCGATATTCTCCGGTCGTGACCGCCTCAATCCGACCAAACAGTGGTTCGCCGAGCACACCAACCACGACCGAAAAGCCGGGACGCTGAAAGAAGTGCTTCGCGGTGCCGACATCTTCGTTGGGGTCTCGGCGCCCAACCTCATCGATGCCAGCGACGTTCGCCAGATGGCCAAGGACCCAATCGTCTTCGCGATGGCCAACCCCGATCCAGAGATCCGGCCCGAAACAACCGACGGGCTCGCCGCGGTTATGGCTACCGGCCGGTCCGATTTCCCGAACCAGATCAACAACGTGTTGGCCTTTCCCGGAATATTCCGGGGTGCCTTCGATGTCGGTGCCCACAGTGTGACCGAAGCAATGAAGGTGGCCGCCGCGCACGCTATTGCGGCATGTGTCGCCGACGACGAAATCGACGCCAAGTACGTTGTGCCGTCCGTGTTCGACAAGTCAGTGGCGCCTGCGGTCGCCGCGGCCGTCGCCAACGCCGCGCTAGCCGATGGGGCCGTTCGGGGCTGAACCCAATCCGCGGCCTACAGTCGCAACTCATGAACCACCATCTGCTCGGTCCGGCCACCATCGGGTCGATGACGGTGCCCAACCGCATCGTGATGGCCCCGATGGGCGTCGAAATTGTTGGCGGTGACGGGCAAGTCAACGAAGCCGTAATTCGCTATTACGAAGAACGGGCCCGTGGCGGAACCGGGCTCATCATCACCGAAGTCGCAGCATTTGCCTATCCCCGCGGCGCAAACTCCGCTCACCAGCTAGCCGTATCCGACGACCGCTATATCCCTGGGTTGTCCGAGCTGACCGAACGAGTCCACGCCCACGGGGCCAAGATCGCGATGCAACTCGTGCACCACGGCAAAGTCGCTCGACTCGACACCAAACAAGGCCGATCGGTTGTCGTACCCTCAGTGCCCGAATGGCGCGGGTCGCTCGACATGATCAACGACATGTCGCTTGATGAACTCATGGCCATGGCCGCGGCAACCGGAGGCACCGAAGCCAGCTATCACGTACCGGACGAAGCCGAGTTGGCTGAGATCATCATCGAACTCGGCGACGCCGTCGTGCGCTGTCAGCAAGCCGGGTTTGACGCAGTCGAGATCCACGGCGCCCACGGGTACCTGTTCTCGTCGTTCTTGTCGCCGCAATGGAACCATCGGACCGATCGCTACGGCGGCACGGTAGAGAACCGCGCCCGACTGCTCTGCGAAGCCGTCGCCGAATCCAAACGTCGCGCTGGCGCCGACTATCCGATTTGGTGTCGCCTCGATGCCAAGGAATACCGCACCCCGGACGGAATAGTTTTCGAAGACGCGCTCGCTGCGGCTCGTCTTGTCGTCGACGCCGGAGCCGACGCCATCAACCTCAGCGCCTACGGCGACATGACCTCCGGGCGGGCATTCGTCGAAGGAACCTTGCCTGACCGCGAAGCCAAACACGCCGCTTTGAGCGCTCGGCTGCGAAAGGAAGTCCCCGTTGCGGTGATCGGCGTTGGCCGTATACGCCCCGAAACCGGAAGCGAGATGATCGCCCACGGCAAAGCCGACCTGATCGCCATGGGTCGCCAGATGTTGGCCGACGCCCAAACCGCGTCGAAAATCTCCGATGATCGAGTCGACGACATTCGACCGTGCATCAACTGTTACGTGTGCGTCGCACAACCCTTCTTTGACCGTCAGGTCAAATGCGCCGTGAACCCCATCCTCGGCCGCGAAGCCGAGCTCGGTCATATCGAAACCGAGCCGGCGTCAACGCCCAAGCGGGTGGTGATCGTAGGCGCCGGCCCAGCCGGGCTCGAAGCGGCCCGGGTCGCCACACTAAGAGGACACGACGTAACGGTTTTCGAAGCCGCCGATCAAATCGGTGGAGCACTGCGATTCGCGGCCCTGATGTACGAACCGAACCTGCGGCTACTGCGGTGGTACGAACATCAGGTGACGTCACTTGGCATCGACGTTCAGCTCAGAACCACCGCAACCCCCGAGCTCGTCAGCGCCCTCGACCCCGACACGGTCATGATCGCCACCGGTGCGGCGCGTCAACCCTCAACACTTCCCGGGGCCCAATCAAAACACGTGATTGATGGGGACGACCTGCGCGACCTGCTAACCGGTTCCGGGTCAAGCGCGGCGATGAGAAAACTCAAACCGCACGCCCGAATAGCAGTGCGGATCGGCCGGGCATTAGGCCTCACGTCCGACCCGGGACAGTTGGCGAACCTCACCCACCACTACATGCCGATCGCCAAGAACGTGGTGATTATCGGCGGCGGGCTCGTCGGCATCGAACTGGCCGAATTTCTCATCGAACGAGGCCGCCACGTAACCGTGTTGGAACAAGGCAAAAAGTTTGCCCTCGAAATGGCTCACCCACGGCGATGGCGAGTTCTCGGCGATCTCCGCGACAGCGGCGCCGAGCTCGTCGCCAACGCAACCAACATCGAGATCGAACCCGGTCAAGTCCGTTACACGGTCGACGACCATCCAGCCGTAGCTCCGGGAGACCACGTCGTGATCGCCACGGGCCTGATCGCCTCCCTCGACGTAGCGAACCAATTCCAAGCCGCTGGTCTCGACCCCGTCGTGATCGGAGACTGCAACACGATCGGCTACCTCGAGGGCGCGATCCATGCCGGGTTTCACGCCGCCGCCGTGCTCTAATGAAAAAGTGGAGCGGCTGCTGCGAGAACCCCTACATTGGCTTCGACGCAAGTTGCTCGCCCGCCCCGTTGCCATAAACGCCTCGCCCGACGGCACTCGTCGAGACGAGCACCGCATCGAAATCCAGCACGGTCTCGCAATACTCGTCTACTGGAAAGTCGCCCCGCTCGGCAGTGGACCGGCCATCATTTTGCAAACCGACAAGATCGAACTGATGAAGTTCGACTGCTTCGGAGGGTCGGCCGGGCACTACCACGTCGCTCCTTGGTACGGCGCCCGAATCGCGTTTCTCGAAACCACCATCGACCAACAGATAGATCGATCGATCCGAGAAATCAAACAAAACGCCGCCACCTACCTGAACGCCCACCTCCGGCCCGAAATTTCGTCGATCGTGATCGACGAGCCAGCCCTAGTCGTCGCACTTGCCGACGCCGCGTCACGACTAAAAGCCTTCGCTCAACTCCCCGAAATCCAACGCCAAAACGGCAACTAAACCCAAAACGCCAACTAAACCCAAAACGGCAGCGACCCGGCGTTAAGCCGGGCCGCACCATGGTGGTCGGGACCGGCGTCGATCCGGTGACCTACCGCTTTTCAGGCGGCCGCTCTGCCAACTGAGCTACCCGACCCCTCATTGCCGAACCCCGAAGGGAACTGCTTTGCGGTCCTGACGGGATTTGAACCCGCGGCCTCCACCTTGACAGGGTGGCGATCACTCCAAACTGATCTACAGGACCACTCGATCAGCAAGCCGATCGAAGTTGAAACGGTAGGCCCGCATTGTCAATAAGACAACCCGGATACCGCCCGTACCCCATACGGGATTCGAACCCGTGTTACCGGCGTGAAAGGCCGGCGTCCTAGGCCGCTGGACGAATGGGGCAACAGTCGGCGAACCGACCGAGGATGGAGTCTAGGGGTTTGTGGCCGCTACCGTCGCGAGAATGTTGCCGCAACTGTCACTCTCCGCTGCTGCCGGTTGCGGATACGTCATCGGCGCCCTGCCATCGGCAGACTTCGCGGCGCGACTAGCCACCGGCGATCACGACCTCCGCACCGAAGGCACCGGCAACCCCGGAAGCCTCAACACCTCCCACGTCCTCGGAAAAAAGTGGGGAACGGCCGTCGGCCTCACCGACATCGCCAAAGGCGTCGTCGCTGCATCGATCGGACGGCGACTAGCCGGAGCCCCAGGCGCCAACGTCGCCGCCACCGCAGCCGTGATCGGACACTGCCACCCGCCAGGACGCTCAGGAGGCAAAGGCGTCGCAACCAGCGTCGGACAAGTCATCGGCACGTTCCCGTCCTACCTACCCATCGACGCCGCCGTAGCACTCGCGACAAGCCAAGTGCCCTGGTTTCGCTCCCGCACCCGAGCCGCGACCACCCTCGCCAGTGGCGTTTGGATAGCCAGCGCCACCACAGCGTGGCGCCGCACCGCCGGGACCACAAAACCGACCGCCACGGGAATGCTCCCACTCGGTGCCGCGGTTTCATCGATCGTGATCGCCCAACGATTCAAAACCGAAGCCCAACGCGTCGACAACTACAACCACACGTCGTGATCACACTCGTCACCGACTCCTCGTCGCAAATCCCAGCCTCACTCATCGACCGATACAACGTTCACGTCGTTCCCATACCCCTCACCGTCGACGGACACGAACACCACGAAGGCGTCGACCTCGCCGTCGACGAACTTTGGGACCGATTCCGCACCGACCCGCCACCCGACATCACCACATCACAACCCAGCCCCGGTGAAATCGCCGACATCTACCAAACCGCCATAAACGCCGGCGCCACCGAGATCATCTCCATACACGTCAGCCGCGACGTATCAGGAACCTGGAACAGCGCCACGCTCGCCGCCGACATGTTCGACACCGAAATCCACGTCGTAGACAGCGGCACCGCATCATTCGGAATCACCGCCTGCCTCTGGGACACCGCCATCGCCCTCGAAACCGGCGCCACTGCCACACAAGCCGCCCAACACGCCCGCACAGTCGCGCCAACCATCGGCACGTCATTCATACTCCAAGGCCTCGACTTCGCCCACCGAAGCGGCCGATTCAACGGCTCGCTCCCCGAACAAGCCGACGACATCATCGTCCTAAGCGGACACGGCACCAACATCGAAGTAACCGGCACCGGCCGCACCGTCGACGAACTCTGCGACCAAATGGCCGCCCAATTCCTCGCCGCCAACACCCCCATCCGCGTCGGGATCGGCATAGCCGACCCCGCCACCATCGCCTTCGCCGACGGACTGGAAACCCGCCTCCGGGCCTCCCCAAACGTCATCGAACTCACCCGATACCGCGTCGGACCGTCAATCGCCGCCCACACCGGGCCCGGCACCGCCGGCGGGTTCTGGTGGCCCGCCCGATAATCCCGCCGAACTAATCCTCGAACGTGTTCATCGCCGCGCTCACCAACTGCTCCAACAACCAACCAAGCCACTCGTACAACGAAAACAACGGCAACAAATCGTCATCGACATCAAGAGCATCGGAATCGACCAACCCCGCACCCTCCACCACATCGACACCGAGCCGCTCCCCCAACACCAGCCGCAACGCATTCAAACTCTGCATCCACGCATCAACACCAGAATCATCAAGCGACGCGCCCCCCACACCGCTCTCCACCACCTCAATCGCCTCAAGCCGCGACCGCAACAAATCGTTATCCACCAACCCCCGATACGCCGACTCCGCCTCGTCATCATCAGGACGAGCCGGAGGCTGCAAACGCCGCAAAGCCGGATCACGCTCCGCCATCACCAACTCGCGCAGCTGCGGCAAAACCACCGCCAACATCTCCTGCTCATCGGCCGGCAAATCCACCACCACCAAACCGTCCCTCCACCGAAACCGGCGACGAAACACCCCCGGACTCAAGAGTCCTGCTCGGTCACTCGGGTCGCAGGACTCGAGAGTCCTGCTCTGTTTTGTTGGGTCGCAGGACTCGAGAGTCCTGCTCTGTTTTGTTGGGTCGCAGGACTCGAGAG
>CAZDEB010000030.1:0-12730 GCA_964504305.1 uncultured Candidatus Nemicrothrix sp. | reverse complement strand
AGCCGCCACCAAGAACTCCCGGTTGCCGCTTGACAACAAGACAGGAACACCCCCCACGGGTGAGGCTCGATCAATGTTGTCCCACCCCGCGGCGTCAAGGGCCGGCTGCGGGACTCCGCTGCGCTCCATGTCCTCGCCTCCGACCTCTGGCTGGTCCCTTGACCCAAACCGGCGACGGGTATGCGAACTGGGCACGCTGGTGTGTGAGCCGGCGCTTACGGCCGCTCACGCTACAATGGTGGCTGTGTGGTCACAGCTGGCAATTCTTTAGATCACGGAAACTGTGACTTGACATCACAGACACCGTGACGTATGGTTCACCCATGCACAACTTCGAGGAGCGGACGCTCCATCTCATCGACATCGAGAATCTGACTGGCTCGTCTAGCCCCTCCGCCGAGCAGGTGAGGGACTGCAGGGAGCTGTACGAAGCCTCCTTCGTTGGCGACTTCGATCTGGTCGTGATCGCGTGTAGCCACCACGCGTTCCCTGCTGTCGGATGGGAGTGGCGCCGGGCTCGCCACATTCTTCGGTCGGGGCAGGACGGCGCCGATCTTGCGCTTCTCGACGTGATTGCTCTCGAAGGTGCGGCTGAACGTTTCGAATCCGTCGTGGTCGCATCTGGGGACGGGGTCTTCACGGATGCCGTCGCCCGACTCGGAACCGCCGGGGTTCATGTCACGGCGGTGTCCCGGCCGGAGAGCCTGTCGCGGAGGCTGCGCCTGGCAGCTGCCCATCACGAACTACTGCCTTCCATCCACGTGGATCAGGCCGTGCCTTTGGAGTCAGCATGAGCGACATCAGCACGAGAATTACGGTCGACATCCAGAAGATCGCTGAGATCGCTGGAGTGGGCCGCTCTGCGGTAGGTAATTGGCGCAAGCGCCACGCCGACTTCCCGGTACCTGACTCGAGCGGCGGTTACGACCTCCGCGAAGTCGAGCGATGGTTGATCGAGAACGGGAAGATCGACAAGCGGGTTCCCGCCGAGTTCGTGGCTTGGTCTCTGGCCGACACGCTGCGAGGCGTTCTCAGCTCTGTCGAGATCACGCGGCTCCTGGTGGCGGTTCTCGTCTATCTCGAGGCCTGTGACTCGACGACCCATCCTGATGGGTCTCGCCGGGTCGAGGTCAACATCGCGACTCCTGATCTGTGGGAGCAACTTCGCCGAGCGCCCGTGGATGGCCTTGGCGCCGACTTGCATACAGCCGCGGCGAGAATCGAAGGTGCGAATCCACCTCTCGTCGGTCTGCTCGTACCCGGGCTTACTTTCGCGGTCAAGGTTGATGGCAAGCTGCTTGCGAGACTCATCGACAGCCTTGAGGCCGCAACCGACGAGATCACCCAGCGGTTTGCTCTGCTGGAGGATGTCGTCAGTGCTGCTGGTGATCTCGATCGTTTCCGCGGTGAGTTCTCTACGCCGAGTGACGTGACGGAACTCATGGTCAGATTGGGCGGTCAGATTGGTGGAACGGTGTGCGATCTGGCGTGCGGCGAAGGTGGGCTCCTGCTGTCTGCGGCGGTTCATCCCGATCGTCGTGACTGGCAACGCGAGCGCTTTGTCGGTTTCGAGATCAATGAGGACATCCTTCGAATTGCTCGATCTCTGTTCTTCGTCTACGGCGCCGAGGCTGAGTTGTACCTTGCGGACGTGTTTTATACTCCATCCGTTGATCTGCCAACAGCCGACCTGGTTCTGCTTGATCCACCGTTGGGGCAGAAGGACTGGGGTGATGCTGAGATCTACCTCGATGACCGCTGGACGTTCGGAGTCCCCCCGCGGAACTTTGCCGATCTCGCATGGGTACAGCTGGCGCTGCAATGCACTGCCGAGGGGGGCCGAGCGATTGTTGTCACCACAGCGGCACCGACGTTTCGGGGTGGCTCTGAGGCGCGGATCCGGCGGGCGATGCTCGAAGCTGGCGTCATTGAGTCGATCGTTCAATTACCGGGTCGGCTCCGCGCCAATACGTCAATCCCTCTCGTCCTCTGGGTCCTTCGGCCTCCGCGGCCAGATTCTTCCCAAGTGCTCTTCGTGGACGCGTCGGCTCTGGGCAAAACCGGCAGGTCCCAGCACACGTTCGACGAGCGCGATATCGATCGTGTCGTTCGGGCAATTCAGACCTTCGAGGATGGCGTGACCGAGGACGAGGAGATCGCGTGGGCCGTGGACGCAAGAGATGTGATCGTGAACGACGCCAACCTCATGCCCGCTAGGTACCGACCGGTCGCTGACGTGGATGTTGATGAGCTTCGACGACGCGCCGATGAACTTCGAACGTTGATTCCAGCCGCTTCCGTCGAGGCCGCCAAGGCGATCGACCGACTGGTCACCCAACTCGGCGGAGGGCAGCGACCATGACCTCAGCAGAGACGCGGGTCCTCGGCGATGTCGCAACGATTCTCCGCGGGACCGTTCCAGCCAAGCCGACGGATTCGGAAGATGGCGTGCCCTTCTATGGCATCGCCGAGATCTCGGCGGGTGGCACAGGCGCACAAAGGCTGGTCGAGCCCGACGATGGGAAGCCACCAACGATTCTGCACGCCGGGGACGTCGTCGTCGCGCTGATGAGCAACATCGGACAGTCCGCACTCCTGACCTCACGTCATGAGGGAGCAGTCCTCGGACGCGAGTGCGCTGTAATCCGGCCGGCGGGCCCTGAGGCTACGGGCGCATGGATCTACGTGTGGACGCAGTCGGCTCAGTTCCGCGATCAAGCGGTTCGGCATACCTCTGGCAGCACGATGCCGCGGCTTAGCTACCGGGCGTTGTCCGACCTCACGATTCCTATCCCGTCGCTGGAACAGCAGGGCGGGGCGGAGCAGATGCTGGATGAGTTCGACAGCGCTCTCTGGAAGGTCGGCCAGCTCCGGTCCTACTTGACCGAACTCCGGACGCTCGAGGTCGAACTGCTGCTCACAAAGAACGGCGAAACCGAATGAACAGACATCCCGACGCCGATCCTTGGCCCTGCTCTAACTTGGAATCAGAAGCTGGCAGACGCGGTCGGGTTGGCTATGTCGGGTGGGAGTATCGATGAGCAACACGAAATCACCGAAGTCGCTCCGATCGATGCCATGGAACGCCCTCAATGTCCTACACGGATCGGCGGTAGACCGAACCGGCCCTAGCGGGAACTGCCTCCGCCGGCTGTCTTTCGGTCGGACCTCCCTCGCTTCACATTCGCGATCCATCAACCGTCACGATGGAGTCCCGAATGGTTGGTGATTCCGCGGACTACCTCGCACCCGAACAGCGCGCTCGCATCGACATCGATGCCCAGCTCGCCTCGTGTGGGTGGATCGTGCAGGACTACAAGCACGCGGCCATCGCCGCCGCCCAGGGCGTCGCCGTCCGCGAGGTACCGACCGCGGCCGGACCCGCCGACTATGTGCTGTTCGTCGACCGCCAAGCCGTGGGCGTCATCGAGGCCAAGAAGGTTGGAACCACGCTGACCGGCGTCGAGTGGCAGACCCACAAGTATCAGACCGCCTTTCCCGACGAGCTCCCTGCGTTCCTTGTCGACGGCGCCCTCCCGTTCGGCTACGAGTCGACAGGCAAGGAGACCAGGTTCACCTGCGGCCTCGACCCCGACCCGACGTCGCGCCGCGTGTACACCTTCCACCGTCCTGAGACTCTCGCCCGCTGGCATGAGGACCACGTCAACTTCGGCGGCAACGCGACGCTCCGAGGCGGAATCCAGCTCCTCCGCGATCTCGACCCGGTTGGTCTCTGGCCCGCCCAGGAAGAAGCCATCCGCAACCTCGAGAAGTCGCTCAAGGAGAACCGACCCAAGGCGCTGATCCAGATGGCCACCGGCTCGGGCAAGACCTTCACCGCCGCCAACATCTCCTACCGGCTGCTTCGCCACGCCGGCGCCAAGCGCATCCTCTTCCTTGTCGACCGTGGCAACCTCGGCCGCCAGACGATTCGGGAGTTCGAGGGATTCGACACGCCTGACGACGGCCGCAAGTTCACCGAGCTCTACAACGCCCGCCGACTCACCTCGTCGGACCTCGATATCTCTGACGAGACGGCGACCAAGGTTCATGTCTCGACGATCCAGCGGATCTACTCGATCCTGCGTCGCGAAGAACTCGACGAGGACCTCGACGAGCAGTCCAGCTTCGACATGACCCCGGAGCGGCCGGTCGAGGTCGCCTACAACCCGGCGGTGCCGATCGAGTCCTACGACGTGATCATCGTCGACGAATGCCACCGCTCGATCTATGGAGTGTGGCGTCAGGTCCTCGAGTACTTCGACGCGTTCCTGATCGGGCTCACCGCCACGCCGGGCAAGCAGACGTTCGGGTTCTTCGACCAGAACCTCGTGATGGAGTACGGCCACGAAGAAGCCGTGGCCGACCGGGTCAACGTCGACTTCGACGTGTTCCGCATCCGCACCGAGATTAGCGAGTCCGGCGGCAAGGTCGATGCCGGCATGGTCACCGAGTTCCGAGACCGCGAGACCCGAGAACAGCGCTTCGACCGCATCGACGAGGACCTCGACTACAACCCCGCCGACCTCGATCGCAAGGTCGTCGCGCGCGACCAGATCCGCACCATCGTCCGCACACTGCGCGACTCGATGCCCACCATGTTCCCCGACCGGATCGTGCGCGAGGACGGCCGGCTCCAGCACATACCGAAGACCCTCATCTTCGCCAAGGACGACAGCCACGCCGACGACATCGTTCAAATCGTCCGCGAGGAGTTCGGACTGTCGAATATGGGCGCGGTGAAGATCACCTACAAGGCCGCCGAGTCCGGCCACAAGCCCGACGATCTGCTCCAGGCGTTCCGAACCGGCTACGACACCCGCATCGCCGTCACCGTCGACATGATTGCCACCGGCACCGACGTCAAGCCCATCGAGTGCGTCGTATTCATGCGCATGGTCAAGAGCCGCAACTTCTTCGAACAGATGAAGGGCCGCGGCGTCCGCATCATCAACGACGACGACCTGCGCATCGTCACCCCAGACGCCACGGCCAAGGACCACTTCGTCCTCGTCGACGCCGTCGGCGTCACCGAGACCAAGCTCCACGACACCGTCCCCCTCGAACGTCAGCACGGCGTCGGCTTCGACAAACTCCTCAACCAGATCGGCCTCGGCGTCACCGACGAAGCCATCGTCTCCTCCATCGCCTCACGCCTCGCCCGACTCGACAAACGGATCAGCAGCCCCGACCGAGCCGAGCTCGAAGCCGTCGCTGGTGTGAGCCTCGCCCAGCTCTCCCACCAACTCGTCGAAGCCCTCGACCCCGACCGCCACTACGCCGAAGCCCAAGCCGCCAGCGGCCTCGACGACCCCAACGCCGACCAGGTCGCCGCCGCCCGCAAACAACTCGTCGAGACAGCACTCCAGCCGCTTGCGGGCAACTCCGAGCTTCGCGAGAAGCTCGTCGATGTGCGACGCAGCTACGAACAGGTCATCGACGCCGCCTCCAAGGACCGGGTCATCTCCGGTGAGTTCTCCAAGGACGCCACCGACCGGGCCCGCACCACCATCGACTCCTTTCGGCAGTTCATCGACGAACACCGCGACGAGATCACCGCCCTGCAGATCCTCTACAACCAGCCCTACGGCGGCGGCCTCACCTACGCCGACATCCGAGAACTGGCCAACGCCATCGAACGCCCACCCCGCAGTTGGACCCCCGACATGCTCTGGCAGGCCTACGAAGCCCTCGACGCCAGCAAGGTCCGAGGCTCAGGCCATCGCCTCAACACCGACCTCGTCAGTATCGTCCGCTACGCACTCGGCAACACCGACGAGCTCGTCGCCTACCCCGACCTCGTCGACGAACGCTTCGACGCCTGGCTCCTCCAACAGGACAACGCCGGCCGCACCTTCACCGACGACCAAGTCACCTACCTTCACATGATCAAAGACCACCTCGCCGCCAGCCTCACCATCGCCCCCCGAGACCTCGCCGGAGCACCGTTCAGCGAACACGGCGGCCTCGGCCGAGCCCGCCAGCTCTTCGGCGACGACCTCAACCCTCTACTCCACGAACTGACCCAGGCGCTCGCAGCATGAACGACGAGCTGCCCGAAGGGTGGGAGTGGTCGACGATCGGCCAGGTTGCAGATGTCCAGCTCGGACGGCAACGTTCGCCACAGCACCACCAGGGCGAGCAGATGCGGCCGTATCTCCGCTCAGCGAACGTGACCTGGAACGGCATCAGCGTCGAGGACGTCAAGGAGATGAACTTCGACGACGCCGACTTCGAGAAGTACCGCCTCGAAGCCGGCGACTTGCTCCTGAACGAGGCGTCGGGTAGCCCCAACGAGGTCGGCAAGCCCGCCATCTGGAACGGCGAACTCGAGGATTGCTGTTTCCAGAACACCCTCTTGCGACTGCGTCCACGCGACGTCGACCGCAGCTACTTGTACTGGTACTGCTACTTCTCCGCATTGACTGGGCGGTTCGGTGAGGCTGGTCGCGGCGTCAACATCCGACACCTCGGCAAGCGTGGCCTCGCTCAATTCCCGATCCCGGTGGCTCCGTGCGAGGACCAGAAGTGCATCGTCGAAGCAATCGATGAACACTTGTCACGCCTTAATGCGGCGTCGTCGACAGTCGACGACGCCGCATCGCGCCTAGGCCACCTGCTTGACCAAGCGCTCGATAGTGAGCTGTGCCTGGGACCACACGATCGGTTGCGCATGAGCGAACTCATCACAATCCCGTTGACCAACGGGCGTTCAGTGCCAACTGCGGAACAGGGTGGATTCCCCGTCCTCCGGCTCACCTGCCTTCGCAACGGATCAGTGGATACGAGAGAGACCAAGCTCGGGGACTGGGGCGACGAGGACCCAAGTCGCTTCCTCGTCGAGACCGACGACTTCCTGATCTCGCGTGGCAACGGTTCGCTTCGCCTGGTTGGGCGCGGCGGTCTCGTCGGGGACGGCCCGCCACCGGTTACCTTTCCGGACACCCTGATACGGGCACGTGTCGACGCAGGTCGGATCCGGCCTGACTTCGTGCGACTGGTCTGGCACAGCAGGCAGGTCCGTCGACAGATCGAAGCCCAGGCACATACCACTGCCGGCATTTACAAGATCAATCAGTCAATGATCGAGAGAATGGAAGTTCCGGTGCCCAATCTGCAGCGACAGCGCGAGGTCGTCGATCGAATGGTCGCCGTCGAGGTGGCATCCAATCTTCTGAAGACCGAAATCCAACACGCGGCTTCCCGGTCGGTCTCGCTGCGGCGAGCGGTTCTGTCTGCTGCGTTCTCGGGTCGACTGATTCGCGAGGAAGCAGCGTGAGCTCAGATCCCAAGACACTTGTCCAACGGCTCTGGGACTTCTGCGATGTCTTGCGTGACGACGGGTTGTCCTACGGCGACTACTTGGAGCAGCTCACCTACCTGCTATTCCTGAAGATGGCCGATGAGCAGTACGAGCTGCTCGGCGAGGAGCGGGTCGTGCCCGAGGGCCTCGATTGGCCGTCGCTGCTGAGCCGTTCGGGGGCCGATCTGGAAGTCCACTACAATGAGATCCTCACCAAGCTCGGCGCTGGCGAAGACATGCTCGGCGTGGTCTTCCGCAAGGCCCGGAACAAGGTCCAGAACCCGGCTAAACTCGAGCTGCTCATCAAGGACTTCATCGACGACCACGAGTGGCTCAGCCTCGACGCTGACCTGAAGGGCGACGCCTACGAGGGCCTGATCGAGAAGACCGCCCGCGAGGGTGCCAGGGGAGCGGGCCAGTACTTCACGCCCCGAGCCCTGATATCGGCGATCGTCGACGTGATGCAGCCGGAGCCGTCGGATCGCATCTGCGACCCAGCCTGTGGCACCGGCGGCTTCTTCCTCGGAGCGTACGAGTCGATCGTGAACCGGTTCTCGCCCCTTGATCCGGACCAGCGCGAACACCTCCGCTCCGGCGCGTTCACCGGATGGGAGATCGCCGAACTGCCGGCCCGGCTGTGCGCCATGAACATGCTCCTGCACGGCATCGAGAGCCCGGAGTCCGACTCGCCTGTCCACGTCGACGACGCCCTGCGGGACGACCCAGGGGTGCGCTTCGACATGGTGCTGTCGAATCCGCCGTTCGGCCGGTCCTCGTCGGACAGCTACGAGCGCGAGAACTTCTGGACCACCACCCGCAACAAGCAGCTCAACTTCGTCCAGCACATCGTCGGGCTGCTCAAGGTCGGCGGCACTGCCGCGGTGGTCGTGCCCGACAACGTGCTATTCGAGGCCGGCGCGGGCGAGACCATTCGCCGCCGGCTCCTCCACGACTGCAACGTCCACACGCTGCTGCGGCTGCCGACCGGGATCTTCTACGCCCAGGGTGTGAAGGCAAACGTGTTGTTCTTCGAGCGCAAGGAAGGCGCCGAGCACCCGTGGACCCAGGACCTGTGGGTCTACGACCTGCGGACCAACAAGCACTTCACGCTCAAGCAGAACCCGATCACCCGCTCGGACCTCGACGACTTCGTCGACTGTTTCAAGCCCGGTGCCCGCCACCAGCGCGTCGAGTCCGAACGGTTCAAGAAGTACAACTACAACGAGCTCATCGAACGCGACAAGGTCAGCCTCGATGTCTTCTGGCTTCGCGACGAGAGCCTCGAAGACACCGACAACCTTCCGGCGCCCGGCGTCATTGCTGCCGAGATCGTCGAAGACCTCGAAGCCGCGCTTGAGGAGTTCCGGGCCCTTGCAGAGAGCCTCGAAGGCGTTGGCGTGGACCTTGATGACGGGGAGACGTGATGGATCCGCTCGGAGTGTCGATCCATCTGTTCCTCGCCGACGGGACGCCGGACGGTCTCCGGATCGTCGAGAAGACGAACTGGTCCGGGGTTGGGTTGATGTTCGCTCGATCCGATCTCGGCGAGGTACAGGCGCGGGATGAGTTGCGATCGACCGGCGTCTACGTCCTCCTAGGGGCTGCCGAAGACAGTGGCCTGTCGAGCCAGATCTACGTCGGCGAAGGGGACGATGTGCTGAAGCGACTGAAGTCGCACCAGTCATCGGACTCCAAGGACTTCTGGACCGACACGATCGTCTTCACGTCGAAGGACGGCGCACTCAACAAGGCGCACGCCCGATACCTCGAATCTCGCTTGGTCTCGCTCGCATCCGAGGCCAAGCGCAGTGAGCTCGTGAACGGCAACAACCCCCAGTCACCACCACTATCCGAACGCGACACTGCTGAGGCCGAGGGCTTCCTGCGCGAGATGTTGATCATTTTCCCGGTACTTGGACTCGACTCGTTCGAACGAGCCGCCGACATCGCCAAAGCAACCGGAGCTCCCCGCCCTCAGTTCCTGCTCGACGAACGGGGCGGTCGAGGCACTGGCGAAGAGCGCAGCGAGGGGTTCATCGTCTTCGCCGGGGCAAGCGCGCGGGCGACGGAGACGCAGTCATGCCCCGACCGGATCCGGCGCTTGCGGACCACCTTGCTCTCCAAGGGGGTCCTCGAACAGTCAGGCCCGGATGAGTATCGGTTGGTCGAGGACTACGTGTTCTCATCACCGTCGAACGCAGCAGGCGTTCTTTGCGGAGCGTCGATCAACGGCCGCACCCATTGGCGTGATGCTCACGGGAAGACGCTCAAGGAGCACCAGGAAGCCGCCGCATCGACGTTCGAGATCGGCTGATGAAGGAGGACGTGCTCGAACAGATCGTCGAGGACTGGCTGCACCTCGACGGGTGGTTCACCGTCCACAACGTGCCGTTCAAACCGCGGAAGGAACGCGCCGACTACGTCAGCCAACAGGACTCGGTGGCGTCCGATATCGACGTGCTGGCTGTCCACCCGCTGCGCGAGGGGCGCGAGCGGGTGGTCGCAGTCAGCTGCAAGTCGTGGCAGGCAGGGTTCGACGCGACAGCGAAGCTCGCCGAATTGAGGGGTGAGAAGAAGAACCCCAAGCGCGAGACCTGGAGACACTTCCGGGAGCTCTGGATCCCGAAGTGGAGTGAAGGGTTCTGCGATGCCGTCGAGGAACGAACAGGCCAGCGCGAGTTCACGTATCGGGTCGCAGTCACCAAGCTCAGGGGTGACCACGCAGCCTGGGGCAACGACCCCACGATCGACAACAACCTGCCCGGCTGCGACGTCGGGTTCGTCACGTTCGAAGAGATGTGGGCCTCCGTGATGGAACCGGATGCCACCGGCAGTACGAAGCCGGCGCCAAGCGAGATTGGGCGTCTCGCTCAACTTCTCCGAGCAGCCGGCCTCGGTCCGTCATGATTCCCGATCTGGACTTTGCGCGGGTGCGACGATGGGTTGACGGCCGCAATGCCGATATGCCGCCCGATGTCCGGGACCAGATTCGGTACGAGATCGACATCAGCGACCGAGCGATCACCGTTCTCGAGTGCCGGCCCCCGTGGCGAGAGGAATTCGGCCCCGAGTGGACCCGGTTCCCGATCTGTCGGTTCCGCTACACGAAGGTCCGCAAGGAGTGGTCGCTGTACTGGCGGGATCGGCACCTCAAGTTCCATGAGTACGACCTCGCCGAACCAACACCGCACATCGATGAACTGATCGAGCACGTCATGCGTGACCAAACCGGCATCTTCTGGGGATGACGGCCGTCGGAGGACAGTTCCCTGAGTTGGACGTGAGCGAGTGGGTGCGCGCCCACGAGGAGACGCTCGGGACCAAGCCCAAACGCTGGCTCCAAGATCCGAGCACCGGCACGTATTGGCTGATGAAGGATCGGACGTTCAACAAGCGATCAGACGGCTCTCAGTACCCGAAGGGCGACGACTGGGCCGAGCGGGTCGCTGCAGGCATCGCGCAACAGATCGGTCTCCCGTGCGCAAACGTCGAGTTGGCGACGGGTGGCCCGGGCGCAGAGACCGCCCTCGGAGTCATCAGCCAATCCGTGTTCGGCGACAATGAGAGCCTGATCCACGGCAACGAGCTCCTCGCCGACATCGGCATCGTGGGCGACGACTCACACGACCGGACGGGCTACACCGTGACTGCGGTACGAGCCGCGCTCGACCAGGTGGGGCCTACAGTCGAAGCGGAAGGCGCTTCCGCTTGGGAGACGTTCGTCGGCTATCTCGTGCTCGACGCGCTGATCGGCAACACCGATCGTCACCAGGAGAACTGGGCCGTCATCGCGGGCCCTGGCGGGCGTCGCCTTGCCCCGACGTTCGACCACGCGTCGAGCCTCGGATTCCAGCTCGATGACGAACAACGCAACGAGCGACTCACGACCTCCGATGTCAACCGAACACCAGAGGCCTACGCCGATCGCGCCATCACACGCTTCGAAGGCAAGCCATCTCCGGTGACGGTTGCTGTCGAAGCGCTCGAATCGCTTCCTGTTGAGCACCGCCAGAGCTGTCTGAGCCGATGCGCCGACGTCGAGGAGCTGGTGGCCGTCATCTATCTCGTGCCCGAGCATCGAATGGCAGAACCGTCCAAACAGTTCGCCGAACGACTCCTTCGTCGCAATCATGCACGACTCCTGTCACACCCCTTCGGTACGGTGTGAACATGCCTGTCGACTCCGAGCGCCGTCTGTACGTGGCTTGGCGCCACCCCGAGGGTTCGATCATCCCGGTCGGACTTCTCGTTCAGCGCGCCGACGGAGCTGAGCAGTCGTTCGAGTTCGTGTACCTGAAACGAGCTGAGCAGCTTGACGCCTTCGAGCCGCTTCCCGGTCTGCCGGATCTCAACCGGCGCTACGAAAGCAGCCAGATCTTCCCAGTCTTCGCCAACAGGCAGATGCCTCGGGAGCGGCCCGACTATGACGCGTTCGTCCAGCAGCTCGATCTCAGTGTCGAGGCGGATCCGTTCGAGGTGCTCGCGAGGAGCGAAGGGCAACGAGCGACCGACCGCATCGAGGTCTTCGCAGCGCCGTCGATTGCTGACGGTGACCTCACCGCACTGTTCTTCGCGCGCGGAATACGACACATCGAAGGAGCCTCAGACGCCATCGCACAGCTGGAGGTAGGCGACGCGCTCCACCTCGAAGCTGAGCCGTCGAACCCGGTCAACGAGCGGGCGCTGCTCATGAACTCCGAGACCGGCCGAACGGTCGGCTACGCACCCGACTACTTGCTCGACACGATTCACGACCTTCGAGAGATGAGCGGCCCAGCGGTCCGTGTCCTGGTGGAACATGTCAACCCGTCGACGTCCGCTCCTCACATGCGCCTTCTCTGCCGACTCGAAGCGCCGTGTCCGGCAGGGTACGAACCACTGTCGAGCCCAGACTTCCTGCCGCTCGTCTGACCAACTGGATCTCGATCGGTGAATCGCAGCTACGAGCAACTGGCAGCGCCCCGTCGGCAAAGCGGCTCTTCGGCAATTCCCGGCCATACCCGCGACTTCGAGCTGACCTACAGCCTGGCGATGCAGGTCGTCGAGCTCCGCGAACGTCACGGCCTCACCCAGAAGCAGCTCGCCGAGAAGTGCGGCATGGATCAGGCCGACATCAGCCGCATCGAGCGCGGGTCGACCAGTCCCACCACGCTAGTCCTGCAGCGCATCGCCGACGCGCTCGACGCAGATCTCAAGCTCGTCGCCCGCGCCTCCTGAGGCGCCCTGCCGCCGAGACTTCTAACGGATCTTCTAACGGACGGTCCGTCAGCGGCCGTTATCCACAGGCACGAGTCGGTACGTTAAAATCGCAAAACCCCTGGTCAACGGCACTTTTTGGCACGGATCGACATCGGTCGATATGGGCTTTCGCGAACTCATAACCCGAAGGTCGCAGGTTCAAATCCTGCCCCCGCCACCAATGTGATG
>CAZDEB010000029.1:11119-12857 GCA_964504305.1 uncultured Candidatus Nemicrothrix sp. | reverse complement strand
CTCGCCCACAACGTGAACACCTGAGCGGGGTTTACCGCCCGGTCAGACTGTGGCGAACAAGTTGAGCCCGGTTCTTGACGTCGAGTTTGCGAAAGACCTGACAAAGCCGGGACTCGACGATGCCAATCGAAGTGCCCTCGACCTCAGCGATCTGAGCGTTGGTGCGTCCTGTCGCCACTTGGTCCACTACGTCCTGCTCGCTCACGGTTAACGAGTCGGGGCCGCCCACAATCGGCAGGTGGTCGGCAACGTCGACTCCGAGGCTGTGCATTTGGCGTTCGAGCACCACGAGCTGCCCACCATGGCCCAAGACCGAGCCGCTCAGCCCGGCCAAGACGGCCCGAGCGCCCGGACCATCACCGCGGTGAGCCAACAAATATGCTTCGTCCAGCGACGCCTCCAAAGCGTCTCGGTGACGTCCGAGGTCACGCAGATTGTCGCGCGCTGATCGCAGCGCCTCGAGATCGCCGGTGCCGACTCCGTGGCACCACCGTCCCACCGCATCAACTGCCGGAGCTGAAGATCCGATCCAGGATCTGGCGGCAATCTCGACCACCTCGTTGACCGCGCCCCGAGTCTTCGTACCACGAGCCAGCCTCAGCCTGGTTGGGCCGAGAAGGGGCAGGCTGTTCTCGATACCGAGCTCTGCAAACATTGCCCACGATGCGTCGACCGCGACGCGCGCTTCTTCGATCAGGCCGCGCTGTTCGAGTAGCCGGGCATGGGCCAAGTAGTAGGAGTCGATACCGAGCAACGCCCCGCCCACTGCGAAATGATGTTCAGCCCGGTCGAGGAGTTTGGCGGCCGCGTCGGTTGCCCCACGGTCCAGCTCGCTCAACGCGGCAATCGACAGGCCCCAAACGACGCCCTGAACAGCCTGCAGGTCTTCGGCCCGACACGCGGCGGCCATCGCCAACGAGTGAGCGACTTCGGCATCATCTCGTCGATAGGCAAGCGCGGCGAGAACGCAATCAAACAGCGGAATCGAGTATTGACTCGCAGCATCGCTGGCTCTAACGCGCCCAGCTTGGCAGCTTTCGGCGACGGCCTCGTGACGGTCGAGGTCGATTAACGCCATCGAGTGAAAGAAGTATGGGGCGAAGCGATGAGCTTGCTCGGCGCCAGCGCGATCGGCCAGTTCGATCGCCGTTTGGCTTTCTTTGAGGGCCCCCAGATAATCGTGTCGATAGGCCAAAGCGCGACCTCGGCAAGATCGAGCGAGCGATTCTGAAACTAGATCTCCCGTGGCAACTGCGTGAGAAATGGCCAGCGTGGCGACAGGCTCCGCTGCTGGAGACCCGGCGGCAAGAACCGAAACCGCCCGAGATGTCGACGCGACTGCTTTGACCGGAGCCGGCGGTTCTACATCGAGCAGCCGACGCGACCTTTCGGCCGACTCGGCGTAACGGGCTTGAGTGAACAACGCGGTAGAGGCCAAAACCTCTGCCGTCGAGGACGGCAACCTTGAGCCGTCTTCTGGCAACAAGATGTCGAGGGCATCGCCGGATTGTCCGGACTCGATCAGTATGGCGGCGAGGTGTTCGATGCGTTCGTCCATCCCCACCTCGTCACCGACCGTTAGCGAAAGTTGCAACAACTCGACGGCTTGATCAGGTCGACTGCGACGGACCGCAAGCGCCGCATCGGCAAGTTCGACGGCTAGGTCTTCGTCCGTTCCGTTTACCGCTAGGGCTCGGTGACGCAGCAGGGCAAACCCACCGCGCTCGGCACTCTTGTC
>CAZDEB010000029.1:0-11019 GCA_964504305.1 uncultured Candidatus Nemicrothrix sp. | reverse complement strand
GGGATGGGGTCTCCGGGGATGGGGGCTTCGGCGATGCGGGCATGGGCCGCTCGCCGGGTTATAGCCGACATCCGCTCGTATTCGCTTTGGCGATACAGCGAGTTGGTGAACGCGACCTCGCTACCGTCGAGACTGAAGATTCCCATCCGCTCAAGCCGGCGAACTCGGTCTAGAACGTCGTGAGGGTCTGCTGAGACCGCCCGCTCCAAGTCGACGATCGAGAACCGATCTCCGAGCGCACTGCCCAGCGACACGATGTCGCTCAACTCAGGGCTAAGGCGGCTGAGCCGATAGGTGATTGATCTCGATAACGACGTCGGAATGGCGTCGGTGGGGGTGTCGACACCGGTGGTCGACTCGACCAACGTCGCACGGGCGTGGCGCATCACTTCGGAAATATGCAACGGGTTGCCGTTGGCCCGCTTCACGATGCGGCTCAGGATCGGCCCTATCACGGCACCATCAACGAACCCTCGAGCCACCCCGATCGCTGATCCGGTGTCGAGCGGACCCAATTCGATTTCGTGAGCGAACATCAGCGCGGCGAGATCACGATGTTTCGCGGTAGGAGTTTGGTCGTCGCGCCACGCCAGAACCATGAGCTGAGAAAATTGCGGCGCCACGCGAAGCAGGCGACGAAGGGCCACGAACGACCAGCGATCGAGCCATTGAGCATCGTCGATGATGACGAGACCGGGCCGGTGCCCGTCGCCTTCGAAGGCTGTCACCAACTTGTCGAGAACGGCTCCTGACGGCGCCGCCGCGCTTGGCACCAAGGCCATCGGAGACCAATCAGCAGCCTGATCCGGTTGCGCGCCGCCAAGATCGATGTCGAGTAACGAACCGAGTGCGCCGAGCGGTTCTGCGGCGCTCACTTGGTCGGCGTTGACTCGGCGGACCGGGATAGACCGCTTGGCTGCTTCTTGTTCCAAAGCATCGAGAAGGGCCGTCTTTCCGATCCCTGCCACCCCGTGGAGAGACGCGGTTGTACCAACACCATCGACAACTTTGTCGACGAGCGCGATCATCCGTCGCAATTCCGATTCTCTACCAACCAACCCGTGCACCGGCTGTGACAGTACGCAAATCGACCATGGCGGTAGTGGACCCTCGCCGATTTGGCCGGGCGCGCCAGATCAAGGTTGAGCAGGTATCCTCTCGATCAGAAAACCGGACTATGTCGGCGAGCCAAAGTTCCCGACCATCCCGCTGCGGAGCCCCCAGTTATGGCCCCCACCTTCGCCGAACTCGGCGTTCCAGAATCAATAGTTACCGCGCTCAAACGCGCCGGCATCAAGAAGCCGTTTCCCATCCAGGCCGAGACCATCCCCGACCTCTTGGCCGGGCGCGATGTGGTGGGTCGAGCCCCAACCGGCTCCGGCAAGACGCTGGCGTTTGGGATTCCCTTGGTCGCCCGAATCGACAAGGCCGACCCCAAACGGCCGACCGCGTTGGTACTTGCTCCCACACGCGAGCTCGCGGCCCAGATAGCCGAAGAACTCGCACCGCTCCTACAAGCCGCCGACCGTCGAGCACTGGCAGTATTCGGTGGGGTTGGGCTCGAACCCCAAATCAAGAAACTCCGCAACGGCGTCGACCTCCTGGTTGCCACTCCCGGCCGGCTCGAAGACCTGATCCAGCAACGCTGTGTAACCCTCAACGATGTCGGCATTTTGGTGATCGACGAAGCCGACCGCATGGCCGACATGGGATTCATGCCCGTTGTTCGTCGACTCGTTGAGCAGACCCGCGCTGACCGCCAGACCGTGCTGTACTCGGCCACCCTCGACGGCGATGTCGGGAAGCTGATCAACCAGTACCAAGACAAACCGGTTCGTCACGAAGTCGGATCGGCGACTCCGGACCTCAAGGCGATGCAACACCACTTTTGGACAATCCCGCGGCCCGAGCGCATACCGCTTTGCGCTTCGGTGATCGCCACTTTTGGCCGCACCATCGTTTTCACACGAACCAGGCATGGTGCCGACCGAGCCGCAAAACAACTTGGTCGACTGGGCGTAAAGGCGGTTCCGATTCATGGGAACCGTTCGCAGGCCCAACGTAAACGAGCGCTGGATGAGTTTGCCAACGGCAGAGCTCACGCCTTGGTGGCCACCGACGTAGCCGCTCGTGGCATCCACGTCGACTCGGTTGAGTGCGTTGTGCACTTCGATCCCGTCGACGAAGACTCCGCCTACGTGCATCGATCCGGTCGCACCGCTCGAGCGGGCGCCAGCGGCCACGTTGTGTCCCTTATCGATCCCAGCCAACTCAAACAGGTCAAGGGGATGAAGAAGCGACTCGGCCTGCCTCAGGAAATTACTCCGCCGCCCGACGTCGATGGCGGCTCGCTACCGGAACTTCCACCCGAACCCGAAAAGCCACGCCAGCAGCAGCCGTCAAACCGCTCGAAGGGCGAAAGGCGCAATCGAGACGGGGCGCCGAACTGGAACCCGCCCAAGAAAAAGGCCCGAAAGAAAACCGGGAAGCCCGGCGCTAAGAGCGGCGGCAAGCCCGGCGGCCAACCGCGCTCAGGCGGTCAACGGTCGTCCGGATCCAACAAGCGCGGCCCCAAGTCGGGTGGCCACCGACGCTGATCAGGGTCGCAGTTCGTAATATCGGTTCATCGGGTCGATATCGAACTCTCGGGTGTCGAAGGTGTTGAAACCCGCCGCAGCAGCCATCTCCTCAAAGACGTTTGTTGTGAGGCCGAGGGTGCCGAGGCCCGCGCCCCCCGGTTCTGACATTGCCGACGACATGCAATACAAGATCGACATTCCGTACATCATGGGCAGCACCGGGATCTTGCGATTGGCTTCGAGGCCCTCGCGAGCTTTCATGTCGGCGACCATCCAGGCCCCATCGTCGGCGAGGCATGACCGGGCCGACCGAACCGCGGCGCCGGGCCTGGGCAGGTCGTGAATCACATCGAGCGTTAGCAGCAAATCAACATTTGACAGCTCGTCCAAATTGTCGAACGTGCCGATCTTGAAGTTGAGATTGTCGAGTCCCTGGTCTCTGGCCCGTTGGTCTGCCGACTCGATTGCATGGCCCGATGGATCGAGACCCAAGACGGTCGCATTCGGGTACGCCTCGGCTACTGCCGCCGCGGCCACTCCTGCCCCGCACCCAACGTCGACCACCGTGGCGCCAGCAGCCAAGCGTTCGCCCATACCGGTGATGGAGTCGAGTATGACGGGTACCAGGAACGCCCGCTGACCGCCGGCCCCCATCGCCGCCTGGAAGTGACAGGTCTCGGCACCGTGCTCGTCCCAGGTCATGCCAATCCCAGTCGAGAACGCCTCTACGGTTCGGTCGATTTCGCGCTGGGTGATCGGAGGGCCAAAAACGCCAGCGGCGTACTGCGGGTGGGTTTCGTCGACTAGAGCCGCGTGAGCCTCGGGGCTGATCGCAAACTGTCCGTTTACGTGTTGCACCAGCTGGACGGCGGCCATGGCAAATAGCCACTCTCGGACCCACCGCTCGTGTAAGCCCGTGGCTTCGGCGAAGGCATCAGATGTCACGGTTCCGGCATCCGATAGTGCCTCGAACAAACCCAAACGGGCACCAATGTGAATCACCGCGCTGGTGATCTCGCCCTCTTTCAACTTGTAGAGGCCAAGGACGGTGAGGCCAAGCTGGTCAGGATCGAGTTCGGTGCGCATCGAACCAGTGTCGCCGACCGCTCGTCACGAGGCCAGCCCGGGCTAGCCCAGCCAACCCTGCACCGCGGATATTAGCGGTCGCACGTCAGGGCAGAGCTCTGCCTCGGCGGCCCATGCTGCGAAGTCGTCGAGCGGTATCTCGACCATCTGCTGCACCTCGCCATCGACTGGGTAGAGCTCGGCGTCGGTACGCATCAGGTAGAACCGACCCACCCACTTGGTTTGCTCCGACGCCTGCGAGATAGAGCCGAGCTCGATCAGTTGGCGTTCTTCGATAAGCAGTCCGGCTTCTTCGAGCAGCTCGCGCTGGGCTGCTCGCTGGTCGGCCTCGCCCACCGCCGGAACGCCGCCAAAAGCAACGTCCCACATTGCTGGATGAACGTCTTTCCAGTCGGCGCGTTGATGAACCACCACCGCCCCCGACAGGCGCTGGACAAGCACAGCCACAGTGCGGTGCCAAAGGTTCTTGGCCCGCATCTCGCCGCGAGTCACTACACGTTGCACGGCGCCGGTTTCGTCGATCTCTTCGACCAGTTCGGCTGACACCAGCTAAGGCGACTCAGCAGCGAGCAACCGGGTACGAAGGAGGTTGAGGGTTTGGATACAGGTGAACTGGCGGATGCGTTCTCGGTCGAACGGCATCTGCAAGAACTTGGCTTCTGATACGCCGTTGATGCAGATCGCAATCCACACGTCGCCCGGGTCGTGACCCTCGAGCGCGGCCGGGCCGGCAACGCCCGTTACCGCCAAACCAACGTCGGAGCCAAGGACCCGACACACTCCTTCGGCCATGGCGATCGCCATCTCCTGGCTTACCGCCGGGATGTCCGGCGCGTCCAACAGCGAGAGTTTGAGTCCACGATCGTAGGGAATCACGCCCCCGCGAAAGACGTCACTCGAACCGGCGATTGCGGTGAGTCGGCTGCCGATCAAACCGCCGGTCAACGACTCGGCAACGGCCATCGTCATGCCCCGATCACGCAGGAGCTGCAAGACGACTGACTCCATGGTGTCGTCGTCGATGCCGAACACAATGTCGCCCACGATTCCCCGCACGACTTCTTCTTCGGCATCGAGAACTGCTTCGACAGCTTCGGCGGTCTCGGCCTTGGCCGTAATGCGAACCTTCAGGCCTTCCCACCCGCTAGCCAGGAACGCGATAGTCGCGTCGCCAGTGTCGTCGAGTCGGCGAATCTCGTCGTCAAGTTCCTCGGCCAGACCCGACTCGGACTTGCCCCAGGTACGCAGCGTTCGGCTACGGATTACCCCGGTGAGTCCGGCCCGTTGCTGTAAGTCGGGCAGAATGCCGACCTCCAACATCTGCTTCATCTCCCACGGCACACCCGGCACCGCGTAAATGACCTTGCCGTCGTGATCGCCTTCGAGGGGGCAGATCAAGCCCGGTGCGGTACCGGGCATTGCCGGATTGAGTAAGGCCCCGACCGGCACGTCAGCTTGCAACAGGTTGTTCTGGGGCATGTCGCGCCCGCGGCTGCCAAACATTGCTCGAATACGTTCGACGACCTCTTCGTCTCTCACAAGCTCGACGCCCATAACGTCGGCGATCGCCGCCCGGGTTATGTCGTCTTGGGTAGGGCCGAGTCCGCCACAACAAATAACCGCATCGCTGCGGGTGAGCGCCTGCTCGAGCACGGCAACCATTCGGTCGTGGTTGTCGCCCACTTTGGTCTGATGGTGCGAATCAATACCGATCATCGCCAGCTGCTCACCGATCCACGACGAGTTGGTATCGACAATTTGGCCGAGCAACAGTTCGGTGCCAATGGCAACTACTTCGCACTTCACGATGTCTCCCGAAACTCAGTCGCCGGTCGTACTCAAAGCCGATTGGCCATCAAGTACATACTGCACGCCGCTAACGACCGTCCAACCAACGGCAATCCATAACATCGCGGCGATAAGGGTGTCGTTGGTTTCGAGCGTCGGCATGACGGCCATCACCAGCGCGACGCCTTGCACAAACGTCTTGTACTTGGCCGACCTGCGAGCCGGAAGCGACAAACCCTCGCGTGCCCATCGGGTCCGCCATGCCGTAATGCCAAGTTCGCGAATCGCGATGATCGTGACCGGCACCCACCAGTACCGGTCGACATAGACAAGACAGTATGAGCCTCCGATGATGACGATCTTGTCGGCGAGCGGATCGAGAAAGGCTCCACTTCGACTCACGACGTTGGCCCGACGAGCGACCTTGCCATCAAAAAAGTCGGTAGTGGCCAGAGTCATACCCAACCCGAAAGCGGCCCAGCTGGCACCGCGGCTGGCTTCGGCATCGAGGACAAACCAGAACAACAAAGGAGCGAATACGAGACGAGCGATCGTCAACAGGTTGGCCGGATGGGTGATGCCCGCCTGACGGGGCGCTTCGAGTTCGGTCACGATGCTTCCAAATCTGGGCCGAACGAGTTCTTAACAGTCAACAGGTGTTGGGTTCGCACCGCTAGATCATGGGGCACAGAAATGATCCCGTCGATTTCGGGTGCTTCTCGATGAGTTCGGCCAATGCCCGGTTCGTCCACGAGTACTTCGACTTCGCGGCCAACCAATTGGTCACGTCGAGTTGCGGTAATTGTGTCCTGAATCTCGCGAAGTTCGCCAAGACGCTCGTCTCGCAGGTTGGCCGGGACCTCGCCATCAAGCTCGACCGCGTAGGTACCTGCTTCGGGCGAGTACGCAAAGAAGCCGCACCAATCAAGCTGGGCTTGATCGACAAAATCGAGCAACGCGTCGTGATCTGCTTCGGTCTCGCCGGGGTACCCGACGATGAAGTTGGAACGAAATGCGGCGTCGGGTTCGCGACTACGGATCGTGTTGATCCGTTCGAGGAACCGCTCGCCGTCACCCCACCGCCTCATGCGACGCATCAGCGGGGGTGATACGTGTTGAAGGCTCAGGTCGAAATAGGGCACACCTGTGGCGCAGATGGTGTCGATCAGAGCTTCGTTGAGATCGGAGGGGTACAGATAGAGCAGCCGAACCCGGTCTACTCGTCGTGCGACCTCCTTGACCAGTGGCACGATGTTGCGCTCCCCCACCCCTTGGTCACGACCGTACGCGGCGAGGTCTTGGGCCACCAACACGATTTCTTGGGCGCCGAGTTGATCAACTTCGGTAATGATTTGTTCGATCGAACGGCTTCGTTGCGGTCCGCGAAATGTGGGTATTGCACAAAACCCGCAGGCTCGGTCGCAGCCTTCGGCGATCTTGACGTAGGCCCAAGGGCGCGCCGACGATGGTCGCGGCAGGTTGAGCAGATCAAAGTCGGGCGCTCGGCGAGTCGGGCCAAGGCTGACCGCCACGGCAGTGTCCGACCCGTTGATCGCTATCCCGAATGGGGCTATTTGGTCGATTTCGGGAAGCTCGGCCGCTAATTCGGCTCCGTGACGCTCGGCCATACAACCAGTGACGACGAGCTTGGCTCCATCACGGCGCGCCTCGGAAAGAGCCAGAATTGTTTCTACTGACTCTTGGCGAGCTTCGCCGATGAAGGCGCAGGTGTTGACAACCACGACGTCGGCATGTTCGACCGACTCCGCCGCGGTGAGTCCGTCGGCGATCAGCGTTCCTTCGAGCTTGTCGGAATCGACTTCGTTCTTCGGGCAACCGAGAGTTTCGAGGAAGTAGGTCTTCGGCTGCGATGGCATCGCCGCAGTCTACGGGCCGATACCCCGCCGCAATCAGTCTGCTAGGTGAGCGTCGTCGGGTCGGCTGTTCCGGACCGCCGAACAATCAGTTCAAAGCAGTTCGCCTCCGGCTGTCAGTGCGACCCGACGGGCTTGCTCCTTGCATTGCCACGCAAAAGGTTTCGGCAACCCGCGGGCGCCACTTGCGTTTCTGTGGCCCTTTGGCGCGAGATTCGTGACAACCCGAAGTACCACACTGAGGCCGATAGTCCTTTAGAGGGCTGCCACCAAAGCATCGGACATATCGTCGCCGCCCGATAGGACCACAACCGAGAGCACCCACAGAAAGAACAGCACGAATGCCTTGGTTCTGCCGACCCGTCCCCCGACGACCATGAACAAGGCGCTAACCGACACGATCACCACCATCAAGATCGACCCGGTTTCGGCCAATTTGGTGTCGAGGATCGGTCCGGGCCCGACGAGGCCCATGATCCCGCCTACGGCAAGACTGTTGAAGACGTTGGAGCCGAGAAGGTTGCCAACAAGTAGTTCGGTTTCGCCTTGGCGGGCTGCTTGAACACTGGTGACCAACTCGGGGGCCGAAGTTCCCATCGCCACGAGCGTAAATCCCACGAAACCGCCAGAGAGGTCGAAGGCTTCGGCGATGCGCTCTGCACCTTCAACTATGAACCAAGACGAAACAACAACCGTCAACAAACCGAGGACTACCCGCGCGACTTCGGGGCGGAGACGAACCACGCCGTCGCTGGCAATATGGATCACGTCGCTGTCAAAGTCGTGATCGTCGGCGCCCTGTCGGAGCACGAGTACAAGAAACACCCCGAGCAGTATCGCCAGGATCGCCCCTTCGGCCCGGCTGATCTGACCCTGAATCAGCAGCGCGAACACCACAACCGATGCGACCGAAATCGGTATCTCGCGGCGGATCGTACGCGACTTGACAGGGATGGCCGTGATGCTGGCCGCGGCCGCAAGCACGAGGGAGATGTTGGCGACGTTGGACCCGACGACATTGCCAACCCCAATGTCGAGATCGCCGCGAAGGGCGGCAATGCCCGACACGACCATCTCTGGCGCGCTGGTGCCAAACCCTATGAGAACCGCGCCGACGACGACCGGCGACACTCGGTAAAACCCGGCGAGGCGGGCCGCGCCAGCCACGAAATGGTCGGCTGCGAGGGTAAGGGTGCCGAGTCCCGCCAAAGCGAATACGAGTCCGAGAAACACTGGTTGACCCTAGGCCTCACCGCGGCGAGCCGAAAGCTCCTCGGGACTGATCAAAACATCACGTGCTTTGGATCCGGTCGAGGGCCCGACAACGCCCGCCTCTTCGAGCAAATCCATGATGCGGCCCGCCCGGGCGAAGCCCACCCGCAGCTTTCGTTGCAGCATCGACGTGGAACCCAACTGAGTCTGCACCACCAGGTCCATGGCCTGAGTAAGCAGTTCGTCTCCGCCGTTGTCGGCCGCAGGCGGAGCCTCGGTGATCGAGGTAAGACTCGGCGGAGTGGCGCTGATGCCGCCAGCCCCGGGAAGCGGCGAGTCGGGCGAACCCGGACCAGAGGCATTTGCCCCGCTGAGCGCATCGTCGGCCGCGAACTCTGGCGCTTGGTCTCGCCAGTGTTTAACAATGCTTCGCACTTCGTCCTCTTCGACCCAACAACCCTGCACCCGATGCGGCGTTGACGATGACGGGCCGAGCATCAACAGGTCGCCCTTGCCAACGAGTCGCTCGGCGCCCGGCTGATCGAGGATCACCCGCGAATCGGTGAGGCTCGACACCGCAAACGCCAGCCGCGCCGGCACATTGGCCTTGATAACCCCAGTGATCACGTTTACCGATGGCCGCTGGGTGGCGATAACCAGATGGATCCCGACCGCTCGGGCCATCTGCGCGATGCGAGCAATCGAATCTTCGACATCTCGTGCCGCGACCATCATGAGGTCGGCCAACTCGTCGACGACAATCAACATGAACGGCAACCGCTTGTACTCGAGCGGTTCGCCGTCGGGGCCAAGCTCGCCAAGGCCGACCTCGATCGACCCGGCATCTACGGCGTTGTTGTAGCCGGTGATGTCTCGAAAACCGACCTTGTGCAGCAGGTCGTAACGGCGCTCCATTTCGCGCACCGCCCACGCCAACGCGTTGGCGGCCTGGCGAGGATCGGTGACGGGCGCAGTAAGCAGGTGTGGCGCCTTGTCGTACTGGCCCATTTCGACCCGTTTGGGGTCGATCAAGATCATTCGAACCTGATCGGGGGTCGACCGCATGAGAATCGAAGTGAGCAGCGAGTTGAGGCATGACGATTTGCCGGCACCGGTCGCCCCGGCAATGAGCACATGAGGCATGGTGGCCAGGTTGATCATCACATTGCGGCCGTTGATATCTTTGCCGACCGCAACTTCGAGCGGGTGGCGTGCATGGCGCGCCTCGGTAGACGACAAGATGTCGCCGAGCGCAATCACCTGGCGGTCGGTGTTGGGCACCTCTACGCCGATAGCCCGCCGGCCAGGGATCGGCGCGAGGATTCGGACATCGGGCGAGGCCATGGCGTAGGCGATGTCCTTGCGCAAGCTCTCGAGCTTGGCCACCTTCACGCCTTCGCCCAACTCGAGCACGTAACGCGTCACGGTAGGTCCGACCACCGGTTCGAGAAGCACGGTGGGTACGCCGAACTGGTCGAGCGTGTATTGCAGCAGTCGACCGCGCTCGGCAACCTCGATTTTGTCGACTGAGCGACTTTGGCTGCGAGACAAGATCGACGTCGGCGGGAGCTTCCACTTGCCGGAGTTGGGCGGTAGCGCCAGCGCCTGCTGCTCGGTTTCGCTCGCCGGTTCGACCTTGTTTTTCGCTCGCGGTTTTCGTGCCGCCGGTTTGGGAGTTGGGTCTTCAGCGGCTTCTGATGCTTCGGCCGATTCGGGTTCTCTATCTGATTCTGGGACCGGTGACCGAAGATCTATGGGGCCAGGCCCCGCGGAGGGATCGCTGAACAACGACCGAGCACTGCGGCCAATCAGCGGCAGTATGGGTTTGAGCGCCGCGCCGACGTATTGGCCGACCACCCGAGCCGAAGACCCGGTTACAACGATCGCGCCGACTACGCCTATGGCGACAAGGACAAGGGCACTGCCAGCCGCCGCGGCAAGGCTGTAGAGCGGACCACCAACCACCATTCCGAGAGCGCCGCCGGCCGCACCAATTTGTTCGATCGGGTCGTCTATCCCCGGACGGCCTCGAAAGATGTGCAGCAACCCGGTAACAGAAACCAGCAGTAGGAATCCCCCGACCGATGCCCGCGCGATGCGCTCGGTGTCATCCTCCTCGGCTTCGCTACCTCGCACCAACAAAATGCCGATCGCCACAAGTCCGATCGGCACCACCGTGCGGGTCAGCCCGAGACCGAGCGCAAGCCCGTCGTCGAGTGCTTCGCCTATAAGCCCGGCCGAGCCAAGCCACACTGCAAAGCCCGACAAAAGACCGAGCAGAATTGCACCGATCCCCCACATGTCGGCCTGATGACCGGAGAGGATCGAACCAACAGCGTCGCGGGACGCGGTGCTGCCGGACTTCTTGCGCGCCGCAGGCTTCTTGGACGCGGTTCTCTTGGACGCGGGCTTCTTTCGCTGTTTGGTAGCCACAGTAATACCGACGCTACCAGCGCGCATTGTCACCGTCGGGGCACCCT
>CAZDEB010000028.1:0-13325 GCA_964504305.1 uncultured Candidatus Nemicrothrix sp. | reverse complement strand
AAGAGACTCAAGTTTTCGCCCAGTTTGGGAATGGGGTCGCTATCGTGGCGGTTGTAACGCTCGAATCCCCCAATTCGACAGTTCCCCCAACCGTATAGAAAGAGAAGGAAACTCATGGCGAAGGCAGTTGGTATCGATCTCGGTACTACAAACTCCGTAGTTGCGGTCCTCGAAGGCGGCGATCCGGTTGTGATCCCCAACGCCGAAGGATCGCGTACCACCCCGTCGGTGGTGGCGTTTGCCAAGGATGGCGAAGTGCTCGTTGGCGAGGTCGCCAAACGTCAGGCCATCACCAACCCCGGCCGCACTATCCGCTCAGTGAAGCGCCACATGGGCACCAACTGGACGATCGATATCGACGGCAAGGGCTACAACTCCCAAGAGATTTCGGCCCGCACCTTGATGAAGCTCAAGCGTGACGCCGAGGAATACTTGGGCGACACCGTCACCCAGGCGGTCATCACCGTTCCGGCCTATTTCGACGACGCTCAGCGCACCGCCACCCAAGAAGCGGGCGCCGTTGCCGGCCTAGAGGTGTTGCGAATCATCAACGAGCCCACCGCGGCGGCGTTGGCCTACGGGCTAGACAAAGAGACCGCCGATCAGACCATCCTGGTCTTCGACCTCGGCGGCGGAACCTTTGACGTGTCGGTGCTCGAGTTGGGCGACGGTGTGTTCGAGGTCAAGTCGACCTCCGGCGACACTCATCTGGGTGGCGACGACTGGGACGATGCCGTAATCACATGGCTCGTCGAGTCGTTCAAGGGCGATCACGGCGTCGATCTCGGCAAGGACGCCATGGCCGAACAGCGCCTCAAAGAAGCGGCCGAGAAGGCCAAGATCGAGTTGTCGCAGACCCAGTCGACCCAGATCAACCTTCCGTTCATCACCGCCACCGACGCCGGGCCGCTGCACCTCGACTACGAGCTCTCACGCGCCAAGTTCGAGGACCTCACATCTGATCTGTTGGCTCGATGCCGCAAGCCGTTCGAGCAGGCCATCAAGGATGCCGGCCTCACCAAGGGCGAGATCGATCACGTTGTGCTGGTTGGTGGCTCGACCCGCATGCCGGCGGTGGCCGACCTGGTCAAGGAAATGACCGGCTCCGAGCCGAACAAGACGGTCAACCCCGATGAGGTAGTTGCGATCGGTGCGTCGGTCCAGGCCGGCGTGCTGCGCGGCGAGGTCAAGGATGTTCTGCTTCTTGATGTAACTCCACTGTCGCTGGGCATCGAAACCAAGGGTGGTGTGATGACCACCTTGATCGAGCGCAACACCACAATTCCCACCCGCAAGAGCGAGACCTTCACGACGGCCGAAGATTCTCAGCCGTCGGTCGAGATCCACGTGTTGCAGGGCGAGCGCGAAATGTCGGCCTACAACAAGACGCTCGGCAAGTTTCAGCTCGTCGACCTCCCACCCGCGCCTCGCGGAATGCCCCAGATCGAAGTCACGTTCGACATCGACGCCAATGGCATCGTGCATGTTGCCGCTCAGGACAAGGCGACCGGCAAAGAGCAGTCGATGACCATCACTGGTCAGAGCTCGCTCGATAAGGATGCCATCGATCAGATGATCAAAGACGCCGAGGCCCACGCCGAGGAAGATCGTCAGCGCAAGGAAGAAGCCGAGATCCGCAACACCGCTGATGGTCTCGTGTACCAGACCGAGAAGCTGCTGAAGGACCAGGCCGAGCAAGTCTCCGACGACGAGAAGGAAACCATCGAAGCCAAGCTCGGCGACGTCAAAACTGCGCTCGAAGGCACCGACCTCGAGGTGATCAAGGACGCCACCGAGGCCCTCATGACCGCTAGCCAAGAGTTTGGTCAGCGTCTCTACGAGGCCGCCGCCCAAGCCGATCGCGAAGCCGAGGCCGATGCCGGCACTCCGGCCGACGACGAGGTAGTCGACGCCGAGATCATCGACGACGACTCTGACGAGTCGTGAGCGACGCGTCAGCCGATCCCAACATCGAGGCCGCGTTGGAGCCTGACGAGATTCTCGACCCCACTCCCGAATCTGATCTCGACCCCGACGCGGTGGTCGGGTCAGAGCCGGGATCGGTCGAGGACCTGGTTGTGGCGCTCGAGTCGGTCACCCACGAACGAGATCAGCACTTGAGCGATCTGCAGCGGGTGTCGGCCGAGTTTGCCAACTTCCGTAAGCAAACCGAAAAGCGCAACATCGAGTTCGCGGCTCAGGCCGGGTCTCGGGTGGCGACCGCGCTGCTGCCGGTGCTTGATGCATGTGATGCTGCGGCTCAACATGGGGTCGAGGGCATCGAGGCCATCGGTGCTCAGTTGCGGGGCGAGCTCGAACGGTCCGGTCTCGAGGTAATCGGCGAGGTCAACGAAGCGTTCGATCCGAATCGCCACGAAGCAGCGATGACCGAACCAGGCGACGACAACCAGGACGGTCCGGTGGTTGCCGCGATCTTGCGTACCGGCTACGGCTGGAATGGCCGAGTGTTGCGCGCCGCGATGGTGAAAGTGAAAGGCTGAGAGGGAGGTGACCCGTGGCTGAGCCACAACGCGAATGGTTCGACAAGGACTACTACGCCACGCTCGGCGTCTCTGACAAGGCGACCGACAAAGAGATCACCAAGGCTTATCGCAAGCTCGCTCGCGAGCTGCACCCTGACGCCAACCCGGGCAACGAAGCGGCCGAGGAGCGATTCAAGGAGGTCTCGGCGGCCTACGACGTGGTCGGCGATGACGACAAACGAAAGAGCTACGACGAAGTCCGCAGGATGGGACCCGCAGCGGGCGGGTTCCCCGGTGGCGGCGGTGGCCAGCCTGGCTTCAACGTTGGCTTCGACGACATTGGCGATCTCCTCGGCGGTCTTTTCGGCCGCGGGGGTCGCGGCCGTGGACCGGGCCAGCAACAGTCACGGGCCCAAGCCGGAGCCGACCTCGAGGCCGAACTGGCTCTCGACTTCGACGACGCCGTAAACGGCATCGAGACCGAGATTCACCTCACCAGCGAGGCCGCCTGCTCGACGTGCACCGGAACTGGTTCGGCGCCGGGTTCGTCGCCCACCAGCTGCAAGAATTGTGGTGGTCGCGGCGTGCTCGACGACAACCAGGGCATGTTCTCGATGAGTCGCCCGTGTGGAGCGTGCGGTGGTCGCGGGTCGGTGATCACCGACCCTTGCCCAACGTGTCGCGGCAGCGGAACCGAAGTTCGCCCCCGCGATGTCAAGGTCCGTATCCCAGCCGGCGTCAAGACCGGGCAGAAGATTCGGTTGAAGGGTCGAGGCGGTCCGGGCCGGTTGGGTGGCCCACCCGGCGATCTTTTTGTAAAAGTCCGAGTCAAAGATCACCCACTATTTGGTCGGACCGGAAAGGACCTCACGCTCGACGTGCCGGTCACATTCGCCGAGGCCGCGCTTGGTGCCGACATCAAGGTCCCGACGCTCGACGGCGACACGGTCAAGATTCGAATCCCGGCAGGGACTACCACGGGCAAAAAGTTCCGGGTCCGCGGCCGCAGCGGTAAAGGCGATCTGCTGGTTACCGCGGTTATCGAGGTCCCCGATCGTCTCAGCAAGCAGCAACGCGAAGCGGTCGAGGCGTTTGCCGCGGCCAGCACCGAATCTCCTCGTGCCCACTTGGGGACATGATCATGGGTCCCGGATCTGCCGAATCCAGCGAGTCCGAAACCAGCCAGTCAGGAGACAGTCAAAATGGATGACGAACGATTCAATCGGGCGGTTTACGTGATCTCGGTTGCTGCCGAACTGGCCGGGATGCACCCGCAGACTTTGCGAATTTATGAGCGCAAGGGGTTGGTCGATCCGGCTCGTACCGGTGGCGGAAGTCGTCGTTACTCCGATGCCGACATCCACATGTTGTCGCGCATTCAAGAGCTCACCAATGACGGACTCAACCTGGCGGGGGTCAAGCGGGTCCTCGAACTCGAAGCACGAGTTGCCGAGCTCGAGAACCGCCTGGAAGCGGCCCAAAGTGGGGTCGACTCGGCGGTGGCGGAAGCTCACAAGCAGTATCGCCGTGATCTTGTGCCTCTGCATCAGAGCATCACTCTTTACAAACGTCCCCGCTAGCCGTCCAGAGCCGGCTGGTGCGGATTACCTACGTCGGGACCGTCCCGCCTCATCGGGGCGGTGTCGCTCAGCATGGTGGTCGACTAGTTGATGCGTTGAGAGCTGCTGGTCACGACGTTGTTGTGCTGTCGTGGCGTTCGGTCTATCCCAAGTGGTGGTTCAAAGGTCACCAGCCCACTCTGAGCCGCGATGATCAACCCGACCAGTGGTTTGGCTTGCGGTGGTGGAGCCCGTTCTCGTGGCTCGCCGCGAGGCGTCGCACCCGGGGTGCCGATTTGGTTGTGGTGCCGTGGGTTACGCCCGCTCAGGCCCCGGCGCTGCTCACAGTTCTTGGGGCCCGCTCGCCGGCTCGCAAGGTGCTGATTGTTCACAACCCCGAGCCTCACGAGCGGACCGCCAGTCGATTTGCTTGCTCGATGTTGGTGTTGACGATGAGGCGCTGCGATGCCGCGCTGGTGCACAGCCGCGCCGCGGCCGCGACGCTCAGGTCCCTTGCTGCTCGCCCGGTGGAGGTAGTCGATCATCCGCCAAACGTCGACGTGTATCCCCAACCCCTTACGCCGCGACCTCCTCTGAGGTTGCTGTTTCTCGGGTTCGTTCGGCCCTACAAGGGACTCGACGATGCGTTCGGCGCGGTCAGGGTTCTGCGAGATCGAGGTGTCGATGTTCGTCTCACGGTTGCCGGGGAGTTTTGGGACCCGGTGGAGAACTGGCGGTCCCGTGCCCAAGAGCTCGGCATCGAAGAACTGGTCGATCTTCGGTCGGGTTATGTGCCGGACGCCGATCTGGAGGCCTTGCTGGGGGAGCACCACATTGTGGTGGCGCCTTATCGGCAAGCCTCTCAGTCGGGAGTCGTGCCGTTGAGCTTCGCGGCGGCTCGCCCGGTCGTGGCTACCAACGTTGGTGGTCTGCCCGAGATGGTTATCGAGCGTCGCACCGGCGCGATCGTGGGGCGCCGTGATCCGGTGGCGTTCGCCGACGGGGTCGAGCGGGTAGCCGCCAACCTCGACTGGCTTTCTACCCAAGCGTTGAGCTCGGTCGGGTCGTGGGACGTGGTGGCTGCGGCGGTCGTGGCGCTTGGTTCGGCCGACAAAGTTGAGGATTGAGCCCCAAAACGGGACTACAAGCCGGTGTTCGGGGGTTTCCCCAGATCGATATAGATTCACCAGAAGGACATCGATCACCCATGACCGCCACCGAAATGTCCTCCCCGCTGGCCGCGCCCGTGGATGACACGACAACGCTGTCGCATCGTTATCGACAAGTTCGGGACTTGACCGAGGCCCTCGCCGCACCGTTGAGCCCCGAAGATCAATGCGTGCAGTCGATGCCGGACGCCAGTCCGACCAAGTGGCATCGCGCTCATGTGACGTGGTTCTTCGAGACGTTTGTGCTGCGCCCCAATCTGGCCGGGTACGAACCGGTCAACGGAGAGTATGAATACCTGTTCAACTCGTACTACGAGGCGGTGGGCGAACGCCAACCACGAGCTCAACGAGGGCTGATCACCCGTCCCAACAACACGGCGGTGACCGACTATCGTCGGCGCGTCGACGAGGCGATGCTCGAGTTCATCGACTCGGTCGTGGCCCACCGCCCCGAGTTGCGCGAACTGATCGAGCTCGGGTTGCAGCACGAACAGCAGCATCAAGAGCTGCTCTTGATGGACATCAAGCACGCGCTTTCTCAGAACCGAATTGACTCGGCCTATGTGGATTTGCCGGGGCTGCCGTCAGGGGAATTTGGCGAACAAGGTTGGATCGTTCACCCCGGCGGGCTTGTCGAGGTCGGCCACGATGGCCAGGGTTTCCATTTCGACAACGAAGGGCCTCGGCACCAAACCATGGTGCAACCGCATCGCTTGGCTGATCGGTTGGTCACGGCTGGCGAGTGGCTCGAATTCATGGGCGCGGGCGGCTACGACGACCATTCGCACTGGTTGTCCGACGGCTGGTTTGCGGTGCAGCGTCGTAGCTGGAATGCGCCGCTCTATTGGTTTCGATCAGACGACCAATGGATGATGCACACTCTTCATGGCCCGCGACCGGTCGACCCGGCCGAGCCGGTAGTTCATGTGAGTTACTACGAGGCCGATGCCTTCGCCCGGTGGGCTGGGGCGCGGCTGCCAACCGAGTTCGAATGGGAGGCTCATGCGGCCGCTCTCCCCGTAGTCGGCAACCAGCTTTCTTCGCGAGCACTGCACCCGACCGCCGCGACCGGCCACGGATTGCGTCAGATGTTCGGCGACGTGTGGGAATGGACAGCCAGCGCCTACGCGCCGTACCCGCGGTTCGCGGCGCCGGCCGGCGCAGTGGGGGAGTACAACGGCAAGTTCATGATCGACCAGCAAGTGTTGCGCGGTGGCGCCTGCGTTACGCCCGACGGCCATATCAGGTCGACATATCGAAATTTCTTTCCCACGGGCGCACGCTGGATGTTCAGCGGTGTTCGATTGGCCGATGACGGCGGCCGGTCATGAGCGCCGTAGTCGAGCCCGTGATTGACGTGCACTTGGGCGCCGCCGACCTAGCAGCCGCCATGAAGCGCGATGTTTTCGACGGGTTGACCTCGTTGCCCAAGGACTTGCCACCGAAGTGGCTCTACGACGAACGTGGCAGCGAGATATTCGACGCCATCACCCGTCTCGACGAGTACTACCCGACACGAGCCGAGCGATCGATCTTGTTGTCCAATGCGGGGCGCATCATCGAATTGGCCGACCACGACACCATCGTCGAACTCGGGTCGGGAACCTCCGACAAGACCATTGCCTTGCTCGACGCGGCATGGGAACGCGGCAACCTCAAACGGTTCATCCCGTTCGACGTGAGCGAGGGGTTTTTGAGACAGTCGGCGCAGGCGCTGGCTCGGCGTTACCCGGGTCTGGTCGTGCACGGCGTGGTTGGCGACTTCGATCGGCACCTTGATCAGATACCCGCCGGCGGATCTCGGCTGGTGGTGTTTCTCGGGGGAACGATCGGGAACTATCCGCCCCTCGACCGCAAGGGCTTTTTCTCCGACATTGTTGCGGGCATGAGGGCCGGCGATCACTTGTTGCTCGGCTCAGACATGGTCAAGTCGGTTGGGCGGATGGAACTGGCCTATGACGATCCGGCCGGCGTGACTGCGGCGTTTACCAAGAACGTGTTGACGGCGATCAATCGAGAGCTCCGCGCCTCGTTTGTGCTCGATGATTTCGACCACGTGGCCCGTTGGGACGACGCCCACGAGTGGGTCGATATCGGGTTGCGTAGTCGGCGCGATCATTCGGTTCGTATCGAAGACCTGGACCTCGAAGTCAACTTTGGGGCCGGTGAGGTGGTTCGTACTGAGGTGTCGACCAAGTTCCAAGTCGACGGTCTCACCGACGAACTCGAAGCCAGCGGGCTCGAAGTTGTCGATTGGTTCTTTGATCCGGACCAGGACTTTGGCGTGAGCCTCAGCCGCCTGCCCTAAGACGATCCTGCCCTAAGACGATCCTGCCCTAGGTAGAAATGTCATAGGGCGAAATATCGCGGGACGTAGATGAGTTGAATCAGAAGTTGAGTCACTAACACTCAAGTTTTCTGACTATGCTTACACCTGGAGGTTTCCATGGCGCTCGACCCCAATCGCTGGACACTCAAGACCACCGAGGCTTTCTCGGTTGCAGGCGAGGCCGCTCGTGCCGCATCTCACCCCGAAGTTGTGCCGGAGCACTTTCTGGTGGCTTTGCTCGGCCAAGAAGAGGGCATTGTTTTACCGATGCTGCACCGAGTCGGCGTTGACCCACTTGCGGCTCGCCGTTCCGCCGAAGACACGATTTCCAAACTGCCCAATGCTTACGGCTCCGACCCGCAGTTGTCCAAAGAGCTACGCGAGGTGTTCGAGTCGGCCGACACGCTGCGGTCAGACCTACAAGACGAATATTTGTCCACCGAGCATCTGCTCCTGGCGCTGTCGGATCGACTCGGGGTCGATCGCGAAACGTTGCTGGCGGCGTTGCGCGAAGTGCGAGGAAACCACCGAGTCACGTCGCAATCACCCGAGAACCAATACCAAGCGCTCGAGCGGTACGGCCGAGACCTCACCCAGGCCGCTCGCGACGGCGAACTCGACCCGGTGATCGGTCGCGACAGCGAGATCCGGCGGGTAATTCGGGTTCTGGCCCGACGAACAAAAAACAATCCGGTGCTCATCGGTGAGCCTGGCGTGGGCAAGACGGCCATCGTCGAGGGCCTGGCGACGCGCATCGTCGAAGGAGACATCCCCGAAAGTCTCAAGAACAAGCGGGTGGTGAGCCTTGACATGTCGGCCATGGTTGCCGGGGCCAAGTACCGAGGCGAGTTCGAGGAGCGTTTGCAGTCGGTGCTCAAGGAAATCGAAGATGCCGATGGCGAAATCATCACGTTCGTCGACGAAATGCACACGGTGGTCGGCGCGGGCGCGGCCGAGGGGGCGATGGACGCCGGCAACATGCTCAAACCGATGCTGGCGCGTGGTCGGCTTCGTATGATCGGCGCCACCACCCTCGACGAGTTTCGCAAATATGTGGAGAAGGACCCCGCCCTCGAGCGTCGGTTTCAGCAGGTGTTGGTCGAGCCGCCGTCGGTCGAAGACGCGGTGGCTATTTTGCGCGGTCTCAAAGAACGGTACGAAGTCCACCACGGGGTCCGTATCCAGGACTCGGCTCTGGTTGCCGCCGCGGTGATGAGCGACCGTTACCTGACCGGCCGCCATTTGCCGGACAAGGCGATTGACCTGATCGACGAGGCCGGCAGTTCGCTGCGCATCGAGATCGACTCGGTCCCCACCGAAATCGACATCGTGCAACGACGGATTCGCCAGTTGGAGATTGAACGGGTTGCGTTGGCCAACGAGACCGACGCGGTTTCTGCCGAGCGGCTTGCTGATCTCGACCGCGAGTTGGCCGATCTGACCGAAGAGCTCTCGGGACTCACGGCGCGCTGGCACGCTGAGCGCGACGCCATCGCCGAATTGCAGGGGCTCAACGAGCAACTCGACATCCTGCGAAGCGAAGTGGAACGAGAGTCCGATCTCGAGAAGGCCGCGCAGATTCGCTACGGCCGGATCCCCGCGCTCGAGCAGGACTTCGAACAGGCTCGTCAAACTCTCGACACCATCCAGTCCCAGGACTCGATGCTCAAAGAAGAAGTTACCGAAGAAGACATTGCCGAGGTCGTGAGTCGATGGACCGGCGTGCCGGTCTCGCGGCTCATGGAGGCCGAGGTCCAAAAGCTCGTCCAGCTGGAAAAACATCTACATCAACGGGTTGTGGGCCAAGAGGCTGCGGTGAGCGTCGTGGCCAATGCGATTCGTCGCAGCCGAGCCGGCTTGTCGGACCCCAATCGTCCGATCGGCAGCTTTTTGTTCCTTGGCCCGACGGGCGTCGGCAAAACCGAACTGGCTCGTTCGTTGGCGGAGTTCCTGTTCGATGACGAACGCTCGATGGTCCGAATCGACATGTCGGAATATATGGAGAAGCACAGCGTCAGCCGGTTGATCGGAGCGCCTCCCGGCTACGTTGGTTACGACGAAGGGGGACAGCTGACCGAGTCGGTGCGTCGCCGGCCTTATTCGGTTGTCTTGCTCGACGAGGTAGAGAAGGCCCACGGAGACGTGTTCAACGTCTTGTTGCAGCTGCTCGACGACGGTCGGCTCACCGACGGCCAAGGCCGTACGGTCGACTTCTCCAACGTCGTGCTCATCATGACGTCGAATCTTCCCGGCGAACCCAGCGACTTTTTCAGACCCGAGTTCATCAATCGGATCGACGACATTGTCCGTTTCCGGTCGCTCACCGAATCCGATCTGGTGCACATCGTGGATATCCAATTGCAAGGCCTTTCTTCTCGGCTTCAGGAGCGGCGGCTGGCGCTGGTCGTGACCGACGAAGCCAAGCAGCGGCTCGCCCAGATCGGGTTTGATCCCGACTACGGCGCCCGTCCACTGAAGCGTCTGATTCAGCGAGAGATCGGCGATCGGCTGGCGTTGGCCATGCTCGAGGGCCGCTACCGCGAAGGCGACCAGGTCGTTGTGGATGTGGCGTTAACGACCGGCTCTGTCGGCGATTCTGGGGCCAGTGAAGATACGGCCCCAGCGGAGCACGCCACTTTCTGTTTGCGCTGAGATCGAGGGTGAGAGCATCACCCTCCGCGGTTTTCCACAGCGCTACCTTGTGTCCAGAGAGTTCGGGATACAAGGTTCGAGAGATAGAGAGTTCGGGAGACTCCGTGGCCAACCGGCAGCTGTGGAAACTGCTGTCCATCGGCGTGGTTCTTGCTTCTGCGTTTCTTGTCGGGTCGCAATCCCCGGCGGGCGCATCTGGAGCGGGGACGTGCGTTGGTGAGACGACGACCATCGTCGTTCCGCGTCTCGTTGCCGGTTCGAGCGGCCAGATCGCCGGCATGGTGCAGCTCGCTGAGTCGATGCCCGCTGGTGTCTATGCCGTGCAGGTTGGCCTCAGCGATGACTCCCACGACAGCGGCGACGATGACGTTTCGATCGTGTCGCTCGGCCGCCGGTCCTTTGCCTCGACGTTCACCACGGTAGAAATCGTGCTCACGCCGTCGCTCAGTTACGACCATGACGACGACGGGCCTGACGATGACGGCCCTGACGACGATGGCCCTGACGATGGCCCTGACGATGACGGGCACGAGGTTGGCGTCACGTGTGTCGGCCTTACCCGCGTAGATGATCTCCCCAATCCGGCCATTGCGGTTTCGGTCTATGACGACTGCACCATCCCGGGCCTAAGAGCAGAGATCACCAATCTCGGCGGTATCGACGTGGCTCCCGAGTCGGGCGGGACCGTGCAGTTCGGCGACATCACGAAGTCGTGGTGGCTTGGTGTGGGGCAGTCCAAGACTGTGTATGCCACGTTGGCTGATGGCTCATACCCGGTCTCGCTCACTATCGGCGACGAGATCGTTTACACCACGTCGGCGACGGTCGCGTGTGCTCCCACTCCCGATCCGAGCACTCCTGATCCGGGCACTCCCGATCCTGGTGCTCCGGGTTCGGGCACACCCGATCCGGGTTCCCCTAGTCCGGGCACGCCTGACTCGGGTACGCCTGACCCGGGCACTCCCGGTTCGGGCACTCCTGATCCCGGCACTCCGGGTTCGGGCACCCCTGACCCGGGTTCCCCCGATGCGGGCACGCCGGATCCTGGTTCTCCGGATCCGGGCGGACCGGTTGCGGACCCACCGCGAACACCCGTCACGATTCCGACGCTTTCAGCCCAACTCGATTGTGCGACCAGCACCCTCAGCGTGGTTGCCGGCAACGATGGCGATCGCCCGGGGGCCGCCACCATCGCGCTGGTCCGCACCGATCGAGTGGTGCCCGTGGCCCTCGAACCTCATGGTGTCGTCCACGTCGACTTCGAACTAGAACTCGATCGAGAGGGTCAGCGGTCCGAAGTCGTGATGGTCACGTCCGATGATGTGGTACTCAGCTCGACTGTCTTCGTCGATTGCCTGACCCCCGCCAACGCGGTTGTCGACCTTTCGGTCGAATGCCAAGCAGGAGTAATCCAGATTCATCTTGTCAACGACGGTGGAGAGCCGCTGGAGCTGTCGGTGTTCGAGGAGCAGCAGGCCCTTCTCGGCGAAGTGACATTGCCGGGCGGATCTGGCGCCGATTTCGTCGCCGCCATTACGGCGACCGAGATCCCGATCCGTATCGTTGATGGCGACGGAAACGATGTGCTGCGCCAGATTGTCTCTCACGATTGTCGAAGCAGCGAGATAGCCGCCGAGCTAGCGCTGGCCTGTCCATCGGGCGAATTGCAGTTGCGCCTCGTCAACCCCGGTGACGAGGCCGGCCAGGTTTCGGTCTCCGCTCCCGACTCGGCGGCGGCCCGAATAGAGCTCGACCCAGGCGCGGAGATCACCCTGGTCCGATCGATCGATGTAGGCGCGCCGGTCGACGTAGTTGTTCTTGGTTCCTATGGAGAATCAGTCTTTGAGCAAACCGTGCAGCCGTGGACCTGCGGAGGCACCAGCGACTCCGTCGATCCCGCCTGTCTGCCCGAGCTTCGGGGCGCGGCCGGCTGGATAACGAGCGACTCCGCCGATGCCCGAGATTGCGAAGGGATCATCGTTCGGATGGTGGTTGATTGTGTTGCCCGCGACGTGGCACTCGACATCGACAACCAGACGCCGTTGCCCGCTGATCTCGAGTTGCTGGTTGGTAACCACGAATCAGGCTCTCGGGTCGTCGACGGGTGGGACAGCCTTCATTGGGTGGTCGCCGGTGCCGCTGACCGCTCCATTACTCTCAACGAGGTGCGCACCGACACGGTGCGACTCGCCGCCGACCCGGGTTGCCCTTCGCCTCCCAATCGGGCCGCGGGACTTAGTGCCCTATTGGTTGTTTCCATGTCGTTGTTGGCTCTCGTAGTCTCTCGTTTCGACCCGTGGGCCAGGCTTTAGGACTTGTGCCACAATTGAACCGATTGGCCTATGGTGAGGTTAAATTTCGTCGCGGTACCATTAGTTCACACAACGGGGAAGCATTGACCCGTGGACCCCTATTTGGTCGCTTAGGTCCACGGATAGCGAGAGCGAAACCGGCCCCAATCCAACTGTCAACAAATCGTTGGCCGGCCGGAGGTCCCTAATGCGATTCAACAAGATCCAATCTGCAGGTGTCGTAGCTGCTGTTTCGGCAGCTTCGCTCGCCATCGTGGCGCCCGCTTCTGGTGTCGCCGCTACTTGCGTAGGCGACTACGTTCAGGCGCTCGACTCCACGCATCAGGTTTCGGCCCAGTCGCCCGACGACAGCTACGTCGTGCAGTTGACCACCCCGATGTACGGCGACGCCGACTACGGCGTGTGGTTGCACGTCTTCGACTCCTATCCAGGCCGTATCAACGACCCATGGTCTGGCAACGAACGAATTGTGGTCGACTTCCTCGACGCGGCTGGAGTCACCCAGTTCTCGTCAACCCAATGGGGCGGCACCCCCAGCCTCGACGCCGGCGCTTCCGCCGAATGGGGCGGCATCATCATCTACCCGAGGGTCACCGGCACCACCATCACCGCGGTCCGGATCCGTCACGCCAACGCCAATAGCGGTGGCTCGGCTCTATCTGGCCTCTACGCCAGCTGTATAGGTATCACCAACAAGTTCCAGTGGTCGACCACCACCACGAGCACGACTGTGGCTCCTCCGACGACGGTGGCTCCTCCGACGACGGTGGCTCCTCCGACGACTGTGGCTCCTCCGACGACTGTGGCTCCTCCGACGACTG
>CAZDEB010000027.1:10435-14464 GCA_964504305.1 uncultured Candidatus Nemicrothrix sp. | reverse complement strand
CCGCATATCCGAAGCAGGTGCCAGTTGAGCGCCAAGTTGCTCGACACCACGGGAATACCGAGTTCGGTTTCGAGCTCGTCGATGATGCCGAAGGTCCGCAAGCTCGTGCACGAAACAAATACGCCGTCACAGTCGGCCGCCTCGACCATCGTGCGCACCCCGGCCGCCACCGACGCCTCGGTGACTCGGGCGACCGCAAAGTCTTCTTCTTCGAGAAACGAACCAACGGCCGTGACCAAAATTCCGGCTTTACCGAAATGCTCGACAACGGGCGCCGTAACGGTCGCCGAATACGGCGTCACTACCGCGATCCGGTCGATCCCGAGCGCCTCGAAGGCGGCCACCGCGGCAGTTATCGGGGTCGTACACGGCACACCAGGATGAGCGGTTTGCAGGGCCTCGGTCACACGTTGTTCGCCGATGAGCGTTGACGCCGAAGTGCAGCCGTAACCGATTACGTCAAAGTCCCAATGAGCTGGGAGCAACCCGGCCGCCACCGGCAGACGGGCCTCCATGGCGGTGAGCGTTTCGACGGTAACTTCGGAGTCGTTGGGGATCCGGGCGTGGTAGTAAGCAACGCCTTCGACCTCAACCAGCCGGGCCTCGACCTCGAGGGTCTGGTCGGTTGCCAACACCACCATCCCGATGCGGGCGCGGCTACCGAAGCCATCGTCGCTTTGGAAAGCCAGGCGAACCGGCGCGTCGAGGTTCACGAAGCAGTCTGCTTTGCTTGCTGATCAAAAAACGATGCCGTCGACGGGTACTCGGGATAGGCCATCTCGTAGCTGGAACATCGCACCCGGTTGGTCTGAACGCCTCGGACAACTTCTCCTTCGAAGCGGTTGGGTAGATGGTTGGCGTCGAGGGGTCGGGCGTCCTCGGCGCAGTACTCGGCTATGAACAAGGTCCGTTGGCGATCAGAAACATTGGGCGCCGACCCGTGCAGGAGCCGGGTGTGCATAAGACACGCCGAGCCTGCCGGTCCGGTGCAGCGCACCGCCCGTCTCTGACCCGCTGCGGCGATGTCGGGCGCTACTGCACCGGTGAACACGCCATCGTGCCAGTGTTCGTGGATAGGGCCTCGATGACTTCCGGGCACTACTTCCAGCGGCCCGTTCTCGAGGGTTACGTCATCCAAGAAGAACAGCACGGCGATGAGGTCTTCGTTGGAGTGAGGCTGAAAGACGAAGTCTTGGTGGTAGGCCACGGTCGTTCCGGCGCCAGGCAATTTGGTATTGAGCTTGGTGTTGTTGTGTTTGATGTTGGGACCAACCAACTGCGCTACTGCGTCGGCGGCCGGGCTCGTGCGCATGAGATCCAGGAACTCGTCTGAGACCTCGATTGGCGACGCGACCCGGCGTAACGCCGGCCGGTCGGCGCGGTGGCTGGGCTCGATGTCGAACCGGGGGCGACCATCGATTGTCTCGCCGTAGGGCGCATCGTGATGGCGGCTCTCGTCTCGCCAGGCAGCAACGACGGCCTGCAACTCGCTCAGTTTGTCGGGCGCGATGACGTCGGGGAGTACGAGGTAGCCGTCTCGATCCCATGCCTCGACCTGTTGGGCACTGAGGGTGTCGGCAAATGCCGGAGCAGTCCAACTCATGATTTGACCTCCTCGGGGTCTCGTCCCACCAGCTGACGATAAATGGTGGGGTCGGTAGCGCCTTCGGTTCCGAGCAGCAGTACCCGACTCGACGCATCGAGACCGAGACGCTCTCGCAACGCCTGATCGGAGCCACAGGCGGTGAGCGCGGCCAACCCCGCTACCGCGGACTCACCAGCAACAATCGGACCGGCTCCGAGTCCATCAGCGAGTCGGCGCATGGCCGGGGCCACCAACTCGTCGGGGATCGCCAGATAGTCGTCGACTCCTGGTTCGAGAATCGTCCACGCGATGTGGGATATCTCGCCACAGGACAAGCCCGCCATGATCGATTCGTTTTCGATATTCAGGTCGACTGGTTTGCCCGCGGCGCCGCTCTCGAACAGGCACGGCGCCATTGTTGGCTCGACAATGACAAACCGAGGCCGCTGCGCTCCGTAAGTTTGCCACAACGTTGCACAGACCGAGCCGGCCAACCCTCCACACCCGGCCTGCACGAACACGTGGGTCGGCAACACGTCGCCCGTGGCCGCCAGTTCGTTGACAATTTCTTGGGTCATCAACGTGTAGGCCGCCATGGCCTGTCTGGGCAAGTCCACGTAGCCCGGATAAGACGTATCAGAGACGATCGTGGCACCACGATCGTGGGCGAACGCCGCAGCCGCACGAACCGAATCGTCGTAGTTGCCGTCGACTTGCACCACGGTGGCGCCGAAACTCTCGATTGAGGCAATCCGGTCGGGGCTGACTTCGGCGTGCACATAGATGTGGCACTGACAGCCCGCCCGTTGCGCTCCCCAAGCAACGGAGCGGCCGTGGTTTCCGTCGGTGGCGGTGACCACGCTGACTTTGGCCGCCTCGACTCGGTGCTGGCCGAGTCGAACAGACGCAACGTCAACCGGTTGGCCGAGAGCCACACCGACTTGGCGGGCGACCTCCCACAACACCTCGTAAGCCCCACCCAGCGCTTTGAAACTTCCAAAGTCGAAGCGTCCGGCCTCGTCCTTGTAGAGCACCGCGCCGATCCCCAACTCGGAGGCCACAGTGGTCAAAGAATGCAGCGGCGTCGGTTTGTAGCCGGGCCAGCTCTGTATCTCGGCTCGAGCGGCCGCCGAGAACTCGAGGTTCATGATCGCGGCCGCGTCGGCAGGAAGTTGATCCGGACCCCGCGTCGACTCGACGTGAGCTACGGCCGCAAGGTCGGTGAGTACCATGGACACGAAATCTAGCCTCAGCGACCATCGATGGCGAGAGATCATCAGCACCGGGAACCGGCAAGGACTCCGGGACGTCTCATCACCATGAAACGACTGCTCCTCATTACTCTCGCCGTTTTCGCGCTGGCTTCGTCCGCGTGCGGTTCGCCGACGATCTCAACAACGGCGACTACCACCACGACTCGACCAGACGTCTCCGATGCAACACCAGCCGAGCGAGTCGCCACGGCCCGTTTACAGTGGGCCGACCACGGTCTCACCAGTTACCGGATGATCACCGAGGAGCAATGTTTTTGCCCGATTACCGGGTGGACCGACACGATTGTCGACGGCGTGAACACGTCCCATGTCGCCACCGACGACGACCCTTTCTTCGATCCCGGCGAGCGCACCATGGAGTCGCTGTTTGACGAGATCGAGGCGGCCATAAAGAGCGGCTACGCGTCGCTGCAACTCGACCTCGATTCTGAAACCGGAGCAGTTGGATACTTTTGGGTGGACGTCGACGAGATGATGGCCGACGAAGAGCACGGCGTGCGGGTGGTGTCGCTAAGCCCGCACGACCCAACCGCGCCGCCGGTACAGATCAGCAGCGACGGGTTCAAGGTCGATCATCCGTGCGGCTACGGATTCGCCATTTCGAACGTCGAACAGACCGTGGGGTTGACCATTTCCTACGTTGGCTCATACAGCGACGAACCAGATGTGTCGGGGCCGATCAGCGTCGCTTCGGACCAATGGCACGCCGAGGTCATAGTTGGCCTCAATCTGTTCTCGAACTGGTGCAACGACGTGATCGACAGCTCCGACCCGGTGCCGATCACAACCCAACGTTGGCCGCTGACCAGCGGCGAACTCATCATCGATACGTCGCAAAGCGCCGGTTGCGGTATGGGAACCCTCACAGGCGTGCTCGCTGGGGCCACGATCGAACCGGTCGGCAGCGGCCCCATCACCCTCGGCGACATCAACTTGACCAACACGGCCTGGGGTTGCTTCGCCGGCTAGGAGCACCAGCCCCTTAGGACCACGAGTCTTGACATATATATTCTTATGAATATATTCTTCGCCGATGCCCGCCGCCGGCCCGTGCTTCTTGGACAGCTACCTCCCGTACCTTCTGCGGCGGGCCGACCAGACACTGTCGGCACCGTTCTACGAGTTGCTGAACGACCATGGCGTAGCCCGGTCGGAGTGGCGGGTGCTCGC
>CAZDEB010000027.1:0-10335 GCA_964504305.1 uncultured Candidatus Nemicrothrix sp. | reverse complement strand
CAAACCAACGAAAGGTGCAGTCATGACCAACTATGACCCCGATCCCCGCGACCGCCGACCGTTCAGCTTGTCGAAGTGGATCAGCGATCACCGCGCCGAACTGACCCCGCCGGTGGCCAACAAACAGGTTTGGCGAGAAGCCGACATGATCGTGATGATCGTGGGGGGCGGCAACGAACGAAACGATTTCCACGACGACCCTCGCGAAGAGTTCTTCTATCAACTCAAAGGCGACATGAACCTGGTTATCTGGGACGGAGAGGGCCACGCCCCTCGCGATATGGCCATCCGAGAGGGCGAGATCTACCTCCTCGCCCCCAACGTTCGACACTCTCCGCAGCGTCCTGACCCCGACTCGGTTGGCCTCGTAGTCGAATATCAGCGTCCGGTTGGCGAGTTCGATGGCTTCGAGTGGGCTTGTCCCGAATGCAATCATCTGGTGCATCGCGTCGAGGTACAGGTTCAGGCCATCGACAAGGACTTGCCGCCTTTGTTCGACGCCTTCGATGGCGATCACCAAGCCCGCACCTGCCCCAACTGCGGCAATCTTCACCCTGGCAAGGCCGGGCGGCTGTGACTGCCAACCTTGCGTTGACCGCGGCCGAACTCGACGCCGCCGACCCTTTGGCGCCGTGCCGAGACAAGTTCGATGTTCCCGGCGAGATCTACCTCGTTGGCAACTCTTTGGGGGCGCGGCCCAAAGCCACCGGGGAGTACGTCAACCACGAACTCGACCGGTGGAGCAATCTCGGGGTCGAAGGCCACTTCACCGGCGACCTCGCGTGGAAGAGCTACCACGAACTATTGACCAACCAGCTGGCCAGGTTGGTCGGAGCGCATCCCGACGAAGTCGTGGCGATGAATTCGCTGACCGTCAACCTTCATCTACTAATGATCAGCTTCTATCGGCCGACCGCCGGCCGTCACAAAATCTTGATGGAGGGCCACGCGTTTCCATCGGATCATTTTGCGATCGAGTCGCAGATTCGTCAGCGGGGATTCGACCCAGCCGATTCGCTCATCTTGATCGAACCACGACCGGGGGAAGAAACCCTTCGGCCCGACGACATCATCTCGACCATCACCGCCCACGGCGACGAACTGGCCCTGATCCTGCTGCCCGGAGTCCAGTACTACACCGGCCAGGTGTTGAACATGGCCGACATCACGAGAGCCGGCCACGCCGTTGGCGCCGTTGTGGGGTTCGACCTGGCTCACGCCGCCGGCAACCTCGTCCTGGAACTGCACGACTGGAATGTCGACTTCGCGGCGTGGTGTAGCTACAAATACCTCAACAGCGGACCAGGTGGGGTCGGAGCCGCTTTTGTTCATCGCCGTCACGTCACCAATCCCGAGCTTCCGAAGTTGCTGGGCTGGTGGGGAACCAACAAGTCGACCCGGTTCGAAATGTCCACCGAATTCGATGCCATCCCGTCGGTCGAATCGTGGCAGCTATCGAACGCCCCGGTGCTGTCAATGGCCGCCCTGCGAGCCTCTCTCGATGTCATCGACGACGCAGGAGGCATATCGGCACTTCGTAAAAAGTCCGAACTCCAGATCGCTTTCTTCGACCGCCGACTGGCCGAAACGCTAGGCGATCGGGTGCAAAACATCAGTCCCACGGATCTCGACGAACGGGGCTGCCAGTTTGCCCTGCGGGTCACTCGGGGCGACGGCGCACGGGTGTTCCGGGAGCTCGGCGAAGCACACGTCCTTTGTGACTGGCGCGAACCCGATGTCATCCGTGTGGCGCCGGTGCCGCTCTACAACTCTTTCGCCGACATCGACCGTTTCGTCAACATTCTCGATCGGATCGTTCGATGAGAAACCCGATCGTGGTCGCCGGAGCCGGTCCGGCCGGCACGTTGCTTTCGATCTACTTGGCTCGCCAGGGCCACGATGTCACTGTTTACGAGAGCCGGCCCGACCTACGAACCACCGACATCAGCGCGGGCCGTTCGATAAACCTTGCGTTGGCGACCCGCGGCATCGTGCCGCTGATCGATATCGGAGTGATCGATCAGGTCGATGCCATCACCATCCCCATGCGGGGCCGCATGGTTCACGCGGCCGACGAATCGACCCCCGACCTCCAACCCTACGGAACCAAAGCCCACGAGGTCATTCATTCGGTTTCTCGCCGGGACCTCAACGCCATCTTGCTCAATGCCGCGGAGGCGACCGGACGGGTCCGGATCGAGTTCGAGAAGCGGATCGTAGGACTGGACTTCGAAACATCGCAGTTGCGTTTTGACGACGATACCAAGGCCGAATTTGGCACCGTATTTGGCGCCGATGGAGCCCGCTCGGAGGTGCGGCGAGCAATCGTGGCGGCCGGAGCCGGCGAGTTCCGGGTCGAACAACTCGGTCATGGCTACAAAGAGCTAACCCTCAGCGCCAACCGCGACGGAACTCATCGACTCGACCCCAACGCTTTGCACATCTGGCCTCGCGGCGAGTTCATGTTGATAGCGCTCGCCAACCCATCGGGCGACTTCACCGTGACCCTCTTTGCGCCCACCGAGACCTTCGCCACGCTTTCGTCAAACTCAGAAGTGGCCGACTTCTTCGAGGCCCGGTTCCCCGACTTCTATTCGCTCATTCCCGATCTGGTTGCCCAGTTCGCGGAGAACCCAGTGGGCGAACTCGGGACCGTTCGCGCCACCGGATGGAGCTACAAGGACCGCGCCGTACTGGTCGGCGACGCCGCTCACGCCATCGTCCCTTTCCACGGCCAAGGCATGAACGCGGCGATGGAGTCGGCGCGGGCGTTGGCTCGAAGCGTGCACCAGTTCGACGACAACACCGCTTTCGCCTTTGAGGAGTACGAGACCCAGCGAAAACCCAGCACCGATGCCATTGCCGACATGGCTCTCGACAACTACATCGAGATGCGGGCCAGCGTCGTCGACCCCGACTATTTGGCCAAACGGTCACTGGCGCTCGAACTCGAACAGCGCCATCCCGACCATCTGAGCCCCCGCTACAACATGGTGATGTTTTCGACAATGCCGTACGACGAGGCCCAGAGCCGAGCGGCCCGTCAGGCCGAGATCATTGCCGCGGCGATCGCCGATCCCGCCGTCGAGGTCGACACCCTCGTCGCCGCACTCCCAGCCCTGCCGGCTCTCGACCCGCTGGCGGACCCGACCGCGTTGTCGGTTCACTCACGTTTCGGAGACAACCAATGAGCCTTCCGTTCGATACCGGCGACGACTTCACCTACGGGCGCTACCTGATGGTGCCCGAGCTGTTATCGCTGCAGCAGTGCGTGTCGGTCGATGCCGACACCGGCAAACCCGAACACGACGAAACCCTGTTCATCATCATCCATCAGGTTTACGAACTGTGGTTCAAACAAGTCCTTCACGAGATCGACTTCATCATCGAGCAACTCAACAGCCACAACGTCAACGGCGCCCGCCACCATCTCAAACGGGTGCTGAAAATCATGAAAACCCTCGTGGGGCAGATCGATGTTCTCGAAACAATGACGCCTGCGGAGTTCGCCAGCTTCCGGTCGTTTCTCGCAAATGCCAGCGGCTTTCAGTCAGCCCAGTTCCGCGAGTTCGAATTCGTGCTTGGGATCAAAGATCGAATACAACTCGACTGGTTCGACGGCCTCGAAGGCCAGAGGCTCCACGCCCGCTACCTCGCGCCCACGGTGTGGGATGCCTTCGTGGGCGTGATGCACCGCGACGGTCTCGGCGTACCGGCGGCCGTCCTCCAACGCGACGTGACCGAATCGATCACCGAGAATTCCGAACTGCAAGCAGTCATCGTCGACAACTTCGACGACGACGGGTTTGTCGCGCTGGTAGAAACGTTGACCGACCTGGACGAGGGGCTCCAAGAATGGCGCTACCGCCACGTGATGATGGTTCGACGCACTATCGGCACCAAACACGGCACCGGCGGCTCCGACGGCGCCACCTACCTAACGACCACCCTGCGACCAGCTTGGCCCGACCTGTGGGCCATACGGACCGCGTTCTGAACTCGAAAGGCCGCCCATGACGACCTACCCCGAACTGAAGATGTTCATCCACGGCGACTGGCGAACCACCGACGCCGGGCGGCCCGTGGTCAACCCCGCAACCGAAGAGGAGATCGGCCGCGTTCCGGTGGCCAGCCCCGCTGATCTCAACGACGCACTGGCAGCCGCCGACGACGGATTCCGCACCTGGCGACACACTGCCCCTCGCGACCGAGCCGACCTCATACGCGAGGCCGCCCGACTGATGCGCGAGCGCCAAGACGAAATCGCCTACTCGATAACCCTCGAACACGGAAAACCGTTGGCCCAGGCGCGGCTCGAAGTCATCCGAGGTTGCGAGTTCTTCGAGTGGGACGCCGGAGAAGCAGTGCGCACTTACGGCCGCGTCATTCCCAGCGCCCCCGGGGTCAAATACGTGGTGCATCACCAGCCCATCGGTCCAGTAGCGGCCTTCTCGCCGTGGAACTTCCCGATGAGTCAGCCGTCACGCAAGATCGCCGGCGCCCTGGCCTCGGGATGCTCCATTATTCTCAAAGCGGCCGAGGAAACCCCGGCCGGGGCCATGCACATCGCCAAGGCCTTCGAGGACGCCGGCCTCCCTCCGGGCGTACTGAACCTCGTGTTCGGGGTCCCGGCCGACATCTCCGCGCACCTCATCGCCAACCCCATCACCAAACTCGTTGCGTTCACCGGTTCGACGACCGTCGGCCGTCACCTGACCGGGCTGGCGTCGGACCACATGACTCCGGTGCTCATGGAACTCGGGGGGCACGCACCGGTGATCGTGTGCGAAGACACCGACGTCGAAGCCGCGGCAAACGCGTCGGCTGTTCGCAAGTACCGCAACGCCGGCCAAGTTTGCACGTCCCCGACCCGCTTCTTTGTCCACGAGCGGGTGTACGAGCAGTTCCTCGACGTGTTCACCCGCCGGGCCAGCGCCACAACCGTCGGCAACGGAATGGAGCCGGGCGTCGAGATGGGACCGTTGGCCAACGACCGTCGCATCGCGGCTCTGGCCGAGTTTGTTTCGGACGCGGTCGACACCGGCGGACAACTCATCACCGGCGGCAACCCCATCGACGGGCCCGGCTACTTTTTCGAACCAACGGTGCTCGCCGATGTTTCAGACGACGCGCTCGTCATGCAAGAAGAACCCTTCGGACCCCTCGCCATTGTCAATCCGGTCGACTCGCTCGACGCCGCCATCGAACAGGCCAACTCGGTTCCCTACGGCCTCGCGGCGTACGGGTTCACCAACCGCGCCGACTACGCCGACCAAATGCTCGAGCAAGTCGAGGCCGGCAATCTTTCGATCAACACGCTCGAGGCGTCGCTCCCCGAAACACCGTTTGGCGGCGTCAAGTCCAGCGGCTACGGACGCGAAGGCGGCGCCGAAGGGCTGGATCACTACACCGTGGTCAAAACCGTCTCGCACAGCATGACCATCGTCTGACAAGGACCATTCGACCCATGAACTACACCAAAGACGAAGCAAAGGCCTACGCCCGGACCCACATGAAGGGCATCTGGGCCGCGGCCCTACTGCCGTTTACCGAGGACCACCAGATCGACGAGGACGGGTTTCGCGAGAACGTCCGCCACTGGACCCAAGACCTCGGGATCGAAGGGCTTTTCGTCTCCGGCAAGCAAGGCGAGTTCTTTTCGATGTCGGTCCAAGAACGCAAACGCAGCTTCGAACTAGCAGTAGAAGCCACGGGAGAACACGGGCAAACAATCATGTCGTGTTCAGACCAAAACATGGATGTTGTGCTCGACCTGGCCCGCCACGCCCAAGACGTTGGCGCCGACTACATCGTTGTGCACGCCCCCGCCCTGCACTTCTTCAAAGAGCAAGACGAAACGTTGATGGGCTACTACAAGACCATCGCCGACCAAGTCGACATCGGCATTGCTCTCTGGAGCCACCCCGACAGCGGCTACTTGATGTCGCCGCAACTGTGCAACCGGCTGGCCGACATCGACAACGTAGTAGCTATCAAATACAGCGTTCCTCGGCCCATGTATCGCGAGCTCACCGAGCTGGCTTCGGACCGGATCCAGGTGAGCACATCTTCTGAAGACGAATGGCTCGACAACATCTTGGAACTCGACTGGCGACTCTACCTCTGTTCGTCGCCGCCATTCTTGTTGCAGTCGGCCAAGGACCGACGTATGCACGACTACACCCAAGCGGCCTTCGAGGGGCGAGTCGACGACGCTCGGGCAATCAGCCGCAGCCTCGACCCGGTTCGGGCCGCGTTGAAAGGCACCCGGCCGGCCGAGAAGCCCCACGCTCACCAGAAGTATTGGCAGGACCTGCTCGGGCAGGTCGGGGGCACGGTCCGCGCCCCATTGCTCGAGTTGACCGACGCCGAAAAGGCGGCCACCCGCGCCGCGTTCGAGCAGTGCGGCCTCGAAGTCTGACTAGCTGACGTGTCAACCACCGAACCACTGCGGGTGGCCCTTATCGGTTGGGGAGCAATCGCGCAGACCAGCGCCGAACTGCTGCAAGAGTCGGCGGTCGAGATCGTGGCCGTCGCGGTCCGCGACGCTGAACGGCCCCGGCCCGACCGGCCCGCCGGGGCCGCGCTCATAACCGACCCCCAAGACCTCGCGTCTTGTCGCCCCGACGTCGTCGCCGAAGCAGCCGGGCGCGACAGCGTCGGCCCATGGGGCCGGGCCTCACTCGCTTCCGGAGCCGATTTTGTGGTGTCCTCGGTCTCGGCTCTGGCCGATTCGGTGCTGCTCGAAGAACTCCGCGACCTCGCCACAAAAACCCACACGCAACTGCAAATTCAACCAGGGGCACTCGCGGGCGTCGACGCGCTCGCGGCGGCCCGTTCGTTTGGTATCGATGCCGTCGAACATCGCATCGTCAAACCGCCGCTCGCCTGGCGAGGCACCCCGGCCGAAACGCTGTGTGCGCTCGACGACCTCGACGAGGCCACCATCTTCTTCCAAGATTCTGCTGCTCGCACGGCGACGGCGTTTCCCAAGAACGCCAACGTCGCCATGACAACGGCCCTGGCCGGAATAGGCCCAGCAGAAACTCTCATCACCCTCGTCGCCGACCCGGCCGCGACTACGAACCGTCACGAAATCTCGGCCTCCGGAAACTTTGGTCAGCTCGAAGTTGTGATCAACAACAACCCGTTGCCGCAGAACCCAAAGACTTCGGCCATGGCCGCCCTCAGCATGGTGCGCTCCATCGACAACCGGGTGTCGCCAATCGTGATTTGAACCGGCCTAGATCACCGTTTCAAAGTCGAGTCCGATATCGAGGACTCGAACAGAGTGAGTGAGCTCGCCCACCGCTATGAAATCGACGCCGGTAGCCGCGACCTCGGCCGCCGTGTCAAGCGTTAGCCCGCCGCTGGCCTCGAGGCTTACGCCCGGACCGATTTCGTCACGCAGCTCCACCGCGGCGCGCATCTGGGCCGCGGAGAAGTTGTCGATCAACACTTCGTCGGCGCCGGCTTCGATCGCGACCCGCAACGCGTCGAGATTGTCAACCTCGATCTCCACTGGCATTGACTCGTCGAACCGACGGACCGCGGCGTAAGCCTCGGCTACTCCCCCGGCACTGGCTACATGGTTGTCTTTCACCAACGCCATGTCATACAACCCCATTCGGTGATTGACGCCACCCCCACACCGCACCGCATACTTCTGCAGCGCCCGCAAACCCGGCAACGTCTTGCGGGTGTCGCGCACTTGGGCACCCGATACCCCCAACGCGTCGACCCACCGCGCTGTGCGCGTGGCAATGCCCGACAGATGACACAGCAAGTTCAGCGCGGTGCGTTCGGCGGTGAGAATCGAACAAGTTGGTGCGCTCACCCGCGCCACTGCTTGACCGGCGCCGACTCTGTCACCGTCGCCAACCAAGTACTCAAAATCGGCGGCCCGATCGCCGCAAACCATGTCGACCACCGCGGCAGCAACCGCCAAACCAGCGACCACGCCCGACTCACGAACTCCAAAGGTCACAACACACCGCTGCTCAGAAGCAACCGTCGCCACCGAGGTCACATCAACCCCGGCGGCGAGATCCTCCACCAAAGCAACAGTGACCAACCGTTCCAACGCGGCTGGGTCAAGCGACCCGGCCCGTAGCCGCAGCGAAGTAGCCGCCGAAATCGGCGAAAGATCAATCACGCACCGACACTAGCGACCAGAGTCGGTGCGCTACCGACAACACCTGCACCCCGGCCATGGGAAATCAGCCCATGATCCCTGTTCAGAGCAGTGCGCCGTCTGGCTCGTGCTGTTCGATGCGTCGAGGCCGGTGTCGTTCGCGACTACTTCACGACTATCCGGCCCAGGTCGTCGATGCGGGCCACCTCGAAAGGCCCGGTCGGAGTCGTGCAACCGCTCACCGTGCCTCCGCGTGCCGGGGCTCGGAGAGCGTGCCCGCCACGAGGCCGTGATCGTCGGTCCCGCTAGGGTCTCTCGATGAGTGAGGTGCGCGAGACGAAGTTGCCGGGCGTCGGCGTACGCCACGAATTCACCGACGAGGGCGGGAACGACGTCGGGGTAATTGTCCACCACGATGGCCGGCGGGAGATCGTTGCTTACGACGTTGACGACCCGGACGCTTGCCACTCCCTGGTCAGCTTGTCGGAACCCGACACGAAAACGCTGGCGCAGATTCTCGGGGTGAGCCCGGTGACCGAAATCGTGGCGGAGATTCGCCAAGTCATCGAGGAGCTGGCGATCGACTGGATGCAGCTACCCAGTGACTCGCAGGCCGCCGGCACGACAATCGCGAGCGGTGAATTCCGGACCCGTACCGGTGCCTCCATCGTGGCGGTTATCCGAGACAACGTGCCGGTCCCCTCTCCGGAGGCCGACTTTGTCCTGGCTGTCGATGACATCGTCGTTGCCGTCGGCCCCACCGATGGACTCACGACGCTACGTTCGATGCTCGCGGGCTAAGAAGCCACGATGAGCGACCGGACATGATCCTCGCCGCTGGCTCGACCGACACCGCAATCGCCTTCGTCGAAGTCGGCGCGGTCGTATTTGGGCTCGGCTTGCTCTCTCGTCTCGCCGGTCGGATCGGGGTGACGGCCGTGCCGCTCTACCTGATTGCCGGGCTCGCATTCGGCGACGGTGGCATCGCCGAGCTCGATGTCACCGAGGACTTCGTCTCCCTAGCCGCGGAAATCGGCGTGCTGCTCCTCTTGTTCACCCTCGGACTCGAGTACAGCGACGAAGAACTCCGCACCGGACTGCGGACGGGGATTTCGCCCGGGCTCGTCGACATGACGCTCAACGCCGGGGCCGGATTTGCTCTGGGCATGCTTCTCGGCTGGACACCTCTGGCCGCGGTGTTGCTCGGTGGGGTGAGCTGGGTCTCGTCATCGGGCGTGATCTCGAAGGTGCTCAACGACCTCGGACGCCTCGGCAACCGCGAAACGCCACCTGTGTTGAACCTTCTCGTCATCGAGGACTTGGCCATGGCGATCTATCTCCCAGTCGTCGCAGCGCTCATCGTCGGCGGCACATTCACTGAGACACTCACCAGCGTCAGCGTCGCGCTCGCGGTCGTCGCAGCCATCCTCGTCATCGCGTTGCGCTACGGCCGCACGCTCAGCCGAGGCCTCGGCAGCGGATCGAACGAGTCCGTTCTGCTCGGAATCTTCGGGTTGGTGCTTCTCGTCGCGGGTGCGGCACAGTTCTTCGAAGTCTCCGGCGCCATTGGGGCGTTTCTTGTTGGTCTCGCACTCTCGGGCCGGGCTGAAGAGCGGGCGCTCGAACTGATGTCGCCGTTGCGCGACCTGTTTGCAGCCACCTTCTTCGTTTCGTTCTCGTTTCAGATCAATCCGTCAGATCTCCTCGACGTCGCCGGTTGGGCGATGCTCCTCGCCGTAGTGACCGCGCTGACGAAGACGGCCACAGGATGGCATGCGGCTCGACGTCGCGGCATAGGACGCAAAGGCCGCCTTCGAGCAGGCACGGTCCTCATTGCCCGAGGTGAGTTCTCGATCGTGATCGCTGCTCTCGGCGCTGACCTTGCCGACGGCCCCGAGCTCGGCGCCATCGCTGCGGGCTACGTTCTGGTCACCGCAGTACTTGGACCACTGACAACGCGATTCTCGGACCAGATCTCCGACCTGAGGGCCAAACGTCGTCCGAGTACCCATCGCAAGACCCATCCCGCCCACTGATCGTCCATGGCGCCAGCCTCTGCCGTAACGCATGACCGTTCCGCTCATCCCTCGAACCTTAGGCACGCGACTGTTGCCGCGACGATTGTGGTTCAGCGCAAATCTCGAACGGTGCCCGGGACGGGACTTGAACCCGTACGGAGGTTTCCCTCCCGGGGGGTTTAA
>CAZDEB010000026.1:0-18501 GCA_964504305.1 uncultured Candidatus Nemicrothrix sp. | reverse complement strand
CCCGGTCTCTTGGGCGTGCTCGGCTACGCGTCGAGCACCCTGTATTTTTGGGCGTGCTCGGCTACGCGTCGAGCACGCGGTATTTTTGGGCGTGCTCGGCTACGCGTCGAGCACGCGGTGCCTAGCGTCTTCGGCGGAGACCACGGGGGGTTCAGTCGACCACGGAAAATTGATCCACTGATCGGTGCGCTTCCAGACATACTCGCACTTCACCAACGAATGCGACTTCTCGTACAACACCGCCGAACGAACCTCAGCCACCCGCTCGCTACACAAATCGTGCACCATCTTGAGCGTGTGCCCCGTGTCGGCAACATCATCGGCGATCAACACTCGAGCATCTTCCATATCGACAAAATCGACATACGGCGGCAACATCACCGGCACCGGCAAACGCTCATCAACACCGGTGTAATACTCGCAATTCATCACATAAATGTTTTTGATCGATAACGCATAACCAAGCGAACCAGCCACAAACAAGCCGCCCCTCGCAATAGCCAAAATCATCTCCGGCCGGTAGCCATCATCAGCAACCTGAGTCGCCAGTTCGCGCACGGCAGGGCCGTACTTGGGCCAATCGAGAATCTCACGCTCATCGCTCATCGACGCACCCTACCGTCACCCGCCGCAGAGATTAGAGGTCAGCGGTCACGATCTGAAACGATGGCGTCATGGACCCGATACACGACACCATGCAACGCTGGAACCAACACCTCAAAGGCGAGCTCGTCGGTGGTTTCGACGCGATCCTGCACCAAGACTGCGTCTTTTGGTCGCCGGTGCTATTCAAACCCCAAATCGGGCGCGACCTAACCGCCATGTACCTGTCGGCCGCCGGAATGGTCCTCCCCGGCGACACCGCCGACCAAAACGAAACAGCCTCCCCAACCACCGGAACCAACGGCTCTTTTCGCTACACCAAACGTGTCCTCGACGGTCACACCGCCGTCCTCGAGTTCGAAACCACCATCGACGACGTACACGTCAACGGCGTCGACATCATCACCTGCGACGACAACTCGATGATCACCGAATTCAAAGTAATGATGCGGCCCCACCGTGCCCTCGACGCAGTACGCCAACAGATGGCGGCCACGCTCGAGAAGATGTCAACGGCTTCGCCAAACGAGCCGTAGGCCTACACCACTTCGACCCTGACCACATGCCAACCCTCGGCCCCGTTCGGCGCGACCGCCTTGGGACCCACCGGCTGAAGATCTCCGTTGCCATCGATAGCGCGCACCTGAATCGAATGCACCCCCGGATCGGCGGTCCAATCGGTCTTCCACTGCACCCAGGTTTCGTCGCTGCCCGGCACCGCCAAGTCACACGTTTGCCAAGCACCCTCGTCGATGCTGATCTCCACCGTTTGGATGCCTCGCGTCGGCGCCCAAGCCACGCCCGCGATCGGAGTTCGTCCCGCTTCGACCCGGGCCCGATTACGAGGCACATCAACACGCGACATCGTCTTCATAGGACCGTTCTTGGACCAGCCCAGATTGATCCAATAGGCGTTGAAGTCCTCGAGCCTGGTGAGATGAATTTCCTCGATCCACTTGGTTGCCGACACGTATCCGTAGAGCCCGGCCACAACCATGCGAGCCGGGAACCCGTGGCGGATCGGAAGTGGCTCTCCATTCATGCCGACAACCAGCAAAGCGTTGCGGCCATCAGCCAACACTTCAGTAGGGAAACCCACCGTGAAGTCGTCAACCGACCGTCCCACCAGTTGCGTGGCCTCGGGCTGAACCCCAGCCCGATCGAGCAGATCGAGCAGCGGTACCCCCGTCCACACCGCGTTGCCGACCAGCTCTCCACCAACATCGTTGGACACGCACGAAAGAGTGATCGTGCGCTCCACCAAATCCATAGCAAGAATCTCGTCGAGAGTCAGTTCGAACGGGTTGTCGACCAGCCCGGTGAATTTCAGGGACCAACCAGCCGGGTCGACCTTAGGCACCGACAACGCGGTATCGATGCGATAGAACTGGTTGTCGGTGCTCGGCGTCACCCACGACGACAAACCCGTCACCGACTCAAACGGCTTCGCCGACACTGCGCCGGTGGCATCGAGAACCGCACCAGTAGTAGTCGTCGTTGATGACTCAACAGTTGGAGGCAACGTAATAGAAGCTCGCGCCGTTTCGGCGGCCGATTTCCCCTCGACCGCCCGTCCGGCCGCAATGCCAGAAATCGCAACCGCGCCCGCTCCGGCCGACCACCCCAGAAACGAACGTCGGCTGTGCGGAGGGTCGAGAGGGCTGGGAAGATCAGCATCGGCACTACCGGGGGCGACCGATACTCGGCGGGCCCAGTTCAGCAAGAAGATCAAGGTGGCGATACCCAAGCCGCCGGCGACCAAAGACCAGAACCAGCTAGCGATCGCCGGCGACTGAGGATTACGGGCCGTAGCGAACCCACCCAGCAAACCGAACGCGGCGAAGGCGGCCACACCGACCCGGTTGCCTTTGCGCATCGCCGCGTCGCCGAGGACGGCGGCCAACACAAACGCGACAACAGTAATGCCCGGGAGCAAACTGCCTTTGCCCGACGAGCCAAGGTTCTCGATCGACTGTTCGGCGACCTGGCCAGGCGTGTAGTCGAGTACCAACTCGCCGACGCCGAGGACCAGTCCCGGAATATCGGTTGCGCCCTCGATGAACTGCCCGAAACTCAAAGCAACCGCGGCCGCCCCAACGCCGGCAAGAGCACCCATCCAGCGACGGTCAAAAGTGGAGGAAATCACCATTCTTAGGAAACGCATCGGCCCCCAATATGGTTCCCGTGAGGACATCTTTCGGCGACGGTCGGCCTCACCGGTGCCAACAAGGCACACTTGAGGCGATGATCGACCTATCCGAGTGGGGATTCGAGGGTGTCCCGGCCACGCAGTGGCAAGCCGACTCGCGGCCCGCCCGCGTCGTCCGAGTCGACCGCGGCGAGTGCGACGTGGTTTCGTCCGCGGGACATCTACGGGTGCTTTCCGACTCCCATCGGGCTCAAGGCGAAACCGCTCCCGTCACCGGCGACTGGGTGGAACTCGAAGAAGAAGACGGACTGGGCACCGTGATCGGTCGCATCCTTCCTCGCCGTTCCCGGATCAGCCGCCGGGATCCGGCCGAACGCGATATCGAGCAAATCCTCGCCAGCAATGTCGATCGCGTTGCGGTAGTCCATGGACTCGACCGGCCCCTCCCGGCCGGTCGCCTCGAACGGCTTCTGGTGATTGCTCTCGACAGCGGCGGTCATCCTCTGGTTGTGTTGACCAAAACCGACGATCGCCTCGACAACGACACCGAGACGGTGGTCAGATCGGTTGCTCGGGACGTACCGGTTGTGCTCACCAGTACCGTGGAGCCCGACGGACTTGATGATCTCGTCTCGATGATGGCCCCGACCAAAACGCTGGCGCTGGTCGGCGCCAGCGGCGTGGGTAAATCTTCTTTGGTCAACGCGCTGGCTGGCGACGAGATCCTCGAAACGGGTGAGGTGCGTGATAGCGACGCCAAAGGCCGCCACACCACAACCGCTCGCGAGCTGATCCTCTTGCCAGAAGACCGCGGCCTGTTGCTCGACACGCCCGGCATACGCTCCGTCGGTCTGTGGGAAGCCGAGCATGCGCTGGAGGTCGTGTTCGACGACCTCATGGAATTGGCCGACCAATGTCGTTTCCGCGATTGTCTTCATGATCGAGAGCCGGGCTGCGCGATCACCGAGCAGGCCGGACGCGGATCTATCGATCGCTACCGAGTCCAGCGTTTCCGGGATCTGACTGCCGAACTAGCCCAACAACGGCACCGCGAAGAGCAACGATCTCGTAAGAAGCCAAAGGGCCGACGACGACCACGTTAGTGGTCGCCAATCGCCAAGGCTCGACGGTCTACTTTGTCGCTCGCGTTGCGGGGGAGTTCGTCGACGATACGGATGGCTTCGGGCAGCTTGTAATGAGCCAACGTCTCGGCGCCAAACCTCCGCAAGTCCTCGAGTGTCGGAGGGTCGCCCGGATCGGCGGGTACAACGGTCGCTACGCCGATCTCGCCCATGACCGGATCGGGGCGAGCAACGATTGCGATCTCCTGGACACTGGTGTGTTGCCCGAGGGTTGCCTCGACCTCCATTGGATAGACGTTGTAACCCCCGCGGATAAACATCTCTTTGACTCGTCCGGCAAGGCGGACTGTTCCGGTCGGGTCGCGACGGGCCAGGTCGCCGGTGCGGAGCCAGCCATCGACAAGAGCCTCCGCGGTGGCGGCATCGTCGTTCCAATACCCACTCATGACGGCGGGGGACCGTAGCCAAAGTTCGCCCACCGACTGGTCGCTTTCGGCCAGTGGCCGAAGCTGCGTGTCGCGGATTTGCACCTCTACTCCGGGGCGGGGGCGACCAATCGTGAACAACGCCTCGTCATCGGTGGCATCGAGGCCGGTGCCGAGTCCGATACCGCCGCTTTCGGTTGAGCTGTAGCGAATCGAGTAGGGCGCGCCAAAGCGCTCGCGGGCTTCGGTCACCAGGGCCGGAGGCGAGGCCGCGCCGCCCACCACGATCGCTCTCACCGACTCGAAATCGAGTTGGGCGATCAGCGGGTCGCGCAACATCAGCGCAATCTGGGGAGCGACACCAGTAACCGCACCCATCCGGTGCTCGGCAATCAACGTGAGCACCTTCGACGACGACCAGCGTTCGAGCAGGTGTGTTGTTCGCCCGCTAGCCAGCATCCACGGAAGTTTGGTCATAAACCCGACGTGAGCGAATTGCGTGCTGGACAGCCCGTGGCCCCCGTCGCCCCAAGCGCCGCCGGTGTCGAGTTGAGCAATCGCCTCGAGTTGGCGATTGGTGAACCACGCCCCCTTCGGACTACCCGTCGAGCCGGAGGTGAAGCATATGCAAACCGGCTGATCGGGATCAGCGGTCGTGCTCGGGTCGAAGGCGAGGGGCTCCGATGATTCAGAATGCCGCAGCTCGGTGGCGAGTTCGGCCGTAACGATCAGGTCGGGGTTTAGTAGCGAGAGACACGCCGCCGACTCCGATGCTGTGAATCGGGGATTGATGCCTGCGCTAACCGCGCCAACTCGAGCCGCGGCTAGGTAGGTGACCACATAGTCGATGGTCGAACCCATAACCAGAGCTACGACCGACGACTTGGTGACGTCATGGCGCACCAAACCGGTGGCGACTACGTCGGCGGCTCGGTCGAGTTCGCAATAGCTAATGCGGTGACCGTCCTGTTCGACAAACGCTGCTCGATCCCCAAAATCGCCGGCGGCTCGCCGGGCCACGGAAGAGAGCATCGGGCGGCTATTCCTCGATGAAGGTGTTGGCGGCATCGCCGGTGAGCACCTTCTTGAGTACTTTGCCGCTGGCATTTCGAGGCAGAGGTTCGGCCCGGATTTCCCAATGAACCGGCACTTTGTAGGTCGCGAGCGTGGCGCCAACCCAGGCCCTCAGGTCCTGGGCGGTTGGCGCGGTGCCGCGACGGGGAACGATGTAGGCCTTTACCTCTTGGCCGAGGGTGCGGTGATCTACTCCCACCACCGATACCTCATGCACGTCGGGGTGTTCGTCGAGGCGGTTCTCGATCTCGACTGGATAAATGTTCTCGCCGCCTCGGATAATGAGGTCGGTTCGCCGGCTGGCCAAGAACAACATGTCGTCGCGGCGGTAACCGAAGTCGCCGGTGCGCAGCCACCCGCCCGGTCGGATTGTTTCGGCTGTGGCGTCAGGGTTGTTCCAGTAACCGGGGATCACCATTGGACCACGCAACATGACGTTGCCGATCTCGCCGTCGGCCAGCTCGGCGTCGTTGTCGTCGTGGATCGCCAGATCACAGGTCGGGATGGCAAACCCCACGGTGTCGGGGGTGTCTTGCAACACATCGTCTGATGCGTGAGTTGCCAGGCCCGAGCATTCCGTGAGGCCGTAGCCAATCCCCACTGCTCGAGCGGCATGGGGTACCGCGGCGCGGCAGGCCCGAATCAGTTCCGGCGACCACACGGATCCGCCTCCACCGATCGAGCTCACGCTCGACGTGTCGAACTTGTCGAAGTCGGGATGTTCGATGATGCGCCAGAGCTGAGTGGTCACCCCTCCCCAGCGGGTGATGCTGTACTTCTCGGTGAGCTGCAGCACCTTTTCGGGCTCGAAACGACCCGTCGTCCAGACGTGGCCGGAGCCAGAGGCCACCGCCATCACCGCGCATGCATGCAAACCCGAAATGTGAAAGAGCGGGCTGGCGGCAAGCGCCAGCATTGGCGGTCCGCCGGGGGTGGGCGGGAAGCGAAAGGCGTCGCGGGCGCCGAGAAGATAGGCACACGCGATGTAGGCCAAGAAGTTGCGGTGCGTCGTGACCGCTCCTTTGGGCCGTCCGGTCGTGCCGCTCGTGAACAGGATGCAGGCCGGATCGTCTTCGTCGATCGCGGTGTCGGGGAGCGAGGCTCCTGCGCCCGCCGATACCAGTGCGGCGAAGTCGTCCTCGATCGTTACCAGCGGTGTTGAGAGTCCGTCGTCGAGGCGTTCCTTGCGCCGCTGGTCGACGACGAGAAGCGATGGCTCGCTGAGGTCGAGCGCATAGCTGATTTCGTCGGTCGTCCACCACCCGTTCATGGCAACGACGATGGCCCCCAACGATGTTGCGGCCCAAAAGGTGGTGATCCATTCGGGGCAATTGGCGGCCAAAACGGCCACTCGGTCGCCTTTGGTGATGCCGTAGGTAGTCCTCAGCGTTTCGGCAACCGCCGCCACTTCGGCGATGTTTTCGGCGTAGGTGCACTCTCGGCCGTCGTCGAATACGTAGTAGCGGGCCGAGCCGTTGTCGCCATGACCGGCCGACGCGGCGAGCAGGGCCAATAGGTTTGGTTGCCGATTCTTGAGCATCGTCATTTCGACGCCGCCGACCAACCCGTTCTCGGTCTCGAGAAAGCCGCCAGGGCTGGTGAGCATGGCATCGGCCTCGGCCACGGACATTGTTGGTTGGGGCTTCTCCATACGCGGATCATCGCACAAAGCGCCGGCTGGGACAGAACCTGACGGTCCGTCAGGTCCGAGGCTACGCTCCCGACATGGACGTCCGGCTCGACCCTGACTTGGAAGACTTCCGCGACGAGGTCCGAACCTGGCTCGAACAGCACCTTGCGGGCGAGTTCGGAAAATACCGTGGCCACGGGCTCACCGGTCACGAAGACATACCCGCGCCGATCCAGATCGAATGGGAGAAAGAGCTGGCCTCCGGGGGCTGGTTGGGTCTCGATTTCCCCAAATCGATAGGTGGCCGAGAGTGCACGCTGGCCGAGCAGGTGGTGTTTCACCTCACTTATGTCGAGGCTCGGGCTCCGGGTCGCATTCCCAACATGGGCGTAACGTTGCTCGGCCCCACCTTGATGGCGTTTGGCACGACCGAGCAACAATTGCGGTTTGTTCCCAAGATTTTGGCGGCCGAAGAATTGTGGTGTCAGGGATACTCCGAACCCGATGCCGGCTCCGATCTGGCCAACGTTTCGACCCGCGCCGCGCTTGTCGATGGCCGGTGGCTGATCAACGGTCAGAAAGTCTGGACGTCGTTGGCCCAGTTTGCCGACTGGATCTTTGTCGTGGCCCGTACCGAAGCCGGTTCCAGCCGTCATGGTGGTTTGAGTTACCTGCTCGTGCCCATGGATCAGGCCGGGATCGAAGTCCGCCCCATCGTGCAAATCACCGGCGGCACTGAGTTCAACGAAACGTTCTTTTCTGATGCCACCACCGACGAATCGATGGTGGTTGGTGGTGTCGGCAACGGTTGGAAGGTGGCCATGGGGACCCTTGCGTTCGAACGCGGCGCGTCGACGCTCGGTCAACAAATGAGTTTTCGCCAGGAGTTCGACGACATGGTCGGTGCAGCAAAGGCCAACGGCCGGGCCAACGATCCGGTTATTCGCCAAGAGCTCACCGAGTCCTACATCCGGCTGGAGATCCTGCGCTTTAATCAGCTGCGGATGCTCACCGCCCTCGCCCACGATGGGGTTCCCGGCCCGGCCGCTTCGATCGGCAAGTTGTATTGGGCGGGGTGGCATCGTCGCATGGGCGAGCTGGCGATGATGATTGCCGGTCCTGATGCGATGGTCGCTGGTGCCGATGCTTCGTTGGGCCACGGTGGCGGCCCCGAGTATCTGCTCGGCAAAGCCCAACGGTCATTTCTTTACAGTCGGGCTCACACGATTTACGGCGGATCAAACCAGGTCCAGCGCAACGTCATCGGCGAGCGTGTGCTCGGGCTCCCTCGCGAACCCCGACCGGTAGCTACTGACTAATTTCGTCGATCAGTCCCCAGCCAAGTGCGGTGACGGCATCGAGAGTGGCGCCGGTCAGCAGCCACTCGAGGGACCGGTGCCGACCGATGCGCAACGGGATGCTCACCGTGCCGCCGGCCCCAGGAATCAAACCCATCGAAATTTCCGGTAGCCGAAACGTCGACCGAGGCGTTGCGACTATCGAGTGACAGATCGCCGCGAGCTCGATCCCGGCGCCGACGCATGGACCGTCGATTTCGACTCGCATGCGTTCGGCCAGCGGGTCGAGCAACGGCGCCAAGTCGGCGACTGTTCGCACCAGGTGGCCTTGAAGAGGGTCGGGGGCCGATCCGAACTCGGCCGGGTCGCCGCCGGCGCAAAACGTTGGACCCTCGGCGGTCCATATCACCAGTCGCGGCTGCTGGTCGGCGGCAATCGTGATAAAGGCCTCGGCCAGTTCGTCTCTCATCTGACGATCGAGCAGGTTGTGAAGCCGACCTCGGGTGAGGGTCAGCCGAACGGTGTCGCCGTAGTCGTCGAGGGCAACCCTCGGCGTGTTGTCGGTGCGAACGCGGGAGCCTCTTGACTCGAGCCAGTTGCGGTAATCGGGGCCGGCTTGCAGCGTGGCGTAGGCCAAGGATTCGGCTAGCCGTGCTGCTGATCTGTCGGGGTGAGGCCGCCGCAGCAGTTGGGCCGCCACGCACGCCGTGGCGGGGTGCGCAAGCATGGCCTGTATCGCATCGCTGGGGTCATCGATCACCAGGTCCCAGGGAGAATTTGCGGCCGGTTGATCGCTCGTTGCGACTGTGAGCGCGCCGCACGCGGCGATTCGTTGAGCGACCAGAATGCTATGTTCGGCCGCCATGTTGGCGGCGTCGACGTAAACCCCAACTACCCCGTTGGCGACTCCGATTTGGTGGCGGAGGTCGGGCGACATAGTGCGGGCTACCGCTTCGTCGGCCGACCAGCGTTCGACGCGCACCCGTCAGCCGTCGGCGTCGCCGAGGTGCGCGTAGTTGTCGCGCAGCACGCGCCGCAGGAGCTTGCCGGTTTCGTTGTAGGGAAGTTCGTCGACGAACTCGACATGGGCGGGGACGCGGCTCGATCGCAACCGCCCTCGAACGAGGGCACAGATATCTTCGGGGTCCGGCGTCGCGGCACCGGCAACGATCACCGCGACAACGTGTTCACCCCACTCTCGGCTCGGCACCCCGATCGTTGCGACATCGCGAACGTTTGGGTGGGTGAGGATCGCTTCTTCGATTTCGCCGGGCGACATATTCTCGCCGCCGCGGATGATCACATCGTCGTTTCGTCCCTGCACAAACAGGTAGCCGTCTTGGTCCAGGTACCCGCCGTCACGGGTGGCGAACCAGCCGTCGTCGTCCAGAAGCGACCCCTGCTCGCGGTACTCGCCGGCGACCTGCTCGCCCCGCACAAAAATCTCGCCGACTTCCCCGGCGGCTTGTGGTTTTCCGTGGTCGTCACGGATCTCGATGTCGATGCCTGGCAGAGCTCGGCCCGCGCTCGAGAGTCGATGTTGCTCGGTTGGGTCGTCGCTGTATTGGGCTAGCCGATGTTCGTCGGGACCGAGGAGAGTGATAGTGGAGCTGGTTTCGGTGAGGCCGTAGGCATTGACGAACGACGTGATCGGGAACAGTTCGAGGGCCCGTTGCAACACCGGCCGGGCCATCTTCCCGCCGCCGTAAGACAAGCTTCGCAGGCCGAGGATCGGGTCGCCGCCCCGCGTTTCGAGCGCATCGACGATCCGGGTCAACATGGTTGGCACCACCATGGCGTGGGTGATGCCCTCCCGTTCGACCGTATCGATCCAGTCATCGGCATCGAACTTGGCGAGCTGCACAATCCGACGCCCGGCGTAGATCGACGACAGCAGGGACGCGACCCCGGCGATGTGGTACGGCGGAACACTGACCAACGTCGCTTCGTCTACGCCTGCTCCCATGAACTCGACCGATGCCAAGATGTAGGAGACCAGATGTCGGTGCCGTAGCACCGCCGATTTGGGCACCCCGGTGGTGCCTGACGTAAAGAGAAGCACGGCAACGTCGTCGGGGTTGGTCGACCATGTAGTGGCCGCACGTGGCGAAGCAACAGCCATAAAGCTGCTCGTCGGTTCGGCGTTGACCGCATCGAGTTGATCGAGCAGTTCGGCGCTGGCCGCGTCGCCGACCGCATGGGCTCGGCCACAACGGGTGGCGAGGTCGAGCAGGTCGTTGGCGGCCAACCGATAATTCAACGGAACATATGGCACCCCGGCCCACGCCGCCCCGAACAGAGCAACAGGAACCGCAGCGCTTGATTCGTCGCAGAGCACGACTGCTTCTAGATCGGCATCCAAGAACCGGGCCGCCGCGGCCTCTGACCGGTCGAATAACTCGCGGTAGGAGAGGCCGTCGTCGAGCGATCCGATCGCCGTGCGATCTGGCAGCCCATCGGCCGCCATCTCGAGCAGCATCATGATGTTCATGTGATGACCTCAGTCAGATGCAGGAAGCGTCTTCGCCTCGGCTACCGAAAGGGCCTCGCCGTTGGCCGCCAACGATCCGTCGCCCGCCTTGGTGGCCAGGAGTTCGATATTGGCTTCCTCGTTGCCGTACCGCTTCCCGAGCAATGTTCCATCGGCGGCGTCGCTGGTGGGCGAACCCGAGATTTCGACGGCACCGGCCGCCACCATGGCCGCCCCACCACAGGTCAGGTCCGTTTCGCCGGTCCCTTTGACGACGATTACCTGGGTGGTGCACACCGTGCTCTGGAATCGGGCACCGGGCTTTAGTTCGACCATGACGTTGTTCCTGTGGGGCTCGCGGAGGGTTTGGCTGCCAGTTTGGCCGAGGTTTGGTCCGGCGAAAAGTCGAGACCGCTAACGTCGGTCGCGGCATGGCAACTCCAGACGAAATTGTCCGTTGGGCGAGCAGCGGAGCCATGGCCCTAACCGGAATGGCCGACGGTCCGCCTCGCCTGGCCGCGGTTGGGGTTGCAACCGCGGCCGACACGTTGACCGCTCGGTTGACGACGGCATGCGCCAAGTGGGGGACTGCCCCTTCGATCGACGGTCCCTCGTTGCTGGGAGAGCGAGCGGCGATCGCTGGTCTTGTTCGTAACGGATCGACATCGGTTGGCGGTTCGGCCCGGTTCTTTGAAGCCAGTGACGGCTGGATCGCGTTGAATCTGGCCCGACCCGAAGATGTCGCCTCGCTCCCGGCGTTGGTTTCGGCCGACGTTGCCTCCGACGACTGGACATCGCTACGGCGTCTCATCGGTGCCATGTCTTGTGACCGTTTGCGAGAACAAGCAGTGTGGTTGGGTCTGGCCGTAGCACAGCCCAACGAACACCAACCGGTAGACGATCCGTCGGTGCAGACATGCGTCGGCGGCCCTCGAACGGTTGTCCGACGGCCGCTGGTGGTCGATATGTCGTCGTTGTGGGGCGGGCCGTTGTCGAGCAATCTGCTCGAGGCGGCCGGAGCACGAGTGATCAAGGTCGAGGGTTGCGGTCGCCCTGACGGTTCGCGTCGAGGACCCCGACCGTTTTTCGATCTGCTCAATGCTCGAAAGGAGATGCTCGAGACCGATTTTGGCGATCCGGTCAGCGTCGCGCTTCTTCGTTCGGTGCTCGCCCACGCCGACCTCGTGATCGAGGGATCGAGGCCTCGAGCGATGACCGCGTTGGGCATCCGGCCCGAGGAGTTCGTCGCCGCGGGCACATCATGGTTATCGATCACTGGGCATGGGCGAGCGGGAGTCGCCGGCGATCGGATTGGCTTTGGTGACGACGCCGCGGTGGCCGGCGGGTTGGTCATCAACGACCACGTTCCGGTCTTTGTGGCCGACGCGGTAGCCGATCCGCTAACTGGCTTGGCGGCCGCCGCGGTGGGTGCGGAGCTGCTCGGATCGCCGCAGGCGGCGATGGTTGACGTGGCGTTGGCGCGGGTCTCGGCGTGGGTTTGTGGCCGATCGACGGGCCCCTTGAACGCGTCGGTGGTTAGCCACGGCGACGACTATCAGGTTGCTTTGGGCGACCAACGAGTTGATGTCGCAGCGCCGACGGCTAGGCCGGTTCGTGGCACGGCGGCGCCGGTCGGGGCCCATTCACGAGAGTTGGCCGAGGAGTTCGATCCGGCCAGCCGAGGCCCCTACGGGTAGGCTCCGGGCATGCTTGACCCCCGCATCGACATCGAAGATTCGTTGCCTCGTGCTGCCGACGGTCGGGTCGCCGGTCGGCGTGGTCGAGCTACCCGGCAGCGACTCTTGGAAGCGACAAACGCGGCGTTGGCGGCTGGGTCCTTTCGCGATCTCAAAGTTGTCGAAATCTCGCGACGGGCCGACACGTCACCGGCGACGTTTTATCAGTACTTCCCTGATGTCGAGGCCGCGGTGCTTTCGATCATGGACGAACTTGCCGACTCGGGGGGTCAACGGCTTCGTGTGCTGATCACCGAACCTTCTTGGGACACCGCAGCCGCGGCCGCAGGGTTGGCCAATGGCTTCTTTTCGTTCTTTGAGGAGTATGGGGAGTTGCTGCGGGTCGTTGACCTGGCAGCGCTCGACGGCGATTTGCGGTTTCGTCAGCTCCGCACTCGGTTGTTCAACGGTGTGTTCCTCGCCATGCAGGATTTGGCCCATGAGAAGCGGGCCGAGGGTTTTCTCGACGAGTCGGCGTCGCCCGGAGCTATCGCCGGTGTACTGACCACGATGCTCGCCCACGTCAGCGCTCACCGCCATGGTTTTGCTGATTGGGGAGTAAGCGAACAGGATCTGGCCTCAACCATGGCCGACATCATTCGTCCCCTTCTTGGTGGCGACTACGCCGGTCAAAACAACTAGGCCATTTGGACTCTCTGTAGAAATCTGCTCACTTTCTGTGGCGGTGATGCCGATAGGTCATCTACAGTTGCCTTGTGGCGAGCAGCGAAGCGATCCCCGGGCCAGTCGACGCGCGGCTTTTCGCGTTCGGGTTGCCGGTGCTCAATGTTCGCTGGACCATGTTCGCCGCGCTGGTTGTCCTGAACCTTTTTGATGTGATTACCACGGCAATGGTGATTTCTCGGGGCGGCATCGAAGGCAACCCGGTCATGCAGTCAGTTGTTGACAACATGGTGCACGTGGGGTTTTTGAAGGCGGCGGTGCTGGGTCTGATCGCCGTATTGCTGGCTCGTAGCCCGGAGTCCAAAGTCGCGTCGCTTGGTGTGGCGGCCGCCGCAGCGTGGTATCTCGTTGTGGTGTCGTGGAACGTTCTGATACTCACCATCGTCTGAGCCGCCACTAGTCTCCGCCCATGACGTCAGAGCACGGGTGGGATCACACGATCGAGGACCTTGATCGACGGCGAGAGGCTTCCCAAGCCATGGGTGGCGCCGACAAGATCGCCAAACGAGCCGCTTCTGGTCGACTCGATGCTCGAGGCCGAATAGCGGCTTTGATCGATGATGGCTCGTTCACTGAGATCGGAGGTCTGGCCGGGGCCGTGCCCGCCGATGCCCTCGTTGCCGGCGTTGGCCGTGTTGATGGCCGACCGGTCGCGATCGGAGCGGAGGATTTCACCACCCTCGGCGGATCAATCGGCGCCGCCGCGTCTCGCAAGCGCTGGCGCATTGCCGACATCGCCAGGCGCGAGCGCGTGCCGCTGGTGATGCTGCTCGAGGGAGCGGGCCATCGCCCGCCGATGCCCGGAGACCCCGGCGGAACCGGCCCCGGTGACCTGCAAGCTCAGGGTCGACTATCTGGTTTGGTCCCCATGGTTTGTGGGGTTATGGGCGCATCGGCTGGTCATGGCGCGATCACCGCTCCGCTGTGTGACTTCTCGCTGATGACACCCGATGCCGCGATCTTCACTGCCGGACCGCCAGTAGTGCAAGCCGCTCTCGGTGAGACGGTCACCAAGGACGAGCTGGGCGGGCCGGCCGTAGCGATCTCCAGCGGTGTGATTCACAATGTGTCGGTCGACGACCATGCCTTACTCCACGACATTGCTACCTACCTGTCGTTTTTTGGGTCGTCGGCGTGGGAGCGGCCCCCTTGGCAAGACACCGCCGACATTGGCGCTCGGTCTCTGGACGATTTGCTCGACATCATCCCGCGAGACTCGGGCGCGGCCTACGACATTCGGTTGGCGGCGAGCCGAATGGTTGATCAAGGTGAGCTGTTCCAGGTCCAACCCGACTTTGGTCAGTCGATAGTTTGTGCTTTGGCCCGCGTGGGCGGCGACGCGGTGGGCGTGGTGGCCAACCAGCCGTCAGTTTTGGCTGGTTCGATCGACGTAGACGCGGCCGACAAGGCCGCGCACTTCATTCAGCTGTGTGACTCGTTTCATCTGCCTTTGGTGTTCCTGGCTGATACCCCAGGCGTGCTGGCCGGTAAGGCATCGGAATCGGCGGGGATTTTGAGGGCCGGTGCTCGCATGTTCGCGGCGCAAACTCGAGCCCAGACGGTCAAGATTCATGTCACGTTGCGCAAGGCCTACGGGTTCGGCAGTTGCGTGATGGCGATGAACCCGTTCGACAATCAGACGACCAGTCTGGCCTTTCCGGGGGCCACGCTCGGCGCGATGGGCAGCCGTGGTGCGGGAAATGCGCTCGATGCCGACGAGCACACTCGCGCCGAACTAGAAGCGGCCGAGATGCAAAGCAGCTACCGGTCGGCCAACGGGCTCAGCTTTGATGACCTGATCGATCCGCGTCAGTTGCGCAACGCGGTCCTCGAGGGCCTCGCGCTATCTGGTCAACGACGCTCGACGCCGCCGCAACCCGTGGCCCGGACGGGACTGGCGCCGTAGTTGTGGCCTTTAGCCGAGCGCTTCGACGACGTAGTCGAGACAGTTGGTGAGGGCTTCGGTGTCGGACGGGTCGATGGCCGGGAACAATCCGATACGAAGCTGGTTGCGGCCCAGTTTGCGGTATCCGTTGGTGTCAAGGATGCCGTTGGCGCGAAGCACGTCACAGATGGTGTCGGCGCTCACCGACTCGTCGAAATCGATGGTGGCCACAACCTTGCTGCGCTGCGACTCGATTTGCACGAACGGGCTGGCGACCGGCGACGACTCGGCCCAGCCGTACATGATCTCGGCTGATTCGCTACTGCGGCCGGCGGCCCAACTGAGCCCGCCGTTCTCGTTGAACCAATTGACGGTATGAGCGGTCAGAAACACCGTCGACAACGCCGGCGTGTTGTAGGTCTGGTCTTTGCGAGAATTGTCGAGCGCTGTTTTGAGATCGAGCGACGGCGGGATCCAGCGGTCGCTGGCGGCGATACGCTCGACTCGTTCGATGGCCGCTGGTGACATCATGGCGATCCACAGTCCGCCGTCGGAGGCCAGCGCTTTTTGCGGAGCGAAGTAATAGACGTCGGTGGCATTGGGGTCAAACATCAACCCGCCGGCGCCGGAGGTGGCGTCGACCATCATCAACGCGTCGGGATCGTCGACGCGCGCAGGGTCGAGCATCACGCCCGTAGAGGTCTCGTTGTGGGTGTAACAGTAGGCGTCGACCCCTTCGACAGCTTCGAGCGCCGGATGGGTGCCGGGCTCGGATTGGGCAATCGAGGGTTCGGCAAGGTGCGGCGCCTTTTTGACCCCGCTGGCGAACTTGCCACCAAACTCGCCAAAGCTGAGGTGATGGCTGCGGTTCTCTATCAGGCCGAACGTTGCACAATCCCAGAAACCGGTCGACCCGCCGTTGCCAACCACCATCTCGTATCCGTCGGGAGCTCGTAGCAACTCGGCGAGTCCGTTGCGCATCTCGGCCACCATGAGTCGCACGGTCAGCTGGCGATGAGAGGTGCCCATGTAGTCGACCGCGTGGTCGGCGAGGGCCTGGACTGCCTCTGGGCGAACCTTGGTAGGGCCGCTACCGAAGCGGCCATCGGCGGGAAGCAGGTCTGACGGGATGGTGATGTCTGGCGTAGTCACACCGCCATGGTGCCAGTCTCGGCAACGAAACGGAACGAATGCCCAGCGAAAGTTCGACGCGGTTTTTCGCACCCTGCACTGGGAGTTGTTGGCTACGATCGGCTCATGACAACTGATCGCATTTCGCGGCGCGTCGGCGCTATCGCTCCCTCGGCCACTTTGGCGGTTTCGAACAAGGCCAAAGCGCTCAAGGCGGCCGGCGAGAACGTCATCGGCTTTGGTGCTGGTGAACCCGATTTTGCTACGCCCGATCACATCGTCGAGGCCGCCGCAGCAGCCTGCCGAGATCCCAAGAACCACAAGTATTCGGCGGTGGGTGGTCTGCCCGAACTCAAAGAAGCGATCGCCTCCAAAACCGAACGCGATAGTGGCCTGGTGGTCGATCCCGCTTCGGTGTTGGTAACCAATGGTGGCAAGCACGCGGTCTACAACTGTTTCGAGGCGCTTATCAACCCGGGTGACGAAGTTCTGTTACCAACGCCCTACTGGACCACCTATCCCGAGCCGATCGCCCTCGCCGGCGGTGTCACGGTCCCGCTCACCACCACCGCCGAAAGCGGCTTTCGGGTGACCGTCGAGCAACTCGACGCGGCCAAGACCGACAAGACCAAGGCCTTGGTTTTTGTCTCGCCGTCGAACCCGACCGGTGCGGTTTATCCGAAACACGAGATCGAGGCGATCGGCCAGTGGGCGGTCGCCAACGGCGTTTGGGTGATCACCGACGAGATCTACGAACACCTTGTCTACGGCGACAACGTGCATCACTCGCTTCCTGTGCTCGTGCCCGAGATCGCCGATACCTGCGTCGTGCTAAACGGCGTGGCCAAGACCTACGCCATGACCGGCTGGCGGGTGGGTTGGATGATTGGTCCGGCCGATGTGGTCAAAGCCGCACAAAACCTTCAGTCACACTCCACCAGCAATGTCGCCAACGTCTCGCAAATGGCGGCGTTGGCCGCGGTGTCGGGGCCGCTCGATGCCGTTGAAGCCATGCGAGAGGCGTTTGACCGCCGCCGTCAGACCATGTGGGGCATGCTGAGCAGCATCGACGGGGTCCTGTGCCCCGAACCTCAAGGAGCGTTCTACGCCTATCCCGATTTCGGGGCGCTTCTTGGTCGGGACTATGGCGGTGTCCGAGTCGACACCACCCTCGATCTGGCCGATGTGCTGCTCGAACAGGCCAAGGTGGCCATTGTGCCCGGCGAGGCATTTGGTGTTGGTGGTGGGGCTCGGCTGTCGTTTGCTCTCGGCGACGACGACCTCGCCGAAGGCGTCACCCGTATCGTCGATTTCTTGTCGGCCTGATGTCTGATCTGTATAGGGGCGAACTTTATGGCGAGTGGCCCTCGCCGATCTCGGCCGAGTCGTTGGTGAGCGGTGCGGTGGGGATCAGCGAGATATGTGTCGATGGCGACGACATCTGGTGGGCCGAGTCGCGGCCCGACGAAGGCGGCCGGACCGCGCTGATGCGGTCACGAGACGGCGACGTTCAAGAGATCACCCCGCCTGACGCCTACGTCCGCACGCTTGTTCACGAATATGGCGGAGGCGCATGGTGGGTCAACCAGGGCACGGTCTTCTACGTCGACCTGAGCGACCAGCGGCTGCGGTCGCTGGTCCCCGGTGACAACCCAACACTGCTGACCGCCGAACCCGACCAACCCCGAGCTCGTCGTTACGCCGACGGGAGATGTACGCCCGATGGTCTCTGGTTCGTGTGCGTTCGCGAATCCCACGGTGTCGACCAAGAACCAGTCAACGAACTCGTCGCGGTAGCTACCGACGGTTCGTTCACCGAGAGAGTGTTGTGGAGTGGCTCCGACTTTGTGAGTTCGCCTCGTGTATCCCCCGACGGTCGCTTCCTGGTCTGGGTTAGCTGGGACCATCCCAACATGCCGTGGGACGCAACAACGCTCAGACTGGCCCCCCTCGAAGGTGCCGAACTCGGCGACCCAACCATGGCCCTGGGCAACGGGCACGAGGCTTGGTGTGAGCCTGGGTGGACCAACAATGGTCGACTCCTGGCGTGCACCGACCGCGACGAGTGGTGGAACGTTTACGAGATCAACACCGAGAGCGCATCGATCGAGCCGGTGACGGCTGGTCCGTTCGAAGTCGCAACTCCTGGATGGGTTTTCGGCATGCAAAGGTGGGCGGTGGCCGAGGATCACACTGTGGTCGTTGCCGGTTTGGCGACCGGTGACGAGTTCATTGTGGACGGCCGCACTATCTCCACTCCCGACGCGACCGTTTCGTCTTTGCAGACCACGCCCGACGGTGTCGCGTTTGTCGGAGCGGGGTTCGGTCACGAGG
>CAZDEB010000025.1:0-24878 GCA_964504305.1 uncultured Candidatus Nemicrothrix sp. | reverse complement strand
CCGGCATCCTCAGACCCGTAGTGCGACACAAGCGCAAGGGCCCGTTCGTAGTGCGGCGTTGCGGCCCAGCCATCGGGCCGACGACCCTAGATCAAGCTCAGCCCCTGCACGCCGGGCGAAGTCGTTGCGCCGGCTAGTTACCGCGGGCTTTCGCGGTGGCAACTACGTAGGCGGCAAAAACCGGGCACTCGTCGAGCAGCGACGCGAACTCGCGGCGGTTGAACGCCAACACGGTTGCATCAGCGAGGACGCTGACAGTGGCCGATCGCATCTGGTTTTCGAGCAACGCCATCTCGCCCACGATGTCGCCGGCATCCAAGCGGGCGATGGAAGCGCCATCGCGCGACACGGACAGCGAGCCGTCGACAATCACCAGAAACTCGCGACCAAACGTGTCTTCGTTGATGACGGTGCGACCGGCGGGCAACTCGACGCTTGTGCCGCGAAGCGTCAGCGTTTCGAGCTCGTCGATTGGCAGAAGTCGGGCCAACTCGGTTGCGGCGAGCGAGTCTGGGATAACGGTTTTGTGGCGAAGAAGCATGGGGGGACCTCCGTTGAACTTACACTGTATGCCTGCGGGCCCAACAAGTCACGGCCGTGCGACAACTGTCACGTTCGGCGCCCGCGCTAGACGAAGCTCACCAAGATGGCGGCGTTGGCAATGGTGACCCCATCGGACCCGCTAACGCCGGGCACGTCCAAACCACCGACTTCGGCGCGGACGGTGACCGTGCCATACGGAACCTCGGCCGCTATGGCCTCCAGGTCAACGGACGCCGGTTGAGCGCACCCCACAATGACCTCGATGTGCATGTCGTCTCGGGACCGATCGGTGGCGGTGAAGAAGTGCAGCGAACTGTGGCGTAACGCATCGCTAACCGCACGGCGACCTGCTTTGGTGTAGTCACGGCCGTGGACGTCGACGCCCATGCCCATTTCGGTGATCCAACGGGTGCTGCTCATGATTTCGCCACGCTAACAATCCTTCCAACAAACACGGGACCTTGGTCCCTGTTCGGCGCCGGAGGAGATTCCTACGGTCAAGACAAGACCGCGAAGCAATAACCGCAAGACGATAGATGACCACGAGGAGGAACCGTGACAAACGTTCGCACCGGCATAGTCGTTGGAGTTGACGGTTCTGAGGCGTCTGAAGCGGCGCTCGAGTGGGCCTCGGTCATGACCGACCGGTTTGGCCCGATCCGTCCGTTTTACGCTTGGGAATATCCGATGGCAGCCATGGCCCCGTCGCCTTTTGGGTTGGGGGCCGTGCCGGCATCCGACGAGATGCAGACCGCGGCCGAGGCCGCCGCCGCCGAGTTCATCACCGACCTCGACCAGATCGATCTCGCCAACCCCGTGGTTCGCCGCGGCGACCCAGCCCAGTTGTTGCTCGAGGAATCCCAAGATGCCGAACTTCTGGTGGTCGGCACCCGGAGCCGAGGCCCGATCCGCGCTGCGCTTCTCGGCTCGGTCGGACGCTACCTGGCCGATCACACATCGATTCCCCTAGCGATCGTCCCCCACCGCGGCGAGGCCTCCGCTCGCCCCTCTCCGAGGCATGTCGTGGTGGGGGTCGACGGCTCCGATGCTTCGATAAATGCGTTGGTTTGGGCCGCTCGCTGCTGTCCTGACGACGCCATCATCACCGCGGTCACAACCTGGCAGACCCCGGTCGATGGTCCGATGTGGTTTGCCGACTCAAGATTTGACGTAACCCAGTTTCAGACCCACGCCCGCGACACGGTCAACGAGGCCGCCGACAAGGTGTGCGCTGAAATGGGATGGGACACGGACAAGATTCAACGAGAGATCGCCGAGGGCGATCCTCGGTGGGTGATGTTGGCCCGGGAAGGCGATTGCGATCTTTTGGTGCTCGGTCAACGAGGTCGCCGCGGGCTCCAGCACCTGTTCTTGGGTTCGACGACCACCGCCTTGATTCATCGGCCCCATTGTCCAATCGTTGTAGTGCCGAGCTAGCGACGATGCCGTCCACTCTCACCTCCATGGCAACCGATGAATGCTGGTCCGCTCTACGGGGTGCTTGTGTCGGTCGACTCGCCGTAAGCAACGGACGTCAGCCCGATGTGTTCCCAGTCAACTACGTGATCGACGAAGGCACCATCGTGATCCGAACGGCCGCCGGTACCAAGCTCGCCAGCGCGATCATGGGCGGCCTCGTCGCATTCGAGATCGATGGCACTGACCGCGAACGTCATCTTGGCTGGAGTGTGGTCGTTCACGGCACGGCCAGCGAGCCGCACACACTTCCCGCCGCACTGCACGACGAAACGCTCGATGTCGAACCGTGGGCGCAGGGCGAAAAAAACCGATTCATCCAGATAACCCCAAACACGGTCACCGGTCGACGCCTGGTGCCACTAAATCCCGCGAACGGAACGGTCATCGCGACCGATCTTGAACGTCGCGACGAAGCCGCCCAACGACTGTTCGGACTGGCCTTGAGACTCGAGACCCTTGACGACCTCTCCGGGTCGAGCGGCGAAACAATCAGTCAAGTTCTCAATGGGTTGTCCACGGTCATCGAACAGTTGCGCGACGGTCGTCCCTACGAGCAAGACTGAACCATGGCAACCAATCACGAGCCCAACCCTCAACTAATTCGCGTAGCGATATTGGACGATCACGAGATCGTCCGCCATGGCGTCGCCGACTTGGTGGATGCCGAGGCCGACATGGCAGTCGTCGGTCAGGCCTCGTCTGGTGCCGAGATGCTACAAGTCGTTGATTCCTTCACTCCTGACGTCGCCGTGCTCGACGTAAGACTTCTGGACGACAGCACCGACGGCATCAGTACCTGTCGCGATATCACGTCGGCTCATCCCGATACCAAGTGCCTAATGCTGACGTCGTTCTCGGATGATCAAGCGCTGGTCAACGCCGCATTGGCAGGTGCTGCTGGCTTTGTCTTGAAACAAATCCGCGGCAACGACCTCATCGAGTCGATCCGAAAGGTCGCCTCCGGGGCGCAGCTACTGGACAACGCCGAAGTACGGATGGCGATGCAGCGGCTGCGGTCGAGCGAAGCTGGCGCCCTCGAAACTTTGACTCAGCAAGAGCGGAGAGTCTTTGATCTGATCGGGGAAGGCAAGTCCAACCGCCAGATTGGCGAAGAGTTGTTCATCGCCGAGAAGACGGTGAAGAACTACGTATCGAACGTACTAGCCAAGCTCGGCATGGTTCGCCGCACCGAAGCGGCCGCGCTTGCCGCTCGTCTCGAGGAGCGAGAGCGAACGAAATACGAGTGACTATCCTCGTGAAGGTGCCTGACTCGGTCGATCCCATGTCACAAGATTCCCTCTGGGAGCAGATGCCCGACGCGTTGCTGCTCGTTGATGAGCAGGGTTCGATCGTCGGCTGCAACTCGTTCGCAGAACAGACCTTCGGTTGCCCCGGATCACTGATAGGGCGCACCGTCGAGTCGTTGATGCCCGATCAATTCGCAACCGGTCACCCCGCTCTCAGAAACGGCTTTCATGATTCGGCCGAGCGCCGGCCCATGGGCGCCGGTGTACCATTGAGAGCGAAGCGGGCCGATGGCTCGACTTTCCCGGTCAACATCTCGCTATCTCCGTTGGACGACCAGATGGTGATCGCCGCCGTGCGAGATATTACCGAGAAGGTCGAAACCGAGGCGAGGTTGCTCGACGCGACCCGACGCCGAATTTTGGCCGAAGACCACGAACGCATCGCCCGCGAGATGCACGACACCATCATCCAGGAATTGTTTGCTCTGGGAATGAGCATGCAGTCGCTGATTCCCAGGCTCAGCGACGAAACACATGCCACGCGCATCGGCGCGGCTGTCGACACCCTCGACGACGTGATTCATTCGATCCGGGCGCTGATTTTCGACATCCGTCAAACCCGACCGGCTGACGACTCGCTGCGGTCCAAGATCGTCGACATTGCCACGAGCTTGATCCCCTCACTCGGGTTCGAGCCAACCGTAATCTTTCGCGGGCCGGTCGACGCTACACCTTTGGTGCTGCACGACGATCTCTGTGCCGCCGCCCGCGAAAGCCTTACGAATGTCGCCCGCCACGCCGACGCCGACACGGCCGCCATCGAGGTTTTTGTCGACGACTCTGCGGTGATGCTTCGAGTGACCGACGACGGCGTCGGAATGCCCGACCAAGCCACCCGCCACAGCGGCCACGCCAACTTGGCCGACCGGGCGTTGAGCGCCGGGGGCGAGTTCCGAGTTCGTCGCCACGACGAGGGCGGCACTCTTGTCGAGTGGCGCGCCCCCCTCAGCTAGGCGCCGCTTGCGCCTACTAGTGCCGCCGCAAGAAGGTACTCAGGGGGGCCAGCACAAGTTCTGGACATTCGATCAGGATCGAGTGCCGAACTTCGGGCAAGATGACCAACTCGCTGTTTGGTAGTTCCGAATGAATGAACTCGTTGAGGCGTGGGTTGCAGCCCGGATCGTTCTCCCCGGTTAGAACCAGGCAAGGAACGTCGATCTCATGAAGCCAGGGCGCCATCTCGGTTTCGGCGTAGACGTCGAACACCGACAAAAACACTTCCGAAGGGGTGTTGATGACTTGTTCGATTCGGTGATCGATCTTGGCGGGGTTAGCGCTAGCGAACTCGTCGGTGTACCAACGACCGACCAGCGTTGGCAACGTATCGGCAATGCCGTCAGCGCGCATTTTGGCGACGACCCCTTTGACTCTCGCGCTGTCATCAGGTGTGCGACCGGCGGCGGTCGAAAGCAGGCCAACCGACAGTGTGCGCTGCGGATACCTCAGCGCGTAGCGAGGCCCGATCATGCCACCAAGCGAATGCCCGATTACGTGCAATTTCTCGTGGCCGAGTTTGTGCCGTAGGGCTTCGAGATCGTCAACCAGATCGTCAAGCGTGTACGGGACCGGCGGAATCGGACTGTCGCCGTGGCCGCGTAGATCGTAGGTGACACAAGTGAAGTGCTCACTGAGTTCGGGTACCAGCGCGTCCCACGTGACTTTGCGCGAGCCGATGCCATGCACCATGTAAAGCGCCGGCCCCTCGCCGGTCACCGAGTAGCTGACGTCGATGGCCGCCATCAGCGAGTCCCGTCTTTGCCACCAACAAATTCGGGCATCACTTCGGACGAAAATCGTTCCATCATCTCGATCGTTTCCTCTCGGCCTTGCCCCAGATGCGAGGACAATATCAATTCGTCGATCTCGCGCTCCTCGTACTCGCCGAGTCGGTCGACCATCTGCTCGGCAGTGCAAATCATGATGTTGGCGTCGAGCTCTTCGATCGATTGCTGGCGTGGCAGCGCGGCAATGCACCCATCCTTCACAACGCCCGGACCAACAAACACGTTGTCGAATCGTTTGTAGTACTCGAACGCCATCTCGAGCTTTTGGCGCCGATCGGTCTCGTCGCGGGCGCAGTAGACGATTCGACTGAGCATGATCCGCAGGTCGTTGCCGGCTTCGCCCATCTCGGCCTTGGCCGTCTTGTGGGCATCGACCTGCATCTTGAACAAGTCCGGAGACCCCGACAGCGGCGTGGTCTGGATGTTGAAACCACGCAAGGTTGAGTTCCGGATGCCGTCGTGGTTCATTGTGGCGATCATCATCGGCGGCCGAGGCTGCGTCAGTGGTCGCGGCATGATCGTGAGCGGGTCGAAGTCGTAGTAATGCCCGTGATGTTCGACTTCGTACTCGGTGAGCAATCTCAACAACACGTCGAGTGACTCGTCGAACTTGGCTCTGCTCTGTTCGATCGGCGTCCCGAGGCGTTCCATCTCGTACCCGAAGGCCCCTCGGCCCACCCCGACGACCAACCGGCCGTCGGTCAAGATGTCGGCCATCGCGATCTCGCCGGCCAGAAGCCGCATGTCGTGCAACGGCAGAACCACCACCGACGTCACGATGCCGAGCCGTTCGGTTTCGCAAGCAATCTTCACCGCGAACTGCAACGGCGCCGGGTTGAGCAGCACGTTGATCACGTGATGTTCGGGAATGGAGACACTGTTGAAGCCGAGCCGCTCGGCCACCTTTGCTTCCTCGACCATGTCGGCATAAAGGCGAGCGCCGCCATAGCTCGGGTCGGGCAGATAACTCGAGAGGAAAAAGTTGAAATCCACGCGGCGAGTATGCAGATTTGACCATCGGCGCGCAAGCCCGCCGCCACCGGCAAGAATGTGACCATGCCCCCCAGCCTCCGACGCATCGCAGCGTTCACCACCGATCCGGCGGGCGGCAACCCCGCTGGCGTCTGGATCGGCGACGCACTGCCCGAACCGGCCGAGATGCAAAAAATCGCCGCCGATATCGGCTATTCCGAAACGGCGTTCGTCGCTCCGGTCAGCGGATCGGTCCGCACGATCCGCTACTTCAGTCCCCTCGCTGAAGTGCCGTTTTGTGGGCACGCCACGGTTGCCACAGGTGTTGCGCTGGGAACCGACGAAGGTTTGGGCGATTTCGTCCTGTCATCATCAGTTGGCGACATTGCGGTGCATGTTTTCGACGGGCCTCTCGGTGTCGAAGCATCGCTCACCTCCGTCGTACCGACGCACAAGCCGTTGGCACCCGAGCTGCTGGCGGCGATTCTGACGCTACTAAACTGGACCGAGGCCGAACTGGACGGGACTCTCGCTCCGGTGCTGGCCTACGCCGGTGCCTGGCACGCCATCATCGCGACCGCAACCCATAGCCGTCTCAAAGATCTCGAGTACGACTTCGATGCGCTGAAGGAACTCATGAACGATCATGGTCTCACCACTCTTCAGTTGGTGCACCGGGTCGGACCGATGTTGTTCATGAGTCGCAACCCCTTCCCGGTCGGTGGCGTGACCGAAGATCCCGCGACCGGCGCGGCCGCCGCGGCACTCGGTGGGTACCTCCGCGACGCTGAACTAACCGAAGTTCCGACCGACATCGTGATTCATCAGGGCGCCGACATGGGACGCCCCAGCGAACTCCGCGTGTCGATCCCGGTCGCCGGCGGCATAACCGTGTCGGGAAACGCCGTCACCATTCGTTAGCCGCAGGCTAATAATCCGGTTAGCCTCGCGTTATGGCAGAGATCACCATTGGGTCACGAATCAAGAAGTCCCCCTATTACAACTGCACGCTCGCAGCCGGGGTCACCCACTTCACCATCTACAACCGCATGTATATGCCAACGTCGTACGGCGATCCGGTGGGTGAGTACGAAAGGCTCAACACCGGCGTCTCGATATGGGATGTAGGCGCCGAACGCCAGGTCGAGATCAGCGGTCCCGACGCTCGGGCCATGGCCCAGTACGTGTCAGCTCGCAGCCTCACCGGCCTAAAGCCGGGACGGGCTCGCTATGCGCCGATGGCCAACTACGACGGCCACTTGATCAACGACCCGATCGCGCTTTGCCTCGCCGAGGGCCGTTGGTGGCTGTCGATCGCCGATTCCGACGTTGTGCTGTTTTGCCAGGGCGTCGCCGGAGCGATGGGGTTCGATGTCGAAGTGTTCGAACCCGACGTTTCGCCGTTAGCAGTACAAGGCCCTCGGGCCGAAGATCTCTGCGGTGACTTGTTCGGTGCAGAGCTCATCGAGAGCATCGGCTTCTTTCATCATCGCGAGGTCGAACTCGACGGGATTGAGATGGTGATTTGTCGATCCGGGTGGAGTCGCCAAGGTGGGTTCGAACTCTTCTTGACCGACGGCTCGCGAGGCGAAGACCTGTGGAACGCCGTTTGGGAGGCCGGCGAGAAATACGGGATCGGCCCCGGAACTCCCAACCAGATGGAACGACTCGAAAACGGCTTGCTCTCGTATCGGTCCGATACCGACGCGACCACCGACCCGATCGAGGCCGGTCTTGGGGCCTACGTCAACCTCGACGCCGATCACGACTTCGTGGGCAAGGACGCCCTAATTCGACGCCACGCCGATCCGTCGTCGCGACGGCGGCTCGTGAACGTGACGATCAACAGCGAGGTTGCGGTTATCGACCAGCCATGGCCCGCCACCATCGACGGGGAAATGGTGGGCGAGCTGCGAGCAGCTAGTTGGTCGCCAAAGCTGGGTCGCAACATCGGGCTGGCTCTGCTTGGCGTCGCCCACGCCGAACCCGGCACCAAACTTCGGGTTGATGTCGGCGAGACGCCTCTCGAGATAACCGTGTCGGACGTGGCGTTCGGCGTCAGCCTCTAATAGCTCCGGCGTTGCTCGGCCCCGTCGTACAAGATGTCGGCGTAGTTGTGGTTGATGACGTCGCGTCGCGCCACCTCGCTCGGCACGCACAGCCCGGTCGGCGGTGGCACTGACTGATACGGCGACGGCACACCCGCACCGACATCGGCGGCGTAGGCGTCGCCGCGTAACTGTCGAACGTGCGCGGCAATGTAGGACTGCAGGGCGAAGCCGATCCGCCGCTGATTGCTCGGGTTGGGTTGGGAACCATGGATAGTACGCGGATGATGAATCGACATCTGACCGGCCCGCAGCTCGAGGTTGACCGCGGCGGCCGCGTCGACCCCATCAACGTTTTGACCGCGCGTCAAAATGTTCTCTTCGTCGAAGGTGTCTCGATGATCCAGCAACGGCTGGCGCTGGCTGCCGGGGATCATGGCCATGCACCCGTTTGAAATCGTGCTGTCGGTTAGGGCTATCCACGGAGTGGCGAAATCGAGGGGATCGAGCCCCATGTATCGACCGTCTTGATGCCAACTCACATATCCCGTCGAACTCGGCTCTTTGATGAACATCACCGAACCCCACAACACGATGTCGGGTCCGATAAGAGACCGAACACAATCGAGCACGGTTGGGTGTCGAGCTACCTCGTCAAGCACCGGCACTACCAGGTGGGCGTTATTGCGATTGGTCGGATGCAGTTGATCGGGGTGGGCTTGCTCGGCGGCTTCGTACGCCGCACGAATCTCGGCAATCTCACTCGACGTATAGACGTCGATCGGCGACACGAACCCGTCACGGTGATATTGCTCGATTTGCTCGGCCGACAATCCGCTCATGTAATTATGGGAAGCTCCGGAGCGGCCCGACGACTCAAATAGTGGGCGCCGTCTTCGCGCACCACGATGTTCTCCTCGTGAACCATCATCCGTCCCGGCGCCCAGGTGAGCCCGGGCTCGAGGGTCAGGACCATGCCTGGTTCGATCACCGTATTGTCGGTCGCGGTGTTGGAAGGCCATTCGGTGACCTGCATGCCGAGGCCGTGTCCCATTCGGCCGACGCTGTTCCCGAGCGAGCCACCAGCATCGAGAACATCGGCCATGGCCTTCCAGACATCGGTGGTCGTAGCACCCGGCACTGCCGCGGCAAACCCGGCTTCGGTCGACTGCCACACCGTTTCGTAGGCCCGCTTTGCCGAGTCGTCGGCGTGGCCGAAGGCAAAGTTGCGGTCAAAGTCCGAGAAGTAGCCGTCATGCACTGAACCGGTGTCGAACAACAAAATGTCGCCCTCGCCGATTGTTCGATCGGTGGGTGTCTTGATGATGTCGTCAAACCCGCCCAGCCCGGTGGAACCCACCAGGTAGGGCACGTCGTCGGCCCCCCGTTGAAGAATGTCGATGCGAAATTTGGCAAACGCTTGGCGTTCGGTATCGCCCACCGACACCAATTGCGGCAGTCCTTCGAAGGCGTCCGATACCACCGAACAGATGTAGGCGACCTTGGCGATTTCGGCTTCGGATTTGATCATTCGAAGTTTCGAGACAATGTCGGTTGCGTCGACAAAGTCGTGGCCAGTCAGATCGCGGCGGAGCTGATCAAAATCGCCGGCCGGCATCCGCACGTGCGTTTCGGGACCCATCGGGACCCCGATCGACCCCGCCGAGCGGCCGGCGATTTCTCGTAACGTCTCGACTAGCAACGTCACCCCGTCGTCTTCGGGCGCGGGCGACGACCACGTTCGGATGTCGTCGATCCAGGTCTCGGCCATCGACGAGCGCCCGATGCTGGGGATCACCGCAACCGGCTTACCAGCTCGGGGAATGATCACGAACCACGGCCGGGTGGGGCTCAACCAAAACAGGGTGTGGAATCCGGTGAAGTAACGAACTTCGGGTTCGGTGCAAATAAGCAGTGCATCGAGGCCCCGTTGGGCCATGTGAGATTGAGCTTTAGCGGTGCGAGATTCGAACTCTTCTACCGAGAACCCCCGGGGCGGTGCCAACACGTCAGACAACTTGTCGAGTCCTCTTCTCAGACCCAGGGACAGTTGGAATTGCGGTCACCAAATGTTGTGCCTTTGGCGTAACGGTCGAAGGTGAACGGTTCGAGTTCCCACGGCTTGTTGCCGCTGACCATCAGGTCGGCGGTGAGTTTGCCCACGCCGATCATCTTGAACCCGTGATTGGAATCGGCAATAACCCAGGCGTTGTCGGCGACGTAGTCAAAGATCGGCACGTTGTCGGGCGTGAATGCCCCAACCCCGCCGTTGCGACGCTGCTTGTAGTAGGGCTCGAGATTCTCGAACCGTTCGAACAACATGCCCAACGTCGTGCAGTAGTACTCGGGGAACCAGTCGTCGGCCTGATACTCATCGTTGAGGTGGCCATAGGGCTCAGCGGTCCCGTGGGGACCCAACTTGATCGGTATCGTGCCGCCTTGCAGCCCCGGCGCCCCTACCCGTTCGGCGGCGTATCGGGTGTAGGTGTAGACGTGGTCTTGGATCATCTCGCCGTTCTTGCCATACACCGGCGTGTTCATCAGTTCCACGTGCAAAACGGGTGCATCCTTGCCGTCGGCGGTGCGGTAGTCGACCCCAGGCGGCAGGAATACTTCGCCTTCGAGCAACCGCCAGTAGTTCCACATTGCGGCATCGGTCTCGGTGTGGCCGTCGGGGTACAAAATGTCGAGAGTGTTGGGTCCGCCCAGCCATTCCCAATGTTTCGGCGTCCAAGCACCAGCACCAACGATCACTTGCTCGCATTGGATGTTGCCGGACTTGGTTTGGACAGCGTGGACCGCACCATCACGCATGTCGTAGCCGGTGACCTCGACGCCATAAACCCGTTGCACCCCCCACTGGCGGCACTTCTGATCGAGCCCCCACATAACCATGTGCGTGCCGGCATAACCCGAACGGTGTTCGTGCAAAACAACATCGCAGTTGTTGGTTTTGAAATCCGGCCAGAGGCTCTTCAGAAACTTGTGAGCTTCTGCGCCGGTGTAAAGGTCCGACGGGTATCCAGCCTCGATTTGGCTCTCGTTGAGCTTGACGTAATCCTCGGCTTGGTTATCTTCGCCGATCGACACGTAGCCAACCTGTTGGAACCCAAAGTTGACCGGGTCGCTCTCCCAAACTTCGACACTGGCCCGCAGGATCGAATGCAGCGGGCCAGTCATGTAGAGGTTGCGCACGCAGCCGCACGCCAACCCGGTCGCCCCGGCCCCTGGACCCTGTTTGTCGATCAAAACAACGTCACTGCCTTTCCCCTTGCCACTTTTCTCCAGCGCCATGGCTAGGTGATAAGCGGTGGACATCCCGTGAATCCCCGCTCCGACCACCACAAATTTGGCACTCGCGGGAAGCGGATCGATGTTGTTCATTGGGATGACCGCGGGATTGGTCATGACCCCGTCGACCTGTTCGGGAAGTGGTCGATCCATGAATGGGTACCACTGGTTGTGGCCTGCAGTGTTGGGGAATTCCATTGGCGGAAGCTACGCGTCTTCTCGCCGAGAGGCAATGACTGATCTGAGGCGGTAGACCATTGGGGTGCTGATAGTTGTTTCACCTGCCAAGTCGCTCGACTTCGAGATGCCGCTTCCGACCAAGAAGCACTCCGAGCCTCGAATGCTCGACCGTTCCCAAGAGCTCGTTTCGGTTATGGCCAAAAAGTCGCCGGCCGACATTTCCAAACTGATGAACGTCTCTGAGTCGCTCGGCGAACTCAACCACGAACGGTTCCAAGATTGGGAACGACCGTTCACTCCAGCCAATTCTCGACCCGCCATCTTGGCCTTCACCGGCGACGTTTACCTGGGTATGGATGCCCGTAACACGTTCTCCGAACGCGACTACACCCACGCTCAAAAGACATTACGGATCCTGTCGGGTCTCTATGGAGTTTTGCGGCCGCTCGACCTGATGCAGGCTTACCGCCTCGAAATGGGCACGTCGCTGGTCACCGATCGGGGCAAAGACCTCTACGCTTTTTGGGCCGACGACATCACCGCGTCGATCAACGCCGATCTGGCCGAGAGTCCCGGGGCAACCGCGCTGATCAACTTGGCCTCCAACGAATACTTCGGCTCGGTCAAAGCCCGAGACATCGACGGCCGACTAATCACACCAACGTTTCTGGATTCAAAAGACGGCGCGCCGTACAAGATCGTGAGCTTCTTCGCCAAGCGAGCCCGCGGCGCCATGGCCGGGTGGATCATTCGCGACCGAATCAAGTCCGTAGCCGCGTTGAAGAGCTTCGACGCCATGGGTTACCGCTACGACCCAGAACGTTCGTCGAGCGACCAGCCGGTGTTCGTACGCGACAACGGCGCAATGACCTGAGCGCGCGTGCCCACGACAAGGTGACGCCATGAAGACCGTTTACGACGTCGGGATGCACACCGGCGAGGACACCGACTACTACCTCAACAAGGGGTTCCGAGTAGTTGGGGTCGAGGCCAACCCCGCGCTGGCCCAGGCCTGCGCCGATCGATTTGCCGACGCTGTTGCGAGCGGCCAACTCACCATCGTCAACAAAGCCGTCGCCGAGACGAGCGGCACTATTGCGTTCTACGTGTCTGACCAGCGCTCGGTTTGGGGCACCGCCAGCCTCGATTGGAAGATCCGCAACGACGCCGTCGGCCAAACCAGCCATGCCATCGACGTGCCGGCCTCTCCTTTCGGCGAGATTCTCGATCAACACGGGACGCCCTACTACCTGAAGATCGACATCGAAGGTTTCGATCACCTGTGCATCGACGCGTTGATCGGCCGCTCCGAGTTGCCTGATTACGTATCGATCGAGTCCCACGCCACCGACCGCGAACAAACCTTTGGGCCGCTACGCACCCTCCGCGACTTGGGTTATGGCGATTTCCAGATCGTTTCCCAAGAGGGCGTACCAACCCAGTCACCACCGCAACCGAGCGAGACCAGCACCAACGTCGAAGGCAACGCCATCGACTACACGTTCGAAAAAGGGTCGAGCGGAATGTTCGGACTCGATCTGCCCGACCATTGGTTGTCCTTCGACGACGCTTGTGCCGAGTACACCCGGATCTATCGTCACACTCGCCTGGTCGGCCCCCACAACGGGCTGCTCAGACACCTCACCAAGTATCCGTGGCCGCGCCGCTTCGCTCGTCCTTTGCTTGGCCGGGGCTTCGACTGGTACGACACTCATGCCCGAAGGTGACCGCCCGGTACGGCTGATCGCCACCGACCTCGACGGCACATTCTTTGGGCCCGACCACTACCCCGAACCCCGTTCGGTGACAGCGATGAACGCGGCTTTCGATTCGGGGATTGTTTGTGTCGCCATTACTGGGCGGAGCCATTTTGGGGGTGCCGCGTTGGCAACCTCGACCGGCGCCCGTCTCCACTGGTTCATTGGTTCCAACGGCGGGCACCGACTCAACCTCGAGACCGGCTTGCTCGAAGAACGACTCGCCTTCGACGACGACGAGATCCATGCAACCCGCGGTCGGATCGCGGCGGAACTACCGGGATGCGTCTTTGGGTTCGAGATTCCCGCCGCGCTGGTGTGGGAACAGTCGTTCCTCGACCTCTATCCGTATGGCCTCGGAGGCGAGAAACGGCACTCAACTGGAATCGTGAGCGAGACACCAACCGACGTCGGCAAGGTGTTTGTTGGCCATCCCGAAATCGACACCGCGGCATTGGTCGAGGCCGTAACTCCTCACGTTGACGAGTCGCACAACGTCACCACGTCGGGTGCAACGTTTGTCGAAATCACCCCCGATGGCGCCGACAAAGGCGGAGCTTTGGCTCGCCTGTGCGCCCAACTAGGGATCTACCGCGACGAGGTGGTGGCGTTCGGGGACAACCTCAACGACATCACCCTGCTGAAATGGGCCGGCCGGGGCGTGGCCATGGGAAACGCTCGTGCCGCGGCCAAAACCAGCGCCGACGAGGTGACGGCGTCCAATGCCGACCATGGCGTAGCGCAGGTGATCGAGCAGATCGTCGCCGATCAGCTCAGCGAGTCGCGGTAGCTGAACAACGCCGGCGTGCCGCCGGTATGAATGAACACCACGTTGTCGTCGCGTTGATAGCGACCGGCGCGAATATGAGCGATCAGCCCGGCCATGGCCTTGCCCGAATACACCGGGTCGAGCAGTAGCCCTTCGGTTCGAGCACAGAGCCCGACCGCCTCGCGCATCGAATCAGTGGGCACGCCGTAGGCCTCGCCAACGTGGGAGTCGTCGACCACCACCGCTGCTTCGGGGATCGGACGGTCGATACCGATGCGCTGGATAACTTCGGCGGCAAGATTGTGGACCAGCGGCTGGAGGTAGCTGGCCGGCGCGCCGGCACTGATACCCAGCACCGGCACGGCCGAACGTTTGATGGCCAAGCCGGCAATGAGCCCAGCTTGGGTCCCGCCACTCGCTGTGGCGTGAACGATCTCTCGAATCTCGCCGCTGACTTCTTCGCCCTGTCGTAAAATCTCCACGGCGGCGGTGCGATATCCCATCGCCCCGATCACCGACGAACCACCCATCGCCACGATGTAGGGGTTGCGTTGAGCAGCGCGCAACTCGCCGGCGCGCTGCTCGAGCGCTGCGGTCATGTCGGTACCGACCTCGTACTCGGTAACCCGGGCCCCCACCAGATCATCGAGGAACCGGTTTCCGCCTTGACGGTATGCGTTGGGCCAATCGGCAAAACGGTCTTCGAGCAAAAGCTCACACTCGACACCGAGGCGGGCCGCGGCCGCCGCGGTTTGGCGACAGTGATTGCTTTGCATCGCCCCGGTGGTCAACACCACATCGGCACGCTGTTCGATGGCGTCGGCCATCAGATATTCGAGCTTGCGGGCCTTGTTGCCGCCAAAAGCCAACCCCGTTGCGTCGTCGCGTTTGACCCAAATGCGCGGCCCACCCAGCGCCTTCGACAAATTGGTCAACGGCTCGAGCGGGGTCGGCAGGTGAGCGAGGGCGACATGAGGTATCGGCGCTGGTCGGCCAGTCACAGTCATGGGAGCTCCGGGTCGGTTTGCATTTCGAGATGAAGTTCGGCGCCCTGATAGGGGTGAGCGCGTGCGACCTCTTCGTTGAGGTCGGCACCCAGGCCAGGAGCGGTCGGAGGGATCACATAACCGTCACTCCACTCGATCGGGGTGGACAACAGATCGGCGTGAAAGCCGCCAAAGTCTTGTATCGCTTCCAAGATCAGGAAGTTGGGGCTGCAAGTAGCGAGCTGAATGTTGGCGAGGGCCTCGATCGGACCGCAGTACAGATGAGGGGCAATCTGGGCGTAGTAGGCCTCGGCGATCGCCGCGATCTTCTTGGTCTCGAGCAGGCCCCCGCTACGACCCAACGCCGGCTGGAGAATGGCCGCGGCCCCGGCCTCCAACACCCGGTGGAACTCGTACTTTGTCGTGAGCCGTTCGCCAGTAGCTACCGGAATCGATGTGCCCCGCGCCACTTTGGCCATCTCGGGAACGTTCTCGGGCGGGGTTGGCTCCTCAAACCACAATGGATCGAACTTTTCGATCCGAGCGGCCAGTCGAAGCGCGCCCGCGGCGGTGAACTGGCCGTGGGTTCCGAACAACAGATCGGCTTTGGTACCCACGGCTTCGCGCATCAGGCGGCAGAACTTCTCGCTGCGATCCAACGCCTCGAGCGGAGGCATGTAACCGTCGTAAACCGTGTAGGGACCGGCCGGATCGAACTTCACCGCGGTGAACCCGCGCTCGACTTCTTCGGCGGCCCGTTGCGCGCCCAACTCGGGGTCGCGATACACCCGTGCGTCGCTGAAGGCATCGGGTCCGTCGCTTGCCGCGGGGTACAGGTAGGTGTAGCTGCGGAGCTTGTCGTGAACCCGTCCGCCCAAAAGCTCATAAACCGGCTTGTCGACCGCCTTGCCAACAATGTCCCAACACGCCGTCTCGATGCCGCTCAGGACCGAGCCCAGCGAGATATCGGGGCGCAGGGTGTAACCCGATCCGTAGACCCGTCGCCAGAGCCTCTCGACGTGGAACGGATCGTGGCCCACCACCCATCGTTCACACACATCGTCGATCATTTGGGCAACCACGTCGGGACTAAACGTGGCGGTGTAGACCTCGCCGTAGCCAACCACGCCGTCGTCGCTCACCAACTTCACGAAGATGAAGTAGCGACCGCCGAAGTGCGGCGGTGGGTTACCCACCACAAAGGTTTCAAACGAAGCGATCTTCATGACGGGCTCCCAACACCCTCATCGAACACAACCACGTTGCGGCGAGCTCCGCCCGTCTTGACATCATCGACCGCTTCGTTGATCTGATCAAGGCGATAGGTGCGGCTCACCAACTCGTCGAGCTTGTAGCGACCTTGCTGGTAAAGCTCGACGATGGCCGCAATGTCGACACCAAGACGACCCGACCCCATCTTGGACCCCAACACTCTTTGATTGGCAGCCGCCAACGAAGTGGAGTCGAAATCAATGGTGATTCCGTTGGCCGTCATCCCCACAATCACCACCGCCCCTCCCGGTGCCAGGAACGAAAACGATTGTTCGATCGCCGCCTTTGCCCCCACAGTGACAAACACGTAATCGGCACCGCGTCCCTCGGTGATCGCCGAAACTTGAGCAGCGGCATCGCTGTTGGTCGGATCGACCGAATGGGTAGCACCAAATTCGACCGCGTCGGCCCGTTTGTCGGCATCGAGATCGACCGCGATTACCGAAGCGGCGCCGGCTATGGACGCCGCCTGCAGCGAGTTCAGCCCAACTCCACCACAACCAATCACCACAACGTGGCTGCCCGGTTCGACCGCCGCGGTGTTGGCCACCGCTCCGTATCCAGTGATTACGCCACAACCCAGCAGCGACGCACTCGGCCAAGCCATGTCGGCGGGAATCTTCACCACCTGCGACGCGTCGACCACCGCGGTGTCGGCAAAAGTGGCGGTACCCAAACCGTGATGCATCGCCGAACCATCGGCACTCGCAATCGGCTGACGGTGGTCGATTTCGAAATCACCCGTGCAGGCCACGTGCAGACCACGCTCACATTGGTGACACGACCCACACGAACGGATGAGCGAAATAACGACGTGATCGCCGACCGCAACCGAGTCGACCGCTTCGCCCACCGCCTCCACCACACCGGCCGCTTCGTGGCCGTAAACCGCGGGGGTTGCTCCGCCCCACGCGCCGTCGAAAAACATGATGTCGGAGTGACAAATTGCGCACGCTTTCACTGCTACCTGCACATCGCTTGGGCCGGGCGGCGCGACCTTGATCTGCTCGATCGACAACGGCGAGCCGAACTCGCGAAGAACTGCGGCGTTGACCATGGGCGCACAGTAGTAGCCCATCTCGCCGTTGCGTCACCCGTTGGCGAACAAGATCAATGGCGCCACCAGGTCGACAATAAAGTTGACCGCTCCGGTATCGGAATCGAGGTGAAGACCATCGCTGCGTACGTACCGCTCGGGGTTGGATTCGACCACGGGGCCGGTGTCGACCACGACCACATTGGCGTTGGTCGCGGCCAATGCGTCGATCATCGAACGATAAAGATCGAGCCTGACATTGGCGGGCTGAGTATCGCCCTCGCCGCGGGGATAGCCGGTCTTCGGTGGTGTGAAGATCATGACGGTGGCCTCAGCCACGGTCGCCGCGGCGATCATGCGCTCGTACTCATCTCGGACCAGATCAAGAACCTCAGGTTGTTCGATGCTCGTCACTTTGTCGCGGATCACGTCGAGGTGATCCATGAGCACAACGCCGTGGTCGATCACCAAGACAAGGTCGACCGACTCGTCGATGGCCGGGCGGCAACCGCCATCAAAGGGACCAAAGATCTCGCCCGTCCAAGCAATACCAGCCCAGTTGGCGCCGACCCGCTCGTTGAACAGCGGACCACACGACACAAATGCGCCTGGCCGCACCGTCCCACCAACCGACCCGATCCAGCCCTCGACGGCGGGCTGCACGGTGTAGCCAGTGGAGTCGCCGACGATGATCGCGGTTGGCTCGGACGCAATGTGGACGGGTAGGGGCGCCCGCGTGGTGGTCGTCACCGCAACGCCTCTGGTTGTGAGTGGCACTGTGGTTGGGACTGGCACTGTGGTTGGCGCCACCAACGCGGCAACGGTAGACGCGGCGATTTCGGCATCGGACGGCGGAGCAGGAGCGGCCGCGGCCGTCGCGATGAGCGCAACCGCGAGCACAGCCGAGACTGCGCCGAGCGTCCGAAGAGGTCGTCTCAGACGTCGAGCAGAACGAATCGGCCACTCGATCACATGGTGCGATAATTCCGCTAGCGCCAATGTCGCGGCTACGGCCACCCACGGCGGCGCGCCGAGCAGCACGAGTAACGGCCAGTGAAAGAGATAGATCGCGTAGCTACGTTGGCCGAGCCACACCAGAGGCGGAGTCGCCAAAACCAGCCCGAGTCGACCCGGCCGCACGACACCGGCGATCATCACTGCCGATGCCACGGCCACCACTAGGAGCGCGCCGGTGGACACCCACTGGTCAGACTCTTCGAGAACGAAGGTCCACCACACCAGGACGGCGCCGGCCAACGCAACGGCAAACGCAGGAACGTCAGTTGACGGTTTGCGCTGCAGGGCAACCGCCAGTGCCGCTCCGGCCAGCACTTCGGCGAACCGCACCGGAGTAGCAAAATACGCATCGGCACTTCCCCACCACACCGCCATGCCCGCCACCACGACGAGCAGTCCCACGACCAGCGCACGACGCACGCCGAGCAGCACGATCAGTACCGGCCACACCAGGTAGACCTGCTCCTCGATCGACAAGCTCCACATGTGAGCCAGCGGCCTCGGCGTCGAGTCGAAGATCTCCCAGTATCCGCCGGTGTTGGCCGCTGACCACCAGTTGTGAACGTAGGTCGTGGCCGCGAGCCCCTCACGTGCCGCGGCGGCGAGGCTGTGGGCGTCGGTCATCGCAACCGCTCCGACGGTTATGGCCACTGTCGTGATGGCGGCCGGGAGCAGCCGTCGGGCTCGACGAGTCCAGAAGTCGTAGAGCGGGCGATTCGGGGCGCTCAGGAGAATTCCGGTGATCAGGTAGCCCGACAACACAAAGAACACCGATACGCCGATCCATCCGCCCGGGAGGGCGCTCGGCCAAGCGTGATAGATCACCACCGCCACGACTGCCAGGCCTCGCAATCCATCGAGTGCGGCGATGCGGGGCGCTCGGGTCACGGCCCGATATTGGCACGGATTAGAAAATTTGTTGCCTTGAGACGCCGCACCGATTTCGCCTAGATACGCTTTGGTTTATGGCCATTTCACTCCCCTCTCTGCCGTACGCCGACGATGCTCTTGCCCCCCACATCTCGGCTCACACCATTTCGTTTCACTACGGCAAACACCATGCGGGCTACGTCAACAATCTCAACGGCTTGATCGAGGGCACCGACCTCGCCGATGCGTCGCTCGAGCAAATCGTCATGGCCGCCGAACCGGGCGGGTTGTACAACAACGCCGCTCAGGTTTGGAACCACACTTTCTATTGGAACTCGATGGCCGCCGACGGCGGCGGCGAACCAACCGGCGACTTGGCGGCCGCAATCAACACCAAGTTCGGATCGTTCGACGCGTTCCGGGCCGAATTCACCACTGCCGCGGTCGGCAACTTTGGGTCGGGGTGGACTTGGTTGATCAAAGACGGCGACTCGGTGGCAATTGTCAAAACCGACGATGCTGACACGCCGCTGAAGCATGGCCAGCACGCCCTGTTGACGATCGACGTTTGGGAGCACGCCTACTACCTCGACTATCAAAACGCTCGACCGGCCTATGTTGCCGCGTTCTTGGATCATCTCGTCAACTGGAATTTTGCCGCCCAAAACTTCGCCGCGGCCTGACCGACGGCGAGTTACTCGGCCGGCGCGAACGCTACGAGCGGTCCGAGCAGATCAACGATCATGTTGACGGCGCCGGTGTCGGGGTCGAGGTGGAGTCCGTCGGTGCGCGGGTAGCGGTCGGGATTGGCTTGGATGATCGGTCCGATGTCGACAAGTTCGACGTGCTCGCCAGAGGCAGCGGTGTCGAGCAAAATTTGCCGGTAAGCCGCCATTCGCCGGTCTCCTGACTCGGCGCGTTCGTCGAGCATTTCGGGGATCACCGGGGTTGGCGGCGTGGTCAATATGAGGTGGGCGCCAACGGCGGCGGTTTGAGCGACCAGTAGTTGATACTCGGCCGAGACGGCGTCGTACATGTCGGGTTGGGAAATATCGGTCCACGTGTCGGTGTGGCCGTTGTGGTGATCCATGAACACGACGCCGTGGTCGATCAAAACAACGAGATCGATTCCTTCGACGATTTCGGGGCGGCACGGTGTTTCGAATGGCCCGAATCCCGACGTCGACCAGTAGTCGTGCTCGGTGGCTGAGAACAGCGGCGAACACGAGACATTGGCGCCTGGGAGCGCGCTTCCGCCCGAGGCTTCGATCCACGCTTTGAACGCCGGTTCGACGACGTAACCGGTCGAGTCGCCAACCAGTAGCGCGATCGGGTCAGCGGGCAACTGGTACGGAGTCGGCGGAGGTTCCGTCGTGGTAGTGGTCGTAGTCTCGTCGACTGCTGTCGGGCTGAGGGCTGCGGTCGTCGTGGTCGCGACGGCGGTCGTGGTCGTCGTCGTGGTGGCCAGTTGGGCCGCCATCGCCGCCGCGACCTGGTCGTCGGAAACTTCGCCTGGAGCAGCCGCCGCGACTGCCAATAGGGCAACGGCGGCCACCGCAGAAACCGAACCCAACACTCCCAACGGCCGCGCAACGAGCCGCCCCGAGCGGACCGGCCCTTCGAGCAGGCGTCCGGAAATCTCGGCCAGAACAAGAGTTACGACGATCGCGACAACGGGCGGAGCGGCGAGCAGGACCAACACCGGCCAGTGAAAGAGATAGATCGCGTAGCTTCGGGTACCCAGCCATCTCAGGACCCGGTCGCCGAGGAATCGGTCGGCAACTGGGCTGGTGCGGGCCCAACCAACAACAACAGCGGCCGCCAGCGCGACGACAAGCAGCGCTCCCTTGGCCACGATGGGATCGGACTCGCTGAGGGTTGCCGTCGCCGCCAACAATCCGAGGCCGGCGATCGCCGCCGGTGCGCCCCCGATCTTGAACGCCGGTCGTTCGATAACGACCGCCGCGACCAACGCTCCGGCCAAGACCTCGGCAAAACGAAACGGCGTGGCGTAGTAGGCATCGGCGCTGCCCCACCACACCGCGACACCGATGACGACAACGACCGTTCCAGCCCCAAGGGCCCGACGCAGTCCGAGAGCTACCAGTAGCAGCGGCCACAGCAGGTAGACCTGCTCTTCAATCGACAGACTCCACATGTGGGCGAGTGGACGAGGCGTCGAGTCGAAGATTTCCCAATACCCACCGGTCGTCGCGGCCGACCACCAGTTGTGAACGTAGGCGGTGGCGGCCGCGCCTTCGCGGGCAGTCCCGGCGAGCGCATCGCTGTCGATCAGCCCCACCGCCACGACCGTCGCCACGGTCGTGGCCAGCGCCGCGGGCAGCAGTCGTCGGGCCCGGCGCCGCCAAAAAGCAGCCATCGACCGACCGGTCAGTTCGTGCTCACGAACAACGATGCCGCTGATCAGGTAGCCGGACAGGGTGAAGAACACCGATACGCCGATCCATCCACCCGGCAACACTTCGGGCCAAGCGTGGTAGATGACCACCGCCACAACCGCCAACCCGCGTAGTCCGTCGAGCGCGGGAATGCGGCGGGTTTGACTCACCGGGTATCCACTAGTCGTCGGCGAGCCGAGGAGTTGGCTCGGTGGCCTTCCCGATCGAGATACGTTCGCGAGCCCCGGCCCGTTGACGTTCGTTGACATGGACCGGCATCTCCGACGCGAGTTCGTCAAGCCGCAATCGGTTGGTGACTGGAACTATCCGCCCCGCATCCTCAATGCCTGCGTGGCGATCGCTGACCGCGTATTTCTTGCGCATCTGATGAGGCTGAAAGTGGCTCATGTCATCGGGCGTCAAGTCGGTGCCCAACTCCAACGCGCCGGCGGCCACCGCCGCGTCGAGTAGTTCTTGGCCGGCGGTGGTGCGAACAATCAACGCGTTCGTGCCCGGGTCGGTCTCGCTGTCGACGCGATTCGGTGATCCTCCGACCCACGTGTCCGATGCGGCGATGTCGGCCGACTCGCCGATGCCGTCGGGACAGATCTTGCATCGCCACGGCAGGCCCCACTGGCTTTCGTCTTCGCCCCAATAGTCGAGGTAGTGCCAACTGTGGGTTCCGCTCGGCGTGATCGCGGTGGTCGGACCGGGGTTGCCGAACCCTCGATACCGAAAGCTGGTGACCTCGTCGGGGTCAACGCCTCGTTCGCTCAAGAACCGGCGGGTAAACGAACCCGGACCGTAACCACCACAGACCGGCGCCATCCAGTACTTCACCAACTCGTCGACGCGAGCGTCGTGACGAGCAAAGTTTCGTAGCGCACTCAGATCACACGGCTTGCCAATGAAGGCAAACGGTTCGCCGCGGTCGAGCACGTCGGTAACGTCGAGGAGCGTCGCGGTTGGCCCGTAACGCGAACCCGACGCCTCGAGTACATCCGCTTCGGAAAAGCTCAGAGTTCGCTCGCCGAAGGTCGGTTCGGAGAGCCCAGCCTTGGTGTGCAAGATGAAACTGACCCGGCCACTGCTCAACAAATACTGGCCGAGCGCCGTGAGCGTTCCGCCGGTCGAGCCTTGGTGACGAACCACGGGATCACCGGCCCACCCCAGCACCAGCCGCCGCCACGGCCCCCAAACATTGTCGATCTTGGTGTCGGCGGCCACTAGTCGTTCGGGCATGCCGTCGACACGGGTTCCGGGGCACACGTCGTAGATCGTGTCGACTTGCTCGTCGGTGAGATCACCGACCACCAACGGTCGTAGATCCCCAGTCGATGTCTTCAAAACCCCGATGGTCTCGGGTCCGGCTACCGCTTGGCAAAGACCGCAACCAATACACAGCCCCTGCTCGGGTATCGCATAGAGACGTTCGGTTGGAGTCATCGACAGGACCCTAGCGCCGACACTATTGGCAGTTGTTCTGTCAGTTGTTCTAGATTGGTCGTATGGCCACCATGACAATGCGAAGTCCAGAATGGACCGACACTGCACCAGTCAAGGTTCGCAGCAGCCGCGAACTCCTCGCCTCACCCGAAGAGGTGTGGGAGGCCATCACCGACACACCCGGCTGGCCGACCTGGTTCCCAGCCATCACCAACGCCGAAGTGACCGGCCAACAAGACGGAGGACTCGGGTCGCGGCGCCGTGTCACTATCCAAAAACGCTTTGCCATCGACGAGGAATTCATTGTGTGGGATCCCCCTCGATCATGGGGATTCACGGTCTACGAAGCCAACGGACCGTTCCCACGGCTGAGCCACTCGCTGAACGAACGCATCGACATTCAAGTGCTGGCCCCCGACCGGGTTCGTGTCACCTACCTCATGGCGTGGGACCCCAAGAAGGGCCGCAATCTGTTGTTCAAACGAGTCCTCAAAGGCGGCCTCAAAAAGAGCCTCAACGAGGCCCTCGACAACCTCGGCCAATACATCGAATCCCGCAGAGTCAAATGAGCCTCGGAGCAAAATGAGCAGTCCGCGATACGGCCAGGTCAACCACAAATACGGAATGCAACTCGCCACAACTGCGCCCGCCGACGACGGCCCGGTATGGATGGTCAACCTGATGCAGTACCGCGACATTGCCGACTACGGCGATGCCACCAATGGTGATGGTCGGCCCGCTCGATCTGGACGCGAAGCCGACAACGAGTACACCCCCCTCGGGCCGCTCGCCGCGGTCGGGGCCGAAATTGTTTACGTCGCCGAAGTCGACGGCCAACTGCTGGGCGAGGGCCGGCCCTGGGATCGCGTCGCAATCGTGCGATACCCCACCCGCAAGTCGTTCATCGACATGCAAGCGTTACCTGAGTTCCAAGCCAAACACGTTCACAAAGAAGCCGGCATGGAGCGCACGATCGTCATGGGTTGTCAACCGCAACCCCTGCCCGACTACGCATGGGGCGTCGAAACCGTGCCGGTAGTACCGCACCCGGCGACCGACACCGATCCCGAACTTCACGTGATGCACGTGATCAAATTCAGCGAAGCAGGACGAGCCGAAATGGACAAATACTCCAGCGGCGGCGCGGCCCGAGCGGCGGGTAAACACGGCGGCGGGATCCTCCGCTGGTTGAGCGTCGAAGGAACCATCCTCGGCGACGAACGGACCTGGGACGAAGTGCGCATCAACACCTTCCCCAGCAAGGCCGCGTTTATGGCCGTCGTTGCCGACCCCGACCGCCTCGCCGACCAAGGCGACCACCGCGAAGTCGCAATCGCCGACACCTACACGTTGATGCTGCGACCAGTGCAAAACCAACTAGCCGCGTCTTTCGACTAGGTATCTAACTGATCCAGCTTTTGACCTTCTCGATATCGGCAAGCTGGTTGGGGCCCGTTGGCGCGATCTGCAGGTGGGTGACCCCGGCGTTGCGGTAGGCCTCGACTCGTTCGCGCACCCAGCCCTCGTCCCCGACAAGGGCGGTGGCGTCGAGGTACTCCTGGGGAATCAAGGCCATCGCCTCTTCTTTTTGGCCGGCGAGGTACAGGTCTTGGATCTGCTCGGCCTCGTCCTTGTAGCCGTACTTGCGAAAGATGTTGTTGTAGAAATTCTTGCCCTTGGCCCCCATGCCTCCCACGTAAAGAGCGGTCATGAATCGGCCGG
>CAZDEB010000024.1:0-25960 GCA_964504305.1 uncultured Candidatus Nemicrothrix sp. | reverse complement strand
TGTCCTGAACAAACAGTTTCCGATGTCCTGAACCAGAACACTGCCCCCGCCACCATTTGAAAACCCCGGAAACTCCTCAGTTTCCGGGGTTTCTCAGTTTTGCGCTGCAGGACTAGGCACGAATGAGATGTACCAGATATGTACCAGGCGAGGAAAGTCTCGTTCTGTGCTGTGCTTGTTCATGCTTGTCGGTGCGGTTCTGGTCAGCGCACGGCAGTCCTGGGACGCGTTCCGGTTCTTGGGTTGAAGGGGAGACTTAAGGATGCTCATCCATTACGCAGAGTTGGGTGGGTGGATGGATGCCTTCCAAAGCCGGTTGAAGGGTTGCCGTGTGCAGAAGCAGGTTGAACGAGTCGACAGGGCGGTTGCATGATGAGTCGAACTGGGATTCTCTGTGGGTCGTTGGTAGCGACAGGCACCACGGGCAGCTACATCCTTGAGCCGGGCAAGCTCTTGCTTGCCCTCCGCGAGGAGCCTGAGCTCTTCCTTATGTATGACGTGATCTACGTGTGGGAGGAGCTATTCGACAATGTCGTCCACTTCCTCAAGCGTTGGCGTCGGAACGGCCGCAACGCTCCTCACCCGCTTGAGCTATTCGTTGAGAGTCGGGTTATCCGACCGATCAAGATGCCGGACGCTAGTGAACGAGTGATTGAGGAGATCTTTGCGCATGTTCTCACGGGTGTTGTTGAAGAGCAGATCGACGACGTGATCCATCCCGACTGGCGCGGGGAGTTGGTCGGGTTGTTCCTTGAACTTGAGAAGGCCCGGCAGGCTCGCCGGCGTCCGATCCTCGCCGGCGAGGCCAGATTCTGGAGCCCATATCTTCGGCTGGCTAACGACCGGAAGCTCGTCATGCAGCAGACTCTCGACATTGCGACGGATGATGCTGGGGATGCGCGTCGCTGGACCAATCACCCATCGCCGGGCCACCTCGAACACATCGAAGGTGCTGATCTCATCGCTCAGGCGCAGTCCACTCTGCGACGACGATCCCGCGCCTTGATCGAACCACTCGACGAGGTCCTCGCCAGTCTTGTTCCGGATATCTATATCGACGGTGGGACGGTGGTGCCAGCGAACCGAGCCGAGATAAAGACCGCCGCCGATGTGCTGGCTCTCCGGACTTCGTATGCCAGCTGCTTCCGCGAGATGCGTGTCGTAGCCGCCGAGGCAATCCGGGTGACGCCGGCTGGCGACGACGTCGATCCGGCGACGGCCAAGAGGCTCTGGCAGAGAAATTCTCGGGAAATCGATGACGTTATCTTGGATCACTTCCCCTGGGCTCGGCGCGTGCATCGCGTGATGTCGTCTCGACTCACCGCCCTCGCGGTTGACGGAACTGCCTTTGCCGCCACAGCTGCCACCGGAATTCCGCTCGCCATACCTGGTCTGGGAATGGTTCCAGACTTTGTGAGCAATATCCCTCAGCGCTGGGGATACAAGCGCGCAATGAGCGGGACACTAGAGCGACGATTGCCGGTCCAAACCGATTGGTACTTCGAATGGATGGATCTTGAACGCGATCTGAAACAAGGTCGATGACGGCGGGCCATGGCACAGCGGTCTTCGCGCATTCCTTCCTCGACCGCCGAGCCTTCGGCATCCTGCGACCTTGCGTCGTGCCGTACTAGCGCGACCAGGACGCGTTGCACCGACTCGAGACGTTCATTGCGCTACACGCCTGGAGGCGCCGATAGTTGGTAGAGATCGGGCTTGACTGTCCCTCCGCGGAGTCAACTGCGGTGGCGTCACCCCGGTCGGGCAATCCGAGCCACTCCGCTCGCGGGGAGTCGTGTAGCGCGTCGATACATGTCATCGAGTTCGTCATCGAGAACCTGTGCGTGCCCGAAACTCTGTCGTTGCAGGTCATGCCGCGTTTTGGTACTCGTTGATGAGTCCGTCGCAGCGGGTGGTTCTGATGAGTTGTATCGGCGCCGGGGGAGTGTCTCCGGCGCCGTTCTCGTCGGCTAGCGGTGGCCGTTGATGGAGTGAGCGGTGGGGCCGGTGCCCGTTGTAGCGCTGCATGTAGTCCACGATGAGATGTTCGAGCTGATATCGGTTCCAGATGAGGGTGCGGTCAAGGAGTTCACGGCGAAGCGAGCCGATCCAGCGCTCAGCGAACGCGTTCGCGACTGGGGTCCGCACCGGGGTCTTGAGGATCTTGAAGCCTTCGGTTCGGAAGACCTCGTCAAAGCTGTCGACGAATTGACTACCGCGGTCACGCACCGGCGCTTTCGCTGCGGCGAGCCGGTCGGAGTGGCGCAGGAACAGGTTGCGGGCAGCTTGGGTGGTCCATGGCCCGGTGGGATTGGCGGTGACCCCGGCGAAGAACACTTCGCGGCTGGTGACGTCGATGAAAAACAGCAAGTAGTAGCGGCGCAACATCACGGTGTCGACGGTGGCGAAGTCACAAGCGACCGCGGCCTGGGACTTGAGGAACTGGGTCCAGGTGACGGTGGAGCGTTCGGGCGCTGGATCGACGTCGTGGGCCTTGAGGATTCTCCAGATGGTGGACGCTCCAACACGATGGCCGAGGCCGATGAGTTCGCCGTGGATGCGGCGATATCCCCAGGTCGGGTTGTTGGTCGCCATCTCGATCACGAGCTGGCGCAACGCTATGGCGGTGGACGGTCGTCCTAGTGGTCGTTGGGGTTGGGTCCAGTGCTTTGCGACTCGACGGCGATGCCAACGCAGCAGCGTGTCGGGAGTCACCAGCCAACCTGTACGCAGCGAGCGGGGCAGGGCTTGAGCGATCGCGCCGAGCAGGTTCCGATCGTCGTCGCCGAGTTTGAGGGCGGTCTATCTGTCGATTGAGCACGCTCAACTGGTGGCGCAACACGATGATCTCAAGATCCTTGGAGCGACCCGAACGAACAGCCAGACGTGTCATCGACGCGAGAAAACGGTACAAGATACGAACCATGAAGCTTCTCTGATCGGCCCGCGTCGTGCCTGGTCAACGCACACGACCGAGTTTCGGGCACGCACAGGGTGGCTACGTTCTCCTTGGTCGCTCCCTCTCGGGTGAAGGCGTTCACGTAGGTCAACATGTCTGGCTCGATCTGAGGGAGCTCAAGCTTCTCCTCGGCATCGACTTCAGACGCTGGTAGATCCATGACTATGCTCCGAAGGTCAGAGAGAGCGGCGGCGGCAGCGCGCCGTTCTTGCTCGAAGCCGACAATGAACTCCATGACCTCGCCGGGTGGAGCAGCAATTCCGCTTTCATCCAGCCGTTTGAGGGACAGCAGGAGGTCGACAATCCCCCAACGAGTGCGCAATGTCCCCCGTTCGACTGCAGCCACGGCCTGTAGCTGATCGAGCAACTCGACAGTTCGAGTCGCTACTACGTCCGAAGGATCGAAGTCGAGGTCCTCGTATAGCGAGAGCAGGTCAGCTCCCTTAAGACCCGTGGGTCCGTCGGCTGCCACAAGCGCCAGAATGATCGCTGAAATTTCGTGCAACCCGAAGCGTTTGCTCTTTAGGCCTGTCTCGGGCCATGCCGGATGCTTGGCGAGCGAGTTGGCAACGAAGTCCCGAACCGGCACGTCCATGGCGTTGCGTTTCTCGGCTGCGTTGAGTGGTTCGCCCTGCTGGAGCCGCTGGAAGAGCTCGCGGATCTCGCCTTCGTCATCTGTCTCGAGCTCTGTGACGGTGATCTTCGCGAACTGAAGTCGGTCCTTGGCGTCCTGCGGGAGTTTCAGACCAATTCTTCCCGCCCACGGCGCCGACAGTGGGGTAGCTGTAGCAGCGCGGTAGGCGGAACTCGTCCGAGAGGAACCTCCAGATGGAGGTGAGACGCTGCACCCCGTCAACGACGTCAAAAAGCTCCTGCGACCCATCTGTGAGCTTTCGCAGGAAGATCTTGGGAAGATCGAACCCACGGAGGATCGAGTCAATCAGCAACATCTGCTGGGGTTCGGACCAGACCACGCCACGTTGGTATTCCTTGTCGACGTTAATCCGCCCTTGGAGGTCGGCAAGCATCCTCACGCTCCACTCGCTCGTTTGGCGTCGCATGGGCCCCCTTGCTGAAGCGTCGGCTGATGCGCCTTCACTCTGCGGCTAGGACAGGAATACTAGGACGTGTCACGAAGCTCGTCGGGCTTCTCTGGATCTAGCGCGGCCGCACTGGGGGTCCCGGAGCTTGCTAGGGGGCCGTCTGCTGCATCAGGAGTCATCCTCTGCCGTCTCGCGACCAATACCGGCTTCCATCAAGACCAAACCGGAACCGGGTCAACTCCAAGCCGAGACGATTCGGACCATCCGGACCGCACGCTCACGCACCTCGACCCGATACCGGCCCGGATGCTTCCTCTTCTCTGACATCTGCGCATGCTCTCAGGAGAACGAGCAGTCACCACTCCCGGGGCGCTTCACCTTGGGGTTGAGTCGTTGGTCTTGTGAAGGTCGAGACATGCCATGAGCCATGCGCCGGATGCACGACTGGCGGCATAGCTGGTTTCATTGCTTTAGCCGCACCAGAACGCGAATGCTCCCCGGCTCGACGAGTCCTGCCTAGACGGACCGAAGGGCCGCTATTGGTTCAATGACGGCCGCTCTCATCGCTGGATAGGCGCCTGCGCAGAGCCCGACGCACGCTCCCAGTACAGGAGCGGCTAGCGGGACCCAGATATCTAGGACCGGGAGCCAGCTGCGCCATGCCGCCACGCCGACCAGTACGAGAGTGCCGAGCGAAGCACCTATCACCCCGGCGACCAGGCCAGTCAGGATCGACTCGGCGACGATCAGTAGACCGATATCAGATCCAGTGGCACCTAGAGCCCGACGCAGCCCCAACTCGGTCGTGCGCTCGCGAACGGAGACAAGCGTTACATTCGCGATCCCGATCGTCCCGACCGCAAGGGAGATGGTTCCGAGCGCAAGAAAGAGTGTGTTGACGTCGGATCCAACGCGGGAGCGAAGCAACGCCGTGTCGGCCGGGACTCGGACTCGGAGCTCTTCCGGTTTCGCAGGAGCCAGCGCGAGCGCTGCTTGGCTTCCGATCAGCTGAGCCGCTGCTGGGGCGGTCCGGATGACGACCGACTCTGGCCGCTCGAGACCAAGCTGAGCTTGAGCGAATCCGTCCGAGACGATGACCGACTCGAGAAGGCGTGGCTGCGATGCCGCCTCTTCGATGATGCCGATCACTCGAACAGGATGCTCTCCGATGAAGATCACGGGCTGGTTGTCGACACGGTTGACGTTCAGGTTCTGGGCAGCTCCTCGTCCGAGGACCACAACCGCGCTTGCTCGTCGGCTGTGAATGCTCCGTAGACCTGTCCCAACGATCTCGGCTTGGGCCGCTGACAAGGTGCCCGGGGATACTGCGAGCACGTTCAATTGTCGTGTGGGACCGGCTGCGGCCGTGAGTGTGACGCCGGTGATCGGCGTGTCTTCTATGTCGACTGAGCTGATCGTTCCAGCGGAGACCACTCCGTTGAGGTCTTCGAGTAGCTGCTGAGACTCCCAAGGAATCGGCCAGTCTCCAGCGGTTTGCTCGGCAGCATCTGGCGCGACAGCCTCTACCACGACCTCGGTCTCGCTTGCTTCGTCGAATCTCACCTCGATCTGGTTCCCAGCCGTCTTTGCGACGCCGATTGTGGCGACCAGGGATGCGACACCTAGGACTGTCCCGAGCGCTGTGAGGATGAAACGAGACGGCTGTTGGCTCACGGTTGCAGTGGCCTCGCCGAGGAGGTCTCCGAGCGATAGGCCGTGGATTCTGCGGCGGATCATTTTAGCCTGCCGTCCTCGATGCGCACGAGGTGCTGCGCATGCTCTGCGACTTCGCGGTCGTGTGTGATCATCACGATCGTGAGACCGCGGTCGTGGAGATCGTGAAAGACTTCCATGACAGCGGAGGCATTGTCGGCGTCGAGGTTGCCTGTCGGCTCATCTGCGAGGAGCACCGTGGGGTTTCCGATCAGTGCTCGGGCGATAGCCGTGCGCTGCAGCTCACCACCGGACAGGTTCCTCGCGAGCGCATCGACCCGATGCGCTAGGCCAACGCCTGTGAGTGCCTCCACTGCCCGGTGACGTCTGTCGCGACGGGCGCCGCGGGCGTGCACGTCAGCAAGCATTACGTTCTCTACGGCAGTGCGGTGCGGCAACAGATGGAAGGCTTGGAACACGAATCCGATCCGCCGGGCGCGTTCGAGCGCTCGGTCCTGCTCGTTGAGTGCTGTTGTGTCGCGACCGAGGAAATTGAGTCTTCCGTCGGTTGGGGTATCGAGCAGCCCGAGCAGGTGGAGCAAGGTCGACTTGCCGGAGCCGGACGGCCCCATGATTGAAACGAAGTCGCCCGCCTCGATGCAGAGGTCGACGTCTCGTAGCGCCTCGACTGGCGGGTTGCCTGGGAAGGTTCTCCCAACCCCGGAGAGGAGAGCAACTGGACACGTGCGGACGGCTATCTGACCCGGGGTCATCGCTGGCCGACGACCACTTTGTCGCCAACGGCCAAGTCGCCCGCCTGAATCGGTTCGATCTCGACAAGTCCCGCCGACTCGAGGCCGAGGACCACGGCCACCCGCCGGGTTCCGCCCGGCCCACTCGGCTCCTCCACCTCGACGTACACCGAGCGATCGTCCTCGGACGACAGCGCAGCTACCGGCACGACCATCGCGGGTCCATTCGTTGCCTCGACCGGGATCCGAACCCGAAGATTGAGCCCGGCTAGGCGCGGGTCCACTGATCGATTCGGTACGACTCGGATCTGGAATCGTCCCTCCTCGACCTCTCCGCCAGGCGAGTCCGCGATAAAGGTCACGATCGCATCGATCGGTCCAGTCAGTGCGGGATCGTCTAGGACTGCTCGGTCACCTACCTCGATGAGTTCGGCCTGGGTCGGCGTGACTGACGATTCGAGGAAGAGCGCCCCGGCGGAAACGGTCATGATCGGCCCGTCGAGCACCCCACCGCGGTTCACCAGTACCTCGTCGATCTGGACCGGGAGCGTCTCCAAGAACTGAATCTCGGCCCGAGGAAGGCCAACCGCAACGGTCGTGTCGGTGAGGGCGTCCTCGGCGTTTGCCACATCGGTTCGTGCGGCCGCGACGGCCGTCTCTTGGAACGACGTGTCGCTGGGTGCGATGAGTTCTGTCAGCCTTGCTGCGGCGACGGCGACTTGGTCACTAGCTCCTCCTACGGCGGCATCCTGCTCCGCCAGCACGTCCGCCGATTCTCGTTCGTGGGTTTCGACCGCTGCCGTCGCCGCATCGACGTCCGCTTCCGACGCGGACACCGCCGCCGCGAGCTCGGCAAGTTCTTCGTCTGACGGCAGCTCGCCGGTGTCAGGGTGTGCTCCCTGCTGTGCCGCGGTCAATCGTTCGCGGGCGGCCGCAGCCCTGCCCTCGGCATCGGCCAATTCTTGTGTCAACCCCGCCGCTTCGTTTTCGAGTCGAGATAGCTCGTCTTCTCGGCTTCGTTCGGCAGCGGCGAGAGCCGCATCGGCTTGCGAAACTGCTGCCTCGGCCGAAAGCACCGACGATGACAGGGGTCCACTGCGGGCAAGTTCCAGAGCCGCTTCGGCCTCTGCCACTCGGAGCTCTGCGGCAGCGAGTGCCTGTTCGGCTTGCGCGAGCGCTGCCAGAGTCTCAGGCGTCGGACCGGCGGGGTCGTAGCCTGCGGCGCCGTAGAATGCTGCGAGCGCCCGCTCGGTGGACTCGCCATACACGCCGTCAACATCGGTGATGAACCCCAGTCGGTTCAGCGCCGCCTGGACTTGTCGGACATCCTCACCGACCGCACCCCGGGTGAGCGTGCGGTACATCGGGAAAGTCCCCCGGAACGCGAACACCGGTCGTCCTGCCACCTCGAGGATGAGGTCGCCCTCTGCGACCGTGCCGCCTTCAACCGCAGAAAGCCGTGTGATCACCACCGCAGTGTCCGCGTCAGAGCCGTTGCTCGGCGTAGCTCGGACCTCAAGAGACTCTTCGAACAGCAGGTCCGCCCGGACGACGACCTCATTCGCCAGTTCCCGCAGTTCTACCCGAGCCGTGACTAAGGACGGATCAGGCGGACCAAGAGAACCTGACGCATCACTCGGACTTGTGAGCGTACGGCCCGCCACAAAGCCGGCCACCGCAGCGAGAAGTGCCACCATGACCACAACTGCCAGCGCTTGATTCCCCCGGCGGGCCGTGGAGGTCTTGGTCTCGTTGACCGGCCGCGCGTGGAGGACACACCCCGCTTCTGGGATGGAGCGCTGAGCCGAACTGTCGTCAGCTCCGGGCAACGCCGCCACCAGAGGTTTCTGTGTTGCGGTCACCACTAGCCCTGAGGTTCGCTGAGTTCATCAAGCAACTCGTCGACAGCCGGTTCGATGTGCTTCAGGTAGCAGTCGAGGTCCTGGCTGGCGACCGCCAGCTCCGCCGTGCGCAATGTGTCACGGTCGCGCTCATAGTCCGCCGATGCAGTGTCGAGCGCAACGAACCGTGACTCGATGTTGTCGAATATCTCGGCGCTGGAGCCAAAGGAGTAGCCGGCCTCGCCCATGCAAGATGCCCAGGCTCCTTGGGAACTGAGGTATCGCCGGTCTGAGGTCACGCGACTGACAAGGTCCGCGTCGAAGTCAAGCCGGAGATCAGCGAGGTGCTGTTGGATGTCGACGGTGTAGAGGAGTCCAACGCAGCGATGTGAGCCGTCCCGCATCAGGAGCTCAAAGGCCTCGGCTTGGGCCTCTGGAACTTCGCCGCCCCGGATGTCGACCTGCACGCCAGCACTGCCCTCGCCGCCGACTATGCCATATCCGTATTCCCGTCTCGACTCGCTGACGGTGAGAAGGCCGCCGTCGTCAGTGGTCACACTCACTTCGATGGCGCGCTGCTCATAGCTGAAGCCCTCGTTGGCCATGCACGCGGCGAATGATGCCTCCGCCTCGTGGAACTCGTCGGTCAACACACCGATCGTCTCGGTTAGGAGCGGCGCTTCGACTAGCCGTTCACCACCAACAAGCTGCTGCTGTTCGGGAGAGTCGGAGTTGGAGCAACCAACCGCGACAAAGACGAGGCCAGCGAACAAACACAGACGAATCACGAGGACATACCTTCTTTCTGTGTGGAAACGGCGGCGATCGCCAAGACACCTTCAGGGCGGGACCAAAGGCGCCGCCCGAAGCTCGGCAACGAACCACAGGCGGCGCCTCCCATCTGACGCTCAGCAGCTCCGACTCAGCTCGCGGTTCGCGCTGTCACCGGTCGACGACTGGTGCCGATAGCGATGCGTCCCGCACTGCTTCCCTCGGTAGGCCGTTCCGTAGCCGGACGAGTTGTAGTACACGTTCGAGCCGTCGAGGTAGCTGCAACCTGTCCAGTTGCAATGCTTTCGGTCGATGTCATGGAACGTGCTGGAGTTGTATCCGTATCCGTAGCCGGCCGCGTTGTTGCCGCTGTTGTACGGCGGATTGGTGACCCCCGCCTCTGCAGGAAGTGCCAACGCCGCCAGCGTCATAGTTGTCGTCGCTACTGCGACGATCAGCTTTCTAACCATTGTCATTCTCCTTTGGGTGTTTCTGGTTAGCGCCTACACTCTCGGAGTCGCGAGGTGCTATCAACGCCGACTTGCGGGCAGCGCGAGCGGGCCGCGGGCTTCACGCACCTTCGAGGTGCAGAAGGCCCCACGCGCTTGTCGCAACCGCCGCGTGGAGATGATTGTCGAGGCCGAGGTCGTGGCACAGAGCCTGAAATCGCCTCTGGGCCTGACGACGTGAAAGTCCCATTTCTCGACCCGCCTGCTCGACGGTGTGGCGAGCCACTAGTTCAAGTAGCGAGCGTTCGTCGGGCTCGAGTTCACGAGGAGGCTCAGCGAGACGCTGCGCCATCGACGCACCGTGTGATCCAGGTACGACAGTCCAACCGCAGGCCGCTGACAGGACCGCCAGCGCAATCGCTTTTGGATGAGCTGCCTCATCGACAAGACCAGCCGCACCTTGAAGAAGTACCCGCCGGGCGACCGCTGCACTTGGGATCGAAGCGACGGCAACAATCTGTGGAAGCCGCGGAGTATGAGCGTATGACTCGACCACCGTCTCGACCCTGCTCGCGCAAGTTATGAGAGCGTCGGGTACGCCATAGAGGTCGCCGCTCTCCTCGTCCCACGAGTCGACCCCGGCTCCCAGTTCTACGATGGCCTCCTTGAGTTCCACAGAGACCTGTGAAGCAAGCGCGACGTCCACCAGAACCCTCAGCATCCTGGCGGCTCGGCAAGCCCGAACACCACACGGCCCCGACGAAAGCACCGCACTGAACGCTGCATCACAGATCCTCGAGGGCGACAGCCACCGGTGAACCATCGGTGTCGATGACCACCAAGAGGGTCTGGCCCGACGGATGCGTGACCACGACAGCCTCAGCAGGAGCAGCCGAGCCTTGGAGTCCGTCCGGAAGCCGAGCAATGGTCCCGACGCCAGCTTCAAGGGACCCCGGCGAGACAATCCAGACAACCGCCCCAGTTTCTTGAACGACTACAGGGCCCTGTTCAGTCGAAGCCCAAGCGCGCGCGGTCCCGTTTGCGCCGAATCCTTCATAGGACTCATTGGAGGGCGACACGAAGCGGAACTGTCCGTCATCACCGCCGTCAGCAAGAATCACGACCACTCCATCCTCTCCTGCAGCAATGAGGCCCAGCGGCTCGCTTTCGAAATCGAGGATTCGGTCCAAGCCTCGACTCAGAACGCCGTGCTCGGTCACCCCCCAGAGTTCCCCATCACGTGCGACTGCGATCGCCGTGACAGGAGCCTCTGCGGGCACCTGGATGTTGAGATCACCCGTGACGAGATTCAACTCGCCGATGTCTCCCGAGTCGAGTAGTAGCCACGCCACGTCACTGCCTGAATCGAGCTCCACCGCAACAGCACCAGCATCAACCACCCGCGCCTCGAGCGCCCCTTCCGCATCGGCCCGCCACCAGGCCACACGACCGGTGGAATCGACGCCAGCTACCCACTCGAAACTGGCCGAGAGCACAAGCAACGGCCGCTGCTGGTTCAACAGCTGCGACGTGGACACGACCTCACCCGTGGCAATGTCGAGGCCGGCGGCAAGCCGACCACTCGCCACAGGGTCAACGGGGGCGAGCCAGACGACACCGCCCGCTACCGCCATCGCGCCCACCTCTCGCAGCTCAGCTGCCGAGGCCTCGAAGTCCGCTGCGGCTTCAACAACCGCGTACGAGTCACCATCGGATTGGCGCACAGCGAAACCAGCTACGAGGGCGACCGCGGCAGCCACCAACACGAGCGGTGCCGCACGACGTCGCTCACGAGAGACCGGCCCATCCACGTCGGGCACGGCAAGGGTCTGAGAGCGACGGAGGGAGTCCTCCCACGATGCCGACACGGGAATCTCGTCGAGCTCGTTCCAGTTGACGTTCATGCCTTCGCCTCCATCAGTTGAACCCGCATCCTCTGTCTTGCCCGTGCAAGATGAACTTTGAGCGCTCCCACGCTTGAGCCGGTCACCTTTGCGATGTCGGAGAGACCGAAACCCGCGTAATGATGAAGGACGATTGCCTCACGCTGTTTGGGCGACAACGTCTTCAGAGCGCTGCGCAGCTCGAATGCAGGCTCATCATCCAGGACCGGCTCGTCCGGCGGATCCGCGTACAGCGTCACATCGCTCTGTCCGAGCCCTCGAGCGATCGCAAACGCAGCCGACCAAACCCACCGAGACGGTGACCGGACTTCGCCACCACGGCGAATCAGCTGCGCGAAGGCCTCGCTCACCGCCTCCGCTGCTAGGTCGGGTTTGAAGAAGGCCACCACAAGTGAGCGTTCGATCCGAGGCGCCTCGACACGAAACAGTCGCTCAATCTCATCGACCGAGGAGTCCGGCGTTTCGTGTGAGGCGTCACTAGAAATTGGATGCGGATAGTTGTTCACCGTCCTATAAGGGGAGCCAGCACGCTGATTGGTGAACACACTTCCTAAGAATCTTCGCGCCATCGTCAGAGACTAGGCGGACCTCCCAGACGTAACGTCTCGGCTGGTAGCAGTCGTCGCGCAGCATTGGTTCGCCGGGTCGCCCGTAAGGTCGCACCGCCGAATCGTGGCATCTTGATCGCGGAAACATGGACGACACGACGGAACCCTTCAGCAGCACCAGCACCTGATCGAGTCGAACGAGACTTCACCGCCCGAGCCCCGAACCAGCTCTGGGTGGCCGACATCACCTATGTCCCGACGTGGGCCGGGTTCGGCTACCTGGCCACCGTGCTCGACGTGTATTCGCGGCGCATCGTCGGGTGGGCGTTCGCGGATCACATGCGAACCGAGCTCATCGTCGAAGCGGCCCTGAACAGATCGCGAACCGGATCCAGCTCGACTTCCCCGATGATGAGTCCATGCGAATCAGCCACGAGGCCATCTACCAGGCGCTCTACATCGAGGGACGCGGCGCATTGAAACGAGAGCTGGTCTGGTGTCTACGCACCGGCCGAGCGTTGCGAGCACCCAGGGAGCGGTCCCGTCGCAAGACGTGGGCCCACGTCACGCCCGAAACACTCATCAGCGAACGGCCCGCCGAAGCCGAAGACCGAGCCACCCACAGTCTTACGGAAGGCGATCTCGTGATCGGGCTCGAGCGCTCAGCGATCAGCGATCAGCGATCGGCACCGTGGTCGAGCGAACGACTCGATTCACGATCCTGGTTCACCTGCCCCGAGAGCCCGGCTACCGACACAAGCACACTCCCAAGAACGGCCCCGCGCTCGCCGGCGTCGATTGCCGCTTGGCGCAGCCACTTCGACAACGTCATCGCGTGGATCCCGAAATCATCGGCGATCTGCTCGAGCGTCACGTCCGCGTCGCGTCTGCGGGCGACCCGCACGACATCGTCGCGGAACTCTCTCGGTTTGGGCTTGGGCATAGTGACATCCTTCCAGACCTGCCCCTCAGGCAAGCCAGAGGGTCTGCCGCGCTTGAAGGGGACATCTGAGATGGCTTGCTCGATGAGCAGGTCTGGAAGGATGAACCCATGTCCAAGCCCTATCCCCAAGAGTTTCGCGACGATGTCGTGAGGGTGGCCCGTGGCCGTCCGCACGGCGTGACTCTCGAACAGGTCGCCAACGATTTCGGGATCCATGCGGTGACGTTGTCGGGGTGGATGAAGAAAGCTGATGTTGAGGACGGTGCCCGGCCTGGTGTCACCGCGGCTGAGTCGGCGGAAACTCGTGCGTTGAAGAAGCGGGTGCGGCTGCTCGAGCAGGAGAACGAGGTGCTGCGTCGAGCGGCCGCGTATTTGGGGCAGGCGAACCTCCCAAAAGGCTGATGTACCCGCTCGTGCGCGAGCTCGCCGACGATGGGATTCCTGTCGTGGTGTCGTGTCGGGTACTTGGTCTTGCTCGCTCTGCTTACTATCGCTCGCTCCACGCGCCGATCGTCGATAGCCAACTCGAAGAGGCCTATCTGGCCAACGCGATCCATGACGCACACCTCGATGACCCCGAGTTCGGATATCGGTTCCTCGCCGATGAAGTCCGCCTCGGCGACCATGACGTGTCTGACCGGGTTGTGTGGCGGATTTGTCGGGACAATGGCTGGTGGTCGGTGTTCGGCAAACCCAAGCAGCGAAAGGGATCGAAGCCGGGCACGCCAGCTCATGACGACCTGGTGCGCCGGGACTTCACCGCGGATGCGCCGAATGAACTGTGGCTCGCCGACATTACTGAACATCGCACGCGTGAAGGCAAGCTCTATGTGGCGGCGATCAAGGACGTGTTCTCGAACCGGATCGTCGGCTGGGCCATCGATGAACGCATGAAGGCCCGCCTTGTGGTCGCCGCGATCGAGATGGCCGTCGCACGCCGCGACGGAGACGTCGCAGGCTGCATCTTTCACTCCGACCGTGGATCGAATTTCGGCGCCCGCAAGGTGCAGCGGGCTCTGGCCCGCCATCAGATGGTCGGCTCGATGGGCCAAGTCGGCTCAGCCGGCGACAACGCCGCCATGGAATCGTTCTTCTCGCTACTGCAAAAGAACGTGCTCAACCGCCGCCACTGGGCGACCCGAGACGAGCTCCGCATCGAGATCGTGACCTGGATCGAACGCACCTACCACCGCCGTCGACGCCAAGCCCGCCTCGACCGCTTGACCCCAATCGAATACGAGACAATCATGACCCCTCAGACGGCACTCGCCGCCTGAACAACCCGTGTCCCCTTCACGCGCGGCAGACCCGTTCATCTCTGATGAGCTGGAACGTAAAGGCTGGAACGTGTCCGAAAACCGGGTCCACCGGTTGTGCCGCGAGCACCAGATCTACTCGACGACCATGAAACGGCGCGGCTACGCCCGTAAACCGGGCCCGCCGGTGCACGACGATCTCATCGTCCGGGACTTCACCGCTGAGCGTGCGATTCAGCGGTGGGTGGGTGACATCACCGAACATCGAACCGACGAAGGCCGCCTTTACCGCTGCACGTTCAAGGATCTGTGGTCGAACCGAATCGTTGGCTACTCGATCGCTGATCGGATGACCTCAGCGCTCGCCGTCGCCGCGATCCGCAACGCCGCACTACGGCGCGACTGTGACGGCGTGATTGTCCACACCGATCGCGGGTCGCAATTTCGTTCCCGCGCTTTCGTGTCGACGCTCAACGACCTTCACATGGTCGGGTCGATGGGCCGAGTCGGCGCGGCCGGCGATAACGCGGCAGCTGAGTCGTTCTTTTCGCTGCTGCAAAAGAACGTGCTCAACCAGCAACGCTGGGCGACCCGAGACGAGCTCCGTCTCGCGATCATCGTCTGGATCGAGGCCACCTACCACCGCCGCCGCAAACAACGACGACTCGGCCGGCTCACCCCGATCGAATATGAAACACTCCACCAAAGCGCCGCTCAAGCGGCCTGACATTTTCTAAACCCGAACATCAACCAAAGTCTGGGCAGACCCCTACGAGCACCGCTGGGGGTAGCGGCGGCCATTGCGTGAACTGACCCCGGAGATGATCGCGTGCAGGACTCAACTGCCCCTAACGCATCTCGCGTGACGTTGCACTCCGCCAGGCGCATTGGTGCGGAGCTGACCTTCCCACGGCGCGATCCCTCGCCACGCCGCTCGAATGCCGAATTCACGAGGCGAATATGGGCTCTCACCAGTTAACTGGCCCTTATAGCTTCGGAGGAGGGGCTACTGGGTCAGGTAGCGTTCGCCAAAACTGTCGGCCCAATCGTTGAGACGATGATCAGTGGTGGTTCGCGCTGCTGCGACGATCTCTTCAAGGCCGACGAAACCCAACCGCCATCGCTCGTCGTCGACGAGCCACGACCGGACAGTATCGACCGCGGAGCGAGCATCGGAATCGTCGCCCGGAGCAACCACAAAGTACCGACCGATCGCTCCGATATGAGCCTCGACGACGCTCATTAGCAACAGGCCGCGCCACAGCTGGTTCGTCTCGACTTCGACGAGCACGTCGCCAGCACCATGGTTGAACCATCCGCTTTGTTCCGTAAGGCGGCGATACTCGGGCCGGTTGTAGCGGCTTTGTGTGAATGGTTCGGTGTACTTAGTTTCAATCGCCAGAAATCCACGACCGCCGCTGCGGGTGCTGTAGGCGATCTGTGCGTCGAACGCGGTTCGGTCGCTCCACGCCGGCGGTGACGGCGCTTCGCAGACCACATCTCCGACCTCAGCTGCCTCGTCGTCGAAGACAGCTCGCACGAGGTCGACAAATCGTGGGGCGGTGCCTATGGCACCGAAAAGGTTGAAACACATCGGCATCGACGACAACAAGTTGCCAAACAGCCGTTTCGCGTCGAGGGAGCCGCCCTCGTCTGCGACCTCATGGGCCCGTCGCTCGGCATGCTGATAGCTGGCATCGTCGATGAAGTTCAGCCGACGGTCTGCCTCGACCGAGGCCGAAGCGAACATGCTGCCAATCAACCGGCCCACAACCTTCGGGTGCTCGCCCGGGTGCACTCCTCGCTCCAACTCGCGCCACCGCGACTGCTGACGTCGATACCGGGCCGTCCGTAGTGAGTCAGTTTTGACGGCCAGCTCAGTCGCGTTCCACGCGGGCCAGGCCGGGGTATGATCGCCGGCGGCATCGGGCCACCAGACCGTCGTGGTTGGCCGCAACGATGTATCGATCGAAGCAACCTGCGCATCAGGCGCGTACAAAGCGGCCTGCGCGGCAATCAACCGATCGAAGAACGGGTACAGCTCGCTGCGGCCATGCCAGATCGCGTCCGCGTACTCGTCCGCCTGCCTCGCTGCATCCCAGCCATTCGCGTCGGGTTTCAGCGCGGCAGCCACCGATGCCTTGAGCTCGGCGACGACGAGGCGCCGCGTCGTCGGATCGAACCCGAGCAGATCGATCTTGCCGGTTGAACCGTTCGAAAGGTGAACGCGCCACTCGTGAGCGACGAAGAACCAGGGCGTACCAGGCAGCCGGAGGTCGTTGGCGAGCGCGGCAGCGATCAGGCCCAGTGAGAACAGTTCCTCTCCCGATCCACGCTCCAGGTGGTCTCGCTTGTCCTCATACGCGCTGACCATCGAGGCAGTCCGCTCCGATGATGGTGGAAGCGATGTCAACGCCCCTCCCCCACCTGCTGCACCAACTGAGATCATCGAACGACAGCGCCCGACATCCAGGCTGATCACCGTGAGCCCAGCATCGACCGGACGAAGAAGAACATCGTTGCCATCGAGCGCCAAGCGAAATGTTGAGATCGTCTCGATCGCAGCAGCGGTCTCTTCAAGCATCGAAACCGAACGACGGTGGCCGGGAGTCACGAACACCGGACCCGAACTGTGGCTGCCACGTTTGCCGGGTTCTACCCGATCGTTCGCACACTGCTCGGCCTCGGCGAGTTTGAGCCCATGCGTCGCTGTTAGATGCCGGATGAAGTTGTGACGCAGCGATGCGACGACTTCGCAATGAGGGCAGTCGAATCGGTCACTTGCCATAACAGGATGATGACACCACGAGCCGTGTCGCTCTACCACGAACCCCGCGATCGCACCCGAATATGGGCTGTCACTCGTTTCAGAGAGAGGCCTTACCTGGCCACGGTCATTGACTTCTGCATGGTCATCCACGATTCGTGAACGAGAAGGCCGCTTCGTAGCCAGTAGTCAGATCCTCGTAGATAGTCGTGGGTGGCATTCGATCCCACGATGCTCCAAGGAACAGTGCGAACGGGGCTGGGGCCATCAGGACCAGGTCGATATCGGTCGCTCTTGCATTGTGTCGGACCCACTCCCGGACTGCGATCGCGGCGGCGAGCGCGTCAGGGCCGTTTCGAAGAGCTGATTGGCTTGGTCCGCCGTCGATCGCGACGGTGACGAACCGGCCATGGTCCGGAGTTAGCAGGGTCTCGCGAACGTCGATGCTCTGGTTGGTTGAAATGGCGACGACGAGGAGAGTGGGGCCGTCGCCGATGCTCTCATCGTTGAGTACCTCCGCTTCACGGGTCTGTGCTCCGCTGTGTTCTGCAATCCAGAGTTCGCCGCGATTCTCCATAGCGACCTGAAACCCAGCGACCGTGCGCAAGGCTGCGCCGACGCCGAACCATGCCGGGAGTCGTAGCTTTCCTCGGAGAAGAATTCGCTGTGCGTTCGAGGCGTGAAGTTTCTGTCGAAGATTTGAGAGATCGTCAGCGAGGCGGCCATTCCAACCGGTCGGGTCGACAAGTCCGCGGCGAGAAACCGCACTGTCACCCCGGAATAGAGGCGTCCATTCCAGAACATGTTTCGCGTCGTCGGCCGGGACAGCCTCGAGGCCCTGGATCACGACGACTGTTCTTGGGGCTTCGAGCGTGAGGCCCAGCGTTTCGACCTCAGCCGCTATCTGCGCAGCTGTGCGGGGATCGCGGGTGTTCTTGACCCATTCGCGGATCCAGCCGAGACCGATTGAGATATCGGATGCGGTACTTCGAACCCCTGCGCCCATCGCGGCGTCAGCGACCTTTCCCCTCCACTGGCTCTCGCTTTGTCCGACAAGGATTGAAAGGGCATCTGCGAAGTCGCAAGCTTCGCTCTCATCACATTCGAGGTGTTCTGCGATGGTCTTCCTGGCCGTTGCGATGTGACCGCTCTCGGCACGACGCAGCGCTGGCCCGATGCTGTCGTTTCGGTTCATCGCGCCGAGCACTGGATCGTCGGCGTCCATTGGCTTGCCGGTGATTAGTTCGATCCCGGTGGGCGGACGTTTGAGGAGAATCCATGAGTTGTGGAGCTTCTTCAAGAGCGATGGCGCCTGATTGTTGGTTTTCGCGGATGGCGCCGGCCGGTCCAGCAGCCAATCGAGCGACGCTTTGTTTCCTGACGAGACTGTTGCCTTCACCTGGATGCAGCGCAGCGTGCCGTCCGCGAATTTGATGGTCACATCGTCGACGTTGCCTGCACCGTCCGCCTCAACCGCCACTTCGATGATGTGACCCGGATCGGCTACCGCGCGCAGGCTCCAGTACCAGGCGATGAGATGTTGCACATCGTCACCGGTAATCCGGGCCCCCGAACCGCTCGGTGTTGAGGTTGCTCCGAGGTCAGACACCTTGTCGCTCTTGGAACGGCGCTGTCGGATGGTTGTTCGTGATGGCTTCCGTGACGATCGCCGATGTCAGCTTCCGGTCGGGAAAGGCGGTGAGAACGGCGGCGGGAAGAACACGGTTCACTAGGTCGGAGTACGTGTGTCCGTAGCCTCGTTCGACGCCTCCCGCGAGCGAGGCAAGCCGTTGGATCTCCTCGTTGGTGATGTCGCAGCCCTTGAGTGCTGAGCACAGAAGATGCTCTCGTTGCGTCTGGTTGGGTCGATGGAACTCGAATTCTGCGGCTGCTCGGCGGCGAACTGCCGGGTCGAGTGAGTCGAGTCGATTGGTGCACATCACGACGACGACCGGAAGGCTCTCGGCGGCGACCGTGTCGATTCCGCGGATGAGGGCGTTGACGCCTGCACGATCCTCGTGATGCATTTGGCCGAGCTCGCGTGACTGCGCGATTGCGTCAGCTTCATCGATCACGACGATCAACGCGTCGCCCGATTTCAGTAGACGCCCGCGGTGCACGACTTCGTCGAACGCCTCGCCCAGTAGCCGCGTCATCTCCCCTACCGCTCCGCTGCCGCGGGATCGCAGGCTGAGGCGGAGCACGGAGATGTCGATGTTTCGGGCCTTTGCGACTTGCTGCCCGAAGCTCTCGGCCAGCGTTGTCTTTCCGGTGCCAACGTCACCCGCAAATATGAACAGCGGTGTTCGCTTGGCGAATGCGTCGACCGCTGGCAAGACTGTTCCATGGTGAGTGTTGGACCAAGCCTTGAGCGCGTCAGGGTCGAGGAGCACCGAAGCGTTGGTGTAGATGCGTTGTTTGATGTCATCGAGCCCGACGAGTCCGTCAAGGCGTTCTTGCGCTTGCCGGTTCGGAAGCTCAATTTCTTCGTCGAAGAGGTCAGCGTTCATAGCTTCTTGAACGTCCCTCGTGATACGCCGTTTCCGTTCGAGGCGTATGAGCGGTCAGAAGACCAATAGCCACCCGTGACTCCGGGTTCGGTGCCTGCAGTGCGGTTGACGGGAAGTGCGTTCTCGATCCTCTCTTGCACCGAGGTATCCAGACTCCACCATGCTGACGTCTTGGTCAGAAACGAGTAGAAGCCGGCGCTGGCAATGTCGACCCCTCTTGGAATGCCCCCGGCTCGATCATCGGCAGAGAGGAGTCCGTCGGTCTGCGCCGTGTATCTGAGAGCGAGGATCCAATCTCCGTTCTTGCGGAATCCATAGGTCACTGTGTCGAGGTAGCCGCCGTTGAGGAGCTGGGCGGCTTCTTCCCCGAAGGCTTCGATCCTCGTGTCGGTTGGCTCGCCGTAGGCCCGTTGGAGAAGCTTCAGGTCGGTCTTCACTTTGGAGGTGACCTGCCTGGCGTGCGTGATGGTGAAGGAGGTGCTGTGTGTGGTGGTGCTCATCTTCGATCAGCCCTTGAAGGTCGTGCCGAGCACGATCTGCCAGCAAGCGACGGCTTGGGCTTTGGTTGTGGCGAAGTTGGCTTCGGTGATGGCGTCGAGTGCCGACTCGGCGGCGGCGACGATGCGTTCGCGGTCGTGGTTCGTGTAGTGATTGGCGACGTTGTTGTCTGGGTTAACTGGGTCGAAGATCTCGATCGCAGCGCCGCTGGGACCGGGCAACTTCGAGGCCGGGTAGTAGTCGGTGAAGCTGACGCGTTCGGCCAGGCCGCTGTCGACGATGTACTCGAAGACACTCGTGAGCGCCTCGGTGTGGTCGCTGAAGTCCATCCCAGTGTCGGCGAGGTGGGCGATGATGAGTTCGGCCATGAATGACTTGAACTTGAAGGTTCCGTCGGCCCGTTTGTGCTGGCGTGCCCACCACTTCACATACCGAACGATCTGGGCAAGATTCTGTGGGTGGTCGGATTTCCGGCTTCGAATGAAGTCCAAGTGCATCGGAATGCTGGTCAGCAAACGCTCGCCGGTGTACTTCGACACCAGATAGCCCTTTCCGTCACCATCGCCTTCATCGAGAACCGGAACGACATCGATGCAGAATCTCGAAGCGAAACGGATTGACGGGCAGTGTGTTCCCGCTGTGATGGCTTCCGGAGGGATAGTCGCTCCATAGACTTCACGCAGCCGGTCGGTCATCCACAGAACGAGATCGTTGCTGCCGACATCCTCGGCTGAGACATACACGGCGACGTCCATGTCGTTGAGGTCCGCCAGACCTGTTCCCTTCGCGAGGCTTCCGGCATGGAGCATCTTTGTGAGGGAGTAGCCGGGGTTGTCCGCAATGTGTTTCTCAAGCCGTTCTCGGAGATGCCGGACGCGATCACGTCCAGCCTTGATCTCGTCGATCTTGAGGTTGATGCGCTTGTCGGCGAATGCCTTGAGATCCGTATTGGTGATGTGCGTGGTGGTGTCTGCCGGCATAGGTCGCCTCCAGGTGTTGCCCACCTGTTCGTGCTGCGACGAGTTCAGATGGTTTGTTGGAGCATGCGATTGCGATGCCCTCCACCCTGTTGTCGAAGCGGGGAGTCGGAATGCAACATCGATTCGAAGAATTTCTCGGAACTAATGTTGGACGCCCCCGTCGGCATACACGACCCGGACGTTCTCGGGGTCTGCTGCAGCGAGCTGCCGGGCGATCCGCTCTTCGTAGGTTGTGATGATCAGTTGGCGAACGGTCTTGGTTTGTCCGGCTCGGACCAACGTGCGTGCCACGGCGGCGCGGCGGCGTGGGTCGAGGTGCTCGAGCGGTTCATCGAACCACACGGTCGGCACTCGGGTCGTGGAGGCTGAGATGAGGAGTCGAGCGATCAGGACCGCGGTGGCTCGTTCGCCGCCGCTGAGATCGGCGATCTGCAGGTCACCGTCCTGACCTCGTACGATCAGATCGCCGTTGGGTTCAAGGGCAAGTCCGTCTGAGCCGAAGAGCAGCTTCCAGCGGTGTGACAACTCCGTGATCAGGGGGTCGAGGCGGTCGCTGAGCGTCTTGTCAGCGAGGCCGTTTAGGACATCGATGGTTGTGATGAGCAGCTGCTCTTCGTGTGAGGCTTGTTGAAGTTCGAGCTTCTTGAGGTCTAGGTCTTTGTGGCTTTGGACCTGGTTCCGCTCGGCTGCGATGACCGCCGTGAGCGCTCCGGCCTGTTCGGCCAACGCGACATCGGCGAGCCGAAGTTCGTCAACACGCTCAGCGGCTGAGGGGCCAGGGTCCTCGAGCGTCGGGATCGATGGCCTTGGTAGCTCTGCGAGCCGAGCAGTGAATGAACCCAGCAGCTCGAGGCGCTGGTTTGCCTCGGCGATCAAGGCGATAGCAGCATCGGTGTCGTTGTCTGCGTTGGTCGTGGTGGCGTCGTGTTCGGTGAGGGCGGCTACTCGTTCGTGATCTGATAGAGGGCGCAAGCAGGTCGGACATGCATCGGTCGCGGCAACTAGTAGCTCCGCTGCCGTCGCAGAGCGCGCTTTGTGAAGGTCTCGTTCGACAGAGGCTTCTCGGACGGAGTTGAGGTTGCTCGTGGTTTCGGATTTGGCGGCGGCGATGCTTTGCGCAGGGTCTTCAACGCTGATGGATAGGAACGAGCCCAACTCTGCAGCGATGGTCTCCGCAGCATTGTTGTACGCGGTCGCCTGTTCCCGGTATCGGACCCAAGCTGAGGCAACTTCGGCTGCGGTAGTGGCGGCTCGGAGTTCTCCTGCGAGATCTTGTCGTTGGGCGCGGACTGTTTCCAGGTCTGCCTCATGCGTGGAGGCGGCCGCCACGGCTTCGTCAAGCTTTGAGCTGATCGTTTCCGCGTGCGTTCGCAGAGACGCGACCGACTCCGATAGCTCCTTCCGGTTTTGATCGAGCTGACGGGCCGTGTCGAGGAGAGGCGTGACGCCGAGGGTCGCCGCAAGATGGTCTCGAACCGGGAAAGCTGACTTAGTCGGCGCTAGATGCGGATCGGTGAACATGAGACGGTCGATCAGACCTTTGTCAGCAGACCAGGCTTCAGAAAGTAGGTCCAAATAGGCCTCTTCGTTGAGATCGTTCGACGTACGAAATGTGGTCTTTCCCGCCGACGTGAGCGTTCTCGTTACCTGCAACTCCCCGACAGCCTCGCCAAGGTCGAGTTCAACGGTCACCTGAGCGAGCGATGCCCCCTTTCGAACGGCTGAGCTCACCTTCCGTGCACTGGGTTCGCCTAGCAGGCACCATCGAACAGCTTCGACCAGGGAAGATTTTCCAACACCGTTCGGAGCCACGAAGAAGACCACCGGGGAGCTGAGGTCGATTACTGAGTCGCTATAAGCCCGCCAGTTTCTGAGTTCGACGCTGAGAATCATGATCGATCTCCAACGCGGGCACGAATAAGCTCGGTCAGCGCTGTCGCATCGAGGCTCCCGCGTTGCACGTCGCGTGCCCAACCGATGAACACTTCGTCCTCGACCTCGCCGACGCGATCCCTGGCCAGCTTTTTGTGGTCGAGCCGGGGCTTCGTGGTAGCCAACGCGTCCAGCACCCGTCGGACCGCCGCTGCTGCGTCAAGCTCCATCCCGCTGAGGGTTCCCGACGCGTCAAGCGATCGAACGTCTTCCCACCTCGGGTCGGATCGCTCCAGGTATCGAGAGAGAGCAAGCAGCAGCGACTCTGGCTCAGCATCGCTGGCGCCAACCCGCCAGCCCGATGCGGGTTCAAGGCGCTGGTGACAATCTGTGTACGTCATGACCGTTGCCTCGGTCGCTGTTGCGTCGGTGTAGACAACCGCGGATAGGTCCTGCGCCAGGGCAAACGCACCTCGGGCGTGAACTGCGATGGCCGGACTGCTCGCTTTCGCGGGAGCAACGACAACGAGGATGTTCTCCACAATCGAGTGGCATTCGAGGCGCCGCTCGAAGGAGGTTCCATCGGTCGAGGCAGGGGCAACGTCGACGCTGAATCGGTGCTGGATCTCCCGAATCGAAGACGCGATTGGATCGGCGGGCCCGCCGATGATCGGTGCACCAGTTGGCGCGGCGACGAGACCGAGGCGAATCGCGACCGGATCTTGGGCGAGCGGTGGCGATGGGGGTGATGAATCGACGAGCGCGTCGATAACTCTGAGGAGCGCCTGGGCATCCTCTATCCCTTGGAGATCGGTGTCTGGCTGAGGTCCGCCTTCCCTTAGGAACATGAGTTGCTGCTCGATCAGATCATCGATGTTCGTTGGCTCAGAATCATCACTCATGACTCACCCCCGAAGCCGAGAAGCCGTTTGACGCATTCAATGAGATTGTTCAAACCGCGGATTCGCATCGTACGACATGCTTCATAGGTCTTCCCCAGGGCCGTGGCGTGATCCTGAAGCGAGATCCTGCCCTCGTCGGTGCCCTCCATGGTCGCGGCGATCGCGGCTCGCTGACCATCGTTGAGATCTTCCTCCTTGCAGCGCTGAACGGTCACCAAAATGGCGGCATGCTCCGCCTCGGTGAGATCATCGCCCCCTTGGAGCCGATTGACGTCGTGGACCACGGCTGCATCCCGTTTGTGCTCCCGGGAGATTCGGCGGCCGCGATCTATCCCCCTCATCTTCGCGATTCTGCGAGCAAGACCAACAACCGACGTCACCCCCTCTAGGTCCTTGCGCCAGAGTTCATGGAAGGCTTGGACCACAACGTCTTCGACATCGTTTTCATCAGGGTCCTCGCCAACGATGACAGTGCGAATCCCATGTCTCGCTGCTGCTCTCATTGCGTCCCCAACTGCAACGAAAAGGGCCGTCTTTGCTTCAGAGTCGGATTCGACGTCCCATTCGTCCTTTCTCGGCGCATCAACCACGGTCATCAACCTTTGGTCGAGTCGATGACCGAAAATACAACATCCGCGATGCGGTCGCAGTCCAAGACGGCCAAATAGGAAGCGCAGAGACGCAGCTCAATCTCGCCTCCCGCACGACCGCCGCTCATGCGTCCATTGGAGCACAGTCGAGCAACAGTGAAGCGTGATCTGTCGGATTCTTCGAGGTCGGCAAGGAAGCCGAACCGCGGACGGATCGGTTGCTCCCATCCACCCAGGTCGATCGGAGGCGCCGGCTTTTTGAACGTCAGGGTGCCTCCGTCAATAATCGAAGCCTTCCTGTGAGGAAGACGGTACGCAATCCAAATCGTGCGGCACCTTGCGGCCGGGTTGTGGTGGGCCCCGCTTAGTTCGACTCGACGCGGCGTGATCTCGGGTGGCCTGCGACGGTTTTCTGCGCGAGACCGATCGTCAAGTGTCGTTCTTTGTGGAACGCAGAAGACAACCTTCGTCACTGTTCGTGCTGAGCGCAGACGCGTTCGAGTCGGCAAGGCTTGTGTTAACTCGGCCGCTCGACTTGCGCCGCGCCGATTCTGTCCTATCGAGAACGCCGGCATTGGGCCACCGCTGACGAATCTAACCGGGTCATGTCCTCGCGGCGGGTCCGCCGCGGCCTACGATCTGAATCGCCCCGGGTCTGGTGGAGGCTCCGATCCTTGAGAAGGATGGAGCTATGTCAGATCAGAAGAGGCCGGGGCGTTACCCGGCAGAGATGCGCGAGCGAGCGGTCCGGATGGTGCTCGAGCACCAGCACGAGTACGGCTCGCTGTGGGAAGCAATCAGTTCGGTCGCGGAGAAACTCGGGCCGACGCCGGAGACGGTGCGCAAGTGGGTTCGCCGGGCCGAGATCGATGGCGGCCGACGGTCAGGGCCGACGAGCGATGACCTAGCTGAGCTGAAACGGTTGAAGCGTGAGAACGCGGAGCTGCGCCGGGCCAACGACATCTTGAAGGCGGCTTCGGCTTTCTTCGGGGCGGAGCTCGACCGCCAGTCGAAGAAGTGATCCGGTTCATTGATGTGCACAAGGATCGGCGCAGCGGGCAGCTGCGTTGGGGAATCGAGCCGATCGCCAAGCTGCTTGGCATCGCCCCCTCGACCTATCACGCCGCTCGGAACCGGCCGCCGTCGAAGCGTGCGGTTCGCGACGCGGAACTCCGCCCGGTGATCCAGCGGGTGTATGACGAGAACTTCGTCGCCTATGGCGGCGACAAGATGTGGGATCACCTCAACAACGTCGATGGCATCCGCGTCGCTCGCTGCACCGTCGAACGGCTCATGAAGGACATGGGCCTGTCCGGCGTGCGGCGGGGCCGATCCTGGGTGCGCACCACGATCACCGACAACGGTGCTGAGCGGCCGGCCGATCTTGTTGATCGGGACTTCACCGCGGAGGCCCCGAACCGGCTGTGGTTGGCCGATCTCACCTACGTCAAAACCCACGCCGGATGGGTGTACGTCGCGTTCATCATTGATGCGTTCTCCCGGTTCGTGGTGGGCTGGCAGGCCTCGACGTCGCTGCGCTCGGACCTCGCAATCGATGCGTTGGATATGGCGGTGTTCAACCGCCGCCGAGCCGGCGCTGACCTGTCCCAGCTCGTGCATCACAGCGATATGGGCGTTCAATATCTCAGCATTCGGTATTCCCAGCGGCTCGCCGACAACGGCGTCGTCGCCTCAGTTGGATCCAAGGGCGACTCGTATGAC
>CAZDEB010000023.1:0-26461 GCA_964504305.1 uncultured Candidatus Nemicrothrix sp. | reverse complement strand
CAGCGGCTACTGACGACGGGCCAACACCGGCGCCTTGGCCCGTCCCATAGTGCCGTAGAGGACGCCGAGGATTACCACCGTGCCTCCGAGGAACGTGAGGGTTGCTGGTTGCTCTTGGAACGCCAGCCACGCCCACAAGGTTGCGGCGAAGGTTTCGACTGGGGTGAACAACGCAACTTCGGCCGCCGGGGCGTAGCGAGGCGCTGACGTGTGGCACAGGCGCCCGAGAGGGTTGAACACGAGTCCCATGGCCGCGCAGGCCAGGTAGGCGCGCAGCGGCAGTCCGAACGGTGCGGCGAAGGCGGCCGATAAGACAAGGGTGACGGAGGCGGCGATCGACAGTCCCACGAAACGGCTTTGGTGGCTGTAGCGGCGCCAGACGTTCATGTTGATCGAGAAGCAGATCACCGCGGCCATCGCCAGTAGGTCGCCGATGAGGTTCGGTTCGCCGACCGACCCGCTCACCACGATCACAACGCCGGCCACGGTGACCAAAATGGCGGTCCACATTCGACGACTGGTGCCTTCGTTGAAGAACAGCCGGGCCACGACCGCGGCGACGATCGGCGAGGCGGCAACGATGACGACGACGTTGGCGATCGTCGAGCGGGTCACGGCGGTCACGAAACAGATTTGACTGATGCCCGACAGCAGGCCGACGGTCAGCAGGCCCTGCGGGAAACGGCGGAAATGGGTCAGCGGTCGGCCCCTCTCGAACGCTCGCTGAGCGATCAGCTGCACCGGCAGCGAGAACGCCGATACCAAGAACGCGACCGTCCAACCGTCGAGTTCGGACAGCCGAATGAAGAGCGAATCGGTGGAGACCAGCAGCATTCCGAGGGCGGCCAAGGCCCAGCCACGTTGTCGGTTCTGGGTCACGACCGTTCGGCCAGTGCCTCGGCCAGAGCCCTAAAGGCTCGCCCGCGGTGGCTTATGGCGTGTTTGTCGTCGCCCATCTCGGCAAAAGTACGGCCACCCGCCTCGTCGGGAGCAAAGACCGGGTCGTAGCCAAATCCGCCGTCGCCGGAAGGAGCGGCCGTGATTGTTCCTTCGACCACACCCTCGACGAGCAGTTCTTGGCCATCGGGCCACACAACCATCACCGCAGTGCGAAACCGCGCCGTGCGGTGCGCCGGTGTGCACGCGCCTACTCGGTCGAGTTCGGCCAAGAGCTTGACGACGTTGTCGTTGTAGGTCGCGTTGTCGCCGGCGTAGCGGGCACTGTGCACGCCGGGAGCCCCGCCCAGAGCATCAACCTCGAGGCCGGTGTCGTCGCTCACCGCCGCAGTTCCGGCCGCTGCACACACCGCCCGGGCCTTGAGCCGAGCGTTGCCTTCGAGGTCGGCTGCGTTTTCGACGACGTCGGCAAGACCATCAGGCCTGGGCGCCAAGTCGACGAGGCCGTCGAGCACCGCGGCGATCTCCGCGACTTTGTCGGGGTTGGCGCTGGCACAAACCAGCCGAGGAAGTTGCGACGTGTCGATTTCGGCCACTATCGACCGGGGCTACGCGGCGACGGCGCATCGGCCAATATCGCCTGCTGCGCTGCGGTGATCGTCGCAATGCCGCCCTCGGCCAGGTCAAGAAGCTGGTCGAGTTCGGCGCGAGAGAACGTGGCCCCTTCGGCCGTGCCTTGAACCTCGATAAGTTGACCGTGGCCATCCATGATGACGTTGAAATCGACATCGGCGGTGGAGTCTTCGGGGTATGGCAGGTCTAGCACCGGCTGGCCATCGACGATGCCGACAGAGATTGCCGCACACTCGGTAGTGAGCGGGTTGGCGCCGATTGCGCCCCCTTGCACGAGCCGGGTGCATGCGTCGTGCAAGGCAATGTAGGCGCCACAAATTGACGCGGTCCGGGTTCCGCCGTCGGCCTGTAGCACGTCGCAGTCGAGACGAATCGAATGCTCGCCGAGGGCCACCATGTCGGTCACAGCGCGCAACGAGCGTCCGATGAGGCGCTCGATCTCCTGGGTGCGGCCCTTGGCCCCGTTACGTTCGCGCCGAACTCGTTCGGGTGAGGACCCGGGAAGCATCGAGTACTCCGCAGTGACCCAACCTTCGCCCTTCCCTTTCATCCAGCGGGGAACGTCATCTTCTACCGATGCGGTGCAAAGCACCCTGGTCTCTCCAAAGGTCACCAGAGCCGAGCCCATGGTCATATTGGTGAAGTCTCGCTCGAACGAGAAGGGGCGTAGGTCGTCGGCCTGGCGGCCGTCGTAACGTGAGGACACGGAAACTCCGTTGGTCGAGTGGTCAGATCTCGAAGACGCAACCCGGCAGGGCCACATCGACGGGGCCACCGTAGGCGTCCTGGGCCTCGGCGCGGTGCGCTTCGGGGTCAGAACCCGGCACTAAGTGGGTAATCACCAGGCGGTCGACGCCGCCGGCGCGGGCGCGTTCGCCTGCTTGGCGAGCGCTCATGTGAGGGATGTTTTGGTTCTCGTACTCGCGAAGATGGCTGGCATCGGCAAGGGCAAGGTTGATGCCGGGCCCGATGTCGGCAAAGTCCCACGCCGGGCCGGTGTCGGACGTAAAGACGAAACTGCGGTCGCCGACATCGACGCGGCTGGCCAACGTTTCGACTGGATGATCGGTGAGCGCAAAGCTCCACGACTGATCTCCGATGGTCAACCGCGAAGCCGGATCGATTGTTTGCCACGAGAACGGACCAGCCGTCGGTGCAATGGTGACGGCGGCATTCATCTGTTCGGTCTCGGCGGTGCCGTAAACCGCAACGTTGTCACCGGGCTCGAAGTACTTGAAAACGTTTCGCAGGACGGGCAGTTCGAGCCAATGGTCGGGGTGACAATGGCTGATAACAATCGCGGTGAGATCGCGGAAGTCGATCGCCTGCTGCAACGGGCCAACGGTGCCAGGCCCACAGTCGAGCAAGACGTTGGCCCCAGGCGACCGCAACAAATACCCCGTGCACGGGTTGTCGGGCGACGCATACGAACCAGAGGAGCCCAAAACGGTGACGGTGAAACTCATTGCTGATCCCACCTGATGGTTTGGACTGCGTCGAGTTCGGGCCCGAGAAGCTGCCGTCCCAGAGCCGCGAACGATCCGGCATCGCCACTCGACACAAACGTGTGCCGGCCCTGATGATTGTCGTTTCGCCGCCGAGACAACGACTCGAGCGTGTGGCTGAGCGCGAAAGCGGTTTCGTCGGCTGACGAAACCAAGACCACGTCGCGACCCATCACGTCACCGATCGTACGGGCCAAGAAGGGGTAGTGAGTGCAGCCAAGCAGCAACGTGTCGATCTTGGCGTCGACCAGAGGCGCCAGAAGTCGTTGAGCCAACACGTGCACCTGGTCTGACGCAATCTCGCCCCGCTCGACGAACTCGACAAACCCTGGGCAAGCGGCGCACGTCAGTTCGACGTGGGGAGCCAAGGAACTCACGGCTTGCTGATAGGCGCCGCTGGCAATAGTGCCGACCGTGCCGATGACGCCCAGTCGGCCGGTGGTCGTGACCTTGGCGGCGGCGCTCAAGCCCGGGTCGAGGACCCCAATCACGGGAATGTTCACGTTTGCTTGGAGCTCTTCGAGCGTCACCGCGGCGGCGGTGTTGCACGCAACTACCAGCAGCTTTGGGTCGTACTCGTCGATCAGCCAGCGGGTGATCTGGTGAGCAAACCGGCGGACCTCGTCGTGCGGGCGCGGCCCGTACGGGTAGCGACCAGTATCGCCGAAATAGACAAGATCTTCGCCAGGAAGAAGATCTATAACGGCCCGGGCGACGGTGAGGCCACCGAAACCCGAGTCGAACATCGCAATTGGACGCTCGACTGATCCGGCTAAGGAGGCCATAGGTGCCACGCCCCGGAGGCGTTAGTTCAGCGCTCTTCTTTGAAGATCACGTGCTCGCGAATGACCGGATCGTACTTTTTGATCTCGATGCGCTCGCGGGTGTTGGCCTTGTTCTTGGTGGTCACATACGTGTAGCCAGTGCCAGCCGTGGAACGAAGTTTGATGATGGGACGCTTATCGCTTGACATGGCAGACCTCAGATCTTCTGGCCGGCACGGCGCATGTCGGCGACGACGCTCTCGATGCCGCGTTTATCGATGGTCTTGATGCCCTTGGTGGACACGTTGAGGGTGATCCAACGACGTTCGCTATCGAGGTAAAAACGCTTCTTTTGAACGTTGGGATCCCAACGTCGGCTGGAGCGGCGGTGCGAGTGCGACAGCTGCTTGCCAAAGTGGGGCTTCTTGCCGGTGACCTGGCATATTTTCGACATCGGGAGACTCCTGGACAAACTCGTCGGCGACGAGCAAGAACGACTGAAAATGCTAGCAACATCAAGCCGGGTCTCCACCCATTCGTTAGCCTCGACTTGTGACTCACGACTCGTTACCTGATTCTGGGCCGACAATCGGTGTCGAGAGAGTGTTGTTGGCTGCACCGCGGGGATTTTGCGCCGGAGTCGAGATGGCCATCAAAGCCCTGGCCTGGATGGTGCGGGCCTTCGAGCCCCCCGTCTACTGCTACCACGAGATCGTGCACAACCAGCTCGTAGTCAGACGGTTCGAAGAGCTCGGCGTGGTTTTTGTCGACGACATAGCCGAGATTCCGCAGGGACGTCCGATCATGTTGTCGGCGCATGGCTCGGCTCCCGAAGTTGTCGCCGCGGCGCGTGAGCGGGGCGGCTACGTCGTCGATGCGGTGTGTCCGCTGGTCACCAAGGTTCACCACGAGGTCAAGACTCGTGCCGACAAGGGTTACCACATTGTCTACGTTGGGCACGAGGGCCACGAAGAAGCGGTAGGCACGATGGCGGTAGCCCCCGAAGCTATCCATCGCGTCGAAACGCCCGCCGATGTTGCCGACCTCCCCGAGTTCGACGGCCCGATCGCGGTGTTGGCCCAAACCACCCTCTCTCATCGCGAGTGGTCTGGGGTCTTGGACGCCACCCGGGTGCGATACCCCCAGCTCTGGGAGCCGGGACGTTCGGACCTCTGTTTCGCCACCACAAACCGACAGTCGGCACTCATGCAAATCGCGCCTCGATGCGACGCAATGGTCGTTATCGGCTCGGCCAATTCGTCCAACACCAACGCTTTGGCCGGGCTCGCTCAAGAAGCCGGGTGCCCTCAGGTTTTTCGTATCAATGCCGCCGACGAACTCCCCGAGGCCCTCAGCGGCGTAGTCGGTCTTACCGCCGGCGCATCGGCTCCCGAAGATCTGGTTCGAAGCGTCATCGAACGTTTGGCCCCGACCAACGGCGTCGAAGAAGTGGTTGTCACCGAAGAAGACGAGTACTTCCCCCCGCCCCGCGATCTGCGCGAACTGCTTGGCGCGATCGAGGTCGCGGCGGCCCTCACCCTTGGTGGTTCGAGTAGCGCAGGCCTTGATGATCGAAATATCGATGCATCCGATGTATTGGTATCTCTCACCAACCCCGGCGCTCAGTGACTTCCAAGCGACGTCGCTCCCCCCTCGTCGTCGGGTGGCGCGAGTGGGTCGTTCTCAGCGGGCTCGACAGCTCGATCCCCGTCCGCGCCAAGATCGACTCGGGGGCCGCCACTTCGGCTCTGCATGCACCTCTGCTCGAACGATTCGAACGCGACGGCGACCCATGGGTTCGGTTCGTGCTGCGTCCTCATCAACGATCGTCTCTGGACTCGTCGTTGGTTGAGGCCCCGCTAATCGACGAAAGACGAGTTCGCTCCTCCAACGGCCAAAGCGAGCTTCGGCCGGTTATCTCCTCGGCGATATCGATCGGCGATCGCCGTTGGACCGTGCAGTTCACTCTCACACGCCGAGAGTCGATGGGTTATCGAATGTTGTTGGGTCGCCGGGCGCTGAGGGGCCGAGCCATCGTCGACGTGGGCCTCTCCCACGCGGCCGGGCTGCCGTATGTTCTCGAGGGCGACTAGCCGAGCTCGGGACTCGGCTCATCGCCGGCGAGCACCCGGGCCTCGACGTAGAGGTCCCCAAGGTCACGAAAAATCTGATCGCTGAGTTCTTTCACCACTCGCCTCGGTACTCGACCTTCGCCACGTGGCGGCGGATAAATCGGATCGCCGATCACGGCAACAATCTTGATTGGGCGGGGCAATTTGGCGCCGAGGGGTAGGGCTCGTGCACTGCCCCCGATACCCACCGGAACGATCGGGACGCCAGAGCGGGCTGCAACAAACGAGGGCCCGTCGAGCACTTGCTCGCGGCGAAGTCGCGGCCCTTCTTGTCTCGTGCCTTCGGGGAACATCACCAGCGGCTCGCCCAGCGACAACACGTCCTCCGCGGCTCTCAGCGCGGTTCGGTCGGCCGAGCCCCGCTCAACCGGGAACCCGCCCATCACCGACAAGAACGTGCCAAGCAGCTTTGACTTCCAGAGGCTTTCCTTACCCATGAACCTCATACGTCGCGAGGTGACCATCCCAATGATCGGGGTGTCGATGAACGAGCGATGAACCCCCGACAGAATGAAGGGACCGTCGGGGAGGTTCTCCTTGCCATCGACGCGAAGCCGGAAGAGAAACTTGATGGCGGCGAAGATCACGCTCCACAACACCCGGTAGAGGACTCGACCCAGCAATGATTGGCGGCTACGAGAGTCGGCATCGCCGTCCTGGCCGCCGTAGCGGTTCTCGGTGTTCATGCTGGTACTTCGTCCAGTAGCGAAGTGATGCTGGCGACAACTTCGTCGATTGTCAGGCCAGTTGTGTCGATCACAACGGCGTCGGCGGCCTCGGTCAGCGGGTCGACGGATCGAGATGTGTCGACCGTGTCGCGGCGAGCAATGTCGGCCGCCACCGATTCGTAGTCGAGGTCGGTTACCTCTTTGGCCCGTCGACGAGCCCGTTCGGCGTGATCGGCGGTTAGGTAAACCTTCAGCTCGGCATCGGGAAAGACGACCGTGCCGATGTCTCGACCCTCGAGCACCCCTCCGCCCCGGACTCGGGCCCATTCTCGTTGGCGAGAAACCAGTTCGCGTCGTACTTCGGGATTGGCGGCCACAACGCTTACGGCCCGTGAAACCTCGGGCCCCCGAATCTCGATAGTGGCGTCGACGCCATCAACTATCACTTCGGTACGGCCGACGTCGAGTTCGATTGTTTGCGCCACCGCCGCGGTCGTCTCGACATCTTCGGGATCGCCGGCTCGACGCAACACGGCGAAGGCCACGGCGCGATACATAGCGCCCGTGTCGAGGTACTTGAGCCCGAGTTCGGCGGCCAACGCCTTGGCCACGGTGGACTTGCCAGAACCAGCTGGGCCGTCGATCGCAATCACACGCATAGCCAACATCCTGCCCGCTCAGCGGAGCTGATCCAATGCCGAGAAATAATCGGGAAATGTCTTGTTCACGCAGGCCGGGTTCCGGATCGCTACGCCGGGGGTGACGAGGCCGATGAGCGACAGCGACATGGCCATGCGATGGTCGTCGTAGGTTTCGAAAACCGCCGCACCAGGACGACCGTGGGGTTCGATAACGAATCCGTCGTCGACCTCGCGGGCGGGCACCCCGCAACGGTTCAACTCCGCTACCGGCCCGGCGATCCGATCGCTCTCCTTGTCGCGGATGAAACCAATGCCAGAAACACTGGTGGGACTCTCGGCCAACGCGGCCACTACCGCCAACGTGGGTGCGGTATCTGAGATATCGCTCATGTCAACAGCCACCCCACGGCTGGCTCGGCCCGAGACCTCGAGCCAGTCGGGCCCCATCTCTATGCGACAACCCATCGCCTCGAGCACCGACGCAAACCCGACGTCGCCTTGCATCGAAGCCGAGCCAAGCCCCTCGATGCGCACCCGGCCACCAGTAATGGCCGCGGCGGCCATGAAGTACGACGCCGCCGACGCGTCGGGTTCGATGGCGTAGTCGGTGCCGCGGTATCCACCGCTAACCGACCACCGCCGGCCGTCGAGTGTTTCGACGGTGGCGCCGAACGACTTCATCACCGCCGCGGTCATGTCGATGTAGGGCCGCGACACGGCCTCGGTTGTGAGTTCGATGGTCATGCCACCTACCGCTCCGGCCATCATCAGACCAGAAATGAACTGGCTCGAACTGTCGCCGGGCAGCGCCACGCGATCACCGGTGATAGGCCCGGTGACCCGAGCTGGCAAATAGCCTTCGCGCTCAAAGGCATCGACAGTTACGCCGAGCGTCCGCAACGCCACAAATTGATCGGCCATTGGACGGGACCGAAGCTGAGGGTCGCCGTCGACGACCAACGCGGTGCGGGCCAGCGCCGCCAATGGAACCGCAAAGCGTCCGGTCGTGCCCGACTGGTTGGCAAACCACGTCGACCCATCGCCCACCGGTTCGCCGTTGCAGCCGGCAATGGTTGCCTCGGCAATTTGCTCGGAGAGGTCGATACCGATGCCGGCAGAGTGCAACACGTCGAGCATGGCCCGGGTGTCGTCGGCCAGCAGCAGGCCGGTGAGGCGGCTGGTGCCGCGAGCCAACGCCGCGCAGATCAGCGCCCGGTTGGTGATGCTCTTGGAACCGGGAAGCGCAACGGTGGTATCGGGCGGGGCAGAAAGCGGCGCAATTGCCAGTGGGTCGTCGAGCGGCACTAATCGAGAGCCCGCATCGAAGGTCGGTAGCCGGTGGCCATCAAACCGCCCTGCAAACGTTCGGCCAGAGCGGTCTCGATCAGCAGCACGATCACGCCGCGAGGGCCTTCAGACGAGTGGGCGATCTCGAGGTCGTAGATATTGACATCGAGCTCGGCCGCCAGAGCCGCGATCGCCGCGATCTCGCCCTGGCGGTCGAGAACTGGTACCCGCATCTCGGTCATGTGATCGGGCATCGGGGCGGTGGTCGGCAAGTTCCGGCGGGCCCGGCGGGCCGTCTCGAGTTGGTTGAGCAGACGAGGGCGATCACTTTCGGCCACCGCATCACGAACCTCTCCAAGTTGCTTGACCAACTCGTCGAGAACTTCGACAATCGCGTCACTGTTCTGGGCGCAGATGTCCGGCCAAATCGCCGGGTGGCCCGCGGCGATTCGCGTCATGTCACGAAATCCACCGGCGGCGAGACGCAACAACGCCCGATGTTCCTCCGCTCGCCCCTCGGCCAGGCGCATCAACGTCGCCGCGGTCAGGTGCGGAACGTGCGAAACAACGGCCACCAACATGTCGTGCCGCTGGGGAGAAATGGCGATTACGTGAGCACCAGTTGCGGCGACGATCTCTCGCACTTCGGCAAAGGCCGCGTCGTCGGTGCCTTCGGTCGGCGTCAACACCCAAGTGGCGCCGCTGAACAAGTCACCCGACGCGCCGTCGAGTCCGTCTTGCTCGCTACCGGCCATCGGATGGCCGCCTACAAACCGGGTGTCGTCGACCGCGGCCACGATCGGTGCTTTGACCGACCCGACATCGGTGACCACGGCTACACCCGAGTCGAGAAGGGCCTTGGCGATACCTGGCACGGCATCGACCGGCGTAGCCACAATGCCCAGATCACACGGCCCGAGCTCGTCGAGCTTGACCGACTCGTCGATGGCGCCAACCGCCACTGCGGCGTCCAGACGTTGAGCATCATCATCGATACCCACCACCGACCAACCAAGGTTGCGCAAAGCAAGCCCAACCGAACCGCCGATCAGTCCGACTCCGACAACGACAGCGCGGCGAGGTTCAGTCACGAGAACGGAGGATACCGGCGCGATGGGATTCAGTCGCCAGGTTTCTGTCCGCCCACCGCAACCTCGAGGCTTCTGACTTCGTCGCGTTTGAGCTCGCGCCACTCCCCCGGCTTGATCTTGCGGTCGGCTAACGGGCCGATTCTGGTTCGTACCAGACGCTCGACGGGATGGCCGATCGCTTCGCACATGCGGCGTACCTGGCGATTGCGACCCTCGTGAATAGTCAACCTAATCAGGTTGGGCGAGACCGCGGTGGCCCTCGCTCGAGCCGTAGGGCCGTCTTCGAGTTCGACGCCGTCACGCAACTTGCGCAGCGCGGCCCGTGACGGTTCGCCGCGAACGTGGGCCAAGTACTCCTTCTCGATCCCAAAACTCGGGTGGGTGAGTCGATGAGTAAGTTGACCGTCGTTGGTCAAAATCAAAAGGCCCTCGGTATCGGCATCGAGGCGACCAACCGAGAACACGCGGGGTTCGTCGGGAACCATCTGCACAACCGTGGGGCGCCCTTGAGGGTCGTCAGCGGTGGTGATAACGCCGGTCGGCTTGTTCAGCAAGTAGTAAACCAAATCGGCTCGCACCGCGGTTGGAGCTCCGTCGACCGCCACCACCGCCGTTTCTGGGTCGACCCGTCGACCCAGAACCGCGACCTCGCCGTTGACGGTCACCCGCCCTTCGGCAATCAAGTCTTCGCAAATTCGACGGCTCCCGAATCCGGCCCGGGCCAGAACCTTCTGGAGGCGTTCGCCGTCCTCGATCACAATTCGGGCTCGGGTTCGGGGGCTTCGTCGTCGCTATCGGGCGTCATGCGAAGGCCATGCTCAAGTGCTTCGACGACGTCGGCCCCAGGGAAAAACTCACCCAGAGGAGGAAGGTCACCGACTGAATCGAGGCCCAAGCGCTCCAAGAACGTCGGGGTCGTGCCGTACAGCACGGCCTGACCGGGTCCGGGATCTCGGGCCACCTCGTCGACATAACCACGCTGTTGCAGAGTGCGCATCACTCCATCAACGTTCACGCCACGGATCGACGCGATCTGGTTTCGAGACACCGGCTGTTTGTAGGCCACGACCGCCAAAGTCTCGAGCGCAGCCGCCGACAAGCGCGACGACTGCCCGTCGAGCACGAACCGTTCGACATAAGGAGCCTGCTCGTTGGCCGTCTGATAGCGGTAACCGCCCGCCACCCGGGCCAGCACGAAACCCCGCCCGTCGGCCTCGTACTCGGCAGCCAACGTGTCGCAGGTCTGCACGACCGCGTCGGTCGATATCCCGACCAGCTGAGCAAGCAGCTCAGGCGGTAGCGGATCCTCGGCGACCATCAAAATGGCTTCGAGCGCGGGAGAAACATGATCGGCCATCTCAGCCCTCGTAGGTGTCGATTGTGAGTGCGTCGGCGTGGGCCTCGTGGTCACCGGTCCACACCACCATGATCTCGCCAAACGTCGACGCCTGGTCGAGTTCGACAACTCCTTGCTTGAACAATTCGAGCACGGCCAAGAAACGAACGACCACCTCGATGCGATCAACCAACTCGGCGGTGAGCTCACGAAAACTCATACGACCAACTCTCGGCAACTCGTCGATGAGCTCTTCTACCGCCTCGGCAACGGTCACCTTGATCGGAGTCACGTGGCTGAGATCGACCCGGACCTGTGGCTTTGGGGTGATTGCCTTGAGATAAGCAGCCCGCAGATCGTCGGGAGAGGTTTTTTGCAGCAGGTCGGGAGCCAGGCTCAAGAAGCGGTCCTCGACCGGCCCGCAGCGACGCGGATACGACCGTGAGGCGTCGGCCGACAACTTGCGAAGAATTAGCGCCGCGTCTTTGAACGTCTTGCATTCGACGAGCCGCGCCAGTAACAAATCTCGTTCCTCCCAAAGCCCCAACTCATCATCGAGATCGATCTCGGAGTCTTCGGGTAAGAGGCGGCGAGCCTTCAACTCAACCAGGGTGGAAGCAATCAACAAGAACTCGGTGGCGACCTCGAGATCCAAACGGTCCATGCTGTCGAGCTCGGCCAGATAAGCATCAACGATCTCCGAGAGGTTCACCTCGTAGAGATCGACTTGTTCTCTCAGAATGAGGTGTAGCAACAGGTCGAAAGGCCCGTCAAACACTGGCGTGTGCACCTCGTAGGACATCTTGGTGACCCTAGACCGTCATGGCCCGCGCCCCACGCGTTGGCCCCCAGAATCCGGGGCACAAATACAGTCCCGTGGGCGCGGCGATGCCGTACCCTTGCCAACCATGACACGCGTGTTCTCCGGCATTCAGCCCACGGGCGACCAACACCTCGGCAACTATCTCGGAGCGACCCGCAACTGGGTGCGTATGCAGCACGAAACCGACGCCATCTTCTGTGTCGTCGATCTACACGCCATCACCGTTCCCAAGCCACCGGGAGACGTTCGCGACGGCTCGCTACGGTTAGCGCAACTTCTGATAGCGGTCGGGCTCGATCCCGACCAGTGCATCTTGTTCGTGCAAAGCCACGTCCGCGAACACTCCGAGTGCGGATGGCTCATGCAGTGCACCGTGAGTTTCGGCGAACTCAGCCGCATGACCCAGTTCAAAGACAAGAGCGGGCGTCACGACTTCATATCGGGTGGCTTGTTCACCTATCCGGCATTACAGGCCGCCGATATCTTGCTTTACGACACCGACCAGGTCCCGGTGGGCGACGATCAACGCCAACACATCGAAATCTCACGAGACATCGCCGAGCGCTTCAACTCGCGTTACGGAGACACCTTCGTGGTCCCCGAAGCAGTCATTCCCAAGGCCGGCGCACGGGTCATGGATCTCCAACGTCCGACCGACAAAATGTCAAAGTCGCTCGACTCCCCCAAGGGCACCATCGGTCTTCTCGACGAACCCAAAGCCATCGAGAAAAAGATCAAGAGCGCGGTCACCGACAACGATGGCGAGGTCCGCTTCGACATCACCGAGAAACCGGGAATCTCAAACCTTCTCTCGATCCTCGGCGCCGCGACCGACCAAGACCCCGAATCGCTCGCCGACCGTTACGAGCAATACGGGGCGCTCAAGGTTGATACCGCCGAGGCGGTAGTCGAACTCTTGCGCCCGATTCAGGCTCGTTTCCGCGAACTCGAATCCGACCCCGGAGAGACCGCTCGGCTACTGCGGGTCGGAGCCAACAAAGCCCGAGAGATCGCCGCCGTGACCATGGAGCGAGCCCGAACCAACGTAGGGCTGCTCGAGTCCTAGCCCGCCGCGCTAGTCGTCGTCGACGGCGTGTAAAACGTCGGCAATCCGGCGATCAACCGTCCACTCTTCTACAGGACGATGGTGCTGCTCTGCCCACGCGATCGTGAGCGGATCCGAACCGGCCATTTCCAGAAGGTCACCGCCGATCTCGGGATGGTGCAGGTAGAGCCCAACCCGCCGGGTAAACCCGCTCGACTTGATCCACAACCGCGCCGCATCACGGCCCGCGACCTTGGCCGACATCGTCGCAACCACCCGACCCCACGTTCGGAGCCCGGCATCGACCTTCCCGACATCGTGAAGCAGCGCCGCAGCAAGCACCGGTGCGGTCGCTTCGTTACCGAGACGCTTCTCGACCTCACGAGCAACACGAGCCGAGTGGCGACGGTCGGGTCCGTACATCCGTTTCCACAAGGCGAATTCGTTTTCGGTGAGCGTCGACTCGACCCACTCGAAGTCGGTGTTCGATGGTCCGCCGGGCAACAACGATGCCAGGAATCGGCGGCTCAGGTGGCCAAATCCCCCCATCAGCGAGTCGCCCGAGGATGAGCTGACCGATACACCGACAACAAACGTTCGTTCGAGACCTTGGTGTAGATCTGAGTGGTCGAAATGGACGCGTGACCCAGAAGCTCTTGCACCGTACGGATGTCGGCACCATGGTCAAGCATGTGAGTTGCGCACGAATGCCGTAACACATGAGGAGAAAGCTCGTCACGAAGCCCAACCGCCTCGCCTCTCAACCGAACCACTCCCCACGCGCCCTGGCGACTCAGCCGCCCGCCCCGTTGATTGAGAAATATCGCTTCGGCGTCGCCCCGGCGGGCCCACCGTTGAGGTTCCATTGCGCCGCGCCCCGACGGCTCAAGCCAGGCTCCGAGGGCCGCCGCGGCGTGACGCCCCACCGGCACGATTCGTTCCTTGGAACCCTTCCCCATCAGCCTGGTGAGGCCATCGTGAAGGTCGACATCGCCGATCGACAGGCCCACCACTTCGGAGATTCGGGCCCCTGTGCCATAGAGCGTTTCGAGGATGGCCCGATCGCGCCGACTCACCGCGTCGTCGCCGCTGACTCCCTCGATCAACGCCGTCACCTGTTCGAGGGTGAGGGCCTTCGGCAGCCCCTTCGGGACCTGCGGAATCTCAACATCGGCGGCCGGATCGTCGGGCCGGATTTCCTCGGCGACCAGAAACCGGTGAACGCCGCGTACGGCTACAAGGGTGCGGGTGATTGATGAGGCCGCCAGGCCCTCGCCGATCAAGACGTGCACGAAAGCGATCACGTCATCGTCGGCGGCGTCGAGAACTGAGCTGTTTCGTTGGCCCAAGTGTTGCTCGTAGCGTCCGAGATCACGGGCATAAGCCACCAAGGTGTTGGCGGCACGGCCACGTTCGACCGTCAGCCACGTTAGGAAGTCTTGTGACTCGGTCGAGAGCGCGGGCACCGCCCTAGTCTGCCTCAGCGGCCGAGCCGGCGAAGCGCCGCGTGCAATCCGAGCATGGTCTTGGCATCGGTGATTTGACCATCGGTCAGCGCGGCCTCGACGTCGTCGAGCATGATCCGCTCGACCGTCATGTGTTCCTCTTCGGGTCCGTCGTACGCGACCGGCACCTCCGAAAGTTCGGTGGCAAGAAAAATGTGAACGTACTCGTCGCAGAAGCCGACCGAGCAGTGCATTCCGGTGAGCCATTCCAGAGATCCAGCCTCGAAGCCGACTTCTTCTCTGAGTTCGCGGGCCGCGGCGACGTTTGGAGCCTCGCCGGCAATATCAAGTTTGCCGGCCGGGATTTCGAGGAGGTCGGCGTGCAGCGCCGGGCGATACTGGCGAACCAGAACGACCGCGTCGTTGTCGATCGCAACGACACCAACGGCTCCGGGATGACGAACTACGTCGCGATGGATTCGTTCACCCTCAGGAGTTTCGAACTCGCCGTCGAGGACCCGGATAACGAAACCATCGTAAAGCTCTCGTTCGCCCACGAAAGTGAAACCCGACGGAGAAGTCGAGCCCGGGACGATCACGAATCGGACGTACTGAGATCGGATTCGAGCGAAGGCAGCGGTGGGTTACGGCCTTCGGCCCGCTGCATTGCCGCCGCCACGAACTCGCGGAACAGCGGCGCGGGACGGTCGGGGCGACTCTTGAACTCGGGGTGAGCTTGGGTACCAACCCAGAACGGATGGCCGTCGAGCTCGATGAACTCGACAAGGCGCCCATCGGGCGACTCGCCCGAAAGCACGAGGTCGCTGGCTTCGAAACGGGTGCGGTACTTGGGGTTGAACTCGTAGCGATGCCGGTGGCGTTCGGACACGACCTCTTCGCCGTAGGCCTTGGCGACCTGAGAGCCGGGTTTTAGTTGCGCAACGTAAGCACCGAGACGCATCGTGCCGCCCATATCGGTGACGTCGCGTTGACTCTCCATGAGATCGATCACCGGATGCGACGTTCGGGACTCGAATTCGGTCGAATGGGCCCCGGTTAGGCCGAGGGCATTGCGGCCGTACTCGATGGTCATGACTTGCATGCCAAGACAAAGACCGAGGCAGGGAATGTTGTGCTCGCGGGCGTAGCCGGCCGCGGCGATCTTGCCTTCGACCCCGCGCTCGCCAAACCCGCCGGGAATGACAATGCCGTCAAGGTCCCGTAGCCGCCCCGCCGCCAACAACCCTTCGACCTCTTCGGCCTGGATCCAATCGATCTCTACATCGGCGCCGTGATGGATACCGGCATGGTTGAGCGACTCGACCACGCTGAGGTAGGCATCGGGCAGGCTGACGTACTTGCCGATCAGCCCAATGCGAACCGGCGCGGTGGCTTCTTCGACCCGCTTGACCAGTTCTTGCCACGAGGTGAGGTCTAGGGGGCGATCCTCGAACCCGAGCATCTCGCACACAAACGTGTCGAGACCCTCGTTGTGCAACACCAGAGGGATTTCGTACAGGCTCGAAGCATCGGCGGCGTTGACCACCCCAGCCACCGGAACGTCACACAGGTTGGAAATCTTGCGGCGAAGATCGGCGCTGATCGGGTCGCCTGAACGACAAACAATGGCGTCGGGCTGAATGCCGCGACTTCGAAGTTCGGTCACTGAGTGCTGAGTGGGTTTGGTCTTTTGTTCGCCAGAGGGCCCGATGTATGGCACGAGGGTTACGTGCACGTAACAAACGTTGTTGCGGCCGACATCGAGACGGAACTGGCGAATTGCTTCGAGGAACGGCAAAATCTCGATGTCGCCGACAGTGCCGCCCACTTCGGTGATCACAACATCGACGTCGTCGCTTACGAGTCGATTGATTCGGCGTTTGATTTCGTTGGTGATGTGGGGAATTACCTGCACAGTCTTGCCCAGGTAATCGCCACGCCGTTCGGCCGCTATGACCGACGAGTAGATCGTGCCGGTGGTCGCGTTGGAGTCGGTGGTGAGGTTCTCGTCGATAAACCGCTCGTAGTGGCCCAAGTCGAGGTCGGTCTCGCCGCCGTCGTCGGTAACGAACACTTCGCCGTGTTCGAAGGGGTTCATCGTTCCCGGATCTACGTTGAGATACGGATCTAGTTTTTGCATAGTGACCCGGAGGCCGCGGGCTTTGAGAAGGCGCCCGAGCGATGATCCGCTAAGCCCTTTGCCAAGGCCGCTCACAACGCCACCGGTCACGAAGATGTGCTTCGTCATCGGGATTGCACCGTACCTTCACCGCTCGCTGGTCGCGCGGTTACGTGAAAAGACTTTTGTGGTGACGTTTGGCTCACTAGGCCCGACGCTCGCTCGCCGACAACACCAACTCTTCGGCGTGTTCTCGAGCCGCGCTCGACTCTGGAGAGCCCGACAGCATTCGTGACAGCTCGGTAATGCGACTTTGTGCGTTGAGAGGCGTGGCGGTGCTCACGGTGACATCGCCGCTTTGTTGCTTCTCGATCGCAACGTGGTGGTCGCCAAAAGCGGCAACCTGGGCCAGGTGGGTAACCACCAAGACTTGGTGAGTATTGGCAAGATCGGACAAGCTTGCTCCGACCGTGTTGGCGACATCTCCGCCAATACCGGCATCGACCTCGTCGAAAACGAGGGTGGGTGGGCCGGCGCTCAACACCAGCCTCAACGCCAACATCGTGCGGGCCAGTTCGCCGCCCGACGCAACTTTCGATAGCGGCAACGGATCGTGGCCGGCGTTGGCTGCCAGGAGGATGGTCACCTCGTCGCCGGCCTCGCCCGCCACCGAAATTTCGAGACGAGCCCCCGACATCGCCAGCCCAACCAGATGCTGGCGAACCGATTCGGCCAACACCGGCGCGGCGGCGGTGCGAGCCGCCAACACTTCGGCCCGCACCCTCGTGAGGTCGGCCATTAGCACCGCTCGCCGGCGATCGAGAGCAGCGGCTCGCTCCTCGAAACCGGTTAGCTCCTTGAGACGGGTCAACGACTCCTCGCCGTAGGTGAGCACCTCGCCAAGCGTCTCGCCGTACTTGCGGCGCAGCTCTCGCAGCAGCGAGCGGCGCTCACGCAGAGTTTCTAGCCGGGCTGGATCGTCGTCGATCGACTCGGCACGATCGCGGGCCTCCGAAGCTATATCGGCAAGTTCGGCCCCGAGCCCCTGCAGACGGCTCACAAGGTCGCCAAACGGGGCGCGACCTTCGAGAGCGGCGAGGGCCGTGCCGATAGCCGACGCCGCGGCGCCGTCGGCGTCGAGGGCTACCACCACTGCTGCGGCCGCGTCACGGTGAGCCGCAGCGTCAGCGAGCAAACTTTCGTCGTCGTCGAGACGACGGTCCTCGTCGGGGTCGGCGATCGCCGCGCTCTCGATTTCGGCGAGTTGATGACGCAGCAAGTCGATCTCGCGGGCCCGGGCTCGGTCGTCTCCGCCCAACTCACGAAGCGCAGCATCGGTAGTGCGCAGTTCGTCGAGCAACGAAGCCAGCGCGGTGGTGTCGATTTGACCAAATTGGTCGACGGCGGCCCGCTGAACGGTGGCCTTGAGCAACGATTGATGAGCGTGTTGGCCGTGGAGGTCGACCAAGTCGGTGCCTTGGTCGGTCAACGCCGCCACGGTGGCAAGATGGCCGTTGATGTATACACGGCTACGACCGTCGCGAGGGATTACTCGCCGCACGATCGTCTCTTCGTCGCCGACCACGAACCGACCTTGGATCTCGGCTTCGTCGGCGCCGGGACGCACGAGCGACGCATCGGCTCGACCGCCGGTGAGCAAGTCGATGGCACCGACGATCAGCGTTTTGCCCGCGCCGGTCTCTCCGGTCACAACGGTCATGCCGTCTTCGAGAACCAGTGAGAGCTCGTCGATCACCCCTAGGTCTCGCACCATCAATTCGGTCAGCATGTGAGCTTCTTAACGATCATTGAGTCCGAACTTCGCTTTCAAAACACGGTGGAATCGACGGGACCCAAGGGTGACCAGCCGGGCCGACTGAGGAGCGGAGGTGCATTCGATTTTGGCGCCTTCGCCCACGGTGGCGATCCTACGCCCGTCCACTGACACTGTGGCCGGACGATGGCCGTCGACAGTGAGTCGCACCGCCGCTTCGGGCGACAAGACCATCGACCGGTCAAACAACATATGTGGCGACACCGGGGTCAGCAGCAACGCTCGATGGGTCGGATCGAGGATGGGACCGCGGGCCGAGAACGCGTAAGCGGTTGATCCGGTGGGAGTGGCGATGATCATGCCGTCGACGGCGTAGGTCGTGAAGAACTCGGCATCGATTTCGACGCCGAGTCGGATGGTGTTGACATCAGACGATCGTTCGACCACTGCTTCGTTGAGGGCCAAGTGGTGCTGTTTGGGATCGCCATCGCTGGGGTCGATCACCACGTCGAGCAACATTCGTTCTTCGATGTCGTGGTTGCCAGCCAGCGTCTTGGCAACGGCGTCGGCCGCGTCGGCTGGTTGCACTTCGGTGAGATAGCCGAGCTGGCCGTGGTCGACGCCAAGAATCGGAGTCGACGCACTGCCCACCAACTCGACCGCTCTGAGAATCGAGCCGTCACCGCCGAGGGTGACCACAAGATCGAGTCCGACCGCAAAGCCGGCGCCGTCGCTGACCGTTACATCACCGAGATTGGCAATGCTGGCATCGTCACCGGGAGCTCGAACATGGTGCCCCTCCTCCAATAACCAAGCCGCGAGTTCGCGGGCGTGGGTACTCGCCGATTCTCGTCCGTGATGAACAATCATGCCGATGTTCTTGACGTCGGTGCCGCTCATTTCGCCGGCCTAGCCGAGTCGACCACCCGATCAAACAACGGCTCGTACTCGACCGAACTGTCGAGGCCGCGATGCACATGAAGCAAGAATTCGACGTTGCCGTCGCCACCGGTGATGGGAGAGACCATGGCGCCCATGATGGCCCCTCCAGCCTCGACCAGCGCGGTTGCTGCACTTTCGAGTGTGGATCGCCACACCACGGGGTCTCGGATAACGCCTCGGCCTTTGTCGGCCTCGGCCTTGCCCGCTTCGAATTGCGGCTTGACAAGCACAACCATTTCGCCGTCCGAGTCGGTCAACTCCATCAACTTGTGGGCCACCGTCCGTAGCGAAATAAAGGAAAGATCGGCCACTAGCAAGGATCCTGGGCCGCCAACCTTGGCGGGGTCGACATGACGGGCATTGGTCTGCTCGTGGACCAACACCCGTTCGTCGGCGCGTAACTTCTCGTGGAGCTGATTTCGGCCGACGTCGATCGCCACGACTTCAGTCGCTCCGCGCTGCAGGCAACAATCGGTGAAGCCGCCGGTCGACGAGCCGACATCAATGACTCTTCGGCCCGCGGGACTCACACCGAAGTTGTCGAGCGCGGCAGCGAGCTTCTCGCCAGCCCGGCTCACATAGCGAGGACCGTCGCCGGCCACCAAAATGGCTTCGCCTGGGTCGACCATGCGGGTCGGCTTGAGTGCCGGCGCGCCGCCGACCGTTACCCGGCCCGACTCGACCAATTCTCGGGCCCGAGCGCGACTTTGGGCCAGGTCGCGCCGCACTAGTTCGACATCGAGGCGTCGCCTAGCGGCCATGGTCCAGCCTTGTCACGTAAGTTTGTTGACCAGTGCCAACAAGTCGGGGGCAACTCTTGTTGGCACCGGCGTAACCGGCTCGTCAGGAGAGGTCACTCCGCTGTAGACCAGCGCGAACTCGTATCCGACAGCCTCGGCAAATAGCCCGTCGGTGTCGGGGCGGTCGCCGACCATCACACCATCGTCGCCCAAGATCTGACGGGTCAGCGCGGCGATAGCGGCGTGAGGCTTTCCGGCAACGATGGGTTCGGTCTCGGTTGCGGTAGCGACCGCGGCCACGATCGCGCCGTTACCGGGCAGCAGTTCGTCGGCCCCTGGATAGGTCGGGTCGGTGTTGGTGGCAATGAACCGCGCACCGGCTCGGACGGCCTGCATCGCGTGGCTCAGCATGGCGTAGTCGAAGCTCTCGGTTATCCCTACGACCACCGCGTCGACACGTGTTCGTGGCGCCGGCTGTACGACGGTTGCGCCCCGGTCGGCGATCGCCGCGCCCAGACCGGCCGACCCAACCACCATCACGTCTTCGCCCTCTTCGACCAGAGTGGCCGCCGCCATTGCCGAGGTAATTACCTCGTGCTCGGCATCGGCGATGCCGTGATGAGCCAGTTTCGCGGCGACCTCTGCGGGTGTACGAAGAGCCGAATTGGTCACGAAAGCAATAGGGATCTGAAGGGCCCGTAGCCGCGCCACGGCTTGGGGCGAACCCGGAACCGTCTCGGTTCCGCGCCAAATCACGCCATCAAGGTCGAGCGCCCACGCAGTCAGTTGACTTCCCACGTGGGAAGGCTATGAAGAAGCGTGTTGAGATCGCCCTCGCCTCGTTGATGTTTTGCTTCGGTCAACTGAGCGGTCACGGCCTCGCCGTACTCTTGGCGCGGCGCGGCACGAAACACGCCTATTGGGGTCGGCGACTCGCGGTCCTCGGCGAGGCGGCTGATAGCAAAGGCCACGCCGGGGTCGGGGGTGGCTTCATCGTGGACAACAAGGGCGTCGATGCCGACGTCGGCGACGTTGACGATGCGGGCGTTGCCGTGCTCTATCACCACACCGTGTTCCCCGTTGGGTCCGAAACGCACCGGTTCGCCGTGACGAAGCGAGATCAGCATCGACTCGCGGTTGGCTTTCTTGGTGAGCGAACCAAATGCCCCGTCGTTGAACACATTGCAGTTCTGGAACACTTCGACGAGCGCCGACCCTTTGTGGTCGTGGGCTCGGCGAAACATCTCTTGCATGTGATTGCGGTCCATATCGTGAGACCGGGCGACGAAAGTGGCTTCGGCGCCAAGGGCCAACGACACCGGGTTGAACGGTTGATCGATCGATCCCATGGGAGTGGACTTGGTGACTTTGCCCACTTCGCTGGTCGGCGAATACTGGCCTTTGGTCAGACCGTAGATTTGGTTGTTGAACAACAAGATTGTGAGGTTTACGTTGCGACGAAGCGCATGGATCAGGTGATTGCCACCGATCGACAACATGTCGCCGTCACCGCCGACGACCCACACGTCGAGTTCGGGACGGGTGAGGGCCAAACCGGTCGCAATTGCCGGCGACCGTCCGTGGATGCTGTGCATCCCGTAGGTGTTCATGTAGTACGGGAACCGAGCGGCGCAGCCAATACCGGAGATGAACACCGTGTTCTCGCGGGCAACGTCGAGCTCGGGCATCAGGAGCTGCATGGCAGTAAGGATCGAGTAGTCGCCGCATCCGGGACACCAACGAACCTCTTGGTCGCTGGCCCAGTCGCGTTTTGTGGTGGTAGGCGCGTTGCTCATCGAATTTCTTCCTCGATCCGTGTTCGTAGTTCGCCGGCGGTGAACGGTTGGCCCGAAACCTTGGAGATCACCTTGGCGTCGACCAGAAACTCGGCCCGCAAAATCTTGGACAGCTGCCCAAGGTTCATCTCCGGCACGATGACATTGTCGAACCCCGCGAGCACTTCGCCCAGGTTCGAAGCAAACGGGTGCAAATGTCGGAGATGCACGTGGGCAATCTTTTGCCCGGAACGACGAATACGCCCTACGGCGCCGGTGATCGCACCCCAAGTCGATCCCCAGCCAACCACCACGGTCTGAGCGTCGGCATCGCCGGTCACCTCGACCGGTGGAAGCTTCTCGGCGATCTTGCGAATCCGTTGGTCTCGCAACCGCACCATGAGTTCGTGATTGTCGGGGTCGTAGGAGATATCGCCCGTACCGTCGTGCTTTTCGATCCCTCCGATGCGATGGGTGAGTCCCGGCGTTCCTGGTCGGGCCCACGCCCGAGCGAGGTCGTCGTTGCGCACATAGGGCCAGTAAGCCGGACGTCCTTCGTTGTCGAGTCCGTTCGGTTCGGATGCAAAGTCGGCCGATATCGATGGCAGATCATCGACGTCGGGCAGCCGCCATGGTTCGGTGCCATTGGCTAGGTAACCGTCGCTCAACAAGATCACCGGTGTGCGGTACTCGACGGCGATTCGAACTGCTTCGATCGCGGCCTCGAAACAGTCAGATGGCGAACTTGCGGCCACAATCGGAAGCGGGGCTTCGCCGTGGCGGCCGTACATCGCCATCATCAGATCGGCCGACTCGGTCTTGGTCGGAAGCCCAGTTGATGGACCGCCGCGCTGAATATCGATCACGACGAGCGGTAGCTCGAGGCTTACGGCGAGGCCAAGTGTCTCGCCTTTGAGTGCTAATCCGGGACCGCTAGTGCTGGTGACTCCGATGTGCCCTCCGTACGAGGCCCCAAGTGCGGACCCAACCGCGGCGATCTCGTCCTCGGCTTGAAGGGTTCGGACACCGAAATTCTTGTGTTTGGAGAGTTCGTGCAATATGTCGCTGGCCGGGGTGATGGGGTAAGAGCCGAGAAATAGCGGGATGCCGGCTTGGCGCGACGCCGCAATCAGCCCCCAAGACAACGCCGTGTTGCCGTTGATGTTCGTGTAAGTCCCGGACGGAAGATGAGCGGGGCGCACGGTAAGACGGCTGGCCGACAGTTCGGCGGTCTCGCCGAACGCATTGCCGGCCCGATACGCGGCTTCGTTGGCCGCGATAACAAGATCCTGTCCTTTGAACTTTTCGCGGATCCAGATAAGGGTTGGTTCGGCGGGCCGTGAATAGAGCCACGACACCAAACCAAGAGCAAAGAAGTTCTTGGACCGATCGGCATCGCGAGGCTTGACGCCCAAATCTGCGCAGGCCCGCCTGGTGAGGCTGGTCATCGGCGCGGTGATGAGGTGGTAGCCGGCTAGCGAGTCGTCTTCGAGCGGGTTGGTTTCGTAGCCAGCCTTTTCGAGGTTGCGCGGTTCGAAGGCATCGGCGTTCACGATCACCGTCCCGCCTGCTTCGAGCTTGCCAAGATCGGACTTGAGCGCCGCCGGGTTCATGGCTACCAAGACGTTCGGGGCATCACCGGGGGTGGTGATGTCGTGATCGGAGATATGGACCTGGAACGCCGACACTCCCGCCAAACTGCCGGCTGGGGCCCGGATCTCGGCGGGGTATTCGGGCAGTGTTGCAAAGTCGTTTCCGAACAACGCACTGGCCGACGAGAATCGGTCTCCGGTGAGCTGCATCCCGTCGCCGGAGTCGCCGGCAAAGCGGATGATGATGCGGTCAACTTCGTGGACTTCCGCTGGGTGATTTGCGGTATCGGTCACTGAGTGCCCCTTTGTACGAGACGCGTTCCGCGCCCGGTCCTCGAACAATAACCCCAGAGGGAACCTCTATGGCAACTCTCGCCAAACGGATCGGGACCGGTCTCAGAACAAGCCGTCGCTCACTGGCGACAAAGCCGATTGCAGGGCCCCGGCCAGCCTCTTTGAATTCGGTGCGACAACCAGAGAAGCGACGACCTCGGTGCGGCTTTGAGTGAACCCACCGGCTCGAAAGAAACGCCTTCGGACCTCGCCGACTACTACTACCTCGTCGCCCTTTTGGAGTCTGGGCGTGCGTCCCTGGACGTACCAAACCACCGGTACGCCTTGTCGCCGGCCGTCGGGGTCGAGGGTCGACACCTCGTAATTTATGATCTCGTCGCCTGATGGCAAGTCGCGTGGACGCGGATCGCTAGAGAGATGGCCGCGCAGAATTGTGATGTTCATGAGAACCCTCGTGGATGTAGCTCGAAGCGAGCAGTCAGTCAACGGGGAAGTCGAAGATCACACTAGAGAACCCCTATGACAGCCGGGATCGGCCGAGGTCGGTCGGGCTCAGCCGAGCGCCTTGACCCTGGCATCAACGTCGGCCAGGTCGGGGGCGTGCTTTTGCACCCAGCGGAACAGTTCTCTAGCCCTCGGAGTCCGCCCGGCCCGGTCGTACAAATCGGCCAGCGCGTAGGCCCGACGGAGATGATGTCCTTGGGGGGACTTCGGCGGGCGCCAGTTCTGTTCGAGGATACGTATCGCTGAAGTGAGATCGCCTTGATCGGCTTTGGCCCCGGCAACAACTATTCGGCCCTCGGCGACCAGATCGGCACTCGGCGACGCCGACCCGAGTTCGTCCCAAAGCGCATCTACGTCGGCCCAGCGGCCAAGCGCTCGATAACAGTCGGCTAGTACAGGATGTTGTTCGGTGGAGCCGCTCAGCTCTCGGAACGCTTCGAGTTGATCGACGGCACTCTTCCACTGGCCCAACCGGTACTGGGCCAAGCCCATCAGTTCACGGCCTTCGGGTAGTTCCGGTGCTTCCTTGACAATGGGGGTGAGCTGGCCTCGGGCATCCTTGAAGCGTTCGGCTTCGAAAGCCTTGGAGGCCTCGCGCAGGCGTCGATTGAGAGATTTGGCCCGAGCCTCGCCGACGAGCGCCTTGAGAGCTACGGCCGGATCCTTGACAGAATGTGGGCGCGGGGGCAGGACCGATCTGGCGTGAGCGGCGCCGGAGCGGCCCCGTCGAACTGCTTTGGCGGCGGAACGCTGCAGGTCTTCGGCCGTTGGCATGTCGCGGTCGGGCGGCGGCGGGATACGCGGTTCGGGTTTGGTGTCGCGGGCTGGTTTGGGCCGTTCGGGGCGTTTGGCAACCTTGTCGGGGTCGTCGTAGTCCATGTTGCCGGCGCCCCGGCGGGCAATCCGTCCCCAGCTGGCCGGTCCGGCGAGATCTCTATCGGGGAGTCGGTCTTCGGGGCGCTTGGAGCGGGGACGGTCGGCGCCCGCGTCGTCTCGACCGCGGCGCGCCGGGCGGTTGTCGCCGCTTCGATTATCGCGCGAGTTTCGCCCGCGGTTCGCTTTGGATCCGTCGTTCGGCATGGCTGGCAATCCTATCGGCGAGACACGGCAACACTGTGCGGCCGCGCCGGGCCCAACGTTCAACGTCCAACGATTGTCTGGGCCCAAAACGTACTTTGGCCCCGCCGAAGCGGGGCCAAAGTTTGAGAAATCCGGCGACGTCCTACTCTCCCAGGACCTGACAGTCCAAGTACCATCGGCGCAGAGAGGCTTAACTTCCGTGTTCGGAATGGGAACGGGTGTGACCCTCTCGCTATCGTCACCGAAATCTTGCTGTCGCTGCGGGAAACGCCGCAGACACCCGAACGATTCGGGGACAGTCGAATTGTGATGGTGCGCCGCATTAGCGTCGAACACCAAGAGACCTGTGCCTCTTCAGAATTCCATAGCGAGCACGAACACCCTGATCAATAGATCGAATGTAAAAACCAAGCCCTCGGCCGATTAGTACCGGTCAGCTGAACGCATTGCTGCGCTTACACTTCCGGCCTATCAACGTGGTGGTCTTCCACGGGCCTTACCCGGTTAACCCGGTGAGAGATCTCATCTTGGAACAGGCTTCCCGCTTAGATGCTTTCAGCGGTTATCCCTACCGTAGGTCGCTAATCAGCAATGCTCCTGGCGGAACAACTGACACACGAGAGCTACGTCCATCCCGGTCCTCTCGTACTAGGGATAGCTTTCCTCAAATCTCTTTCGGCTGCAGAGGATAGGGACCGAACTGTCTCACGACGTTCTAAACCCAGCTCGCGTACCGCTTTAATGGGCGAACAGCCCAACCCTTGGGACCTGCTTCAGCCCCAGGATGCGATGAGCCGACATCGAGGTGCCAAACCTTCCCGTCGATATGGACTCTTGGGGAAGATGAGCCTGTTATCCCCGGGGTACCTTTTATCCGTTGAGCGACGGCGCTTCCACACGCTACCGCCGGATCACTATCTCCTACTTTCGTACCTGCTCGACTTGTCGGTCTCGCAGTCAAGCTCCCTTGTGCGATTGCACTCGACGACTGATGGCCGACCAGTCTGAGGGAACCTTTGAGCGCCTCCGTTACAATTTAGGAGGCGACCGCCCCAGTCAAACTACCCACCTGGCACTGTCCCTGACCCGGATAACGGGCCGAAGTTAGATTTCCAGCATGAGAAGGGTGGTATTTCAAGGACGACTCCACACTAGCTGGCGCCAATGCTTCCTAGTCTCCCACCTATCCTACACAACTCAGACCAAAAACCAATACCAAGCTATAGTAAAGGTCCACGGGGTCTTTCCGTCCTTCTGCAGCTAACGAGCATCTTTACTCGTACTTCAATTTCGCTGGGTCTATGGTTGAGACAGTAGGAAAGTCGTTACGCCATTCGTGCAGGTCGGAACTTACCCGACAAGGAATTTCGCTAC
>CAZDEB010000022.1:0-26572 GCA_964504305.1 uncultured Candidatus Nemicrothrix sp. | reverse complement strand
GACGCAGGAAACCACGGCACGGTCCCGTCTGCTTGGTTGGTGAACACGAACCAGTCGCCAGCGATCTCGTGGCCGCACGCGTTAGCGCGCTCAGTCATCCGATGATGATGCTCGACCATCGCAGCCACGGTTCCGGAGTCGAGGGCCACCCGCCGGCTCGAGCATGTCTTCGTGTCTTTCTCGACCAGACCGCCGTTGACGATCACGATCCCGCGAGCGAAAGTCGCGACCGCGTCATCGAGGTCAAGGTCGCGCCACCTCAGCGCGATCACCTCTGACCGACGAGCACCAGTCGCCGCCGACAACAACAGATAGGCGGCAAGCTCAGGTGACTCATCACGGGCCCGCCCAAGGATCCGCCCCAGCTGTTCGGGTGACGGCGGCGTGATCTCAGGCTGCGGGACCCGAGGCGGCGACGCCGCAGCCGCCGGGTTGATCGGGAGCCAACCCCACTTCACGCTCTGGCCAAGCGCCCGTCGCAGCACACCATGAATCCGACGAATGGTTCCCGGAGCCAAGCCCTGCCCTCGCGCGCCGCCGGACTGACGCAGACGCCCATAGAAGGCATCGATCTGCGCCACCGACAACTTCGCCAACTGCTTGCGACCGAACGCGGGCAACAGTGACCGGTCCAATAACCCGCGCGTCTCCATCGCTGTCTTCGGCGAGAACCCCGGCGCAGCCATCTCGAACCACGCCTCCAACAAATCGCCAACGCTCGCGTTCGTCCGGACGGCGAGACCCTTGTCGGCGTCGGTGATCATCTCGGCCAGCGTCCGCTGCGCCTCGCGTTTGCCGCCATGCACCGTCCGGTAGGCGTAGCGTTGCTTGCCCGTGACGACGTCGTAGCCGAGGAAGACCCTCAGTTCCCACGCATCGCCTCGCTGACGGATGAAGCCCTTCATATCGTTCTCCTCGCCTCCCTTTCGGGACGGATTGCCGGTGCGTCGGACGCATTCACTGGCATTCCATTGGCAAGAGGGCCGGAGAACCAGAAGAGCCACTTCGAAAAGTGGCTCTGACCTGGGCTTATGTTGGTACCCCGTACGGGATTTGAACCCGTGCTACCACCTTGAGAGGGTGGCGTCCTAGGCCGCTAGACGAACGGGGCGTGTTCGAACCACCGGGGTGGTCGGCCCGACGAGTGTAGCCACCGGACCTTCGCCCCCCAACCGGTTTTGCTAGCCGCGATCAAGGGTGGGGCTGCCGTTTTCCCAGCGAAGCCGGCGCACGTACAGAGACCGGTTCCCGGCGGGGTAGCCGATCTCGTCACCGGTCCAACCGTGATACACGACAAGGTCAACGCCCAGGCCGTCAACGCTGGTTGCTTCGAGTCCGCCAGGCCCGGACGTGGCTTCGGTGTCGGCAAGCCACGGCTGCGGGTCTTTCACGCAGGGTCCGATAACAGCAACACATACCGCGTGACCGACGCCGTAAGCGTGGGTGTCCCAACGATTCGCCGAATAGAACAGATGAAACACCCCGTTGTGTTTGATCATCGACGGCGCCTCGACCACATCGTGTTCCCAGGACAGGTCGTTGGCGATCAGCGCCACCGGCTCACCGGCCACGTTGCGCCCATCGCCGGTCAACAATTGGGCGAAAATCACGGTTGGCAGTCCGCAACAGTTTCCGTCGGACTTCCACAGCAGCCATAGGTCACCGCCCGACTCGACGACGCTCGGATCGATCGCTCCACCGAGCTCGGATGCACAAAAGAGCGGCTCGGACGAATCGTCGACAAAAGGGCCCTCGGGCCAAGTGCTGACCGCAACCGATAGGCACTGACGAGAAGTAGCCGAGTTGCGGGTTGCATAATGCATGACGTACTGATCGTCTATTTTGGTCACCGATGGGGCCCAGACGTAGAACCGTTCTGACCACGCCGGAAGTGCGGGAAGCGCGTCGCCCAACAGTTCGCCGCGGCCGTCTCCTCGAGCGACCATCACCGGAATATTGAAGGCCAACGTGTTCGATGCGTAAGCGAAAAAGTCGTCGCCTTCGGCCAATAAGAATGGGTCGGCAAAGTCACCGGAGAAGGTTGGGGTGCCGTCGCCGGCAAGGCGTCGGGACGCGGTTTGGCCGGTACCGCTCGACGCGGGGCGGATGGCAGGTGCGTCGGTGACCTCGTCGGATCCAGGCCCGCTGGTTGAACTGGGCAGGCTCGTCGAACTGGGCACGCTGGTGGAACTCGCCGCCGGCACAACTTTGCGTTCGACTGCCGGAGCGGCCGCGGTGCCAACGGACCCGCACGACGATGCAACCGTGACCGCCACGATCAACATCCAGAAACGAGTCACCGGTTGCTATCGGCAGATTTGGCTCGGGGAGGAGGACTCGAACCCCCAATGACTGGACCAGAACCAGTTGTGTTACCAATTACACCATCCCCGAAGGATGGCCCCGAAGGGCACGCAAGAGCGTAGCGCCTTGTCGGCGATCAGCCGACCCCACCCAACCAGTTGTCGACGCGCCGATAACCAAGGATCCGGCCCAAGCTCACCGCCGCTGTTTCGCGGGCCAGTTGACGGATCGACGACGAACCGTCGGTAGACGAAATGTTGGCGTCCAAGCCGACCTCCGTGGCGATCTGGCGCAGCCGCAAACCGTGATACGGATCTGATACCAGCACCACCGAAGACAGTTGGCGAGCCCGCAACACCCGAGCAGTGGCGGCTAACTGCTCCCAAGTAGAAGCGCCATCGGTTATCACGATGATGGAAGCTTCGGGCACGCCGGCAAACCGCAAGTACTCGAAACCGGCGAAACCTTCGGTAAACACATCCCCCGGCTGATTCGAGCCGGTGGTGACGATCAACGAAGCGACCCCGTCGCGCCAAAGCTCCTCAGCGTGATCGAGTCGAGCGGCCAACACCGGCGATGGTTCGCCGTTGTACTGGGCCGCGCCGAGCACGACAATCGCATCAACCGCTCCGGAATCTTGACGGCCAGAAATCACCAGCACCTGCATGAACGTCACTGCGACATAGACCAAGCCGGCGACGACGGCCACGATCGCGACGCGGCGTTTGGAAAGACGGGAAACCCAGGCGAGTGGACTTCGGGGCACGCTCAGCTTTCGAGCAACGCCCGAGCTGATCGAAGGCGATCGAGGGTGGCGTCGCGACCCAACAACACAAACGCTTGCCATAGAGGAATACCGGCGCCCCGACCGGTGACGGCAACCCGCACCGGCGCTTGGGACATGACCCGCACCTCGAGCTCTTCGCTGAGCCGGGCCCCGACGCCCATGACCGCGGCTTCGACAGTGGCCGGGTCGTCAAAGGGGTCGGCTTCGAGGGCGGCGATGACCTCGTCGAGCACGCGCGCCGCGGCTTTGCCTTTGACCATGGCCTTGTTCCACGACTTCTCGTCGTAGGAGTCGATCGAAGGGACAAACAGCCAATCGAGCCACGCCGCGGCCTCGGACAGCGTCGAAATACGTTGTTGGACTTCGGCCGCCAGCGCAACCACCACGTCGCGGCGATACGCCTCAGCCGGCCAGGCGCCATCATCGGCGGTCATGTACGGCTCGACAAGATCGGCGAAGTCCGACGGCGACAGAGCCTTGATGTATTCGCCGTTGATGTGATCGAGCTTCTTGGGATCAAAAAACGCCGCTGATTTGTTGACCGTATCGAGCGAGAACAGCTCGATGATTTCTTCGATGGGCCGAATCTCGACCTCGTCGGGCGGCCCCCACCCAAGCAACGCCAACGCGTTGACCATTGCGTCGGGGAGGTAGCCCTTGGCCACATAGTCGCTCAGAGCTACGTCGTCGCGACGCTTGGAAAGCTTCTTGCGCTGCTCGTTGACCAGCAACGGCAAGTGGGCGTAGGTCGGCGGCTCGCCGAACCCGAGAGCATCCCATAGCAGCAGCACTTTGGGAGTCGTGTTGAGCAGGTCCTCGCCTCGGATCACATGACTGATGGCCATGTCGTGATCGTCGACCGCGTTGGCGATCAGAAAGGTCGGCGAACCATCACCACGACGGATCACAAAATCTTCGATCGTGTCGTGGCCAACTTCGACACGGCCCCGCACCAGATCGTGCAGCACTGTGCTTCCGTGGTCGGGAGCCCGGAAGCGCACCACGACGCCGGGACCGTCGGCCACATCACGATCGCGCGACCAACCGTGATAGCCGTCAGCCAAGCCGGCCTCTTTTGCGCGGGCGATGATTTGGTCGCGGGTCAAGTCGCAGAAGTAGGCCCGGCCCTCATCAACCAAACGCTGCACCGCGACCTTGTGCAGATCGGCCCGGTCTGACTGGAAATAGGGCCCCTCGTCCCAGTCGATACCAAGCCATTGCAGCGGCTCGACAATGGCGTCGACGTACTCCTGAGTCTTCTTGGCCGCGTCGGTATCTTCGACTCGCAGCACCATCTGACCGCCGTTATGGCGGGCAAACAGCCAGTTGAAAAGCGCCGAACGGGCACTCCCCACGTGAAGAAAGCCGGTTGGGGCCGGCGCGAAACGAACTCGAGGTGCACTCACCGACGCGAGGCTACCGGGGTGTCCGCTCAGCTCCCAGACAACCCAGGTTGAACCGCCGACAACGGCCGTCGCAACGTTGACTCGGGCACCATGTCGGCAATTTGGCGAGCCGCGAAATAGTGGACGGTCGTGTGATGAACCTCGTCGAACAAGTCCCTGCGCAACTCGACCAGATCATCGAACGCCTCGGCCAAATAGCCAAAGACTGTGAGCGCGACCTCTACGTCCTCGGCCATGGGACCGCGGCCGTACAGCGACGCTCGACGCAGCGCCACCGCGCAAGCACCGATGAGGGCGTCGTCGGCGTGTTCGCCAGGGCGAAGCACCAGCCGATCACGAAAACCGTCGGCCAATTTCAATACGTAACCCTGATCGGGGCCTTGGTTGCCCAGCGCCGGACCGGTGGGGTGAGCCGCTCCGATGGTTTCGCCCGGCCGATCAGCGCGCCACGAGCCGGCCCGTCGAGGCGGAGACGAGTAGTGCTTGGATGCCATGTGAGCGGCGGGAATTCGGGGAGGTGCGGCCATGCCCGCATCGTAGCGATCACCAATCGGCCACGCGGCTCGCAGCCGTGGATCGCTAGGCGTCGGCGTGCAGGAGCCCGTAGACCAACGAATCAACCAGCGCCTGCCACGACGCTTCGATGATGTTCTCGCTCACACCGATCGTTGTCCACGCACGGGTGCCGTCGGTGGAGTCGAGAAGCACTCGGGTGACCGCCCCCGTGCCCCGGCCAGTGTCCAAAACCCGGACCTTGAAGTCGGTGAGCGAGATTCGGCGCAACGCCGGGTAGCGATCGCGCAACGCCGAACGCAACGCGGCATCAAGCGCATTGACCGGACCGTTACCCTCGCCAACGGCCATGAACCGTTCGCCGTGGACCCAGATCTTGATGGTGGCTTGGGTCTCGACGTCGACCGCGACATCGTTCCAGAGCCGACCACCCGTACCGGATCGATGATCGGTACTAACAGCAAACGATTCGAGCTCGAAGAACGGCTGGTTCCAGCCCGCCGCGCCTCGCATCAACAGTTCGAGCGAAGCATCGGCGGCCTCGAAGTGATAACCCTCGTGCTCGAGCTTTTTGAGCGTGTCGATGACATCGCCGACGGTTTTGCCATCGAGTTCGATGCCGAGAGCTTCGGCCTTCATCTCCAGCGTTGACCGGCCCGCCATCTCCGACACAAGGACCCGGGTGCCGTTACCAACCGACTCGGGAGCGATGTGTTCGTAGGCATCGCTGGCCCGGCTGAGCGCCGACGTGTGAAGCCCGGCTTTGTGAGCAAACGCCGTCGACCCCACGTAAGGCTGCTGAGGATCGACCGAGAAATTGACGAGTTCGGCTACGTGATGAGCGACCGAAGTGAGGTGAGCAAGGCGCCCTTCGGGTAAACAACGGATCCCCATTTTGAGTTCGAGGTTGGCCATGATCGGCACCAGATCGCAGTTCCCGACCCGTTCGCCGTAACCGTTGATGGTGCCTTGCACCTGGGTTGCACCGGCACGCACCGCGGCGAGGGCATTGGCCACGCCGCACCCGGTGTCGTTGTGGAGATGGATGCCTACGCCGCAATCGATATGGGAGACCACCGCCTTGACCGCGGCCTCGATATCTGGAGGCAACGATCCGCCGTTGGTGTCGCACAAGATCACCGCTTCGGCTCCGGCCATCGCCGCGGCCTCGACCACCCTCAGACTGAACTCGGGGTTGCGTTTGTAGCCGTCAAAGAAATGTTCGGCGTCGAAGAACACCCGCTTGCCTTGGGCCACGAGGTACTCGATCGAATCGGCGACCATGGCCACCCCTTCGTCCAGAGTGGTCTTGAGGGCCTCGGTGACGTGATAATCCCAGCACTTGCCCACGATGCACACCACGCCGGTGCCCGCCGCGACCAAATTGGCGAGAGTCTGATCGGAGTCGACCTTGCCCTTGGCTCGCCGTGTTGATCCAAACGCCACGAACTCCGAAGTGGTCAACCTGAGCTCGGTCTTGGCTCGCTCGAAGAACTCGTCGTCTTTGGGGTTGGCTCCCGGCCAGCCACCCTCGATGAAACCGACGCCGAGCCGGTCGAGCTGCTCAGCGATCCGGAGCTTGTCGTCGACTGTGAGCGAGATGCCTTCGAGCTGGCTCCCGTCGCGCAGCGTGGTGTCGTAGATATCGACCGATGCGGGCCAGGTCGGGTCGCGAACCGGCGATCGGTCGATCTTGGTCACCGTGCCAACTCGTTCCACGATCGATACTTGTCGTTCTTGCCCCGAACCAGATCGGCGTAGGCATCGGCGAGGACTTTGGTGGCCGAACCAGGACAAGGCACGAGACGATCGTCGACGGAATTGACCGCGCTGACCTCGGCGGCGGTGCCGACCACAAATATCTCGTCAGCGGTGTAAAGGTCGCTACGGGCCAGATCGCCAAGCTGAATGTTGATGTCGTTATCGGCAGCCAAAGCCATCACCGTGTTCTGGGTGATCCCGGGCAGAGCGCCCGACGATGACGGCGGCGTGATGATGAGATCGCCTTTGGCACAAAACAGGTTCTCGCCGCTGCACTCGGCCACCAGCCCGGCACCGTTGAGCATCACTGCCTCGTCGTAACCGGCATTGAGGGCTTCCATTTTGGCCAGCGTCGAATTGGCATAGTTGCCGGTGGTCTTGGAGGCCGGAGGCATGATGTTGTGATCGTGGCGGGTCCAGGAGCTGGTCTTGAGCCTCACCCCTTTGGTCACCGCGTCGTCGCCGAGGTAAGCACCCCACGGCCACGCGGCAACCGAAATATCGGTCTTGCAGGCGCCTGTTGCCAACCCCATTTCGCCATAGCCGTAGTAGGCGATGGGGCGGATGTAACAGGCGTCGAGACCCGAGTCGGCCACAACGTCCTTGCAGGCCTGCACGATCTCCGGCACCGAGTACGGCATGGACATTCCGAGAATTTTGGCCGAGTTGTAGAGTCGTTCGATATGTTCGGTGAGGCGGAAAATGGCCGGCCCATCGGCGGTTTCGTAGGCCCGAATGCCTTCGAAGACGCCGGTGCCGTAGTGCAAGGTGTGGGTGAGGACGTGGATCTTGGCGTCTTCCCACGGCACCATTTCGCCATTCATCCAGATGTGAGGGGTGGGCGTGATCGGCATGATGCTCCTCGTTGGTGGCTTTGTTCAGAGACGAGCGACGATCGCGTCGCCGATCTCGCTGGTGGTTCCGGTCAGGGTGTCGGGGTCGGCGCAGGCGGCACGAATGCGGTCGGCGGCGGCTCGTTCACCCAGATGATCCAACATCATCGCACCAGAAAGCACGGCCGCAATCGGGTTGGCCTTTCCGGTGCCGACGATGTCGGGCGCAGAACCATGTACGGGCTCAAACATCGACACGCCGTACGGGTTGAGATTAGCAGTTGGCGCCAGCCCGATCCCACCCGAAACCGCGCCACCGAGGTCGGTCAGAATGTCGCCGAACAGGTTGTCGGTGACAATTACGTCGTAGCGCTGAGGGTCTTGCACAAAATAGATACATGCGGCATCGACGTGGTTGTAAGCGGTCTCGACCTCGGGGTAGTCGGCGGCCACCTCGTTGAAGGTGCGTTCCCAAAGGTCGCCCGAGAACGTCAACACGTTGGTCTTGTGAACCAGCGTCAGATGCTTGCGGCGGGTCATGGCCAAGTCGAACGCGTAACGCACCGCTCGCTCGACCCCCATGCGGGTATTGACCGAACCTTGGGTGGCCACCTCGTGAGGGGTATTGGCCCGCAGAAGACCACCTTCGCCGGCATAGGTACCTTCGGTGTTTTCGCGAATAACCACGAAGTCGTGGTTGGGCGCCTTGAACGGACGAAAGTTGATGAACAAATCGAGCTCGAACCGCATCCGCAGCAACAAACCTCGTTCGATCAACCCCGGCGGCACATCAGGGGTGCCGACCGCGCCGGCATAGATGGCGTCGAACTCTCGCCACTCGCTGATGATCTCGTCGGTGAGCACAACCCCATCGCGCCGGTACCGCTCGCCACCCAAGTCGTAATCAACGGTGTCGAGTTCGACCCCGACCGCGGCGATGACCTTGAGGCCCTCGGCGACCACTTCTGGGCCGATGCCGTCACCGCCCATGATTGCGACTCGATGGGTCATGTGGAGTGCTCGCTTCGTTAGGTGGTGCCCAAGCACCGCGGGACAAAGGCCAAAGTGTATCGGCGAGCACCACCGCCATCGGCCGGCGAGACAGGTAGATTCTTCGGATGGCAGCAGCACAACAGCTCTCCCAGGCCGCGTTCGATCGCCTCAAGACCGAACACGACGACCTGACCACGCGCGGGCGTATCGACATTGCTCGCAAGATCGAAGCCGCCCGCGAACTCGGCGACCTCTCCGAGAACGGCGACTACCACGCCGCCAAGGAAGAACAGGGCAAGATGGAGGGCCGCATCATGCACCTGGCCCGCATCATCGAGAACGCCGAGATCGTTACCGACGACGGCGACAGCGACACCGTCCGCGCTGGTTCGATCGTCTCGGTTCTCTACGAAGGCGATGACGAACCCGAGAAGTACTTGGTCGGTTCGATCGAAGAGCAGCGAGACGACATCATGGTTGTCTCGCCGGGATCACCCATGGGCGAAGCGCTCATCGGCGCCGCGACCAACGACTCGGTCGAGTACGCGGCTCCGACCGGCGCCATGATCAAGGTCACGGTCACCGGGATCGAATAGATCCCGGCCTCGCATCGTGAACCCGTTTGTATCCCCCACGGTGTTCGAGCCGGGCGACGCGGCGCTCGGGCGACCGCCGCTGCCGCCGGGTCGATCGGTCGAACTCGATGGCCGAGGCACAACATTCGTTCGCGAAGTCGCCGGCCCGCCCGGAGCCCCCACCGTGATCTTGCTACACGGCTGGACTGTTACCGGAGCGCTCAACTGGTTCCGTTTGTACAAACCGATATCGGAATTTGCCAACGTGATCAGCATCGATCATCGCGGTCATGGCCAAGGCATCCGGCCCAACAAACCCTTCAAGCTGCGCGACGCCGCCGACGACGTTGTTGCTCTGGCCGATGTCTTGGGCCTCGACAAGGTCGTACTCGTCGGCTACTCGATGGGAGGGCCGATCGCCCAACTCGTCGCTCGCCATTACCCCCACCGGGTCTCAGGTCTTGTGCTTTCGGCCACTTGGGCATCGGGGCCGAGCGACGCCCGCAGCAACCGACTCCTGCGGCTATCGGGAGTCGCCGGTCGAGGGTTGTCGCATTTGTCTCACGAGCGCCAACTCAAAATGGTCAACTACGGGTTCAAGAAGGTGTCGGGCACCGATCCGACCGACCGCCCGTCGTGGTTCGTGAACGAAGTAGCAGCCGCGTCGATGCCGATGGTCGTGCAAGCCGGCACCGAACTCACCCGGTTCGACAGCCGAGCGTGGCTCCACGAACTTGCCATGCCCGCCGGAATCGTGATCACTACCCACGATCGAGCCGTTCCGCCCGGCCGCCAGCACGAGCTGGCGTCACTCTTACCTCACGCCGATTTGGGCTTTGCGCCAGTGGATCACGACGGCTGCATAACCGAGGCCGATCGCTACAACCCGGGGTTCTTGAAAGTACTCAAGCAGGTTATGAGAGTCGATTCTGGGTCTGGCCGACCGGCGCACTAACTTGCGCCGATGCCGCGTCTGATTCGTTACCTGCTGATCCTCGGCGCCGTATCGGCGCTCTCAGGCTGCGCGGCCGACGATCCCGTCGGGCTATTTGTCGAACCAGCAACCACCAATGCACCGGTCGTTACCGAGGCGCCGGCCCCGACCTTGGTCGCCGACGACCCAGCCCCAGCCGAAGTCCAAGTCGAAGTCCCCGATGACGCGATTGACATGACCGGTCTTGACGAGGTCGCCCTCGACATCCAAGACAATGCGTTCAGTCAGCGAGTGGTCGTGGTCAGCCCCGGCACTGTCGTCACCTGGACAAATCAGGGTCGCAACGAGCACAACGTCACGCCAGTGGTCAAGGACTCCTTCGCCAAGATCCCAACCGCGTCGCTGGCAACCAAGGGCGCTTCGGCATCGGTCACCTTCGCCGACGCCGGCGAATACGCGTACTTCTGCAGCCTGCACGGCACCCGCACGCGGGGCCAGACCGGCCAGATCTTCGTCGCCGGCTGACCCGATACGAACCTTGAGATTTGTGACCGAATCGACCGGCGTTGCTACAGTCCGGCCGTCCCCTTCTCGGAGTTAGATATGCGCCGCCTCATTTTCTCGATCTTTGTTCTTTCGATGCTGGCTGCGGCATGCAGCTCCAGTACCGACACCACGAGCACCGACACCACGAGCGCCGATGCCACGGCCACTGCGGCCGAAGAGCCGACCACCACAACGGCGCCGCCGACCACCACCGAGGCGCCGCCCGAGCCGGTCGACGAAAACCCGTTGGGCGCGCTGAGAGTCCCGCAGGACTACGCCACCATTCAAGACGCCGTCGACGCCGCGGTCGAGGGCGACATAGTGCTCATCGATGCTGGCGTCTACAACGAATCGGTCGCCGTCGAAACCGACAACATCGTCATCCGCGGCGTCGACCGCAACGAAGTGATCCTCGATGGCGAACACAGCGAAGAAATGGCCAACGGCATCATCGTCTTCTCCAATGGCGTAGCAGTCGAGAACCTCACCGTTCGCAACTACTACTCCAACGGCCTCTTCTTCACCGGCGACTACGACTCCGACTTTGTGCTGCACGGCTGGCGAGCGAGCTATGTCACTGCCTACAACAACCGCCAGTACGGCATCTACGCGTTCAACGCCGAGTACGGCCTGGCCGATCACAACTACGCCTCGGGGCACACCGACTCGGGCTACTACATCGGCCAATGCCAACCGTGCATGACCCTCGTTACCCAAAACATCAGCGCCGCCAACACCCTCGGTTACTCCGGGACCAACTCCGGCGGCGAGATGTACGTGATCGACAACGAGTTCCGAGACAACCGGGCCGGGATCGTGCCCAGCACCCTCGACTCCGAAGAGCTCGCGCCACAGCGCGACGCAGTATTCGCCGGCAACTGGGTCCACGGCACTGGCAACCTCGAGACGCCGCGTGGCAAAGACCTTTGGGAGCTAACCGCGGGCATGGGCATCGTGATGCCTGGCACCAACGACAACCTCATCTGGCGCAACTTGGTCGAAGACAGCACCAAGGGTGGCTTGGCGTTGTCTTGGATCCCCGACGAAAACATCTGGATTGCCGAGAACAACGAGATCCGCGAGAACGTGTTTCGCAACAACCTGATCGACGCAATCATGATCGAGCAGGCAGGAACCGATGCGCTGGGCAACTGCTGGGCCGACAATGTGATGACCACATCGGTGCCTGACAACATCCAAGATTTGCTGCCCTGCGGTGTTGAGAACGGGCCGGTCGAAGGCTTCGCCCAGATCGACGCTTTCGGAGCTCCAGACCCCGACGCCAATATTCCCTACACCGACGTGCCCGCGCCAGATGCTCAGCCACAGATGCCCGACGCTTTGACGGCGGCACCATCGACCGCTGATGTCTTGCCCGAGTTCGATAACTTCGATCTCGATGCGGTCACCGTTCCCACTGGCGCCTAACCGCACCCGCCGACGCCTTTGTCTGGCCGCGTCAACGTTGTTGGCGGCCAGCCTGATAGCTGCGGCGTGCAGCAGCGACAACCTCAGCCCGCTACCGGAGCAGACCGGTCCAGCTGCTCCCGAGTGGCTGGTCGAACGAGCCGCGGGCGGGGCCACAACTTTCGAGGTCAGCGATCGTTCGTACAACCTTTCGGCCCGCAACGTCGGTCTCGAAGCCAGAATTCGTTTCGCCGACGGTGACCGGGTGTTCGAGCGGTTCTTCACCGAGGCCGACGGGCTCGGTCCGAACTTCAATGCCGATGGATGCAATGCCTGTCACTTCAACAACGGTCGCCAAGAAGCACCACTGGCTGATGGTTACGTTGGCATTGGACCGGTAGTGCATGTCTCGGCTCGGGGCGCCACCGAGACCCAAGCGCCACTGGCCCTCCCCGGCTACGGAACACGTCTGCAGACCTACGCCACCAACGGAGCGCCCGAAGCTCAGGTCAACCTTCTTTGGGTTGAAACCCCCGGCACCTACCCTGACGGCGCCACCTACTCCCTGCGACATCCGCAAGTATCAATCATCGGCCGTGACGGAATGCTTCCCGCCGATGCCGAGGTTTCGCTTCGCATACCCCCGCCGGTCGCCGGTCCCGGGATGCTCGAGTTTGTTCCAGCCGCTGACATCGAAGCAGGTGCTGATCCAGACGACCTCGACGGCAATGGCATCAGCGGTCGGGTCCAGTGGAGCCCCGACGAACAGGGCGGATTTCGGATCGGCCGTCACGGGTGGAAAGCCGAGAACTTCGATCTGACCCACCAGTCGGCCGGGGCTTTGGCCGAAGACAGCGGAATCGGTACCAATCTTTTCCCCGTCGAGGGACTGGTCGAACTCAACGACATCGACCTGGCCGACCTGGCGTTTTACGTCGAAGCGTTGGCCATTCCCGCCGGCCGTGACATCGACGACCCCGATGTCATCGCCGGCGCCAACCTTTTCGACACGGTTGGTTGCGCCGACTGTCACACGCCCGAGCAGCGCACCGGGGTCACCAACGCCGTCGAGCTCGACAATCTGGTGATCTATCCATTCACCGACCTGTTGTTGCACGACCTTGGCGAAGGGCTGGACGACGGCCGTCCGGTTTTGCGGGCAAGCGGTGCTGAGTGGCGAACTTCGGCGCTGTGGGGAATCGGATTATCAGAGGTCGTCAACGGCCACTACTCGCTGCTACACGACGGGCGAGCCCGCAGCATCGAGGAAGCCATTTTGTGGCATGGCGGCGAGGCATCACCATCAACAGATGCATTCAAGAACCTCGACGCCGCCGACCGGGCCAAGCTGATCCGATTTGTGCAGAGCCGCTAACACCAACGGTTCAGGCGCCGAGGATCGCGTCGACCAAGAAAAACAGCACGACGACACATACCCCGGCGGTAAGGGCCCGGAGTAGCCACAACGAGGCTCGGCTGATCTCGGGATCGCTCACGACAGGCCCGCCTCAGACGCGATTTGTTGGGCGGCGGCAAGAACCGCCGGACCGAACACCGGACCTGGGTCACGAGATGTCCGATCGACCGGCCCGCTGATCGACACTGCGGCAACCACGCCGCGGCGGCTATCGAGAACCGGAGCGCTGACCGAGGCCACACCGGTCTCGCGTTCCTCGACCGAAGCTATCCATCCGTGCCGGTCGGTGTCGCCAGCCAACACTCGCCCGCCCGATCCCTGACCGAGCGGCAAAGTTGCACCGGTCGCAACAATCGTGCGCAGTCCGTGAGGCGATTCGAGCGAGGCGATGCAAAGCCGGTTATCGCCGGCGCGCACGTAGAGCTGCGCCGACTCGCCGGTCGAGTCGCGAAGCGTTTTGAGCGCGTTGCCCGCTGCTTCGGCCAGCGGCCACTGTTCGGCGGCGCTCAGGCCGAGCGTGACAAGTCGGGGACCCAACGCAAAACGCCCCTCTCGATCCCGCCGTATTAGGCCGTGGGTTTCGAGGGCCGTGGCCAGTCGATGGGTCGTGGCCCGCGAAAACCCGGTCGACTCCACCAACCCGGCCAGTCCAAGGGACTCGACCTCGAGGGCGCGAAGTACGGCCACCCCCTTGTCGAGTACCCCAACACCGCTTACACTCGGTTCCATTGAGTAGAACATACGTCTCAAATATTGAGATCGTCAAGTTCGCCACGATCAACGGCTACGCACGGAGACCGCCATGACCACCCCAAGAACGCTGAGCGAAAAGATCTGGGATCGCCATGTGGTAACGCCCGGCGTCGACACCAGCCCCGATCTCCTCTACATCGACCTCCACCTCGTCCACGAAGTCACATCCCCCCAAGCCTTTGACGGTCTGCGTATCAGCGGCCGCAAGGTTCGCCGACCCGATCTCACTATTGCGACCGAAGATCACAATGTGCCGACCGAGAACATCGATCAGCCGATAGCCGACGAGATCAGCCGCAAACAGGTCGAAACGTTGCGGGTCAACACCGCCGAGTTCGGGGTCACCAACTACCCGATGGGTCACGAGAAACAAGGCATTGTTCACGTGATCGGCCCCGAGCAGGGCCTCACCCAGCCGGGCATGACCATCGTGTGCGGCGACTCCCACACCGCCACTCACGGAGCGTTCGGCAGCATCGCCTTTGGAATCGGCACCAGCGAGGTCGAGCACGTCCTTGCGACGCAAACGCTTCCCCAGGTCCGGCCCGGAACAATGGCCATCACCGTCAACGGCGAACTACCCGAAGGATCCACCGCCAAGGATGTGATCCTTCACATCATCGGGCGAATCGGTACCGGCGGTGGCATCGGCAAGATCATCGAGTATCGCGGCGATGTCATCCGCTCGCTCTCGATGGAAGGTCGAATGACCGTTTGCAACATGTCCATCGAGGGCGGCGCCAAGGCCGGTCTCATCGCCCCCGACGAGACCACGTTCGAATATCTGAAGGGCCGCGAGAACGCACCCACCGGCGCCGATTGGGACGCGGCCGTCGCCGACTGGAAAACCCTGCCAACCGACGACGGAGCGGTGTTCGACGAAGAGATCATCATCAACGGCGCCGACATCACCCCCCACGTCAGTTGGGGTACCAACCCGGCCCAGGTCATGGCCATCGACGCGCTGATCCCCGACCCGTCGACCATGGACGATGCCGCCATGGCCGACACGGCCAGCCGAGCTCTCGATTACATGGGCATCGAAGCGGGCGCTCCAATCAAGTCAGTCAAGGTCGACACCGTATTCATCGGCTCGTGCACCAACAGCCGGATCGAAGACCTGCGGGCAGCAGCCGATGTAGCCAAGGGCCGTAGCGTCGCCGAAGGGATGCGGACCCTCGTGGTGCCGGGATCGGGTTGGGTCAAGGCCCAGGCCGAAGCCGAAGGTTTGCCCGAAATATTTCGCGCCGCTGGGTTCGACTGGCGCGAACCGGGCTGCTCGATGTGTCTGGCCATGAACCCCGACAAGCTCCAACCGGGCGAACGAGCCGCCAGCACCAGCAACCGCAACTTCGAGGGCCGTCAAGGTCGCGGTGGCCGCACCCATCTGGTGTCGCCCGCCGTCGCCGCCGCTACTGCAATCGCCGGAACCTTCGCCACCCCCGCCGACCTGGTCTGACCCACCGGACCCGGCACCGACTCCAAGAACGGAAACACCATCATGAAAGCAGTACGCATCGTCTCGGGCACCGCAGTTCCGCTCGATCGCACCGACGTCGACACCGATCAGATCATTCCGTCGGACTGGCTCAAGCAGGTCGAACGCACCGGCTTCGAGAAGGGCCTCTTTTCGCAGTGGCGTGACGACCGCAACTTTGTTCTCAACCAAGAGCAATACTCCGGCGCCAACATTTTGCTCGGAGGCATCAACTTCGGCACCGGTTCGTCTCGCGAACACGCGGTCTGGGCGATTCAGCAGTACGGGTTCGACGCGGTGATCTCGCCGCGGTTCGCCGACATCTTCCGCAACAACTGCACCAAGAACGGCCTCATCCCGGCGACGGTCGACGCCGAATTCTCAGCCGCGCTCATGCGGGCCGTCGAAGCCGACCCAACCCTGGAGATCACGGTCGACGTCGAACGTCTCACCGTGGAGGCTCCCGCGGCCGGCCTGGAGACCGCCTTCCCACTCGACGCGTCGACCCAGGACCGGTTCTTGCAAGGCCTCGACGACATCGGAATCACCATGCAGGTCGTAGCTGACATCGACCACTTCGAGGCCGGCCGCAATTCTTGGTTGCCGACCACGAGCTAGCGCCCGACGATTCGATTCCGAAAAGGAATTTCCCGTCCCCGGGAACCGGCGGACGATTCGGTGCGTATCAGGGGTACCAATCCTGCAAACCGGAGACCAATCGTGCGCAGAATCCTGCTCCTCATAACCGCTCTGACCATGTTCGCTGCCTCCTGCAGCGCCGACGACCCAACCACCGCTCCCGACCGGCCAACACCGCTCCCCCAGGGCCAAAGCGTCAACGACGACGGCGAGATCGTGGTGGAGGTCGACGGCAACGAAGTTGTCCTTACTGCCGGCCTTTCGGGCTTTGACGACTGCGACAATCTGTTAGCTCACTTGCGCACCGAAGCGGCCAACCGAGTTGGACCGTACGGCTTCAACGACGGCGGCTACTACGGCCCGTTTGACCGAGCCTTCGAGGCAGAGTTGGCCATCGACGATGTCGCCGCAGCCGAGCCGGCGTTCGCTGGCTCCGCCGAAAGCGGAGTTGGGGAAGTATCGGCGCCGCCCGACGTCGAGGGCGTCGACTTCTCGGGCACCAACGTGCAAGAAGTCGGCGTAGACGAAGCCGACGTCGTGAAGACCGACGGCTCAAGAATCTTCATCGTGGCCAACGGGCAACTCGTGGTGATCGACGCGGCAACCCGCCAGGTCACCGGCACCCTCGATATCGAGGTCGGCTGGCAAACCGAGTTGTTCCTGAACGGCGACGAACTCCTCGTCATCTCCAACGGTTGGCTCTCCCAAGCCGGCCTCCCCGCCCTCTACCCAGAGGTCTCACCTGGTTCGGGCATCGAACCCGGCTTTGCCCCATCGGAGTCCACCGCCGTGCGGGTCACACGAGTGCAGATCATCAACAACCGGCCGACCGAAGTCGAGTCGATAGTGGTTGAAGGCGAATATGTATCAAGCCGAGCGATTGACGGCGTTGCTCGCGTCATCGTGCGCAGCAACCCGCAGTACCGGTTCCCGTTCGTCTACCCCGCCAGCGACGCAGGAAACGACGTGGCCGAAGCGGCCAACCGCGCCGCAGTCGAACAATCCGAGCTGACCGATTGGCTACCAGCCATTGCTCACCTCGACGCCAAAGAGCAGCCGATCACCACGCCGAGTCTTCCCGATTGCCAATCGGTTCATGCGCCGACGGAGTTCTCCGGGTTCGGTGTGCTCCTAGTGCTGAGCGTGCCGGTCGGCGGCGACCTCAATGTCTTCAACACCACATCGGTCTTGGCTCCGGGAAACACTGTCTACGCTTCGACCGACTCGATCTTCGTGGCCACCCAGACGTGGTTCAACGACATCGTGGTGCAAGACGATGCCACCTGGGAACAGGCTTGGAACGCTCGGCGCACATCGATTCACCAGTTCAACTTGTCGGCCAACAGCGCGGCCTATGCCGCTTCGGGTTCGGTGGCCGGCGATATTCGAGACCAGTTCTCCCTTTCGGAATACAACGGCGACCTGCGGGTCATCACCACCACCGGCGAGCAATGGGACGACACATCCGAGACGTTTGTGCGAATCCTTCGTCCCGAAGGCCAAGAGCTGGTCGAGATCGGCCAGGTCGGCGACATGGGCAACGGCGAAGCGGTGCAGTCGGTGCGCTTCGTAGGCGACGTTGGCTACGTGGTCACGTTCCGCCAAGTCGACCCGTTCTACACCCTCGACCTCAGCGACCCGACCAACCCTCGGGTGGTGGGCGAGCTCAAGATCCCCGGCTTTTCCTCGTACCTGCACCCCATCGGCAACGGTCGAGTTCTCGGCGTTGGATCGGCCGGGGATGCTGATGGACGCATTACCGGCTCCAAGGTTTCGATCTTTGATGTGAGCGACCCCGCCAACCCGACCGAAGTATCGGTCTGGGAGGCACCGGGCGGCTGGACCGATATTGGATGGGAACACCGCAGCTTCTTGTGGTGGGAACCCGAACAGTTGGCTGTGATCCCCGTCACCACCTACACCAACGGCAACCAGTGGGCCGGGGCCGTGGTTCTCAAAGCCGATGGCAACACTTTGACCGAAGCTGGCCGCATCGACCACCTCGACAACACTCTCGACCTTGGAACCACCGACTGCAAGACCATTACGCCCGCCGATATCGGCGAGTTCGACACCGCCGATTTCGACAGCGAACTGGGCTGGACGATTCAAGACTCCGGAAGCTTGGTGCTCCTATGTGGCCCAGGAGACTCACGATCAGCATCGGGCTTTGATTGTTACGAGGACGAATGGATGCTCGAAGAAGCAGGTCAGTTGGGCGTTCGGATCAACCCCGACGACACATTGGTCATGTGCTGGAACAACTACAACCAGTTCCCTCAGGTTGGCCGCACGATGATCATCGATCGCACCGAGTTGTGGTCGGTGAGCTCGCCATGGGGTTACCTGGGTGCTGACGGGCCGGCCCGCCTGCAGGTAAACGACCTCGTCAGCCTCGACCGTCTCGGTGCCATCAATATCGGCTGAGACACTCACGGTCAACAGGTGCTGATCCGCTACCGTCACCGGTATGGCTCACGCACTTTCTCGATTCGCTCGACTGACCGGCTTGGGGGCGCTAGGCGCTCTAATGGTGGGGCTCGCTCGCTCGGCCACCCGCCGCCCCAAGCCGCCAGCGAGCGGGGTCGCAAACTGGCCCCCGCTCGCCGACCCGACGCCCGCTCCCAGCCGGTCGGGCCCAGTGCAATTCGCCGAAGCGGCCCCGACTGCAAAGGTCGACGAGGCCTGGGTCGAACCCCACGAAGACGGTTCGTGTCCGCTCAGCCATCCAATCAAAGGCAACGCCCAGTCGAAGATCTTTCATGTGCCCGGCGGCGGGTCCTACGACCGAACCAAGGCCGAGCGGTGCTACTCGAGTCCCGGGGCGGCCGAGACCGACGGGTTTCGCCAAGCAAAACGTTAGGACAGGCCGCCGCGGCCCAAATCCTCGGCGCACAACAGCCACGAGTCCATTTCCGTAGCGTTCGACCCACCGCCGCCGTGTCATTGGTCATTTAGTCCGCAGGAACATTTCAGATGGCGGTAGAGCAAGACCGATGAAGGTCCCATGAAAGGCCTCGCTCGAACTACAGGATTTGTCATGGGGGCGACGCTTGTCGACGCCGCTGCCGGGTTTTTGTTCTGGGTACTCGCAACGCGGATCGTGGACCCATCGGTGGTGGGAGTCGCGTCAGCCCTGCTCGGCGTGATCACAATTATCGCTATCGCCAGCACTTTGGGCATGGATTGGAACCTGCTCGACTTACTCCCGGTCGAAGATTCTCGACCGCGACGAGTTGTAATTGCCGTCGCCGCGCTCCGACGAGCCGCCATGGCCGCCGTTGCCTCGGGTGTCGTATTGTGGTGGGTCCTCCCGCGGCTGTCGCGCGAGTTCGGCGATCAGCGCAGCGCGTTGTTGGCCGTTCTGGTTGTGACGGCGGTAACCGCAATGACTCTGGGTCTCGTGTCCGACGGACTCCTACTCGGGATCGGCCGCCCGGATGCCACCTTCGTTCGTCGCATCTCTACTGCGGCCGCAAAAATCTTGGGCCTTCTCTTCGTCGCGGCATTCGGGTTGGTGTCGTTGACTACGATTATCGCTTCTTGGGTCGTGGCGGTCGGAGCGGTTCTGCTGGTCGGTTCGGTGTTGGTGCGCCGACGACTCCAAAACGTTCTTCGTTCCAATGTCGAACCGGGCGTGAACGTGCCCGACGGCTTCGCCACCCGGGGCACGTTCCATCACATTTCCAATCTCGCGGGGCAGCTACCAAACCTGCTTCTCCCGGTAATGGTCCTACGCGAACTCGGGGCCGAACAAAGCGCCTATATCTACACGGCATGGATGCTCGGTAGCGGCCTCTTCATGGTCTCGTCAGCAGTCGGCAAGTCGTTGCTCGCCGAACGATCCACGAAGCACGAAGGCGCCGATCTCGCAAGGATGCGCAGCGCCGTTGGACTATCGGCCTTCCTGTTCATCGCGGCCAGCGCCGGCCTGCTCGTGGTCGGACCCTACGTTCTCGCAATGTTTGGCTCGCAGTATCGGGCCGCGGGAACCCCAGTGCTGGCCCTGGTGGTCGTCGCCGCGGTTCCGGACTCGATCACAAACCTCTGGACCGCTCGTTGGCAGGTCCAGCAACGCATCGGCCAGACCGCGATTCTCAACAGCTTGATCGCCGCTTCAACATTGTTGGCGCTGTGGCAATTGCTCCCGGTAGTCGGAATCCAGGCCGCGGGCTGGGCATGGGTTATCGGCCAGTCTCTCGGAATCATCTACGCCATCGGCCTGGAGGCAACCAGCTCCGACCGCACCTCGGTCGAACCTGTCTCCCAAGTCCAGGTCACCCCGAAGCCGGCACTGCTCATCGGTGCCCACAAGGCCGGCACCACCAGTGCCTACGAAACACTTGGTCTCCACCCTCAGATTCACGGACCTGAGGAGAAGGAACCGGGCTACTTCTCGATCGAGGACGGCGGCTCGCTGCGACACTGGTTGAAGTATCAGCGACGGCTATCGACGATCTCACCCGATGCTCGCGTATGGCTCGACGGCTCGACGTCTTACGCATGTACAAATTGGCATCCCGATTGTTCCTCTCGCGTCGTCGAAGCGCTGGGAGACGACATCCGGGTCATCTATCTAGTCCGGGATCCGCTCAAGCGCATCAACTCCGGGTGGGCCCAGCTTTGTTACGAAGGCATCCACAAGATCAGTGACGATCCGTCGGCTTCCATTGATCGTCTCGTGGAACCCACTCTCTACAAAACGCACTACGACGCCTGGGTAGACGCGGTCGGCGAAGACCGGGTGCTAGTGCAGACCTTTGAAGACATGCTGGCCGAACCCGACGAGGCTTGGGCGGCGTGGCTCAAACATCTCGAGGTCGACGAATATCCGACGCCGCAACTAGCCCACTCCAACCGCAGCGACGACCACCAACAACTACCGCCGCTGATCGCCAAACTGGTTGGGGCCGGGGCTCTCTCCCGGTTGCGCCACCATGAAGCGCTCGCCCCTGTGGGCCAGATGTTGCGACGTCGCGGCAACCACGTGCAAAAGCCCAGCCTCGACGCTGGTGCACTCGGCGATCGATGGGCCGAGGTCGAGCAAGAAGCTCAGGAAATCCTAAGAATCGCAGGACGTCCGTCGTCGGTCTGGCCCTCGCTCAACGCAACAACCAGTGCCGACAACGGTCCGATGCGCGAAATGCTCAGCGTCTGAGCTGACTGATGATCTCCACCATGACGACCGCGATCGCTACTGGTGCCGGACCGACCGGTCGTGTTCTCGAACCAAACGTTCTTGACCGCCGGACCCCACCCGAAGTAAGCCCGGCGCGTTCGGTCGCCAAGGCCATTTCTTGGCGGGCGGTAGGCACTCTCGACACACTGGTACTGAGTTTCGTGGTGCTGAGCTCACTCGGTCCGCTTATTGGCCTGGACGGGGCCGATGCCGCCGACAACGCCAAGATGGCGGGCTCGATCGCGCTGACGGAGGTACTGACCAAAACTCCGCTCTACTACTTCCACGAGCGAATCTGGCTTCGGCTTCGCTGGGGCCGCGACCTGGCCCGAGAAACCGGTTGCCGCGTTGGTCGTCGCCGGTCGCTGACCAAGACCGCTACTTGGCGCGGGTTGGCGAGCCTGGACACGATGGTGCTCGGACTTGTGTTCACCGGCAGCGTCGCCACCGCAGTCTCGATAGGGGCCTTCGAGATCTTCACCAAACTGGTGCTCTACTTTTTCCACGAACGGGGTTGGGCCCGTGTCAAGTGGGGAATCACCCCAACGACAGCCTGAGCCAACTAGTTCGTTTTGAGCAATCGACCTAGCGCAGCCGCACTACCGTCACGGACTTTACGCCCGACAGGGCCCGCAGCGACGCCTGCACGCCGGGCGAAACAACGCCATCAATAGCCATAACCATCAACGCCGCAACTCCCTCTTCGGTTTCCCCGATATGCATGTTGGAGATATTGATCCCCGCGTCCCCCACCACCGAACCAACATGGCCGACCATCCCCGGCACGTCCTCGTTGCGAACGATCAACATGTGATTACTCAATCGCAGCTCGAGTCGGTGGCCGTCAATTTCCAGCAGCCGGGGCTGGTCGTCTACTGCCGAAATCGATCCCGCTAGCCGGTGCCCGCCGCCGGTTACCGAAACAGTGTTGAGATGATCGCGCGCCGTCGAGGTGGTGATGACCCGCACGTCGATGCCTCGTTGCTTCGCGACATCGGAAGCGTTGACGGCGCTGACCGGTTCGCCACCCATTTGGGTCAGCAGACCCTTGAGGAAACTAAGCACACCAAGAGATGGGTCGGACTCGCCGATGGCGCCTCGTAGTTCGAGATCGATTGTCGAAGGAATTTGTTCGACGATGTTGGCAAACAACAACCCCAGTTGTTCGCAAACCGGCAAGTGCGCCCTCAACGGTTCCGAAGCGTTCCCGGCATCAACGTTGACCGCGAAGGGAACGAACTCCCCCTCGAGGGCCAAGCGGACTTGCTCGGCGATAGTTACGCCGGCGCGGTCCTGGGCCTCGCGTGTACTTGCTCCCAAATGAGGAGTGACGACGATCTCGGCCACGTCGAATAGTGGAGAATCGAGCGATGGTTCAGAATCAAAAACGTCAATCGCTGCGCCACCGAGTTGGCCACTACGAACAGCCTCGGCGAGGGCCAACTCGTCAACGATCCCACCACGAGCAACGTTGACTATGCGCTGCCCCGGCTTGGAGCGAGCGAACATATCCTTGCCCAACAGACCGATGGTTTCGGGCGTCTTCGCAACATGAACGGTGACAAAGTCGGCCCGACTCATCAGTTCGGCAAGGTCGAGCAACTCGACATCAAGTCGGCGGCCCATATCGGCCGCCACAAACGGATCGTGCCCGACAACGGTCATTCCAAACGCCTGGGCCCGCTTGGCCACAAGCGTTCCAATGCGCCCGAGGCCAACAATGCCAAGGGTCTTCCCGGCCACCTCTACACCCTCCCACTTGGAGCGCTCCCACCGCCCCGCAACCAGCGCGGCGTGGGCCTGGGGAATATTGCGAGCCTGAGCGAGCAACATCGCCATCGTGTGTTCGGCCGCCGAGGTGATGTTGGACTCTGGGGCATTGACAACCATCACCCCGCGCTTGGTCGCGGCCGCAACATCGACGTTGTCGAGCCCCACTCCGGCGCGGCCCACCACCAATAGATCGGGCGCAGCATCGAGCAACGCTTCGTCTACTTGGGTCGCCGACCGGATGATGAGTCCGGCCGCGCCGGCCATTGCTTGGCGCAACTCCTCTACCGAACTATCGGCCCGGACATCAACGTCGAACCCGGCCTCGCACAACAACGCCAGTCCCGGTTCGGCAATCAACTCGCTCACTACTACTCGGTGCATGCCCAAGTATCCCCGCGACGCAGCCTGCTAGCGGCAAATTTCGTGTCACAGCTGTGTGAATTGTTGGTACCAGCGCCAGTTAGGCGCCTGCTACCCCAGGGCCCGATGAAGGAACGCCGCGACCTCGTCGCGACGGGTGGGACGATCGGGGCAGAACCGCTCGACCGCACACCCGTTGGTAAGACCAGCGGCAACAAGGCGTTCGATGTCGGTTTCGTGCACCGACCCGTTGTCATCCACAAAAGACCCGGTTGGTCCCGGCGCCAGATCGAGGGCCCGAGCGATGAGCGATGCCATCTGGCCCCGTTGCAGAACTTGCAATGGACAAAAAGTCGAGGCCGCGCAACCGTTGGTGATTCCGGCCTCGGCCAACGCGTTGATGTCGGCCTCGTGAGTGCTGCCGGCATCGTCGGCAAAGTAGTCGACGGTTGACGGCGCGAGACCCAGGGCCCGCACGAGCATCGACGCGGCCTGGCCCCGCGTGAGGGGCCTCGACGGGCAGTAGTCGTCGGCCCACGGTGGGTTGCATCCGTGGGTGATTCCCTGCTGCCCAAGCCACGCCACATCGGCGCTGAACGTTGACCGATCAGGGACATCCCAGTATCCCGACCGCGGCCGGGACTGTTCGACCACCGGCGAAAGTTCGGCCGATGTCTGGGGTTCGCCATCAAGCGGCAACCCCGCTTCGGTAAACACGCTGCCGGCGTTCCAGATCATCCAACCCAAACCGAGGGCGTCGGCTGCATCAATTTGGGCTCGCACCTGCGCCGGCCCGTAGCCGCCGAAATCTTGCAGCCACGGCCGTAACGTCGTAATTCCGCCGGTACGCACAATGGCGTCGCTCATAGATGCCGTGATCACACCGCCTGGATGATGCGCGGGTGTTGAATAGCCGAACCACCCCGAGCTCCAGTGGTTCGGGTAGGCCATCGGCGACAAGACATCGGCGACACCCGCGAGGGCCTCGAGTTGTTGACCGATCCCTCCATCGGTCGGCACCGATGTCACAAAACCAAAGATGTCGGCCGCTACCTGACAGCCATCGGGCAACCGATCCTGAGCATCTTGAAGGAACCCCACGATCGTGGCGGTCCGGCTTTCGGCGGTACTGCCCCCATCGAAGGACAACAACGAATGGTTGCCATCGGGGAACCGCACGTAGTCGAATTGAACTTCGTCGACCCCAGCCGCGCAGGCCTCGACTGCAAGTTCGAGCGCATATTCGCGAGCATTCGGGTCGGTCGGATCGAGAAAGGTTTGACCGCGCCGGCTGAACACCCCGCCCGATCGGTTATGGACCGCCATGTCAGGAAGAGTGCGTCCCGCAATCGGGTCCTGAAAACTCACTATCCGACCGATAACCGCCAACCCATCGCCGTGAAGCTGCGCGACCACCGCGGCGAGATCCCAACGATCTCGATCGGCGCCCGCGGCCCGCGCCCACGAAGACTCGGTGGTGGCGAAGACCCGGCCCGACTCGTCTTTGATATCGAGCATGAATGCGTTGACCGCGGTGCGCCCGGCCAACGCCACCAGATTGTCCCACTGTCGGGTTCCGGGCAACGTGCCAGCAACATGAATCGCCCGCAACACCGGGGCGCCAATCGCAACGACGAGACGATCACCCGCGCCTGACCACGATGCCGAGCGAGACGGGAACCTTGGATGGCTCACCAACACGGTGCCAGGAACTGCGCCGAGCAACTCGGCCCGTCCAAAACGATCGGTGACGTCGACGGCCGGTCCGTTTGTGACGGTGGCCCCCGCCAACGGCACGTCACGGCTGTCGGTTACCAGAACCTGCAACTTCTGGGGACCGAATTGGGCAACCCCGCGGGCGGCGAGGCCCGCTGGCGCGCTCATGGCAACGACGATCGTCACCACGACGAACACCAAAAGCGGGCGCGGCCGGAATCTAGGCGTCATCGGCGAACTTCGACCGGCGTAAGGGAATCCGCCGGTTGAAATCCAAGCATCTCGCCGAAGAATGCCAGCTCGGCTTCGAGCGCGGCCACCACGTTCTCGGCCTTCCGAAAGCCGTGCTGCTCGCCGGCAAAAAGCAGATAGGCAACGGGAATCCCGCGTTCTTCGAGCGCGGCCACGATCATCTCCGATTGGTTCGGCGGAACAATGGCGTCTTCGTCACCCTGCAACACAATCATCGGCGCACTGAAACCCTCGACATGGTTGATGGGCGAACGCTGGTTGTACACGTCGCGAGCATCGGGCCACGGACCGATCAGCGTGTCGAGATAGCGGGATTCGAACTTGTGGGTGTCGGTCGCCAGCGCCTGCAGATCGGCGACCCCATAACGGCTGGCCCCGACCGCGAATACATCGTGGAAGGCAAGGGCCGACAGCACCGTGAATCCACCTGCGCTCCCTCCCCGAATCATCAGTCGATCGCCGTCGACGTCGCCTCGATCGGCTAGGTAACGAGCAGCCGCCACACAATCATCGACATCGGCGATGCCCCACTCGCCATCGAGAGCTCGGCGATAACGGCGCCCGTAGCCGGTCGAGCCGCGGTAGTCGACATCGACGACACCGATGCCCCGCGAGGTCCAGTACAAAATGCCGAGTTGAAGCTGACGGCGCGCCGCCCCGGTGGGCCCGCCATGGGCGAGGACCAGCAGCGGCGGCTTGGAGTCTTGATCGCCCTCGATGTCGGGGTGAGTGGGCCGGTAGTAGAGACCATGGGCCGTTGTATCGCCCGTGGTCGGGAACTCTATGGCTTCGGGCTCGATCAAGAACCGGTGATCAACGGGCAACTGGCGTCCGGAATGAACCACTTGGCGAGTGACTCGTTGGCCATCCAGTCGTAGCCGCACAACTTGGGCCTCGTGACCGAACCCCGCTCCGACAAACGCGACACCGTCGGGCGTGGTCTGCAA
>CAZDEB010000021.1:0-30836 GCA_964504305.1 uncultured Candidatus Nemicrothrix sp. | reverse complement strand
CAGTGCCTCCTACAACAGTGCCTCCTACAACAGTGCCTCCTACAACAGTGCCTCCCACGACGGTGCCTCCCACCACCGTGCCTCCCACCACCGTGCCTTCTGCAACGGTGCCGGGGAGCGGCGATCCAGGCACCAACCCCGACTGCTCAGTTCCAGAAAACCAGGTTCTCTGTATGGAACTCGGGTTGATCCCCCCGCCGGCCGCCGGCTGACCACCCGTCTGAACCTATTCGACCACCGTCAATCCACCTACAAGGAGTGAAGACATCATGAAGACCGAAACGATTACATCCACCAACAACGAAAACCCGAGTGAGGGGCCCCAAAGCACCCGCGAATGGTTGACCGACAGCACGCCAGTGGAGCTTCACCCCCTCGCAGTTGCTTTCTACGTCGTGCTGGCGATTCTCGCGTTGGCCTGGGTTGTCTCCAAAGCAAGCGCCGCGCCGCCCGACGAACTGCGTCTCTCGTTCTACGGGCAACGCGACACGGCCGTGGTTATCGACGACATTCGCCCCGAAGGTGAACGACTCCTGGCCGTCATCGAGAACCGAACGAGCGGTGCCCTGTTCGCCAAGATTACCTGCGATCCCATGCCCGGCGAATCCCTCAAGGGTGGCACCAGTGGGATCGTGCCGGTGCCCGCGAACTCTGCCGTGACGGTCGACTTGGCTCCCTCGGGCCCTGACGGCGACCCGCTATCTGACAGCGTCACGACCGCAACCGGTTGCTCGGTGCGATGGTCTGATGCGGCGGAGACAGGAACCCTCGGGATCGATGATCAAACTGGCGGGGCTACTCGCTCGTTCGACCGAGAAAGCTCCGGGCTCATCGACGTCAGATTGGGTCGGTGAATTGCTACTCGCACGTTCGGCCCGGCCTACAGAGAGGCGCCGCGGGTCCAGGCTTGGTGAAGCCGGGCGTAGATGCCGTCGGCGGCAACGAGCTCGGCGTGAGAGCCGCGTTCGACGATGGTGCCGGTGTCGAAAACCAGGATGGTCTGAGCCCGTTCGGCGGTCGAGAGTCGGTGAGCGACGGTGACGGTCGTGCGGCCTTGTTTGAGCCGTTCGAGGGCTTCGCTCATGGCTAGTTCGGTTGCCGGGTCGAGCGACGATGTTGCTTCGTCGAGGATGAGCAAGCCAGGATCGGCGAGCGCGGCGCGGGTGACGGCAACCAGCTGGCGTTCGCCGACCGAAAGGCCGTCGCCGGATGGTCCGATGGTGGTGTCGAGGCCGGCCGGTAACGAATCGATCCACGCTTGCAGACCCAAGTCGGCGACCGCTCGTTGGATATCGGCTTCGGTGGCGTTGTCGCGGCCCATCAAAATATTTTCCCGCACGGTGGTGGCAAAAAGGAAACCGTCTTGGGGCACCATGCGAACTGCGGCTCGCCGGTCGGCATCGCTTAGCCGGCGAAGGTCGATGCCACCCAAGCGAACGACGCCGGTGTTGGGATCGGCGAGCCGGCACAGCAAACGAGCGAGGGTGGTCTTGCCCGAACCGGTTGCGCCCACGATCGCCACCGACGTACCCGCCGGGATCGAGAGGCTTACGTGATGCAGAACCGGCTGTTGTCCGTAGCCGAACGAAACGTCCTCGACTTCGATGGAGAGTGGGCCGGACGCCACCGGCTCGGGGTTAACCGCCGGCGGGATGGCGTGAGGTCTGTTGGCGAGGTCGATGACTCGCTCCCAGCCCGCCATCGCCGTGGCGGTCGTGTCGATCACTTCGGTGAGTTCGGCAATCGGAGTCAGCACGATCTGAACAAGGAAGAGAATGGCGATGGTGGTGCCAAGTCCCGGACCATCAACGCCCAGCCACACCGATGTGAGAATCACGCCAGAGATTGCGATGGTGCCGAACATGTCGGAGACCGTGAACAACACCGCCCCGATCCGGTTGAGGTGGATCTGGGCGTCGTAGGCCGAATCTATCGAACCGTGCATACGGTCGATAGCGGGCTGTTGTTGGCCGAAAGCGCGGACCACGTCGCCGCCGGCGATCGACTCGGTCGTGTCGCTGAGAAGTTCGGCGGTACGTTCGCGCCACACTGTTACGCGGCGCTGCTGACGGCGTTCGAGTTCTACGAGTACCGGGGTCATCGCCACCAAACACACGGTGGCGATCAGCGCCAGCGGCCACGAGTAGATGAACATCACGATGATGGCGATCAGCGCGATGTTGAGGTCGACCAGCCACGCGTATGCGCCCCAGTCGAGCAAACGGGTCAGGGTTTCGATGTCGCCGGTCGTGCGCGACACCAGGTCGCCTTGGCGCTGAGTTGAGTGCTCGGCCAGCGACAAGTCGACGGCGCGGCGAAGCACTATGCCGCGGAGCCGAGCCAAGCCCCGTTCGCTAACGGTGATGAGTCGGATCTCGGCCCCAACCGACAGGGCGGTAACGACGACTACCACGCCCAGGGTGACGAGCGACAATCGGATGAGCGTGCCGCGATCGACGCCACTGTCGGCAAGCAGGCCACGGTCGATGATCTGCTGAAAGAGCACCGGCACCGCGACGCGGCCCAGACCGATCAGCACGCCCGAAAGCACCAGGCCGCGGGCGGCCGACGCAAACTCGGGGCTGAGCTTCATGCCGCGGCGAATGATCGAAACCGCGCTCATGAGTTGGCCTCCGCCGACTCTTCGGCTTGGTAGGCCTCGACCAATGTGCGGTACTCGCCGATTTCCAACAATTGCTCGTGGGGTGCTACTGCTTTGACTTGACCTTCGGCCACGAACGCGACGCGGTCGGCGGCGGCCATCGCGGCAACGCGGTGCGTCACCATGACAACGGTGGTGGTGATCGAACTGAGTGAGGTGATGATCGATTCTTCCAAGACGGGGTCGATGGCCGAGGTGGCGTCGTCGAGCAGGATCATGCCGGGTTGGCCCGCCAGAGCGCGAGCCAGCGCCACTCTTTGCCGTTGGCCGCCCGACAGCGACACGCCTTTCTCGCCCACGACGGTGTCGTAACCATCGGGCAACTCGGTTTGCAGCTCGCTTGCACCGGCCAGTTCGAGCGCGGTCGAGACGTGAGACTGCGAAACGCCGCGGTCGAAATCGACGTTCTCGGCGAGGCTGCCCGAAAACAACAAAGCCGTTTGTCCCGCGACGGTAACTCGACGCCGAAGGTCGCTATCGGCAATCCGCGTTGATTCGATGCCGGCGATTTGCATGGACCCGGCCTCGATCGGGCGGAGTCGGGCCAACACGTCGAGCACGGTGGACTTGCCGCCCGCCGTTGGACCGACAATCGCCAGAGTCTCGCCCGGGCTAATTGCCAGGTTCAGGCCGGCCAGTCGGGGCCGGTCGGCATCGCCAACCGTGACATCGATGAGTTCGGCTCCCAATGCCCCGGACGGCAGAGACTGGTGGTCGGACGTGCCCTGACGCAACGGATCGGTTGGCTCTTCGCGGATCGTGTCGATGCGTCGACGGCCTACTACCGAGACGGGTAGGTTCGTGAGAAAGAACCCGATCACTTGCATCGGAAACGCCAATACGCCGAACAAGGCAACAGCCTGCACGAGCTGTCCCGGCTGTAGCGCGCCGCTCTCTACGCGGATGGAGCCGATGACCAAGATCAGGATCATGGCGAGTTGCGGCAGCGCGCTGAACACAGTGTTGATCAGCAATTTGAGGACCGCGATGTGGACGCGCCTTTGGCGATGGCGGTCGGCAACAGTTGCAAACCGGGCCAGTTCGGCGTCCTCACGGCCGAGAGTCTTGATTACCTGCGTGCCGGCGATGATTTCGGCGGCGGCCGCGGTGACCTCGGCGTTGGCGTCGCGTTCGCGGTCGGTGGGCGGTTCGAGCTTTACGGCGCTGAACCAACTGGTGAGCAGCACAAACGGCAGTACCGCCACGGTGGCGATGGTGAGCGGGATGTCGATCGCAGCAAGACTCGCTATCGCGAACCCGAGCATGCTGAGTACGCCCACGGCGAACGGGGTCGGGTGGATAACATCGATGGCCGCTTCGACATCGGCGTCCACCGCGGCGAGCAGTTCGCCCTGAGGTCGGGCTCTCAGACGATCAAGAGAAACCGAAACGGTGCGATCGGTGAGATCTTGTTGGAGGTCGCGGCGGGCCCTGGCCGCGGTCATCCCCGCAAAGTATCTACGGGCGATAACCCCGACCGACCTCACAACCATGATGCCAATCAGCAGGGCGACGGCCGCCCAATGCCGGGTGGGCGCGCCGTCGTACAACGGAACGAGCACCTCGTCGGTCGCCCAGCCCAACGCAAACGCCGCGCCGACCGATCCGGCGGCGTAAATGACCGACGCGACAGTGGCGATCGAAAACGGCAAAGGATGACTACCGATGTAACTTTTTACGAGCCGGAGCCCATCGCGAATTGGGGAGCCGCCAGACATTCAATCGACGCTAGTGGGCGCTGGCCCGACCTGTCCCCGATTTAGCTCAAGCGGGATAGTGACATAACGGATACTGTGTCCACTATGTTGGAACCACCGCTCCTTGGACCGCTGTTGCGCTCTCGTCGAAACGCCCTGAATTGGCCACTCGAACGCCTGGCTTCGGAGTCCGGCGTATCTCGTTCGATGCTCAGCCAAATCGAACGAGGCGACGCCAACCCTACGTTTGCGACGTTGTGGAATGTCATCCAAGCCCTCGGCGTCGAGCTCCACGAACTGACCACCCCCGAGCAGGAACCGCCCGCTGAGGTCGAAGTGATCCAGTCAACAATGATGCCAACGATGACCACCGAAGATCAGCGAGTCACACTGCGGGCGCTGAGCCCGGTGGACACCGCCGACACGATCGAATGGTACGAACTCGAAATCGCCCCAAACGGCGTGCTGCAATCGTCGCCCCACGGCCAAGGAACGGTCGAACACTTGTCGGTGCTGACCGGCGAACTAGCCGTGACCTCGGGGCACGTGGTCGAGAAAGTAGTCGCCGATAGCACGGCCAGATACCGCGGCGATCTCGCCCACGAAATCGCCAACTCGAGCCCTACCGAACCGGCCCGCGCCCTACTGGTCGTATTGGCGGGATCACGATGAGTCGGGCGGGGTTCTACGAACGAGTCAGCTCGACGCTCCAAGACATCGAGGCAGATGGACTGTGGAAGACCGAGCGGCCGATCGTCTCGCCACAGTCGGGCACGATTGCCGTCGACGGCGTCGGTCAGGTCATCAACTTTTGCGCCAACAACTACCTGGGTCTGGCCGATCATCCCGACATCGTCGCCGCGGCAGAAGCGGCCATGGATCGGCTGGGCTACGGCATGGCCTCGGTCCGGTTCATCTGCGGCACCACATCTGAACACCGGGCCCTCGAAGCCGACATCGCCGATTATCTCGGCACCGAAGCGAGCATCACGTTCGCCGCATGTTTCGATGCCAACGGTGCGGTGTTCGAGCCTCTGCTCGGCGCCAACGACGCGATAGTGAGCGACTCGCTGAACCATGCCTCCATCATCGACGGGGTTCGCTTGTCCAAAGCCCGCCGCTACCGATTCAAAACCCGCGACATGGCCGACCTGGCGGTGCAATTACAAGCTGCCCGGGCCGATGGTGCCGAAGCCATTCTGATCGTCACCGACGGCGTGTTTTCGATGGACGGCTTCATTGCCGACTTGCCGTCGATCTGTGAGCTGGCCGACCGTCACGACGCGCTGGTGATGGTCGACGACTGCCACAGCACCGGCCTGATCGGGCCGCAAGGTAGGGGCACACCGAGCCTGCACGGGGTCGCCGATCGGGTCGACATTGTCACCAGCACTTTGGGCAAGGCGCTCGGCGGGGCGATGGGTGGTTTCGTGGCCGCCAAACAACCAGTGGTCGACCTCTTGCGTCAGCGAGCCCGGCCATACCTATTTTCCAACGCTTTGTCACCGGCACACGTCGGTGGCGGGCGCGAAGGAATACGACTGGCCCGAGAGGCCGACGACCGTCGCCAAACCTTGCGAGCCAACGCCCAACGGTTCCGTTCCGCCATGACCGATGCCGGCTTTCGCCTGACCGGCGATGGGCATCCGATCATTCCGGTGATGCTCGGCGACGCAAAACTCACCGCCACCATGGCCGACCGACTCATGGAGCTAGGCGTCTACGTCACTGCATTTTCTTACCCGGTCGTGCCCCACGACCAAGCCCGCATCCGCACGCAGATGAGTGCCGCGCACTCCGCCGACGATATCGATCGTACCGTCGCGGCGTTTGTCCGGGCCGGGACCGAACTCGGAGTGATCGGAACCAAGTCGTGAAGGCCCTGGTCAAAGAAGTCGCCGGTCCGGGGCTCACCCTGCGCGACGTCGAGACGCCGCAGCCGGGCGCCAACGATGTTGTAATAGATGTGAGCCATGCCGCGATCTGCGGAACCGACCTACACATTTACGAGTGGGACGACTGGGCCGCGGCCAACGTTGCCGTTCCGGTCACCACCGGCCACGAGTTCGTCGGAACCATTGCGGCGATCGGGGAGCAAGTGAGCGACTTGGCCATAGGCGACCGGGTGGCGGGTGAGGGCCATATCATTTGTGGTCACTGCCGCAACTGCCGAGCCGGCGACGGCCATCTGTGTCGTAACACCGTTGGTGTCGGTATTCATCGCAACGGGGGCTTTGCCGAGAAGGTGATGATCCCTGCTCGAAACGCTTACCCCGTACCCGGCGAGGTGGCTGATGAGGTGGCCGCCATCCTCGACCCGCTCGGCAACGCCGTTCATACCGCGTTGTCTTTCGACCTTGTTGGCGAGGACGTTTTGATTACCGGCGCCGGCCCGATTGGCCAGATGGCGGCCGCCGTCGCCCGGCATGCTGGGGCGCGCCACGTGGTGGTCACCGACATCTCCGAATCAAGGCTCGATACCGCTCGCCAAATGGGGGCCACTCTCGCAGTGGCGGCGGGTGAGGAATCGATTCGTGCCGCGATGGCGGAGCTCGAGATTGTGGAGGGCTTCGACGTGGCCCTCGAAATGTCGGGTCATGCCCAAGCCGTCGCCGACATTTTGGCAACAACCAACCACGGCGCCAAGGTCAGCCTGCTGGGTCTCTACGCCAGTACCGCTGATGTCGACCTCAACCAGATCATTCTCAAAGGCCTTACGGTCAAAGGCATTTACGGTCGCGAGATGTTCGACACTTGGTACAAAGCCACCGCAATGTTGCGTTCGGGGCTCGACGTGTCACCGGTGATCAGCCACCGGTTCGCCCTCGACGATTACGCCGAGGCGTTTGCGGTTCTGCGATCGGGGGAGGCCAGCAAGGTCATCCTCGAAGTCAACCCTCGAGGCTGACCGACCGGCTTGCCCATTCGAGACCCAGCAGGGCCACGAACGAGCAGATGCACATGCCGATGGCGATAGGGGTAACGGTGCCATCAAATGTTCGATCGATAACCCCGCCCAGCAACGACCCGGCGATCATCGGCACCATGCCGAACACGGCTGCCGCGGTGCCGGCAACGTGGCCGAGGGGCCTCATCACCGCGGCGTTCAGGTTGGGGATGAGCATCTGCTGACAGCCAATGACGCTCACAATGGCCAGGAAGAACAGCGGAAATGGCGGGGCCCCGTCGGTGGCCAGCGACAAAACCACAAAGCTGACGGTGAGAAGCACGAGAAGCCGACTGGTGACACGCATCATCTGGTCGAGGCCAATCGTTGTCACGACGCGACGGTTCCACAGCATCGTCGATGCCATCGCAACCGCGATCGCCGCGAAGACGACAGGAAACCACTCCTCGAGTCCGAACACCTCGTCGATGATGATTTCGGAGCTGGCCAAATAGGTGATGAACGAGGCAAACAACCCGACCATGGCGATCAGGTAGCCAGCGGTGCCCGGCGCACGAAAGACGGTGCGGATATTGGGGCCCAAGGCTCCGGCGGTCATTGGTGCCGGCGCGTCGCCGGTATCGGTCCGCAGCGCCATTGTGGCCGGCAGGCGGGTGGTCATCACCAAAACGCCAGCCGCGAATACCGCGCAGGCCCAAAACACGAGCTGCCACGGACCAATGGCCACCAGCCCGGCACCGAGCGCCGGAGCGATGGTCGGGATGATGAGAAACACCGCCATGATCGTCGACATCTGTTTGGCCATCTCGGCGCCTTCGAACGCATCACGCACCATTGCGGTGGCGGCAACGCGCGGGCCGGCCGCTCCGAACCCCCAGACGGCGCGGGCCAACAACATGAGTTCTAGGTTGGGGGCCAACGCCGCGCCGATCGCCGCGACGATGTAGATGCCCACCCCGCCCCACAGAATTGGTCGACGGCCGAAACGATCGGCCAATAGACCCGCTGGCAACAGCCCGAGGCCTTGCCCCACGAGAAAAGCCGTGACGAGACCGGTGACCGCGGTTGAGTCGGGTGCAAGGTCGAGGGTGGATCGAATTTCGGGAAACGCCGGCAGTATCGTGTCGATGGCCAGCGCGGTGCCAGCCATCGCCATCGACAACACAAACGTGAAGGCCGCGGTGCCCGGGGCGAGGGGACGCCGGGTCGCCGTGGGAGTGGTGTGACTAGTCAGTTGGCTTGGCCAATGAGTCGCGCAGATCGCGTTTTAGGAACTTACCGTTGGCGTTCTGGGGCAGCGGGTCGGCCATGAACCAAACATGCTCGGGGATCTTGAACTTGGCGATGAGTGGTTCGAGGTGAGTACGTAGCCCGTCTTCGTCGAGCGTGCTGGCGTCCACGAGATGGATTGCTACTGCGACCGCTTCGCCGAGGCGTTCGTCGGGCACACCGAATACCGCTGCTTCGGCGACGTCGGGGTGGTCATAGATAGCGGCTTCGACCTCGGCGCAATAAACGTTCTCGCCGCCGCGCAGCACCATGTCTTTGGCCCGGTCGACGATGTGCACATATTCGTCGTCGTCGACATAGACGATGTCGCCGGTGTTGAACCATCCGTTCTGGATGGCTTCGGCGGTGGCTTCCGGCCGGTTCAGATAGCCCTTCACCACGCCGGGGCCTCGTACGCAGAGTTCGCCTCGCTCGCCGCGGGGAACGTCGTTGCCGGCGTCGTCGACCACCTTGTATTCGAAGCTCGGCATGACTCGGCCGGCCGAGCTCGGCTTGGCCGCAAAAAAGACGCTGCTGACCGCGGTGATGATGCCGTGGGTTTCGGTCAGTCCGTATCCGGTGCTTGGCTTGACCGCTCCCTCGGACTTGTCGATCTTGTCGACCAGGTCGGGTTGGACCGCGGCGCCGCCACCACCCATGGATCCGAGCGAGCTCGTGTCGCGACGCTCCCAGTCGGGATGTAAGAGCATCTCGCGGCTCATGGTTGGCACACCGGTAAAGGTTGCCACCTGTTCGCGTTCGATCAATTCGAGAGCCCGCGCCGGGTCCCACTTGTACATCAGCACCACTTTGGCACCCACCGCGGTGCAGGGGTGCAGAACACAGTTGTTGGCCGTGACATGAAACAGCGGGGTGGGGACCATCACCGAGGGGGGAACGTCCTTGGCCCTTTCGATTTCGGCGCCACCAGCCGCGAGTTTGGCCGTGGCCGCGCCCGTTGCCGCGTTGCCGAAACCGATATGCATCAGGTTGTGAACCGAACCTCGATGGGTGAGCTGAGCTCCCTTGGGAAAGCCGGTGGTGCCCGAGGTGTAAAAGATGCAGATGTCATCGTCAGGTTCGATCGCCGCGGCGGGCAGATCGGTCGGCGCGTTCGCCGCGTCGACCACGTCGTCCCACCTGGACGCATCGTCGGGAAGCTCCCGGTCGCTGCGCACGCTGATGACGTGCAACGGACTCTCGGCCCGCCTCGCGGGCAGGATCGGCTCGAGGCGCTGGAGCCGTTCGTCGTCCACGATGATGACCTTGGGGACCGAGTCGGTGAGTCCGTATTCGAGTTCGGCGCTGGTCCACCACGCGTTGACTCCGACGACTGCGGCGCCGAGCGAGATTGTTGCCCAATAGGCAAAGGTCCACTCGGGATAGTTGCGCATGGCGATGGCGACGCGATCACCACGGCCTACGCCGTGAGCATCAGCCAACACGTGGGCCAGGGAACGGACAATCGCATGCGCTTCGGCGTAGGTGTACGTCTCGTCCTCGAACACGATGTAGGGCTTGTCGGCGTGGCCGGCCGCCAGCTCCCAAATGACTCGCATGTTGGGTGGTGCCGAGTCGAACACCCGCATCGGTATGCCCCGCACGTCGACCGTCGACATGGCAAAAGGCGCACCTGGCGCAATTAGTTCTTCCCAGCTGGCATTTAGTACATCGATCACGGGGCAATTGTTAGTCCAAACCGACCACAAAGTTCCAAGCGGCTCGCGGCGACCGTTGCGGCGTAGCCTCCGGACCATGGGTCAACAGATGTTTCGAATCGGCGAAGAGGTCGCGCAGGCCCGCCACGCCGGCCAGCCGATTGTTGCGATGGAGTCAACTATCTACAGCAGTCTCGGCCTGCCGGCCCCGGCCAACCGCGAGTGCCTCGAACGTTGCGAGGCGGTGGTGAGAAGAGCAGGCGCGGTACCCGCGCTGACCGCGGTAATTGACGGCACCGCAGTTGTGGGGTGCACGCCCGGCGAGGTCGAACGGGTATTGGCGGCGTCGGCCAAGATCGCGGCGCGGGACTTGCCTTATGCGGTGGCGACCAGCCTCGACGTCGGTGTCACCACGGTCTCGGCTTCGGTGACGTTGGCCGCCAAAGCTCGTGTCGAAACGTTTGCCACTGGTGGGATAGGTGGCGTGCACCGCGGCAGCGAGCTCACCGGCGATATCTCTCACGACCTCGTGGCGATTGCTCGTCACCCGGTAGTTACGGTTTCGGCCGGTGCCAAAGCATTCCTCGATCTGGCTCGCACGGTGGAGTACTTCGAAACAATCGGCGTGCCGGTCGTGGGGTGGAAGACCGACCGGTTCCCGGCGTTTTACGTGCGCGATAGCGGCGTGTTGCTCACCATGACGGCCACGTCGGGACAACAGGTCGCAACGATGCTTCGAGCCTCGGACGCGCTCGACCATCCCGGCGGAATCTTGGTGGCCAACCCCATCCCCGAAGCCGACGAACTCGACCCCGATCGGGTCAAGGCCGCGCTCGAAGCCGGTTTGGCTGAGGTCGAACGGCGTGGTCTTAGCGGTCCCGGAGTCACGCCGGTCGTCTTGGCGGCGATCGCCGCCGCCACCGACGGTGACAGCGTTCCGGCCAACCTCGCGCTGGCCGAGAGCAACGCCGAGGTGGCCAGCGAAATTGCGGCGGCGCTGGCGGCTGACCCAAAGTAGAAGCGCCACTCCCGATCTTGCGGACCCTCCCATGACTGATTTTGATCCCGACGCCACCCTCTTGCGGGTCCTCACCGATCCCGACGCAATCCCCGATCCGTATCCGCACTATCGGGCGCTGCGCGAGAACACGCCAATCTTCAAGACCGCCCTCACTGGCAGCTACGTGCTAACCCGTTTCGAGGACGCTCGGGCGTTGCTCAGAGATCCCCGCTGTGGGAGTTCGGCGCCGTTCGAAACCGAGGAGCGAGTCGGTGTCGATGGTCGCCCCCGACGCGCTCGCGACACCAACACGTTGTCGATGTTGTTTCTCAACCCACCCGACCACACCCGCATTCGTGGTCTCGTGAGCCGTGCCTTTACCCCTCGTCGGGTTGAGCAGTTGCGGCCCGAGGTCGAGGAGATGGCCGACGAACTGCTCGACAATCTTGGCTCGGCCGGCGATTTTGTCGCCCAGGTTGCGTTCCCGCTTCCGGCCAACGTGATCAGTGCTCTTGTGGGTGTGCCTCGCGCTGATCGTGATGCGCTTCGCCCGCTCATCTCCGACCTTGGTGTCGGGATCGAACCGTCGGCCAGCGACGAAGAAATTGCCGCCGCCGATCAGGCCAGCGAAAAGATCCGCGACTACCTGGTAGACCTCATCGCCGAGCGTCGCCGCCATCCTGCCGACGATTTGCTGAGCGGGTTGATCGAGGCCAGCGACGAAGGGGATCGTCTCACCGAAACCGAGATTCTCGTAAATACTCTGTTGATCTACGCCGCCGGGTTCGAGACCACCACGCACTTACTCGCCAACATGGTGCGTCAACTGGTCGCCAACCCCGATCAACACCAAGCCGTACGCCACGACCGCTCGCTGATCCCCGGCGCCATCGAGGAGGTCTTGCGGTTTGACCCCCCGGTGCAACTCGACGGCCGCACTGTCTTCGAAGACGTCGAGATCGGCGGCCAATTGCTGCCGGCCGGTTCGTCGGCCATGACCTTGCTGGCGGCATGCAACCGCGACCCCGCGCTGGTCGAGCTGCCCGATCAGTTCGATGTAACCCGCACCAACACTCAAGTCCTGTCGTTCGGGTCCGGCATCCATTTCTGTCTCGGCGCTTCGCTCGCTCGACTCGAAGGCCAAGTGCTCTTGGGTCGGATGCTCGACCGCTACGAGAACTGGGCGATCACCAGCGAACCGACTTGGCGCAAACGCATCACCCTGCGAGGAGTCGCCGAGTTGATGGTCGAGCTGTCGTAGGCGTCGCTAGTAGCCCTTCCATTCGGGGTCGCGGCGTTCGAGGAAACTGGCGATTCCTTCTTGAGAGTCTTCGCTGTAGGTGTTGATCTCGACCGCGAGCGACTCGTTGTGAATCATGGTTTCGCGGTTGACATCGAGTGACTGGTTGACGAGCCACTTGGCCAAGCCGAAAGAAGTCGTGGGCCCGCTCGCTATGCGTTCGGCCCATTCGGTTACGGCCGCGACGAGTTCGCGGGCTGGCACGACCTTGTTGACCAAACCGAGTTCGGCGGCGGCGGCGGCGGGTAGGTCCTCGGCGAACAAGAACAATTCCATGGTCTTTCGCACGCCGATGATTCGGGGAAGCAGCCACGCGCCCAACGCATCGGGAACCAGCCCCCGGCGGGCGAACACCTCGACAAACTTGGCGTTGTCAGCCGCAACCACCAGGTCGCACGCCAAAGCCAGGTGCGATCCCATGCCCGCCGCGGTGCCGTTAACGGCGGCGATGATGGGGATGTCGCTGTCGAGAATCGCCGGGAACAGCGTGTACTGGCCGTCGAGCATCATCCGTCGGGGGTCGCCAACTACCTGCTGGGGTACGTCGTCGGGGCGGTCCTTTTCGTACTGGTGCGAAAGGTCGGCCCCGGGACAAAAGAGCTTGTCGCCAGAAGCGGTGATGACAATGCAGCGGGCCTGCTTGGACCCGTTGAGGTCGTTGATCAGATCGCGGATTCGGTCGCGGCAAGGAGGGTTCAGCGCGTTGCCAACCTCGGGCCGATTGATGGTGATCCAGGCCACCGAATTTGTGATGTTCAACTGGATCTGGTCTTCGAGGGGACGAGTTTCGGCCATGCGGGGAGGGTAATGCTCAGCGGGGGTGGCAAGGGGATTTCCGATCGCTAAGGTCGCCGCCTTGAGCCGAAGTATCACGCTGCGAACCTGGCAGCACGACGCACTTCGTGCCTTTCTGGCCCACGACCGAGCCAACTTTTTGGCCGTCGCGTGCCCGGGCGCGGGCAAGACCACGTTTGCTCTTACCGCGGCGCGCCATTGGCTACGCGGCGAACGGTTGCCAATCGTGGTTGTGGCTCCGACTCGCCACCTGAAGGTGCAGTGGGCGACGGCCGCCGAACGGTTCGGGTTTCACCTCGAACCGGAGTGGGATGCGTCGCTGGGAGAAATCCCGGCGGACATGCACGGCATTGTTGTTACCTACGCCCAAACGGCATCGGCATCTGCGGTGCTCAATCGGGTAAGCCGCGGTGGCATCGTGGTGCTCGACGAAGTCCATCACGCGGGCGGCGACAAATCGTGGGGCGACGGCGTCGCCACCGGATTTGCCGAAGCCAACGTACGACTGCTGTTGTCGGGCACGCCGTTTCGAACCGACGACTCGCCGATCCCATTTGTGCGCTACACGATGGGCGACCACGGTGATGCCGTCTCTGACTACGAGTACGACTATGGCCATGCCTTGCGAGACGGTGGTGTGGTCCGGCCAGTTTTCTTTCCCCGATTCGACGGCCACATGGAGTGGATCGGTGCCGACGGCGCCCACAAAGAAGCCTCGTTTGGTGACGACGTGGCCCGCGAAGACCGCGGCGCTCGGCTGCGCACCGCGCTGAGCGCTGACGGCGAGTGGCTGCCCACGGTTTTGGTCAAGGCCGACGAGAAGCTTCGTCAGATCCGCCGGACCGCTCCTGACGCCGGCGGCTTGGTCATCGCCATGGATCAAGAGCACGCGCGTGGCATCGCCGCGATTCTCAAACGTTGGACCGGCGATGACCCCGCAATTGCGGTTTCGGACGACCCTCGCGCTTCTGAGGTGATCGAGTCGTACGCCCGCGGCACCTCGCCGTGGGTGGTGGCTGTTCGCATGATCAGCGAAGGGGTCGACATCCCGCGGTTACGGGTTGCGGTGCACGCCACCACCACCGTGACCTCCTTGTTTTTTCGACAGGCGGTGGGCCGTATCGCTCGCTGGACACCTGGCCTTGCGTCGCAGAAGGCCTACTTCTACGTTCCCGACGACCCCCGGCTGCGCTATCAAGCAAAGACAATTGCCGAGCAACGCCGCCACTCCATTGCCCAACGGGTGGCGGCAGGGGAGCAGCGCGATTCGGCGCTCGACGACCTTGGCCGGGCCGTGCAAATCGAAGAGCAGCCGTCGCTGTTTCAGGCATTGTCATCAACGGCGGTCGACGCTCCAGCCGAGGACGGCATAGATCCCCATGAGGACATCGTGATCGGGGTCGAAGATCTGGCGGGGCTCCCAATCGATTTGCCACCACCTCCGTCGCTGCCGGGCCGAACCATCGATGCCAAATCGGCGCTGGGAGGTCTACGGAGTCGTCACGCCCAAAAGAAAGAGCTGCGGCAGTGGAACGCCGACCGTGTGCTCGAGTTGGTGCGATCGACCGGTATGGATCACCGGCTGGTAAACGCCGAGCTCAACAAACGATCCGGGGTTGAGCGGGTTGGCGAAGCCGACGAGCCGGCCTTGCGGCGACGCCTGCAACGCGCCGACGAATGGCTCGAATCGATGCGGACCCGCTGAGCAGCCGCAGACTTTCAGCCGATCCGGTCGCGCTGGTCGATGAGACTCTGCAACGCAGTCAGGTCGAACGGCGTACCGATGCCGACGATCACGTGCGTGGCGCCGGCATCGAGATAACGCTCGACGTCGTGCACGTCGGTGGCTCCGACCGCCACAGTGCGTTCGATCTCGGAAGGGTCCCGGTCGACCTTTGCGCACCAATCGTTGAGCACCCCGTTGAGCCGAGCGAAGTTCTCGGGCGGACCAAAAGTGTTCCACGAGTCGGCGTATTCGGCCACCAACCGCAGAGTGACCTTCTCGCCCGATCCGCCGATCAGGATCGGCATCGAACCGACCGGCGTCGGGTTGAGCTTGGCCAGTCGAGACTTCATGCGGGGCAGATCGGCTTCTAGTTGACGTAGTCGGCTACCAGCGGTCCCGAATTCGTATCCGTATTCGTCGTAGTCGCGCTCGAACCAGCCGGCGCCCACGGCGAGGTACATCCGGCCGTCCGACAAATGATCAAGGGTGCGAGCCATATCAGCCAGCAGTTCGGGGTTTCGGTAGTTGTTGCCGGTGACCAGGGTGCCAAGCGCGGCATTCGACGTGTCGGCGGCCATGGCCGAAAGCAGCGTCCAACCTTCGAAATGGGCGGCATCCATGTCGCCGTGCAACGGATAGAAGTGGTCCCAGATCCAGATCGAATCGGCCCCCATCTCGTCGGCTGCGTTCCAACAGTCGCGCATGGCTTGCACAGTGGTTGCCTGGGGTTGGATTTGTATTCCGACTCGAAGTGTTGTCATGACGTCATCATTACAGATGAGTCGTTTGCCCCACCCAATGTGACAAACGGGCCATATCAGCGGGTACGGTGGCGCCATTCTTGAACGGTTCGCTCAGGTCTATGGCCGGAGCAACCGAACAGGTGATAGACCAACACCTTGTTGGTCGGGAACATCTCTCGGTTAGGAGGCGTTGTGATGGGTATGAACGATCTGGAGATCACGATCCGAAGCCTTCGACAGGGCGTAGACGGCGATGTCTGCAGCCGGTCGCGAGTGATGGATGCGCTGCTCGACCTTCGCCTCGAAGCCGGCAGCCGCTACGACGTGGTGTCGCTTGTCGATTCGGCGCTGGCCGACCTTCCCGGCAAGACCATGGTGCCGGGCGACTGGTGGCGCGAACGCCTCGACATGCTCGAGCTGGCTGCCGTCAATCCCGTCGAACCGGTTGGCTGAACCACTCGGCTTCTGGAATATCGCCAGCGCGTTCCCCGAACGGGTCGCACTTGTCGATCCCGAATACCGCGAGGTTTCATACGCCGACCTTGCCGCGCTCACAAACCGTATTGGTCGTGGCCTGCAAGCTCTCGGTCTCGGCGTCGGCGATCAAGTCACCACAGTTCTGCCCAACTGTTTTGAGCAGGTAGCTGTTTGTTTGGCCGCGTACCAATGCGGTTTCTATGTCACGACAGTCAACTGGCATCTGGTCGGACCCGAGATTTCCTACATTGTCAACGATGCCGAAACCAAGGCGCTAGTTGTAAGCGATCGTTTTGCCGACGAAGCCAAACGGGTCCTCGACGACTGTGTTGTGATTCCCGATTCCCGATTCTCGCTCGGCGAAGTAGAAGGGTTCAGACCCTTCAACGAGTTGATCGATGGTCAGTCCAACGATCGGCCCGAGCTGCTCGCTACCGGGTCGACGATGTTCTACACGTCGGGCACCACCGGCCGTCCCAAAGGAGTCAAACGGGCGCTCGATCCGCGGCCGCCGGACGAAGCCTCGGCGTCGGCTGGGATGTTTCTACGACTGTTCGGAATCCAACCCCACGACAACAACGTCCACATCACCCAAGCGCCGATGTATCACACCGCCGTCAACACCTGGACCACGATGTCGATACACATCGGCCACCCCGCGGTGCTGATGGATCGTTGGACTCCCGAAGGGGCCCTCGAACGAATCGACAAGTACCGAGTTACCACGTCGCACATGGTCCCGACGATGTTCAACCGGTTGTTGCAGCTGCCTTCTGAGGTGCGCGAGCAATACGATGTCTCGTCGCTGCGGCGGATGATTCACGCCGCGGCGCCTTGCCCGGTCGAAACCAAGAAGCAGATGATCGAGTGGTGGGGCGACAGCATCTGGGAGTACTACGCCGCAACCGAGGGCGGCGGCACGGTGGTCGGCGCCGACGTGTGGATGACCAAACCAGGCACGGTCGGGCTGCCGTGGCCGGGTTCGGAGATTCTGATCGTCGACGACGACGGCAAAGAACTACCCGCTCACCAGAGCGGCACTGTCTACATGAAGATGCCGGGCGGCGGATCTTTCGAATACAAAGGCGACAAGGACAAGACGGAGAAATCGCGGCTGCGAGGGCTGTTCACTGTTGGCGACATCGGCTACCTCGACGAAGACGGATTCTTGTTTCTCAACGACCGAGCTAACGACATGATCATCGTGGGTGGCGTCAACATCTACCCCGCCGAGATCGAAGGCGCGATGGTGCAACACGAAGCGATCGGTGACGTCGCTGTGTTCGGGGTTCCCAACCCCGATGTCGGCGAAGAGATAAAGGCCGTTGTCGAGCTTCGAGCCGGATGGGAACCCGGCGAACAAACGACCCGGTCGATCATGGCCTGGTTACGCGGCCAGATCGCCAAACAGAAACTGCCCCGGTCGATCGACTACACGACCGAGATGCCACGCGATCCCAACGGCAAGCTCTACAAGCGGCGGCTCCGCGACCCTTATTGGTCCGGACACGATTCAGCGATCTAGCGAGGCGGCGCCTGGAGGCGACATTCTCCAAGATTGATGGCAGACTGCTTTACATTATGTACAAATCAGTCGACATTGCGCAGGCCCACGCCAACCTCGGCCTCACCACCAAGATCGCCGATCAAGGCGTATATGACCGCACCGTGCAGCGGTTCAAAGAGCGGGGCATTGCGCTGCCGACGTTCAGCGAGTTGGCCGACCCGTCGACCATTCCGGCCGCTCGCATAAATGCCCTCGCCGGCCTCGACCGCAACGAGCCCGACCATCGCAACCTGTTTCGTGTCCACTGGTTCGGCAAGCTCGATGGCTCCGGGCCCCACGAGGTCCCCGACTACATCGAGCTGCCGCCCGAAATGACCGGTGTCGAAGCTCGCATCGTGTTGGCCTTTGGCAACCGCTTCCCGATGATCAAGGCTCACAAGGTTTTGGCGGCGTATGCCTGTTTGGTGCCGAGGCTCGTCACCGGCCGTTTCGATCCAACTGCTCACCGTGCGGTGTGGCCTTCGACCGGCAACTACGCCCGTGGCGGCATCGCCATCAGCCGCATCATGGATTGTCGCGGCGTGGCCGTATTGCCCGAGGGAATGAGCAAGGCCCGCTTTGATTGGCTGGAGCAGTGGACCCTCGACCCGGCCAACGACATCATTCGTACGCCTGGCACGGAGTCCAACGTCAAAGAAATCTACGACGCCTGCAACGAGCTCGAGAAAGATCCCGAGATCGAGATCATCAACCAGTTCTCGGAGTTCTCCAACCACCTCGGCCACTACTCCGTCACCGGTCCAGCCCTCGAGCGGGTCTTCGAGCACGCCACCGCCGGTCAGTCCAATGCCCGTCTGGCGGCGTTTGTTTCGGCGTCGGGTTCCGCGGGAACAATCGCCGCCGGCGACTACCTCAAGGATCACCACGGGTCGCGCATCGTGGCCGTCGAAGCACTCGAGTGCCCCACATTGCTCGAGAACGGATTTGGCGATCACAACATCCAAGGCATCGGCGACAAGCACGTACCGCTGATCCACAACGTCATGAACACCGACGACGTGATCGCCGTGAGCGACCGCTCCACCGATGCCCTCGATGCATTGTTCAACACCGACGCCGGTCGGGCCCATCTAGTCGATCGCGTCGGACTCGACCCGGCGTTGGTCGAGGCCTTGCAGCACATGGGTTACTCGTCGAGTTGTAACGCCTTGGCGGCCATCAAGCTGGCCAAAGAACGAGGCCTCGGTCGCGACGATGTCATCGTTACTGTCGCCACCGATGGCAGCGAACTCTACGACGCCGAGCGCTCCGAGTACCTTGCCGCCAATCACCCCGACGGCTACGACGCCGTCGCCGCGGCCGCTGATTTCGGCCGCGAACTGGAAGCGGGCGATACCGCTCAACATCTCGAGCTAACCGCCCAGGAACGACGCCGGGTATTCAACCTGTCGTACTTCACGTGGGTCGAACAGCAAGGCACTCCCTTTGACGATTTTGTGGCGCGCGCCGACCCCAAGTTCTGGGACGGCATGCGTCACTTCGTTGCCGATTGGGACGAAATGATCGTCGAGTTCAACAACCAGACCGGCACTCGCGTCGACGACTGACATGACCTCGACGTTCGAGACCTATCTCGACCGACTCGACCTGGCCGACCTGTATCGCGACCGGACGCATTCGCGCGATGCCGTGGTCGCCGCTATTCGATCGATCGACAGTGCGATCTCTGATCAAGAGGGCCACGGCTTCGAGCCAACCCCGTTTTCGCCCCAGCCCGAACTGGCCAAGTCGTTGGGCCTGGACACAACAGTCGAACTGTGGGTCAAAGACGAGACCAACAACGTGAGCGGGTCTCACAAGGCCCGTCACCTGTTTGGGGTTGCCTTACGAGATTCGTTGGCCGCGTCGGCTCCCGACGCTCCCTTTGCCATAGCCAGCTGTGGCAACGCCGCGCTCGGCGCGTCGGTGATCGCCCATGCCGTTGATCATGGCATCGACGTGTTCGTGCCGCAGTGGGCCAACGAGGGAGTCGTCGACCAAATCGAGTCGCTCGGCGGCCGAGTACTGAGATGCGACCGCCAGCCCGGCGTACTCGGCGACCCTGCTCACCACGCCATGGTCGAGGCCATCGAAAACGGGGCGGTGGCGTTCTCGTGCCAGGGCACCGAAACCCCGACCGCCATCGATGGTGGTCGGACGCTGGCTTTCGAAATGGCCGACACGCTTGGCGCCCACGACGGTGGGGTCGGCCGACTTGACCGGCTGTTTATTCAGGTCGGCGGGGGAGCGTTGGGCAGTGCCATCGTTACCGGGCTGGCCCGAGCGAGCGACCTCGTGACCATGCCGGTAGTTCACGCGGTGCAGCCGGTTGGCAACCATCCGCTGGTGCGAGCGTGGGACTGTCTCATCGCCGATATTGGTGGCCGAGAACCGGCGGTCACCAATCACCAACGTCAAACCGCGGCGGCCGAACTGGGCCCTCTGGTCGGCGACGCGTTGGCCAAGGCCATGCGGATGTTGACTACCAATCCGGAGCGCTACATGGCTGTTTGGCCCGACGAACCAACGTCTTATGCCACCGGAATTCTCGACGACATCACCTACGACTGGCTCGCCCTCATGGAAGCCATGTTGACCACCGGAGGCTTTGCCCTGGTCGCCTCCGAGGACGCGCTGCAACGGGCTCACCAACTAGGCCACCAGCACACCGACATCGCTGTCTGCCCGACCGGTAGCGCCGGGCTGGGCGGGCTGGTCCAAGCCATCGACGAGCTCGACGAATTGGTGTCGGCCGGCGAACGAGTCGCGGTGGTGTTCAGCGGCCACATGCGCCCCGGCGACCCCGACCCACTGGCGTAAACGTTACTGGCCCAAACATTGCTGGCCCAAACATTGCTGGCCTAGCGAAGCACTGCTTCGAGGGTCCGGCGCGCGGTGCTGGCCATTACCTGATTTGTCTGCGCGTAGTAGGGGAGAGCCACTGCGGCCTGCACGATCGCCCAGCCTCGGCCACGTTCCCACGTGTCGTCGTCGACCTTCACTACTTCGCGAAAAGCCGGGCGTGTCTCGTCGTCCAAGAGATTCCACGCCACCATGAGGTCCACCGCCTGATCTCCGACTGCCGCGCAACCAAAATCGATCACCGCCGCGAGGTCGCCGTGCTCGTGAATGAGGTTGCCGGGCATCAAATCGCCGTGAATCCACCGATCGCTGCTGGCCGGTGCGGCGTCGAGACAAGACCGCCACACATCGGTGACCGCGTCGAGAATTGTCGGGTCGAGTACTGCCTCGAGGCGACTCGCCGCGAGGGCGCCCATCACGTCTTCGTTGCGAGTGCTGAGCGGACCACCGCGCGACTGCCCGTTCCAGCGACGAGCGTTGGTTGGGATGGCCGAGATGGCCGAGACAAAGGATCCCAATTGAGTGGCGAACTGGTAGCTCATAGGTTTGTCGAACGACTCAACTGACTCTCCATCGATCCATCGCAGGACGCTCCAGAACCCGTCATAGAGTTCGCCGGGTTCGCCGATGGCTACCGGCATCGGAACCGCGCATGGCGAAACGGTCCCGATAAGCACCAGCGCGGCGTGCTCGGCAACTAGTGCTTCGTGTTGTGCCCGTCCGGCGTCTGGCACCAGCGGGAAGCGGGCGACGACCTGCTCGCCGATCCGGTAAAGGGCGTTGACCGTTCCGGCCGACACAAGCCTGGTGACTCGAACCCCGGCCAATTCGGGGAGGGCGCCGGCGACGATCGAAGCAACCACAGATTCCGGCGGCGTTACCTGCCCTTCGTTCATTGGCGCCGACACGGTTGCGGTCACCGTCCGTTGTGGGAGAAGTGCTGGTAATCGAGGCTCGAAGTCCAGTCGCCGCCCCACCCCCAACCGATCGCCGCAAACGCGCTCGTGGCCACGTCACCGGCCACGATCAGCCCGGTCACGGCCGGGTCGCGATCAAGGTAGGCGACACCCTCGGCCGGATCGACTTGGGCGCCGCGCACCCATGGGTTCACGAGCGGGTTGATGTCGATTGCTCCACCGTAGGAGTGTTGGCTCCAGACGCCGGGTCGGCCATCGATCTCTCGACAGTTGAATCCTGAAGTGTTGTTGGCCCGCATCGACTCGTTGTCATCGCCGGCAAAAGCCGTTATCGGTTGCATCAAATGAATAGGGAAGCGGGCGTCGAATAGTTTCCGGAACACCGCAACGATGTCTTGAACATGGTCGCGGTGAATCACCAGATCTCCGGACACGACGCTCTGGTCGTCGTCCCAATGAGTCATCGACAACGTCTGAAGTTCCTCGACCGCTACCGGACAACCTTCGTTCCAAGATGAACCCAATGCCTCGCGGGTTGCGTCGGCCACCGTCCACTCAAAGCTGACCTCGGCACGGGCGGGTGAGGAGGCCGGTGTCGCCTCGGTCGCGGCATCGTTGGGGTCGGTTGGCACTGCTGGCTCCTCGGCCGCAACATTGGCGGGGTCGGTGATAGGGGTGGCTGTTGTCGCGGACGGCGCAACGCTCGGGTCGGCGCAGGCCGCGAGGGCCAGACCGAGTCCGGTCATCGCGGTAAGCAACGGTCGAAGCATCGACGACAAGTATCGCATTCGTCTGTCGCGTCTGGTCGCGGCTACTTTCGGCCGCGATGACTTTCAAGGCCGAGCGGCGCATCCTGACCTTGAGCATTGTGTTGGCGTCGGCTGGCGTAGCCCAGGCTTTCGGGCGGTTCACCTGGGGGGTGATCTTGCCCGAAGCCCGCGACGACGTGCTTGGCGGTTCTAACACTGCGGCCGGTTTCTTCGGGTCGGTCAACGTGACCGCCTACCTGCTCGGAACGATCCTGGTCGCCTGGTTGTCGTCGCGGCTTTCGCTGGTCCGGTTGGTTCAGTTCGGGCTGACGATGTCGACCACCGGGCTGGCTTTGGCCTCCTTTGCCGAATCGCCGGCGGTGCTCGTGAGCGCGCTGTTCTTGATGGGGCTCGGCGGCGCGGTGATCTGGGTGCCAGCGCCCGGCATAGCTACTCGCCTGTTCCCAGTCGAGAAACAGGGCTTTGCCACCGGGATTTCTGGAGTGGGGATCGGCGTAGGCATCGTTTTTGCCGGGCGGGCCGCCGCGTGGTTGCGCGACGGTGGTGGCGACGTTTGGCAGACGCTGTATCGCGTCGAGCTCGCAATCGCCATCGGGGTCCTTGCCGCTGCTCTCGTTGGTTTGCGTTCGCAAGGTGAGCGGCCTTCAGCGGCCGGCGGGTTCGGTGGTTTCGGCGCCCTGCGCAAGGTCAACGGATGGCGAGCGCTGACCGGTGCCTACGCGGCCTACGGCTTCAGCTACATCCTTGTGATCTCGTTCTTGGTGGCTCGCCTCAAAGACGACTCCGGTTTCTCGTCCGCGGACGCGTCGTTGGCCTTTTCGATAGTTGGCGTGGCGGTGGTGGTCGGCGGGCTGGTGATCGGTTCGCTGTCAGATCGAATTGGCCGTAGTCGCACTCTTGTAATCGGCTTCTCGACCTGGGCGGCCGCGGCCCTTCTGATGCTGAGCGGAACGCCGCTATTGGTGTACGGCAGCGCTGTCCTCATCGGTTTGATGTTCAGCGGGATCCCGGCGACGATCATCGCTCACGTCGTGAGCCACACCGATCACCGCACGTACGGTCCGGCGTTCAGTGCCACGACTCTCGCCTTTGGATTGGCGCAAGCCGTGTCACCGCAGATCGGCGGCGCTATTGCTGACTGGACCGGGTCGTTCACGTGGGTCTTTGTGCTCGCCGCGATGGTTGCAATGGCCGGAGCGGCGATGTCGAGCGCGCTGCCCGACTAGGCCTCCGGGTCGGCTTCGTAAATTTCGGCCTCGACCACAGTGCCATCCAACAACGTGCCATCCAACAACGTGACCGCCACCGATACGCGGCGATACCCCGGACCTTCGAAATCGTCGATGCGGCCAAGGTTCTTCTCCACGCCGGGCCCGGCCAGCACGTCGACCTCCACCGGCGGGGCGTGGGCGTCGAGCGTGATGCCAGGAAAACCGTCCGCAGGACCCCAAGTGATTTCGTAAAGCCAGCCGCGAACCGTGCCGGTAGACCACTCGCCTTCGATATTTCGGACCTCGTAGTGATTGGCAGCACCCTGACGAAGGGTGCCGTAGAAAGCCATGCGCATGCAGACGTTTTATCGCCGGACGCTATGGTCGCGACGTGGAAGAAGACGCAGAAGAACTGCTCGGCCGCCTGGCTCCCTACGTGGGGGAGGGCCACCACTCCACTATCGGAGTCCTGGTGTGGGTTCTGCGAACCGGTCGCCAAATCGAGGCTTGGCTCAGCACGACGTTGGCCGCTGACGGATTCGACAGTTCTGAGTTCACCGCCATCATCGCGTTGTTTTTGGCCGGCGAGCCTCACCGGTTGTCGGCGGGCGAGATTGCGACTTCGCTGGTGCAGACCACCGGAGGCACCACCAAAACGATCCGCCGAATGGAGGAGCGGGGGCTTGTTCGACGCATTGCCGACCCTGGTGACGGTCGACGGGCCCTGATCGAGTTGACGGCGACGGGTTTGACCTCGGCTCGTTCCACTCTTTCGCTCGTGCTCGACTCTTTCGACCTCGACATCGGTGACCTCGACGAAGCCGAACGCACCGAACTGGGCGCTCGGGTGGCTCGGCTATCGCTCCAACTCGACGAGCGACTCCGACTGCGCTGAAAGGTCGGCCAACTCCGCGGACCGGTCGGCAACTTCGCCAATGGCGGTGCGGAGGTTCGGGAGTTCGGCCTCGACAAAGCCGTCTTCTCGCAAGAACACGAACACCATACGATCGACCGGTTCTCCCGCCGCGGCCTCGACGGCCGCGGCATAGCTCGCACCCTGAAGGCGGTAACGCTCGACCTTGGCCTCCAAGTCTTCGGCGGTGCTCACCTGGTCGGTCTTCCAGTCGACAACCACGAGTCCGGCCAGGGTCCGGTACAGGAGATCGACGTAGCCCTCAACGAGGCGATCGCCGACCGGCGCCGCCACCCACACTTCGCGCCAGTAGTCGCCGACCGCGGCTTGTTTGGCAACGTTGGATGCCAGGCCTTGCGCGGCGAGCCGCTCGATCACCGCGGTGCGAGACGCGACTCCTTCGGCCGCGCCTTGCGCCGCCGCGGCTGCTGACAGCCCCGCTCCGGTGGCTAGGTCGACTACTTGCAGAACGCCGTGAACGGCACGTCCCACCGCGGTGCCGTACCGACCTTTTTGCCAGGGCGGAAGGTCGAGATCGCGGGCTCGTTTGTCGAGTCCGGGATCGGCGGCCTCGGCGGCCTCTCTGGCCAAGGTTGTGGCCGCAACCACACGCGGCACGCTCGCGGCGGCCAGCGCGGCTTGACGTTCGGCGGCCCAGGCTTGGCGGTCGGGCACCGCCACATGATGCGGGGTGGGAGCGGCCGTGCCGAGCACTGCAGTAGGGACAACCGGCGTCGATGCGGTGCTGGCTTGGGCCACCGGCGCCATGACGCTGGCGCTGGTCGTGGCCTTGCCTCGGTCGCGGTGCAAGCACACCACCAGATGGTCGCGGGCGCGGGTGGCGGCCACATAAAGCAGACGGAGCCGTTCGTTGCGGTCCATTTGGTCGTCGATCGGCTTCCAGGCGTCGTAGGCCTCCGACGCAACCGCACTGGACAGTTTCAAAATTGCCGGGCCGGTGGGTGGAAAGATCACCGCTGGCCCGCTGCTCGGGCGCTGCATCCGGGTGGTCATGCCAGCCAACACGGTGATCGGGAACTCGAGCCCTTTCGAACCGTGAACGGTCATGATGCGCACGCTGTCGTCGTCGGTCTCGGGAAGAACGGTTTCCGAGACGCGGGCGTTGTCGGCGCCTTGCAGCCGGGCCCAGTCGAGATAGGCCCGCAGATCGACCCCGCCGGCATCGACCCACGCCCGAGCCTGATCGATAACAAACCGCAACCGTCGCCACACGTCGCGTGGCGCTCCGGCGGCGACCGCCGTTTCGAGCACGCCGCGCTCGCGGACGATGCGGTCGAGGAGTTCGGCCGGGGTCGACCAGAGCCGAGCCTCGTGGAGCTGTTGCAAGTGGCGAAGGCCGTCAGCAACCGGGTGATGGCCAGCCTCGTCCGGAATTGTTGACCGCAAGTTGAACCGACCCCGAAGGCCGAGCCGCCAATGGGCGAGGTCGTCGTCGCCGCAGCCGTAGACAAACGATCGTAGCGCCGCCACTGTGGCGAGCTCGTCGGTCGGGTCGGCGACGGCTCGCAGGGCCAACATCAGCTCGCGCACCTCGCGGGTGGCGTAGACCAGCGAACTGGTTTCGGCCCGGTAAGGGATCTCGACCGCGTCGAGGGCTTGCTCGAGGGCCGGCAGGCTTGTTCGGGCCGGTAACAGGATGCAGACGTCGTTTGGTTCGGCTCTACGCCATCCGCCCTCGTCGTCGTCCACCGACCAGGCATCAGGACCGCGCAAGGCTGCGGAAACAAGCGCCGCGATGTCGGCCGTTTCGGCTTGGCGCAACTCGGCTGCGGACGCTTTGTCGGCAATGGGCTCAGATCCCAGCAACGCCACAGCGGGTCCGGCCGGCGCGGCCTCGTCGCGGTGAGCGCCGAGCGGCACGTACTCGGGCTGGCTGGCCGGTTCGGCCACGATCAACTCTGCGAAGACGTCGTTGATCCACTGGATGATCGGCGCGGTCGTGCGGAAGTTGACGGTCAGCGACGGCCGGTTGTCGATCTGTTCGCGGGCGCTGAGATACACCGCGATGTCGGCCCGCCTGAACCGGTAGATCGACTGTTTGGGGTCGCCGACCAAAAACAGACGGCCCGGCTCGATCGGCAGTTCTTGCCAGTGGCGATTGGCCACATCGGTTTCTGGAGTCGCCAGGAGCACGGCCAGCTCGATTTGGATCGGATCGGTGTCTTGGAACTCGTCGAGCAGTAGCCGCTGGTAACGGTTGCGCAATGCGGCGCGGGCTTCGGGCCCTCGGTCGGGGTCGCGAAGTAGTCGTCGGGCTCGCACGAGAAGGTCGTGAAACTCGAGGCGGCCGACCTGTCGCCGTTGTTCGGCTGTATCGAGCACGAAACGGCCGATGCGCCCACCAATGTGATGCAAGGCGCCGGTCGTGACCCGCCCGACCGCGTCGTCGCAGGCGACTGTTACTGCTCTGACGGCGCGACGCACGTCGCCAACATCGACGTTCCAGTTTGCCTTTTGGCCTTTGTTGCCGGGTTTGATGGCGCGGCGGGCTCCGCTGCTGTCACCCATATCGGTGGCGATCGCCATCGTGTCGATGTCGTCGACTCCGGATTCGAGCGCGGCGCGGTTCTCGGCTAGTCGGGCGAAGGCGGCGAGGAGGGGGTCCTCGTCGTTGGTGCAGTGGATTCGCATCGCCAAAATCGAGTCGATATGGGCGAGGAGGTGCTCGAGGTCGAAGGCGGGAGGGGGCGGCGGGTCGAGGTCGAGTCGGTCCTCCACCAAGTCCCAGTTCGCAGCCATTTGGCGCGCCAACGTTCGAAGAGTGTCGAGCTTTACGCCCGCGGCTTCGAGCGAAAGCAACGTGGGGGCCATGGTGGTGTCGTCGAGAAGCTGATCGAGGAACTCGCGCCAGCGCAGTTCGAACTCGACTTGGCTTGCGATCTCGTCGAGAACCTCGACCCCCGGCGGGAGCCCCGCCTCGACTGGGTGTTCGTTGAGGATCCGCTGAGCGAACGAGTGCAGAGTGCCAACCGCGGCGCCATCGAGCTGCTGCAACGCGGTGCGCGCCGTTTCGGCGTTTTGACCGTCGGCGATTCGTTGCTCGAACCGTTGGCGAATACGGTCGCGTAGTTCGGCCGCGGCCTTTTCGGTGAAGGTGATCGCGGCGATTGTCTCCATCGCCACGTGGTCGATCAGCACGAGAGCTTCGATGCGATCGACCAGCGCCCGAGTCTTGCCCGAACCGGCCCCGGCCTCGACAAACAAGGTGTCGTCTCGGACGGTGCGTATGAGTTCGCGCTGGGCTTCGTCGACAGGAAGACGATCAGTCACGATCGCCTCCCGTCAGCGTTATGTAGGGCTGGAGTTCGGCGGTGTCGTCGATGCGGCGCCAGTCGGAGTACTGGTGGCTCAGCCCCAGACCATCGGGTTCGCAGAACTCGCAGTCGACCCATGGGCGGAACTTCGGTACGGCCGGGTGAGCCACGAAGCAACCGGTCTCGATGCCGCTGACGATTTCGGAAACGGTGTGAAGACCGAGGGCCTCGGTCTCGGAGTCGATGGGATATCCCGAGCTGACGAACCCCCCTTTACGGCTCACGAACCAGTAGCTCCCGCGGGTGTGGCCGGGCCGTCGCCCGAGAACCGACTGGGCCGCGAGGGCGTAGAGAATCAGTTGAAGATGAGTGCCGCCCGGCGTTGGGTCCTGAGCCGACAGGCCTTCAAAGTTCTTGCTCTTCCCTGTCTTGTAGTCGATGACGATCAGCTCGCCGGCGTCGGTTTGGTCAACTCGATCGATGGCGCCACGAACACGAAGGGTTCGGCCATCGGGCAGGCCGATAGCCACCGGTGGGTAAGTCGAATCGGGCATTCCGAAGGCGAGTTCGGTGGCGATCGGAGTAGCGCTATGAGCGGCCCGTTGTTGATGGTCGAACGCCGCGAACGTGGCGAGGTCGGTCATGAATACTTGGCGGTCGCGACCCCAGTAGACCCGGCGGCCCACATGGCCACGATGTTCGAGCCGGCTCGCTTCGCGTTCGGCGATCGACAGAAGGTCGTTGATTGCGGCGGAAGGCCACGCCGCGCCCGGCGCCGGGACCTGGTTGCGCGAGATTGCTTCGTTAATCCAGGTGTCGAGCACGTCGTGAACGAGGGACCCCAAAACCAGCGGCGAGATGCGGTACTGCTCTTCGGGGTCCTCGACCGCACTGACCCCGAGGACGTAGCGAACAAAAAAGGCGTGGGGGCACTTGGCCCAGGTTTCGAGTCGGGTTGCCGAGGTGACGTATTGGGGATCGGCCGGCGACGGCAGCACCACCCCTCGGAGGTCGCCATCGCTGGCTAGGTTGCCATCGAAGCGAGTGAACCGTGACGAGAGGCGTCCGACCAACAGATCGACCCCTCGTCGCAGCTCGGGTCGTTGGTCCACCAACGGAAGTGTCCCCACCTCGGCGCCGGATTCGGCATGGTCGAGCATGGCCCGCACGTCGAACTCTTGGGCTGACGCCGGGAAACTTGTTCCCCGCAGCCCGGCAATAAACGAAGGCACCTCGGTCAGCCAGTCGCCCGTTGCCCGAGCGAGGTCGTCGGCTGACGGCCGGGTGCCGTCGTGGTGCTCGGCGGTATCGAGCAGCCATCGCGATGGAGCTCGCTGAGAATTGCGGCGCAGGTCGCCGCGCGGAAAGGTGAACACCACGTTGGCGGCCGCCGCCATTACGGCCAGCAACGCCCGATGGTCGTCGTGGACGGTGTCGGCCTTGAGGGCCAGGTCGCCATCGGCCGCGGCGCGCACCCGATCGGGCAGGAGGGGGTCTTCGCGGCGGCGCGCCGGCAATGAACCTTCGGCCAGCCCGACAACGACAACGGTGTCGAGCTCGAGGCCTACCGCCAGCCCCAGATTGCCGACGAGAACGCCGTTGCCGAACCGTCCGTGGCGGCCGAGATCGTCGGCGAGTTGCAGTTCCAATGCCCGGCGGAAGGCAGCGACCGAGGGCGCGGGGTCGATCCCGTCGAGATCGCCAAGGCGTTCGATAGCGGCATCGATTCGCTGAGCGGCGGCCCGTTCTTCGTCGGGCCAACCAGAGCGCAGCGTCTCGCCGCCCACGTAAGTCCGAACCAACGATCGACACCAGGCGGCGAGTCCGGCCCACGTCGAACCTTGGCCCCCCGGTTGCAGCGCCGCGGCCAACGTCTCGACGAAGGTGACGAGTTGGCGGGCGTGATCGGAATCGCGCCGGACTCGCTCGGAGCGCCATTGATGCTCTTCGTTTTGTTCGAGATTCGCGGCGTCAGCCTCGAGGTCGTCGGCGTATCGACCCAGGCGGCTCTGCCATTGATCGAGTCCGGCGACAACGCCGGCCGCACGCGACGCCCGTTCCCACGCCGCGACCGGAGCGGGTCGGTTGTCGGTGCCGCGGATTGGCGCGCCCGCGAGCCAGGCGGCGACATCGTGGCGAGACAAATTGTGATCGGGCAATGCCAACAAGGCCAGCAGCGACCGCCCCAGGAGCGACGCGTCGGCGGTGCGAACCGAACTCCCGAACCACGCAATGCCGGCAGCGTCCAAGGCATCGCTCAGGAGTCGGGCGTAGGGGTCGGGCGAGCCGTACAAGATGGCGCAGCGCCCGAGTGGCTGACCCTGCCGCGCCGCGTCGAGAATTGTGCGCACGCTGTGGCGGACCTCGTCATCGGCATCGGAGACGCTCAGCGCCTGATCGGCGAATACGGGCAGAATTGTTTCGGCGAAGACTCGACCATCGATGGCGGCAATGGCGTCGTAAACCGGTTGGTCGGCCTCGGCATCGCCGGTTAGGGCGGCGATCACTTCGATGGAGGTGTGACGACCCAGCGCCCTGAGTAGTTGACGCTGGCTACTGGTCAGCCGTTGGGGCATGAACACGACGGCCGGTCCGAGGTCGCGCAGCAGTCGGGTGCCGGAATCGATGGCCTCGACCGCGGCGGCTACCAGATCTTGTTCGTTGGAAAAGCGAGGGCGGAGTCGCTCGTGAACGGCGCGGTGGACCCGAACCACGTCGGCGGTGCGGGTGCCCATTGATTCGAGCCGTTCCAGACCCGAAGTTGTCACCTCCGACAACGCGCGGTGAGCGCGGACCAACGAACGTTCGGTTGCCGGGTGAGTGTGTACGCCGAGAAACTGGCCCGGATCGTCCTGCAACACAGCGCGTACTGCGCCGGCGATGACCGGAGTCGACACGGGGCGACGGTCGGTCGCGGCGACGGTGGCGGCGCCCAAGAGTTCGGCCAAGCGATACGGAGTGAGGAACGTAACCGCGGCCACTCCACCTCGACGACCCAGCGCCCGGCGAGCGGCGATGCCTACGTGGTTGGACGGGACAATCACCGTTACCGGAGACAAACGGTCGGTTTGTTTGAAGCGCTCGATTGTTGCCGCGAGTTCGGCGTG
>CAZDEB010000020.1:30152-34421 GCA_964504305.1 uncultured Candidatus Nemicrothrix sp. | reverse complement strand
GTTGGATTGGGGCCGTCGGGGAACCGGTGGCCAAGGTGAGATCCGCAGTTGGTGCAGATCGCTTCTTCGCGCACCATGCCGTGACTCGTGTCGGTGTGGATCGTGACAACATCGTCGCCCACGGTGTCAAAAAATGATGGCCAGCCCGAACCCGACTCAAATTTGGTTTCGCTCTTGAAAAGCGCGGTGTCACAAACAATGCACCGGTAGGTGCCGTCGTCGTGGCAATCCCAGTATTCGCCGGTAAAGGCCCGCTCGGTTCCGGCTTGTTGGGTAACTGCGTATTGCTCGGGCGATAGCCGAGCGCGTAGCTGGTCGTCGGTGAAGTCGGTGTTGGTCATGGCATCTCCCAAATGCAGGTATGAACTGGCAAGCATGAACAGAAACTCCCAGGAGCCGGGTTTGGTTCCGTATCGTTGGAGCTAATTCGTCTTCCAATCCTGGCGTCAAGCTAATCAGGCAACCTTGGCGTCAAGCTAATCAGGCTCTCGGCCAGATATCCAGCGACCGATTTCTCGACTAGAGTCCTTGACCGAACAGTTGTTCGCAATTACGTTACTGTCATTCGATCCCGCCCAACAATTGGGGGTATCGAGCGGGTCAGTGTCACACCCCCTTCGTAGGTTCGACACCAACACCTCACACCCCCTCAATTTCTTACAGCACAGGAGCAAAAGTGGAACGAGACAAGGCACTCGACATGGCCCTCGGGCAAATCGAGAAGCAGTTCGGTAAGGGCTCGGTCATGAAGATGGGCGAGAAAGGTTCGTTGGCAATCGAATCGGTTCCGACCGGCGCTCTCGCCCTCGACCTTGCCCTCGGTATTGGTGGGCTGCCTCGCGGTCGTGTGACCGAGATCTTCGGCCCCGAATCATCGGGCAAGACCACCCTCGCTACCCACGTGGTCGCCGAGGCCCAAAGAAACGGCGGGATCTGCGCTTACATCGACGCCGAACACGCCATGGACCCGGTCTACGCCCGAGCTATTGGTGTCGACATCGACGAATTGTTGATCTCTCAACCTGATACCGGCGAACAAGCCCTCGAGATCACCGACATGCTGATTCGTTCAGGAGCGCTCGATGTGGTGGTGATCGACTCGGTGGCGGCGCTCACCCCTCGCGCCGAAATCGAAGGCGATATGGGCGACACCCACGTTGGTTTGCAAGCACGGCTCATGTCGCAGGCATTACGCAAGCTCACTGGCAACCTCAGCAAGTCCAAGACCATTTGCATCTTCATCAACCAGTTGCGAGAAAAGATCGGCGTCATGTTCGGTTCACCCGAAACCACGCCGGGCGGTCGGGCCCTCAAGTTCTACTCTTCGGTACGGCTCGACATCCGTCGTATCGAATCGATCAAGGACGGGGTGGAGGTCGTTGGCAACCGCACCCGGGTAAAGGTGGTGAAGAACAAGGTCTCGCCTCCGTTCAAACAAGCCGAGTTCGACATTATGTACGGCCACGGCATCTCTCGCGAAGGTTCGGTGCTCGACCTTTCGGTCGACGAAGGCATCGTCAAGAAGGCCGGGGCTTGGTACACCTACGATGGCGAACAGCTGGGACAAGGTCGAGAAAACGCCAAGAAATATCTCACCGCAAATCCCGAAGTCATGGTCGAAATTTCTGACCGGGTATGGAAAGCGGTGATGCCCGACGAGGAAGAAGTGGTGGATATCGCAGACGGCGAAGAAGGCGAATTCAGCGACGCCGACGAGTTGCCTATCGCCCTCGACGACTGATTCTGACGGCGGCCACTTCCCCCAAGTGGACCAGTCAGCGCGATGAGCGGACCACCTTTGTGGTGGTCCGCTCTGGGTTTTGTAGCGGACCCGCCGAGCGCCGACTTTCGTTTCGCGTAACCCATGGGCCACAGTGGTGGTCGTGCGCCGAGCTCTGATCGTGATCGATATGCAAAACGGTTTCGACGACGAGACCTATTGGGGCCAGCGCAACAATCCGGCCTGTCTCGAAAATGTCGAGTTCCTCATGAGCGCTTGGCGAGCGGCGCGACAGCCGATCGTGAGGGTTATTCACGACTCACAACAGCCGGATTCTCCGCTTCGTCCCGGCCAAGGGGGCCACGACGTAATGCCAGTCGCCTCCGGGCCGGTCGACCTCGAGGTCCACAAGAGTGCTCATTCGGCGTTTCACGGCACCCCCGACCTGAATCGTTGGCTTCAAGAAGGCGCGGTTAGCGGCATAGCCGTGTGCGGCATCACTACCAATATGTGCTGCGAAACAACCGCGCGAGTCGGAAGCGACCTTGGCTACGACCTCTGGTTCTTGGCCGACGCCACCGCAACCTTCGACCTGGTCGGCACCGATGGTTCGGTAGTGACGGCGGCTCAGCTCACCCGAGCAACAACTGCGGTGCTCGCCGCTGACTTCGGACGCGTCGTCGAAACCAGAACGGCGTGCGCCTTGGCCTCGGTAGCCTCTGGAGTGTGAGCAAGTCCTACGTTGTCCGAACCTACGGATGCCAGATGAACGAGCACGACTCCGAGCGCATCGCCGGTCTTCTCGAGGCCGACGGAATGCATCGTGTCGATGATGCCGCTGATGCTGACGTAGTCGTGCTCAATACGTGCTGTATCCGCGAGAACGCCGACAACAAGCTCTACGGAGCGCTCGGCAACCTCAAGGCTCTCAAACAGCAAAACCCTGATCTCCAGATCGCGGTGGCCGGATGCTTGGCCCAAAAAGATCGCGACCTGATCCGCGAGCGGGCCGGCCACGTTGATGTGGTATTCGGTACCCACAACGTGCATAGGGCAGTGGAACTTCTCGATCACGCCTCCGAGCACGGACCAATAGTCGAGATACTCGAAGCGACAGCTCGAGACGACGCCGACGCCTTTCCATCGGCGCTGCCCACACGTCGAGAGGTCGACCACGCATCATGGGTGACGATCCAAATCGGTTGCGACAACAACTGCGCCTTTTGCATCGTGCCATCGGTGCGAGGTCCAGAAATCAGTCGCCCATTTGGTGAATTGGTCCGCGAAGTAGAGCAACTCGCTGCCGATGGCGTGAGCGAAATCACTCTCCTAGGCCAAAACGTCAACAGCTACGGCCGCGACCTGGCCCTTGCTCGCCGCGTCGATGGCGCCGACGACACCGATGGCGACGACGCTTGGTGGTGTGGCGAGGCTTGGACCGGCGATCGCCGGGCCCGACCACTATTTAGCGACCTGCTGCGTGTGGCCGGAGCCGTCGAAGGAATCCACCGCGTCAGATACACCAGTCCGCACCCCAAAGACATGCGGACCGAAACCTTCGCGGCGATGGCCGAGACCCCGGAGGTCTGCGAGCATCTACATTTTCCGCTCCAGTCCGGTAGCGACAATGTCTTGGCCGCCATGCACCGCGGCTACACGAGCGAGCGCTATCTCGAGAAGTTGGCCGAGGCCCGGGCGGCCATTCCGGGGCTGGCGGTTTCTACCGACATCATCGTCGGGTTCCCAGGCGAAACCGACGAAGACTTCGAACGCACCCTGGAGACCGCCGCGGCGGCCCAATTCGATAGCGCCTTCACCTTCGTGTTCTCGCCGAGACCCGGCACCGAGGCCGCCGAAATGGAGGCCGACTTTGTGCCTCACGACATCGCCGTCGAACGCTACGAACGACTCCGCGTGGTTATCGAGCGGTCGAGTCGCCGCGCCAACGAAACGCGCTTGGGGCTCGTCGAAGAGGTCATTGTTGAGGGGCCAAGCAAAAAGGACCCGAACGTTCTCACGGGCCGGACTCGTCGCAACACCCTCGTGCACTTTGCCAGCCCCGAGCCCATCAAGATCGGCACCTATGCCGAGGTCCGGGTGACCGATGCGCGCGTCAACCACCTGCTGGGCCAGTTGATTGGCGTTACTATTGCGGCCCGACACCGAACACGAATCCCCGTTGTTGCCGGCTAAGGGCGAACTGCCCGCTCTGAGCGAGCGAGTCACCAGCGGGGTCGTACCGCTGGATCCCGAGTCCATCGTGCGCCTGATCGGTTCGACGCTACGGCGCTTACATGACGCCTCGGTAGATCAAGAAGCGGCGGAAGTATCGCTCCGCGCCCGTCGTGAATTGCTCGATGCTCAAGAGTTGCGGCCGACTGGCGAAGGGCCTTATGGCGGCCGTAGTGGAGCGGAACTCTTGGCAATATTCGACCGTCAGCTGGCCGAATTGGGTGAGTCGACCGAACCGTCGGTTGTCCACGGCGCCTTGACGCTCGACCGGTGCTGGGCCGCCCCGACTGGTGAGCTGTACTTTACCGAGTGGGCCC
>CAZDEB010000020.1:23536-30052 GCA_964504305.1 uncultured Candidatus Nemicrothrix sp. | reverse complement strand
TTGCCGCCGAATTGGGCAACGTCGAATTGGTGTCAGTCGATTCGATGCAGGTTTACCGTGGCATGGACATTGGCACCGCCACACCGACCCAAGCCGAACAAGCCATCGTTGCTCATCACCTGATCAACATCGTCGACCCGTCGACGCCATTTACCGTCGGCGAGTTTCAAGCTCGGGCCAAGCTCGCCATTGCCCAGATCACCGAACGGGGAAACATTCCGGTTCTGGTGGGCGGCACCGGCCTGTACCTGCGCTCGCTCGTCGACAACCTCGAGTTTCCAGGCCAGTTCCCCGACGTGGCCCGAGACCTGGATGCCGAGCCCGACACCGAAGCGCTACATCGCCGACTTGGCGAACTCGACCCGCTTGGGGCGAGTCGAATGGAGCCGACCAATCGACGCCGGATCCTGCGCGCCCTCGAAGTCACAATTGGTAGTGGCCAACCGTTTTCTTCGTTCGGACCAGGGATGGAGTCCTACCCGGCGACCCCGTTTGTGCAGGTGGCTTTACGGTGGCCCCGCGACACACTTAACCAACGTATTGCCGATCGCTATCAGGAACAGATGGAGCGGGGCTTTCTAAACGAGGTTCGGTGGCTCAAACAAGTCGGCCCCAGTGTCACGGCCGCCCAAGCTCTCGGATACCGCGAACTCTTGACCCATCTCGACGGCCAGTGCACCCTTGAAGAGGCCATCGCCACCGCGGTGAGTCGCACCCGTCGGTTTGCTCGTCGACAGGAACGATGGTTTCGGCGCGACCCCCGAGTCCAGTGGGTTGACGGGCCCGCCGATGTGATGGAAGTCGTGCAAATCTGGGACCGCATAGTCCGAACTCCACCCAACTGACCCCTCCAACCTGCGAGAATGGCAAATAGATGGTCTTGAGGCTCTCCAAACATCACGGACTGGGAAACGATTTCCTTGTCGCGCTCGTTGATCACTTGCCTCTCGATGCTGTGACGCGGGCGGTTACTTGGTGTGATCGGCGCACCGGAATCGGTGCCGACGGTCTCTTGTTTGGTATTCCCACCCGCAGCGGCGGGATCGCCATGCGGTTGCTCAACTCCGACGGCAGCCCCGCGGCGATAAGTGGCAACGGGCTGCGCTGCTTCGCTCACGCGGTCGCCCGCGATCGTGGGATCGCCGCGCTCGACCTCGACGTCGAAACCCCGGCCGGGGTGCGCCGCTGCGAGGTCCATGCCACCGATGACCCCAACACGATCGTCGCAACTGTCGAAATGGGGATTGTGTGCCCGGGACCCGACCCCGACGTCGAGGACTTGATGGCCGCCGTTGGTGCGTCGGTTACCGCGGTGAAGCGGTGGGAGACCGGCGATATTGGCAACCCGCACGTGGTCTGTGAAGTTGATGACCCCAACGAGATCGACCTTCTCGAAGCCGGTCCTTCGATCGAGGCCTTCTTCTCCGAAGGGGCCAACGTGCACTTTGTGTCCCACTCCGGTTTTAACGAGTTGAGCGTGCGGGTTTGGGAGCGAGGCGCGGGTGTAACCAACGCCTGCGGTAGTGGCGCAGCAGTAGCCGCCGAAATTTTCCGTCGTTGGGGCTCGGTTGGTGACAATGTGGTGGTGAAGATGCCGGGCGGTGAAGCCCTCATCGATCTTTCAGGCCCGGTGACGCTTACCGGTCCAGCAACCCATGTCGCCGATCTAGAGGTACCGGATGTCTGATGAGGACCTGACCATGCCGGTCGAGGAACCCGCCGACAAACCATCGATCTTTACCGAGGATCAGTCCGCCGAACCCACGGAAGAATCGCACCGCGGCGCCTTTGGTGATTACGGCGGCGAGTCGGGTGGTCTAATCGAGCGGACCTTCCGCGAACGGATTGTGTTGGTGGGCGTGACCACCGCAGGCGCGGCACCCGAACTGACGGATGCGTCGCTGGACGAACTGGCGTTGCTCGTCGATACGGCCGGCGCCGATGCAGTAGAACGCGTTCACCAACGCCGAGTCTCACCCGACGCCGCAACCTATGTTGGCAAGGGCAAGGCTCAGGAGATACGAGAGATCTCCGAGCGGATCGACTGCGACACCGTGGTGTTTGATGACGAGCTGTCCCCCGCTCAGCAGTTCAATCTCGAAAAAATTCTCGGCCGTTCGGCTCTCGATCGCACCGCGGTCATTCTCGACATCTTTGCTCAAAACGCCAGCAGCCTCGAAGGCAAGGCCCAGGTCGAGTTGGCCCAACTCCGGTATCGATTGCCCCGCTTACGCGGCTCGGGTGGTCGTCTCAGCCAACAGGGTGGTGGTATCGGCACGCGCGGCCCCGGCGAGACCCAACTCGAGGTCGACCGGCGACGTCTGGTGCGCAGGGTTCACAAACTCGAAGCCGATCTACGCAAGGTGCAGGCTCATCGAGAAACCCAATCAAAGCAGCGTTCGCGTACTCGCAATCGAGCGATATCGCTGGTGGGCTACACCAATGCCGGCAAGTCCTCGTTGCTCAATCGTTTGACCGAATCAGACGTGTTGGTCGAAGATCGCCTGTTCGCAACCCTCGACGCCACCACTCGGCGACTCGAACTGCCCGGCGGCGAAACCGTATTCGCGACCGACACGGTGGGATTTGTGCGCAAGCTGCCCCATCAGCTGGTCACCGCGTTCAAGACCACGCTCGACGTTGTGCGTGATGCCGACTTGCTGGTCCATGTTGTTGACGGCTCCGGTCCCGATCCCGAAGGTTCGATGGCCGCGGTGCGCGAGGTTCTGGCCGAGATCGGGGCCGGCGACGTCCCAGAATTGTTGGTGTTCAACAAATCCGACCAAGGCAACGGCTCCGAACGACTCGCCGCGCTCTACGAGGGATCGGTCGCGGCCTCGGCCCACAGCGGTCACAACCTTGATCATCTCATGGCCGTAATCGGTGACCGCGTTCGATCCATGACCGAACTAGCCGAGCTGTTGATTCCGTGGGACCGAGGCGACGTCTTGGCGTCGGTTCATCGAGAAGGCCAAGTCTTAACCGAGACCGCCACCGAACTGGGGATGAGGGTCAAGGCCCGACTCGAGCCGTCGTCGCTCGGCGCGCTTCGCGACTACCTTGTCGCCGAGACCAGCGCACCAACTGGGGCGCCGACCCTCAACCAGGAGTAGCTGTGAACACCGAGGGCTACGTGCCGCCGCCTTATCCCTACGACCTCTTGGACGAGTTGCGTACCGCCGCCGCAGATCGTTTCGGGACAGCCATCGACTGCTCGATCGGCGCACCAATCGATGCCCCGCCCCCCGCGGTTATCAACGCGCTCTCGGGTTCGGGAGCCGAACGCGGGTATCCGGCTTCCATCGGCACTCTAGAGTTTCGCACCGCGGCCGCCGAGTGGATGCGCCGAGAGCTCGGCGTCGATATCGATCCCGCAACCGAGATCGGTGCCGCGGTCGGAACCAAAGAGTTTGTGGCCGGAACCCCTCATTTGCTGCGAATGCGGCGGCCCGATCTCGACACGGTCTTGTATCCCGCGGTTTCGTATCCGTCCTATGAGATGGGCGCGACCTTCGCCGGTTGTCGCGCCGTTGCGGTGCCTGTTGACGACGCGTGGCGGCTCGATCTTTCGGCTATCAGCCCCGAAGATGCCCGTCGGGCGTTGTGTTTGTGGGTCAATACGCCCGGTAACCCTGCGGGGGGGATCGACGATCTTGGCGCAGTGGCCGACTGGGGTCGCGCCAATGATTGCCTGGTGCTCAGCGACGAGTGCTACGTCGAGTTCACGTGGGACGCCGCGCCGCAGACAATCTTGCATCACGGCACCGACGGTGTCCTGGCGGTGCATTCGCTGTCGAAGCGATCCAATTTGGCCGGGGTGCGGGCCGGGTTCTATGCCGGTGATCGCGATGTGGTGCATTATTTGCGTGAGACCCGCAAACACGGCGGGATGATGGTGCCCGGGCCTGTGCAGGCCGCGGCGGTCGCCGCGTGGCAGGATCAGGATCACGTGGTTGCTCAGCGTCAGGTCTACCGGGAGCGGTTGAAACTCGGGCTCGAATTGCTCCACGGTTTGGGTGCGGAGGCCGAGTTCCCGGGCGGAGGGTTCTACTTGTGGTGCAAAGCGCCCGGTGGCGACGCGTGGGCCTTTGCTCGCGAGATCGCCGAAACTTCCGGTGTGATTGTCTCGCCCGGTGAGTTCTACGGAAAGGCATCGCCGAATTATGTGCGGTTTGCCGCCGTGCAGCCGACCGCAGACCTGCAAACCGCGGTCGATCGCCTCGGGACGCCAAGCGGCGCGGGCTAGCCTGCGGCCCATGTCTGACCTGCAGCAACGTATCGAAGCACTTTGGGCCGACCGCGACAGCATCGAAATCGCCGATCCCGAAGTTGTCGCCACTGTGCACGAAGCGATTGATCGCCTCGATACCGGCGCCGCAAGAGTCGCCCAGGTCGGGGCCGACGGCGGCGTGGTTGTCAACCAATGGTGCAAATATGCAGTGCTGTTGCTGTTCAAGATTAGCCAGATGGCCACCATCGAGCATGGCCCTTTCGAGTACGCCGACAAAATCCCGCTCAAGACCGACTACATGAACCGTGGTGTCCGGGTTGTGCCTGGCGCCCAGGCTCGTTGGGGTAGCTATCAGGCCCCTGGCGTGGTCATGATGCCGAGCTACACCAATATCGGGGCCTACGTCGATGAAAACACCATGGTCGATACCTGGGCCACTGTTGGTTCGTGCGCTCAAATCGGCAAGAACGTGCACCTGAGCGGTGGTGTGGGCATCGGAGGCGTGCTCGAACCGGCTCAAGCGGCGCCGGTCATAATCGGCGACGATTGCATGATCGGAAGCCGTTGCATCGTGGCCGAGGGCGCTCGGGTCGGAGATGGCTCGGTACTCGGCGCCGGGGCGATTCTCACGGGATCGATCCCTGTCATCGATGTGCAGACAGGCGAAGAACTAAGCCGAGGCGAGGTTCCGTCCTGGTGTGTTGCAGTGGCTGGCACTCGGCCCCGCCAGTTCCCGGGAGGCGAATACGGTCTCCCGGCCGTGTTGGTCCTCAAACGGCTCACCGAAGGCGAGCGCCACGACAAGTCGGCTCTCAATGACATCCTGCGTGATCACGGCCAAACGGTCTGAGTTCCGACGTGTCGACCAGGTCTCTTCCCGTCGGCGACCTTTTTGCGCTCACCGCGGCACTGGTTGACATCGCGTCGGAGAGCTTCCACGAACAAGAGATAGCAGCGGTGATCGAGTCCGAATTGCGGGCCTGTCCGCATCTCGTTGTTGATCGCATCGGCGACAATCTCATTGCCCGCACGCAGCTGGGACGAAGCCGCCGGTTAGTGCTCGGCGGCCACACCGATACTGTTCCGGCCAACGAGAACGCGGGGGCCCGTATTGAGGGCGACCGCATGTGGGGGGTCGGAACCACCGACATGAAGGGCGGTGTGGCCACCATGCTCGAGTTGGCCCGGACCGTTACCGAACCGGCGGTCGACGTCACCTACGTATTTTATGCGCGCGAGGAAGTCGCGGTTCGCCACAACGGACTGCGCGAGATCGAACTCGAACGACCAGATCTGCTTGATGGTGATGTTGCGTTGCTGGGCGAGCCGACCCTTGGGGCCCTCGAGGCCGGCTGTCAAGGCACCCTTCGGGTGGCGGTCACGTTGGCCGGAGAACGTGCTCACACGGCGCGCCCGTGGATGGGCCGTAACGCCATTCACCGCATGGGGGAGTTGTTGGCGATCCTCGACAACTACGAGGCCCGAACCCCGATGGTCGAGGGTTGTGAGTATCGAGAAGCACTCCAAGCCGTTGATATCAGCGGGGGAGTAGCCGGGAACGTGGTTCCCGACTCGGCGACGGTGCTCATCAACCATCGATTCGCGCCGGACCGCAGTTCTGATGAGGCGGTTGCTCATGTGCGCTCGTTGCTCGCGCCGCTGCTCGAAGACGGCGACATTTTCGAGCTCACCGATCTGTCGCCCGCGGCGCGACCGGGTTTGGGCGATCCTCTGCTGGCCGCGCTGATCGAACGCAATGATCTCGAAGTGCGGGCCAAGCTCGGTTGGACCGATGTTGCTTTCTTTGCTGAGCGAGGCGTGCCGGCATCCAACTTCGGTCCGGGCGACGCCACGATTGCTCACACCAAAGGCGAGTATCTGGAGCGCCGGTGGTTACTTGACTCCCATGCTGCGCTGCTCGATCTCTTGACAAAAGGCGCCTAGCCCCGGTTCTGGCTGGGTCAGAGCTTGCGCATCACGGTGACCACGCGACCAAAGATTGTGACTTCGGACGGGTCGAACACCATGTCCTGCAAAGACTTGTTGGCAGGAACCAACACGACCTTGCCACCGCGTTCGTCGAAGGTCTTGATGGTGGCTTCTTCGCCAGGGATCCCGGCGATCACGACTTCGCCCCGGTTGGCGGTGGATTGACTGCGACATACAACGAAATCGCCGTCGAAGATGCCTAGTTCGATCATTGATTCGCCACGTACTCGCAGCATGAAGAGCTCGCCGTCTCCGGTGAGGTCGGTGGGCATGGGCACCAGCTCTTCGATATTTTC
>CAZDEB010000020.1:12751-23436 GCA_964504305.1 uncultured Candidatus Nemicrothrix sp. | reverse complement strand
GCTCGCCGTCTCCGGTGAGGTCGGTGGGCATGGGCACCAGCTCTTCGATATTTTCGGCAGCCAGCACGTCGGTGCCGGCCGCGACATCGCCGACCAAAGGAATGTGGCGGACGGGCCGACGATCGGCATTGGCTCCCGATACCCCTTCGTAACGCACCTGAATCGCCCGAGGCTTGGACGGGTCGCGGAGCAGGTAGCCGGCATCTTTGAGGTTGTCCAGATGGGACTTGACAGTCGCCGGCGACTTGAGGCCGACTGCTTCGCCGATCTCGCGTACCGACGGTGGATAGCCGTGCTGGTTCTGATGCTCGACGATCACGTCGAGAATCTCGCGTTGGCGGGGGGTGAGGTTGTCGGACATTTGGGTTCTCCGTTCGGGGTAAGCGGGCCCCTGTGGATGATCTGTGGATTTCGGCGTGGAGGTTGTTGACAACGAACAGGTGTTCGGTGTTGAATGAACGAACGGTTGTTCGCCGCACACATGTTCGCCAAACATTCGTTCGGCGTCAAGGACCTTCGAAGAAAAACTTCTCGACCATTCGAAGGCGGTGGCAATTCAGCCGTGTCACACCCCCTCACCAAACTGATTGTCATGACTGCAGCTTTCGCCCCCGCTCCCCAAACGATCTTTTGTCCTCAGCCGGTTTCGCATAACGCGGCGAGCGGGCGTGCGGTCAGCGAGGCTGGCATCGACCGGGCGTTGGGCGAGACGATCGAGTCGGAGTTGGCCACGGTTTACTACTTGCCGGTGCGCCCAACGCCCGGCACCTACTGGGTTCGTCGCATGGTGCTGTCACTGGCAGTCGTGGGTGTGTTGCTTGGAGTTGCCACGTTCGCGTTTCGCTCAACGGCGGCCACGACCACAAGCGACATGTCAGGCGCGGGGGTCACGGTCGTGGTGCAGCCCGGCGACACGCTGTGGGGAATCGCCAAATCACTCGAGCCGGGCGCCGACCCTCGGGAGTTGGTTTCGAGACTGACCGAGCTCGCTGGTTCGAGTGCGTTGACTCCAGGTCAAGAGCTTGCCGTTCCGGCGCAATGGCTCGACTAATCAGCGTCCGGGGTGGTCCTGACGTATCTGGCAAAAAGCGCGCCGTCGTGTTCAAGCAGGCGGTCGAGGCGCAGATCCCTTGAAACGGCGGTAGTTGCGCCGTTGACGATCCGAGGCGAGGCGCCGCCCACCAACTGCGGTGACACCGTGACGCACAACTCGTCCACCAGTCCCGCATCCACCAACTGTCCATTGAAGCTTGGTCCGCCTTCGGCCAGCACCACCTGCGCACCGCGAGCGAACAACGCCGTCAGGACGTCGGCGGCTCTTGGTCGCGTTGTTGGGAGATGAAGCCAATCGGCAGCATCTCCGATAGCGGTCACGCGTTCAGGTGGTGGGTTGTTCCCGGTGATGATGAGGGGCCGGTCTTCGCCTTCGCGTCGATCGGCGAATATGGGAAGATCGGCGGGCAGATCCACCGAGCCGGTCACAATCGCGAGGCGAGCGGCCCGAGATCGGCCAGTGTCGAGGCGACGTTGCCCGACATCGGCTTGTGGTCGCGGGATCCCATAGCGTTCGGCTCTGGCTGTTCCGGCCGCCACCACTATCCAGTCACACGAAGCTCTGATCGCTCTAAACACCATGCGGTCGCCTTCGCCGCCGAGCCCGCCACTGACTCCGTCGATTGCTATAGCGCCGTCGACGCTCGAGACCATGTTGAGCATCAACCATGGTCGATCCGACCAAGGGGGGCGTGGGTCGTACGGATATAAGTCCAGGGGCTCGATGGCGTCGATTTGGCGGGGATGTAGTTCGCGCACGATCCCGACGCTAGCGGCTTCAAGTGACGCCAGCCTGTGGATGAAAGCCGAGAAATCCCCCAGAATCCACACGAGGTCCACTTTTCGTCCACATGGTGGAGTCCGTATCGTGCAGGTTGCTGCGGCGGTCGGGTCCACCAGGATGGTGGGTGCGAAACGCCTCGGTGTCGAGTCGAATCTGCTCCTTGGGGGCCCTACGCAACGAGTGTGTGGGGAAGCTGTGCTCTGTTGTACTGCCCTCTAACCCAGATGGGCCGGCCGCCGTAGCAAGTCACGAAGAGTGGCTGCTCAAACATTTTCCGTCCACGGCCATCACAATTACACCCATAATTGCGTCTGATAATTACACAGGTGTAATCTTCTAGCCCGACGAGTTTCGAAAGGCCCTTTCCATGGCGATCGCCCCCCAGCAAAGCGCACTAGGAATCGAGCGGTATTTCACGGCCGCTGGTCAAGACCCGTATGGCGCCGTCGAGTGGGAGTCACGCGACGCTCGTCTCACCGACTACCGCGATGGGTCCGTCGCATTCGAACAGTTGGGCGTGGATGTGCCCTCGGCATGGTCACAAAACGCGACCAATATCCTCGCTCAGAAGTACTTCCGCGGAACCGAGGGAACGCTCGAACGTGAGACGTCGCTTCGACAGGTCGTGGACCGAATCGTCGGCACAATCACCGAATGGGGGATGCGCGACGGCTATTTCGTCGACAAGGCCGAGGGCGCGACCTTCCGAGACGAACTGATCCACCTACTGATCAACCAAAAGGCGGCGTTCAACTCGCCGGTGTGGTTCAACATCGGGGTGCCAGGCGTGCCCCAGCAAGCTTCGGCCTGTTTCATCTTGTCCGTCGAGGACAACATGAACTCGATCCTCAATTGGTACGCCGAAGAGGGCCGAATTTTCAAAGGGGGCAGCGGCGCGGGCGTCAATCTGAGCAACATTCGCGGCTCAGTCGAGTTGCTCGAAGGTGGCGGCACCGCCAGCGGTCCGGTGAGCTTCATGCGCGGCGCGGATGCTTCGGCGGGCACGATCAAGTCGGGCGGAAAGACCCGGCGCGCCGCGAAGATGGTCATCCTCGACGCCGATCACCCCGATATCGAAGAGTTCGTGTGGTGCAAGGCCCGAGAAGAACGAAAGGCCAGAGCCCTCGAAGCCGCGGGTTTCGATATGAGTCTCGATGGAGTCGATATCCACTCGGTTCAATACCAAAACGCCAACAACTCGGTGCGGGTCACTGACGAGTTCATGCGAGCGGTCGTGGACGACGAAACTTGGGAGCTCACGGCCCGTTCCGACGGATCTGTTGTGGGCACTGTGAATGCTCGCGAACTTTTCCGTCAGATTGCCGAGGCATCGTGGGAATGCGCCGACCCCGGCGTGCAGTTCGACACCACCATCAACCGCTGGCATACCGCTTCCAATACGGGCCCTATCACCGCCAGCAATCCGTGCTCCGAATACGTGCACCTCGACGACAGCGCGTGCAACTTGGCATCGCTCAACCTCATGCAGTTCATGACCGGCGCCGAAGTTGACGGCATCGACGGTTTCGACACCGACGGGTTTGGCCACGCCGTGCAGGTGCTGATCACTGCTCAAGAAATCTTGGTGGGCAACGCCGACTACCCAACCACCGAGATTGGCGACACCACGCGGGCTTTTCGTCAGCTTGGTCTCGGTTACGCCAATCTCGGAGCCATGCTGATGGCTCTTGGATTGCCCTACGACAGCGACTCAGGGCGCGCCGTGGCCGCATCGGTCACCGCCCTGATGACCGGTGAGGCCTACCGCTCGTCGGCTCAGCTCGCCGCTCGAATGGGTCCCTTTGCCGGATTCCACACCAACCGCGAACCAATGTTGCGGGTCCTCAATCAGCATCGTGAAGCAGTCGCGGTGATCGACGAAGATCTGGCTCCGCACGGCATTCTCGACGCGGCCCGCGTCGCGTGGGACGAGGCCTGCGAGCGAGCTGAGACCGACGGTGTGCGCAACGCTCAGGCAACTGTTCTAGCCCCAACCGGCACGATCGGTTTGCTGATGGATTGCGACACAACCGGCATCGAACCCGACCTCGGGCTCGTCAAGTTCAAGCGTCTCGTCGGTGGCGGAACCATGAGTTTTGTCAACCAGACGGTGCCGCGGGCGCTACGCCAGTTGGGTTACGACCAGGCAACGATCGCGGCCATTGTCGAATACATAGATACCAACCACACTGTTCTTGGCGCCCCGGGCCTGCACGCCGAACACACCGCGGTTTTCGCCTGCTCTCTGGGCGACAACCCGATCCATTACCTCGGTCATGTCAAGATGATGGGTGCGGTGCAGGAGTTCTTGTCCGGCGCCATTTCCAAGACCGTCAACATGCCCGAAGAGGCATCGGTCGAGGAGATCGAACTGCTATTGATCGAGTCTTGGCGGCTGGGTCTCAAAGCAGTGGCGCTTTACCGAGACAACTGCAAGGTCGCGCAGCCGATGTCGGCCGGTGACGGCTCAAAAGAGAAGGTCGAGCCGTCGGACTCCGCGGCCCCGGCGGTCATCGAACGCATCGTCGAAACCGTGGTCTCGCAACCGGTTCGCGAACGTCTCCCTCGCTCTCGAACGTCACGCACGTTCGAGTTCCGGGTGGCCGACTGTAAGGGGTTTGTCACCGTTGGCGAGTACGCCGACGGACGACCCGGTGAGATCTTCGTTCGGGTTTCCAAGCAGGGTTCGACGTTGGCCGGGATCATGGATGCCTTCGCCATTTCGCTTAGCCATGGTCTGCAATACGGTGTGCCGCTGACCGCGTTTGTCGAGGCGTTCGTTGGGATGAGGTTTGAACCGGCCGGGATGACCGACGACCCCGACATTCGTATCGCCAACAGCTTGATGGATTATTTGTTCCGCCGTCTCGCGGTGATGTACGTCGAACCCGACGAGCGTGCGGCGCTTGGCATCCTGACTACCGACGAACGCACCGAGCCGACGCTGCCTGGTCTGGTCGAGCAGATTACTCCTACCAACCAGGGCTCAGAACTTCCGCCCGACCCGCCGTCGGTGCCATCTCCATCGGAGTTGGTCGCTCAACTCGAGTTTGGCGCCGACGACGCTCCGACCGAGCCGGCTGCCGCGCTACGCCCCAGTACACCGGTAAAGCCCCGCGCCGCGGCAGCCGACGCGCCGTTTTGTATGACGTGCGGCGTGCCAATGCAACGGGCCGGAGCGTGTTACGTGTGCGGTGATTGTGGCACCACCAGCGGATGTAGCTAAGCGAGACGGGCCGTGAGCAATTGGTCCAGCTTGCGACAGGTCCGCAGGTTCCGGGCCGTGGCGACCGTACCGAGCTGACGGTCGACCCAGCCCACGTCAAATCTCGACCGCGCTGATCCGTTGGCGTAGTAGACGTGGACTTCTTGGTCGACCACGGCGATCCGCTCGCATTCGGCGACTCGCTCGCTGAGTAGTTGTTCGGCATCAGCCGGCGCCGCGTCGGCCAGGAACATGATGTGGTGCAATTTTTCGGTGCCGGACCCGGCCGGCCAAGGATGAGCTCGCAATGTCCTCGATAAGGCCGCCCCCGATCTAGTTATGACTGGAGTGTCGACGCCAAAACGCTCGTTGATGGTCTGTTGGATAAGGGGCGCGTCGCCCGGCAAACCGGTGTAGATCACGTTGCCGCTCTGGATGTAGGTCGAGACATCGGCGACGCCGGCGTTGGTGAGAGCGGAGCGTAGCTCGGCCATCGGGAGCGGTTTGTGGCCGCCGACGTTGACGCCTCGCAGCAGCGCAACCATCTGGTTCACGAGACGAACCGTATCCGGTGTCGGTCGCCGCAATATGTACTGGCCCGTGTGGTGATCCATACTCGGGGTAATGAACGAGCAGAGCCGTCAACCCAAGCCCGCGTCCAGTCACACGTCGGCCCGAAATGCGCAGTGCGCCGCCGTCTTGTCTCTCGACGACCCCGGCGACTGGGAACGGGCCACTCGTGGCCTGATCGCGACTCACCCCAGCGGTGTGATCGAAGGCGAGAGAGGCACGGCATGGAATACGGGAGACTACGATTTTCTCCGGGGCGACGACGCCGCAATCGTGCCCGAATCGGTAAACCCCAGCCTGTGGCGACAAGGTCGCTTCAACGCGATCCACGGTTTGTTCGAAGTGACGGACGGGGTATGGCAGGCCCGCGGCTACGACCTCTCCAACATCACCTTCATCGCTGGAGATTCCGGTTGGGTGATCGTCGACGTACTCACAACCGCGGCAACCGCCGCGGCCTGTCTTGATCTCGCCAACCGCACGCTCGGGGCACGACCCGTGAAAGCGGTGATCTACACCCATAGCCACGCCGATCACTTTGGCGGGATCTTGGGAATCACTACCCAAGAGGCGGTAGATCGAGGCGAAGTGAGGGTCATTGCCCCCGAGGGATTCTTGGCCGAAGCGGTCAGCGAGAATGTCATTGCCGGCCCGGCGATGGCTCGCCGTGCGGGATACATGTACGGGTCATTGTTGCCGGCAGGCCCACGAGGCCATGTCGATTCGGGGTTGGGGAAGGTGACACCCAAGGCCGCTAGTGCTCTGCTTGCGCCCACCGAGGAGATCTCCGTTACCGGCACCGAGCTCGTCGTCGACGGGATTCGCATCGTGTTCCAAAACACACCAGGGGGCGAAGCTCCGGCCGAGATGAACTTCATGTTCCCGGACAAACGGCTGCTGTGCATGGCCGAGAACTGCACCCACACGATGCACAACATCTTGACGCCACGCGGCGCTCAGGTTCGTGACACGCTCGGGTGGAGCAAGTACATCAACGAAGCGATCGAGTTGTTCATGGACGACACCGACATCGTATTTTCGACCCATCACTGGCCTCGGTTCGGCCAAAACGATGCTCGTGAGTTCCTTATCAAGCAACGCGATCTGTACCGATGGCTCCATGATCAAACCATGCGCCAAGCCAACCACGGCCAGACCGCATTGGAAATCGCCGAGGACCTGGTCGTGCCCGAGTGTTTCACCAAAGAGGGCCACACCCGCGAGTACTACGGGACTGTCAGCCACAACTCCAAGGCCATCTATCAGCGTTATCTGGGGTGGTTCGATGCCAATCCCGCGAGCCTGCATCCCCATCCGCCCGAAGGGGCGGGCATGCGTTACGTGGCGGCGATGGGCGGCGCCGACTCGGTCATTGCCCAAGCTCGAGCCGCCCACGTCGAGGGGGACTACCGATGGGCTGCCCAGATCCTCAACCACCTGGTCTTTGCCGAACCCGACAACACCGAAGGTCGGTTGCTGCAGGCCGACACGTTTGAGCAACTCGGTTATCAAGCCGAGTCCGGACCGTGGCGGAACTTTTACCTGACTGGAGCCATGGAACTTCGAGGGACCGGCGAGACCCGGCCGGGCGGCGGAGGGCGGGCAATGACCACTGCGCTCACGATCGAACAGATCTTCGACGCGCTCGGCGTGCGGCTCAGAGCCGAGGATGTGGTCGACGAAGCCATAACGCTCAATTGGCGTTTCACCGACATCGAAGAACAGCACGTCTTGGGTTTGCGAAACTGTGCGTTGCATCATCGCCCGAACACCGTGGACGAGGATGGCGACGCCACGCTGGTGCTGACCAAGACAACGTTGGGCGAGATCTTGACGGGTCGCACGAAACCCATGGATGCGGTGGCAACCGGTGCGCTCGAAATCGAAGGCGACGCCAACGCGGTGATCAAGCTGCTCGGGTCACTCGATCGTTTTGTTGGAGGTTTCAATATCGCCGAGCCGTAGACCCGACTCGAGTCCGAGGGACTCGGCCACGAGCTGCATTGGATGAACCGTGGCTATGTTCTTGCCGGCGAGGTGCATCGAACACCCAGGGTTGGCGGAGGCGACGAGGTCGGGTCGTGCTCGACGAATGGCCGCAACCTTGCGATCGGCGATGTCGGAGGCCAATTGCGGCTGCACAAACGAGTAGGCCCCGCCGGCGCCACAACACAAACCGTCGTCGTCGAGTTCGACGAGTTGACGGACATGGGGGGCCAGCACTGTGCGGGTCGTGACATGTTTCCGCTGTACGTGACGCAGATGGCATGGGTCTTGCACCGCCACGATCGCATCCACCGGGGATGGCGCCGGGAGAGAGTCGAGGTGACCGGCCAGCCATTCCTGAATGTCGAATACTCGAGCGCTGAAGCTTTCGGCTTCGGGCGTCTCGAGAAGTTCGCCGTAGCTCTTCATGGCCGCGCCACACCCCGCGGAGTTGACGAGTATCGGACGGTTGTCTTGGCTGAGAGCCGCGATCGTGGCTTCGGCGCGCTGCACGGCATCGTCGTGCAGGTTCGAGTGGGCCTGAAGGGCGCCACAGCATGGGGCCAGATCGGCGGTGGGAGTTACGGTGAACCCCGCGGCCTCGACGACCTGCTGGCTGGCGATGTGGACTGGCCGCTGCCAAACGTCCATCACGCACCCGGTGAACAGGTAGACATCGGATCCCGATGATCTATGGCGTGCCCGGAGAAGGGCACCGTTGTTGGTTCGGCTGAGACCAGCGAGGCCGAGGCGGCGCGGTAGCAGCCGTAGCCGAGCCGCAACGGCGATGGCCGTGCCACCGACCCGCAGCAGCCGCGGTCTGGCGAGGGTGCGCAGAGCAATCCGTTGCCACCACGGAACCCGGCGGTGATCATCAGCTATGGCATCGCGGGTGCTTTCGATAAGGCGCCCGTATGGCACGCCGCTGGGGCAAGCGGGCTCGCAACCCCGGCACTGCACACAGGTATCGAACGACTCGAGCACTTCGTTGGTGAGCGGCGCATCGTTGTTGTGGACCTCGCGCATCAACGCGATCCGCCCGCGCGGCGACAAGAGTTCGTCCCCGGTTACTCGAAACGTTGGACAATGCGGCAGGCATAGTCCGCACTGGACGCAGGCATTGAGGTCGTCGTTGTTGAGGTGGAGGTCCATGGCTAGCTGGCCCCTGGTTGGGCAGTCAGCGATCGGCCCGGATTCAGCCGCCCGAGTGGATCGAACTCGGCTTTGAGCCGGGCGGAAATCTCGAGCGTGGCGTGATCGGGCAACACCGGGGTGATGGCGCTGGAGGCCCACACCGTTCCGACGCCGATCGAAGCAACGAAAGGGTCCGAACTGTTGAACGTTGCGGCTTGGGCCGCGGTCATCGACAATCGAAACGGCGGCAGTGCGGGTGGTCCGGCCACGGAGTCGAAGCCGGCGAGTCGACCCAATGCCTCGGCTTCGGCGTCGACATCGGCCTCGATCCCCTCGAGCAGTACCCAGCTATGAGTTCCGTCCCACAGCAGACACGACGGTTGCAGAACCGCATCGCGGGTTTGGGTCGGGTCGGCCGCACCACGAAACCATCGAGATACGGGTGGGATGGGATTTGTTCGCAAAACAACTTCGGCGAACAGACCGAGCGTGCCGAGGCTCCCGACCATGAGTTTGGTGGCGTTGTATCCGGTGACGTTCTTGACGACGGGTGCACCGACGGTGATGGTTTCGCCGCCGGCCGACACGTAACGAAGCTGTAGGGCGCAGTCGCGTAACAAGCCGCGTCCGAGGGACTCGAAGGCGTTTTCGCCCACCGCCAGTGCGCCACCGACGGTGCCGCCTCGTTCGGGAAGAGCGGTGCGTTGGCCGGCGTTGGCCAATTCCTGATGAAGCTCGGCAACCTCGGTCCCGGCCCGGACCCGCACGATCATCTCCGAAGCCACGAACTCGACGACTCCGATCGGGGCGCGGACGAGTCGGGTTTCGGGGCGAAGGGATCCTCCCACTCTCCAACGAGTCTTGTTTCCGACCACCGCGACTGCGTCAGTGTGGCCAACTTCGGCCGCGAACTCGTGCAACAGCGGGTCGGTGCTTTGGTGAACGCTCATCCCCAGATCCCGCTCGGGACTTGCTGCAACGCCTGGATGTCGGCGCAGGAATGACCTGTCGGCAAAACCTTTCCGGGGTTGGCCCGACACGTCGGGTCGAACGCTCGCCGCAACCGTTCTTGATGGTCGAGGTCGGCGTCGGTGAACATCTCGTTCATGAACTGTTGCTTTTCGACCCCGATGCCGTGTTCTCCCGACAGCGTTCCGCCCGCTGCGAGACAAGCCCGCAAGATCTCAGAACCAGCGGCATGGACCCGTTCGAGGGTGCCGGGTTCGCGAGCGTCGAACAGCAGTAAGGGGTGCAGGTTGCCGTCACCGGCGTGAAAGACGTTCATCACGATCAGGTCGTGGCGTTCGGCAATTTCGTAGGTCTGGTCGAGCACATCGGCAAGGGCTGACCGAGGGACCACACAGTCGTGAAGGTAGTAGTCCGGCGCGATCTGGGCGATAGCGCCAAACGCGGTTTTGCGGCCCTTCCAGAGCAGCGCTCGTTCGGCTTCGGAGGCGGCCCGGCGGATTTCGGTGGCGCCGTGGGCTCGACCGATCGACTCGATGAGCGAGGCCTCGTGGGCGGCTCCGGCGGGTAGCCCTTCGACTTCGGCTAGCAGTACCGCGGCGGCGTCGCGCGGGTACCCGGCCCCCACAAAGTTCTCGACTGCGACCGTGATGCGTTGATCCATCACCTCGAGCGCGGCAGGAACAACTCCGGCCGCGACCACCGCGCTAACCGTCTCGGCTGCCGCCCGAACCGAAGGGAACGAAAGCAACAAAGTGTGTACTGCGGGCCGATTCTTGGTGAGACGTACCGCGATTCGGGTCGCGATGCCGAGCGTGCCCTCGCTTCCGACAAACGCACCGCGGAGGTCGTAGCCGGTCGGTTCGGCGTCGAGTCCACCGAGGCGGGTAACTTGGCCGTCGGGGAGCACCACATCGAGGGCGACGATGTGAGCATCGGTAACGCCGTAGGCCAAACAGTGCGGACCGCCCGAGTTGTTGGCGACGT
>CAZDEB010000020.1:0-12651 GCA_964504305.1 uncultured Candidatus Nemicrothrix sp. | reverse complement strand
GCATCGGTAACGCCGTAGGCCAAACAGTGCGGACCGCCCGAGTTGTTGGCGACGTTGCCGCCCAAAGTGCAAACCTGTTGCGACGACGGGTCGGGGGCGAAGTGGTAGCCGAGTGGCCTCAGATGGTTGGAGAGATCGAGGTTGAGCACGCCTGGTTCGACCCAGGCCACCCGGTTGATCAAGTCGATTTCGAGTATCGAGTTCATCTTGGTGAGCGAGACCACAATCGGCGCGCCGAGAGGGATTGCCCCGCCTGCGAGCCCGGTTCCGGCGCCTCGCGGCACGATCGCGCAGCCGTGAGCGACGGCGACCCGGCTGATGGCTTGGACTTCTTCGGTGGTCGTTGGGAAACAAATCGGACCGGAGACACCGCCACGGAACACCGAGGCGTCGTGGCTCATCAACGAGCGGTGGGCATCATCGGTGTGCACTCGGTCGGGGCCAACAATTTCGGTCAACGCCTGTTCGAGGGCGTTGGCGGGCCAGCCTCGGTGAAGTCGGCCCCAGAGCTTCGTCATTGGTCAGCGGCGCCGATAGCCGGGGGTGTCGAGTAGGGGAGGGCGTTCGCTGACCTGCACCTCGACAGGCGCGGCGCCGGGGCGTTGAAAAACTGAGGACCACTGGCTGTCCGGGCCAGCTCCAGTGCGTCGAAGCGCGGCGTGAAGTACTTCCATGGCTTGGGCTGAAAGCGCCCGCAACGGACGGTTGCGGTGGGCCCTCGTGCCGAGGTCGACCTGGGCGATTCGCTCGATGCCGACCAAGTTGGCGATATCGATTAGGAGACCGGTTTCGACCCCGTAGCCCTGACAGAAAGGAACCTGCTCGAGAACCGACCGGCGAGCGGCGTATTCGCCACCCAGGGGTTGACGGATCTCGGTGAGTTCGGGAAAGAAGGTGGAGAGGACGGGTCGGGCCATGAGTTCGGTGGTGCGCCCGCCAGCGGCGCCGCCGTGTTCGGGCCGTTCGTAGAAACCTTTGACCATCGCAATGTTGGGGTCGGTGAACAGAGGCCCGAGCAGGCCGAGTATGTACGAAGGCGTGAAACTGCGGAGGTCGGCATCGACCCACACAACAATGTCGCCGACGCTCGCGGCCACGCTCTTCCACAACACGTTGCCTTTGCCAGACCCTATGCCGGCATCGGGGAGAACCGAATTGACCGAAACGACCCGCGCGCCTGCGTTACGGGCGATTGCCGCGGTTGCGTCGGTGCTGCGATCGTCCATCACGATTACTTCGTCGACGAGGGTGTGATGTCCGCCGGGGCGCGCTCGGAAGTGGCAGATTATCGAGTCGACGATCGCGCCGACTGTGGCTGCCTCGTTTCGCGCTGGCAGGCACACCGAAACCGTCGTTGTTCCTTTTGCCGCGCAGAGCGAAGCGAGTGAGTAGTCGTCGGCGCTGTGAAGCCGGGTCTGATCGACAGTCATTCCAACAGCGTAGTAAAAGAGCCGCTTCGGGCACGTTTTGGTCGGCTCGGTCGGTCAGATGTCGACGAGAACTCTACGATGAGGTTGATGTTGCGTGCCCCGGCCGTTGCGGCGCTGTGTGTTTTTTGTTTGGCGGTGTCGGGTTGTGGCGCGGACCCCGACGACAACCCTGGGTTGACGATTCAGGTCGAGGCTCCTCCCGCTACGACAACAACCCCAAAAACGACCACTACAACCACGACACAGCCGGTGGCGACGACCACCACCGTTCGCCCGCCCGCAGAGCACGAGACGTTCGTCGCGGCGGTTCACTCCGACATAGCGATCCTCACCGCGTTCACCGAACCGGCCGGCGAGATTCAGCTCGAGACCGAGTTCGCCATCACCAACCCGACCTATTTCGGCAACCAACTTGTGCTCATGGTCACCGATCGAACCCCCGATGGCGAATGGCTGAAGGTCCAGATCCCGGTGCGACCCAATGGCACCGAGGGCTGGATCAGCGCTGATGACGCCGATCTCGATTCTCATTTCGTGCGGGCAGCAATCAACTTGACCGAACGTTCGGTGACGGTGTGGGACGGCGACGAGATCATTGCCGAAACCGGCGCCGTGGTTGGCGCACCAGCGACACCAACGCCGTTGGGTCGATTCTTTGTGAACGACTTGGTCGAGAAATGGGAGGGCAGCGCGTATGGCCCTTACATCCTCAGCTTGTCGGGATTCTCCGAAGCAATGGAGACCTTTGGCGGTGGGGTGCCGGTGATTGCCATCCACGGAACCAATCGGCCACAGCTCATTGGCGGCGCCCATTCCAACGGCTGTATCCGCATTCCCAACGATGTGGTGAGTTTCCTCGCCAAATATGTACCGATGGGCACCCCTGTCGATATCTCGGCGTAGGGCGGTCACCCAGCACCCTTTCGGGGTCGTAACCTCGCCTGATGGATCGCGCCAAGCACATCATTGGGTGGGCCGCGGACTTTGTTCGTGAGATCGTGGCCGAGTGGTCGAGCGATCGAGTTGGCGGCCTGTCGGCAGAGATCGCCTTTTTCGCTCTGCTTGGCTTGTTCCCGATGGTGATCGTGTTGGCCGCGGCGCTTGGTTCGGCGAGCGGCGTGCTGGGCGCCAGCACGGCAACCGATATCGAATCGTGGCTGATCGATCAATTGACCAACGTGTTTGGCGCCGAAAATACCCTCGACGCAACGGTGAAAGATCTCTTTGACGGTTCGAACAGCGGCGTATTCACGGTTGGCGCAGTGCTGGCGGTCTATGCCGCGTCGCGGGGGTTTGTAGCTGTGGTGAGGGCTCTCGACATCGCCTATGACCACTCGGATCTTCGAGGTTGGTTGTCAACGCGGTTGGTCGGCCTGGGGCTCACTTTGTTGACGGTGATTGTCGTGGCTTTCGTTCTGGTTCTGATCGTGGTCGGGCCGCTATTTGGCGAAGGGGGTCAACTGGCGGCCGATTTGGGGGTCGACGGTTGGTTCACCATTCTTTGGGACTGGTTCCGATGGCCGGTTGTGTTTGTCGTCCTGATCGGTTGGGCATCGACGGTGTACCACGTTGCGCCAAATCATCGTTCGCCGTGGAAATTCGAGCTTCCCGGTGCGCTTCTTGCCGCGGCGTGGTGGACGGTCGTCTCTTTGGGGTTTGGTCGCTACCTTGCGGCCGCGTCGTCGGGATCCAACGCGGTGTTTGGCTTGTTGGGCGGCGTCCTGAGTCTGCTGTTTTGGTTGTATCTGATGGCCATGGGTTTGCTGCTCGGTGCCGAAGTCAACTCGATCGCCGCGGTTCGCCGCGGGGTCTTGACCGAAGCCGGGGATCGTCGCTCCTTCGGTGAGATCTTTGGACGCAGTCAGAACTAGTCTGCTTACATGTCCGATTTTCGTGCCCCCCTTGATGACATTCGATTTGCTCTTCGCCACGTCGCCGACCTTGATTCGTTAGCCGAGCTCGACGCCTTCGCTCACGCCGACCCCGAACTATGCGATGGCCTGCTCGACGAGGCCGCTCGGTTCTTCCAAGAGGTGGTGGCGCCGACCAACCGTGATGGCGACACGGTCGGCAGCCAGCGCAACAGCGATGGCTCCGTAACCGCCGCTCCGGGTTTGGCCAAGGCCTACCGGCGCGGGGTCGAGGCCGGATGGGGCGGACTTGGATTTCCTGAGGAATATGGGGGCGGTGGGTTCCCATGGGTGCTGGGGATCGCGGTGCAAGAAATGCTCACCGCGGCGAACATGGGCTTCTCGCTGTGTCCGCTACTTACCCAAGGTGCGATCGAAGCACTGATCCACCACGGCACCGAAACCCAAAAGGAGATGTACCTGCAGAAGATGGTCAGCGGCGAGTGGTCGGGCACCATGAACCTGACCGAGCCCCACGCCGGCTCCGATGTTGGCGCGCTGACCTCCAAGGCCGAACCGGCCGACGACGGGTCGTGGCGGATCAAGGGCCAGAAGATCTTCATCACCTGGGGCGAGCACGATATGGCCGACAACATCATCCATTTGGTGTTGGCCCGCACTCCGGGTTGTCCCCCCGGAACCAAAGGCATCAGCTTGTTCATCGTGCCGAAGTTCTTGGTCAACGACGATGGGTCGTTGGGCGAACGCAACGATTTGTCGTGTGTGTCCATCGAACACAAACTTGGGATACACGCCAGTCCCACTTGCGTGATGTCCTACGGCGATGGCGACGGCGCGATTGGTTATCTTCTCGGCGAAGAACATCAAGGTATGCGGTGCATGTTCACAATGATGAACAGCGCACGGCTTTCGGTGGGTCTCGAAGGGGTGGCTATCGCCGAGCGGGCCTACCAGCAGGCATTGGCCTATTCTCACGAACGGGTTCAGGGCCGAGCCGTCGGCGCCGCGGCCGGAACCGAATCGCCCATTGTTGACCATCCTGATGTGCGGCGAATGTTGCTCGACATGAAGTCGTGCATTTCGGCGATGCGGGGGCTTTGTTATCGCAATGCCGAAGCGCTCGATCTAGCCGCCCACGGTCCCGACGCCGATACTCGGCAAAGCGCCGAGGAGTTGGCCGCGTTGCTGACCCCGCTATCGAAATCCTGGTCGACCGATCTTGGTTGCGAACTCACCTCTACCGGTGTGCAAATTCATGGCGGCATGGGATTCATCGAAGAGACCGGCGCCGCTCAACACTTCCGCGACGCCCGAATCACCCCGATCTACGAAGGCACCAACGGCATCCAGGCCATCGACTTGGTTGGCCGCAAGTTGGGCATGCGTTCCGGCGGAGTCGTTGGAGACCACCTCGATTCGATCGCCGCGACAGTCGACTCACTTGACGGGATCGATGCCATGGCTTTGGTTCGGACAACGTTGGCCGATGCGCTCGCCGCGACCGCAGACGCCACGGCATGGTTGCTCGAACGGTCGAGCACCGACCCGACCGACATGCTCGCCGGAGCAATGGCCTATCTCAACATGCTGGCGATCACGACCGGCGGCCAAGTGTTGGCCGACGGGGCATTGAGCGTGTCCGGCGGTGACCCCGACGAGGCTGCTGATCGTGCGTTGCTGGCGCGGTTCTTTGCGGCCAACCGTTTGGCGGCCGTGCCCGGACTGCTCGCGGCGGTCAAAAGCGGAGGAGCCGACCTAGCTTCCGCACGCGACCGCATCCTGGCCCTCTAATACTGGCGCTTACCGGAATCGCTGCACCACGCGTAGGGTTCTCGAATCATGATCGCATCAATCCCGAGTCCGTCGACCAACGTCATAGAGCTCGGACCGCTCACGCTGAGGGCCTACGGGCTCATGATCGCTCTTGGCGTCGTCGCTGCGGTGTGGCTTGCCCAGAAGCGTTGGGCCGCTCGGGGCGGCAATCCCGATGACGTTGGCGCCATTGCCATGTGGGCTGTTCCTGCGGGGCTGATCGGTGCTCGCGTCTATCACGTGTTCACCGACTGGCGATTTGACGAAGGCTGGGCGGTGCCGTTCAAGATTTGGGAGGGCGGGCTCGGAATCCCCGGTGGGGTCGCGGCCGGGGTCTTCGCGGCGTTGTGGATTATTCGCAAGAACGGTTGGGACCGGCCATCGCTGTTCGACGCGTTGGTCCCGGCTTTGCCGCTCGCTCAGGCGATCGGGCGATGGGGAAACTGGTTCAACCAAGAACTGTTCGGCGGTCCGAGTAACGCACCATGGGCGGTAGAAATCGACCCTCGACACGCCGCGGCGGCCGGTCACCCAGGCGTTGAGACATTCGCCCCGACGTTCTTGTACGAGTCGCTGTGGAACCTGGGTTTGGTCCTGTTTCTCATATGGGTCGACCGGACCCAAAAGCTACGACGCGGCGCCCTCCTGGCCGTTTACATCGTCGGCTATCTTTCGGCTCGCTGGTGGCTCGAAACAATCCGCATCGACCCTGCGACGCACATCGCGGGTATCCGGATCAACATATGGATGAGCATCATCGGCATCACGCTGGCCGGCGGATGGCTGTTGGTCAAGGGCCGCCGGGTGGCCGACGAACCTGCCGGTTCAGACGAACCTGCCGGTTCAGACGACCCCAGTGGGGGCATCGAGGAGGTCGAGGTGACTCTTCCCGAGGACGGTGCGCTGTAATCGGTTCACCGCATGGAGTTCGCTGAGTTGGTCAGGTGGCGCCGGTGGCGGGAAGGTTGTCAGATCGCGTAAGTCGTAGGCAATGCTGTAGAGCCGCAGCCGGTCGTACTGACGGCGGTGTTGGAACAGTTCGGGATAGTCCTCTTGCAGCCACCACGGGACATCGGCATAGTCCTGGGTCCGGGTCTGATCAACCCAGGCGTCGCCGACGTGAAGCTGAGGATGACAACACATCCTCAAGAACACGTCGAGATCGACATCTGCGGGGGCGGTGCGGGACCATTCGAAATCGAGAATTGCGGTGACGTCTGCACCATCCCACAAGATGTTCTCAAAGGTCAGGTCGCCGTGAATGAGGAAGTTGCTGTCGAAGGGTTCGATGGCCGGCGACAATTCGTACACCAGCCGTTCGACCTCGTTGACCATGCCCGTGTCCACGTAACGCATCGATCGGGCTTGATCGAGAGCCACCAGCAAGGACATCACCGGCGACAAAGTGTCGCCCCGTAACATCTGGGGAGTGTCGATCACCGGGAGGTTGGTAGGCCCAGGTGTGCGATGAAGACGTCGGAGTTTGGCGGCGATTTGGCGGACCGCGTTGCGTCGGTCGGCAGGGGTCATCGACGGCCAGCAATGAGCAAGAGGCCTGCCGGGGATGCGCCTCACGACGAGGAAGTCGGCACCCATTTTCCCGCCGTATGACACGACCATCGGATAGCCGATCTCGGCCGGCAGCGATGGCCCGAGGATGGCCTCGCGGCGCAGGCGTTGGTTCGGTCGACGGTTGACTCGGATCACGTGGTTATCGGTGAGCCAGACTTCGTTGGTAACGCTCGACGCGGCTTCGAGAGCGACCGTGGAGTCGAGTCCGGCGTGAAGCAGGGCGTGGCGAGCACGGGCCATGGCCATTGGATTTCGGCGCTCGTTGCTCACAGGGACTCCCGGGCTCTCACCGGAGGGCGAGACTAAGCATTCCATCGGCCATTGATTGCTCAACCTGAGGCGCTCTGACCCGTTGGATCCACCGGGATAGGCCATAGGGCCTATAGCTGGGCTTAGCCCGCTACGGCAGTAATGACCGACGTTGAGAGGGCTGGCCACGCATCAATGGCCCAAGGACCGAACGGGGTTGTGCAAAGCGAAATGACGCTCAGATCGAGTTGAGGGTCGATCCACAACATCGTGCCGGACTGACCAAAGTGCCCAAAGGTCTGCTCGTTGTTGAGCGGGCTGGTCCAGTGCGGTGCCTTCGGCCCTTTGATTTCGGGTCCGAGACCCCAAGGGTTCGGACTTTGGCGCCCGTAGCCGGGAAGGACACCGTCCAGGCCGGGTAGGTGAGGTGTGCGCGATCGATCGAGGGTGTGTTGAGCAATCAGCCGCGGCGTGCGCCATGCCGATACCAGCTCGACGAGATCGCCGGTCGAGCCGGTTGCTCCCGCTCCTGCCGAGCCCGCGAGGTCGTGCGTGACCATGCCCAACGGTTCGTGAACCGCTTCGTGGACGTAATCCCAAAACGGCATAGCTGCCCGCGAAGCCACCAGATCGGCAACGGTGTCGTAGGCGGCGGTGGAGTAGATCCGTCGAGTTCGCGGTGCCGAAAGCTGGGACCGGTCGTCGGGGGCTACGCCGCCGGCGTGGGCCAACAGGTCGCCAACGGTTGCTCCTGCGGGCGTTGCCGGTTCGTCGAGGTCGACCGTGCCTTCTTCGTGGGCAACCAATACCGCCATAGCCGAGATCAGTTTGGTGAGTGATGCCAAAGCAAAGGGGTGGTCGATGTCACCCGCGGTGGCGACAACATCGTTGCCGCGAAGAACGACGACGCTTGCCGACGATGGCCACTGCCCAATCATCGATGTGAGCGTCGCATTGAGGTCCACCTGCGCACGATAGGCGCCGGGGGTCGAAGCGGGGCGGTATGCGCACAACTAGCCTGCGAGAGTGACGATCGATCCCTCGATGGACCCCCGAGATCGATCGTCATGGTCCGATTTCGAACGAGCGGTGGCCGGTGTGCTCGACAAACTCGGGCCGGGCGACATTGTCACCTACGGCGAAGTAGCAGCCGAAGCGGGGCGGCCCGGAGCAGCCCGCGCTGTTGGTTCGGTGCTGCGGCGGTCGAGTGGCGGGACGTTTCCTTGGTGGCGAGTAGTGAATGCTTCTGGTCGGCTCGTTCCCGGCCACGAAACCGAGCAAGCTCGTCGCCTGGCCACCGAGGGGGTAGCGGTCCGTGATGGGCGAGTGATCCCAACCCGGTGATCGCGCCGGTAGCCTCTAACGGTCGAGTCGCAGATTTCGCGCTCGAGATTTCCTCCACTGGCCGGGCGGCCACTCACTCGGATCCCCGGCCCCACCTTTAACGATGACCGAAGAAACCACGTTTGCGGACCTGGGCCTGTCGCCACAAATTTCCGACACCTTGTCCGAGCGGGGAATCAATTCCCCATTTCCTGTCCAAGCTCTCACGATCCCCGACGCGCTTGCGGGTCGCGACGTCTGCGGCAAAGCCCAAACCGGATCAGGCAAAACCCTGGCCTTTGGCCTACCCGTACTCGAACGCATGCCCAAGGCCAAGCCGAACCGCCCGACCGGGTTGGTCCTGGTTCCAACACGCGAACTCGCCAATCAGGTCTGCGACGAGCTGGCTCCTTCAGCCAAGGCGGTTGGCCGGCGGTCTCTGGCGATCTACGGCGGAGCACCGATCGAAAAGCAGATCGAGAAGCTCGAGAAGGGCATCGACTTGGTGGTCGCAACCCCAGGGCGGATGATCGACTTGATTGATCGCAAAGCCGTTTCGGTCGCTGACGTTGCCCACGTTGTTGTCGACGAAGCCGATCGCATGGCCGACATGGGGTTCTTGCCGCAGGTCGAATGGATCCTGCGAAACATCGAGGCCGATCACCAGACCTTGCTGTTCTCGGCCACGCTCGACGGTGTGGTCAACACGCTCATTCGTCGTTATCAGACCGACCCGTCGATGCACGAAGTGGTGTCTCAAGAAGTCACAGTCGAAGACATGACCCACCGATTTGTTTCGGTGCACAAAATGGACAAGGCCAAGGTCGCAGGTGCCATCGCCAAGGCATCGGATCGTACGATCATGTTCACCCGCACCAAGGCAATGGCCGACCGTCTTGCCCGCGAGCTCGCCGATCTTGGTCTCGATGCCGCTCCGATCCACGGCGATCTTCGCCAGTCGAGTCGCGAAAAATCGCTCAAGGATTTCAGCAGCGGCAAGATTCACACGCTGGTTGCTACCGACGTTGCGGCCCGCGGGATCCACGTCGACGACGTAGACGTGGTCATCCAGTACGACCCTCCCGGCGACCACAAAACCTACCTCCACCGCGCCGGGCGCACCGCTCGCGCCGGCGAGTCGGGACTCGTGGTCACCTTGTCGTTGTGGGACGAAGAACTCGAAATCAAACGGCTGCAAAAACGCATCGATTGTGTGATGCCGATTGTTGAGATGTTCTCAAACGATGCTCGTTTGACCGACCTTGTTGCGTGGGACCCCGCTGACGCCTGATCACGCCACCGACGCTCTTGTTGCCGCTTGGGTAGCAGCAGGAGCCGGTGACCCCGCCGCCGCTCTCGCGGCGGTGACCCAACGGTGTGTTGCCCACTCCAGCGTGGCGTCGCTGGCCTTCGAGCTCGATGGCCAGCCGGTTGATCCCGATCCGTTGGTGCTCGATGTCGCGGTCGACTCAGCCCTTGTCGCCCGTTGGGCGCCGTGGCTTGTTGGATGGGTCCGCGAGGCCTTGTTGTCGGGCCCGAGCCGTCACCGCGATGGCGTGCATCACACGTCGCCGAGGGTCGTCGACGCGATTCTCGACGTTGTGCTCGACGTGTGCGAACCGCTCGACGACACGCGCCGGGTGCTTGATCCCGCGGTAGGCGGCGGCGCGTTCCTTTTGGGCATCGCCGAGCGCATGACTGGGTCCCGCCCACAAATTGTCTCTCGTCTCTTTGGATACGACATTGACCCGCTGGCGGTCGAGACGACGCGCGTTGCTCTTGCACTCTGGTCCAATACCCCTCGATCGGAGCACAACATTTCTGTTGGCGATTTCTTGGCTCTGCGCACTGCCCAAGAGTGGGACCTCGTGGTTGGAAATCCACCGTTTCTGGGCCAACTCAAGGGCGACACGGCCCGTAGCGCCGAAGATCGCCACGACCGCACCAGCCGTTGGCCAGCCGTAAACCGGTACGTGGACGACTCGGCGGCGTTCTTGCTCGCGTCGATAGACGTTGTTTCGAGCATGGGGACCGTCGCGCTGATCCAACCAGATTCGGTCATGGCGGCCACCGACGCCACGGCGGTACGCGCCCAGGTCGAGAATTCCTCGACGCTGCGCAGCGTTTGGGTTGACGATGCGCGTCGCTTCTCGGCCGCGGTCGACACGATCGCCTTGATCTGTCGCCGCGATCCGGGTTCGTCGGGCATAACCCTTTGGTCCGGCGTGCCGCCCACAAAGGTCTCCACCAACAACGAGGTTCCGGCGGCCGCGTCGTGGGCTCCGTTGCTGGCTGCGCATCGCCGGGTTCCCCAACCACCGGCACCACCTGATGGCCCGACATTGGGCGATATCGCGGTCGCGACTGCCGGTTTTCGCGATCAGTTTTATGGGCTGCGCGATGCGGTGTATGACGATCCTCGCGCTCCGCTTCGTCTCATTACGTCAGGACTGATCCAGCCGCTCGAAAACAAATGGGGAAGTCGAGCGTGCCGGTTCGACAAGCGGTCGCTTGGTGCGCCCGGCGTGGATCTCGACAGAGTCGATCCCGCAATCAGCGCCTGGGTGGCCGCCAGGCTGCGGCCCAAAGTGCTGGTGGCGAGTCAGACCAAGGTGATCGAGTCGATCGTCGACCCCGATGGCTCGCTCGTACCTTGTACCCCGGTGGTGAGCATCGAACCCCACGACGACACCGGCGTTTGGCACGTGGCCGCGCTGCTCACGTGTCCGGTAGCAACGGCGCGGCTCGTGTCGGTCGCGACTGGTTCGGCCTTGTCCGCTGACGCGGTCCGGGTGTCGGCGAGTCGACTAGCCGAGCTTTCGCTGCCGGCAGATCGCCACGCTTGGGACCTAGCAGCCAGCGCGGCCAAGGACGGCGACGTGTTGGCTTGCGGTCAGGCCATGCTCAGCGCCCACGGCCTTGCCGATCGCGACGACCTATTCGAGTGGTGGACGCAGCGAATACCGACCCTGTAGCAGGGGTTTAGCGCTAGCCTCAAGCGAGTCCACAACCTCGTAGGGGAACGGAGTTACGTGAGCGATCGTCCCGACGCCTTGGGTTATGACCCCGAGAGCAGGTTCGCCGCGGGCTTGGCCGCGAGTGGCGCGTGGCAGGTCGGAGATCCAGTCGGGCAACGCAAATTCATGAAGGTCTGTTGTGACCGACCGTTTGTGCTCGAAGGAGGCGGTTCGCTTCCCGAGATCACAATTGCCTACGAGACATGGGGCCAACTCGATGCCGATGCGTCCAACGCCGTGCTGGTGTGCCATGCCCTCACCGGAGACTCTCACGCCTCGGGGTCCATGGAACCCGGACACGCACTAGATGGCTGGTGGAACGATCTCGTCGGACCAGGCAAAGCCCTCGACTCTGACCGCTACTTCGTGGTGTGCGCCAACGTGCTGGGCGGTTGTCAAGGAACTACCGGGCCATCAAGCATCGATCCCGAAACCGCAGCCCCGTACGGACCGACGTTTCCGCAGATAACAATTCGCGACATCGTTCGCACTCAAAAACTTCTGTCCGAAGGTCTCGGAATAGAACGGTGGCTATCGGTCGTGGGCGGCTCCATGGGGGGCATGCAGGTGCTCGAGTGGGGCGCAATGTATCCCGAGCATGTTCGCTCTTTGATGCCGGTCGCCTCGGTGGCCGCCGCCAGCGCGATGCAGATCGGATGGAGCGCGGTCGAACGACTCGCCATTGTCTCGGACCCCAAGTGGCGAGGCGGTTGGTACTACGACGCCCCTGACGGCGACGGTCCCAGCCACGGCTTGGCATTAGCTCGCGAGATCTCGCAGATCACTTACCGCACCACTCACGTTTTCGACCAACGCTTTGGCCGCGATGTTCACGACCCTCGTCAATCGTTTGACCAATGGGGTCGATTCGAAATCGAGTCGTATCTCGATCATCACGGTCAGAAGCTGGTTCGACGGTTCGACGCCAACTCGTTCCTTGTGCTCAGCAAGGCTATGGACCTCCACGACGTGGGGCGTGGGCGCGGCGGCGTTGCCTCGGTCCTGGGCGGGTTTACGATGCCGGTGCTCACCACATCGGTCACCTCAGACATCCTTTACCCGCCATATCAACAAGCCGAAATGCACGAATTGATCGAAGCGGGTGGCGGCGAATGCGAGTACCAAATCGTTGACAGCCCACAAGGTCACGACGGGTTCCTTCTCGAGTCGGCGTTCCTCGGTCCGTTGATGGCCAAGACTTTGGTGAAGGCCGCGAGCTCCGACTGACCGATGCCGGAGATGCTCGAAGTCGAGGCGTACCGGCTCGCGGCGGAGCCGGTAGTTGGCCGGACGATTTCTACTGTCTCGGCCCCCGACCAGTGGTACGTAAAGGGTGGCTCGACCCCATCTCAATTGGTCGAAATGTTGCCGGGGAAG
>CAZDEB010000019.1:0-34421 GCA_964504305.1 uncultured Candidatus Nemicrothrix sp. | reverse complement strand
CACCCCCTAACCCGGCACACCCCCTAACCCGGCACACCCCCTAACCCGGCACACCAGCAACACCGGATCGCCAACAAAACCGGAACCACAACCTGTCCAGTGGAACCGGCTCCAAACCAACAACGAGCGGCCCGGCCTGTCACCGAGCCGCTCGTTGCCGTCACACCACCCACACGAACACGGCTATTCGGTGATGATCACCCGGAAGCTCTCTACCGCGGCGAACCCGGTTTCGCCGGAGGTTGCGTTGGAGGTCGCCCAATCACGGATCATGTCCGGCAAGACGTCGGCGCGGGGACCGTTTTGGCTGTCGTGAGCCAGCAGTGCGGTGATCTTGCGATCCAACGCTTTGGTGATGTCGACCGACAAGTTGTTGACCGTGCCGGCCATGGCCCATATCCGCGGCACGGCATGAGGCTGATGCCCTTCGTCGAGAAGTTCTGGAAAGGAGTGCCCGTTGCGGGCGTCGGGGTAGACGGCGGCGACCACCGCTTCGCCCGTGGCCAGATGATCGGGGTGTGAGGCGTAAATGCGATCCCAGTTTCGTTCCGGTGTCTGGGTGATCACCAGATCCGGTTTGACGATTCGGATGAGCCGAGAGATGGCCTTTCGTAACTCGAGGTTGGCTTCGAGATGGCCATCGGGAAACCCCAACCAGTGAAGTTCGCTCACCCCAACCACCGCGGCGGCCGCGGTCTGTTCGGCCTGGCGGATCTTGGTGAGCTCCGCCGGCGTCAGGTGAGCGGGTTCTCCGGCCTGACCGCTCGTAACGAGGCCGTACACGACCTCGACGCCATGATCGGTGAGAGTCGCGACCGTGCCGGCGGTGCCGAAATCGATGTCGTCGGGGTGGGCAACGATGACAAGAGCCTTGGTCGGCACGAAGTCGTCGTCGCTGGCAAGAAACGCGGACAAGTTGGACATTCGTTGAGCCTAGAGATCGGGGAGGCCCAGTTCGAGATTCGAACCCTGGATTCCACCAGCGACGGCAAGTACTTCGCCGGTGACGTAGGCCGCAGCTGGAGAAGCGAGATAAAGAACCGCGGCTGCTATGTCGGTAGGTTGGCCGAGTCGGCGCATTGGTGTGCCATCGATCATGGCGGCTTCGAGTTCGGGGTTCTCGACGACAATGTCGAGCGCCGAAGTTGCGATGGCACCGGGGCTGACGGCGTTGACACGGATCTTGGGAGCAAGATCTTGAGCCAACTCGCGGGTGAGATGGACGAGAGCGGCCTTGGCGGTTCCGTAGGTCGCAAAGCCTCTGATGGCGAAATGGCCAGCCGTTGACGTGATGTTGACGACTGCGCCGCCACCGCGCTCGAGCATCGAGGGCGCGGCTAGCTGAGTGAGGTTAAACGCGGTCGTGACGTTGAAATCGAGAGCCTTGGTGAAAGATGTCTCGGACGAGTCGAGAAATGCTTGGGGATACGAGCCGCCCACATTGTTCACGACAACGTCGATGCCGCCGAACTCGTCAACTGCGGTTTTGACCAATTCGGCCATCGCTTCACGAGACGACAAATCGTCGGCGACAGTGATCGCTCGGCGACCGACGGCTTCGATCTGAGCGGCCGTAGCGGCAAGCTGGTCGGCCGATCGAGCCCCAATTACGAGGTCGGCGCCGGCCTCGGCCAACGCCGTCGCGACCGCGGCCCCGATCCCGCGCCCGGCCCCGGTAACGATCGCGATCTTGTTGTCTAAGCGAAATTGTTCAAGGATCATCGCGGAGACCGTAGACTTTTCAGGCCATGAACACCGCTTCCCCGTCCCAGACTCTCGACGCGATCCTTGCCGCCGACGACGTTGTGTCCTCTCTTTGGGCCGCCATCGATAACGGCGTGATTGACGAGTTGGTTCCCGAGCTCCCAGTGTTGCGGATGGAGCAAGATCCAATCCACAGGCACAAAGACGTTTTGGCTCACACGGTGGCAGTTGTTTCGCAGTCGCCCAACGACCCCATCGTGCGTCTTGCCGCTCTCTTTCACGACATTGCCAAGCCCCGTACGCGTAGTTTCGAGCACGGTGGGGTGACCTTTCGTCATCACGAGGTGGTTGGTGGACGCATGACCCGCAAGCGTTTGACCGCCATGGGCTACGAAGAATCGGTGGTCGAAGACGTTGCCGATCTTGTGCGAATGTCGGGTCGCTTCAAGGGGTACGCCGACGGCTGGTCCGATGCCGCGGTTCGTCGCTACGCCCGAAACGCGGGGCCGTTGTTGGGCCGGCTCAACTTGCTGGTTCGAGCCGACTGCACAACCCGCAACAAAGCCAAGGCCGCCGCGCTTCAGGCGTCGATCGACGAGCTCGAGCAACGCATCGCAGAGTTAGCGGAGCAAGATCGGCGCTCCGCCGAGCGTCCGCAGATCGATGGCGCGGCGGTGATGACCCACCTTGGTATCTCCCCCGGACCCGAAGTTGGCGAGATAATGCGCTGGTTGCTCGAACTCAAACGAACCGAAGGCGAGCTGTCCGACAACGAAGTCTTGGCCCGTCTTGATGCTTATTGGGCGTCTCGCTAAGGCTCTCGATCGATCTCGAGTTGATCGGCGATGTGGGCCATCGAGAGACGCATCGCGGCACGAGCGTCCTCTTCTTGGCGCTTGCGGATTCGCCACACCCGCAACCGGTTGAGCACGAAGGCGATCATCGCTGCGAAAATGGCCGCGGCCAGTAGCGGCAGAGCCCTGGCGATGTAGTCAGGGGCGACAAGGGTCGGTGTGGGTTGAATCTCGTCATCTCGCACCGCGATGGCCAGCGGCGGCGAACCGGCCGACAGTAGGTAGGTATCGCCGAAGAGGATCTTCCACGACTCGTCGCGGGTGGAGATACTGTCGACCAGCTCGGTTGCGTACTTCATCCCGAGGGTTGGGTCGTCGTTGTGGCCGCTGTTCCAAGTGAGGATCAGTCGGTCTTGGTCGTGAAACTCGAATGCTTCGAGTACCGCGTGCGGGGTGTCAACGTCGAATCGGAGTCGTTCGATACGTTCATCGTTGATCACGCTGATCGGGTTGGTCGCCAGCAGAGGAGCGTTGTCGAGCCAGTCGGGACCGGAGTTCGAGATGACAACGACCGGACCGTCGACCTTTGCGGCGTCGTCGACGGATATGAACTGGGCGTCTAGGGCAACGTTGGTTGTGCGTTGCAAGGCCGCAACGAGTCGCAGGGCCAGGCTGAGCCGACCGGTCGAATACGAATCCATCGCCACGTAAAAGTCGTCGGGTACCAGATTCTGGGGGAAACGTTCGAAGCCGGGCGGGAGGAGTTCTCCCGGGACGATTTCGAACGATGACAGCGGACTGACCTGAAGGGTGAAGGGGATTTCGCCGGGCCGGCACCAGCCAGACGGTGGCGAATAGTCGGCGACGATCGAGAGCGAAGTGCTCCGGGCCAACTGCTCGGGGTCGAGTTGCAACCGGTAGTCAAAATGGCCATCGCCGCCGTAAAGGTTGACGGCGTCGATAAGGACCCCGTTGAGGTAGATGCTCATCGTCGCTTGCGCGTTGTTGGCCAGCGGCGTGTACGCCCCCTCGAGGTGAATCTTGACGTCCTGAACCGGTCCGCCGAGCCGGGACTGGTCTACAAATATCGGCAGTTCCATCCGGCCGACTCCGGTCAAACGAAGACGGCCAACATTGAGATCACTGAACGTGAACTTGGTTTCTCGTTCCTTCACGACTTCGTCGATCAGATCGCCGTCAGCATCGACGTTGCGTTCAACCCCAGTGTCGAATTGTTGGGTCGTGTCGAACTGTTCCAGGGCGAGGAGTTCCGTAGGTGGGTTGTCCATGTCGTACTTGTCGAATTCGCCGTCTTCGTCAAGGTCAACCAGAACCGGGATGCCGTCGGGTGTGAGTTGGGCGACTCCATCTGGGTCATAACGGATGACATCGACAGCGGTTCCGGCCAACAGGTCAGAGAGGCTGCCGGCCCAGGCCTTGGAGATCCTCTCGAGTTGGTCGGAGTTGCCTCCGATGACGAGCACGATGCCGTCCGCTCCGGTCTGTACCAGCCGGGCTCCGGCAGGCATGTCGCTGGAAATAACTACGCTTCGAACCGTGGTTTGATAACGCTGGGTCGGGACCTTGTCCGGAGAGCTCATCGCGATGGTTTTGAGGATCGGATTGCCGCCGAGCGTGCTGCGCACCACGCTGTTGACAACCCGAGACGCGGCCTCGGCTTCGGCCCTGGACGGGTTGGCGGGGGTGAAAAGGCGGAACTCTTCGAGCAACCTCGGCACGTAACTTCCGACCGTCATGGGCGGCGCCGGGTCGCCCTCCATGATGACCACCCCGGAGCTGAAGTCGACCCACGCGCCCACCAACGAGGTTGTGCAAGCAGCGTCGTCGGAGCGCAGACGGTTGCGCAACGTGACGGTTATGGTGCCGTTGCGAGGAACCATGTCGGACAGATCGAGTTCGACCTCGATTTGCGGGCCCCGTTCTTGTCGGAATCCGAGATTGATGGTCTTGGTCGATGCCCCGCTGCCTTGGTACTCGATGTAGCCGGTATCGATATCGGGCGAGATTCGCATCGTGGCTCGCAGCCGCTGCGGTCGGGTTCCTTCAGGAACTGGGACTTGAAACGACGTTTCGTTTACTTCGCCGACGAGGCGCACGGTGGAACCAATGCCGGTCGCTTCGAAGGGAACTATCCAGAGGCCGCTTTGAAGCCGAGTTACTTTGGGTTCTTCGTCGGACTCGGCCAGTCGGATCTGGTCGATCTCGTCATACAGCGATGGGTCCCGGTCTTGGCCATCGAAGCCGACCTGGAGATAGTCGAGCCCGCTGATGCTCACGGTGTCGGGATTGTCGAATTCGGTTTGACCCCGGCCGCCGAACTCGCCAGGTAAGAAAACGCCCGGGATGCCGATGGGGTCGGCGACCGGCTCGCTAGTGCCAGCCTCGGGGTCGTAGGCCGACGTGTCGTCTGGACTGGTGGTTGTAGTCTCTTGGGCCATTACCGGTGCGGCGACCGTCGGTAGCAGCATTGTTGCTCCGAAGGCACACGCCGAGAACCGCCGGGCGGCGCGTCGGCGCAGCAACCGTTTGGGGGCTTGGGGCCCTCGCGGGGCGACCGGCGGCTTTGTTGTGTCCATCGCTTCGATCCATCGGCGGCCTATTAGCACCCTGTAGAGAAATGTGGCCCTAACCGGCAAGGACAGGATGTTGGAACTACGACTCCGGACAAGGGTCCTTGGATCAATGTGACCATGGTCCCGACCTAGCAGGGCTGACTTGCCCGTTCACTCCGAGGTGGTCCCCGCCGATTGAGGAGTGTGCTGACAACGCCACCGGTTGATCACGACGTTACGGGGCTCGACCCGGCAACGGGAGCGGGACTAGCGGCGCGCCTTGGCCAACAGTGGAACAAGGTCATGGCTGACTCGCTGATCCGCAACAGCGTGATGGTGATGGGCACCACGGCCGTGAACGCCGGATTTGGTTACGTCTATTGGGTGGTTGCGGCCCGTCTGTTCGAGGACGCGACCGTGGGCCGGGCGAGTGCGGTGATCGCAGCAATGAACCTGACTGCTCTCGTAGCAAACCTCGGCCTTGGCACCTCGCTGGTACAACATTTGCCGTCGCGTTCGACCGCCGAATCGTGGCGGTCGAACGTTTCGGCCACGATTCTGCTCGGACTCGGCGCCTCGCTCACCTTGGCCACGGCTGTTGCAATCGCTCTGCCCCGGGTATTCGACGCCTTCGGCCCGATAATGGACACACCAATGACCATGGTGTTTGTGGTTGGTGCGATGGCGTGGGTCATGGCCGTGATCCTCGATCACCTGTTCATGGCGGAGCGCCGCGCCGAAGGCATGCTGGTGCGCAACGCCTCGTTTGCCAGTGCGAAGTTGTTGCTTTTGTTGCCCGTCGGGTTGGCTTCGGTAAACGATGAGCGCTGGCTGGTCGGTACTTGGGTGATCGGCTCGTCGTTGAGTGTGGCGGGCGCGGTGATGGTGCTGGTGCCGCGCATCGGGCGGCGAATTCGCCTGCAACGAGAAAACGCCGCCCGCGAGGTCAAAGGGCTACTCGGAACGACCCTTGGCCACCATCTGGCCAACCTCGGTGGCGAGTTCCCGATGTTTTTGTTGCCGGTAATAGTGATTTCGCGCGCGGGCGACGAGGCATCTGCGTACTTCTACGTCACTTGGATGGTTGGCTCGATCTTTTTTACCGTCTCGGGTGCTGCAGCGGCGTCGCTGTTTGCCGAAGGTAGCCACGAGCCCGAAGCTGCGGCGGGGCAGCTTCGCCGAGCTTTGGTGATGATTGGTCTGGTGTTGACGCCGGTTGCTCTGGCAATGGTGTTGGTCGGCTCGTTCGTTCTCGGCCTGTTCGGTGACAATTACGCAACCCAGGGCTACGGCTTGTTGTTGCTCTTGGTTGTGTCGGCTGTGCCTGACGCGGGTACCAATATTTGGGTCGCACGATGGCGGGTGCTTGGCTGGATTGGTCAGACCGCGTTCGCCAACGTCGCGATGGCGCTGATTGCTTTGGCCTACACCTGGTGGAAGGTGCCCGACATGGGGATCGCGGCCGCCGGATGGGGGTGGATCATCAGCCAGACGCTGGGGACCATTTACACGTTCCTCGTCGAGGGATGGTACTGGCTCCGCAACGGTCGCCAGATAGCGACACCCGTCGCATTGAACGACGGTGATGCCGTCAGTAGGGACTTCGTGTCGTGAGAATTCTGACCCTTGCCGAGTTCTATCCACCGGTGATTGGTGGGCTCGAAAAGCACGCCCAGCGGCTCACCCACGAGCTCAAACGCCGCGGCCACGACGTAGCGGTCGCGACGTTGTCGGTGCCTGGTGAACCAACGCACGGTGATGACGACGGCGTTCCCGTGACTCGGGTGGATGGGTGGCGTAGGGCCCTCAACCGGTTCTATGAAGATGGTGGTCGAGGGTTTCATCCAACCGCCCCCGACCCCGGTTTACAAAAGCAGTTGGCGAAGATCATCCACGAGTTCGATCCCGATGTGGTGCACGTTCACGGGTGGATTCTTTACAGCGCCCTGACCCGGCGACGCTCTGACGAGCACGCCGTTGTGGCCACCATGCACGACTTTGGGCTTCCTTGCCCCAAACGCAACTACTTGCATCACGAGCAAGAACTTTGTTCAGGTCCCGGCCCGGTCAAGTGCTTCACCTGCGCGGTGCCGCACTACGGCCTGATCAAAGGTGTTGGTCTGACGACCGGTCTGAAGATCAGCAGTCGCCTACACGCGAGAGCCGACCGGTTCGTTGCCGTCTCGTCGGCGGTTCGCAACGCGGTTGTGGAATCGGGCGCCAACCGAGACGTACCAGTTGAAGTGGTGCCGAACTTCTTCGATCCAGCTGGCGCGGTCGGGGCGGTTGGTGCGGCGCGGCCTGACTGTGTCCCCGCTACTGGCGATTATGTGCTGTTCGTGGGTGCGCTCAACGAGTTCAAAGGTGTTCACCTTCTCAACGAGATCTGGCGCGACCGGGCGATCGAAACGCCGCTGGTGCTGCTCGGCAACCCTCGCGCCGACACGCCCGCCGAAAGCGACCTCGCCCCCAACGTGTCGATGGTTCTTAACGTCGCGCACCGTGATGTCATGGCCGCCTTCGCCAACTGCACGCTTGCCGTTTCGCCGTCGCTGGGGCCCGATGCCTGCCCGACCACTGCCCTTGAGGCAATGGCGTTGGGTAAGGCGGTCGTCGGAACCGACATTGGCGGGATCCCCGACCTGGTGCTTGATCACAAGACTGGCATCGTTGTGCCGCCCCGTGACGCAGGCGCGCTCGGCGATGCGATCACGCACCTTCTGGCCGCCCCGGCGATCACCGATCAGTACGGAGCTGCCGGGCGGGATCACTCGACAGGGTTCACCGTCGAAGCGGTCGCCCAGCGCCTCGAATCGACCTACGCCCGAGCAAGCGCTCGGCGCCGAAACAACGGCGTTGAGCCTGCGGCGCCAGTGGTGTCGTCCAACCCCAAGTCCGCTATCGCCGCTCCGGCCCTGACCCCCTCACCGTGAGATGACCACCATGACTGCAACCGTTACCGCTCCCCAATACTCGGCCCCAACATCGAAGCAACCATCGACGGTAAGCGTGATCGTGTGCGCTTACACCGACGAACGGTGGGACGACATTGCCCGCGGCATCGAGTCGTTGCGGACGCAAACCCATAGACCCGAACAGATCGTGTTGGTGATCGATCACAACAACGAGTTGTTGGAGCAGGCCGCCAACACTTATGCGAGTCCGTTTGCCAACACCGGCGGTATGCGAATCGATGTGGTGGCCAACACCCTCAGCCGCGGCCTCTCGGGCGCTCGAAACTCGGGCGTTCAGTGGTGTGACGGGGATGTAATCGCCTTTCTTGATGATGACGCTCGGGCCGGCGATGCTGGTTGGATCGAGGCGATGGTCGAGCAGTACCGCGACCCGTTGGTGGCCGGCGTCGGAGGCGGCGCGACCCCGAACTGGGACGGGCAGACCCAACCTGGTTGGTTCCCTCAAGAGTTCGGGTGGGTTATCGGGTGCTCCTACACGGGACTGCCAACCGCGGCTGATGAAGTCCGCAATTTCATTGGCTGCAATATGTCGTTTCGTCGCGAAGTATTTGAGACGATCGGCGGTTTCACCGATGGGATTGGACGAGTTGGTAAGAAGCCGGTTGGCTGCGAAGAGACCGAATATTGCATTCGGCTCCGCCAGCGCTACCCGCGAGCTCGTCTGATATTTGACCCCCGCCTTGACGTTTTCCATCGGGTTTCGCCCGACCGGCGCGAGTTCAAGTACTTCCGGTCGCGCTGTTGGAGCGAGGGATTGTCCAAAGCGGTAGTGACACGAAACGTCGGAGCTCAAGATGGTCTGGCCAGCGAACGGGCCTACACGACCAAAGTGTTGCCCACCGGTGTCGTTCGGGGACTGGGTAACGGCCTGCGCGGTCGAACCGACGGTTTCAAGCGGGCCGGCGCGATTGTGATCGGCTTATTGTGGACGGCGGCTGGTTATGCCCGCGGTCGGTTGGCCCGTTCGACCGCCGCCTAACAATCGATGGTGTTGTCTCGGAAGAAGACGGCCAAGGGGAAATGATCCTCGGGGTCGCCTACCACTTCCATATCGATCTCCAGTCTTGATCGACAGCTTCCCGGCGTTACCCGCCCGTCAACGGTGTCGACCCAAGCTTGTCCTGGCTCGAGAGTCCGGGTGCGGGTAGACCAGTCGGGTCCGTCCACCATTGCCGCTCGAACTATGTATTCCTGACGTCGAGTCGTTTCGTTGTCGATTCTGAACGACACCGTGACGTCTCGCCCGGGGTCGGCGGGGACGACGTGGGCGGCGAGTGCCCAAGTCCCTTCGAGCGCGATGGAGGAGAACTCGTCGGGAGGCTTGCGGGGGAACACGCTGATGCTGGCTAGCGCGATGAGCATCGAGGTGCCGATGGCGAGAGTTGGGATGATCAGCTCCGATAGTCGGATTCGAGACGATCCAACTTCGGGAGGTTCTTCGAGTTGTTCTGGATGGTCGATGCCCAACACCGCCTCGGATCGCTCTCGGCGCAAGATCACTCCGGCACAGCCCGAGGTCAGCACGGCCGTGCTTAGGACCACGCTCAGATGGGTAAGTCTGAGTCCGAGCACGAGACCGGTGAGGGCCAGAAGCGGGTAGGCGACCAGTGTCATCGCGGCGGTGAGTCCGGCCCGTCGAAAACCGCTGAAGTCGAGGTGACGTCCAAACGCTGCGCTGATGATCGCGTGGCCGGGCACCGTCATCGCGAGTGGCCACATGATCCAACGCACGCTCGTCGGCAGCAAGAGCCCGCCGGTCGCCAGCACCAACCCGAGCGCGAAGACTGCTACCGCGGAGTCAAAGTGAGGTATGAGACGTCCCCCGTCGGGGGCGGTCTCGGTGTCGATGTGGCGGGGGATCATTTGGACGACTCCTGTCCGATATCGCTATCGATGTTCGCGGCCTCTCGAAAGGTCGTGTGGAACGCCGAGGAATCGAGGCGGTAGATGATCATTTCGTCGCTCTCGTAGATCCGCAGGGCGTAGTCCATCGAGTCCCACTTGGTTAGCGAATCCCTCGACACGGGCTCTTCTCGTTGGCCGGCCAGCGGTTCGCTCTGATCTAGGTAGAAGCTGATCATCGGCACGGCGTCGGCTTGACGTTTGTCGATCACCGCAAATCGGAGCTGTTCAGCCGCGGCCCGATCAAGGAAATACTCGCCAGGCGGCACCACTCCGACCACCAAGTCCCACAGCGGATAGTTGCCATCGGGGATTCCCAGCAACACTTGAGCGTCAGCATGGAAAACGATTTGGCTGGATCGGTCACCGGTCATCTTTTGGTTCCGGCCTTGCGTGTCCACGAACCACTGCGCGGCGCTGTGGATCTCGTTGGTCACTGATCGCGTGTCAGAGCCGTACACAAAGCGACCCGCGAACCGGTATACGGCGTTCATGCCGACCGCCAGATTGCCCACCATCAGCGTCATGATCATGGCGATGACAGAGACCATGCCAACGTTTCGCCGGACCTTTTGTTTCCACAACGGAATGACCTGAAGCCCGGTCGCGGCCAGTACCGCCAAACCCACGCTGGTGAACGACCAACTTCGGCGCGCGCCTTCTGCTCCCGTTTCAGACAGCATCATCGGATACACAAGGAAATAGACGCTGGCGGTCAATGTCATTGCGAGCGCGGTCGACTTATCGAGGCCGCGTTTCCACTGCACCAAGAAGGCCAGACCGGCGATCGCGGCGGCCAGCACGGGTGTGATGAACGACAAGATGATCTCGTACGTTGGGATGGTCGAGCCTGCAAAGAGTTGGCGTTGTTCTCCTGCCGGCGCTTCCACAGCGTCGGCCTCGGGGCTCGCCCCCGAGTCGCCAAAGATGCCTACGGTTTCGGTGAGACCGCCTTCGACGTAAGGCAGCAAGTATCCCTTCGTGTTCGGCGCTTGATTCATGAACCACCAGGCAACGAACGCGAAAGCCACCAGGAAGAACACGAGTCCTTCCCAGAAGTTGACCTGCAGTTCTTTGCGTCTGATGGTGAGGAAAGCCGACGCGGCAACGAACGAGCCAAGCACGATCAGGTTGGCGTAGCTCGACAGATGGTGGGTCCCGGCGAGCGTAAACGAGATCATGATGCCCATGATCAGCCACGCGGTTCGAGTCCACGCCGTAGGGGAACTCATCTGTAGGTGCACCAGACACACGCACGACCAAACAAACAACACGATGGCGAACGACTCGTAGGCAAACATGGTGTTGAAGCCCCAGAATCCGGGGCCGATCCCGTAAAAGAGTGCGGCGATGCCGCCGACGTGGCGACTCGATGTGATGCGGGTCGCGATTGCCGAGATGCCGATCAGGGTGACGACGTGGAGAACAATTATCAGCGCCACGGCGGTGTGGTAGGTGTTGAGCCCGGTGAGATGTCGAATCGACACCGCAAAGGCGTGCATGACCGGATAATCACCGATCACCACCACCTGGTTGTTGGGCATGAACAACAGACCGGTGTCGAACAATCGGTCGGTTTGCACGGTGTGGGCGTACTCATCAAAAAAGGCTGGTCCGCCCGGGTAAGCCAAGAATTTCGGGAAATAGCTGTACACCCCAACGGCTACCAGGATCAGATATCGATCGATATCGCGGGTTTGGCGGCTAAGCAGCATCCAGGTGGCGGGTACGATGAACGTGAAAATGCCCAGCCAAAACAGGTGATAGTGGGTTTGTTCGCCTTCGAGGGCCCTCGACGCAACCGAGTGGGCGTAGGAGACGATCACCGTGCCTACGACCAAACACCCCCAAAGAACATGCATCGGCCAACCCGCGGCGCGGCGCGGGACGCCGGGCTCGAGCTCCATCGGAGCTTGCGATTCGGAGGGTCGAAGGATTGGCACGGGGCCCGTCTCGTCAGGTTCTGAGTTGTCGGCGAGGCACGAACCCCGCCATTCAATAAATCGGCAGTGACGCGGTATTGGTGAGCGGTACCCTTCAAACATGCATGTAGGAATAGTTGGCGCCACCGGCCAGGTTGGCGGAGTAATGCGCACCCTGTTGGCCGAACGCCAGTTCCCGATCACTTCGCTGCGGCTCTTCGCTTCGCACCGCTCCGCGGGCACAACCATCGAATGCAACGGCCAAGACATCGTTGTCGAAGACGCTGCTACTGCCGACTACGCCGGCATCGATGTGGCGTTGTTTTCCGCCGGCGGTTCTACCAGCAAGCGGCTAGCGCCCAAGGTCGCGGCTGCTGGAGCCATCGTCATCGACAACTCCTCGGCTTGGCGGATGGACCCCGACGTTCCCCTGGTAGTGCCCGAAGTCAACCCCGACGCCCTGCAAACCATCCCCAAAGGCATTGTCGCCAACCCCAACTGCACAACCATGGCGGCCATGCCGGTGCTCAAACCGCTGGCCGACGAAGCAGGCCTTCAAGCGTTGGTGATATCCACCTATCAAGCGGTGTCGGGCGCGGGGCTTTCTGGTGTTCAAGAACTCGACGAGCAGGCCCAAAAAGTCGGCGCCGATGGTCCCGCGCTTACCTACGACGGTCGATCAGTAGCGCTCAACGCGGGCCAGAACTTCATCAAGCCGATCGCATTCAATGTCTTGCCCTTTGCCGGCGACATTGTTGATGACGGTCTGGAGGAAACCGGCGAAGAACAAAAGCTCCGTTTCGAGAGCCGCAAGATCCTCGGCCTGCCGGAGCTCAAAGTTTCCGGCACCTGCGTACGGGTGCCGGTCTACACCGGTCATTCGTTGTCGATCAACGCCAGCTTCGAGTCGGCTATCTCGCCCGAACGGGCTCGCCAGTTGCTTTCGTCGGCGTCAGGCGTCGCCGTGGTCGATGTGCCCACACCACTCGAAGCGGCCGGTCAGGATCCGTCATACGTTGGCCGGATCCGTGTCGACGAAACTCGTCCCAACGGCCTGAGTTTGTTTGTGGCCAACGACAACCTGCGCAAGGGCGCCGCTCTCAACACCATCCAGATCGCCGAAAGCCTGATGGCCCAAGGTCTCGTCTGAGCCAACCGGCCTCAGGGCGGGGTGTCTACATAACGCCGCATCGCGTCGTCGAGAGAAATGTCCATTTGGTTGGCGAGCGAAGCGAGCCATGCCAACACGTCTCCGAACTCGTGGAGTTGCTGATCACGGGTCCCTTTGCGGACCGCCTGGGCCAATTCTCCGAGCTCCTCGCAGAGCCATGCGACCGTGGCTGGAACACCCCGCTCGCGATCGGCGCGGCCGTAGAGGTTGTCCATGAGCGTCTGCAGTTCGGCGAGGTCCATTAGCGAACTCTACGGCCAGGCTGCCTTGCTTAACGGCGACCGCGGCCGCGGCGGATTTCGGAGCGGCGCAGATTGGTCCTGGTACCCATCGTGTCGAACGAATTAGTGGCCGCTTCGAGTCATCGAAGGGTGCGCACTGCGATGCGGGGCATCAGTCGAGAAGCTGCGGCAGTCACACCACATGCAGTCCCGGTTGGAGAAGCCGTGGCAATGCGAACCTTCGTGATGGCCACAGGCACAGCTGCGGTCGGGTTCGAACAGGGAGTCGAGAAACGAACTCATCTCCTGTGGATCGGCATTTGGCGCTCGGGCCTTAGCTCTGCTCAAATCTCGGTATGGATATTCGTGAAGCGCTGTACACCACTCGGGCCATGAGACGGGTGAAGCCCGACCCGATCCCCGAGGACGTTCAGATGCGTCTGCTCGATGCGGCCATCCGCGCGCCGAGCGGAGGAAACAATCAGCAGTGGCGGTTCATGCTGGTTGATGACGGCGACCAACGAGCCAAGCTCGGAGCGCTCTACGCCGAGTGCATCGACGTTTTGTTCGCCACGATCTACAAAGACGCGGCCGACGCCGCCAACACCAAAGACGACCCCGCGTCGAAACAGTTCAAACGCATCATGAACTCGGTCAAGTGGGCTCAGGAGAACTTTGCTACCTACCCGTTGTTGTTGTTTGCGTTCGACCGGGCCGATCCTTCTGGCGGGTCGATCTTTCCGGCGGTCTGGAACGCCATGCTGTCGGCTCGAGCCGATGGCGTGGGTTCGTCGCTCACCAGCGTGTTGATGTTCAAGAAGGACGAAACCTTCGAAATCCTCGGAGTCCCCGAAGACAAAGGCTGGAACATGGCTTGTTGTGTGCCGTTTGGTTACCCCACCGGTTCGTGGGGTGTCGCCAAACGTAATCCGGTACAGGACGTGTCGTATCGCAACTCGTGGGGCGAGTCGGTCGGGTTCGAAGTCAACGAACCGCTTTGGCCCTGATTACTGCTTGCCTTGCTGGGGCCACACCCAGCGTGTTGCACTGGCCGAAAATTCTTCGGCCCGCTCGATGAAGCCAAACGCCCGACTGGGTATGACCTCGAACAGCGCTCCGTCGCGTAAGAATTTTGCCATCTCGTTTTTGGGCCATTCGCCGTCGTGATACTTCTCGACTCAAGCGTCAACAACATCGCCGCCGGCGGGAGCCACCACCATCACCGCGCGGCCTTCGAGGGAAATGCACTCGACGGTGTCGTGAGGAGCAACCACAACTCGTTGGTTGGCCGCCAGATTGCGAACCTTGCGAGCGGTGGGCGAACAGCCGAACCCGAACCGTTGACGGCTCGGCATCCAAACTCCCCAGACCGGCATCGAGTGCGGTCGCCCGTCGGCGTTGACCGTTGTAAGCCAATAGTTTCGACACCCCAGCAGCCGGGTTTCGGCCCATTCCCAGTCGAGCAGTCCATCGGGATCTTCGGTGACTCCGTAGCCCTGCATATCGGGTCGTTCGCTTCGGGGTGGCTGAGCCATGACGAGACGCTACGCCACCGGGAACCGCGGCGCTTGTGAAGGAGAGAAACGCGCGGGGAACCTCGTCAACGGGCAGAATATTGCGCGATGGCTACTGACCGATCTCTTTACGTTCTGGGTGTCGACACCGGAGGGACCTACACCGACGCGGTCGTCTACGACAACGCCACACGGTCAGTGGTTGCCAAGGCCAAATCGCCGACTACTCACGACGACCTCGCGGTGGGTATCTGTGGCGCTATCGACGCGGTTTTGGCCGACGCTTCCGTGGCGGCCGATTCGATCGAACTGGTCGCGCTGTCCACAACACTGGCGACCAACGCGCTTGTCGAGGGCACTGGCCGACCTGCGTGTTTGATCACCATCGGCTTTGGCGACGACGCTCTGGACCGTGGCGGTCTACGAGCCGCGGTGGGTTCTGATCATGTGATTGTTGTCGATGGCGGGCACACGTCTCATGGTGACGAGGTTCGGCCGCTCGACTTGGACGAGTTGGCCGAACGGGTCGACCAGGTCGCCGATTCGGTCGACGCATTTGCTATTACCGCGCAGTTCGCGACCCGAAACGCCGATCACGAGTTGGCCGCGCAGGAGTTGGTCCGAGCCCGAACCGGCCTGCCGGTGACTTGTAGCCATCATTTGTCGGCTCGCCTCAACGGTCCCAAGCGTGGCGTTACGGCGTTGCTCAACGCTCGGTTGATCGCCATGGTCGAGGACCTTGTGTCCACGACTCGATCGATACTCGACGAGCGAGCAATGGCCTCGCCGATAATGGTCGTGCGCGGGAACGGTTCGTTGGTGTCGGCCGACTTTGTTCGTGATCGACCGGTCGAAACGATCCTCTCGGGGCCGGCAGCCAGCCTCATCGGTGCGGCCCATCTTTCCGACACCGCCAACGCCATCATTTCCGACATTGGCGGCACGACCACCGACATTGCCGTGTTGCGCGAAGGGCGCCCGGAGGTCAGCGACGACGGCGCGGTAGTTGGCGGTCACCGCACGATGGTCGAAGCGGTGATGATTCATACCCATGGTTTGGGAGGCGACTCCGAAGTACAACTGGCCGACCGGGCAGAAGGTTGCGACCTGGTTGTCGGCCCACGCCGGGTCGTTCCGCTGAGTTTGTTGGCGGTCGATCACGAAGCGGTTGTTCTCGAGTACCTCGACCGCCAAGCGAACTCCGACGTCGTGGGGGCCTTCGATGGCGCCTTCGTGCTGTCGACCAAGCGAACGGCTGACGCCACTCTTGATCGTTTCGAGACGCAGGTGATCGACGCCATGAACGCCGACATTTTGCCGATGAGCGCCGTTGTCACCACGAGCCTGCAGCTCCGAGCATTGACAAGGCTGGTCGGGCGAGGCGTGCTTCGGCTCAGTGCGTTCACTCCAACCGACGCTGCTCAAGTGTTGGGCTTCCAGGCCACGTTCGACGCGACCGCGGCCCGGTTGGGTGCTGGATTGTTTGCCAGGAAGCGAGATCGCTTCGGTGTCGAGATAGCTGCCTCGGGCGAAGAGTTCGCTGGTTGCGTGATGGCCCGACTCGAGCGTTTATCAGCCGAGGCGCTGTTGGCAGCCTCGCTCGATCGCGATGGGCTGTCAGGGTCGTTGGCCACTTCAGAAATAGTTGCTGCGGCTCTCGATGGCACCACACAAAGCACCGCCTTGGTCGCCGGACTCGCGGTCCCGTTGGTGGGGCTGGGGGCGCCGGCGGCGATTTACTACCCCAAAATCGGCGAGCTACTTGGCACCGAGGTTTCGGTCCCTGAACACGCCGAGGTCGCTAATGCCATCGGCGCCGCCGTTGGGCAAGTCAGGGTCCGCGAAGAGGTTGTGGTGTCGGCGCCGAGGCGTGGCGTTTACCGCATACACGTGGGTTCTGAGCCCGAGACGCTTTGGGAACGACCCGATGCCGAGGCCCGCGCCATCGAGGTCGCGGCGACCGCGGCCGCCCGTTCTGCCGAATCAGCCGGCGCCGTTGACGTCACAGTCGAAACCGAGTGGATCGAGAAAGTCATCGACGTGGGCGGTCGCCCGATGTTTGTCGAGGGTCGAGCCGTGGCGGTCGCGGCGGGCCGACCCTCTCTTGGCTAAAAGACCCGCACCTGCTGGCGCTTGAGTTCGGCTTGCACCGCGGCGATGTCTACGGCTTCGACGGTGCGGTTGGTGCGCACCGACACCGCGGCAGCAACCCCAGCCCCTTGACCAGCAACGGTGCAACACATCATGTTGCGAACCGCGGCGTGACTGTCACGATCGCCCCCGATGCTGCGCCCGGTCACCAAAAGGTTCTTGATGTTTTTGGGAACCATCGAGCGGTACGGCACTTGGAAGTACCGGCCGGTGGTGGGCAGGATGAGAATTCCGTAGCCGTCGATGAACTCGGGGAAGATGCCGATGCTGTCCTCGAAGCGGCCTTGCTCGCGTACGTCCGCCGCGGTCAGGTTGTACGCCGCGTCGATTTTGCGAGTGTCACGAATACCGATGGTCATGCCAAAGTTGCGGATCTTGGCGTTCTCGCAGCCCGGCGTGTAGTTGCGTAGCGCGTTCGCCGCGAACGTGGCTTGGCGGCGACCTTCGATTTCGCCGGCGGTCAGGCTTTCGACATCGGTTCCGTCTACGCCGCTGAGGTGAATGATGTTGAGGTAGGTCAGATCGCCCTGATCCGAAATAGCCCCCCACGTGCCGGCGATGGTCGAGACGTCACTCGGGATTTCTCCGGCGGCCACGGCCCGGTCGAACGGTTTGCGCAGAAACGGCGAGAACATTTGGTCTTCTTTGCCGCTGGTCTCGACCGTCCAGCCGTTGCCATCCCAATCACGGTAGGTCTGCGGATCGGCCGCGACCCCCGCCAGGAATCGAGCCTTGTCAACTCCGTTGAGATGAAACATTACCGACGCCGCCATCATGTGCTCGGCTGGCGTCTTGTGGGTCGGGGCGCCGCTGCGATAGGCGATATCGGCATCGCCGGTCGCGTCGATCACCCGCTGACCGAGGACCGCGTGACGCCCCGACTTTGATTCGACAATTACGCCGCGGATCATGTCGTCCTCGACCACTGGGGCAACAACTTGGCAGTGCAGCAGTGGTTGGATCCCGGCCTCGGCGACCAGTTGGTCGGCGACATATTTGAAACCTTCGGCATCGAGCGCGTGACTATTGGATTGCGGCTCTGGTTGAGCTGCCCCCATGGCTTTGGCCCGCTCTTCGAACTCGATGCCTACCCCTTCGCTGTCAACGGTATTTTCGTGGCGGTACCACGCAAACCCTTCGACCCCGACCTGGGTGATGTTGCCGCCAAAGCACCCGTTGCGTTCGAGCAACATGACCGACACGCCTGCTCGCGCCGCGCCGATCGCTGCCGCGAGTCCGCCGGGCCCGCTACCAACGACCACAACGTCGGCCGACGCGAGTATCGGTGTTTGACGGGCTGGTTCGAGGACGTGCTCGGTCATCGGTCGAGCGTACCGAGATCGAAACCGGCGGGTGAGGGATCTTGATCGGGCCAGTTGGTTCGCCAGACCTCGGCCGAAAGTTCGCCCACCGGCATGCGCGAGTGCTGAAAGCCACCAACGAGGGGCAGCAACGGTTCGACAACAACATCGTGGTTGGGTGTCAAGAAGTAGGGGAACGAATAGCGGTGCTGCCCAGTGTTGTTCGTGACCCGGTGGGGAGTAGCCACGAATTGGCCCCCCGACCACAACTCGAGCATTTCGCCGACGTTCACAAGCAACGCGCCCGGCGGGGCGGCGGGCTGGACCCAACGGTTGTCTCGGGTGCGAACCTCGAGCCCGCCTACGGGGTCGGGGTGCAGCAAGGTGAGCACATTGGTGTCCTTGTGTGGATGGATTCCCGCGGTCTGTTCGGACCTAGCGGCGGCCGGGGGATAGTGCAGCAGCGTCATGCTGGACAGTGGGGTCTGGTGCCAAGATCGAAAAGCGTCGGGTTCTATACCGAGCGCAGGCGCGAAAATATCGAGCAGTTGATCGGCGACACGATCGCAGGCGGCCCAGTAGCTACTCACAGTTTGGGCCAGTTCGGGCAGTTCGGGGGGCCAACGGTTGGGTCCGTACAGCTCACATTCGCCTCGAACCGGGTGGTCGGGCGGACACTCCCAGTGGATCTTGTATCCCTCGTACTGGTCTGCGGCTATGCCGTTGGCCTCGGCTCGGTTGGGGGTGAAGAACCCGAGGGGGATGAACCCGCGGTAGTTGTCGGGGCTGATCATCGTGGCTCGCTTGACGGGTTCGTCCAGGTCGAACAGCGCCCGCACAATCGTGCGCATCTTGGTGAACCGGTCGGTGGCTATGCCGTGGCCCAGAATCGAGACAAAACCAATTTCGCGGCACGCCTCGAGGATTTGGCCGCTGGAGCGGCGACCGGCCAGATCGACGCTCGGGATTGAGTTCACGCGTCCATGGCCCGACGAAACGCTTCGGTGTCGGCGTGTACGTCGTACCCGGTGATCAAATCTTCGGTGATCGTGAAGATGTTGACCATGCCGGCGTCGACGCGGGCGGCGTTGGCTTTCACCCGCCATTGGCCAACACACTGCACCACGACTGCCTGCTCGTCGGTGGTCCATCGGGTTTGTTCGACGTTCACTACGTCGAGGTGTTCGGCGATCACCGCAAAAAAGTCGTTGAAGCCGTTGTGGCCGGTGAACTGGCCCGACCACGGAAACACCCCGACACCGCCGTGATAGGTCACGGTGATATCGGGGTGGATCAGTTCTAGAAGACCCTCGCGGTCACGATCGGCGAGGCGTTGATAGTACGTCTCGATGATGTGGCGAGGATCGTTCATTAGTGTCAGAGACGGGCCTTGCGAACCACCCGGGTGCCGCCGATGCGGTCGAAGACGCTACGGCATTCGTCGTCGGTCGAAACCATCACCAGGTTGGCGATGATAATACCGAGTTGGGCCAGCCCTCCGAGCACCGGGATGATGCTGAGCAGGCCCGGCAAGGACCGCTTAGCGGCTCGGTCCAAGCCGGGGGGCGTAGTTGTTCCGGTTTCTTCGGTGATGCGCAGACCAACTATCAGCTTGCCTGGTGTGCCGCCGAGAAAGTGGATGAAGGCGACGGTTATGGCGTATCCGACAATCGCCGAGACCGCGAGTTGGCCGGCGGAGGCCGAAACGTTGAAAGAGTTTCCGTCGCTGCTTGAACTCCAGAACGGAATGGAGATGATCCAGAAGATGACGGCGTCGAGTAGACCGGCGCCAATACGGATTCCGATGGTGCCGAAGCGGCTCTTGTCGACGGTGGCGGCTGCCGCGCTCGCGGGGGCCCCGGCGGGGGGTGGCGGTGGGGCGCTTTCGGCCGACGGCGGCGCAGGCATCGGCTCGCCGACCCACTGGTTGCCGTCCCAGTATCGGACGGTGTCCGCTGGGTCGCCTTCGGCGTGATAGTGCCCTGGCATGTTGCTCATTGGTAGTTCCCTTTAGATGTCACGAGATGCGAATAGTACGGTTCCGCCGCCGACAAAGGCGACCAACCATGCCACAAGAGTAAGCGTTGCGCTGCTCGTCGAGAGCGATGCGACCTCGCCGAAACCGGAAGCAGTTCCGGCGATCTTGTCCGACACGACGCTCAGCGATGATCCCAACGTGTAGTCGCCGATCTTTGGAATGAGCCCGAGGAGCGGATCGAGCACCAACAAGAGTCCGACCATGCCAATCATGGCAAAGGAGTCGCTGCGAGTGATGGCCGACAGGCCAAAGGTCATGGCGCCGGCCAACAGGGCAGTGAACACGGTCGCGAGTACTTGGCGCCCTTCCCAAGCAACCATGACGTCGTTCATGTCACCGACCACTCGGGCTGCGAGCCAACCAAGACCGGCCACGGCCGCGAGCACCGCGGTCATCGACGCGGCGGCGGCGCTGGCTTTGGTGGCCAAGGCCCGGCCTCGGCGAGGTTCGCTGGCCAGCATCCGTTTTACGGTGTCTTGGCGGTACTCGGTTCCGAGAGCCCAGCCCCCAAAGACGATGGCGAGAAGTATGGCCAGGATCGAGTACACCGCGAGCCAAGTGTCGGCGTAAGCGCTGGTGTTAGTCGGGGTGTACCACAGCATCACCACCGAGGGGGCCAAAACCCCGACGAGCAAGGTTGCGGCGGTGGCCAGGGGGGTGCGGTGGGTCCGCAGCTTGTAGAGCTCGGCTTTGATCATTGGACTTCTCCATTTGTGGGGTTGGTGGTCACGGGGTTGGTGGTCACGGGGTTGGTGGTCATCGTGAGGAACGCCGACTCGAGCGACACGTTCTGGTGGGTAATTTCTGCCGCGAACACGCCCGCGTTGACCAGGGTGCGGTTCAGGTCGCGTCCCGACCAATCGTCGGGGAGGTCAACGATGAGTTGTTCGGCGCGTGAGGTCTGCGGTTGCAGAGCCGCGGCTTGGAGGCACCGAAAGGCGCTGGCGGCATCGGCACTCTCCACCCGTACCCGGTAGGTGCGGCTGGTGTGAAGAGCCAGAATCTCGTCGGTTGTTCCAGCGGCGACGAGTCGGCCGTTGGCGAGCACGACGAGGCGGTCGCACGCTTGTTGTACTTCGGCGAGTTGATGAGATGACACCAGCACGGTGGTGCCCATCTCGGGGAGTCGGCGAAGCAGGTTGCGGATTTCCACGATGCCGGCGGGGTCGAGGCCGTTGGCCGGCTCATCCAGGATGACCAGTTCGGGATTGCCGATCATCGCAACTGCGATACCGAGGCGTTGTTTCATGCCTAGGGAGTAAGCGCCGGCGCGGTCGTCGGCGCGGTCTCGAAGGTCGACGAGGTCCAAGAGATTGTCGATTCGTTGTTTGGAGGCGTCGACGTTGAGGGTGTGAGCTTGAAGGATCAAGTTCTGTCGGGCCGTCAGTCGCTCGTACAGGGCGGGCGCTTCGATCAACGCGCCTACTCGGCGAGATGCGTGCACAAAGCCTGGCGATGTCACGTCCGCTCCAAGTACCGAAGCAGTGCCACTGCTTGGTTTGACCAGGCCGAGCAACATTTTCATTGCTGTGGTCTTGCCGGCGCCGTTTGGTCCGAGCAGACCGACGACCTCGCCGGCTGGTACATCAAACGACAGATTGTCGACGGCGGCTCCGCTGCTGTACCGCTTCTCGAGGTTCTCGACCGTAACAACACAGCGGGTGGCTGCTTCGGGGCGGGTAATGGTGGTTGTCATGACCTCATCGTGACAAGCAACGTCTGGTCAGTCGCCAGACCAACGGCCAGATCTTCGCCGTTCGATCAGACGAGGGACTCCTCGTACTTTTGGTCGATACAACCCTGACCCAGAGTCCGTACTGTGGTGGGGGTGAACGATGCCTTCAACGCGGTGTGGCGCGAACCAAGAAGCCCGGGGGCAACCGCGCCTCGACGGTGGGATTGGGCCCTAGTTGTCGCTCTGCTCGCGGCGGCCGTCGGCCAAGCAATCTTCGACACCGGCGCCGGGCTGCGACCATTCGCGGTTGCTGTTGGTTTGGCGACCATCGTTGCGCTGCCGTGGCGCCGGGTCGAGCCGCTGGTCGCGTTGGCTGTTGCTTTTGTTGCGACGTCGTTGCTCGATGCGGTGTCTTTGATCGGCGATTACGACGATCCGGCCCTTGGCGCTACGGGCTTGGCGGCTGTTGTGCTCGTCTACTCGCTGTTTCGTTGGGGGTCAGGAACCGAGATGATCGCCGGGGTGCCTCTGGTACTCGTTTCGCATTTGCTCGCCAACTTTACTACCCGGGCCGACTCCGGTCTTTCGTCAGGCCGGCCCTCATGGACCGAAGCGTTCGTGTCGTTGCCGTTTTGGTTGTTCCCGATGGCGGTCGGGTTGGTGATGAGATCTCGGGCCGCGTTGCGGCTACGTCGCGAAGAGCAGGCGCGCCAAGAAGAACGGAACTTGTTGGCGCGAGAACTGCACGACACCGTTGCCCATCATGTCTCGGCCATAGCGATCCAGGCTCAGGCCGGTCAGGCTGTGGCCGCGATCCAGCCCGACAAGGCGGTGGAGATTCTCGGCACGATCGAGACGGCGGCATCGGCGACGTTGACAGAGATGCGGCGGATGGTGGGTGCTCTGCGCCAGGCTGATGCGGTAACGAGTCCAGGCGCCGGCGTAGCCGACATCGAGCAGTTGGCTGATCTCACCGTTGGCGGTCCGGCGGTGAGGGTGAGTGTGAGCGGCGATGTGGCCACGCTCGGGCCGGGTCTGCAGGCCACACTGTTCAGGCTCGCGCAAGAATCAGTGACCAACGCCCGTCGCCACGCCCGTCATGCAACCCGGGTTTCGGTCGAGCTGAAGTGTGATGGGGACGAGGTATTGCTTTGTGTTTCTGATGACGGTGACTCGGTCGCTGGTCCGAACGTTGTTGGCGGGTTTGGTCTGGTGGGGATGAGAGAACGGGTTGACCTGTTGGGTGGCACTTTGGCGGCTGGGCCCGGCCCAGATCGAGGCTGGCGGGTCGAGGCGAAACTTCCTCGTGAGGGTGCGATGCGCAATGAGGTAGAGCGATGACCACGAAGGTCCTTTTGGCTGATGATCAAGATCTGATCCGCGCTGGTCTGAAGATGATCCTCGACGCTCAGCCTCAGATCGAGGTGGTTGGCGAAGCCAGTAACGGTCGTGAGGCGGTGACGATGGCGAGGCAACTGCGGCCCGATGTCTGCCTGTTCGATATCCGCATGCCCGAGTTGGACGGGATCGAAGCAACTCGCCAGCTGGCGGGGCCCGATGTTGTCGATCCGATGGCCGTCGTGATCATCACCACTTTCGATCTCGACGAGTACGTCCACGGTGCGCTCAAGGCTGGTGCGAGAGGGTTCTTGCTCAAAGATGCCGGCGCCGAATTGCTGGTGCAAGCGGTCGAGGCGGCGGCTAGCGGTGATGCGCTGATTGCCCCCAGTGTCACGGCGCGTTTGCTGCAAACATTTGCTCGTTCGGAAACCGCAGAGTCACCGGGCCAGCCGATCGAGCCGTTGACCGAACGTGAGGAAGAGGTCTTGTTGACTGTGGCCCGCGGCCGGACCAACGCCGAGATAGCCGAAGAGCTTTTTATCTCTTTGAGCACGGTCAAGACCCACTTAGGGAGTCTGATGTCCAAGCTTGGTGCCCGAAACCGTGTCGAGATCGCCATGTGGGCTTACGAGACCCGCCGAATCTGATTCGACTCTATGGTGTCGGCCATGAGCGACCCGGACTTTCAGCCGAACGCCGACGAACTTGTCGAGCACAATCGAGCCGGCGCGGTTGGTTTCGACGATTCCGAATTACAGGTCAATCCGCTGCGACGGTTGGCCATCGTGAGCTGCATGGATTCGAGGATGGATACCTTCGAGATCCTTGGGTTGCGCCACGGCGAGGCTCACATCATCCGTAACGCCGGCGGCGTGATTACCGACGACGTGGTCAGGTCGTTGTGTTTGTCTCAACGGTTCATGAAGACGCGAGAGATCGTGTTGATGCATCACACCGATTGTGGCCTTCAACGGGTCAGCGAAGATCAGTTCAAGGCCGACCTCGAATCCGAGATCGGTGTCAAGCCGGGCTGGGCGGTCGAGTCTTTCAATGATCCGTTTCTTGATGTTCGTCAATCGATGCAGCGTCTGCACACGTCGCCGTTTATCACTTACAAAGATCACATCCGGGGGTTTGTTTACGATGTGGCGACTGGGTTGCTCGAAGAGGTCATGGCCTGAACCGCGTCACCGATCGCGTCGGCTACCAGGGCCAGAGATTTTGGTGATGTAACCCGTTCGGGTGTGTCGTCGGGGGTGTGAAAGTCGATGCCGCTGCCGGTGAACGAGAGCATCGGTGCGGGTATTTGACAGAACACTTCTGACTCTCCCATCCATCGTTGGGTGTCGGTCACGAGGCGGAGGTCGATTGTGGCGAGTGCTTCGGACATCCCCGCCGCGGTTGTCGCGTCGAGGTTTGTCATGGCGATTCTCGTGGAGATGAGCGTGCGTCCTTGGGGGCTTGGTTCGTCGACCGCGACTGACGCTCCGACGTGCACGATGGCGGCGGGTGTCTCGCCATCCCAGCGGCGGGCTCCCAAGTAGTCGAGTTCGTGCCCTCCGGTGGCGAGCACATGCAGCGGTTGGTCGCGGAATCGTTCGATTAGGTGAAGCAGCACCGCGACCCCGGTGCCGCGCTCGCCGGCGCATGTGAACCATCCGGTGAGTGGGGTTGTGAGAAGCAGCGGCGGGCTGCTGTGGGAGGTGCGGGCTGTGTAGGCGCTGAGGTTGGTGGTGTGGCCAGGCTCGAGATGGGCGTCGAGTTTGAGTCGAACCTTGTGGTCACGTTTGGGTGTGAGATCGCGGGCTGCGACGAGCACGGTGGGAAATCCCGAGCCCGCACCAGGGTCTCGGTTGATCGCTACCAGCGCGTCGTTGGGGTGTTCGGTTACGAACACTGCCGCGTCGTAGCCGCGGCGGCGGACTTCTTTGATCGGCTCGGCCAGAGTGTCGGTGAAACCGCCGCGCTTCGGATCGAGCGATTCGACGGCCACGTTTGTCGTATCGAGGCTGCCTTCCCATTCGTAGTAGACCGCCAGGTGGTCAACCGATTCTCCATCGATGGTCAGATCGCTATCGGCGACGTACCGATCGAACGGCACATCTTCGGTATCGACTCGTAGCCCAAGCTCGGTCAGTTTCTGGGTCATCCATTTCGCCGTCGCCGTGTCGACATCGGTGCCGGCGCGGTGGACCCCCAGCTCGGAGTACTCCTCGACGATTTTGTACAGCTTGTCGCCGTTCGTAGCCATGGTGGCACCGTAGTTCTGTTCTACCGCCCTAGGCGGCGTGGGGTCTGCGGGTCTGTTGGGGTGTTGGTGTTGGTGGGTCCGCCGTGGCGGTGGTGTTGGATGTGGTGGGCGTTGCCGCGTGATGGTTCGGCTCCGCATCGGGTACAGCCGCGGTCGCGGGCGATGTGAGCGATCCATTGAGCTCGGCTGGCTAGGCGCACTGATTGGCCGAGGTGTAGCGGTTGACCGTTGGTCCCGAACACGATCCCGACAACTTCGGCGTTTGGTCCGATTTCGGTGAGCACTGATTCTGGTACGGCGGTGCCGTTGTTGAACTGGGTGGTGCCGTCTTTGAGGTGGTGATGCATGATCACCATGTGTTTGGGGTGAGGTTTGGCCCGGTTGTTGCCGGAATCGGTGTTAGCGGTTAGCAGTTGGACCAGGGCATCGGTTCGTCGTTGGGCACGGCTTCGTCGTTGGGCAGGGGCTCGCGAGCTGTTGGCAGAGCCGTCTCGCCCGCCGTCTTCGCGCCATAGTTGATCGACTCGTTGTTCTAGCGCGGTGATGATTTGTTTGCCGGTTATCGCGTCGAGCACGGAGTGCAGATGGGTCATGCCGTCAGCGGCGATCCACCATTGGGTTTGGCGTTCGGCTCGTTGTTTGGCGTGCCGAGTTTCGATTGTTTCGACTGTTTCGTGTCGAGCAGCCCATTCTCGAGCGGTTTTGGCAAACAGATCGGCGGGCATAGCGACGGCGTTGTTGACCAAACCGTCAGCAGCGTCGGGTGATACCCGCTTAGCGGCATCAACCACGGCTGGTAGGTGCTCGATAGAGATCTCGCCGCGTGTCAAGGCGTTGGCCGTGGCTGGCAGCGAAGCCAACGCTGAGGCCACCGCGGCGGTCTTTTTGGCGTCGCGGGTTGAACGGCGGGTGATGTTGCGGCCAACGGTCACCGCGTCGGGCCCGGCATCGTTGAGAAGGTCGATCGCCGCGAGACACGCTAAGCGCCGCTCGGTCACGTGGCTTTCCAGCGCATGCAGTTCGGCTAGCAGCATCACCAGCTCGGGGCGCGTGTAACCAGCCGGTGACAACTCGCTCAGCCGCAGGTGTTCCGCCCCAAACATGAACACACCCTACACGAACATATGTTCGCTTTACAACGCAGTGGGTAAGAATAGGGCGGCAGCAAAAATGGAAAGGTCGGGCCCGGCCAAGCGGCCGAACCCACCCTCTCTCGATCATGCCTGCGGTTAGGGCGCGGGGCGTCTAAGCAACGAGCACGGAGTCGGCATCGTCGATACCGCCGCCGGCCGTACGTTCGGCTTGGTCGGTGCGAACGGTGCGGGGGAGTAGCACGGCCGCGCTGATCGCGGCGGCAGCCATCACGGCGGCACCCAGCCAGAAGCCGGTGTTCATGGCCTCGACGAAAGCGTCGCTGGCCGCCGCGAAAGTTGTGGCTCCCACGTCGGCGGGCAGCGTTGGCGCGGTAGCGGCTACGACGCCGATGCCTTCTTGGGCAAGCTCGATGGTTCCTTCGGGGACTTGACCGGCCAGGTTGTCGGCAACGTTGCCTCGGTAGATGGCGTTGATGAACGATCCCAACACTGCGACTCCCAGGGCCGAGCCGAGTTCTCGGCTTACGTCGTTTACGGCCGATCCGACCCCAGCGTCCTCAACGGGCACGGATGCCATGATCGAGTCGGTGAGCGATGGCATTCCGAGGCCGAACCCGAACCCGAAGACCATGATGGCGGCGATCTCTTGACCGGCGCTCCAGCCCGCATCGATTTGGGTGAAGGCGATCATGCCAACAGCCATTATCAACACCGATACGACCACGGTTCGACGCAGACCGAGAGCTCGTCCTACGCCGGGTGCGAGGGCGGTGGCGGCCATGATCGCGACGGCGTTGGGGAGGATGAGAAGGCCTGCTTCGAATGGATCGCGTCCTTGCACGATCTGGAAGAACTGGGTCATGAAGAAGAAGACCGCGGGACCGGCAAAGAACATCAGGCCGATGACGAGGACCGAGCCGCTGAAGTCGCGTTGACGAAAGAAGCGCAGTGGCAGCATCGGGTCGCTGACCCGCTGTTCGATTGCCACGAACGCAGCGAGGAGAATGGCGGCGGCCGCGAAGCTGGCAAGGATCAGGGGACTGCCCCAGCCTTCTTCGGTCCCCTGGATTACTGCGAACACGAGGGTGGAGATGCCGGCGGTTGCGGTGAGCGCGCCCGGAATATCGAGTCCGACGTGTCGTCCGTCTCGGGATTCGCTGACAACGATTTGACCAACGAGGGCGATCAAGATGATGGGCACGTGGATCCAGAACGCCGCCGCCCAGTCGTAGCGGTCGACCAGGTAGCCGCCGATGGCTGGGCCGAATCCGATTCCGATGCCGCCAACGCCGGTCCATACGGCGATGGCTTTGCCTCGTTCTTCGCGGGGGAACGCCGCGGTCACGATGCTGAGCGTGGCGGGCAACACGAACGCCGCACCGAGTCCTTGCAGGGCCCGTCCGACTATGAGGCTTGGGATCGAGTCGGCCAGCGCGCCGGCTACCGATCCGGCCAGGAACGTCAGCAGTCCGACGGTCATCCAGCGTTTGCGTCCGTAGCGGTCGCCGATGCTGCCTGCCAGTATGAGCAGTCCGGCGAGTACGAGGACGTACGAGTCGACGACCCATTGCAGTTCTGACGTGGTGGCGCCGAGGTCGAGTGATATTGCCGGGAGTGCAGTGTTCACGACGGTTAGGTCGAGGAACACGATGAGGGTTCCGATCGACATCATCGCTAGTACTAACTTTTTCGGAACAATTGGTTCACAAAGCAGCCATGAAGGTCTACGGTGTAGTTATGACCGCGGTTACCGACACTCCAAATCGACGCGGGCGCCCTCGCGCCTTCGACGAAGACGAGGTTCTCGACACGTTGATTGCGTTGTTCTGGGAGCAAGGCTTCGAGGCTTGTTCGCTCAACGAGATCGTCGACGCGGCGGGCCTCAACAAATCGTCGCTCTACAACGCCTTCGGATCCAAAGAAGAGCTCTTCATCACCGTGCTCGATCGCTACGTCGACCACCGCCAGGCCGTGCTAGACGAGGCTCTTGCCGATGGCGGGATCGACGCCCTCGTTGCTTTCTTCGAGATGCAGCGTGAGCAGATGATGAGCGAGATTGGCTGTCGCGGCTGTATGGCGGTCAACGCCTCCACCGAACTGGGGATGCGCGACCAGCGAGTCGTCGAGGTTGGCGACCGTTACCGCGCCATGTTGCGAGGGGTGATTCATGGTTCGCTAACCATCTCTGCTGAGCGCGGCGAGATCATGCCGTCGCTGGTCGACGTCTACGCCGATTCAGTTCTATCGGTATGTCTTGGGCTGGCGGTATCGGCCCGCAGCGGCGCGGCGGTCGAAGAGCTCAGCCAAATGATCGACTCAATGCTCGCCCTGATTCGCAGCTGGCGTCTCTAGAACTTGACGCCCACTGCATCGCACAGCAATCGCATCATTTCGTCGGCGGCCCGAAATCGTTCGGTTAGCACCTCGGCAAAGTCGCCTTTGGTGACCGCGGCCTGCGAGAGCTGACCGCTACCCATGAAACTCTTGCGTTTGAGATCGTCGATGAGGGGATGATCGGCGTCGAAACCGCGGGGCGGCCGCTTGAGCGACTCGCCGCCGAGCTCAAAGTTTGTGGTGAAACGAGCTGAGCGAGTCGCTCCAACCCATTCGTCTTGGTGCTCGTCGATATGAAGCCGGATCAGCTGAGCGACTTTGGGTTCGGGCGACCACAGGCCCACGCCGACGAAACACCGGCGGGGTTCGAGGTGCACGTAGTAGCCGGGCGCGTGGGCGTCTTTGCCGCGTTCGTGGCGAAAGTGCAGGCCGGTGTTGATCTTGTAAGGAGTCTTGTCCTTGGCAAAGCGGGTGTCGCGATGTATGCGAAAGAGTGAACCGCCCACGGTGCGGGAGTCGGCTACGAAATGAGGTGACAACGTTTCGAGCGACTCGACATAGTCGGTGATGAACTCGAGCGCCGGCTCGCGCACCGACGCCTCGTAGCGGGCCTTGTTGGCGTGGAACCACTCGCGGTTGTTGTTCTTGGCCAGATCCCGCAGGAACCCAAAGGTGTCGGGGGTGAAGTAGCGAGTCATGGCGGCGACTGTAGCGGTGAGCGGCTCAGCGCACCTCAGGAACAAGTTGGTGGTGCGGTTGGGCTGATTCGATGGCGGCTGCGATTTCCAGAAGTTCTCGGTCGTGTCCGAACGGCGCCACCAACTGCAGCCCTACGGGCAGACCTTCGTCGGTGAACCCGGCGGGGATCGATATGGCCGGACATTCGGTGGCGGTAATGAGACAGCACGACATCATCCAGCCGAGGTAGTCGGTCATGGTCGTGCCGTTCACCGTTGTCGGGAATTCGTCGTCGGCGGGAAACGGCGCGACCTGGGTTGTCGGCAACGCCAGCACATCGATCGATTCGAACAGTTCGTTGACTTGTCGACGAAGTCTGATTTGCAGCCTTTCGACTCGCGCTACATCGTCGAGCGTGAGAGTGTCGCCGTAGGCGATGTTGTCGCGCACAGTTGTTTTGAGTTGGTGGTGTCGATCGTTTGGGATGTTTCGGCCCAGGGATCGATACGACAGTCCGCGGATTATGCGAAAGATCTCTTCGGCACCGGTGAACGCCGGGGCTACCTCAACAAACGACCCGCCCACCTCGACGATCGACCGGGCGGCGCGGCGCGCCAGTTTGACTGGTTGTGGATCTATCGCGAACGACCCGGCAAGGTCGGGGGTCCAACCGAGCCGGGCGACGGTTGTGGTTGGCAGCGGTCGGCGGAACTCGGCTGGGTCGAGGGGCCGACTCAGCGCGTCGTCGGCGTGCGGCCCGGCCAACGCCGACAGCACCAACGCGGTATCGCCCACCGTGCGCCCCATTGGACCCGAGACGCCGAACCGGACGAGGCGGTGACTCTCGGTTCTGCTCGATGGCACCACGCCAAGGCTCGGCCGCAAGCCAACCACGTTGTTGAACGCCGCCGGGTTGCGAAGCGATCCGCCGAAGTCGCTGCCGTCGGCGATGGCCAGCATGCGGGCCGCCAACGCGGCCGCCGCACCGCCGCTGCTACCTCCGGCCGACCGGCTCAGATCCCACGGGTTGCGGGTCAGCCCGTAGACCTCGTTGAAAGTGTGGCTGCCGGTGCCGAACTCAGGCGTATTGGTCTTGCCGATTATGACTGCGCCCGCAGCGCGGAGGCGCTCGGCCACCAACCCGTCGCGACGGGCCGGGCGCGCCGAGGACAATAGAGTGCCGCTGCGAGTGGGCAGGCCGGCCACATCCTCGAGGTCTTTGACTGCAACCGGAAGACCGTGCAACGGACCGTTCGGCCCGGCGGCATCGAGGCGATCAGCGTCGGCCAAGATTTCGTCCCGCGTCCGCCGAACCGGGATGGCATTGATCTTGTGATCGAGCTCCTCGATGCGATCGAGATGAGCCGCGACCACTTCGCGCGCCGACACGTCGCCCGACGCCAGCAACCCTGCGAGATCCACGGCGTGTGGTAGCGAGCTCACGGAATCACTCGGGCCCATCGCAAGAAGTTGGTGATGAGCAGTTGACCGTCGGGGTGTTCGTCGGTCCAGTACTCGGGATGAAATTGGGTGCCAACGATGCGTCGTTGGTTGTGGACCGCTAACTGCACCGGCGTGAGTTCGGTCGACGCCAGGATTTCGAACTCGGTTGGCATGACCGGCACGTGCAGCGCGTGGGCGTGGCGAAAGACCGGCGACTCGGCCAGGCCGTCGAGCAACGGATGTGGCTGGTGCAGGTCGACGGGGTGATAGCCGAACTCGGCGAGCGTGCCATCAGAGAACGCACTCACACGTCTGTCGTCGGCTTGGCTGGCGTCCAGATCGAGCCGAACCAACGGGACGCCAAGGGCTAGGGCGATCATTTGCAGCCCGCCACAGAATCCGAATATGGGTAGATCCGTTGTTTGGATAATGGCGCTCAGTTCGGCCAGGTCGGCGGGTGCGTATTGAGAGAAGTCGCCGCTGTTGCCGCTGATGAAGATGGCCCGGGCATCGATGTCGGCGAGCAGGGTTGCGGTGAGGCGGTTGTGGCGCACCAGCATGCAGTGTTGCGATGACAAGTCTTCGAGGCGGTAGGTGATGCGGGTGCGGGCCGCCATCATCCATTCGCCGGTGGTGGCCGTGTAGTTGTCGGCGTGTTCGAGATCAACAAAGACGAGCATTAGGTGACGAGGTTAGGGTCCAGCCATGAGTGCAGCACCAACGGCGCAGGGCTTTCGTGGCCCTCACATTGCCAAGATTCGGGTCCGGTTCAGCGAACTGGACCCGTACAAACACGTCAATCACGCCGTCTACATTCAGTACTTCGAGACGGCTCGAGTCGAGTTGTTGGCCGAGGTCGGTTATTCGCTGTCGGCGTTGCGGGCCGCGGGGTCGTCGATCGTCGTGTCGCAGATCGCAACAAAGTTTTTGGCATCAGCCGAAGAATCTGATGACCTGACCGTCGAGACCGAGATTGTGGAGTTCCGCCGGGTCAGCTCGCGTTGGCGCCAGCGCATCTTGCGAGGCAACGAGTTGATCGCCAGCCAGGAACTGCGGGCGGCGATGGTTTCGATCGACGGCTCGGTGATCCGTTTCCCAGCCGAGATGGTGCAAACGTTGAGCCGGTTCGTGATCGACTGATCGACCGAGCATCAGCTGAGCTTCACCGACCGCGGGAAGCCGTCGACGGTTCGAAGCACGAGCGTTGTGTTGGTTTCTTCGGAGCCGATTTCTTCGTGAAGGGTTGTGAGGAGTTGATCGAGCTCGGCAACGTCGCGTGCCACGACCCTCAGCTGCAGGCCGTACCGGCCCGTTACGTGTACCGCGTTGATGACCGGATCCAGCGCGGCGATCGCCGCGTCGGTGGCTGCGGTGTCGACGGTTGGTGGCATGAGTACGTCCACGATTGCTTCGAGAGTGCGGCCGGCCATCGTGTGATCGACGACTACCGAGAACCGTTTGATCAGCCCGCTTTCGCGCAGACGCCTCAGCCGTTCCGATGTTGCCGACACGCTAAGCGATACCCGCGACGCTAAGAGTGTGGTGGACATTCGCCCGTCGAGTTCTAGTTCGCCGATGATCCTTCTGTCAATTATGTCCATAACCAAAAATACTACGGCATAGATGGCCAACCGGCAGGAAAGTCAAGCGCCTTTTCGGCATACTCATTGTGATACTGCGGTCATGTTCGCAATCATTCTTGGCCTCGCAATCGGACTCCTCACCGTCATCCCGTTGGGTCCGCTCAGTATGACCATCATCGGCGTCGCGGCCGACCGCGGCCCCGTTTCTGGGATACAAGCCGCGCTCGGAGTAGTCGGCGCCGACGTATTGTTGGGGTCCTCGACCGTGGCGGTTGTAGTCGCCGGTCAGACCCTTCCCGGCCCGGTCTTCTCGGCTCTTCAAGCGGTGTCAGCGGCCGTAGTTGTCGGGTTCGGGTTCGCGCTAATTGTCAAAGTCCGCGAACTTCATCGTCTGGTTGGCCGGATCCAGCGCCCGGCGCCCACCTTGTTCGTGATGTCGGTTGTATCGCCGGCCGTTGGTTCATGGCTCGCGATCCTGCTCGCTTCGCCGTTCACCGAACACGCCGACAAGCTGATGTTGTTCGCGGCGGGAATCGTTGTCGCGTCGCTGCTATGGCACTCGGCGCTCGGAGCCCTTGCCGGCCACTTTGCGTCGAGCCTCACTCAACATCGACTCTTGGGCCTCGCTCGCATCGGAGGCGTATCGATGGTCGGACTCGGACTTGCCATGTTCGCGTTGTGACGTCGACTGTCGCCGTCGACAGCCGGACTCAGCCCCGAACACCTCTGGTTCGCTCGGCTTCGAACTCCCACGACTCGAGATCGGCGCCAGCCTGAACCCGCGGCTGAGGTTGGGGTCCCGGTTTGCGTGACAATCGGCCGAAAAGCCGGGAAAGGAATCGAGACATGGATTCACGTTACTACGCGTCCGGTTCGGGATCTAGGTCCCGCTTATCGTCGGTCTCTAGTCCTGTGCGTCGATCAAAGAGTGCGGTCGACCGGCGAGTTTCGGTCAAGCCAGCGTCGAATCGCGAGAAGCAGGCGAGCGGGTGCATCCTCTTGAACGAGGTGGCCGGCGCGTTCGACGATCTCCACTGAGCTGTTGGGGATCGCCGCAGCCAGACGCGCGGCCCGATCGATGGGAATCCAAGTGTCGTCTTCTCCCCAGACGATGAGTGTTGGCATCTGAAGATCTGAGTAGGAGTTCTCGATCTCCTTGGTGAAGCGTTCGTGGGCTTGTGCAATCTGTCGATAGAACGCGCCTTGGCCGTCGCCAAGCCAAGGCGCGGCGAGCTCCTCGAGCACTTCGGGCCGTAGGCCAACCGCGCTTGCCCCGCCGATGTACTCGCGAAGCAAAGCTTCGTGCAGATTCGCTGGCAGCGCGGCAAAGACACCGGGGTTGTTGGTCACGAGCTTAAAGAACGGTGATCCCCAAGGTCGCAGGGCAACAACGTCCACCAGCGCCAAAGCGTTGATCGCCATGTCATGAAGCAAGTGAATCTCCCCGGGGTTTCGTAGAGGCTGGGGTTATTGAGTCACGGCCTGGTTGGTTGTGCTCATCTGACGGTAGTTGGTTTCGTGGTCGGCGGGGGTGGTGAATTGGCGGCGGCCTTCGAGGATTTCTCCGTGGCGGCGTCGGTGGTTGAACCAGTCGACGTATTCGAGGGTGGCGAATTCGACGTCCTCGAGGCCTTGCCAGGGGCCGTGGGGGTAGATGAGTTCCCATTTGTAGAGGCCGTTGAACGACTCGATCATTGCGTTGTCATACGAGTCGCCCTTGGATCCAACTGAGGCGACGACGCCGTTGTCGGCGAGC
>CAZDEB010000018.1:14754-39362 GCA_964504305.1 uncultured Candidatus Nemicrothrix sp. | reverse complement strand
TGTACTACACCGCCCGCTTCGCTCACGGCGGCGCCACGTCACTCAACCGATTCGAAACGCTCCTCAACGACCTCGGCATCAACCAGAAACACTCGAGACCGAACCACCCGACCACCTGCGGCAAAGTCGAACGCTTCCAACAGACCCTCAAGAAATGGCTCCGACCCAAACCACCCGCAGCCACCATTGACGAACTCCAGGCGCTTCTCGACGCGTTCGTTGACGAATACAACCACCGGCGACCACACCGATCGCTCGGCCGCACCACACCCCACCTCGCCTACACCCGACTCCCCAAAACCGGACCCGCCACGGCACCCGAAACCGAACACCGCGTCCGCCGCGACAAAGTCGACAACTCCGGCAAAGTCACCCTCCGCCACAACACCCACCTCTACAAAATCGGCATCGGCCGAGCCCACGCCGGCACACCAATCATCATGCTCATCACCGGCCTCGAGATCCGGATCGTCGCAACCGCCACCGGAGAACTCCTCCGCCGACTCACCCTCAACACCAACCAGACATATCAGCCCACCGGAAAACCAAGAAACCCCCCGAACTGAGGGTTCGGGAGGTTCCGATGTCTCGCGACATCACAAAAGTGTCGGAGGGGGGACTTGAACCCCCACGCCCTTTCGGGCACTAGCCCCTCAAGCTAGCGCGTCTGCCAATTCCGCCACTCCGACGTGACTGTTCCAGCGAGCTGGATGCGGAGCGCAATCGTAGCGGCGTGAGCGGCGGGCGCCACCCGACAGATGCCTTTACGTGCGGGTTCTGCGCGATGCTGTAGCGGTGACTGACGACGTTGGGGAGCCGGTTGAGGATTGGCCGGTACAGGCTGCGACGCTCAGGCGCGAACCGGCGGCCGGGCCCAAGGCGCGGCCACAGAACCGAGGACGGCAGCTCGGTGCGGTTGTCGTTGCGCTGACGGTGGTGATGGCGGTTGCTCGGCTGGTTGCCGGGGGCGCGGCCGACGACACGGTCGAACCTTCGACAGGGCCCGACGTTCCCAGCGAAGCGGATGTATCTGTCGACGGTGCGAGTTCGCCGGAGGTGCCAACGACCGCCGTCGACCTCAGTTCTGAGCCGCTGTTGCAGCTGGTCGATGGCGAGGCGATCCAGTTGAGCAGCAGCGGTTTTCGTCCCGATGAGATAGTGGCGGCCGTGCAGTGCGGGGAAGATCCCTCGGTGAGCGAGGCCGCGACCGCCGAGTCGTGCGATACGGGCACTCAAGTGTTGTTGAAAGCCGATGGCGCGGGTGTGGTCGACGCCGAGTTTGTGGTGCGTCGCAAGTTGAGCCTGAGCGGTCGAGTTGTCGATTGTTCGTTCGGCGGCTGCGTAATTGTCGCCACGTCTACTTTGGGCCCGACCAGAGCGGGCAGCATCGCGCTCGACTTGTGGACCGGCTTGGGTGGTCTCGATGACCCACCGCGGGTGGTTGTTCATCCGGCTTCGGGGATCGTGGATTCGGCGGTCCTGCAGGTCGAGGCTGTGGGTCTCGATCCGGGGGCCACATACGTTGCCCAACAGTGCGTGATTGGGCGGGCCGACGGCACCGAGATCTGCGACCCTCAGAGCAGTCCGCCGGTCGTGACCGCCGACAACACGGGCACGGCAACGTATAACGACCGGGCGGGCCGGTTTCGTTACGTCAACGGCGAATGGCTCGACTGTGCCAACCCCGGGCCGCAGCAACGCTGCGTTGTGCAGTTGCGACCGACCGCTCCCGCCGAAGCGGGAGTGCGCCAGCCGGGAGCGTTTGTGCTCGACTTCGACAACACGATTCAGCCACCGATCCGGCTTTACTCGGTGTCGCAGGCGTCGAATCTGGGGGCCGGCACGGCGGTTGTGTTCAACGCCGAGGGCCCTCTCCTTCAGCAAGGCGACCCGGGAGTCGCGCTTTGTCGCGTCGGTATCACCGATGCGTGTACGGCTCTTACCCGTCACGACACTGCGGTCACGGTCAGCACTACTACCACTGCCCTCACCCTCCCTCGCCGCTTCACGACCTGGCAGGGTGAGATCCACGATTGCGTCGAAGTCGCGCCGTGCGAGTTGCGGTTCTGGATGCAGGACACGGTGATCTACGAGTACGACCTGCTGGTGGATTTCGACGTCGAAGCCCCAACCACCCCGGCGCTTGTCGCGTCGCTCGACATAGAGGGCCCATACGAAGAAGGCGACCAAGTTGTCGCGGTCGTCAACACCCCGGGAAGGGTTCGAGTGGTCCAGTGCGTGAGCGGCCGGCATTCGGCGTGCGACGAACGAGTGACCCGCGACCCCGACGCCAACGCGCTCAACGGCATCGAGATCGTGATGCACAGCATGATCAACACACCTCAAGGCGCTCACGACTGTTCGACCGAAGCAGCGTGCGAACTGCGGTTCATCATCGACAACGGCTACGTCGAACCGGTGCCGATCAAGTTCGATACTGCGTCGTTTGTGGACCGCCGAATTGTTGTGCGTCCCAGCAGCGGTCATGGTCATGGCACCAGCGCCGAGATCCGCGCCGACGTCGATAGCCCGACTCGGTTTGTGACCAGCTTGTGCAATGCCGAAGCGATCTGTGTCCGGCTCGCCGACCTCCGATTGAGCGAGGCGGAACCAGCCGCCCGCATACGACTACCGCGGTACTTCACCGACGCCACCAAGGACACCGCCGCGACCACTTTGGTCGACTGTCGACTTTTCCCGTGCACTCTGCGGATCGCAGACCGCAACCAGATCGTCGAGACCCCGCTGCGTTTCGACGGATCGGACTTGACCGACGAGCCGCCGGAGATTCTGATCGGCGACAATCTTGGCCTCGAGGAACGCCAGACGGTGCCGATCAGAGTGAGCGGCTTCTTCCTTGTCGACCCGTCGGCATCCAACCCGGCTACCTACCGTTGGTGCCGTGCCATCGACTCCGATCCATCGACGTGTGCACCCGCCAGTGTCACCGACCGGGCCCTCGACCCGACCGGGGCGGCCGAGACGATTTTGAGGTTGCCCGAAATCGAACAGACGCGGGCCACGCCCGGCGAAGAGCCGGTATGCGCCACGTCGTGCTGGCTCGTAGCGACGGTCGCCCCCGCGTTTCGTTCGGCGTCAATCCAAGTATCGATAGCTCGAGCCAACTGACGCTATGGCCCCCCAAGACCCGAACGAACCTCTCGAACCGCTACCCATCGAACCGGACGAATCGGCTCGCCGTCCCGACGAGTCGGCCGGCCCGCCGACAACGCCACGCCGACAACAACTCTGGCGCCTCGCGGGGGCGGCCACCGCGATGATCGCGGCGCTCATACTCGTCGCTCGACTCTTCGGCTGGGTGTTCGAAGCCACACCGGCAAGCGCGCCATCGACGCCCCAGTCGGTTTCTGGGGCGATAGCAACCGACACCGCCGACGTCGAGTTTGTGATCCAGCCGGTAGCCGACTTGTTCGATCGCCAGAATATCCAGATCCGCGTAACCGGCTTCGCCGAAAGTCAGACCATCGCGGCCCGCATGTGCTTGGTGAGCGGACTTGCTTCGGGCCTTTCGCTCCCCGATCGCTGCGATACCGGGACCTACACCCTGTTGGAGCAACGCGACGACGGTGCGATAAACACCACCTACGCGGTTTCCCGTGCCATCACTGTCGGTGGACGTCCGGTGGATTGCGCAACCGAGAGCTGTCAAGTCGAAGTGCTGGCGTTGCAAGACGGCTCGAGCCCAATTGCCACGAGCCTCGACTTCGACAAGGACAACACGGCCTTTGTGCCGCCCCGAATATCTATCGACCCGAGCCGCGACATTCGTGGCGATCAAATAGTTACCTTGACCGGAACGGCTTTGGGGCCATCAACTCGGGTGAACGCCGGGCTGTGCGTGGTCGGAATCCCCGAAGACGCCCTCAACTGTTGGCAACCAACCGTCACCCAGGGCGGGGTCACCGATAGCTCGGGCTTTCTAGAGATGCCCTTCACGGTCCCAAGGTTTGTGTTTGTGCACTCGCAATGGATGGACTGCGCCAACCTCGAAGTCGGGACGTGTGCGGTCGTGCTGGACTACGGAAGCACCGAACGCCCGGCCAATACCGCGGCGGTCGAGTTTCGGCCCGTCGCTCTGGGCTTGGAAGACCTAGACAACTTGGAGCTGACCGCGACGCCGTCCACCGGTTTGACCGAGGGCAGCTTTATCACGATCAAGTCGTTGACCAAGTATTTCCAAGACGGTGATCCGACGGTCGAAATATGTCCGGTCGGCGATCTTCTCGCTTGCACAGAACTCCCTATACAGTCGGTGTTCAGCGACGGTAACGGCGTGTGGTTCAGTGTTATCGCTCGCCGCCAACTCGCGGCCTCCAACGGACAACTGCACGACTGCGCGGCCGACGGGGCCTGTGTCTTGCAAATCCAACTGACAACCGGCGACGGCGAGATCGCCGAACTACCCGTCGACTTCAGCAGTGACGCTGATCCGGTTCACGAAATCGGAATCGATCCGCCGCGTCCTCAGGTTCCGGGCTCGGAGTTGACGGTAAGCATCGTAAGCGTGCAACGCGAATTCGAACTCTCGGTGTGCGTGATTGATTTGGCTGACGGATGCGACCTCAGACCCATCAACGCCCCGACATCGGCGGCGCTCGGCACCACCCGCTTCGAGTTGCAACTGGGCGGCGAGCTGATCACGTCGAGCGGCAAGGTCGACTGTGTTCGCGACGCCCAATGCCAAATCGTGCTCATCGACCCGACGACGGCCGTGGAGATCAGTTCGGCTCCGGTCAACTTCGACCCTTCCGCTCCCGCCCTTCACCTTGTCGGAGCAGTCCGTCCCCGAACGAACTTGGCCGACGGTGAGACAGCGAGGCTCAGGTTGGACAACGCCTTCAACCACCCGTACGACGCGGCGGTGTGCGCGGTTGGGACCGCGGTTTGCACAGTGGTCGCGACATTTGATCAACCCGGGCGCCGCGCCGTTGCCTATGCCGCGCTCCCACGGTTCATCTTCGGCCCCACCGGCACCACCCGCCCCGCCGAAGTGATCGACTGCGCGGCGACCGAATGCGAACTGCGGTTCCGGTCCGGTCTATCCCACCTAGCTTCGGCGGTTTCGTTTTCGAGCGAGGACCCCCGATCAGGCCCAGAGCTGGCTATCGACGCAACCGGGCCCTTGGTGCCCGGCGAAACCATCAATGTTCGGGTGCGTAACCTCGACCCGCTGCCGAACGAGCAGCAACAGCCGGTGCTGGTCTTGTGCGACACCGCGACCGAGGACCCTTATGGCGACACTTGCCTTTTGCTCGAACGAGCGATTCGGTCGACTACCGAAACAACCGCCGAAGCCCGATTTGTTGTGCCGTCGCTCAACGAACGCGAGCAGGCTGATGACACACGGGTCTGCATCGAATCATGCACCATAATGTTCGCTACCGCGCCCGGCCGTCGCCCGGCCATACTCGCGATTGACCTCGCCGGCTAGCGGTGTGTTGTCGAGTCGGTGTGCCTAGTCGAACCGGCTCAAGTCGAGCGTGCCGTCGTGGTTCATTCGCAGATCGTCCATTTCTGGACCGACTCCAATGCGGACCTCGAATTGGCCCAGGGGGTACAGCAGCGCGTTGTCGATCAGCAAACGCTCGAGTTCGTTGATTAGGACCCGTCGCTGAGCCGCATCGGCGGTCGCGTCAATCTCGTGAGCCAAGCGAAGCCGGTCGTCGCGGCCATCCACCGCGGGCCCGAACACGTCGTCGACAGATCCCGGAGTCGACAGGCTCAGCGAGTTGGAGCCATTGCCGGTGCCTCCGGCAAACACGACCGGAAATATTGTTGCGTCGCCCGACGCCACCCGAGCCGCGAACGCGCTTGGCGAGCTTTCGACGAGTGACGCATCCACTCCGGCTACCGATAGTTGTGCGACCAACTCGCCCCCCACCCCCGACAAGGGTCCGGCCGGCACGTCGATAGACACCGCAGCCGGCAAGTCTCTGAGATCGCCGGGTCCGGTCGCTACTGGCAAGATCGACAACCCCGGCACGGTCGCCGCTATCTCGGCCAAAGACAGCGCCCCGCGGATAGCGGCCCGCTCATCAAAGGAACCAAGCCGCACCGCTAGCCCGACTCGAAGGTCGAGCGGATGACGAATCACATCACCAGGCAGATGGTCGATCGACTCGTTTCCCTGAAGCACGGTCCAGTCGACGTCGTCGGTGATCAACAAAGTTCCGCTATTCGTGTCGGCGCGCACCAGTTCGATTCGATTCACTGTGGCTTCGGGATCGACAGCCTCGAGCACGGCAACATCGTCGGTGTATCGATAGTCGCCGGTGGTGCGTATCGACCGATCAGAGGCGGTGCCGGTGATCCCGAACGCCGGCGACGCCAATACGCGGCCGAGTTGCTCGAATGGTCTTGTCAGGCTCACCACTAGCGTCGTGGCGTCCAGGGCCGCCAAACCAGCGACGCCACCGGTTTCGCCGTTCATGAAGTCGTCCCAACCAACAATGGCTCGAAGCGCAATGGCGGCCTGGTCGTCGCTCCCTCGGGCGGCTACGTGCTCGAGCGACAACTTGATGTCGGCCGCAGTGATGCTCTCGCCCAGGCCGTCCACAACATCGTCATCGAGAACGAACGTCCAACGCAGTCGGTCGGCGGTGACAAACCATCGCCGGGCCAAGCCCGAGGCAACGGCACCATCGTCGTCGATCGTGGTCAGACCTTCGTGGAGCAGGCCAGCGAGAACTCGCCCGACAACCGAGGCCGGGCCGGCGTCGGCCGGGTCTCCCGCCCAGCTCGTTCCGACTCCGAGCCGTAAGGTCAGATGGTCGCGCTCGAGCTCGGCTTCATCCTGATCGGGTTCGCTACCGCTATCGGCCTGAGCGCCGGCATCGATCGACCCAACTTCGCGGGCCGCACCGTCCTCGACCAGTTGAGGGCGCTCGGCGGAGCAGGCCGTCGTCAATAACGCCATCGACACGACAAAAACTACGGAGCGTGAAATTCTGGCGTTGCGACCCACCCAGTTCCATCGGCGCGTCGGCGCGGTCCTAGAGGCGTTTATTGGCTAGATGTTGGAAGAAATCGGCCGAGGTGAACGGCGACGACTCTCAGAAAATCAGGCCGTAAGCCACAGAGGTAAAGCCGAACACGATCGCCGCCAGCACCGTGATGCGATCGAGGTTTCTTTCGACAACGGTCGAACCAGCCGCCGCGGCACCAGCGCCGCCACCGAACATGTCGGAGAGGCCGCCACCCTTGCCGCTGTGAAGCAGCACCAGAAAGATCAGCAGCAGCGCCGACAAAACATGCAGAGGGGCAACAATCCAAATCACGGCAGTAACTGTACCAATCGTCGACAGCGAACCGGCAGCGCTGCGGCCAGCCAAATCCTCAAACGTCAGGCCTGGTAAATCCGGTACTTGATAATGCGGGCAAAGTCGTCAGCATCAAGGCTGGCACCGCCCACGAGCGCACCATCGATATCGGGTTGGCCCATAAGCTCCGGAGCGTTGCCGGGTTTCACGGATCCGCCGTATTGGATTCGGACCGCAGCCGCAGCCGCGGCACCCCATTTGGATTCGACCAGCGATCGGATATGCCCGCACATGTGTTGGGCATCGTCGGGCGTCGCTGTCTCGCCGGTACCGATGGCCCAGATCGGCTCGTAGGCGACCACCAAGTCGCCAACCGTTTCGGCCGACAAACCAGCGAGGCTGCCCTCGATCTGACCGGCGACCTTGGCCTCGGCCTGGCCGGCATTACGTTCGTCGAGCGTCTCGCCGCAACAAACAATCGGGGTCATAGCCGCGGCCAGAACTGCGTTGGCTTTGGCGTTTACGACTCCGTCGGTTTCGCCAAACAATTCGCGGCGCTCCGAGTGACCCACGATCACGTAGCTCACATCGAGCTTGGCCAGCATGGTCGACGAAACTTCGCCGGTATACGCACCGTTGGCCGCGGCATGAACATTTTGGGCACCCAGCGCGATCGGTATGTCGTCAGCTTGCAGCACTGTCTGGACCGACCGTAAGTCGGTGAAAGGCGGATGGACCGACACATCAACCGCGTCGTAGTCGCTCTTTTCGAGCGCATAGGCGAGTTTTTGCACGGTTTGGATCGCTTCGAAATGATTGTGATTCATCTTCCAGTTGCCGCTGATGAGCGGCTTGCGGTCTGAACTATTTGATGGCATCTGATGCTCCTCGTAATGCTTGCAGACCAGGCAGGTCGCCCTTCTCGATCAACTCGAGCGATGCCCCTCCACCGGTGGATACATGGTCCATATCCTTGTCGACTCCAAATTGTTTCGCGGCCGCGGCGCTGTCGCCACCACCAACGATTGTGAAGGCCTTGGTATCGGCCATGGCCTGAGCAACCGCTCCGGTACCACCACCAAACCGGGGATCTTCGAATACGCCCATGGGCCCGTTCCACAGCACCGTGCCCGCTTCGTAGATCACGTCACCGAACTGCGCCGCTGATCCCGGCCCGATGTCGACACCCATCCAGCCGTCCGGGATGTTCGTGCCCATCTGGCGCACATCGCCGCCGGCATCGGGCTCGAACAACTTGCCGTCTGGTCCCATGGCGGTGATGTCGTATGGCAAGTGAATCGTTTTTGGCCCGGCCAGAAGTTCTCGACACGTATCGACCATGTCGTCCTCGCAAAGCGACGCCCCAATCGAGTGGCCTTGAGCCTTCAGGAACGTGAAACACATCCCGCCACCCACGATGATGCTGTCGACTGTCTCGAGCAGAGCCTCGATCACTGCGAGCTTGTCGCTGACTTTGGACCCGCCCATGATCGCCACAAAAGGACGGCGCGGCCGCGCCGACATGTTGGCCAGAACCTCGACCTCTCGACCAAGGAGCCGGCCGGCGGCCGACGGCAGAAAGCGAGGCGGCCCCACAATCGAAGCGTGAGCGCGATGCGACGCACCAAACGCGTCGTTTACGTAAACGTCGTGACCAGCGATCAACTGTTGGACAAACGCCGGATCGTTGCTGGTTTCGCCCGGATCAAACCGGAGGTTTTCGAGCAACTCCACCCCCGGCGCCAACTCGGCCAAACGTTCGCGCACCGGTCCGACCGAGAACGCCGGATCGGGCTTTCCCTTGGGCCGACCCAGGTGCGTGCACGCCGTGACCGATGCCCCTCGCTCGAGAAGCCACCTGATCGTTGGCAAGGCAGCCTTGATTCGGAGATCGTCGGTGATCTCGCCGTTGGCAATCGGCACGTTGAAGTCGGCGCGCAGCAGCACCGACTTGTTGGTCAGATCACCTAGGTCCTCGAGGCGAGGGACGGAGGTCACTGCTACTTCGCGGCCTTCTTCACGGCCTTCTTCACGGGCTTCTTGGCCGCTTTCTTGGGAGCCTTGTTGGCGGCCTTCTTGGGGGCCTTCTTCTTGCCGACCAGCAAAGACAAGTCGACGAGGCGGTTGGAGTAGCCCATCTCGTTGTCGTACCAGCCGAAGATCTTGACCAGCGTTCCCTGCGACATCGTTAGACCAGAGTCGAACGTGCAACTCGCGGGCGATCCAACGATGTCGGAGGACACCAACGGCTCGTCGGAGTAGACCAACACCTTGCGAAGTGGGCCGCTCGACGCCGCTTTCTTGAACGCAGCGTTGATCTCTTCGACGGTGGCCTCCTTCTTGAGGATGCCGGTGAAGTCGGTGATGGACCCGTCAGGAATCGGGACTCGCATGGACGTGCCGTCGAGCTTGCCTTGCATCTTCTTCATGACCAGGCCCGTAGCGCGAGCGGCGCCGGTCGAGGTGGGCACGATGTTGACCGCGGCAGCGCGGGCACGACGCAGATCGCTATGGGGCCCGTCGACGAGTGCCTGATCACCCGTGTAGGCGTGGACTGTGGTCATCAGGCCTTGCTGCACGCCAAACACATCGTCGAGGACCTTGATCATCGGGACGAAACAGTTGGTCGTGCACGACGCGTTGGAAATTACGTGGTGACGAGCCGGGTTGTAGGTGTCTTCGTTGACGCCCATGACAAAGGTGGCATCGCAATCACCCGAAGGGGCAGAAATGATGACCTTTGGCGCACCAGCCTGGAGGTGCATCGAAGCGGCTTCCTTCTTGGTGAAGATGCCCGTCGACTCGATCACTACGTCGACACCGAGATCCCCCCACGGCAGATCGGTCGGGTTGCGTTCGGAGAGAACCTTGAGGGTGTCGCCATCGACGCTGATGCCACCCTTGACCGCCTTGATCTTGGCGTCGAGACGGCCATGAACCGAATCGTTTTTGAGTAGATGGGCCATCGTCTCGAGCGAACCGAGATCGTTGACAGCGACAAAGTCGATATCGGCGCCTTGAGCTTTGGCGGCTCGGAAGAAGTTACGGCCAATTCGGCCGAAGCCATTGATGCCGACGCGGACAGTCATATTGCGGTCTCCATGGTTGGTTGACAGAGTGATTGGACCACATCCGGAAACGAAAACCTACGCTTTCGCTCAGATCTCTTGATCGGAGGACTTTGGACGCGGTCGGCCGGCAATTTCGACCAGCGCGGCGCCGAGCTTGGCCAGGTCGTGAACACCAGCTCCGACGCTTACAACATCGGCTCGGTGAACGATTGCCTCGTGCTCGGACCGGCATTCGTCAGAGCGATCGGCAAGCACGACATCGGGAGTAAGGCCATGGCGAAGCACCGCGCCGATGTGGTCGTCAAGCGTGTAATCATCGGTCTCGCCGGGCTCTCCCGTGAGATTTGCGATGTACACCACCCGAGCGTCGCTGGCGTTTATCGATTCGAGAATTTTGGGAACAACCGGAGCCAGCACACTCGTGTACAACGAGCCCGGCCCAACAATGATGACCGATGCTTCGGCAATTGCGTCGAGCACCGCAACGGGGACATGGGGATCGCGAGGCGACACACGAATATTATCGATCGCCCCACTTTCGCTGATCGCCACCTGGCCCTTGACGGTGCCCCGCTCGGCCGTCGCCATCAAATCGACTCGTTCGTCGGTCGCCGGCAAGATCCGGCCCTGAGCGCCCACCATCGAACCCAGGACATCCATCACCACTACTGGGTCGGTTTCGAGCTCTAGCATCGAAGCCAACAAAACGTTGCCCGCCGGGTGCCCCGCCAGCGCGCCGGAACCGAACCGGTGCTCCAACGCTTGGCGGATGAGCCCATTAGGAACCAGGGCGGCGAGACAGCGACGCATGTCGCCGGGCGCAACAATGCCGAGGTCGCGGCGGAGCCGCCCGCTCGAGCCGCCATCGTCGGCCACGGATACGACACCGGTCAAGGACTCGCATCGCCCCACCAGAGACTCGAGCACCGTGGCGAGGCCATGCCCGCCGCCGATGGCCACCACCGCGCCCATCATTTGTCGATGTCGCGATGCACGATCGCGGGGGCATGGCCGAGCCGGTCGAGGGTCTCGGCCATTCGCTCGGCGATGGCAACCGAGCGATGACGCCCGCCGGTGCAACCAAAAGCCACCGTCAGATAGGACTTTCCTTCTTGCACATAGAACGGCAAAATCAACGCCAGCAGACGTTCGAGACGGGCCAAAAAGGCCCCCGTCACTGGTTGTTCGAGGACATAGTTGGCCACTGCTTCGTCCAGCCCCGTCAGGGGACGAAGCTCTTCTATCCAGTGAGGATTGGGCAAGAAGCGACAATCAAAAACCAGGTCAACGTCGAGCGGCAGACCGTGCTTGTAGCCAAACGATGTGACCGTGGTTCGCATCGCCGTCTCGGAACCGCCGGCGGCAAACGCCTCGACCATACGCGCACGAAGCTGATGGACGTTGAGATCGGAAGTGTCGATCACCAGATCGGCCTCGGCCCGAAGGGGATCAAGCGCCGCTCGTTCGGCCTCGATGACGTGGATCAAAGTGTCACCGGCCGCCTCGTTGTCGCCAAAAGGATGGCGCCGGCGACTCGACTCGTACCGTCGCACCAGCACATCGGTAGATGCGTCCAAAAACACCAGTTGAAGCCGTCCCACTTGGCTACGCAAGGCGCCCAACAGCGGCACTACTGCCTCGTGATAGCGACCAGAACCAATGACCAGCGCCAAGCGGTCGCCGGCCGGACCCGATCCATCGGCCAGCTCGGCGACCTTGGCGATAAGGCTCGGAGGAAGGTTGTCCATCACGAACCAACCAAGGTCTTCGAGGTTGTTGCCCGCGACGGTTCTCCCCGCCCCCGACATCCCGGCCACAACAACTACCTCGCTCATCTCACAACCACCTCGTGAGTTGGCTTTTCGGCCACCAACAACAAAAGGCGAGGCGTAGTCGCCACAACCTCGTTTTCGTACTCGCCGGCCTTGGCGATGAACCCCGGCGGCGGCGAGGGCTCGTGCATCCCGACCAGCCCGAGTCCGGCGTCGACAAGGCCGTTGACGTAACGGCTCAGAGGACGGTGCACAAACCTCACAAACACATCTTTTTGAACTTCCTCGACCGTGACCGCCTCGGGCAAATACGGCCCTATCCGCCAATAAGTCTCGGGCGGTTCGATCATGTGATCGACAATCATGCCGCTGCCCGGCGTTTGCAATAAGGGATGATTCAAAAACAAAAGAAACCGTCCGCCGGGTGATAACACGCGTGCCACCTCGGCGAGCGACGAGTCGAGATCGTCCACGTGTTCGAACACGAGACAAACCACCACTGCATCAACCGACGCCGTGGCGATCGGCAAAGCATCGCTACCGGCCCGCGCGTAGACCGGTCCGCCGCCGCGGTCGACCGCAACGTCGATCTGCGACGACGTGGGATCGAGACCGACTACTGACGCGCCGAGAAGCTCGGTTGCAGCCCGCGCGATCTGACCCTCACCAGTACCGACGTCGAGAATGTGGCGTTTGTCGCCGAGATGTTCGATTGCGAGCGGAATGATCTGCTCGACGTATTCGGGATCAGCGCCGTCGGTGAACTCTCGTTGCCACCAGTCGGCATGATCATCCCATTTTGGTTCGGCCATCGACCAACAATGCCCGATCAGCCACCGCCGGGGGTGACACGCACGACAGAACGTTCGCCCCGCACCGCAACCCACAACGAACCTGCGCCGACATCCATACCCGTAGGGCCGCCCCTAGCGCTGGTGCCCAGCGGCGTGCGGGTGACGATTACACCCTCGACAGGATCGATCTGGACCAGCTCTCCGCTGGCCTTCACCGAAACCCATACCGAGCCTTGGAACACTTCGACCTCGGTGGGTTCGTCCCCCACCGGGAGTGTGTGCACGACCTCGAGCGTCGCCAGATCGACACCCATCACTGTTCCTTCCAACGAGTCGGCGACCCACAACATGCCATCAGCAATCGCCAGGCCCGATGGACCGGCCCCCACCGTGACACGATTGGTCACCGTAAAGGTGGCCGGATCGATCTGAACAACCTCACCAGTATCGAACAACCCGACCCATATTTGTTCGTCCTCGGTCACGACGATGTCGGTCGGTTTGCCAAGCACCAACGCCGTCTGAAGGATCGCCCCCGTGTTGGGATCGACTTGCGATACATGGCCTTCGTTCGACGCCGAGACCAACAGTGTCGGCCCGAATTTGGCGATGCCATCAGGGTTGGGGAAATCGAAGGTGGAGACGACGCTGTTGGCGACGGGATCGACGCGAACGATCAAGCTGTCGGCGTAGTCGGTTATCCAAACCGCCGACGCCGTGCGCATGACGCGGGTCGCTCCGGCACTGACTTGGCTGTTGGCGGTCACCGCATTGGTGGAAGGGTCAATCGCCGCATAGCCCCCAAAGGGTCCGACGACCGCGACGCCCTCAACGCCAACGCTGACAAAACTGGCATCAGCGGCAACCACAATCCGGCGAATGGCTGTACCGGGCAGGGCCGGCGTTCCGGCGGTTGCGAGCTGGGCCTGCAGGTTGGCAATAGCGGCATCGCGTTCGTCGGCTATCACTTCGCCGTCCGCGCCTACGTCGCCCACCGCAATCGAACCCTCGATCCCCAGCGCCGGTGCTGGCGCAGCCGGGCTGTCGACGGGGTCGGCTTCGGCGAAGAATGAGTAGTAGGCCAAAGCCGCGACAACAAGCGCCACGACGCCGACGCCAATAAAGAACTGCTGACGGGGCAACGAAATGGCATCGGCGTCAGGCACGGCCGCCGGAGCCGTTGGAGCTGGAGCCGCCGCGGCAGCCTGACGAGGCGCACGCGGTTCGCGAGGCGCACGCGGTTCGCGAGGTTTGGCGGCGGCTACTGGAGCTGCCGCAGGAGCGGGAGCGGGAGCAGGAGCAGGAGCAGGAGCAGGATCATCTGGCACCAGTTGACCGACTTCGGGCGCCCACTCAGCAGCTCCCGGTTGAGCCGGAGCGGGAGCCGCGGGGGCCGGCGGGGCGGGAGGGGCCGGAGCAGGGGTCGGCGGAATAGGAGGGGCCGCGGGAGCCGGGGCCGGGGGTGGCGGAGCGGCGGGGGCCGGGGGTGGCGGTACCTCGACGGCTGACGGTTCGACCGGCGGCAACGGCGCCGAGTCTGACGGCGTAAACGGCCGCAAGACGCCGTCGCCTGTGGTGGGTGTGTCGCTCAATTTCGACTCCTCGGTCCCGGTGATCGTAGCTTCGGTGGGCAATGTGGCGAACGCCACCGGCACGCTATTGCCTCAGCCGGGACGATGCAGGGCGCGATGCACGCTCTCTGCTACCTCGTCGGGCAACCACGACAAGTTCTTGAGGGTCTCCAACTCGGCGCGCTTAACCGCGTTCACCCCGCCCAGCTCCTTGGTCAAGCGCTTTTTCCGGGCCGGACCAAGCCCGGCGATGTCGTCGAGAGCCGATTTGGTCATGCGCTTGGCCCGCAGCGACCGGTGGTAAGTGATGGCGAACCGGTGGCTCTCATCGCGGATGCGCTGCAACATGAACAACGCCTCACTTTGGCGAGGCAAACGAATCGACTCTGACCGTCCGGGCACGAAGACTTCTTCGAATTGCTTGGCGAGCGAAACCACTGGGATCTCGTCGCGTAAACCGAGGTCGTCCAGTACCCGCACCGCCGACGACAACTGTCCTTTGCCACCATCCACTACCAGCAACTGCGGCGGATAAGCGAACTTGCCATCACGTTCCTCGACCGGTCGGGCCCGGTCGGCAAGATACGCGGTGAACCGTCGGGTGAGGACCTCTTCCATCGCGGCAAAGTCGTCGTTGCCGTCGACGGTCTTGATCTTGAATCTTCGGTACTCCGACTTCTTGGCCAGACCATCCTCGACGACCACCATCGAGCCGACGTAGTCGGTCCCCTGGATGTGGCTCATGTCGTAGCACTCGATGCGCAGGGGTGCGACGGGCAAGTCGAGATAGTCCTGAAGCTCGTTGAGGGCCTTGGCTCGGCTGTTGTGATCGGCGCTGCGCTTGAGCCGGTGGCGTCTGAACGTCTCTTCGGCATTTTGGGTGACGGTCTCGTGCAACGTCCGCTTGTCGCCGCGCTGAGGTATGCGGATCGAGACCTTTGATTCGCGCCGGTCGGTGAGCCATTCCTCGTAGAGAGCCGGGTCGTGAGGCAGCGATGGCACCAGCACCTCTTTGGGCCATCCCACCGGATTGTCGTCGAAGTAGAGCCGCTCGAGCACACGGCTGACCAACTCGGCTTGGTCGAGCTCCTCGGCCTTGTCGACAACAAAGCCGCGTCGGCCCATCACCCGGCCCTTACGAACAAAAAACACCTGGACCGCCGCTTCGAGCTCGTCGTCGAACAACCCAATGACATCGACATCTTCGTTGCGAGCAAACACCATCTGCTGCTTTTCGATGGCTTTGCGGACCGCGGCCAGCCGATCGCGTAGATGAGCCGCCAGCTCGAACTCGAGCGCTCCCGAAGCATCAGCCATTTGTTGTTCGAGGCGGGCGACGATCTCGTCGGTGTCACCCTCCAGAAACGAGATCAGCTCGGCTACCAGTTCGTCATACGCGGGTTTCTCGATTTCGCCGACACACGGACCGGCACACTTCTCGATATGAAAAAGCAGGCACGGTTTGCCCAAGCGAGCATGGTGGCGGAACTTGCCTTCGGTGCAGGTCCGAATCGGGAACGTTCGTAACAACAGGTCGAGGGTGTCTCGGATCGCGTAGGCCTGCCCGTAGGGGCCGAAGTAGCGGTTGCCCTTCTTGCGTTTCCCTCTCATCACCATGGCTCTGGGCCATTCGTCGATCGTCGTCAGACACAGGAACGGATACGACTTGTCATCCATGTAGCGCACGTTGAAACGGGGTTTGTACCGCTGAATCAGCGTGTACTCGAGCATCAACGCTTCGACCTCGTTGCCGACCTGAATCCACTCGACCGACTCGGCCGCTTCGACCATCTGTCGTGTCCGCGTAGCCAGATTACGAGGATTCTGAAAGTAGTTGGACAGGCGCGATCTGAGGCTCTTGGCCTTGCCGACATAGATCACGCGGCCTTCGGCATCCTTGAATTGATAAGAGCCCGGCGTATCGGGAATTGTTCCGGCCGGTGGTCGCTGCACCATCGATCCGAGACTAGGGCCGATGGCCGACAGATCAGCGGCGATTCTCAGAGCGAAGCAGTAACACCGACCCGCGCAAACGCGACCCGCCGCAGCGAAACGTACATGGTCGACACCGACACCAACGTCGCAAATGCCGCTCCCGGGACACCAACTATGCCCAACAACACCGATCCGATGGCGATGTTGAGGGTCAGCCCCAACAAGCCCACCAACGCGACGCGGCCCACCTCATCGCGCATGATCAAAAGAGCGGTTTCGGGGCCATAACGAACCATCACGAGGCTGCTGGCCACCAAGAACGCCAAGGCCAGACCCATTTCTGGACGTACCACGCTCACCGCTATCGCGGCTGCCGATGCCCCACCCGCGGCACCGGTCGCGAGCAACTGCGACGCGCGCAGGGATCGACGCTCGGCCATCACCGCGTCGTGCAGATCACTACCGTCCTCGGCGGCGGCATAACGCGGCGCGGCACCAACCAGATAGGCCGACACCGGCCAATACACCGTCTCGGCGATCCGCTGCATGATCGCGTAGAACGCCACCTTGTCGGGGCCGATGAGCCAGCCGACCAAGAGCAGGTCCGAACGAACAAGAAGAAGCTGAGTTCCGGCCACCACCGCGGCGTTGGCCGACGACAGCCAAGAAGCCACGTTCTTCGGCCGGCGCGGATCCCACGAGGGAGGCCTGGCCACCACCATCGCCGCCACCATCAACAGCAGGCCGCGCGAAACAACGAATGCTTCGGCGCCGAGGAACCCGAATCCGATCGCCAGAAGGGAAACCGCTTGAGGAACAAGACCTTCGATCGTGGACGTGGCGACCGGACGACCACGACCCCGACGATCGGCAGCTTCGAGCTGAAGGACCGCAAGTCCGACCGTCGATGCCACCAATGAAACCGACACAACCAGCAACGGCAGCCGACCAGCAAGCAACACCGCACCGACTGCCACCGACAACGCCGCCAGCGGCACGGCAACTACGAGGCCAGATGCCCAAGTGCTCGCCGCGGCCTGATGATCGCCGCGGGAAACCTCGCGGGTGAGGGTGCGCCCAAAGCCGGCGCCGACCGGCATGGCGGCGATCTGTGAGATCGTCACGGTCATAACGAATATGCCGGTGAGCTCTGCGCCGTGCAACAGCAGCGCCCCCAGGAGCACGACCACTCCAGCGAAATGGGCCGCGACGCGAGTAGCCAGCACCGCGCCAGACCCCGACGACAACCGCTCGCGAAGCGCCGCGGCACGGCTTGTCGGCCCAACCAGTTCCGGCACCGGGTGCAGATGTCGCGTCACAAGGAAACCGATTCGGGCTGATTTACCCAACTCGGGGCGACGGCATCGGACGGGCTAACCATCTCGAACAAGGTGGGCAGCCACGCGTCGACGGTGTAGTGGGTGTGGGTGTAGGACCACGCGTCATCAGCCAGTCGTCGCTGGCCCTGGATATCGTCCACCAGCCGGCGGGCTCTCACCAAGAACTCATCCGGGCTGTCGGCCACCACCGCCGGAAACCCGTCGCGCATGCCGGCCAGCGCGGCCGGCGCGACTACCTGCGGCAACCCGAGGGCGGCGGCTTCGAGAACCTTGTTCTGAATGCCCGCCGTCGACCGCAAGGGCGCGAGCGAGATCGTGGCTTGCTCGGCCAACCAATGGTTGGACGGGTAGTCCTCGACCAACGCCCAGCCCTGAGCCCGGCAAAGATGCTTGACCTCATCGGTCGGGGCATGACCAGCCACCAACACCCGAAGGTCGACTTCGCGGGCCTCACTCTGCGAAAGCCACTTGAGCGCTTCGACGTTGGGCGCGTACCCGAGCGAACCAAAGAACACTGCGTCGTATGGTTTGGTGACGCTCGAACCAGGACGTTGCGACGGATCAACCAAGTTCGGCACCCAGGTCGCGCCAAGATGCGCCGAGTCACCCCAGCCCGCGGCGACTACATTTTCGCACCGTTCGCGGGCCCCGTCCTCGAAACGCTGATGAGCGGCCGCTAGTCGTTTCATCAATTCGGCCTTGGGCCGCGAAGTCGCTAGTTCGGCTCGTTGGCGATAGCTCAAACTCAATCGATCTACCAGGTCGAGAATAGTTACCCACGGCCCGTCGGCAACCTCCGGCCGGTAAGCGCGACTGGTCTGGAGCACAACAACATCGGGCTCGAGGGCTCGAAGCTGCTCAGCCATCGCCGCCCCGCGCCAAACCGCCGCCTCCGGCACCAGTTGATGACGCATCAGCCGAGACGTGTCAGCCAGCGTGGGTCCCAAGAATCGTCGCTGCAGAAAGCCCAGATCTTTGCCCTCCCCACCGGCGGCTCGGAACAGACGCAACCAAGTTTGCATACGTCGGATCTCGCCGAAGGCCTGTCGACCGGGCCGAACTACCACGGCGCGCAGCGCGCTCATCGTGCCCCCACCGCCAACGCCGCTTCGGTTAGGCGCCAACCAATGCCCTCTTGGCGCGACGCATAAGTGCGGGCGCTGTCGTAGCGGTGCCCGGCGACTGCGGCAGAATTCGAAGCGTTACCAGATCCTCCAACGAGGTGGGTGGCCGGTTCAACGTCTTTGAGTTCGACCCACAAGTCGGGTCGCGCGGTGGCGAGGCGCTGCTGGATGTCGGCGTCCTCGAAGTACAAGAAGTAGTCCTCGTCAAACCCGCCAACCGCCCGCATGGCTGCGGTCGGCAGCGAGAGCACGGCGCCCGAAACCCAACGTTCGGTCAATGGCCACCGCCCGGGGGCCTGCCCCAGCGCTTCGACATGAGCGGCGCCGTTGCGACCGAGGAGACGAGTGGCCAACTTGCGATAACGGCCACCCCGAGGCACGTAACGGCCCAGCCGGAAGGCCGTCGCCACGAACGCCGCGACGCTCCAGTACGGGTTCACTACGGCGTTGGGCGTGCCGTCGGCCTCCACGAGCGGGATCGCCAGCACGGTCGAGTCATCGCCGCTATCCAGAGCATCAAAGTGTTGTCGGTCAAGACGCGTATCGGGGTTACAAAGAATGACCCGCTCAGTGTGAGTCTCGGCCAGAGCAACGTTCATGGCCGCGCCGAACCCAATGTTGTGACCCGAACCAAGATGACGAACGTTGGGATGCACACACGCGGCCCGATCAAGACGGTCGTCGTTGTGCACGATCAGGACCTCGACCGTGGGCGGCACCCAGGCGAGATCAAGCGACTCGATGCCGTAAGCCACGATCAGAACAGAGGAGCGAATCATTTCGGTCGACGAAACTCCGAAACGGCGATCCAGCCCTGCCAACGCATCCGCTCCGACAACCCCAGAATGCGACGATCAAGTGCCGACGCGAACTTGTGCAGCGGTCGCCCCCACCAGCGGTTGGCCACCGGGCTGGTCAGGATCGCCATCAAGTGGAAGGTCTCGATTTGGACCTCTTGGAAGAATCGCCGAGCGAGGCTGTAGTCCTGCCAACGCAAGGGATGCTCGAACTCGGTTCGCGATTCGGGAGTGCTGTGTCGATAAGCGTTGATCAGCGGGTTGTGTCCGAGAGGCTCGATAAACACCGCTCGACCAGCGGGTCGCAACACTCGACTCATCTCTGAACACGCCGCGGCGACATCGAGGTGGTGCAACACAGCCGTGCCGACCACTCCGTCGAAACTGTCATCGGCGAACTCGAGAACTTCGGCGTTCATAACCACGAACGTCGCTGCGGTCAGCCCCAGTTCGGCGGCTCGGGCCCGAGCCTGCTCGACCGCTACCGGCGAGATGTCGACGCCCACAACCTCCACGTCCTTCGCGGCCAGACCAAAGGCCAAGGAGTTGATGCCACAACCCAACTCCAGCACTCGCTGACCAGGCTCGAACTGGCCGACCAGGTCCCGAAACCGACCTTCAGACTCGCCAAGACCGTCGTAGAACTTGTCTTGCGCGGCCCGAGGGTCGTTGCGATACCGGTCGTCGTGAAAAGCGCGCTCGTGTTCGAGGCGTTCGTCGATTGTCGTGCCCATGTCCATCCATCGGCAGATGGGCCGAAAGAATCAAGTGAGCAATGACGGTCGTCCCACTCCGGCGGAGCGGACTCAGCCGAGCAGTGGAGCGGACTCAGCCGAGCAGCGGAGCGAGGAACCGCCCGGTGTAACTCTCGGGGGTAGCGGCGATGTCCTCGGGAGTACCCGCGGCCAGCACCAGCCCGCCGCCAGAACCGCCCTCTGGCCCGAGGTCGATGAGCCAGTCGGCGGTCTTGATGACATCGAGATTGTGTTCGATTACCAGCACCGAATTGCCCTGGTCGACGAGGCGTCCGAGCACTCCCAACAGCTTGCGGATGTCCTCGAAGTGCAGACCAGTGGTTGGTTCGTCGAGGATGTAGATCGTGTGACCGGTACTGCGTTTGGCCAGCTCTGAAGCAAGCTTTACCCGCTGGGCTTCGCCGCCCGAAAGTGTGGGTGCGGGCTGACCCAGCCTTACGTAACCAAGCCCCACATCGAACAGGGTCTGCATGTGGCGAGCAATCGGGGGCTGATTGGCGAAAAAGTCGAGCGCTTCTTCGCACGACAACGCCAACACCTGGGAGATGTTCTTGCCTTTGAACGTGATCTCGAGCGTGTCTCGGTTGTATCGCTTGCCTTTGCAAACTTCGCACGGGACATACACATCGGGAAGAAAGTGCATCTCGATTTTGATGGTGCCGTCACCCTGGCAGGCCTCGCAGCGTCCGCCCTTGACGTTGAACGAGAATCGACCCGGCAAGTAACCCCTTACCTTGGATTCGTTGGTTTGAGCGAACAGCTTGCGGATGTGGTCGAACACGCCGGTGTAGGTCGCAGGATTGGACCGCGGCGTTCGCCCGATGGGCGACTGATCTATGCCAATGACCTTGTCGAGGTGATCTATGCCTTCGATTCGGGTGTGCAAACCGGGCGGGAGCTTGGACGAATAGATCCGTTGCATCAGCGCCCGCTGCAAGATGTCGTTGACCAAAGTTGACTTGCCACTGCCAGAAACCCCGGTTACGCACACAAATTTGCCAAGCGGGAACTCGGCGTCGATATCTCGGAGGTTGTTCTCGCGGGCGCCACGGACCACTAGGTGGTTGCCGTTGCCGATCCGACGGATGCTCGGCACTTCGATTTTGCGCCGCCCGGACAGATACTGACCGGTTATGGACTCGGTGTTCTTGAGCAACTGTTTGTAGGTGCCTGAGTGAACAATGCGACCACCGTGTTCGCCAGCACCGGGGCCGATGTCGACAACGTGGTCGGCGACCTTCATCGTGTCCTCGTCGTGTTCGACCACCAACACGGTATTGCCGAGATCACGCATACGGATGAGGGTTTCGATCAGGCGTTGGTTGTCGCGCTGGTGCAGGCCGATCGAGGGTTCGTCGAGCACATAAAGAACGCCAACGAGACCCGAGCCGACCTGAGAAGCAAGACGGATCCGCTGGGCTTCGCCCCCGGCGAGGGTGGCGGCGTTGCGGCTCATCGACAAGTAGTCGAGGCCAACATCGAGAAGGAAACCAAGCCGTGAATTGACCTCTTTGAGAACTTGCTCGGCAATGATGGCATCGCGCTCGGACAGCACCATTTCGCCAAGGGTTTTGGCCGATTCGGCGATCGACATCGAACACAGGTCGTGGATTGTGTGACCATCGATGGTGACGGCCAAGGACAACGGGTTGAGCCGCGACCCGCCGCATTCGAGGCAGGCCACCTGGCGCATGTAACCCTCGATCTGCTCGCGGGTCGCGTCGGATTCGGCCTCGTTGTGACGACGCATCAGGTAGGGCACTACACCCTCGTATTTGGCCTGATAGGTGCGGGTTCGTCCGTAGCGGTTCTTATAGCGAACCTGGATACGCCCCTTGACCCCCTTGCCGTACAACAACAGCTCGGTTTGTTTCTTGGGCAGCTTGCGCCACGCAACGTCGGGGGCGATGTCGTATTCTTCGCAGATCGACTCGACCAGGCGAGAGAAGTAGCGACTCCGACCGCCGGCCCACGGACTTATCGCCCCACCCTCGACAGTGGCGTCGGGATCGGGAACAACCAACCGCGAATCGACCTCGAATACCGTGCCGAGTCCGTCGCAGTGAGAGCACGCACCGTAGGGCGAGTTGAAAGAGAAGTTGCGAGGCGCAAGTTCTTCGAACGACTTGCCGTCGCTGGGCCTGCTCAGGTGCTGGCTGAACACGATTGTTTCGGGATCGCCGGCCTTGGGAACCAGCTGCAGCTCGGCGATACCTCCCGTTAGGGTGAGCGCGGTTTCGATCGAGTCGGTGAGGCGTCGCTCGATCCCCTCGCGGAGCACGAGACGATCGACGACGACCGAAATGTCGTGGGTTTCGTACCGTTCGAGATCGGCCTCGACGTCGTCGCTGAGCTCGACCAATTCGCCATCGACAATGGCTCGGGCAAAACCCTGACCGGCCAGATCGCCAAGCATGGTGTCGTACGTGCCTTTTCGGCCCCTGACCACCGGCGCGAGGATCTGGAACCGCAGCCCCTCTTCCATCGCCAGGATCTTGTCGACGATTTGCTGGGGAGTTTGGCGCACCAGCGGCTCGCCGGTTTCGGGATCGTGAGGGATGCCGATTCGGGCGAAGAGCAACCGCAGATAGTCGTAGACCTCGGTGACGGTGCCCACCGTTGAACGCGGGTTACGAGAAGCCGATTTCTGGTCGATGGATATCGCCGGCGAGAGACCTTCGATGAAGTCGACATCGGGTTTGTCCATCTGGCCCAGAAACTGGCGGGCGTAGGCGCTGAGCGACTCGACATATCGGCGCTGGCCTTCGGCGTAGATGGTGTCGAAAGCGAGACTCGACTTGCCAGACCCTGAGAGCCCGGTAAAGACGATGAGTTTGTCGCGGGGCAGGTCGAGGTCGACCTCTTGCAAGTTGTGCTCGCGCGCACCCTGAATGACGAGACGATCGGCCACGCCGGGCACTCTAGCGTCGGTTTCGGTGCCGAACACCCGTTCGCTACGGGCGCAACGACTGGGTCGTTACCAGGAGGGCCAGACCGTTCACCAACGGGACCTGTTCGCGCGCTTCTACCGTCCAACCGGGAATGACAAACGGGGCCTCGCCGGTGTCGCGTTGAACGAAAGCAATGCGGGTGATTTCCAGATCGTCGAGCACGACAGCGGCGGTGGCCCGTCCCTCTTCGTACTCCGCGGCCAACCAGGGAGCGCCATAGGCCAGCGCTCCGCCTTCGCGGGCCAGGTGCGAGTCGCTGAATACCAACACTCCGGGATCGTGCTCGGCCAGCGTTTGCATTGCGCTCGCAAACGACCGAGTGCGATGCGTGGTCCAACCAACACCCAACATGGTGACTGCCAAACCGGCAAGCGCTACCGCACGCAGCACCCGACGGGACCGAACGGTGTCGAACGACGCCACCGCCACAGTCACGAGCAAAGCTCCGGACAACAAGATGTATCGACCACCCCACTGCGGAGCAGCTCCTCCGGTGTACTGCACCGCCCACACCAGCGGCAACGACACCACGGCGACCGCTCCCACAAACCGGCGATCCCCCCAAGCGGGCAGATCCAACGACCGTTGCCCCGACAACAACGCGGCAAGCCCCAAGGCCGTAACTGGTGTCGTGGCGATCATCCCAGGGATAAAGCGCAGTCCGTCGGTGAGCAGGTCGACCACGGTGGCAGCCACAACAGCACCCAAACCAATCAAGACCGGACGCAGATCCGCGGTTCCGGATTGGCCAGAGCGTTGAGCTCGTCGACCCAACTCGACCAGCAGCGCGACCAGAACCAAGCTGACAAGGAGCGACGGCGTGTCCGAACTCGCCGACGGCGAACCAAAGGTCATGATCGCCTCACGGAGGCGCACGGTGATATCTCGTCCGGCCGCAACCGCGGTGCCCGCACCCCGACCGGTTCGCGTCGCCCCACCAATAACCCAGTCTTCCACCATCGCGTTCGCGGCGGTGATAGCGACAAATCCACCGCTCATCAAAAGACCACGTGTCACGGTCGCTCGTCCCTGACGAGACGCGAGCAACCGCGAAACGAGAGCAACCCCGGCAACGAATCCATAGATCATCGCTTCCTGACGCATCGTTGCGGCCAGCCCAAACAAGACACCGGCAGCCAAAGCAGCGTTCCAGCGGCCCTCGTGTCTCGATGCTCTGAGCGAAAACCACGTCGCCCAGACCATGCAGGCCAGCCCCAA
>CAZDEB010000018.1:0-14654 GCA_964504305.1 uncultured Candidatus Nemicrothrix sp. | reverse complement strand
GCGGTGCTCCACATTGGGTAAAGGTCCCCATCGGGATCTGACGACTCGGCCCAGTAGCCGAGGTCAGGGACGAGGTCGCCTCGCTGGGTCATCGCCTCGAGGGTCGCGACCTTGCCGCCTACGTCGGTCGACAAGAAACCGTTCGAGTCGGTCAACGTCAGAAACCCGACCAGAACCACAAACAGCGCGACAGCCGGCCACGCCCCCGCGCCCGCCCCAATGCTAGTGCGACGGAGTAAAGGCTTCGACCACATAAGTGCCTCCGTCTAGCCAGCTGACTTCGTGAACCTCGCCCGAATGCCACCCCGAAGCCAGTTGACCGTCACCTCGCTCCGCCCATGTCCGCCCGCACGGTTCTTGGGCGCAGGTACCAGGGTGAAGCAACCAGACTCGTTCGCCTGGAGCTGCTAATGCCACGACACTCATTACGTCGGCCAAATCGTCGAGGGTGTCGGCCCGAAGCCAACGTTGTGAGCGCAATGACACCGCTATTTCCCGGGGCATGTGCGCATGGGTACTGACCACCACCTCACCCGAGGTGAGGGCAAGGATCTCGTCGCGCGACTCGCCGATTGACGACGTTCTTTGCACGTGCCACACGAGCCCCATGCCGGCGATCGCAACCGTCGCGGCAAGTGCCACCGCGGCTACCGGTTGACGCCAGCCAGCCCTCTCGAATTCGGTCACAGTTGCGATGGCGATCACCGCGGCCGGAACCAGCAAGTAACGGCCTCCCCACTGCGACGACAGCGACCCAGTCCACTGAAACGCCACGGTCAGCGCCGTCGCCACACCGACGGCCCACAACGCCGGTTGGTTGACGCGGCGCACGACCATCGGCGCAGCCGCAGTCAAGGGCAACACCGCGAACGCTCCCGGAACAAACCCGAGACCGCCAACGAAAATCCGCATGGCAGTACCGAAAGCGGTCATGCTCAGGCCGAGTACGACGTAGCGAGTAGCACGATTTCGTTGCGCAGCGGCGGCGACGGCCACGCCGAGCAATGTCACGGCTGCCAGCACCATGTGGCTCGTCGCCCGACCCGGATATTGGGCAACGGTCGTGAGGATTGTGTCCGTCGCCCGCTGGCCAAGATCAGTACCCGCCCCGCTGATCTGGCTGGCCGAACGCGACGCCAAACCTTGCCCCAGCACCCGGTGATCCAGTTGTCCAACAACACCGAACAGCACCGTCGACAGGCCAAGTGCAGCCGCGCCTGACAACCATTTGCCTCGCCACCATTGCCTTCTGGACGGATTCAACAGCTCGACGACGCCGAGGGCCAACAGCACGAACACAACCTCGCGGCGCAGGACCACGCAAAGCCCAACGAGTACGCCCAGCGCCAAGACTTGAGGCCTGGACTTAGCCCCCCGCAACAGCACCAGCGCCCAGAGCGTGGCGGCGATGGCCAAGCCGTGCTCCCATTGGTCAGCGCCATAGAACGCCAAAGGCGACGCGACGCCGATCACGGCGAAGGCCAACCAGCCGGAGGCGGCCCCCATTTGGCGACTCAGCGCGGCTGCCGCCAACGCTCCCAGCGGAACAGCCAGAAACGACAACCAGAGAGCACCAAACGAACCAGCGACGCGGTATCCGACCGAACTAGCGAGCGGCATCACCGAGCTGGTGGCTTGTATCCATCCACGGTCAGTGCGTTGGGTGTTGACCAGCGGATGAAACCGCCCGGTTGGGTCGGCCGACTCGGCCCAGTAACCAATCGAACCACCGTCCAATCCCGACCCGGACATCTCGACCACTGTCGCAAGTTTGCCGCCGGCGTCGCTACCCGAATTGACACTCGGGTCGCCGAGCGCAGCCACCGCCATGGTCAGCACCAAGACGCCGACGGACGCGAAGAGCCAGGTTCTGGTAGGGACCGCGACGGAATAGATCCGCGACTCGGGGGCGCGCACGCTCCCCCATCGGCATCACCCGCGTTACATGGAGGTCAACGCATTTCTCGGAGTTCGCGGCGCAGATCCTTGATCTCGTCTCGCAGCCGGGCGGCGTATTCGAATCGGAGACCGACCGCGGCATCGTGCATCTCGTCTTCGAGCGTGCGAATGAGACGTTCGAGTTCGTCCTCGGGCAGATCGCTGAGGTCGTCGGTCGCTCGACGGCGGTCCTTGAGCTCGGACAGCTTTTCGGGGACCGGCGCACGTTCCGATGCCGGTCTGATCATCGAGAGAATGTCGGTGATCTCTTTTCGGACCGAGGTTGGATCGATGCCGTGCTCGGCGTTGTAGCGCTCCTGTAGACCTCGACGACGCATGGTCTCGCTGATCGCCGACTGCATCGAATCGGTCATCTGATCGGCGTACATCACCACTTGGCCGGCCACGTTTCGGGCGGCGCGACCAATCATCTGGATCAACGAAGTCTGACTGCGCAGAAATCCCTCTTTGTCGGCATCGAGAATTGCAACCAGGGACACTTCGGGGAGGTCCAAGCCCTCTCGGAGCAAGTTGATGCCAACCAAAACATCAAACTCGCCGAGTCGAAGATCTCTCAGCAGCTCGATGCGTTGGATCGTGTCTACCTCGCTGTGGAGGTAGCGGACCCGAACGCCCAGCTCGAGGAGATACTCGGTGAGATCTTCGGCCATCTTTTTGGTGAGCGTTGTGACCAGAACCCGCTCGGTCTTGGCTACTCGACCCTTGATGAGTTCGTGTAGGTCGTCGATTTGGCCTTTGGTCGGTTTGACGATCACTTCGGGATCGATCAAACCGGTCGGCCGCACGATTTGCTCGACAACCTGGCTCGACATGTCGAGTTCGTAAGCACTCGGTGTAGCCGACAAGAACACAACCTGGTTGAGTCGCTCCATTACCTCTTCGAATTGAAGCGGTCGATTATCGGCTGCCGACGGCAACCGAAACCCGTGGTCTATCAAGGTGGATTTGCGACTCCGGTCGCCCTCGTACTGGCCGTGTAGCTGTGGAACGGCCACATGCGACTCGTCGATAACCATGAGAAAATCGCGCGGGAAATAGTCGATGAGGGTGTAGGGCGGTTCGCCGGGACCACGGCCATCGATGGGACCCGAATAATTCTCGATCCCGTTGCAGTAGCCGACCTCCTGCATCATTTCGAGGTCGTACTCGGTTCGCATACGGAGGCGTTGGGCCTCGAGGAGGCGGCCATCGGCTTCGAACTCGGCGAGCCGTTGCTGAAGCTCGACCTGGATACGTTCGATGGCCTTGACCATACGTTCTTGGCTCGTGGCGTAGTGGGTGGCTGGGAAGATGACGAGCTCGTCGAGGGTCTCGACCCGCTCGCCGGTGAGCGGATCTACAACCGTTATCTGCTCGACCTCGTCGCCGAACAGTTCGACCCGCACTGCAGTTTCGTCGTAGGCCGGGTGGATCTCGATCGTGTCGCCCCGCACCCGAAATTTGCCTCGAACAAGGTTCATGTCGTTGCGTTCGTATTGCAATTCGACCAGCCGTCGCAGAATCGACCGCTGGTCGTGTTCTTCGCCGGTGCGCAGAACCAACAGCTGAGTCTCGTATTCTTCGGGCGACCCCAGACCGTAGATAGCCGACACCGATGCGACCACGATGGCATCACGGCGGGTGAGCAACGAAGACGTAGCCGAATGACGCAACCGGTCGATTTCGTCGTTTACCGATGAGTCCTTCTCGATGTAGGTGTCGCTCGAGGGCATGTAGGCCTCGGGCTGGTAGTAGTCGTAGTAGCTGACGAAGTACTCGACTCGATTGTCGGGGAAGAACTCTTTGAGTTCGTTGGCCAGCTGAGCAGCCAGCGACTTGTTGGGGGCCAGGACCAGCGTCGGTCGCTGCACCTTCTCGATTGTCCATGCAATGGTCGCGCTCTTGCCCGAGCCGGTGATACCAAGCAAGGTTTGGAACCGCTCGCCCCGTTCGATGCCCGCAGCCAGTTGCTCGATCGCCCGCGGCTGGTCACCGGCCGGCTCGAAACTGGAGGAGACCCGAAAGGGAGTCTTGCTGGACGGAACGGTCACGGGCGCCATTGCGCCAACCTACTCAGCCGCGGTGACAGCCGGAGGGTGCGGCAACGAGCTGACCCAGTCCCATGCATCGGCTACTTGGGTTTTGAGGTCCTCGAGCGAACCCGAGTTATCGAGCACCCGGTCGGCAACGGCACGTCGCGCGTCGCGAGACGCTTGAGCGGCGATACGGGCTTGGGCATCGGCGGGGTCGAAGCCGCGGTGGGTAACCAAACGGTCGAGGGTGATATCGGGGTCGACATCCACAACGATGATCGCCGCCAGATCGGCGTAACGGTCAGCGAGCGACTCGCCGTCGGGTCTCACCAGCAAAGGGATATCAAGAACCACTACCGCATCGGTGCCATGCAACGCCGCTCGGCGGGCTTTCATCTCTTCGGCCACGGCCGGATGCACGATGCTGTTGAGCGCGGTCAACTCGGCTTCGTCAGAAAACACGATCGAAGCAACCACGTCGCGGGCCAGGGTGCCATCCTCGGCGACGATACGACTCCCCCAGCGATCGACCATCGCATCGAACACCGCACCGCCCGGTTGTTGCAGATCTCGAACGATCTGGTCGGCATCGATGAGCACCGCGCCGCGATCAACAAACATCTCCGCCACGGTCGACTTGCCCGACCCGATTCCACCAGTGAGGCCTATCTCAATCACGCCTCGAAACTAGCGACCAACGCGAAAGAACGGGACATCCTTGACGTCCCGTTCTTTGCCGGCACCACGTAACCGATTCTTGGGGTGTCAACCTCCGTACGTACCGCCACCCGCAGTGACGATGCGGCTCGCCGAATCGTCACTGCGTGAGCCGACCCCCTCGCCAAAGGCGGTGAGGCTGGCCAGGCAGACCAGGACGATCAACGAGAAGAGCAGCACGTACTCGACCATGGAGGCACCACGCTCCAACTGGGTCTCATCGACAACAACGGTGTGACGGTTCACGGGTGGACTCCCCTGGTCATTTCGCCCCGGTGGACGACCTGATGTAGTCCTTTCGGCACAAATCACCGGTCTCTACATGGACCGTTTGACCCAACCCATAGGTCATTGGACCGCGACCCAATGGGCCGATCGGCCCAGGAAGCCCGGGCGGTTCCCCAATTATTCGAGCGAAACAATGCCCATGCGCACGGCTTGCAGCACTGCTTGAGTGCGATCTCGTGCGTCGAGCTTTTGGTAAATCGAAGCCAAATGGTTCTTCACGGTCTTTTGGCTGATGTACATCTGATCGGCGACTTCGGAGGTTGAGCAGCCGTCGGCTATCAACTGGAGAACTTCTTCTTCGCGTTTGGTTACGACCCGGTCTTCGCGACTGGGCGCCATGTCGAGCTTGCGGACCTCGTCGAGCATCGACGCCGCCAATTGAGGAGACAGAGCCGTTTCGCCCGAGAAGGCCATACGAACCGCCCCGGCGATCTCTTCGGTCGAACAGTCTTTGACAAGATAGCCACACGCCCCGGCACGGATAGCGTTGGCCAGCACCTCTTGGTCGGCGTGCATAGTGAGCATGACGACCTTGGTTGCGGGGACCGCTGCTCGTACCTGTCGGCACGCTTCGACGCCATCCATCTCTGGCATCGACACGTCCATCAAGATCACCTCGGGATTGAGGCTGTAGGCCATGTTCACGGCCTCGATGCCGTCGCGGGCCTCGCCCACAACGTCGAAGCCGTGTTCTGACATCGAACGGCTCAGTCCTTCCCGGAGCATCCGGTGGTCATCAGCCAACATCAGTCGAATGGTCATCTCATGATTCCTTCGAGGTCTCGTTGCGGCCACATTGACCGCTCTCTCGCTATGAGGTCGTTCCCAACCCCCGAACCCATCGGTCGTCGGGGAAGCTTCATTAGGACTCGCGTCCCATAAACCTCACGCATTGTGGTAATCGGTATCAACTCAAGACCGCCTGGCCGAATTACGATCGGCTGGCAGCAAACACCGAATCACGGTGCCCCGACCTTCTTCGGAGTGAATTTCGAGCGTCGCGCCAACGCTCGATGCCCGCTCACGCATGCCCATGATCCCGTAGCTGTCGATCCGTCCCGCCTTGCCACCGGGAAACCCACGACCGTCATCGGCTATTTCGAGGGCCGCGGCCTCGCCATCGCAACGCCATCTCACCGCCGCGCTCCGAGCCTGAGCATGGCGCTCGACGTTCACCAAAGCTTCCTGGGCAATCCGCCACATCTCGCGCTCTTGTAGCAACGGTAAACGGTGACCCGAGTCGGCATAGACCCGGATTTCCAGATCGGTCCGTTCCATCTGGCGAGCCGCGAACTGCTCGAGCACCTCGCCGATCTCAAGCTGATCGGACACGTCGGTGCGGAGGTCGTACAGCGTGTCTCGAACTTCTCCGATCACACCCCGCAGATCGTTACGGAGCTGATCGAGAGGCGCACCAAGATCGTCGCCCTTTTCGTGTTTCCCGGCAATGCGGTCCAATTCGAACGCCAAGTACGCCAACGACTGTCCGATGTTGTCGTGCAGGTCGCGGGCGATGCGGGTCCGTTCCTCATCGGCGCCAACGGTACGAAGCCGGCTGAACCAGCGAGCATTGTCGATCGCCAGCGCCACGGGTTCGACAAACCCATTGAGAAGTTCGATCTCACGGCGCCCAAAAGCCTTCGGCTGGCGAGATTCCACCGCGAGCAGGCCGATGACCGCCCCTCGCGCGCTGAGCACCGAGTAGATCCCCGAAGACGATGTTGGAGAGATTCCCGGACCGCGCTGGCCGCTCAGGTCGCCGATCTCGATCATTCGACTCGACGACATTGCCTCCATCAGCGGCTTCGGCAACTCGGTTGGACCGAGTCGATTCGGCAACGCCGCCCCTTCGCGACGGATCACTTGCCACGAAGCATCGGTGTCGTCGAAAACCAATATGGCAACCGAGTCGAACTCGACGAGGCCGCGAAGCCGGGTGACTGTCGTGTCGAGCACATCGCCGAGGTCGAGGGAAGCAGGAAGAGTTTGGGCGACCCGGTGAAGCGAGAACAAAAGCGCATTGGCATCGCTCAACCGGTCGAGTCGGTCGAGGGCCAGCGAGTGTTGACGGTCGGCTTCGCCACTGATCCGGCGGGCATAGCCGGCGACGATTCCGACCAGCACCAAGACTCCCGACCACTGCAACGAGATCCGCAAGTCCTGGAACTCGTAGCCGGCTCGGGCTGCATCGGCCAAGCTGATAGCCGCCGCGGCACCTATGGCGACTCGCAAACCGAAGCCGAAGCCCCGCGCAAACCCGGCCACCACAATGGCGGTCATCAAAGAAAATACGAACGGCGATTCCCAGTAGCCGGTAGCAGCTACCGCCGCGACATGAAACGCCGTTTCGGCCATGACCTCGAACAAAGACCGAAGACTGCCGACGTAGCGCAGCGGACTTACGGTGCGTATGACCGTGTAGCTGACTACCCCAATGCACCACACAACGATGTTCCAATCGTTGTGCAGAAAGGCCGCGGCCGAGAGAGCCAGCGACGCCGAGGTCATGATCCACCGGATAGCTAGGACAGCCGGTGCGAAGGTCGCGACACGATCGCCCCGCCCGGGGAGGCCGGGCCCGGCACTGTCGTATCCGTCACTTGCTCGGCTGATCCGCGACAATGGCCGCATCCAGGAACTCTGGCGCTGCTTGGGCCAACGCAGGCGATCGACGTTCGGAGGCGTCGGCTCAGCTGAAGTTTGCATCTCGCTCAGAGTTTCGATGGTTCCCTACCTCCCGAACCTTCGTGTTCCATCGGCGCGCGACCGAGAATTGGAAGGACTTGGCCAGGCAAAACGGGCGGAAAGGACTATTGGCACTTTGAGCTAGCCGCACGAATCAGCACGGGGACAGAGCACAACCCAGTCGTCATCGCTCCACGCGATCCTCCACCCATCGCCGTTCATCAATTCGACGAGAGACTTGTCGCGTGGCCATAGCACCGCGTCGGGGTCGTAACGCCGGATTATTTGCTGCCAACCGGGACGACCATCGAGCAAGGCGACGTAGTCATCGACGAGGCTCGGGGCGTGCAACTCGAACCGATCGTCGATCCACGCCGCGGGTTGGCCGTCGTAGCGCAAGTCGAGATAGTTGCCGACGAAATCCGGATGGATGACGTGGTGCTGCGCCGGCGACACCCCCATGTCTTCTAGAGCGTTGACGGCATCTATCGGGTACCGGTCGAGTTCGGTGTGAGGTCCGCGGATCGCGAACGCCGGGAGCAGAACAAGCAGAACCGTCAATGCGCCGGCCCCGAGGCGGACGGCCTCGGATGAATACTGCGAACTGGTGGACGACGTTTGGGTGATTCCTCCAGAAAGCATCGGAAGCACAACCAGCGCCGCGACCGGGATGTTACGTGCACTGAGCAAGGCCGCAGCCACGAAGACCAAGCTGGGCAGCGTGTCTCGCCAACCAGAACGTCGTGCCGCTACGACGACACCCAATACCAGCAACAAGAATGATCGACTCCACCACGCCTCAAAACTGCTGGCTTGCCACTCCGCAACGTGTCGCAACGTCTCCTGGCGGCCCAGCAGTTCGAGAGGAAAAACCAGCAAAGCAGGGCCGTAAGGGTTCACCACCCCACCAAGAATCGAACCTCCAACAAGCCACTTGGCGCAACTGGCATCACGACGGGCCGCAACAAGATCCTCGACCGTTTCGTCACGATTCAGTTGGGACCCAAGCCAGCGAGCGGCGAGCAACACGATGCCCAGAGGCCAACTCCCATGGATGTTGACCCATAACGCGCCGACAACGCCCAACCACCACGGTGTTCCGCGACCATCAGACACCAACATCACAACCGCCAACATGACAAACGCGATCAGAAGTGGCCGCTCGGTCCATGTACGTAACCCGATTAGGAGAGTCGGCCCCATCAACACGACCCGGATGGCCACCGACGAGGTTCGTTCGGTCAGCTGCCAGGACAACCAACCAAGTAGGGCCGCAGTCGCCGCCATCAACAACCGAAGTCCGCCGAACCCGGCCACGGAATCGACCACGCCGTAAAGCAATGAGGCCAGCCAACTCTGAACAACAACGGGTTCGCCGGCCGACGTCCACGTGAAGGCATCCGACCGCACAATGCCGTGGTCGACCATCAGCCGACCGGTCGCGAGATGGGTCAAGAAGCTGTTGTCGGAGATCCGCTGCGCACCGATTCCCAGCCCGATCAGCGCGCTGGCGAGACCACCGACCGTTCCGGCCGTCGACCGTCTGCGTTGGCGACGCCTCTCGGCCAACATGGGGCGTTAGAAGTTGTTCGTGATACGGATGACCGCGGGGCCAAGAACGATCGTGAACAATGCCGGGAAGATGCAAAACACCATCGGAATCAGCATCTTTACCGGAGCCTTCTGGGCCTTCTCTTCGGCCAGTTGACGACGCTTGATGCGCATCTCCTCGGCCTGAGAACGCAACACCCGTCCGATCGAAACGCCAAACGTATCGGCCTGAAGAATGGCCAACACAAAGCTTCTGACCTCGGCGACCTCGATACGGGCGTCCATGGCTTTCATAGCCTCGGCTCGTGTCGAACCAGCCCGAACCTCGCCCAGCATGCGGCTGAACTCGTCTGAAAGGGGGCCTTCGACCGACACGATCACCCTCTGAAGAGCCTGCTCGAAACCAAGACCGGCCTCGACGCTGATCACCAACAAGTCAATGACGTCCGGCAAGCCGCGGAGAATGGCGGTTTGCCGTTCCTCTACAACCCGGTTGAGCTTGGCGTCGGGTCCCAACAAAAGAGCGAGAACGGTTAGTGCGGTTATCGCCATCTGGGTCTTGCCTTGAAAGGCCATCGGATTCCAGATGTAGAAAAACACGATCGCCGCGGGAACCAGAGAGACCGTGACTACCCGGATGGCAAGGAATCGGTCGATAGCTTGAGCCGACGGGCGACCGGACAGTACAAACTTGTGGCGCACGCCATCGACGTAGCCAACCGGAGTGAAGCGCCGACCAAGGCTCGTGAGGGCCCCAAGGATCGGCACCAGAGCGCGCTCAGCCAAAGGGTTGAGCAACTCCTGATCGCGCACATTTTCGACTTCGTAGTCGTCGAGCGCACGAAGCGACTCGCGAACAACGGACTTCTCGTGGGCCTGGGACGCAATCGCCCACACAACAAGCGCGATTCCGCCACCAACAAGGGCAGCAGCTATTTGGGGATCAAGCTCGAACACGTTGGCCTCAGATTTCGATGTTGATGATCTTCTTCATCCATGCAAAGCCAGCTAGGGCCGCAACGATGGACGAAACCAACAGCACCTTGCCCAGGCTGTCGGTGAAGAGAGTGTTGATGTATTCCTTGTTCATGGCCCACATCGCCATGCCCAACAAGATGGGAAGCACGCCCAAAACGATGGCGCTCATCTTTCCTTCGGCGGTGAGCGCCGCCACGTCGCGACGGAGTCGTTCGCGTGCGGTCATGGTCTCGGCAACGGTCAACAACAGCTCAGAGAGATTGCCGCCCACTTCACGCTGGATCTTCACAGCCATAACCGCCCAGGCAAAGTCATCTGACTCCATGCGCAGAGCCGAGGCATCCATTGCGTCCTCGAGCGGTCGACCAAGTTGGGCCTCGGTAACGATTCGGCGGAGCTCTCCGCCCATGGGCTCCTCCACCTCGCGAGATACCGCTTCGACGCCTTGCATGAACGAGTAGCCCGCTTTGAGCGTTGACGACAGCAACTGCAACGTGTCGGGGAGCTGGGCCATGAATTTCTTCGTGCGGCGATTCGCTTTGAATCGCACGACCGCCGGCGGGGCGAGCACGCCGAGAAGTCCCATCATCAGTAAGCCCGGCACCGAACCCACCAAAACGAGACCCACCGCGAGCGAGCCAAGGACCACACCGGCGTAAGCGGTCATTGCTTCGCCGGCCCGCAATGGCATATCGGCTCGTTCGAGCAAACCCTCGGCTCGTTCCAATACCCCTTGGCGAGCGGCGAAACCTTCGGTGATCTCGACCGCACGCTTCATGAACGTTGTCTTGCCGAAACCCCCCGATTCTTCTTCGGGGGCGGCGGTGGCGCCATAGGGATCGGAGTAGGCCTGCAAGACGTCTTGTAGCCCGCTGGCGTCCTTCTGGAACAACATGGCGATCGAATATGCGCCCAACGCGGCGGCGATCGCGCCCAACGCCAGGCCCACCATCCGGCCGGTGTCTCCAGCAAGAAAGCCAAGACCCGGCAAGGTCGATGGGTCGTGCGGAGGAGGCGGTACCAACGCTCGACCCGATGTCACGGCCCGATTCGAGAACGACGCGTTGATAGTGAATCCGTCAACGGTCACCGCTATTTGTTCGCCGCCGTCCACTCCGTCGGGTCCAAATGACACCGCCCAGGTCGACCCGACAATTTGCGAAAGCGAGCTGCCATAAGCCGCCAATTCGGCTTGATCGGTGGTGAGTGCATAGGCCCCACCACGGCTGATATCGACGAGACGGGCTTCGGTTGAGGTCACGGTGTTACCGCCATGCACCATAAGAACAGCCGTGTCCTGGCTCAACACCGCACCGCGAGCCTCGCCGGGACTCGACACCGAACCAGCATCAACATTGCCGGTGAAGACGATCAGGTTGGCAGCACCGGGCACCGGAGCTTCGAACTCTTGTACTGCGCCGCGCACACCGTCCCACAAGAGGTTCGCGCCGGAGGCCGTAACCAGACCCTCGACCAAACCAATTGTGCGTTCGCGATCGGTGTTTAGACCTATTCTCAGGCGGGCCGCGCCGCCAGTGGTCCACACCGAAATCTTCTCGTTGGCGGGGGCTCGACGGAGGTAGTCGGTTGTCGCAGAGATAAACGAGTCGAGGAACTCCGAGGACTCGGCACTGTTATCGATCACGATCGAGGTCTGAACGTCAAGCGACGAATCGCTCAACGCAACCGGCGATACAGAACTGACGCCAACACCATCGACGGCGATATCGACCTTGGCCGGCTCCGACTCACTGCGGAGAACAAGAAATGGCTCGCCGGTTGCATCGACCATCAACAGGACAGGTGAAAATCCGGGGTCGGCCGCGTCGCTTTCTTGGGCCAGCGCCGGACCGGCCACCGCCCCGAGAAGCAGCAACGTTGCCGCCCCCATACCCGAGAGCCATTTGCGGGCCGGGTGGCCAGAACGAAGACGGGGCGTCACTGCGCCACCATGCCCGCGCCGTTGGGCTGGAACGTTTCAGGCCCCAGGCGGATGCCTTCGGCGGTCAGCTTCTCGGCAAATTTGGGCCGGATACCGGTGGGCTTGAGGGCACCGCGGTAGCGCCCAGAGTCGTCGACGCCCGCCGAGAAATCGAACATGAAGACGTCCTGGAGGGTGATGACTTCACCTTCCATACCTTGCACCTCGGTGATGTGGGTCACGCGTCGGCTGCCGTCACGAAGTCGCGCTATCTGAACAATCACATCGATCGCCGAAGCCATCTGTTCACGGATAGCCCGAATCGGAAGGTCGAACCCCGACATGAGCGTCAGGGTTTCGAGGCGGCTGAGGGTGTCTCGCGGCGTGTTGGCATGCACTGTCGTCAAGGAACCATCGTGGCCGGTGTTCATGGCCTGAAGCATGTCGAGGGCTTCGCCGGCGCGACACTCGCCAACCACGATGCGATCCGGACGCATACGCAGCGAGTTCTTCACCAAATCGCGAATCGTTACCTGGCCCCGACCTTCGATGTTCGGGGGCCGGGTCTCCATACACAGAACGTGGTCCTGATGAAGTTGAAGCTCCTTGGCATCCTCGACCGTGACGATCCGTTCGTCGGTCGGGATAAACGACGACAACACGTTGAGCGTTGTGGTCTTACCAGTACCGGTACCTCCGGCGACAACCATGTTCAGGCGTCCGACCACGCAAGCTTGCAAGAACCGAGCGGCGTTGGCGTCGAACGTACCGAAGCGAATCAGGTCGTCGACTTGGAGCGGATCAGCCTTGAACTTACGGATGGTGAGGAACGGCCCACCGATGGTCAACGGCGAAATAATGGCGTTCACACGAGACCCGTCGGGAAGTCGAGCGTCGCACATCGGCGTCGACTCGTCGATGCGACGACCGACCTGACCAACAATCTTGTCGATGATTCGGCGCAAGTGACCTTCGTCGACGAAAGTCACCGGATCTTTGGTGAGTTTGCCGCCCCGCTCGACGTAAACAGAGTCGGGACCGTTGCACATGATTTCCGAGACATCATCGTCGCGGAGCAGAGGGTCGATTGGCCCGTAACCAAGAATGTCGTCGGAAACGTCCTGGATCAGTTGCGCTTTGTCCGCCGCCGACAGTGGAGCTCGTTCTTGGGCAAGAGCGGCGTGAAGCTGATCGTGGACCTTCTTGCGCAGATCGTCTTCTGAGAGTCTGCTGTCGTAAAGAATCGGCCCGAGCTCTTCGATCAGGCTGTGATGAATACGTTGCCGCAACTCGTCGAGAACCGGATCTCGTCGACCGACGAGCCCCGCAGGAGCAGCCTTGGCTGCCTGGGCGGCGGCGGCCAGTCCTCCGCCCGACCCGCTCGAACCCGAAGTTCCACCCGCAGCCGGCGGTGGCTGAACATCAGCGGGCGCGGGAGTTGGCGAGCCGTCGGCACTTTGTTGTACTTCGTGGAGACGTTTATAGAGACTCATCGAACACTCCTCGGCCACCAACGCGGGTGGCGGTATTCATCGACCGTGAACGGATTAACTACAGGGCTACTTTTTGCGGCGACCCGACGAGGACTTGCTCGGGGCGAAAAGGTTGGCGAGCTCTTCAAGCGCTTTGGCGACTGCCGAACGTGGTGCGCTCTGGATGACCGGCACACCACGATTTACGGACTGCGGCACGACGATGTCACTCGGGATCAGCACGTCGGCAGAGACCTGCAGAGTCCGTTCGACCTCGGTGACGTCAAGCTTGACCTTGGAGTTGGCCCTGTTCAGGACAAAGCGGAGCTTTTCCATCGGGGTGTTGAGCAACCGCAGCGTCTGGAGCCCAATCTTGGCGTTCTTGATATTTGGGATGTCCATCCCTGCGATCAACAGCACCTCGTCGCTGACTTCGATCATGCCAAGCACGACGTCGTTGAAGTAGGCCGGGGTGTCGACAACCACGTGGGAACAGAACCGCCTCAGAACCTCGATGATCTGGATCATCTCGGCCGCACCGATCTGGTCGGCGAAAGCCGGCTCGAGCGGTGCCGGAAGAATCAACAGTCCGCTGGACTCGTGGGTGATGAGCAGGTTCTGCATCAAGCTGGCGTCGAGTCGATCAAGTGAACTGACCGCGTCGACAATGGTGTGCTGTGGCGAGAGCTTCAACATGACGGCAATATCGCCAAATTGGAGGTCGGCGTCGATCAGACATACCGGCTTGCCGGATCGCTGAGCCAACGCGACGCCGAGGTTGGTGGCGATCACCGATTTGCCAGCACCGCCCTTGGTGCTGAACACCGTCACCACCTGGCCGAGCTCGCCGTCCTCGTCGAGCAGCAGATCATCAGCCCCGGGCGCCGCGGGAGCGGGCGTCAGAGACGCCTCGACCCGGCGGATTGCGTCGCGAATATGAGCGTCGTCAACTGGTGCCGCCAGCACATCCTTCACGCCTGAGCGCAAGGCTTGTTGCAACAAGTTGGTGGTCAGCTCCTCGGCCACAAGAATTGCGCCGATCTCGTGATGGGCGTTGAGCACCCGTTCGAT
>CAZDEB010000017.1:38288-43968 GCA_964504305.1 uncultured Candidatus Nemicrothrix sp. | reverse complement strand
GGAGGCACTGTTGTAGGAGGCACTGTTGTAGGAGGCACTGTTGTAGGAGGCACTGTTGTAGGAGGCACCGCTGGGGTTGGATTGCCTACCGCGACCGCAGTTTCGGTTGTCGGCGGCACTACCAGCGCACCCGGATCGTCCGGGGTTTCGTCCTCTTGGGGGTCGACGTAGCTTTGTCCATCACCGGTGACCGGCCGGCGGCGCACCAAGAAGGTGATGTTCTTGTGCTCGCCGGCTTTTACCGACACGGTCGCCTCGCCCAGAAGGACGTACGAAGGTGGGACTTCGTCGAGGCTCACCACCAGCTTGGTGCCGGGTTTGGCCCACTCGGTGACGGCAGCCCTCGACTCAACGACCTCTCCCCAGCCCGATCCGTCAGAGCTCTCGTGCCAGGCATCGAACTTGACCAGGCCGCCGGGGACGAGGGAATTGTCGTCGGCGTCGCGTACGTCGACCACAACATGGGTTAGCGGTGCCGACTCCGGGTCCTTTTGGACCAATACGGCCGGTTCTTCGACGGCGATCGGTTCGGCCTCGAAGAGCACGGTCTCGAGACGGGCGACGAGTCTGGTAACGCTTGGAGCGCCGGTGAGCTTGTAGCCCGACGGCGGAGTCCAGCTCGTGGTGTAGGTCGCCGCGCTCACGGTCTTGAGGAAGTCTCCGCCGACCGTCTTGGTGAAGTTCAATACCGGCCTTGCTCGCACGATCGAGAGCGTCCCGCCAGGTAGTGGCTTTCCGGTGCTGGTATCGGTGAAGTAGGCGTGAATCCGAGGCTCGGGGGAGTCATCGATGACCTTGAACCAAGCACGAGTTCCGTACTCCGACAGCAAGCCTTGCTCATCGTTGTTCGGTCCGTTGATCACACCGTTGGTGACGGTGACGGTTACGCACAACCGGAGGTCGTTGCCGCCGCATCGCCCGGGCAGAGTGCTGTCGGAGTCCTCAGATGGCGTGTACCCATCAGGAATGGTCGCAACAAGCGTGTACACGCCGTTGCGGGGGAAGTTGGACTTGACGGTGCCGGTATCGCCGGTGGTCGAGCGCACCGAATCTCCGCCGGACGCGTCGCTAACGGCCACAACAGCACCAGGAACCGGATCGCCCTCATCATCAATGACGACCGTTTCGATGGATCCCCCACCTCCCGGCTGTAGAGGTGCGGCCGGTGCGCTGTTTATGTCGAATACGACTCCAGCTCCGATCAACGTTGACAGAGACATCAGAACGGTTAGTAGGCGTAGGTTCATTTCGGTGTCCTCCTCGAGCCGATCAAGACCGGCGGTTGAATGACTCAAACGTGAACCCGCGGCGTGAACGCGGCGTGAAAACCGCGAATCATCCCGACCAGGCCGCCAGCGGTCGCCCATGAACGGGACTTGGGCCGCTGATCCCGCCGGATCCGCAACCGGCCTCAGGGGAGTTGTTGGCGGGCGAAGAAATCCATGACTTGGATGGCTCCGTCGACACCGGCATCTTTCGCAACGGTGGGGAAAGCGTGGCCCAAGTCGTCGTAGGCGTTGGCTATCAGCTCGCCGTGTTCGGGGCAGCCGCCGAACGTTGCATGAGTGCCCCACGACTCGTCGGCGGTAGTCGGAGTGGGATCACAACCGTTGGCATTGGCCCAGAACGAGGCCGAGTTGACGAAGGAGATGTCGAAGCGGTCGGCGTGTTTGCTCACGCCGCCTCGGAAGTTCACGGTCGTGTCCTGCACGCCGTGCATGAGCATGACAGGGATTGGTCCGGGCGGAGGCGCAATGGTGACGGCCGGGCCCGAGGAAGGGTCTGCGCCGCCGATCGTGCCCGATGCCGGGGCGATGGCGGCAACGACGTCGGACATTTCGGATCCGATGCGGTGAACGAGCATTGCGCCATTACTGAATCCGGATGCGTAGATCCGCGACGAGTCGACATTGAGAGCGTCTTCGAGTTCGGTTACCAGAGCCCTGACGAAACCGATGTCGTCGACCCCGCGGCTGTAGGAAATACCGCAGCAGTGGACGGCATTCCATGAATACCCTGGGACATTGCCGATGTCGGCGCCTTGGAGTGAGACCGCGAGCCAGCCGCGTTCGCGCGCCTCACCGAAAAGCCCGGTCCTGAATACTCCCTTCATGTTCCCACTGCCGCCGTGGAAGAACATCACCAGCGGTGTGGGCGCCGAGGTGTCGTAGGACGACGGAACTTGGAGGAGGTATTCCCTCACGAGGCCCTGGTTCACGATGCACCCGCCTTGTTGGCCGTGGCCGGTCGGCACGGTGCACTCGGGGTGTTCGGCGGCAGTGGTGAGCTCGATCGGCGATTCGTCGGGCCCGATGGTCGTTTGTGGCGCGGCGGTCGATGATGGCGGTGAGGTCGTGGTCTCGGCCGTAGATGCGGTCGCCGCCAATGTCGTCGAGGACGGGTTGGTGGCGGTGGTTTCGGTGCCGGAGTTGGCTCCAGCGCAGGCTGCGGCCCACAACGCCAGGGCCGCCACGACTGCCACCAGTCGAACTGCTCTCATGTCAGCGAGGATATATCCCACGTTCAGTGGCGAACAAGGCCTGGGAGCGCCACGGAGAGAATGGTGCCGCTCGTGTGGTTACCGATAACTGCTAGCGATCGCGCATGAACGGGAACTGGGACCGCACGTCCTCTACTTGCTGGGGATCAATCTCGCCGAAGATGACCGCGGTTTCGCGCGACGGCGCGGTGATCATCTTCCCCATCGGGTCGATAATGCGTGTATCGCCGGCGTAGTCGAGTCCGCCACCGGCGCCGATCCGGTTTACCCCGACCACGTAGGCCTGGTTCTCGATCGCTCGGGCCCGCAACAGCGTTGTCCAGTGTTGGCGTCGGGTCGCAGGCCAGTTGGCCGGAACCACAAAACAATCGGTGTCTGCGGCTTTGTCCCAGAACAAGTCGGCGAAACGCAGGTCGTAACAGATCAGCGGCGTGACCCGAACCCCATCGACGGTGAACGTGTGGACGGTTGAACCAGCGTCGTAATGTTCGCTCTCGCCGCCGTAAGTGAACGGCCGAACTTTGGAGTAGCGGTGGTCTTCACCATCGGGGCCCGCCAGCACAAACCGGTTGGTGGGGCGGGCAAACCCGACGGTACGTTCGGCGAACGACCCGGCGATCCACACCCCGGCGTGGCGAGCGACATCGTGCATGAAACTCGGGATCGAACCATCGGGCTCTTGCGCGGTCTGGTCGGTGTTCATCGAGAAACCGGTGGCCCACATCTCGCTCAACACGATTAGGCGGGCTCCGTCCTCGACCGCAGACCTGATGAGCGGGTCAACGATCGCCATGGTCGCATCGGGGTCTTCCCACACGATGTCGTGCTGAACAGCCGCGATGCGGATCATCGCGCTCCTTGCAGAGTTCTGAGCCGACGAGTGGCCTCGTCGAGCACTTCGTCTTTCTTGCAGAACGCGAATCTAATCAGCGGCGCGCCCGCTTCTTTGTCGTCGTAGAACACCATGGTTGGCACCGCCACGACGCCGCAGCGTTGCGGCAGCGACAGACAGAAATCGATGCCGTTCGTTTCGCCGAGCGAACGAATATCACACGTAGCAAAGTAAGTGCCCTGAGGCACCAATACGTCGAGGCCAGCGGCCCCGAGTCCGTCGACCAGGCGATCACGTTTGGCTCGCATCCCCGCGGTGTAGCCGCTGAAGAAGTCGTCGCCAAGGCGCAAACCGACCGCAACCGCATGCTGAAACGGTCCGCCCGAAACAAAGGTGAGGAACTGTTTGGCGGTGCGCACCGCGGCTACGAGCTCGGCTGGGCCACACGCCCAACCGATCTTCCACCCGGTGAACGAAAATATTTTGCCGGCCGACGACACCGTGAGCGTGCGTTCGGCCATGCCGGGCAAAGTGCCGAGGGCAATGTGTTCGCCGTCATACACGAGATGCTCGTAGACCTCGTCGGTGACCGCCACCACATCGTGGGCGATGCACAAGTCGGCTATCAGCTCAAGCTCGGCGCGGGTAAAGACCTTGCCGGTCGGATTGTGCGGCGTGTTGAGCAACAACACTTTGGTCCGAGGCGTGAACGCCGCGGCCAGTTCGTCGGGATCAAAAGCAAAGTCCGGTGCGCGTAACGTCACGACCCGGCGGTTAGCACCGCTCATCGCGATTCCCGCCGCGTAAGAGTCGTAGTACGGCTCGAAGGTCACTACCTCGTCGCCGGGGCCGGTCAACGCCAGCAACGCCGCCGCCAACGCCTCGGTCGCGCCGGCCGTGATCAGCACCTCGCCGTCAGGGTCGAACTCCTGAGCACGGAACCGCAATCGGTGCTCGGATACCGCGGTCCGCAACGAGGCAATACCCGGACCAGGCGGGTACTGATTGTGTCCATCACGAATTGCCTGGACCGCTGCTTCGGCGACCTCGGCCGGTCCGTCGGTGTCGGGGAATCCCTGACCAAGGTTTACCGCCTTGGTCTTCTCGGCCAGGGCCGACATCTCGGCAAAGATCGTCGTGCCAAACCCTTGCAGGCGAGGAGTAAGAAACGGCGCGGTCGTCACAGCGGCGAGCCTAGATCGTTCGAGCTCACACTTTCCTCACAACTTCTTCACGCAATACCCCTGAACCACTCACCATTGTCTTACTTCGGGTTGCGATTCTCTTCATCACAGAGGCACCCCCCAACCAGACTCCCGAAGGAGCAACCCAAAATGAAGAAAGCAATTGCCGCAACCGCCATCGCCGCCACCACCCTTGGTGGCGTAGCCGCTGGCGCAACCCTGTTCGTTCCCGGCCAAGCCGGCGCTCAGGACTCGGCCCCCGCCGAAGAGGCAACACCTGAAGGCCACCTGAGCGATGCCCTTCAGGGTCTCGTCGATGACGGCACCATCACCGAATCGCAGCGCGACGCAGTTGTCTCCACCCTCGAAGCGGCTCGCGCCGAACGAGGCGGAGATCACGGCAACCGTGGTCCCGGCATCGGTGCCGACCTTGGCACGATCCTTGGACTCGACCGTGAAGAGATCGGCGCGGCGCTACAAGACGGCCAGTCGATCGCCGATCTCGCCGCTCAGCAGGGCGTCGATACCAGCGAAATCGTCGACGCCATCGTTAGCGCCACCGAGGAACGTGTCGCTGGTGCGCTCGAGTCGGGACGTATCGATCAGGACAAGGCTGACGAGATCCTCGCCGGCGCCGAAGACCACGCCAACGACGTCGTCAACGGCGACGCCCCGATCGGTCGCGGTGGCCGCGGCCCCGGTCACGGTCCTCGTGACGGTGGCCCTGGCTTCGGTGGCCCCGGCGCTGACGCCCCGGCCGACGCCGCGGCCTGATCAGGCCCTGCTGGTTCCCCAGCACCACTGAATCCCCAACACGTCAATCGCCGGGCTTTCGAGCCCGGCGATTTGCGCGTTTTGAGACACTCGACTTGATAACCCTCGGCCCGACACGATTCGGTGATCAGGTTGGCCAAGAACCGGTCGTAACCCAAGCCGATCTCGACCAGATCCTGCGCCCCGGACCCGCTCCTCGAGATCGTTGGTCCCCAGCCACGATTTTGATCCTAGTTGGATTGGCTTGGGTCGGGCTGGCTAGTCGTCGACGGTAGGGATCTGCAGAGTGAACGCCGACCCACCGTCGGGCGACGGCGCCATCGAGGCCTGCCCGCCGTGGGCTTCGGCCACCTGTTTGACAATCGCCAGACCCAGCCCCGAACCGGGCAA
>CAZDEB010000017.1:0-38188 GCA_964504305.1 uncultured Candidatus Nemicrothrix sp. | reverse complement strand
CGTGGGCTTCGGCCACCTGTTTGACAATCGCCAGACCCAGCCCCGAACCGGGCAACGTTCGGGTTGCCTCGACCCGATGAAACCGGTCAAAGATCCGTTCGCGCTCGGACTCGGCGATCCCCGGTCCTTGGTCGTGCACCGTCACTGCCCCACCGTCGATCTCAACCCGAATCGGGCTACCAGCTGGTGAGAACTTGGCGGCGTTGTCGATCAAGTTCCTGATGGCGCGGCTCGTCGCCGCGGGCCGCGCCTCGACCACCGCTCGAGACCGGACTGTTACGTCCACTTGGCGGCTGGTGCGGCGTCCGGACCGCTCGGCAATGGGAGCCACCAAATCGGCGAGTTCGAGCGGCACCGGATCTTCGTCGTCACGCACATCGGTCGCGAGGTCGACGAGCTCGGTGACGAGTTCGGTGAGCTCACCCAACTCGGCGTGCACGTCGCCAAGAATTTCGGCCCGCATTTGCGCAGGGATGCCGGTCGCACGGCGCAGCACATCGACGTTGGTCTGCAACGACGCCAGCGGCGTACGAAGCTCGTGACTGGCATCCATCACCAACCGATGTTGTTGACTCCGTGACGACGAAATGGCCGCGAGCATGGCGTTGAAACTCGACGCCAGGCGACCAACCTCGGCGCCACCAGCGCCATCGACAGGATGATCAAGATCGCCGGTAAATGCCACCGCGCTAGCCGCGTCTGTGAGTCGTTCGATTGGTCGCACCGTGCCAGCAGAAGCGACGTAGCCCATGGCTGCCGCAACCAGGATTGACAGCGAACCGATCAATATGATCTGCCTCCGAAGCCCGTCCATCGAATGTTCGATCTCGCCGAGACTCCGTGCGATCTGCACAAACCCGACTCCAGGAATCTCAAACGTGACCGCGTGAGCACGAACACCATCGATCAAAGCTTCAGAAATAGTCGGCCCGTCGGACGCATCGGCCAGCAAGGCCTCGTCTACCACCACGTCGAAATCGGATCCCAGCAGCGACAAGACGTCGCCGTTCTCGTCGAGCAGCCGGGCATAACTACTGCCCCCGACAAACTGCTGAATGCGGCCCTGCGGCCCAAAATCACCAGCGTCAGGAGGCCGACGATTACGAGGAAAAGCCTGTACCGCATCACGAAAGTTCGGCACCCCGCCTGGGCCGCGTTCGGGCCCGTCAACAAGCCCGGCCGCCCGATCGATGAGCTCGAGATCAACCTCCTGCACAAGCTCCGATTCGGCCGCCCGCTGCACTGTTACGCCAACGATCACCACGACCGCGGTAACAATGATGGCGACCACCGCCGCGACACGAACCCGCAGCGATAGCTCGTTCACTGTTCGTCCAGCCTGGCGACGTACCCAAAGCCTCGCACTGTGTGCAACAACCGAGGCGCTCCATCAACTTCGAGCTTCTTGCGTAAGTACCCCATATAGACATCGAGCGTCTTGGAGTCGGGATCAAGAGCGCCGTCCCAAACTGTCTCGTAAATCTGGTCGCGACTCAAAACCACGCCGGCGTTGCGGACCATCACCTCGAGCAGGTCGAACTCGGTGCGAGAGATATCGAGGGCTCTACCGGCCCTCGTGACCCGGCGACCATCAATATCGAGCACCAGATCGCCAACCGACAGCGCCACGCCGTCAGCGTCGCTGGTGTTGCGTAGCCGGGCTCGCAACCGAGCCAGCAACTCCTCGAGCGAAAAGGGTTTGACCAGATAGTCGTCGGCGCCGGCATCGAGACCGGCGACGCGGTCGTGCACCTCGTGCCGGGCCGTGAGCATGAGAACCGGTGTGAGATCGCCACGATCGCGAAGGCGCCGACACACGCTGAGGCCGTCGGCGTTTGGCATCGACACGTCGAGCAGCAACAGATCGGCTGGACTCTCGGCGTGTAGTTCCAGCGCCCTGGCTCCATCCGGCGCGGTCACGACGTCGTATCCCTCGATGATCAGCGCCCGCTCGAGCGAGTCACGGATTCGACGGTCGTCCTCGGCAATCAAGATGGTTGGCACCGTGGCAGTTTCGCACGCCAAGGTGAGAACGGAGTGAGGATCGTCGGGAAGTTGTAGGTCGATCGGATCAACCAACGAAGCCCACCTTTGCCGCTGTCGATACTCCAATAAGAAAGGACTCGCCATGGTCGCATGGACATCGGACTTCGGGACTCACACCACTACCGACTTCGCGGTGCCTGTGCGGACCCAAGTCCGGTTCGGTATCGACGGACTGCCTGTCCCTCGGCTACGAGGAAAACTGCACGAAGGCGCAGTAATTCCGACCGCCATCGTCGGCATCGGCGTGATGTTGTTGACCAGCGACATGGCGGCGCGTTTCGCGGTAGGCGTGTTCACGTTCTGCATAGTCGCCATGCTCACTGCAAGCGCGGTTTACCACTGCCATTGCGATTCGGTCGAAAGTCGCCTGAGGGCCAGACGAGTCGACCACGGCACGATCCTCGTAGCTATCGCCGGCACGCAAACGGCGTTTTGGACCCTTGTCGGCCCGCCGATGATCGCCATTGTCGTAATCGCCGCCGTTTGGCTGGCCACCGCCCTCGGGTTCCGCCACAAGATCCGCAACCTTCACACGGTCGACTCCACCGGCAACTGGCTGTTCACTTTGCTTGGTTGGTCCGGCGCAGCCCTGATTCCTTGGCTGTACGCCAGCGGGCTCGTTGTCTTGGGTTTGGTGCTACTGGGCGGAGCCGCCTACTCGATCGGCGGGCTGATGTTGTTCAAGCGACGCGGCGAACTCTGGCCCGGTGTCGTTGGCTACCACGAGGTCTGGCACGCCCTGACCATCGTTGGTTTCGTCAGCCACGGAGCCGCCATCGTCTTTCTCACCGGAACCCTGGCCTGAGTTATCCGCCGGTAGATTCGACCGGTGCGAATCTTGGTAACCAACGACGACGGCATCGATTCGGTGGGGCTACACGTGCTCGCTCGGGCCATGCGGCCTTACGGCGAAGTCGTCATTGCCGCCCCTGATCAGGAGTACTCCGGATTCGGAGCCGCGCTGGGCGCGCTGCACCTGATGAAGCCCGACGTTCGCCGCCAAGAAGTTGATGGCATCGGCGAGTCGTGGTCGGTAAGCGCCCCGCCCGCGTTGTGCGCGATGTTCGGGCGCCTCGGAGTCTTCGGCACCATCGACCTGGTCGTGTCAGGCATCAACCCCGGTGCCAACGTCGGCCGCAGCGTCTACCACTCGGGCACGGTCGGCGCGTGTCTAACCGCCCGCAACGGCGGAATCAGCGGTATCGCGGTCAGTCAATCGGTCGATTCGTTCGGCGTCGAAGGCCAGGGCTGGGAAGAAGCGCTCATCAACCAGAACTGGCAGGGCGCAGCCGATCTTGCGGCAGTGCTGGTCGAGGGGTTCATCGAGAATCCGCCGGACGAACCGCTGGTCGCCAACCTCAACGTACCCAACCGACCCGCCATCGAAATGGCCGGCTGGCGCCGCACCCGCGTTGGTTCCGAGCCGCCCCGCTCGATGTCCAAAGCAACCCTCGAACCCAAGCCCGGCCACGACGGCACCTTTCACGTCGAGATGACTTGGGGCGACGCCATCCAGATCCCGACCGAGGACGACGGTGGGGCGGTTATGGCCGGTTACGCCTCGCTGAGCTGGCTCGGCCGACTCGAAGGCACCGATCCTTCGGCCGCGGCGGTGACTCGCAGCGAAGCCGCGCTCGACCGCTTCTACGCCGCCAGCTGACATGTTGACCGCTTCGGGGATATCTCGGTCCTACGGCCCGCGCACGCTGTGGTCCGACGTCACTCTTCAACTCTCGGCGGGGCGTCGCATTGCTTTGGTGGGCGGCAACGGGACCGGGAAGACCTCACTGATCGAGGTTCTGGTCGGCACCGCCAACGCCGACACCGGAACGATCACCCGCCCCAAAGACATGACGCTGGGGTATTTGCCCCAAGACCTGGTCGACACCGCGACCGGCACCGTGCTCGAAGAGGTGCTGGCGGGCGCCGGCAACCTGGCCGAACTCGGCGAGCGGCTGCGACACCTCGAAGACGCGATGTCTGATCCCAACGCCGACCAGGACAAGGTGCTCGAAGAATACGGCGATGTGCAGGGGCGCTTCGAGTCGATGGGGGGCTACGCCCTCGAGGCCGAAGCCCGCAAGGTGTTGGCCGGTCTGGGGTTCAAGAACACCGATGCCGATCGTCCAGTCACCGAACTTTCCGGCGGGTGGCGAATGAGGGTCGCCCTGGGCCGGCTCCTTCTGGCCAGCCCGGACGTTCTCATCCTCGACGAGCCGACCAACCACCTCGATGTCGACTCGGTGGCTTGGCTCGAGCAACAACTGGCAGCATGGCCCGGCGCTTTGCTGTTCGTGAGCCACGACCGCGACTTCATCGACGCAGTGGCCGATCGGGTCGTCGAGCTCGCCGAAGGCACCGCGCTCGAATACGTGGGCGGGTTTGCCGAGTTCGTTGTCGCCCGCGAAGAGCGGCTCCAACGAATAGAAGCAGCGGCCGCTCGCCAGGCCCGAGAAGTGGCCAAAGTCGAGCAATTCGTCGACCGCTTCCGTTACAAGGCAACCAAAGCCCGCCAAGTTCAGAGCCGCATCAAAACCCTTGAGAAGCTCGAAATGATCAAAGTGCCTGATCGCAAAGAATTGGTGGCCAAGTTTGCCTTCCCCGAACCGCCCCGATCATCACGAACGGTGGCCGAGTTCGCCGATGCCACTATCGGCTACGGCGACATCCCCGTAGTTTCCAACGTCACCCTCGCCGTCGAACGAGGACAAACCGTAGCGTTGGTTGGCCCCAACGGGGCCGGTAAGACCACGCTTCTAAAGCTGATCCTTGGCCAGCTCGAAGCAAGTTCGGGAACCGCGCAGCTTGGTAACAACGTAAAGGTCGCGATGTTTCATCAACATCAAGCCGACGAGCTCGACCTCGAAAAAACTGCGATCGCGGCCTTCTCCGGCGGAATCGATGCCGGTAAGCGCAACCTTCGCACGATCCTCGGCAGCTTTGGATTCCCCGGCGATGCCGCCGACCGCATGGTGCGTGATCTATCGGGCGGCGAACGCACCCGACTGGCTTTGGCCCGCACCATGATCGAACCAGTCAACTTGTTGGTGCTCGACGAGCCCACCAACCACCTCGACCTGCCGAGCTGTGACGTCCTCGAAGATGCCCTCACCGCCTATCCCGGCACGGTGCTGTTGGTAACCCACGACCGCCACCTGATTCGCAACGTCGCCGACGCAATAATCGATGTGCGCGACGGGCGAGCCAGATGGCACGACGGTGTACCCGACCATGTCCTGACCCCTCCCGACCCCACCAAAGTCGGAAGCGCCAAAGTCACTAACGGCAAAGGTCTGAGCCCCAAAACCAAGTCAGCTCCTCGCCAAAACGACGATCGGCGAGCCAAGAGCCTCAAGAGCGCCGTGCAGCGGCTCGAACGCGAACTCGAAAAGGCCGAGAACGAGGTCAGCCGTCTCCACACCGAGTTAGCCGATCCCGCCATCTACGACCGTCCCGAAGAAGTACTACGGCTGGCACAGCTCCACGACGCGGCAAAAAGCAAAGCTGCGGGGTTGATGGACGATTGGGAACGGGCCGCGAACAAGCTCGGCTAGGCGTCCAACCGACTACCAGCTGGTAACTTGACCGGATGTCGAACGTCACCCTGCCCACTGGTATCAGCATCGAATACGAACGTCGCGGCCAAGGCCAACCAATCTTGTTCGTCATGGGCTTGGGTGGCCAACTCACGGCATGGACCGACGAGTTCCTCGACCAGTTCGTGGCGGCGGGCTACGAAGCAATCTGCTTCGACAATCGAGACTCGGGCCTCTCGAGCCAGACCGATTGGGAGCCGCCGAGTCAACGCCGCTCGATCTGGTCGATGCTGACCCGTCGACCACTCTCCGGTGTTGGCTACACCATCGACGACATGGCGGACGACGCCGCGGCCCTCTTGACCGAACTCGGAATCGAGCAGGCTCACATCGTCGGCGCCTCGATGGGCGGAATGATCGCCCAAGCCCTCACAATTCGTCACCCCGACCGGATCATGTCGCTTTGCTCCATCATGTCCAATACGGGTGATCGCAAGAATGGCACCATCGCGCTGTCGCTGTTGCGCCACCTCAAAGACTTCGAGGGCGCCAACCGCGAAACCGCGGTTGACGACGCCGTCAAGAGCTACTTGTTGATGGCGGGCGAACACTCCGATGAAGCCGTATACCGACCCCGTGCGCAGGCCGCGGTCGAACGTTCCTACGCCCCCGAGGGCTTGGCCCGCCAGACCGCGGCGATCGGCGGCAGCCCCGATCGTACCGAAGCGTTGGGGGGCGTCAATGCCCCCACGCTGGTCATCCACGGCCTTCAGGATCCGCTGGTCAAGCCCAGCGGTGGCACGGCCACGGCCAAAGCCATACCGGGCGCTCGCTTGCTGATGTTCCCCGACATGGGCCACGACATCCCGTCCAACCGAGTTCCCGAAATCGTCGCCGCCATGACCCAGAACTTCGAACGAGCGTTGGCTGCTCAGCCGGCCTGAACGACCAGCCGACTCGCTCGACGAAGCCCGTCAATGGCAAACACTGCCAGCCCCAACCAGATGATCCCGTAGCCGAACAAACGGCTGGCTTCCCACTGCTCGTTGTAGGCAAACACCCCGAGGAAGAACTGAATAGTCGGAACGGTGTACTGAAGAATCCCGACCAGGCTCAGATCGATTTGGCGCGCCGCGTTGGCGAACAACAACAACGGCACCGCCGTCATCAGCGAAGTCCCGGCGATCCACACCACATCCGATGACCCGTCGATCACCGCTGCTCCACCGTGTTGGGCTGACAACAATCCCAAGCCGACCGCGGCAATCGGCGCCAAGAAGACAACCTCAATGCTCAGACCGTCGAGAGAGCCCACCGGAGCGACCTTGCGAATGAGCCCATAGAGCCCAAAGGTCACGGCCAAGAACAACGACAACAACGGCACCGCGGAGACGGTTAGCGAAAGGGCCACCACGCCGATCGTGACAATCCCGATCGCCGACCACTGCGCTCGCCGCAGCCGCTCACCCAACACCGCTACACCCAGCAAAACGCTTACGAGCGGGTTTAGGAAATAGCCCAGGCTGGCCTCGAGAACCCTGTCTGTCGTGACGGCCCATATGAAGGCCAGCCAGTTTGTGGCCAGCAACGCGGCTGTCGCCAGCATGGCCCGACGGACCGAACGTTCAGAGAGCGCGACACGAACCGACCGCCCTCGATCTCGCACCAACTGAACTACCGCCAACAAGACCGCAGTCGACAGAACCCGAAAGACAACGATGTCGACGGAATCACCGGTGCCGAGGCGCCAAAACGCCGGCGAGAAACCCCACAACAAGTAAGCCGCGAGGGCGACGACGACTCCCCGGTTCATCGCCGCACGCTACCGGCGCCGTTTCGCGGCACACTGGGGACATGTCCGAGATCTTCACCATGCCGGTAGAGGAAACGGTCACCTCGCCGGTCACCGACGACGGCGAGCACGATCGGTTCGCTCACTACGTTCGCAAAGCCGACGCGGCCCGCGCCACGGTCGAGGGAGTTCCCGTACGCGCCCTTTGCGGCAAAGTCTGGGTCCCCAGCCGAGACCCATCTCGCTATCCGGTGTGCCCTGAGTGCATCAAGATTCGTGAACGTCTCCTCAATCGAGGCAACAACTAAACAACGAGGGTTCAGTTCTACCCGCCGGTGCCGATGGGTAGCCGTGGGACATCGCAGCATCGCCAACCGCCCGAGTGGCGCGCTCCGGCGAGCCCTGGGCGCGGTTCTAGTCGCGGTTTTCTTGATCACCACCTCTGGTCCCGCAGCCGGCCAACGCGACCAGAATCCACCCAACCTTCCCGGGCCGTTGATTCAGCAGGTGTCGCGGTTCACGGTGTTGGAAATTGCGCTGCTCTACGAGCTCGACGCGTTCACGTCCGACAACGAGGCAGCTCTGTCAACTATTCACGCCGCCTACGAACCGTACGCGTCCTCTGACCGCGGCGATCTGCTGCGGGTTCTCACAGCCATCGACACCAAACTCGCAGAGCAACGCCCGATCTTTGAACGAAACTCGCCACCGGGCCCCGACCCTTTGCTGTTTGCAGTTCGCAAGCTTCCCCAAGGCTGGTACACCCGATTGGAAGCGGGCGAGTCGGCGTTCATTGTCGGTGACGAATACGTTGGCGCGCTCGACCGTTTGGCAAGGAACCCCGGCCCCCCGGCTCGAAACAACTCCGAGACAGTCGATGCCGTGTCAGACGTCGCACCACCAACTGACCTGAACGGACTCCTCGCGCTGCAAGGCGACGAGCTTCGCCACGAAGTTGACGAACTATGGGGCCAAGGCCCGACTAGCCCACGCACACCTCCGCCGGCCTCAGCACCCGCTCCAGCCTCTTCCTCACGTCCCCCTTTCGCCATTTTGGCGATCATCGCGACGACGTTGCTCACCGCAGCTGTTTGGCTCGGGCGCAGCACCAGCCGCCGTAGCGACAACAAGAACTCGACGCGCACAACCACAACGGTGATGGATGCCAACCGCCGTCTCACCGCGGCGCGCACCGATCAAGACATCGCCACAATCGTGCAGCAGGCCGCCCACGAGTTGGTCGGTGGCGAAGCGGTTCTCTTGCGAATGGTCCGCGACGGGCTGCGAAGCGTGGACTCTTCGACAATCATTATGGCCTCGACAGCCCGGGCCGCGATGGAGTCAGGGATTCCTACCCTGCAACTCGTCGACAACGATCCGCTGTGGCCGGGCCTTCTCGTCGCCGCGGCCTTCGTGCCGATCGTGCACGACGGAGCCAGCCTCGGCGTGCTTGCGGTTCGCCGTGCGAAGAAGAAGCCGTTCTCCAAAGACGCCAGCGACCAACTCGAACTGTTGGTCGCCAGCGTCGGCGGGGCGTGGCAAACCGCCGACGAACTTGGGTCGATGTCGACCCTGGCGCTGGTCGACGGTCTGACTTCGCTCGGGAATCGTCGCCGACTCGACAACGACCTGGAGGCCGTTGTTGACGCGGCAGGAACCAGTGGAGAACCAGTCGGCTTCGCGATGATCGATGTCGATCACTTCAAGCACTACAACGACACTCACGGTCACAGCGCTGGCGATGCCGCTCTGCAACAAGTCGCAGCCGTCATTGCCCAATGCGTGCGCGACACCGACGTGGTCTATCGATACGGCGGCGAGGAGTTCTCGATCCTGCTTCCCGACGCAACGCCTCAGGAATCTGCGGCCGTCGCCGAACGCGTCCGGTCGGCGGTCGAAGCAATGCCGTTCGAAGGCGAAGGCCAGCAGCCCGGCGGCCGACTCACGATCTCGATAGGTGTAGCGAGTCTGCACCACGGGACCGCGGCCGACATTCGTAATCGAGCCGACGCCGCTCTATACCAAGCCAAAGAAGACGGACGAAATCAGGTGTCGTTCGGGTGATCGCGTGCGAAGCCGCCCGTACGGTGCGAGACTGACGGTCCGCCACCACGAAGAGCGAGGGAACATCCGTGAAGGTCGCAGTTGTGTACGAAAGTCGCACGGGCAACACCGCCCGGGCCGCCGAAATGATTGCTGCTGCCGCGCAGGAACTCGGCCACGAGGTCGGGGTATGGCCCACCGCTAAAGCCAACCTCGACTTCTTGAAAGATGCCGACATGGTGTTTCTCGGGACCTGGACCGACGGGATAATCATCGCTGGCCATCGCCCCGGCGATGCTGGGCGACTGCTCGATATGCCTGGTATTTGGGGCACGCCGACCGCCGGGTTTGTGACCTACGCGGTGCACGCCGGTCGAGTGATCGACAAAGTCGGTGATGTAGTCAAACTGGTCGGTGGCGATTGGCTCGGCGGACGAGCATTTCGCCGCGACAAGATCGAAGAAGGTCTGGCCCAATTCGTCGTCGCCGCGCTCGATGCCGCGGAGGCACGTGTTTCAACCTCGTGACGATCGGGAACCAACCGGTGAATTCCGGCGTCATGTGGGGGACCATTACTCCCGAGGACTCCCCCATGCGTAGTCATATTCAAGGCGTTTTTATTCTTCTGTTCGTCGCCATCGCGCTGATGATTTTGGCGCGCATGGCCGCACCAGTCGTGCAGGACGCGTTCGGCGACAACGGAGCCATAGTGGCCGAGAGCGCCGAAGTAGTGGACGTCGTCGACCTCGCCGACGGGTCCGTCTCCGCCGACGCCGACCTCACCGGCGAAGAAGTCGCGATCTTGCAAGCCAACCTCGCCGAACAAGGCTTTGACCCCGGACCAATCGACGGGATTCTCGGCCGCGGAACTCGCGACGCCATCAGTGCGGCGATTAGCGAGTACAAGCTCGACGTGAACTCGAGTGATCGGGCGGTGTTCAACTATCTCGAATCGCTCAGCGAAGCACTCAAAGCCGCGGCGGCCGCCACCTCCGACCTCTCCGAAGGCTGATTCCGCTTTTCGGAATGTTCCGACGTCAGGTACGGTTGCACTACTGCGGAGGCGAAATGACGCAGACTGCGATGCCCGAACAAACTCAACGTTCTGCGCCCCAATCTTGGCTGTCGCGGCTCGGATGGCCTCTTAGCCGCGAATTTGCCCTGCTGATCGGTGGTCTTGCGGCCTACCGGTTCGCGCGCTTGATCGCCAAGGACGAGTTCGAGCAGGCTTTCGCGAACTCGCGAAGGGTTGTCAACTGGGAACAGGCCATCGGCATCTTCAACGAAGTCGACCTACAAGCCAACATCCTCACCAGCGACGCATCGATCTGGTTGCTCAATCGCTATTACTTCTTCGCCCACTTTCTGGGCACGTTTATTTGGGTTGTATGGCTTTTCACTCGTCACTACGAGTGTTACGGCCGAGTTAGACGGGTGCTGTTTGGCACCACTTTCGGTGCGCTGATCGTGCACATGATGTTCCCGTTGGCGCCGCCGCGATGGTTCCCCGACCTCGGTTTCGTCGACACGCTGCAAACCTACGGACCCAAGATCTACGACAGCGAGACCATTACCAATACCGCAAATCAGATCGCGGCAATGCCGTCGCTGCACGTCGGATGGGCGTTGATCGGCGCATGGGGCATTATCAAAGCCAGCGAGTCCAAATGGCGTTGGATCGCGGCGGCCCACCCCGCGGTAATGACCCTCGCGGTGGTCCTTACCGCAAATCATTGGTGGCTAGACGCGGCCGGCGCCGCGCTCTTGGTCGGCGCGATCATCGCGATCGATGCTCCAATACAGCGATGGCTCGAAAACCGACGACCTCACGAGCCGGTCGCCACATTGTCGGTTACCCGCACCGAGTGAGAAACCGCGGCGGCCCGCCGCCCGGGCCGCCCGCCGCGACCACCATTTACTCACCCGATCACGCAATCGACCTCAAGTTTGCGCTCATGGGTATCAAGACCGTGATGCGCCGAGATGGTGTCCACTGGTGGTCAACCACCACTCCGAGCGGTCCAGCTTCGATGGCGTTTCGCGAAGCCAGCGGCCAGGTCAAAGCCGACTCCTGGGGGCCGGGCGCCGCTTGGGCGATCGAACAGCTTCCCATGCTTCTCGGTGCCAACGACACGACAGCCATCGAGTTTCGGCCCCAACATCGTGTGGTGCAAGAACTCCTCGACCAGTTCTCCAGTATCCGGATCGGGGCATCGGGCCGCTGGTACGAAGCACTGGCAACCGGTGCGATAGGACAACGGGTCGTGGCCGTCGACGCGGCAAGATCGCGCGTGCAGTTGGCGCGGCGCCACGGCGACGGGTCGATCGGGGGACCGGCGCCACTTTTCCCCACGCCCGAACAGCTACTCGGGTTGAACGATCAGGACTTTCACCGTGTTGGGATCGAACGCTCACGGGCGAGGGTTCTGCGGGTGGCCGCCAAATACGCCGAACGGCTCGAACAGCTAGATGAGGTACCCGGTGCCGCGGCCGACGAGTGGCTTCGGCGACTGCCAGGGATTGGTCCGTGGACCGCAGGGCTGACCACAGCTGCTGCAGGGGGAGACCCCGATGCAGTGCCGGTTGGCGACCTGCACATCCCACGGCTGGTCACCCTTGCTCTTTGCGGCGAGGCAGGTAATGACGACCGCATGCTCGAGTTGCTCGAACCCTTCAAGGGGCACCGCCAACGCGTGGTCCGGCTGGTCGAATTGGCTGGCGCCGAACCCAGCGATCGTCCCGCACCGTTTCGCTACGACATCAGCGAAATCTAGCTAGCGAGGTTCGAGAAGAACCACTGGGATCTGACGTTCGCACCGGGTCTGGTATTCGGTGTATTCGGGATACACGCCGTTGGCCATGTCCCAATATTTGGCCCGTTCGTCGCCGTCGAGCGGTCGGGCGCGCAACTCGTGCACTACGTCGTGGTCTTGCAACAAAACCTTCGGTTCGGCTTGGAGGTTGCGAAACCACAACGGATCGGTGGGCTGGCCTCCCATGGACGCAACCACCACATAATTCTCGCCGTCTTGGATACGGATCAGCGGCGACTTGCGCAGCTTGCCGGACAGCCGGCCGGTGGTTGTGAGCACTACACACGGAAAACCGTGAAAGTCGGCGCCTTGGGCTCCGCCCGTCGATTCGTACTGCTCGACATGATCAGCCACGAATTCGTACGGGCTTGGTTCGTATGTTTCGTCCATCAGCGCTTCCCCGAGTCTCTCCACCTGACAAACACCAGAACTATCACCGCTCCCACCACAGATCCAACAAATCCTGACGATCGAAGATCAAATCCGTCGCCCGCCAGCAACGATGCCAGCAAGCCACCGACCGCCGATCCGGCAATGCCCAACACCACGGTGCCGATGCAGCCGTAGCGACGGCCGGTAGGCACAATGAGTCGGGCGAGTGCGCCGACCACAAAGCCGATCACGATCCACGAGAGAATTACCATCCCCACAGTCTGGCCCGCGATCTGACGTCCACGCCAGCACACCGGGAGGTTGTCTGAGAGGGGTGGCCGTGTCACAGCGATGCCCTAGGTTCAGAGGATGATCAAGTGCGGTAATTGCGGAAAGCACCACGCCTCGGTAGACGATGTCCGCGCTTGTCACGGCTCTCCTGCGCACGAATCCGTGCCGGCACCGCGTCCCACGGCGCTCGACCGCTCACCCGAACCCACGGCGCTCGATCGAGACTGGGATCAACTAGCCGGTCCGCCCCAACTCGGCCGCAACATAGTGCTGGCCCCTGGTACCACGCCTCCTTCGCCGTGGGCGACCGCGCCGACCGTCGTGCTCGACAACGACCCCGAACACGTTGTTGCGGCCATCGCCAAACTCCAAGAACTCCGAGCCGAGCGCACCGCGGCGGTCATCTACGTGGGTAAGGCGTTGCCTGTTGCCCAGCCCGTGCTCGACACCGACTACTGGAATCTGGCCCCCGACACCGACCTCCCCGGCGAACAGTTGCGCTACCTGGTGCTTAGTCACGCCGTTGATGCTCGCAACTTGCAGCGGCCGACTAACCAGGCGGTCGATTTGGCGCTCGCCGCGGGTGCTCAATTGGCTACCGAGCACGACGGCGATGTGGTTGTCGACGGCACACCGGCCTGGTGCGACGGCGGACCCCTCGACTGGTTCGACAACGAACCCCATCTCGCTATTCTGCCGGCCGCCAACATCGGCGGCGGTTCGCAACGATTGCTTCGCCGTGCTCAACCCTCGGCCGAACTAGCAGCCGACCAATACGCCGCGGTCACGCACAGCGGCGCCGGCGCTCGCGTCATTGCTCCCGCCGGGTCGGGCAAGACCAGGGTGCTCACCGAACGGGCCCGCCACCTGATCCGCGATCGCGGCATCGATCCACGGTCGCTGTGCCTGCTGGCGTTCAACGTACGAGCACGCGAAGAAATGCAGCAGCGCACCACCGACCTCGAGGGACTCGAGATTCGCACCCTCAACAGTTTGGCGTTGGCCATTCTGCGAGGCTCGGGGCCGTTTCGATCTCCAACTGGTCGGCGCTCCCCCAACGTCATCGACGAACGAGAAATACGCCGAGTTCTGGACGATCTGGTCAAGACCCCTCATCAAGCAATGGCCGATCCAATAGCGGTGTGGATCGAAGCGCTCACTGCCACTCGCCTCGGTCTTCGATCTCCCGAGGCAGTCGAACGCGACTTCGACGGCGACGTCAAAGGTTTTGCCCAAGTCGCCCCCGAGTTCCGGAGGCGACTCCAGCAAGCCGGCGTGGTCGACTTCGACGAGCAGATCTTGGGCGCCATCGAAGTGTTATGCACCGATCCTCACGCCCGCGAGGTGGCCCGGCGAGCGTGCCAGATCATGCTGGTCGACGAATTCCAAGACCTCACTCCCGCCCACATCTTGCTCATCCGACTGCTGGCCGGACCAGCGGCCAACGTGTTCGGGGTTGGCGATGACGACCAAACCATCTACGGGTACTCAGGAGCATCGCCGGAATGGTTGATCGACTTCCACGATCTGTTCAACGCCGCGGGTACCCACGACCTGACCCGTAACTATCGCTGCGCTCCGGCCGTGGTCGAAGGCGTCACCAACCTGTTGACTCACAACCGTCGCCGGGTTCCCAAGAAGATTGCCGCAGCTCCCGATCGCCACGAAGACGACGGCGAACTGCTCACCGTCACTGCTCCCGATACCACCACCGCAACGTTCGATCACACAATGGCCCTGCTCGACCAAGGAGTTCAGCCTCGAGATATCGCCATACTCACGCGAGTCAATGCCACGTTGCTCGGCCCGATGATCGCGCTGGGCGAGGCAGGGGTACCCAACTCCGCCCCGATCGGGGTCGCCTTCCTCGAACGCACCGGAATCGCTGGTGCGTTGGCGTGGCTACGTCTCGCCACCGCTCCGGCCAGACGGCTCCCCGGCCCCGCCATCGAGGTCGCGGCGCGCCGTCCACCACGCGGACTGAGCCGCAGGGTCACCGAATGGATGGGCGAAAATTCGAGCACCCGCGAACTGGTGCAGCTGGCCGGGCGGCTCAACAAAGAACGCGATCAAAAGAAGGTCAGCGACTTCGTGGCCGATCTAAGCGCGGTTCGGGCAGTGGCAGAGCAAGGAACCACCGAAGCCGTCCTGGTCGCGATCCGCGACAAGGTCGGTCTGGGCTCGGCCCTCGACAACCGTCTCGATGCGAGTCGGCGTTCAGTCGATCGTTCGGCCCACGGCGACGATCTAGCCGCACTACTGGCGGTCGCTCGCCATCAGCCCGATGCCGAGGCGTTTCCGGCGTGGCTCACCGAGCGACTATCCAACGTCACACCCGACTGGTCCGGCGTTCGGCTCTCGACGATTCACCGGGTAAAGGGACAAGAGTGGCCCCACGTTGTGGTTCACGAGGCGAGCGCCGGGCTCATGCCCCACCGGCTGTCGTCTGATATCGAAGAAGAGCGCCGGGTGTTTCACGTCGCCGTCACTCGCTCGTGCCGCACAACGCTGGTGGTCAGCAACGACCCCGCTTCGCCGTTCGTTCAAGAGCTCCGCATCGGGCGCGACCCCAACCAGCCCTGGCCCGCGCCAACCACGGCGCCCCATGTCACCTCATCAAAGCCGACCTCCACAGGGTCGACAGCCCGCAGCCCGGCGAAACGTGGCAAGCGGCAAATTCCCGAAGCCAGCACCGTGGCCGAGGCGTCGCTGCGAGAACGCTTACGGGCGTGGCGCAACGAAACTGCCAAGACCGCGGGCGTTCCCGCCTACGTGGTGTTCAACGACACCACCCTCTACGAGTTGGCCGAGCAGAGACCTCTTAACAACGACGAATTGCTCGACATCAGCGGCTTCGGACCGGTGAAGGTCGAGCGTTACGGCGAGGCAGTCACGGCCCTCATCAGCGAACTGCTGGACGAGTCTTAGCCATCACCGACTACGGTCAAGGCCATGTGCCGCAACATCACAACCTTGCGCGGGCTCGAACCCGTCGCCACCAGCGAAGAGATCGAGGCCGCGGCCCGCCAGTACTGCCGCAAGATCAGCGGCGTGCAAAAAACGTCAGTTGCAACCGAAGAAGCGTTCGAACGAGCGGTCGCGATCATCGCCGCGGCCAGCGACGAACTGATCGCTGCTTTGCCCCCGCGGAAGGTTCCGCCCAAGAGCGAGCCGCCGCTGCGTCGACTAGCTGCTCAGCGCACGGCGCAAGTTTGACAGATCCCGTAGTGCACAATTTCTGACCGATCGACCTGCATGCCGTGCAGTTCGTGCTCGGTGAGCGCGGGAGGGTCAATACCAACCTGAACGTCGAACACCGATCCGCATCCCTCGCAAACCAAATGATGGTGCGCCGCTACGTTGGGGTCGTAATGCCGCGACCGTCCTTCGAGGTTGAGTTCGCGGATCTCGCCAAGACCAGCCCATTCCCGCAGAGTGCTGTAAACGGTTGCTCGGCTGACTTCGGGAACAATCTCGACGGCCAGAGCGTGGACTTCGTCGGCGGTCAGGTGAACGTCTCGGCCTTCGAGCACGCGAGCCACAGCGCGGCGTTGGGGCGTAAAGCGATAGTCGCGCCGCTGCAGTCGGTCAAAGAGTGAACTGTTCACAACTGTGAGTGTACCGGGTCGGCGATTTCAGATAACTTCCAAAGTTGGATTTAGTCCAACATGTGTCTAGTCTCTGCTCATGACCGACCAGCAAACCCACTTCGGACCCCTCGCAGCACTGGCGGGAGAATGGGAAGGTACCGGTGGAGTCGACGTCTCTTTTCACCACGCCGACAATGAAGCCGGCGAAACCGGCTACCGCGAAACCATCACCTTCAAACCCTTTGGGCCCGTAGACAACGGGGCCCAAACGCTTTACGGCCTCGACTACAAGATGGCAGCGTGGCGCCATGGGGAAGAAGATCCCTTCCACACCGAGGTTGGCTACTGGCTGTGGTGCAACACCCTCCAGCACGTGATGCGCGGATTTGTGATCCCGCGCGGGTCGGCGATCCTGGCAGGCGGCGCCGTCGACCCTGCGGCCACGTCGTTCACGCTGCGGGCGAGTGCCAACAGCGACGAGTACGGCATTACCCAAAACACCTACCTACTCAACAATGCCCGTTGCACCGACTACGTCCTGAACTTGTCCGTCGATGGCGACACATTGACCTACGACGAAACGTCGACACTCGTAATGAAAGAGTTCGACGAGCCGTACCTTCACACGGATCGCAACGTGCTCAGCCGCACAGCCAAGCTCGAGTTGCCACCAGCCTGACTTACTGCATGTTGCGGGCGCTCACCGTGCGTTGGCTAACTTCGACAAGTTCGCCGCGGCGCATCTCGTAAGAGACCACTCGCTCAACGGAATGCTGCCCTGCTCGGGCCTTGCCGGTAACCACATCGAGATTCATACCCTCGATCACCGGCAGCAGAGCCACCGCCTTGAAACCATCGTCGCGCCCGGGGTGCGAACGTTTCTCCTCTCGTAGGAGATCGCCACAGTCCCAAATCCAGGTGTCGTCGACGCTCACGAACCGACACCGGTGGCTGGCACGACTCTTGGCCACAATCGATCCTGGACAAACCACGACGTCGCCGGCGACCCAAGGCGCCGACCCCATACCGTCGCGTCCGAAGGCTTGCTCGAACGCCTCTTCGATCAGCGCGTCGTGGTCGCCTTGAGCGACGGCTCGATTCCTGACCTCGTCACGCAGCGCGGCCGCGAGGTGGCGTAAGATGGGGGTGGGCAGTTTCGCAGCCAGCGCAACAGCCGTTTCGGGGTTGTCGCTAAGATGGCGGATGATGGTCCCGAATCGAGGGGTCGACATGTCGCCATCATGCCTGCAATGACTGACAACGCCTTGCGAACCACTCCACCTGCACTCCTCGACAAGTCTTATGTCGCGGCGCGCCAAGCGTTTACCGAAGCAGCCGATCAAGCCGGCGCCGAACTCAATTCGACCGTACACCCGCTGCTGGGGCTCAACGGCGAAGAGCTGAGTCTCGACATTGCAACTCTGGGACCGCCCGATGCCCACAAACGAGTGATGATCGTGTCGGGCACCCACGGGGTCGAAGGCTTCTGCGGCTCAGCTTTGCAGACGCAGTGGCTACGCGGATTCCGGTCCTTGCCACCAGGGCTCGGAATTGTTTTCGTGCACGCCCTCAACCCCTACGGCTTCTCGTGGATACGGCGGGTCAACGAAGACAACATCGACCTCAACCGCAACTTCATCGACTGGAACGAACCGCTCCCCCGCAACGACAAATACGACAACATCGCTCGCCTGCTTGTGCCCGAAGAATTCGATAGCGATAGTCAAACTCGTACGTTCGCCGAGTTGGCTTCCTACGCCGAGTCGGTCGGCCTCGACGCGATGCAAGAACATGTTTCGTCGGGGCAGTACAGCGACCCCACCGGCGTGTTTTATGGCGGTGCCAAAGCGTGCTGGAGCCATGTCCAACTCGAGAACATTTGGGCCGAATATCTTCACGGAGCCCGACAAGTCGCAGTCATCGACCTCCATACCGGCCTCGGGCCGTGGGGCCATGGCGAACTGATAGCCAACGACTCGGCCTCAGCGCCCGGGTTCACCCGCGCCACCGCCCTGTGGGGCGACGTTCGCTCCATGGCCGACGGCGACTCCGTATCGGCGCAGTTGACCGGAGATTGGCTCGGTGCCATCAAGAACTGGTCCGGCGACACCGATGTCACGGCGTGTGCGCTCGAGTTCGGCACCGTCGACGCCATGTCGGTGCTGCTCGCCCTCCGACGCGATGCGTGGCTGCACGCTCATGGCGAGCCGCTCAGCGACGACGGCAATGAGGTGCGAGCCGAGGTCAGGGCAGCCTTTGCCGACGATGATCCCGCGTGGATCGCCACCTGCTGGACCCGTTTCATCGAGGTTCTCGAGCCCGCGCTCCGTACCAACTGACGAGGGTCCGAGAACCCGACCGACCAGGACCTTAGACCTAGGTTGGAGGCCGCGACCATTGCTACGCTGAGTGGCGAAAGATCGATGAAGCTACGAAGGAGAACGTGGTGATACTCCCATCCCTGACCAAACGTGCTCGGCCTGTGGGCCTGTTAATCGCGTCGTTGACTCTTGTAGCAGCGGCCTGCGGCAGCGGCGACTCTGGGGATTCTTCTGCAGGAAGCTTGACGCTCGGGCCAGGCGCGACCTTCTCCTCATCCAACCAGTTGACCGATCCGGCCACTGTGTGGGAGGGGGCTCTCCACGGCCTCATCGATTCCGGACCCAGCGAGTTCAACGACGAAACCGGACGCTGTCTGGTGTTGATCGGCACAGCCACTGCGACTTCGGGTCCGTCCGGCCCAGCCAACTCGACAACCATGAGGCCCCTCTGGGTCGAGTTCGACAACGAATGGGTTCTCGCCGAAGACAACGCTTGCGATACCACCGAGGCTCAAGCCGCCGGATACGACTGGTTGCTGAACATGAATGCGCCCGTAGGAACGCCGTTCGCGTTCTTCGCCGAGTTCTTCGCACCGGGCAACGACTCGGCCAAGGTAACGAAGATCGCCTACGGCAACCCGGTGGGCGATGACAGTGCCACCTTGTTCGATCCGACCATCCTGACGGCAATTCCGTCACCCTAGACACGAACACCTGTTCGCCCATAGGGTGGGGGTGTGGTTTCCTCTGCGGCGATCTTGCACGCCGATCTCGACGCGTTCTACGCATCGGTAGAACAACGCGATAACCGTCACCTGCGCGGTCGGCCGGTCATAGTTGGTTCCGGCGTTGTGCTCGCCGCGAGCTACGAAGCGCGGGCCTACGGCGTTCGTTCGGCCATGAACGGGCGCCAGGCCCGCGAATTGTGCCCCAACGCCATCGTGGTCTCACCCCGGATGGACGTCTACCAGGAGGCGTCCGCCGCGGTGTTCGCGCTCTTCGACGACATCACGCCACTGGTTGAGCCGATCTCGATCGACGAGGCCTTCCTCGACGTATCAGGGGCCCGCAACCTCCTCGGTTCACCGGCGGTCATCGCCACAAACCTTCGCGCCCGAACCCGAGCCGAAGTCGGCCTGGCGATTTCCGTCGGCGTCGGCCGAACCAAGTTTCTCGCCAAAGTCGCCAGTGCCCAAAGCAAACCCGACGGACTGATCGTGGTCGAGCCCAACCGCGAACAAGAATTCCTTCATCCACTGCCGGTCACTGTGCTCTGGGGGGTCGGAGCAATCACGGCTCAAAAGCTTGCCGACCGCGGCATCGAGACGGTCGCCGATCTTGCCGGCTCCGGTCGCGCCGAGCTCGCGTCGATCCTGGGCCCCCACGCCGGGGGGCACCTGCAGGCCCTTGCACACAACCAAGATCCCCGACGAGTCACCACATCCCGCCGCGACCGATCGATGGGCGCCCAACGGGCACTCGGCAACCGAGTCCGAACCCGTGACGAACTACGACGCGAGATCCTCGCCCTCACCGAAAAGGTGGCGGCCCGCGTCCGCAAGGCCGACCGAGTGTGTCGTACCGTTACTGTGCGCTACCGCACCTCCGAAATGCGACACGAGTCTCGGTCACGCACACTCGTTGAGCCAACCGACAACACCGCGATCCTCACGTCCACCGCCGACGAACTTCTCGTCGGACTTATCGACGGCCCCCACGGACCTGGCGGGCACCTCGGCCGGGTCGGTTGCACGCTGGTGGGCATTACGTTTAGTGGCCTTGGCCGACCCGACGCCGTGCAGTTGGCTTTGCGGTTTCCCGACCAAGGTCGTGCTACCGATCATCTAGACACGCTGGTCGACGATATTCGTGGTCGATGGGGCAACGGCGCGGTTGCCCGCGCGTCGCTTCTCAACCGAGGCCAAGGGGTGCCAACGCCGCCCCGACCCACCGCCCTCGACCGCGACTAGTCGAACAGATAATCAAGAGAGCCATCGCCAAGACCCGCCCTCGCCGCGTCGAGATCGGCGCGGGTGAAAATGCCGTCACTCATGGCCTGGTCGATGTCGCCACCAGACCTGAGCAGCGTCGCGGCGTTGATCACCGACTCCGGATCAGCTTCGTCAACGGTGTCGGAGCTTGGCGACACAGCCGAGTCAACGACTCTGGCGATACCAGCCGATCCCGGGCCGGGGCTGGTTTGGGGAGAAGACCGCGGCGCCGCGCAGCCGCCGATGGCCAGCATCGCGGCAACCACCACAAAGAGTGATTCTTTGCCCATACCCCTTTGATCGGTGCGAAAGAGCCGAGCAGTGAGGACGAATCACTGCAGTGGGCCAAACAGCCCACAAATGCTAGACCGATGTCATGGAACTCCCCGAAGCTCTCGCGTGGGCCCAGGCCCGGACTCACGCCGTCCTCATAACGTTGCGTCGCGACGGCCGCGCTCAGTCATCCGATGTCGTGTACGGCGTGGTTGATGGCGCGTTTCATGTGTCGCTTACCGCCGATCGGGCCAAGACCGCCAACATGAAACGCGATCCTCGAGTGATCTTTCACCTGACCGAGCCGTCCAGTTGGAGCTACTTGTCATTTGATGCCACCGTCGAACTCTCGCCCGTTTGTGCCGCACCGGATGACCCGACGGTTGATCAACTGGCCGATCTGTTTCGCATAGTCGCTGGTCATGAACACGAAGACTGGGACGAGTTCCGCGCCGCCATGGTGGCCGATCGTCGACTGCTCGCACGTGTCGTGCCAACGTCGGTAACAGGGCAGGCACACTAACCAATGGAGCGGGGATTCTTTGAGCACGTTCTCGACGCGTTCGAGGGGTTTATCGGCGATTCGCACGGGACCCTGCACGCATCAGCGCATCGCCGCGGCCTGAAAGTGTGGTTCGGCGTCGCCGACGGTTCGGCCGCCAAAGAACACTACGAGGCCCAACTGATTCGCGTCGACGGCGACGTGGCGCTCGAGATCGGGTACCACGCCGAGTACCGCTCGCCGCCGGACAACACTGCGGCGCTCGATCGTTTACTCAGCGTCGAGTCGCAATGGCGAGATGTGCTGGGCGACGAGGCCGAGGCTGGTCCATTCATCGCCATGAGCGACTGGAAGCGGATTTCAGAAGTCTGGCCGCCGCCCGACCCCGAAGATCCCGAGACCCCCATGGACATTGCTGGCCGCCTCGCCGACTACGTCGACGCCATAGAACCGCTCCGGATGAGTCACACTGAAGGCAATGACTAATCCCGCCTCCCCCGCCCGCGGCATATTTTGCAACCGGACTCTGAACCTGCGTGGTGTTCGCGCCATCGGTTACGACATGGATTACACGCTCATCCACTATCACGTTCGCGAGTGGGAACGCGCCGCGTTCGCTCACGCACGCGACCGACTCAGCGAGCAAGGCTGGCCGGTCGCCGATCTCACCTTCGACCCCGACGCCTTCACTCTTGGACTGACCTTCGACCTCGAGCTCGGCAACCTTGTCAAAGCCACCCGCTTCGGTTATGTCGTCCGGGCTCAGCATGGCAACGAGGTTCTGAGTTTCGACGAACAACGACGATCCTACGACGGCACGGTTATCGAGCTCAGTGACGATCGATTCGAGTTCATGAACACGCTCTTCGAGCTGAGCCGAGCGGCATTGTGGACTCAGCTTGTGGCCCTCCACGACATCAAACCCTTGCCCGGCGTGCACTCATATCTGGGCCTGTACCGCCAAATCGACACCGCCCTCGGAGCCGCTCACCTCGAAGGGGTTCTCAAGCAACAGATCGTCGATCACCCCGAACGTTTCGTCGACTCCGACCCCCAGATCATCGAAACCCTCCGCGATCAACGCCTCGCCGGTAAGCAGTTGTTGCTGATCACCAACTCCGAGTGGTGGTACACCCAAAAGATGATGAGCTGGTGTTTCGACTCGTCGATGCCGACGGGAGAGACCTGGCGAGACCTGTTCGATATCGTGATCGTCGCCGCGGCAAAGCCCCGCTTTTTTGCCGAACGTGGTCCGATCTACCGGCTGGTCGACTCCGAACTCGGCCACCTCGAACCGTACTTCGGACCCCTCGAAGCAGGCGAGGTCTACCACGGCGGCAACGCCCACATGGTCGAAACCGCGCTCGGCCACGAGCCAAGCCAGTTCCTCTACGTCGGTGATCACCTGTTCGGCGATGTTCATGTCACCAAAGATGTATTGCGGTGGCGCACCGCCTTGATTGCCCGCGAGCTCGAAGCCGAGATCGAAGACGCCGGACAGTTCGCGGCCCAGGAAGAAACGCTGCGCGACCAGATGCTGGCCAAGACCGAGCTGGAGCAACACCATGCCCAGCTTCGTATGGAGCGTCGACACCAGGTCGTAGGCGAAGAAGACCACACCGAAATCGATGCCTTGATCGACGAGGTCGCTCACCAGATCGCCGCCCTCGACGAGCAGATCGCGCCGCTGGCGCGCGCCGCGACCCAGCAGGGGAACCCGACGTGGGGTCCGCTGATGCGCGCCGGCGTAGACAAGAGCCTGTTTGCCCGCCAGGTCGAGAAGTACGCCGATGTCTACACAAGCCGAGTGAGCAATTTCGAGACAGCCACGCCCTACGGATATTTGCGGGCCGCCCGCGGGTCGTTACCCCATGACGCGGCATCGAGACCTAGTGTGGGTTCATGACTCGACTCGGCTACCAGATCCCCAACTTCACCTATCCCGAGGGTGGTCCCAGCGGGATCTTCCCGTCGCTCATCGAGCAGGCCAAAGCCGCAGAAGCCAGCGGCTTTGATCGGTTGTTTGTCATGGATCACTTTTACCAGCTGCCGGGGATCGGCGACCCTGACGACTACATGCTCGAGTGCTACACAATCTTGGCCGCGCTGGCCCAACACACCAGCACCATCGGCCTGTCATCGCTCGTCACCGGCAACACTTATCGCAACCCGGCGATATTGGCCAAGACCATCACGGCCCTCGATCACGTATCGGCCGGTCGGGCGACCCTCGGCATTGGTTCGGGCTGGTTCGAACTCGAACACGATGCCTTTGGCATTGCCTTCAACACCTTCGGTGAACGATTCGAGAAGCTCGAAGAAGCGCTGAACATTATTGGACCCATGCTGCGAGGCGAACGACCGACGCTTCACGGCAAGCACTATCACGTCACCGAAGCCATCAACTCGCCCGCGCCGATCACCAAGATCCCGATCATGATCGGCGGATCAGGCGAAAAGAAGACGCTTCGGATGGTGGCCCAATACGCCGACGAGTCCAACCTCACCTGTCTGCCTCACGAGATACCTCAAAAGCTCGACGCCCTCGCGGGCCATTGCGAAACCCTCGGTCGCGACCGCTCCGAGATCAAAGTGACCAAGCTGGTGATGGGGGTCATCGGCCGTACCCAAGAAGAAGCCGAGTCGTCGCTCGAGGCGTTCGTCGCCCTTCACGGCTGGCCCGCCGAAGTCATCGAGCTGCTGAAACCGCGTATGACCATGGGCGGCCCCGACGAGTTCGGCGCCCAAATCAAAGAGTTGATCGACTATGGCCTCGATGGCGTCACCCTCAACTTGGGGGCCAACGCCCACGACCCCGAACTGGTCGAGCTTGCCGGACAAGTCGGCTCGGCTGCAGTCAGCTAGCCCATGACAACCGAAGAGTCCGCCGCCCCGGACACCGAGTTCGACCTCGAGTTTTTCTGGGATCCCGTGTGCCCATTTGCTTGGATTACTTCGCGTTGGGTCGAAGAGGTCGCGGCCCAGACGGCCATGCGAGTCGACTGGCGTTTCATCTCACTGCGGCTACTCAACAAGGACAAGGACTACGCCACCGAGTTCCCCCCGGAGTACGAACGGGGTCACACCGCCGGGCTCCGATTCTTGAGGGTGGCGGCCGCTGTGCGTCACGAGCTCGGACGCCAACCGATGGGCGCACTGGTCAAGGCGTTCGGCGAAAGCTACTGGGATCTAACGCCTCAGCAGGCCGCCGAACGCGACATCCGCAGCTTCCTGAGTACCCCCGACCACGCGGCACAAGTTCTTGCCGCGGCTGGGGTACCCGAGTCTTACGCGGTGTCGGTCGATGACAACTCGTGGGATGTCGAACTCGAGGCCGAGACCGAACTGGCCCTCAGCCGCACCGGCCGCGACGTCGGGACCCCTATCCTCACCCACCGTCCTGGCACTCCACAAGAGTTGTCGTTTTTTGGTCCGGTTATCTCGCGGGTCCCCGACCCCGTCGATGCCGTGAAGCTGTGGGAATCGGTAACGACACTGGCGGCGTTTCCCGGTTTCGCCGAAATGAAACGCAGCCTGCGCGAGGCTCCCCAGCTGGGGATCACCGGCGCGATTTCGGATGCCCCGAAGTTCGAGGATTGGAAGGGTGGCCACCGCGCTGGCCACCTGGCCAGCGACAAGTAGCGCTAGAGCTGTCGGCTGAACAGCCGAGTCGTTTCGGCGAAACACCGTGTCGCGGCCTCTTCGTGATAAGTCGGCGCGACCGGCCACGTGAACCCGTGGTCGGCCCCCTCGAAGATCTCGACGCTCACGTGGGCGAGCGGCCCGACCGCGTCGAAGAACCGTTGATGCATGGCAATTGACTGCACTTCGTCAGCGTCGCCGATACCAACGAACAACGAGTTCGCGAGCGACGGCGCAGTCAGGTGCGGGGAGTCGGGTTGGTCGTCGGCCAAGAACGACGGGTGCCACATCGCGCCGGCCGCGAACTGGCCCGGCAAGCGCATCATCGTGCGAAACACCGCCCTCGCCCCCAGGCAGAACCCGATACAGCCGAGTCGGTCGGCATCGGTCCAGCCGACAACCGCGAGGGCGGCGTCGAGGTCGGCCTGGATACTCGCGTCGGTCAGAGACGAGATCATGGTCCAAATCTTCGAGCCGGCATGAGGATCGGCCGCCACGTCCGACGGTTCGAACCCGATCAGCCGACCATGGTGATGGTAGAGGTCAGGCACCATGACCTCGTAACCCTCGGTCGCCAGCTTGGCGGCGAACTCATGGGTCGAGGCCCGCAAGCCTGGGCCATCGTGAAACACCACGACCCGTCGCTCGGCGCCACCATCCGGCCCGGTATGCACCACCGCCATCGGCGAGCCGTTGCTCTCGGTTTCCAAGATCCGTTCGTGAACCATCGTCGCAACGTAACGCACCCGTACCGACGTGCCGAGAGTCACCGTCAGATATCAACGCACGGCGGGCTTTGCCCGCTTGACTTGTCGGATGCTTGCACGAATCGGTCGTTGGTGTTTCCTGAATCGCCGGCTGGCGTTGACCCTATGGGTAGCGGCGCTGGTTCTGTTGATCGGAGGCGCAAGCGTGATCGGCAGCGGGTTCGCCGGGATCCGCGAAGCGCCCGACTCCGAAACCGCCGATGGGTTCGACGTGCTCGATCAGTACTTCGGGGGGATCGGGACCGGCTTGGGCGGCGAGATCGTGTTTACTGCGCCTCAGGGCGTGGACGACCCCGCGGTCCAAGCAGCAATGTCAGAAATGTTCGCCGAGGCCAACAAGATCGAGTCAACAACAGTTACCGACCCCTACAGCCGCACCGGCGGAGCCATCAGCCCTGATGGCACGGTTGGTTTTGCCAGTGTCGAGCTCGCCGCCTCGGTTTCCGACGAACGCTCAGGTCTCATAGGGGAAGAGATCCAGCAGCTCGCACCGACCGTCGATGGTCTTCAGGTAGAAATCGGCGGAGCCGAACTGGCCGTCTTCGAACCACCCCAATCCGAAGTCATAGGGTTGGGGTTTGCCATCCTGATTTTGATCCTCGCCACGGGTTCGGTCCTGGCCATGGGCCTGCCAATCAGCGTCGCGTTGTTCGGCGTGAGCGGCGGCGTCGGCGCCACAATCTTGCTCTCCAACATCTCGGGTGGACCCGAGTTCTCGACCACGCTCGCAGTGATGGTCGGGCTCGGCGTGGGCATCGACTACGCGTTGTTCATCATGACCCGGTACCGAGAAGAGTTGCACAAGGGGGCATCGTCGCTCGACGCCACGGTGACCGCGCTCGACACCGCGGGCCGAGCGGTTGTGTTTGCCGGCATCACGGTGGTGTTTTCGTTGATGGGGCTGGCGGTCATCGGGCTGCCGTTCATGACCGGAATTGGTGTTGCCGCGTCTACGACTGTGCTCGTCACCATGATCTCTTCGATCACCTTGATGCCAGCGCTGCTCGGTTTTGCCGGCGACCGTGTCGAGGTCAGCCGTTACCGGGGAATCGTCGCCGCCGGCTTCATCGCTCTCGGCATGATTGGCGTCGGACTTGGCGTAACGGCGCTCGCCGCGGCCATACCGCTGGGGCTGTTCTTGTTGATCGTTGGTCTTGTACCGACCTACGAAGGCGGACTGCGTCGCTTCGTAAACAAACGATCGGTCAAGGAACTACGCGAGACGCTTGCTTACCGATGGAGTCGAGTTGTGCAAGCGCGCCCTTGGGTCGTGGGCGGAGTCGGCGCGCTGGCCCTGTTGATTTTCTCCATACCTCTGCTCAGCCTTCGGCTCGGGTTCTCCGACGAGAGCAACTATCCCGAAGACACCACTACCCGACAGGCCTACGACCTCGTTGCCGACGGATTCGGGCCAGGATTCGCCGGACCGTTCCTCGTGACCGTGGAGGTCGGCTCGACTCCCGCCGACACTGTCGCTCAACAAATCGGGACGCTCAGCGACGCGTTCGAGGCCGACCCGGGCGTCGCCACAGTTGCCGCCACGTTCCCGAACAATCCCGAAGCACCCGAAGCGTTTGTGATGCAGGTGATCCCCACCACGGGCCCCCAGGAACTGGCCACCGAACATACGCTTGCACGGTTGCGCGACGGTGTCGTGCCGGACGCAATCAAGAACACCGACCTGACGGTCAACATCACCGGCGGCACCGCGGCCAGCGTCGACTTCTCGGACTTCTTGGCGAGCCGCACGCCGACCTTCTTTGGCGTCGTGTTGTTGTTGTCGTTCACGCTGCTAATGGCCGTGTTCCGGTCGGTGCTCGTGCCGCTCAAAGCCGTACTCATGAACCTCCTGTCAATCGGAGCGGCTTACGGCGTCGTGGTAGCCATCTTCCAGTGGGGGTGGACCAGTGGCCTGACCGGAATCGAGGCCGGACCAATCGAGCCATTCATCCCCATCATGTTGTTTGCGATCGTCTTCGGCCTTTCGATGGACTACGAGGTATTTCTGCTGAGTCGAGTGCGCGAAGAATTTGACCGCACCGGCGACGCCATCGAATCGGTCGCCGACGGATTGGCATCAACGGCGCGGGTGATCACCGCCGCCGCGGCGATCATGATCGTCGTGTTCGGCAGCTTCGTGCTCGAAGACAACCGCATCACCCAAATGTTCGGAACCGGTTTGGCCATGGCGATCTTCCTGGACGCCACGCTGGTGCGTATGTTGCTGGTCCCCGCGACCATGGAACTCCTCGGAGCCCGCAACTGGTGGATGCCGCGCTGGCTCGACCGAGTAGTTCCGAACCTCAACGTCGAAGGCGCCTAACCTCACGGCGTGAGCCGTACTTCGCCGAACCGCACCATCGAGGGCCAGCTTTACCAAACCCCCGACCCAACAACTCTCGACGCTCGCCGCGTAGTGGTTGCCCATAACAATGGCGAGATCGTCGCGGTCGAGTCCGCTGGCTCGGCGGCCGCCGTCGCTCTGATCGATGCCGGCTCGGGACACGTCGAACTCGGGGCCAACCAGGTGATGCTGCCCGGTCTGCTCGACCTACACATCCACGCGCCGCAGTGGTACCAACTCGGCACCGCGCTCGACTTGCCGGTCGAAGAGTGGCTGTTCGAATACACCTTCCCGCTCGAGTCACGGTTCGGCGACGCCCACTTTGCCCGAACCGTCTACACCGATCTCGTGGCGACTTTGCTGGCTCACGGCACCACCACCGCCGTCTACTTCGCGTCGACGCACTCGCAAGCAACAACTGTTCTGGCCCAGGCCTGCGTCGACGCCCGCCAACGGGCGTTTGTGGGACGGGTCGCAATGGACCACCCCGAGGGGACACCCGATTGGTACCGCGACGTAGATGCTCGAACCGGGGTAGCTGCGTCGGCCCGTTCGATAGAAGAGATCCGCGCCGTCGACGCTGGCCACGGACTGGTCGCCCCGATCGTCACGCCCCGTTTCCTGCCCGCCTGCAGCGACGCGCTGCTATCGGGCCTCGGGCAGTTGGCCGCCGATTCGGCGGTGCGAATACAAACCCATTGCTCGGAATCGGATTGGCACCACGGATACGCCCAAGAACGATTCGCGATGAGCGACGCCGAAGCCTTGGATCACTTTGGACTCTTGAGCGATCACACCGTACTCGCCCACAGCAACCACCTGAGCGCCTCTGATATGGCTCTCGTCCGGTCCCGAGGATCGGTGGTGGCGCACTGCCCGTTCTCCAACGCCTATTTCGCCAATGCCGTGTTTCCCCTGCGTCGCGCTCTCGACGCCGGAGTACGAGTCGGCATGGGCACCGACGTCGGGGCGGGAATCCAACCAGGAATCCTGCAGCAGGTCAACGAGGCGGTCACCTTGTCGAGGGTTTTGCAAGACGGAGTCGATGCTCGTCGACCGGCTGGCGAACGCGGCGATCCCGGAGCGGCGATCGACACCGTCACCGCTTTTTGGGTGGCAACTACCGGTGCCGCCGAAGCCCTCGGTGTGCCGGTCGGACTCATCGAGGTTGGCCGCCGGTTCGACGCCATCGTGGTCGACCTCGACCGACCCGGCGGGGTCATTCGCCGCTTCGACGACCTCGACACCGATGCCCGCCTATTCGAAAAGACGGCAAGGCTCACCACCAGCGCCGATATCACCTCGGTGTACGTCGACGGCGAGCTGGTATCGGGACTCAACCCCGTGAGCTGACCGAACCCATCACCGCGACCGGCCCCGAAGGCGATCAATCTGGCGACGATCCTTCTTGGTGGGACGCCCGGCCCCACGATCTCGCTGGGCGAACACCGGCTGGTCGACGTGATCGTTTCCGGGCCGGGGTGGAGGCGGAGGCGAGCGATCCTCGATACACGTAGCGGCCTTGGCCGCCGATACCCGCTTCTCGATCGTCTCGACCACTACGTAGATGATGACCCGATCGCGACGCTTGGCCTGCACCACGTCGCCAGGGCCAACTTTCGTGGACGGCTTGGCGACGACGTCGTTGACGCGGACCCGGCCCGCGGTGCACGCGTCGCCAGCTTGAGTACGGGTCTTGTAGACCCGCACCGACCACAACCACTTGTCGACACGAACTGTCACCGAGCCATCCTGTCACAGGGCCATCCTGTCATCTCGGCTTGATGAGAGCGGCGGCAGCGGCAAAGATCAAGATCGGCCGAACAACCGTCCTGGAGGCACCCCATGCAGATCCCGCTTACGATCGCCGATCACCTTTCTCGGGCGTCGCTCGTGTATGGCGACCGAATTGGGATCTATGACGAGCCCGACCAGCCCGCTTCGGGCTTGGGCAATATTACTTATCGACGTTTCCACGAGTTGGCCTCGGGTATGGCCGCGGGGCTCGACGACCTGGGGCTCGATCTTGGTGCCCGGGTGGGGATCGTGTCCCAAAACGCCGCTCGCTTGCTCGTCACTCTCTTCGGCACCAGCGCCTACGGCCGGGTCGCGGTACCGATCAACTTCCGCCTAAGCCGCGACGAGGTGACCTACATCGTCGAACAATCCGGCGCCGAGGTGTTGATCATCGACCCAGAACTAGAGGGCGTTCTAGGCGACATTCCAATACCGCATCGGTTTATCGCCGGTGAAGAATCCGACTCGTTGTTCAAAGTCGGGACCGAGCCGCGACCGTGGACCTCGGACGAAAGCGCAACGGCCACCATCAACTACACCTCGGGCACTACTGCTCGGCCCAAAGGGGTCGAGATGACCCATCGCAATCTTTGGACCAACTCCACCACGTTCGGCTGGCACACGACCCTGTCAGATCGCGATGTCTACCTCCACACGTTGCCGATGTTTCATTGCAACGGTTGGGGTATGCCCTATGCAACCACTGCAATGGGAGTCCCCCAGATCGTTCTCCGCAAAGTCGACGGTGCTGAGATTCTGCGCAGAGTCGAACAGCACGGAGTCACCATCATGTGTGGCGCGCCCGCGGTTGTGGCCGCCGTCCTCGACGCGGCCGCGGAATGGGACGGCGAAATTCCAGGCCGAGACAAGGTCCGCATCGTTGTGGCCGGAGCCCCGCCCCCAACCCGCACCATCGAACGGGTCGAGACAGAGCTCGGCTGGGAATTCATCCAGATTTACGGGCTGACCGAAACCGCACCCCTGCTCACCATCAACCGGTGCCGTACCGAGTGGGACGAACTGACCCCGGCCGATCGCGCCAGCCGGCTATCTCGCCAAGGCGCGCCGGCGATGGGAATCACGATGAAGGCCGACGACAAGGGCGAAATTCTCGCTCAGGGAAATCACATTCTGAAGTCGTACTGGAACAACCCCGACGCCACCGCCGAGGCGCTTGCTGATAACTGGTTCCACACCGGCGACGGCGGCATCATCGACGACGACAACTACGTCGTGCTGCTCGATCGCAAGAAGGACGTGATTATTTCCGGCGGCGAGAACGTTTCGTCGATCGAAGTCGAAGACGCACTCTTTTCTCATGATGCCGTTGCCGAGGTAGCGGTGATCGGAGTCCCCCACGACAAGTGGGGAGAAACGGTCAAGGCCCTCGTGGTATTGGCGTCGGGCCGCGATACGTCAGAGCGTGAGCTGATCGACCATTGCCGCGAAAAAATCGCTCACTACAAGTGCCCGACTTCGGTCGAGTTCCGAGACGAACTGGCCCGCACCGCCACCGGCAAACTGCAAAAGTTCAAGCTTCGCCAGCCTTACTGGGAAGCAATGGATCGTCAGGTCAACTGAGCGGGGCTAAGCGCGCGGTGGTGGGCCCGGCACAATGTGGCCAACCCCTTCGACAAAGCGAGCGTTGGGCGGCACCGGCCGCTGATCATCGGGATGCAGCACCCAACCATGTCCATCCACCCATCGGGGCGGAAGCATCTTGGGTTCCGACGCAGACTCGGCAACCGGCGGGACCTGGCCGCTGTCGTGGGTCCACGCCGGGAAAGACACCGCGTCGGTCGGGGCGGCACGAGTCGGCAAGGTAGGCCGCGGCGACCCAGTCGGTGTGGCCGGTGGTGGGGCCGTCGGTGCCGCGGGCCGTGGGGCTGCGGGCGGGGCTTGGATGATGGGTGTCGACGGCGGTGTGACCGGTTGTTGAGGTGGTTCGCGACGTTGCGGGCGATCAGGGGGAACATGCGTCGTTGGAGGGATCGCAACCACCGCTGGCGCCTCGGTCGGCGGGCGAGATACCGGCCGCGGTGGCGCGGCGGCCGACGTTGGTTGACGGGCCGGTTCGGGTTGACGGGCCGGCGTCGGTTGACGAGCGGGCTCGGGTTGACGAGCGGGCTCGGGTGACCGTTGCCGACGCTCGCGCCCAGCATCGGATCCGTCGGGCCACATCCAAGAGGCCACCAACAGGGCGCCACCGACGATGCCAAGAAATACCGAAGGCATAAGGGTCGTGCGCAACAACGCCGTTATGAGAGCCGCCAAAACCTCGGCCTGCGCGGGCGCAAATGCCCGGAGCAATGCGGGGACGCCGAAGCCCAGAACCAAATAGAAAGCAGTGGCGCCGATCGCCCAACGGGCGGCCCGGCGAAGCACCGACGGCCGGTCGCTGGTTGTGAGAAAGGCCAACAGAATCATCACTACCGAGATGGCAGCCATGAACGGAACCGATGTTTCGATCAGGTTCTTGACCGGACTCGAATCGGGGATCCGTTCGGTCGGCAACTCGACGGTCAGGTCGGGTGACGGCGGAAGGGCCTCGGCGGCACCGGGCGAAATCGCCGCGATGCGCTCACGAGCAACCGCCAGCACCGGATTGAGATCGATGGTCTGAGGCACCTCACCTTGACCTAGGAAAGCCTTGTGAGTCGCTCCGAAAGACTCGATAACAAGATCCTGGACCCGAGGATCGTCCAGAACCGCCAGCGCAACCGTGTCGATCTGAGACTCGGTTATCGGGACCTGCTCGGGTAGCGCCCGAGCCAACGCCACAGCCAAGTTGGCCGCCAACTGATCCCGAACCGCATCGTTGTCGATGAGTTCCTCGGCCACTTTTTGCGACCGGTCTTCGTCAAACACGGTGTGTAGCGCTAAGTAGCCAGACCACGCGAGCGAGCCAATTAGAAGGGCAGGTCCGAGAATTAGACCCGCGAGGACACGGCGAAACATTGCCTGATGCTCTCACACCCACGAGTCGCGCTGGTGGCGCGGCCCTATGCGCTGAGCAACGCCACCAATTGATCCTCAGCCGTCCAGTCGTATTGGTGATCAGCCCGACCCGAATCGGACCACCACTGGTAGGTGCGCTCGAGCATCGATGCGGCCGTGTGGCTGGGAACCCAACCAACATCGTCGCGAAGACGATCGATCGAGAAGGTGGTGTCTTGATCCCACCAGTGGAGGTTGGGGGCCAGCTGCTGCACCAAGTTGAGACACAGCATGAATCGAGTCCTCAAGAGCGCTCGAGGACCGGCGATAGCGGCCTTCTTGGCTGAACCAGACGACCGGATGTTGAGCGCCCCGCTGGGCGCGGCGAAGTCGAGTGAGCGCTCGCCGGTCCACAGGTCTTCCATCGTCTCGGCCGGAACCTCTTGTACCTGCGCCTCACGCCCGATGACGTCGGCAATGATCGCCACGTACTCACGGCGGCTGAGAGGTTGAGCACCGGTCAAGTTGTAACGCCGACCAAACGTCACTTCGGCACCCATCATTTGGGTCAGCGCATCGGCCTGGTCCCCGACGTCGCCCAACTGCAATAACGTCTCGCCATCGCCGGGAATCAAGACCGGCCGACCATCACGGACCCGCGCAAACATTCGTTGCTCTCGATCAGTCATGGCGTTGTGGGGACCAACCACCATCGAGAACGGGACCGACGTCGCGGGGAACCCCTTCTCGGCGTGAGCGGCGAACAAGATGTCTTCGCATAACAGCTTGTGCAGCCCGTATTCGATCTGTCCGTCGCCACGATCGTCGGGATCGAGTTCGGTGATCGCCGAGTCTTTGGATTGATAGGTGACCGTCGAACTGGCAAAGACGTAGTGGCCAACCAGACCATCAAGCAACTCGACCATGACCTGCACATCTTCGGGGTGATACGCCGTCATGTCGTGCACGCAGTCCCACTCTCGGCCCTTGAGCGCGGCGGCCAACGCGGCCGTGTCGGTGCGATCGGCGATTAGCCGGCCGACCGACTCGGGGATGTCTGACTCGGTGCGACCACGGTTGCAGACCGTCACCTTGTGACCCTTGGCGACAAGATTGTGCACCAACGCGAGGCCGTTGAACTGTGTGCCGCCCATCACCAAAACGTTCATGATGCGACGGTACCGCACCTAGAGTCTCCGCCATGCCCCACGTGACCCTTGAAGAAATCGAAACGACCGCGGCCGCGGCGCTGGTGCGACATGGAGCCCGCCCCGACACCGCCGATCAGGTTGCCCGGGCCATTCGCACCGCCGAAGCCAACGGCAACAAGATCTGCGGTCTTTACTACTTGGAGTCCTACTGCGTTCAACTCGAGTCCGGTCGGGTGCAAGGCGCAGTGGACCCCGAAATCACCGTCGCCCGACCCGGCGCAGTGCGGGTCGACGGAAAGCTCGGATTTGCCCAAACCGCGTTTGCCGCGGGTTTCGACGCCGCGACCAACGCGGCGCGCACCAACGGAATATGTGGCTACTCGGTCGAACAAACCCACACGTGCACTTCGTTGGGTTACTTCACCGAGCAATTCGCCAAGGCTGGGTTTCTGGCCATCGGGGCCACCAACGCCACCGCCAATGTCTCTCCGCCGGGAGGCAACGCCAAGGTTCTCGGCACCAACCCGTTCGCGATGGCGGTGCCCGATGGGGACGGCGGAGTTGCGTTCCAGTTCGATTTCTCGACCAGTGCAGTAGCGCTCGGGAAGATCACCATGGCCGCGGCAGCCGGTGACCCGATTCCGCTCGGCTGGGCCGTAGACGCCGATGGCCAACCCACGACCGACCCGGCTGCGGCTCTCAAAGGGTCGCTGGTTTCCGCCGGTGGTTACAAGGGCTACGGACTCGGGTTGATGGTCGAGATGTTGGCCGCCGGGCTGACCGGTGGACGTCTCAGTGCCGACGTTCCTCCGCTCAAGGCGCCGACCGGGCCGCCTCACATGCTCGGCCAGTTCTACATTGTGATCGACCCTCAGGGGTACAGCGGCCAAGGGTTCTACGACCGCCTCGAAGCACTGGGACAGTCGATCGTCGCTCAGCCCGGCGCTCGCCTGCCGGGTGCCGATCGCCGCGAACCGGTAGCAGTCGAACTCGAGGACGCGGTCTGGGACCTGACCTGTTCGCTTGCCGACGGCTAGCGCACGGTTCCTCTAGCGCACGGTTCCGGGCCGAAGGTAGGCCGTACGCGTCCGGGTGAAGAAGTCGACGGCCGTGTCGCCTTGCTCTCGTGGGGCATGAGCCGACGAAGATTTCTCTCCCCCGAACGGGGCATGTAGTTCGCTGCCAGTGGTGGGAGCGTTGACCTTTACGATTCCGGCCTGCAACTCGTGGACGGCTCGATCGATTCGCCACATGTCGTTGGTGAAGACCGAAGCCGACAACCCGAACTCGGTCGCATTGGCTAGCGCAAACGCCTCGTCTTCGGTGTCGACGCGCAGCACCGTGGAGATGGGACCAAACACCTCGTCTCGCGAGATCGATAAATCGGTAGATCCCGCCAGCAACGTAGGGGCAAAGAAGCAAGGCCCATCGGGAGCCGAAACGTTCCGGGCCAAAACCTCGGCTCCTTCGCGCTCGGCGAGGTCGAGAGCCTCGGCTACTTCGGCCCGCGCCCCGGTCGACACAAGAGGTCCGATGCCAACACCGGCGTTCATCCCGTCACCAACATTGAGCGCCTCGACCGCTGAGGCCATGCGTTCGACCAATTCGTCGTAGATGGAACCAACCGCAATGATTCGTCGAGTTGCCGTGCACTTTTGGCCCGTCGCGCCCATGGCGCCACCGACCAGCGACGGCACCGCGAGATCGAGATCGCAGTCGTCGAACACCATGGCAGGGTTGTGTCCACCGAGTTCGAGTTGCACTCGGCCGTTGCGGGCCGTGACCGCATCTCGGATACCGAACCCCACCGGCACCGAGCCCGTGAAGGTCACGCCATCGACTCGATCGTCGTTGACCAGGGCGCCACCCATGGAACCCGGCCCAAGGATCAAGTTGAGCACGCCCGCCGGCACGCCCGCCTCGGCCAGTACCCGGGCGATGGCAACCGAGGTAAGCGGGGTATTGCTCGCCGGCTTCCAGACAACGGTGTTACCAGCGGCCAACGCCGGCGCGATCTTCCACGCAGGAATCTGAATCGGAAAGTTCCATGGAGTGATCACACCGACCACGCCAAGCGGCACGCGGACAGTTCGAATCGTTTCGCCAGGGGTCCCCGTCGGGAAGATACGTTCGGTAGAGGTCTTGGCCATACCGGCGTGGAACCGGAACGTTTCGGCCGCCAGCATGGCCTCACCCTTGGATTCGGCAAGAGTCTTGCCTTCTTCGAGAGTGCAGAGGGTGGCGATCTCGTCCGACGCCGCTTCGAGCATTGTGGCCGCGGTCTCGAGGACTTTGGCTCGCTGAGCAAACGGTGTAGCCCGCCACCCATCTAGCGCCGCGGCCGCCGCGGTTACCGCAGCATCAGCAGTGGACGCATCGCCCAGCGCATACTGACCAACGGGTTCGTCAGGTCGAGCGGGGTTGTCGCTGACGGCGAGCGGGCCGGCGACCCAGTCACCACCTATCAAATGAGCGCCGTCTTGGACCGGGGTGGAATGCATGGCGGCAGCGTAGTGCTAGGGCCGCCACCTCAGCCGACCGACCCGCGGATCGACCAAGAAACGACCCTCGGAGTCGAGCGACAGAAGTCGACCGTCTTGCAACAGTTCGCCGCTATCGACACCGACCGCCACAGCCATGTCGGTCATGCCCGCCACCGGCTGCCATGACCATGTCCATGAATCGGTGTCGGCTTCAGGAACCGCGGCCTCGATTGCCAGCCGCCCGCGCAGGCTGGTAGCAACGTCGCCAAACGGGGCATTCCAGACGTCGTACGCTGTGCTCGCGTCGATCAGAGCCTGGAGCTGCTCGGCACTTATTGCCGCATAACCGCGGCCCGACCCCACCGAATGGAAAGTGAACGTGAGCCACGCGGCCTCCTCGTTGGCACGGCCAAGCGCTTCGAACGGCCAAGCCAAAAGCTCATCGGCAGCAACGTCGGGCTCGACATCGCCAACCACCACGGACGGAATGTCGTACCAAAGCGATGTGCCCGAGGAACGAACGACCGGAATCCATTGCCAACCCGACCGTGCAGCAACGTAGTGCTCTTCGGCGTAGGAGACGTAAGGCTCGTCGACCACCGCATCGGGGTAAGCAAACGAGTGCGCCCCGGCGCCGAGGTCGACCTCTAGCTGCCTCTCACATTCCTCGATTGGGGTCGGATCAGAACCACCGTCGGCCGCCGCGGCGTTGGTGGTGAAGTTCGCAACCTCGTGAGTGTCGGCCAGAACAACGAGCGCCCACCGGCCGAGCTCGTCGGCTATTGCATCGCAGGTCGGATAGAACGTGGCGGGGATGGCCGCGGCGTCAAGCATCGGCAGAACCGTGTCGAGATGACTCGGATCGCCGCCATCGAAGGTCCAAGAAACCGCGGCACGATGACCGTTCCACGCCGGAATATCGAAGTCAGGAACGGGCCCGGAGTAGAGCTCGGGTTCGGCTCCTTCGCTCGGTTCAGTTGGAATGTCCTGCGGCGTGGAGTCCGCCGTGTCGGCCGGGGCAGTCGTCAACGACAACGGTTCGCTGGCGCAGCCCGCGGCTATGAGAACCAGTACCGCAACGGCGAGTCTCAATCGATACGACATTGTCTTCACGGTACCGCGACCGCGTTGGGTGACACACCGGCTCGTAGGCCAAAGCCAACTGACGAAGCCCCGCGAGGTCGAGGTCGAGTTGGTCGAGATGAGATAGATAGCCCGCAGGAAGCTCGTCGAAGGCCAGTCGGCCGGCTTCGGCTCGCCGCAGCGTGAGGGGATCGATGTCGAGGCGAACGGCAAAGGCTTCGCTTGGCGCCAAAGCGTGGATCCGGGCGGCGCGAGCCACCGCCGCCGTTACCGGATGCGAGATGCCATCCTCGGTCAGGTTGGCGGCAAGCCGTATGACGAAGCGGGTCGGGGTCATGGCACAAGAGTGCCGATGGGGTGTGACAGCCATGATGTTTATGCCCGGTCCGGACGGGTTGGAGGAGACTCCCAGAT
>CAZDEB010000016.1:41948-52547 GCA_964504305.1 uncultured Candidatus Nemicrothrix sp. | reverse complement strand
CGGCGATGACAAGCCCGTTTCGAACTTGTCGAAGAGGGGGGCGATTCCACCCGTGTCACACTCGGCCCGTACGGTGCTGGCATGGCTGGAGTTCTTGACCTCTCATTGGCGTGCAACGAAACAGGGCCGACTCATCGCTCCTACTGGGTGGTGCCCGGTCGGTTCGCGGCAGGCGCGTATCCGGGCAAGCGTGAGCAGGGGTTGGTACTTCACAACGAGGTTCTCGAGGAGTTGTTGGGTGCCGGCATCGACCGCTTTGTCAACCTCACCCAGGACTATCCGGGCGGCACCGACGAGCATCTGGATCGTTACGACTCTGCGGTTGATGGCCGTGGTCTGGTTCAGCGTTTCGAGATCCCTGATGTCGGCATCCCCACTGTCTCGGAAATGGTCGAGATTCTCGATGCAATCGACGCAGATCTCGCTGACGGTCATTGCTCGTACGTGCATTGTTGGGGCGGTATCGGCCGCACCGGCACGACTGTGGGCTGCTGGCTGATTCGCCACGGCCACGCAACCCCAAATGACGCGCTCGACGTGTTGAGAGATTTACGCAAGGGAGACATCGGCGCTGGCCATCGCCTCTCCCCGGAGACACGCGAACAGCGTGAGTTCGTCGAGGGATGGACGCTCGGGCAATGACCATCGAACGGTTCGACCGGATCCGGGGGTGCCTCCTCGGCGGGGCGATCGGCGATGCCCTTGGAGCGCCCACCGAGTTCATGTCGCTCGCCGCCATCGAGGCTCGATATGGGCCGGGCGGGGTCACAGGGTTCGAGATTGAATACGGGCGTGCCGGCGACATCACCGACGACACCCAGATGACGCTGTTCACCGCCGAGGGGCTTCTCGACGCCGAGACGACAGGGGGAGACCCCCGGATGTCGATCTGGGAGGCCTACCAGCGGTGGTATCTCACCCAGCGGCAGGCGTATCGACTCGAGTCGGCGCCTGTGGGCGGGTTGGCGTCTCGGCCGGAGATGTGGGCCACGCGCGCTCCGGGAAACACGTGCATGGGTTCGTTGCGTCGTGGCGTGCCCGGCAGCCCGCAGGAGAGCGTCAACGATTCCAAAGGCTGCGGCGGTGTCATGCGAGTCGCGCCGGTCGGGCTGGTCGGATCCGATCCAGCCGAGGCCTATCGGCTTGGGTGCGAGGCCGCCGCGCTCACCCACGGCCACCCGGGTGGTTGGGTATCAGCGGGAGCGATGGCGGTGATGATCAACCAAGCCATGGCGGGTGCTGCCCTGGAGGACGCGGTCATCGCCGGGCGCGATGCGGCGCTGACCGATCCCAGGGGCCGCGAGGTCGCGGCCTGGATAGACGCCGCTATTGCTTTGGCCGAAAAGGGCCCGCTCGATGGTCATCGCATCGACGACTTCGGCGCCGGCTGGGTCGGCGATGAGGCCCTGGCGATCGCGGTGGCCTGCGCATGGAAGACAACAGATGTCAATGAGGCGGTGCTGGTCGCAGTGAATCATTCAGGCGACACCGACTCGACCGGTTCGATCGTCGGGCAGTTGCTCGGTGCGGTGCACGGTGCCACGGCCTTTCGCTCCGACTGGGCAGAGCAGGTGGAACTGGTCGACATCATCGACGACCTCGCCTCACGACTCGACCGCGCCTATCCACCGGCCGGCTGAGACGTAGCGGCCTCCGACGCGTGTCCCTGCCTTGCGGCCAATTTCAAATCACCACGAAGCAGCCCACGTGGGATGCGGACCGGCCCGGAATTAGAGTCGGGCCATATGAACCTTGGAGCCCCTGAGATACTGCTGATCATTCCGCTGATGGCTTTGCTCGCCCTGCCGATCGTAGGGATCGTCTTTGCAGCAATTGACGGAGCTTGGAAATGGCTCGTTGCCCTCATTGTCACGACTCCCTTCTTGCTCGGCTGGATCCTTGCGATCGTCTATTTGGCCAGGCGGTGGACGGGGACGCCAACGGTTTCTCACTGAGCCACTCTCCCGACCGGGCCCCTCAGCCGCCGAGCCGCCCGAACGCCTCCGCAGCCAGGGGCGTCAACAGCCTGAACTTCACGTGCATCGGCCGGTCGCCGTCATGCGACATCGCCGAACCCAGCCCGCAGTATTCGAAGGCCACATCCGACTTCTTGCGCCTCACCCACAGGTGAATCTCGGTGCCCGTAGACGCTGCGTCGAGAATCTCTCCTCCCTTCTTCGACCCGGGACCAACGCTGTTCTGCGACGACCACACAAGCACCGACGGCGACTCGAAATGGTCGGCGTACTCGGTGCCGCTACTCATGCCCGACGATTTCTCTATGGTCACAAACAACACCGCGGCCCCCTCGAGCGATACATGCCCCGAATTCCAATTGCCGACGTTGAACTGATGCCCGTAGAGCGGCGGAACTACGTCCCGCTTGAACCGCTCCCCGATGTGCTTGGCCACCGGGTTGATCTCTTCCTGATCGAGCTTGCGAACCAGCCGGGCGGTGATCCGATCGTGGGAGTCGGCATCGCGGGTCGGTTCGTTGGGATTGCTCGACCGCAGCTCGAAACGGCTGTCGGCATGGCCCAGCACTTTCAACGATGCCGACATGGCCGGGCCCTCGGTTCGGGCCACCAGCACTCTCTGCCCGATCAGTTCGGAACGGTCGACACCACGCACCCACTCGAACAGCAGCGGATCGCCGGACAGGATCGGGTCCGGGCCACCGCTCATCGAATCTCCGCGGGCGTACGCCACGAAGTGCCGTGACGAATCGACTCCCGCGCCGTAGAGCGAGATCGCCGAACCCTCGACCGGCTCACCAACGGTCGGTTCGACAGCACCGCACGCCACCTCGTAGGTGGGGAACAACGCCACCACCTGCCCTCGTCCGTCGGCCACGGCCTCAACGGGCTTCATCACCCACCGACCATCGACCTGCTCGAGAGTGACTGTGTGTTTAGTGCCGGGATGTCCGGCCGACGGCCCGAACCAGCTGCGCAGAAGTGCATGCAGCGAGTTGCCCTGCTCACCGACCTTGGTGGCCGTGTTGAGTGCGATCTTCACGAAGCTGCCGACGTATTCCTCGCCGTCGGCCACGAATGTTGTCTCGCCTTCGGGAGTATCCGGGTGACGGCCACGATCAAGCCTCAGGATCGGATTCCCCGCCGAGTGGAAAAGTCGGCAACGGATCACGCCGCCCGACGACGCAGCATGATTCAGGAGGTAGTCGGCGAGCCTCCACTCGACGATCTCTGCGACCATCGCGTCGAACGTGTGCCCGTCCCCGTCATCCACGCGGAAGGCCGGCACGATCCGGTCACCGTCGAATCGAAACGGCTTCCCGTCGCCGGTGAGATGATCAATCGGCCACTTGCGCCAGAAAGTCTCCCATTTGGCCGCCGAGACAGTGGCCGGGTCGATGGTCTTGTCGCCGATGTCGGCCACCAGCCGCGGGTCGTTCCTCACCAACTCCAGCGATTCCGCAGCCAGCTCGGCCACGTTCATTCCCGCTCGGAGCCGATCGGCTCGAAGCAGCGCCGTGAGAGTCACCAATTTGTATGACCTCGTGACGCTCTCTGTCTCAAACCTCCGCAACACGTCCTCATGGCGACCGAGCACAAGTTGCTCCTCGGGCAGCAGCAGATCGAGCGAGTCGAGGAACCCGTGCCAGCTCCCGTAGCCGCTGCGAACGCTCGTCGGGTTGAACCCGGCCCGATGAGCCTGCAGCGCCGTCGGTCGGCGATCCATCTCCTCGGCGAAGTCCCGGCAGAACGACTCCACGGCCGGCTTGGTTCCGGCCGTCATCTCGCGGAACATGGCGATCAGTTCCAGATCGAAGTTGACCGAACATCCCGGCGGAAGCTCGAGTGCGCCGCTCTCGAGGGCGTCGGCGATCCTCGGCGGCACCCGGCCGGTCGGGCCCAAACCGAGCAGTACTCTCGGCTTCATCAGGAAGCTCTTGTGGTTGCCGACGAAGTCGATCACCTGGAGGTTGGTCTTGCCTGCAGCGGTTCGTAGACCACGGCCCATCTGCTGCAGAAAGATCACCGTCGAGTTGGTGGGGCGCAGCATCATCACCGCGCCGATCTCCGGTATGTCGACTCCCTCGTTGAACACGTCGACCGTGAAAATCACCTTCACCGCGCCGCTCTGGAGCTGTTCGACCGCTGCTCGGCGAGGGGCCGACGTGTCGCCGCTGTGAACCGCCACCGCCGCCACGCCATGCTCCATGAAGTACTCGGCCATGAAATCGGCGTGGGTGATCGAACAGCAGAACGCGAGCGTGGCCACGTCGGCCTTCTGCCGCCACTCGGCAAGAGCGTGCGCGGCCCGTTCCCGGGTCTGAACCGCCGCCACGAGCATCTCGGGATCGAACTTCGAGTTGCGCCACGGGATCGGCTCGTAGTCGACCACATCCTTGATGCCCCAATATTCGAACGGGGCCAGCTCACCGCGAGCAATGCCCTCTCCCATCCCGCACTCGAACGCGACATTGTCGCCGCTCAACACCAGCAGGTCGGCACCATCCAAACGGTCTGGTGTTGCCGTGAGACCAAGCAGGAACTTCGGGCGGAAGTGGTCGATCACCCGGCGATAGGTCTCCGCAGCCGCGTGGTGAAACTCGTCGACGACGATGTAGTCGAACCTTCCGGGCGCAAACTCGTCGAGCCGTCGAGACAAGGTCTGCACCGTGGCGAACACCACGTCGGCGTCGGGCTGTTTTTCCTCGCCGTAAAACAATCCCAGCTCGCCGTCAGGGCGGACCCGACGAAACACGTCCCGGCTTTGCCGGAGGATCTCCTCACGATGAGCCAGAAACAGCACCCGTCGGAAAGTCGGACGGTTCGTGTCGAACGCCGCCAGCCAGGTCTTGCCCAAACCGGTCGCCATCACCACCAGGCCCCGCCGGAACCCTGCGGCCCGGGTTGCCTCCAAAGCCTCAAGCGCCTCGCGCTGTATCGGCCGCGGCTCAATCGGCTGCGTCACCGGCTCGTTCTCTTCCACACCAATAACGGGGGGCGGTGCTGGCGCCTTGGATGACGATGACCGGTATGCCGATAGCCACTCCGGAGTGAGACGTACGGCGTGTTCGTCATCCCACAACGCATCGAAACTTGCCTTCAACGGGGCTATCTCATCGAGTCGGACATTCCACTCAATGTTGCGGTTGATCCCTGACCGACTCAGGTTGCTGCTGCCCACGAACCCGACGCCGTCACCAGAATCGCTCGAATGAAACAGGTAGCTCTTGGCATGAAACCCTCCGACCGGGTTCTGGAATATGCGGGTCTCCAACTTGCCGCTCGACGAATCAGCCAAGTCGAGCAGACGGGTCAGAGACGCGCTGTCAGTCACGTGCATGTAATCGGTGGTGAGAACCCTGATGCGGGCGTCGCCGTCAAGCGCGATTTCGATCCGGTCATCAAGCAATCGCAGGCCCGAAGCCATGATGAAACTCACGACCAGGTCGATCCGGTCGAAACGGCGACTATCGAACAATCGAGTCAACTCAAGATGCAAGAACCGGTCGTCTACCCCATCGATGAGCTTGATGCCGTTGCGCTCCACTGGGCGCAGGTAGTTTCCCTTCGACGGGATCACATGACGTACCCCGCCACGGGGGTCGCCCGTATCGTCGTTCCATCTCGGAATCAGATGGATGTGAAGATGCCCTACGGTCTGGCCGGCCGCGTCGCCATCGTTGAACCCGACGTTGTAGCCATCGGGTGACAACTCTTCGTCGAGCGACGCACGAACCTCATCAAGCAGATCGATCATGTCGGCCCGCTCGTCTGGTCCCGCATGCCACCAGTTGCCGATCAGCCGCCGCGGGATAATCAGCGAGTGCCCCTCGCTCACCGGATACGCGTCACGGATCGCGAACGCCGACCGGTTCGAAGCCACCCACCTTTCCACCGGCAGATCCAGAAACGGCGATCCCGCGGTCATCCGCCCATCAGTCTCGAGTACGCCATGACCACGGACAATATGTCAACCCGTCACTTCGCGCCCTTATTGCTGTGGAAGAGCGCCGTGCCCGCGAGACTGACGCCATGAGTGACCTGTGGGATGAGACTGACGATGGCGACGTGTCGCCAATCTGTCCTGCGTGCGGGGTGAGCGCACTGCCGCCGGAGGCTCCCGGCGAGCCGTCGATGTGCGAGAACCCCGACTGTTCAGCGTTCGGCGAGTTGATGAGCTGATGACGATCGGCAGTGATGGCGAGATCGCCGCTGGCGGTGTTAACCGACCGGATCGGAACTTTGAGCGGATCACGCATGCGAGACGTGTGCGCCGCGCTCGGCATCGCTGCCGATTGCGGCCCGCCGCCGAGTCGTCAGCCGTACTTCTCCTAGTTTTGGCTAGCGGCTGCTCCTGCTCACCATCGCGGTACAGGTTGCTAGTACATCGTCAAAGTTGCGCTTTGAGCAGGGGATCGCATACGTCTTGGCGTTGACTTTGAGCCGGACCATGCGTACAGAACGGATCTCACGGGCCGACATCGTCCACGTTCGCACCGAGTCAACGTCTTCCCAGTTGATGGAGTGCTTCCGTAGCCCCGTCCAAGCGACGCCTTCGGGGGTCAAGGCCACGAACATTCCGACCTTTACGCGATTACCAGCTTTGAGCTGTTCGATCCATGCGGGTGCTTGGTCGGTTGAGGCTGGGTTTCGCGCCGCGGCCTGAAGGGCGAAGTCCTCGCGGGAATCGGCGAGATCCCGATAGTGAAAGAACAGCCCGTACAGCGCTCCGAGAATCGCCATTGTCAAGACGAGCCATCGGAGTTCGGTGGCCTCGGTGATCGTGCCGACAATGGCTCCCGCCACGGCTGTCGCCACACCCCAGCCCGCCGCCGATCTGACCCACCCCATCGGGCAAGTGTGTCACATAGCGGGACCCGCTAGACCCACAAGAGCCGGCGGTTAGGCCCGGCGGTTAGGCCCGGCGGAAAAGACCTAGCTGCTGTCGGTCAGTGCGAACGCGGTTTCGGCGCTGGCGGTGCCGGCGATCTGGAGTTCGACCCGGTGCGGGCCGGCGTGGTAGCGGCGGGTTGAGGCGGTGGCGATCAGTCGCCGTTTGGTGAGCACCACAGCAGCGTCGGCCTCCAGGTCGATGGTGGTCCATTTGAACACTTTGGGCGATGTTGCTCCGTTGGCGTTGACGTGATGGATGACGAAGTCGACAACGAGGCGCTGAGCGGTTGTGCTGGTTGATCGGATCTCTGTGGCGAGCTCGATGGTGTCGCCGAGGCCGATGGTGGTCGGGGTTACGCCAAACCGTACGACGTCGACCGCTGGTTCGGTGGTGAACCCGAGGGCCGCCATCGCCGCCGGATGTCCCTTCTTGATCAGGCTGCGCAGCGCGTGGCGCACCATCGACGGTTCTACGCGAGGGTCGGCGAGCCATTCGGTTGCGAGGTCGGCTACGCGGTCGGGATGGTGGCGGGCGACGTCGTTGAGATGGTTGGCAACCGATCGTCGCACAACCTCGTCGGGGTCGTGGCGCAGCGCGGCGATGAGGTCGAGGCCGATGGTGGGGTCGTCCAACAACGCCTGGACTTTGGGCCCCCATGGCAGGTACGGCCGGGTGCCTTCGGAAGGCAACCGGCGCACCGTGGCGATGGGCGACTCGACCCAACGCCGACACGACTCCAACGTAAGGTCGAGGTGGGCGTCGAGGAACGGGCGGATGGCGAACTCGCAGGAGAACGACTGGGTCAGCTGCTCCATGGCGGTCAGCGACGCGGCCGGATCGACCAGCCCGTGGCGTTCGACGACCGAACAAAGCGGCCAGGCTTGCATCCCGCCGACGAACGATCGAGCCATCTCGACCACATGCGCCAATGCCGTTGGGTAGTCGTTGGGCAGGTGGGCGTGTAGCTGATCGGCGATCAGGTTGATGCGGTCTTTGAGCTCCAACGACTCGAGTTCGGCCATAACCGCGGTGATAAACGACGCCTGATCGATCGCTTCGCCAGCCGAAGCCGCGACCCGTTCGACGACGGCGCGGTCGAATCCGTTCTTGAGCGGCTCAGGCATCGATGAAACCTATCGAAGCTCGATACTGTCGGGCCATGCCTTCTGATTTCATGCTCAAAACTATGAACAACATCCACGGCGCGATGAAGATGCTCAGCGGTGGCCGTATGGGGTGGACCGCGGCCAACATGCCGGTGCTCGAACTAACCACCACCGGTCGCAAGTCGGGCAAGGCCCGCACTGTGCAACTCACCTCGCCGTGGCAAGAAGGCGACACGATGGCAATAATCGCGTCACGCGGGGGTGACGACACCCATCCGGCTTGGTTCCTGAACCTGCGCGACAACCCGTCGGTGCGAGTCAAAACCAAGGATGGGGACAAGGCTATGACCGCTCACGTTGCCTCCGCCGACGAGCGCGCCGACCTGTGGCCTCAGGTCATTGCCTCCAACCCTCGCTACGCCGAATATCAGAGCAAGACCGACCGCGAAATCCCCGTCGTGCTCCTCAAGCCCGCCAACTAACCCCGCCGGTTCTCTACCGGCGATGGCCAGGAGCCATGTAGTACCAGAACGCCCGCGGCGCTTGGGCTGAGCGCATTGCTCGACGGGCGGTCATGGTCACCGCGCCCGCCTCGGTTTTTTCGTAGAACCATTCTTCCGCGGCTCGACCACCCGGCGTTGGCCCATCGACCAGTTCGAGCGCTGATTCTTCGTAGTAGGCGCGGAGGTCGTGAACGGTGCTGATCGGGTCGGTGTTTGGCAACCCGGCCTCGAGCCAGTCGGTTCCGTTGGCGATCCGATCGAGAGCCAACAGGGCCGCCGCCACGCCATCAGCATCGATGACCCGACCAACCGACGTGTGGCCGCGACGGGCGAGGCCACGGTCGTAGGCCTTGCGCAGCCCGTTGGCCTCGTCGACCGCAGGGTGAATATCGGGATCAAACCGCGGCGGCATGCTGCAAGACAGCGCTTCGGTCTCGGCTTGGATCACGGTGGGGTAATCGACGATCGTGGGCTCGGTCGCCGTCTCGATCAAAGTCAACGCCGCGGTCAGAACCGATCGTTGGAAGTGGTGGTCATTGGGGATGCCGAGTGGTCGACCGAGCGGAAATTCGCAGTAGAGAGTCCGGGGCGGCAGCATTTTTTCGGCCACCATCCGGTTTGATCCGAGCACGACGGTGTGCAGACCGGCTGCTTCGAATACGTGGGCGAGCGTACTCACGGTACGCGGGCAGAGCGGTCAAACCGGGGTGAGGATCACGACGTCGACCCCGTCGGACTTGAGTTGAGCGGCCGCGGCCGGACCGGAATCGACGCGGATCGTGGCGACGTCGTCTGGTTGGTTGCCGGCAAAGCTGAGGTGCCGCGGCGCTACCGCGCCGATGACGCCATCGGCGGCGAGTTCTTCGAGTCGGTCGATGGGGTACACGACGTTGAGGTCGGCCAGAAACCCGGACTTGTCGAAGTTTGGGCTCCAGTGTCCGAGCGTGAACGCCCGGTCGGAGCGGTCGAGGGTGCGGTAGCTGGTCTCGTCGTGAGCGAACGCAGCATCGTCAGGTCGGTGAATCGCCGCGGTAGTGACGATCGCGACGGTGGCGTCCTTGACGGCCCGTCGGCCGTTGAACGCGGTGGAGTCAAACGTCGGCATTGACAAGTTGCCGGCGAAGTCTCGCATTTGTTGGTCGCCGGTTGTCATGGGTGTTGTCCTTCGTCGTGATCAGCGAATGTGGCGGCTAGGGGCGCGTAGGCGTCGAGTTGGGTTCGGGTCTCGTCGTCGTTGCCGGGAAACACCATTAGCAGCGCGCGGTCGATCCCGGCGTTGTAGTACGACTCGAGCACGGCCGAATCTCCGGGGGCGTTGTAGACCGTGAACTCGATTTTGCGTCCAGCGCTTTGTTGGGCACGATCGAGGTCGGCGGCCAGCGCCACAAAATCGTCGTTGCCTCGGCCGGTGAGCGGGATCCAACCGTCGCCGTAACGCAGCGCCCGTTCGAGCCCTCGGGGTGCGGCCCCGGCGATATGGAACTTGGGGCAGGTTGGCGGTTTCGGTAGTAGATGGATGGGATCGAAGTCGATGATCTGACCGTGGTATTCGGCCTTCTCTTCGGTGAGCATTACGCGAAGCGCCTCGACCGATTCGCGCATGCGCCGAAAGCGAGTGCTCGGATCGGTGCCGTGATTGGCCATCTCTTCGAGCAGCCACCCGCCGCCCACTCCAACGTGGACCCGACCGCCGCTGAAAGCGTCGAGAGAAACGAGTGACTTGGCGAACTGGATGATGTCTCGTTGGGCAAGCAACGCTATGCCGAACCCCAACTCGATCGACGAACTACCAGCCGCGGCATCGGCAATAGCGACAACCGGGTCGAGCACCTCGTAGTAAAAGGACGGCAGCACCGGCCCGCCGCCCCACACCGAATCGAAATCGACGGGGATGTGGGAATGATCGGCGAACCACAGCGAGTCGAGCCCACGAGTTTCGGCCTCGGCAGCGAGAAACCGCGGCGGGCTTGATCCGGCAGCCGCGAAAGTGTTGAGACCGATCTTCATGAACTCGTTCCTCGGGCGGGCCGGACAGGGTTGTCGAACAAACACAGTCTGCCCGTGATCTGCCCGTGATCGTGACCGGCACCGATCACCACCACGCCGACTAGGTTTCGGGT
>CAZDEB010000016.1:0-41848 GCA_964504305.1 uncultured Candidatus Nemicrothrix sp. | reverse complement strand
TCTGCCCGTGATCGTGACCGGCACCGATCACCACCACGCCGACTAGGTTTCGGGTATGACCCAATCAGCGCCACAACCAGCAGTCAACCCCAACATGGAATACCGGCACCTTGGTGCGACCGGGCTCAAGGTCAGCGTGTTGTCGTTTGGCAGCTGGGTCACTTTCGACAACCAGCTAGACGATTCTTTGGCGATTGATTGCATGGCGGCGGCCGGCGCGGCGGGCTGCAACTTTTTCGACAACGCCGAGGCGTACGCCGCGGGGGAGAGCGAAGCAATCATGGGTCGCGCCTTTGCCGAGCTGGGTTGGCCCCGGTGGTCATACGTTTTGACCACCAAACTTTTTTGGGGAATGCACGGTGCGGTACCGAACATGCAGTTCACCCTCAACCGCAAGTACCTGATGCAAGGCATCGATGCTTCGCTCGAACGGCTACAAACCGATTTTGTCGACGTGCTCTATTGCCACCGCGCCGACCCCAACACGCCGATCGAAGAAACGGTGTGGGCCATGCACGACATCATCACGTCGGGCCGTGCTCTGTACTGGGGCACGAGCGAATGGACCGCCGACGAGATCCGGGCCGCGATCGAGATCGCCGAACGCCACCATCTCCACAAGCCGGTCACCGAGCAGAGCCAGTACAACCTGCTCGAACGGTCAAAGGTCGAGTCCGAATACGCCCGCATCAACGCCGACTACGGGTACGGCAACACCACCTGGAGCCCGCTCGCGTCGGGGTTGCTCACCGGCAAGTACCGCGACGGTGTGCCCGAAGGTTCGCGGGCGGCGCTGGCTGGATACGAATGGCTCGCCGAACGCATGACCACCGCCGAACTGGTCGGCCGCGTCGAGAACCTGCGACCGATCGCCGAGCGGTTGGGTTGCACCATGGCCCAGTTGGCGTTGGCGTGGTGCACCAAGAACCCGAACGTGTCGACGGTGATGACCGGCGCGTCGCGTGTCGAGCAGGTTGTGCAGAACTTCGAGACGTTGGATGTGATCGACGCGCTCACCGACGACGTCAAAGAAGAGATGGAAGCGGCGATCTCCAGCTGAGAGTTGCGCCGGTAGCGTGACAGCAATGGAACGGCCGACCACCGCACTGCTCACTGATCATTACGAGCTCACGATGGTCGCCTCCGCGCTCAATTCGGGCGTGGCCGAACGACGGGCCGTGTTCGAGGTTTTCGCCCGTCGCTTGCCGGTCGGGCGGGCCTACGGCGTCGTCGCGGGGATCGACCGGCTGCTCGACGCGGTGCGCCGGTTTCGTTTCGACGAGACCACAATCACCCACCTGGTTGATTCGGGTGTGGTGCAGCCAGGCGCAATGGTCGACTGGCTGCGGGCTTATGAGTTTCGCGGCAACATCACGGGTTATGCCGAAGGCGAGCTGTTCTTTCCGTACAGTCCGGTGATCACCGTGACCGGCACGTTTGCCGAATGCGTAGTTCTCGAAACGGTCATGTTGTCGGTTCTCAACCACGACTGCGCGGTGGCATCGGCCGCCGCTCGCATGGCCGACGCGGCCGGTGGGCGGTTGTTGATCGAAGGCGGATCGCGTCGCACCGATCCCGAATCAGCGGTGGCTGCTGCTCGGGCCGGTTTTGTCGGAGGGTTCGACACCACGTCCAACCTCGAAGCAGGGCGCCGCCACGGCATCCCCACCGGCGGCACCACCGCCCACGCGTTTGTGTTGGCCCACGAATCAGAAGAAGCGGCGTTCGCCGCTCAGCGCGACACCCTCGGTGTGGCATCGACCTATCTGGTCGACACGTTTGACGTCATGGAGGGTATTCGTCGGGCCGTAGCCGTGGTTGGCCCCGATATCGGAGCGGTACGGATCGATTCGGGCGAACTGCTCGCCGATAGTCAAGCCGCCCGCGAACTCCTCGACCAACTAGGAGCCACCGATTGTCGCATCGTGGTATCGAGCGATCTTGACGAGTTTCGGGTCGCCGAACTCGAAGCCGGCGAGGCCCCGATCGACGCCTATCTCGTTGGCACCAACCTGGTGACCGGTTCGGGTCACCCAACCGCCTCGATGGTTTACAAACTGGTCGCTATTGCCGACGATGCCGACCCTTTGAGCGAGTTGCGCGCCGTTGGCAAGTTGTCTCCCGGCAAGCGCACGATCGGCGGACGCAAGGACGTTCACCGAACCGTCGACGCCGACGGCTTCTTTACCAGCGAAGTGTTGTCGGTCTTGCCGGTCGAGTTGACCGACGACACGATGGCCCCCCAAGTTCCGCTGGTACGCGACGGCGAAATCGTCGCCGATCTCACCGACCCATCGCAAGCCCGGGCTCGCTGCGCCGAACGACGCAGCCGGATACCGCAAGCCGACCGCACGCCGTGGCCCGCCCACGCCCCCGCGATTTCTACGGTGTGGGAAGGTGTCGAAGAACCCTTGTCGGTCCCGATAGCAATTGGAGAACCAAGATGACCCGAGCGCTCATCGTTGTGGATGTGCAGAACGATTTTTGTGAGGGCGGCTCGTTGGCGGTCGATGGTGGCGGCGCGGTTGCCGAGTCGATCAGTGCGGCCGTTGGCTCCAACCGGGCCGGCGGGCAGTACGACTTTGTGGTCGCTACCAAAGATTGGCACGTCGACCCTGGGCCGCACTTTGCTCGCGACGGTGCCGACCCCAACTTTGTCGATACCTGGCCGGTGCATTGTGTGGCCGACACCGAGGGCGCGGCCTTTCACTCCAACCTCGACATCGTGATCGACGAACTGTTCCTCAAAGGGCGCACCACCGCGAGCTACACCGGCTTCGATGGCGGCGCGAGCTCAGACGAAGCAGTGCTGCTGGGTGATTGGCTCTCGGCGCGCCGCGTCGACACTGTCGACGTCGTTGGTTTGGCCACCGACCATTGTGTCAAAGCCACCGCGCTCGACGCGGTCGCCAACGGCCTCAACACCCGGGTCTTGCTCAAACACTGTGCCGGGGTGATGCCCGACACCACCGCGACTGCTCTCGTCGAACTTGAGACGGCCGGCGTCATCGTCGCAAAGTGACCAAACGCACCGCCGATCCCGGTTGGAGCGAGGTGATCCGGACGCTGCCGCTGCTGGTGATTCCCGTAATCGGAATGCGACGCATGGCCGCCAACTCGAGCAGCCTCATCTCGATGCGGATGGTTTGGCTCGTTTCGGTCAATGCCCTGCTCTTTTTGTGGTTGCCGGTCATATTGGTTGGCAACCAGATCGACTCGTCAGGGTCGACCGCGGGGGCCTTCGTCGTAGTCGCCGCGGTAGGTGCATTCGCTCAACTGCTTGCGCCGCGGTTCGCTCCCGAACCGAGTTTCGACACCAACGAGACGTTCTCGCGTTCGTTCCAGCGGGCGACGTTTGTTCGCATCGCGTTTGCCGAACTGGCCGCGTTCGCGGGCCTGTTCGGATTCGTGGTTTCGGGCGCGGCGCTCATCTACGGCGTGGGGTTCGTAATTGCCGGCGCCGGCCTGTACGAGGCGGCCCCTCGAATCGGTCGAATCGCCGCGCTGCAAACCCACGCCGATGACACCGGCGTCGATATCGATGTCGTCGCCTCGTTGCACGGCGATCGGTTGGCGCGCTAGCGCTTTATCGGACTAACACCAGTGAAGGTCGTGCAGGCCGATCCACTGGAAACCAACGGCGTTGGTGTCGTCGTAGTGATGGATCGTCAGCGTGTCGATAGGACTCTGAAAGTCGACCTCGGCTTCGCTGTTGCTCGACGACGAAGAGAACTGGCCAACCACAATGCTCGGTGTCACTACCGCAACGGCCGCGCCGCCCGGAGTCATCGAGTTGGGGTCGATCGCCGTGCCGCCGGCGAGGTAGCCGAGCACCTCGACATAGTCGATCCACGACCCGCCAAATCCATCGATGTCGATCAAGAAGAAGCTGGGCTGGACCGGGGTAGAGAACGTGAACGTGACCGTGACGCCCTGGCCGTTGTTGGCACCCGACATCCCGGTGATCGCAGGGTGGCGGCGTCCGTTGATCGTTCCGCCAAATACCCGCATGTCCCAGTAGTTGTCCTGAACGTTGTCTGGATCAGCTATCGACATGGTGACGGTGACACCGTCATTGGCGGCAAAGTTGCTGGGTGAAACTGGCACGTTTTGGTTGCGCCAACGGCTCCAATCGACCTGCAACGGCTTGGTCCCGCACGAGCCGATCGCCGCATAAGCCCGGTCAAAAGTAAAGATCGAAGGCGCGACCCAAGCACCGGCGCCGACTGCGGCTCCGGTCGTGACCATCGCGCGGCGAGACACCGTGCGTGGTACTTGCTTGGGGACATTCTCCATCGCCTTCTAGTTTCGGCGGAAAGCAACGATTTCTGAGTAGTCGACCACCAGAAGTGGCCAAAATGACTACTTCGGTTACGCAAGACCTTGGTGGCGTTAGATACGCCCGAATCTACGACTGGGCTTGGAGATGACGGGTGAGGACCCCGAACGCTGCAAAATAGCTGTCCTTCCCGAATCCGAGAATCACGCCGAGGCACACCGCACTCAGCACCGAGTGGTGCCGAAACTCTTCGCGGGCGTGCACGTTGGACAGGTGAGTTTCGACAACCGGAAGCTCGCAAGCCACTACTGCGTCACGTAGCGCGACGCTGTAGTGGGTGAACGCACCCGGATTGAAGATCACCCCGTCAGCCCACGAGCGGGCGTCGTGCAACGCATCGATCAGCGTTCCTTCGTGGTTGGATTGAATCGCTCGGATCGTGGCCCCTCGCGATTCGGCATGGGCACTGAGCTCGCTAACTATGACATCGAGCGTGTCAGACCCGTAGATCTCGGGTTCGCGGGCCCCGAGCAAGTTGAGGTTGGGCCCGTTGAGCACGAGAATCTGGTGGGTCATGACCAACAGAGTACGGCTACGGTCATGGCTCATGTCGGACTTTGTGGAGAGCCAGTTCCCGCCCACCCCGTTTTCGCTCGACGATGTGTCGCGGGCCGCGACGCGTCTCGAGGGCATCGCCCGCCGCACCCCGGCGATAACCAGCCGAACCCTCGACGAGCTGACCGGCGCCCGAGTCCGGCTCAAAGCCGAATGTTTCCAACGCACCGGGTCGTTCAAGTTCCGTGGGGCATACAACGCGGTAACGGCCATCGACCCCTCGGTTCGTGCCAACGGCGTCGTCACGTTTTCGTCCGGCAATCACGGGCAGGCGGTGGCGCGCTCAGCGGCGTTGCACGACGTTCCGGCGGTGGTTGTGATGCCCACCGACGCGCCGCAAATCAAGCTCCGGGCAACCGCCGGATACGGCGCCGAAGTAATCACCTACGACCGCTACACCGAAAGCCGCGAAGAAATCGGCGACCGGCTATCGGCCGAACGAGGACTCACCCTCATTCCGCCGTTCAACCACCACGACGTGATGGCCGGTCAGGGAACTCTGGCCCTCGAACTTTTCGAGGACGAACCAGTCGATGTGATGGTCGTGTGCGTGGGCGGCGGAGGACTCATTTCGGGGTGCTCAACGGTGGCCAAATCCCACGGCGACGTGCGGGTGGTCGGCGTCGAACCGGTGGCTGGAGACGATGTCAAACAATCACTCGAAGCGGGGGAGTTGGTGTCGATTGCACCGTTCCTATCCATCGCCGATGGGCAGCAGACCACTTCGGCCGGGCCGCTGACTTTCGCGGTTATCAAGGACCGAGTTGACGAAATCGTGTTGGTCAGCGACGAAGAAATCATCGCCGCGATGCGCTTCGCTTTCGAGCGGCTCAACATCGTGCTCGAACCCAGCGGAGCGAGCGCCTTCGCCGCGCTGCTGGCCGGCAAAATCGATGTCGCCGGGCAACGGGTCGGCGTTACGTTGTCGGGCGGCAACGTCGACCTGGCCCGGTTCCACGAACTGACCGCGGCCCGACCCGACGACGACTAACCCATCGCGGTCTCGGCTGGTTGATTGACAACTACGATTTCGGTATGCGAATCATGCGATCACCCGTTTTCTTGGTGCTTACGGCGCTGTCGTTGCTGGCGTCGAGTTGCGGCCAAAACGAAGATTCGCTGGCCGACGTAATCGGCACACCCTCGACCACCGTGGCCCCGGCCACAACCGAGACAACCGCGGCACCAACAACGACTGGCGCCACAACAACGACTGGCGCCACAGCGCTGGCCACCACGGCGGCACCTACCACGACCGCGGCGCCGGCCACCACCGAGGCACCTACCACGACCGCGGCGCCCGCCGGCGAGGATTGCATCATCCGGCTTCACGGCAAAGGCGAGCAAGGCGCGGCAACGTCCACCGACAATGCCGGCAATCTGATCGTGGGCCCGGAAGGCAACGGCCACGCATGGGGCGGCCGGCAATGGGAGTACGCAACTTCAGGCTCGTACTCGACGGCGCTCGGCATCGTGACAGCCGCGGCCGACGCCGAAGGTTGTGGTCGAATCGTGCTGAACGGGTTCTCCAACGGGGCCTCGTTCGCGGCCAAGATCTACTGCTCGGGCGAGAACTTCAGCGGTCGGCTGGTTGGCGTGGTCATCGACGACCCGGTTACCGACGCCTCGGCCAACGGTTGTGGGCCTGCGGGGGGTGTGGCGGGCGCCGTTTACTGGACCGGTCAACTCGAAGAGTGGGCGCCGGCCGGGACCAGTTGTTCTTCGGTTGACTGGACGTGTGAGGGCGGCTCGGTAATGGGCATCGATGCCTACGCCGCGTTGCTGGGCTTGTCCGTGCAAGCCAGCCCCCATTCGTCGCACACCTGGAATCTCTCGGCCCCAGAACCGGCCGCATGGTTGACTTGAGCATGGCGTCAGTGCGACAAATGACCGCGGCCGACGCGGCGGCTCTCAAGAGTGTTCGGCTGGCGTCGCTCGAGGACTCGCCCGAGGCTTACAGCTCAACCTTTGACCAAGAGCAGGCCTATTCCGATGAGTTGTGGACCGAACGAGCCGCCGGTTCGTCCTCGGCCGCGATGTTTGTGGCTCACGACGACGTCGGCGGCCCGGTCGGAATGGTCGGCGCTTATCAGCCCGGTCAGGCTGGTCTTGTCGAACTGGTTTCGATGTGGACCGCGCCGAGCGCTCGTGGTGCAGGGGTAGGCCGGGCGTTGGTGAGCGCCTTGCTCGACTGGAGTTGTTCGGCCGGCGCATTCGAGGTGCAGCTTTGGGTGATGCGCGGCAACGATCCCGCGGTTGGGTTGTACAAGCGGTGTGGGTTTGTGGAGTTGGCCGACTACGACGCCGCGGCGTCTGATCCGTGCGCCAACGAGATCCGAATGAGTTTCAGGTTCTAGATCAGCGACTTGTTCGACTCACGATGAAGCCGCCGGCAAGGGCGCAGGCGATGCCGGCGTATTGACCGGCGACGATCGTTTCGTCCAGCACGACGATGCCGAGGATCAAGGCGACTATCGGCACGAGATAACCGGCGATGCTCGTGCGCGCCGCACCCACCCGGCCGACGAGCGACACCTGCGCAGCCCTTGCCGCGCCGGTGCCCAAGACTCCCAACGTGACGAGGGCCAGTAGCGGTCGTAGCTCGATCGACGACGACGATAGGCCGGTGAGTCCAAGCGGCAACAGCAACACGGACGCGCAGCACAACGACCACATCGTGACTGGTATAGCGCCGTAGCGATGCTGCATCGGGCCGTACAGTTGGGCGGTGACCGAGTAGGAAACCACGGCCAAGCAGACCAGCGCGATGCCCAGGAGATCGCCGGTGCCGGTTAGTTCGGGCCAAGAAATCAACAGCACCCCAACGAAGCCGACCGCGAGCCCGCCGATGCGTCGCCTCGACGGGACGGTCCGCGCCACCAGCGCGGCGATCGTGGTTGTGGTGATCGGAATGGCGCTCATCAACATGCCAGCGGTGGCCGACGGCACCCGTTGTTCGGCGAAGGCGAACAGCAGCGCCGGCCCGCCGTGACCGGTGATACCGATAACCACCATCCAGCCGTAGTCGGCCCGGTTGATGCGGTGGCGTGCGGCCGGCAGAGTGGCCAACGCCGCGGCCCCCAACGTGACTCGCCCGAACGCCACCATTGTTGGGGCGAACGAGTCGAGAGCCACCGAGATAAGCAGAAACGCCGACCCGAACACTGATGAAAGGCCAGCGAGCAGCGCCCAATGGATCGGGCGAAACCGGCCAGGGTGCGCTCCTTCGGCGGCGCTGGCCATCTGGTCGCGTCGCAACGAAGGGGATGAAGAACCAGCCGATCCAGACAAGATCTAGAGGCTATTGGCGAACAAGACCCCAGTGTCAATCGGCGCGAGGAACGTGTCGGACAGGTGGTTCAGGAACCGCCGGGCGGCGCGGATGCGTTCGGCAACATCGGCCACTACTGGCGCCATTTCGGGTTTGCGGCGTCGGGCCTCGTGGTACCAGCACGCCCCGAGTTGCTCCAAGGTGTCGACGGCGGGACTCGACGAACCTTCGTCGACCATCGACAAAACGTCGTCGGTGGTACGGCCAAGTGATCGTGCGATCTTGACGGCTCGTTCGACCGAAACCACCTCGCGGCCCAACGCGTCGGCGTGCACGCCAGCCAGAAACAGCGAAGCGTCGCCGAGTCGGCGCAGCAGCTCAACTCGGGCTTCGGGATCGACCACGTCGACCCAATCGAGGAGGGCCCATGGATCGGTCGTGATGACCGGCACTTTCGCGCCTGTCGGCGCGACCATCGACGCCAGAAGTCGAGCGATGAACAACACCCGGCCCGGCGCCACCACAAACTCTTGCAGCGGTTCTACGTCGAAGACGGGGAGGCGGCGTCGGGGCCCGACCCAGTCGTAGACGTAGGTCGATCCCAGCAGCTCGTCAGCGACCAAACGAGTGAGAACACCGAACAACACAAACGGCGGGGTTGCCTCGAACGCCGAATCGGGGTGAAGCACCGCGTCGACCGTCGATGGTTCGGCCAACACGTCGTGGATCGCCCAGGGTCGCGCCGCCAGCTCGGTTCCCAGTTCGTCGGCTTCTCGGCCCGCGACCCGAGCGAGGCTGGTGAGTTCCTCGTCCGATAGCCCGATGGGCGCCGCGGCCATACCTCAAGATCGGCCGAAGCTCGCTCGGCTTGAACGGTTGGGCTGCTGCCCGCGCAACGAGAAAGACCCGAGCTGGTTGGCTCGGGTCTTTCCTACGTTGTGTTCGAAAGAAACACGTTTGGCGGAAGGTATGGGATTTGAACCCATGGTGACCCGGAGGCCACAACGGCTTTCGAGGCCGCCCCTTTCGTCCGCTCAGGCAACCTTCCGGCAACGAGGCTAGCGGTAGGCGACGTCGGCCCCCACCGCGAATCCAAGACCGGTTTCGCGATTAGGTACGTCGTTGGGAGAAGAAGTCGGTGAGCAGCTGGGCGCATTGCTCGGCGTGCACGCCGTGGGTGATGTCGAACTCGTGGTTGAGGCGGGGGTCGGTGCCGAGGTTGTACAACGATCCGCAAGCGCCGGCCTTCATGTCGGCCGCGCCGAACACCACGCGAGCGACCCGAGATTGTTGGATTGCCCCCGCGCACATCGGACACGGTTCGAGGGTGGCCACCACGGTCGCTCCATCGAGACGCCACGAACCAACCGCGGCGGCGGCGTCGCGTAAGGCCAAGATTTCGGCGTGGGCGGTCGGGTCGCCGGTGAGCTCGCGTTCGTTGTGTCGCCGGGCTACCACCTCGCCGTTGACAGCCACGACCGCGCCTACCGGAACGTCGTCGTGGCCGGCGGCGGCACGAGCTTCGTCGATCGCCAAGCCCATCAGTACTTCGTCCGACAGTGGGTTGTTCACGCTGTGACGATAGCGGGCGACGCTTGGGCCAACAGCTTGGCGCGCAGCCATGCCTGCGTTGCGCCAAAGCCGCCGACCACAACGGCGATCACGATCGCCCCAATGGCGCCGCCGCGGGTGAACTCGACCATGTTGAGCACCACGATGGTGGCTGCGACCCAGGCGAAGTCGGCGATGATGATCTCGAGGGTGTCGGCGGCCAGTTTGTTGTCGGGGCGGCGGGTGACGCCAAACACCGTCACCGAAAACACCGCTATCCCAAAAATGATGAGCGCAACCCCGCCCAGTCGGGTCAGCGCAACGTGGTCGATGCCACTGCTGCGAGACAGCCAACCGGCCGAGACAACGGCGACGATGCCAGCAACGGTCGAGAAGATGGCGTTGGCTCGAAGGACCAAGCGAAGCTTTGATGAATGGTTCATGGGTTGATCGTCGCCGTTTGACCGGGTCGAGTCGATGACGTCAGAGGTAATCGTGGTGGCTACCCGAGCGTCTAAGATCAGCCGGTGCCTAGCTACGGAGCCTTCGCTGATGAGCTGCGGCGGTGGCGCGAGGCCCGCCGCTTTTCGCAGTTGGCGTTGTCAGCCGAAGCCGAAGTGTCTCAGCGCCATCTGTCGTTTCTCGAAACGGGGCGGTCAAAGCCCAGCCGCGAAATGGTGCTTCACCTCGGCCGATCGCTCGACCTGTCGTTGCGGGACCAAAACAATCTGCTGGTCACCGCGGGCTACGCCGCGGAATATCGTGAACGTTCGCTTGACGATCCCGACCTCGACGAAGTGCGACACATCCTCGAAGTCGTGCTCGCCGCCTACGGATCGATTCCCGCCTACGTGATCGACCGCGGCTGGGACATTGTGTTGGCGAACCCTGCCGCCTTGGCGTTGGCGTCGTTGGCGCCCAAAGACGTACCGCTCGAGATCGCCGCCAACGCCATGCGGCTGTCGCTTCATCCCGACGGGCTGCGAGACCAAGTTGTTGACTGGCCGCAGTTCGCCGCCACCCTGATGCATCGCCTCGAACGAGAAGCGATCGAACGACCCTTCGATGAGCGGGTGGCGGCGTTGCTGGCCGAGGCCAAGTCGTTGCCCGGTATGCAACACCTGCCCGAGCGGCCGGCGTGGTCGAGCGGCCACGACCTGATGGTGCCGCTTCAGGTGCAGTCGAAGTCCGCAACACTCACGTTCGTGTCGATGATCGCCACCATCGGCGCACCGTTCGATATCACCCTCGAAGAGCTGCGACTCGAGACCCTGTTGCCGGCCGACGCCGAAACCGAAGCGGCGTTGCGCGACCTGGTTTAGAGCCCGGCGTACCAGTCGTAGCCTCGTTCGCCCCAGAAATCCCCACCTTTGTCGCGGCGGAACTGAACCGACCCGATTCGTTTGATCTGTTTGATCCCATATTTGAGTGGAGTTGCCAGTCGAAGCGGCGCTCCGTGGGCGTCGTCGAGGGGTTGATCGAGCATCTGATATGCGAGCAAGGTTTGCTGGTGGCGCATCGTGGCCAGATCGACGCTCACGTAATAGCGATCGTCGGGTGTGGCGAGGTACACGTCGGTGATGTCGTCGGGGAGCCGGTCGGCGTAGAGATCCATGAAGTCCGAAAATCGGGCACCAGACCAGTTGGTCACCTGAGCCCAGCCCTCGATGCATTTGTGTTGGATTGTCATCTCGTGCATCGGGAGAGCTTGGATATCGGCGAGAGAATGAGCGCCGAGTCTTTCGCCGTCCGGGCCCAAAACGTTCAGCTGCCAAGTTGCCAGATCTATGTCGTTTCGCATTCCTTGGAAGCCGTTTACCTGAAGGATCGAAGCGTCCGCGCGCCCAAACGTTTTGGCCTGATGGTCATCGCGGAACAATGTGCTCCAGATCGACTCGTTGGTCTCGTGCACATCTCGTAGCACTCCGGGAATGTTGTGGTCGGCGGCTGAGTCCTGCAGCCTGCGCCAACCGACATAGCCCCCCAACATGGCCGCCGCGCCGGTTAGGACCGATCGGCGGGACCTGACTCGATACTCGTCCATCGTGAGTTCTTCGGGTTCAGGCATCTTCGTTCTCATCATCTTCGGGATCCAGGACTTCGTAGCCGGTCACCATTGAGGTGAAGTTGGAACGGCCAGCTCGGATTACTTGCACGACATGAATCACAAAGAAACCAACAAAAGCCAGACAGACCCAAAAGTGGATCAGGCGAGCGGTCTCGTATCCGCCGAGCAACGTGACCAGCAAACTCAGTTGGGTGGGTTTGAATATCGCGAACCCCGTCAACAATGCGAGACCGCCGAGGGCAACGATGATCGTGTAGCTCAGTTGTTGAGCCGAGTTGTACCGGCCGTCTTGGTTGGGCGCGTCCTGACGGATCCCAAGATCATGCAGCACCACCCCAACGCTGTTCCTGATTCCGTCGCGGTCGGGTACGAGATGGCGCCACTCGCCGCTTTTGGCGCAGTACAGCCCGTAGGCCAGCCCGTTGATCGCGAAGAGCCAACCGAACGACAGGTGAAACGCCAGCCCGCGGGCCAAGCGACGTTCGAGTCCGAGCTTCTCGTTGAACCAATCCGGGAAGAACGAAAACCACTCCCAGTCGAGTATGCCCAACGCGTAAATATCTTCGGCCCAGTAGATCCGCAGCCCGCTCCAGATCATGATCGTGATCAGCGGAAAGTTGATCCAATGCATCCAGCGGCTCGGCCGCCGGTGGCGAAGAACAGCGCGCCGGTTGTCGACGTTTGGCTCGTCAGTCGAATCCAGTACTGAGGTCATCGTTAGCAGAACGATCGACGTTCTCAGATGGTTCCCCAGCCAACGCATCGGCTTGTTCTCGGCGGTGCAGCATCAGCTCGTAACCAACGTAGGCCAGACATCCGCACACCACGAACATGTCGGCGACGTTGAACACGGCGTACCAAGTGACGTCGATGAAATCGATGACTTTGCCGGAAAGGAAACCGTCGTCAGCCCGAAAGATTCGGTCGAGCAGGTTGCCGACCGCCCCTCCGAGAATTGTGGCAAACAGGTAAGTCCGGGCCGGCGCCGTTGCCTTGAAAACCTGCCAAGCCAGAAACCCCACGAGTCCGATGACCAGCAAGGCGATCCAGTGACCCTGGCCTGATCCGGTGCTGAACGAAAAGCCACTGTTGTAGGCCAGATCGAGTTCGAGAGTGGGCACGATGTCGATCTTGTCGCCGTCGGCCAAAGCCTCGGTCGCCCACCATTTGGTGAGCTGATCGAGCCCGACCGTGAGCACGACGATGGCCGCGGCCCCGAGGCGAAGTCTGCGCTGATTCACCGAGCAACAGTAGCGCTAGGTCAAGTTCTCCCCACCGAGGTTCAGCCGCCGCAGGCCATTGCGTGCGATCAGGATCAGGATCAGGCCCATCACCCACAAGATGTTCTGCCGATTTGGGGTGCCCGTCGACGGCGTAGTCCTCTACTGCGGCGGTCACTTGGCGATCTCTCTCGCGGCGGTCTCGACGCGGTTGAGGAGATCTACAAGGGTTGCCTGTTCCGGCTTACTAAGGGTTGTGCCGAACACCTGGTCGAGGACCGATTCGAGGCGGGGATAGAAATCCTCGACGACTTCGCGCCCCTTGGGTGTGAGACAAACTTGTTGGGCACGACGGTCGTCGGGATCGGGTTCGCGACACACGAGGCCGTGTTCGGCGGCCCGGTCGAGCCGTCGCGATACGTGACTGGGGCTGAGCATGAGCTGGTCGCTGAGGGCCGACGCCCGACACTGCGATTGTGGCGACAGCCAAATCCGCAAAAGGAGGTCCATGGTGGTGTGGTCGCGACCGCACGGCGTGACGGCTGCTTTGTCGATCGCGGCCGAGAGGGCAATGTTTGCGCCAAGCATGGCTTCGCTCGCGCCGCGGGTGTCAGAGGATGTCATAAGTCCCACTATATATGTGTTGACAACTATTGTCTAGACAATCAATAATGACGCTTATGCCCAGCACAACCTCTTCCCCCCTCAACCTGATCGCTCTTGTCGGCAGCCTTCGTGTCGCCTCGTTGCACCGGACACTCTTCAACGCCGCCCAAGAATTAGTGCCTGAGGGAGTCGTTCTCACCGAAGTCCCGCTGAGCGATGTTCCCCTTTACAACGGCGACATCGAGGACGCTGGTGATCCTGCCGCGGTTCGCCACCTAAAGGACGCGGTCGCGGCCGCTGACGGCATCGTGATATTCACGCCCGAATACAACCGCAGTATCCCGGCCGTGACAAAGAACGCCATCGACTGGGCTTCTCGGACACCGGGTGCATCGGCGATCGGAGGCAAACCAGTGGCCAGCGTCAGCGCGTCGCCCGGCGGCCACGAGGTCGAAGGCGTGCGTGCCGCCCTCGCGGCAACCCTTGCGGGGGCCCGAGCTCGACCGTTCGCAAAGTCGGTAGGCCTCGCCAACGGGTTCTCGCTTCTCGAAGACGGCAGACTCGCCGATCCGGTAGCTCGGACGACGCTGGCCGAATACCTCGCCGAGTTCTCCGAATTTGTCCGAACAGAAGCGTTGACCGTCAGCGCCTGACGACGTCGCGGTAGTTGCGGCTCGTTAGCCGCTAACAACGTTCACTTGGCTGCCGATGGTCCCCCATGATCGGTGGACATCGATGCGCGGTCCTGGCCGTGCTCACCACGCTGTTGATATCGGGGTGCGCCGGCGCCTCGCCCGAATCGGAGGGGCATCTGGTGGTGCTCAGCGACTTCGAAATCGAGTTCACCGACACAACGATTGCGGCCGGAGAAGTGGTTCTGGACTTGCTGAATCAGGGACCAACGGTTCACGAGTTGGTGATAACGCGCACCGAATTCGCCGCCGACGCTTTGCCCCTTCGCGCCGACAACATCACCGTCGACGAGGCATCGCTTGACAACGTTGCGGCCGACGAATTTGTTGACCTCGACGCGACCGACCGCCTTACGCTCGAACTAGAACCCGGCAGCTACGTCCTCTATTGCAACCTGGAAGGTCACTATGCCGGGGGCATGCACGTCGCGCTGGAAGTAGTCGCACCGTGAGTCGACAACGTCGGTGGTTCGGAGGCGGTCTCTTCTTGGGCGGGCTGGCAGTCATCGTCGTAGCGGCGGTCGGCGTGCTGGTCGGCCACCGCTCCCTTGACCGAGCCGAGAACGACGGCACCATTTTGATCAATCTCACCGCACGCGAGCAGGTAGCTGTTGTGCGCTACGTGCGCGACGTGCTGGCAACGAGCGCAGGCATCGAGTCAGCCGCCACGGACCTAACCGCGGATCTACTGGCCACGACGGCTGCCTTGCGCGACGGCGGAGTTGTCGAAGGATTCCAAGGGAGCACCCACGAAACTGTGGCAGTCGCTCCTCCGGCGAACGATCGAGTTCGGCGAAAGGTTCGCAACATGAGCTTGCTCGTTGAGCAACTCGTTGCCACTGGCGACGCCGTATTGGCGACCGAGATCTCGGACCCGGAATACTCCGCGCTGGTACACGAACTGCGAGTGCTCGATGCGCAGCTGGGTAGCGTCACAAAAGATCTGAGCGGCGAGCTGATACTCGACGCTCAACGTACCCGGCAGCGAATCGTCGAGATACAAGAAGCGCTCGCCCTGTTGCTTCTCGTAGTCCTGGTCGCCAGCGCGGTCATGAAGGTCCGTCGTTCGCGCCGTGCCGTCGAACGAGCAGAATCACGGTTCGATGATGTGTTCGAGAGCGCGCCGGTCGGCGCAGCTGAAGTTGATAACAAAGGGCGGATTATCAGAGCCAACTCAGCGTTCTCACGTCTCGTTGGCGGTACAACTCGCGAAACTTCCGGAGCGCTGCTCTTTAGCTTCATACACTCCGAGGATCGGGACTGGCACAAGCAGCGACTTGACGAGATTGTTGCGGGCCAACGCGAAGCCAGCCAAGACGAAGTTCGCTACACCGCGGTTGACGGCACCGTGCGGTGGGTACAAGAGAGCATCTCGCGCGAGCAAGGGGACGGCACAGCCATCCTTGTTCACGCTCAAGACCTCAGTCGGGTCAAACATGCTCATGAATTGCTCGAATTCTCGGCGCTGCACGACTCGCTAACCGGCCTTGCCAATCGCAGCCTGCTCGCCGACCGAGCCAAACAGCTCCTGGCGAACCGCGACGTAGGAACCGTCGCGGCGCTGTTCGTCGACCTGGATCACTTCAAAGACGTGAACGACACCCTCGGGCACAGTGTTGGTGATCACGTGCTGCAAGAGATCGCACGTCGACTCAGCCACATTTGCCGCGACGCTGACACCGTCGCCCGATTCGGCGGCGACGAGTTTGTTGTGCTGGCCGCCGGTCTCGACAGCCCCGACGCGGCGATCGAGTTCGCCGAACGAATCCATCACACAGTGGTCCAGCCCATGCGAATTGATGGTCGCCGAGTACAAATCGCCGCGTCGATCGGACTCACCATCAGCAGCGGCGACGACGACGCCGAATCCTTGGTCAGGGACGCGGACCTCGCAATGTACGCCGCCAAAGAAGCCGGTCGAGATCGGCTCACCGTATTCGACCGACAAATGCGTGACGATCTTGTCGGGCGCGTAAAGCTCGAGGCCGAACTCCGAGCCGGCCTCGAGCGAGACGAACTCGAATTGCACTATCAACCAGTATTCGCCGGCTCCAACGAGCTACATCTCGTGGGCGTCGAAGCGCTCGTGAGATGGAACCATCCGACCGAAGGGCAACTGATGCCTGGCGCGTTTCTCCCGCTCGCCGAATCGGCGGGACTAATGGCAACCATCGACGAATGGGTAGTACGCCAGGCCCTGGATCAGCTACGAGAATGGTCCAGCCGAGAAGACCGCCTGGCAGACGCTCAGCTGATGGTCAACGCGGCCCCGTTGAACTTTGGGGATCCGAGCTTCCCAGACCGCATCGCCAGCGCCGTCCTCAAAGCACAAATCGCCCCCGACCGCCTCGTGTTGGAGTTGGTCGAGTCGGCAGTGCTCGAACAACCCGCGATAGCGCACCAAGTGATCGCCGCGTTGAGGTCACGGCACGTGCAGGTGGTGCTCGACGATTTCGGCACCGGATACTCGTCGTTGAGCCACCTCACCGACCTCGACATCGACGGACTCAAAGTGGACCGAACATTCGTGACCGGCGTTGCCTCGGACCCCCAACGGTTGGCGATCGTCGAATCGGTTCTGGCCATGACCAACGCTTTGAATCTTTCGGTTGTCGCCGAAGGCATCGAAGACCACGCTGATCTCGAAACGTTGCGCGTTCACCGCACCATGATGTTGCAAGGGTACGGGCTGTGCCGACCCCTCCCCGTCGACGAACTCGAAGCGTTCGTGTCAGCTGGTGGCGGTCAACCCGCCGCCCACCAGGCGGACCTGGCAGGCGGCGGCGATGGCGGAGGGTATGGGATTTGAACCCATGGAGGCTTGCACCTCACACGCTTTCCAAGCGTGCCCATTCGGCCGCTCTGGCAACCCTCCTGGTTAGAGCCCGCGGTGCGGGTTCCGGTGCAGAAGGGTAGCGTGATAATCGCAACGCCCGTTCCGGGGTGTGGTGGTCGGGTCCTGTGCAACGGGATGCCGTGAATCGAGTCAGGGCCGGAAGGCAGCAGCTCTCAGCGGACTCGCCTGTGTGCCGCAGATCGCCTGGCCACCACTCCCGGGAGCGGGCGCTGTCGCGTCTTACGACAGACCAAGCCGACCGGGCCAGTAGAGTCGACTCCGCATGGCCTACCAGTCGCTCTACCGCCGCTACCGTCCACAGAAATTCTCCGAGATCCGTGGCCAGCGCCACGTCGTGAACGCGCTGCAAAATGCCGTAGTCAAAGCCGAAGTTGGTCACGCGTACCTGCTCCACGGTCCCCGCGGCACCGGCAAAACCACTTCGGCCCGGGTGCTGGCCAAAGCGCTCAACTGCGAGAACCTCGGAGCGGACGGCGAACCTTGCGGCCAATGCGAAAGCTGTCACGCCATCGAAGAAGGCCGATCATTCGACCTGCACGAACTCGATGCCGCGTCAAACAACAAAGTCGAAGACATGCGCGACCTGCTCGGAAAGGTCAACCTCGGTAACCCGGGTCGAGCCAAGGTCTACATCCTCGACGAAGTTCACATGCTGACCTCCCAGGCCGAGAACGCGCTACTCAAAACGCTCGAGGAACCGCCGTCTCATGTCACCTGGGTGTTGGCAACGACCGAACCGCACAAGGTGGTCGACACGATTCGCAGCCGGTGTCAGGTATTCGAACTAACGCTGCTAGATGCCGAAGAGATGGCCGATCACGTCCGGTGGGTGATTGCTGATGCCGGTCTCGATGTCGACGAAGCCGCAGTCGATTACGTAGTGCAAGCGGGCGGCGGCTCGGTGCGCGACACATTGTCGGCCCTTGATCGCGTCGTCGCCGCCGGTGGCACGATCGAGATCGACACGTCGACCGATGTGATCCTCGATGCCCTAGCTGCTCGCGATGTCGGCGCCGCGCTCGCCGCGGTCGGCGATGCCTCGGGCCGCGGCCGCGACCCCCGCACCATCGGAGAAGGGGTACTGGCCGGCCTCCGAGACGCCTTCCTAACAGCGATGGGAGCTCCGCCGCCACGGCTGTCGCAGGTCCAACACAAACGCGCCGAGCACATCGCGGCGTTGATGAGCGCCGCGGCCATGACCCGCGCCCTCGAAACGTTGGGTACCGCCCTAGTAGAAATGCGCCAGGCCCCCGATCCGCGCGTCGATCTCGAAGTTGCGCTGGTGCGGCTCTGTCGCCCCGATGTCGATCGCTCTCTCGATGCGCTCACCGAACGGATCGACCGCCTCGAACAGCAAACCCAAACAACAGTGCCCGCGCCCACTGGGCCCGCGCCCGCGCCCGCCGGGGCCCCGCCTGCGGTGCCGGCTACTGCTCCAGATTCGGCACGGCCAAGCGAGCCCGCAGAGCCGGTCGAACCGGTGGTCGATGGGCCGGCCGCGGCGGCTCGTAGGGTTCTCGCCCAAAAGCGTGGCGCTCAACCAGCCGAAGCGAAGCCGGCACCAACCACCGAGGTTGCGCCGCCACCGCCGGTACCCATGGCCGCGGCTCCGGTTTCCGCGGCCGACGCCGATCAACCAGAGCCAGCGGTTGATCTGTCCGATTTGCGGCCCGCCTCACCGAGAGAAGTCGTGCAGCTGGCCGGGATTCATCTTGGGCTCGGCAAGGAAGCGGTAGTGAGTCGGGCTAATGCACTGCTCGGCCCGGCGTCCGGTGGTCGGTCGCCCGAAGACCTGCGACGTCTCTGGCTTTCGCTCATCAATCCGCCACAACCCGAGCCAGAGCCAGAGCCAGAGTCCGAGCCAGACGGCGATCCAGGCCCGACACCGCCCGAGTCCGACGAGATCGACCTCCACGACCTTGTCGACGCACCGTCACACACCGACCATCTGATCGAACGACTTACCGACGCCTTCCCTGGCGCCGAACTTCACACCACCGAAGAGAGCACAGAATCATGACCGACAGCCCAGCCGAAAGTCCCAACCCATTCGAAGGCGCCATGCCCGACCTTGGGAGCCTTCTCGAATCGGCCCAGCAGATGATGGCCGGTGTTCAGGCCGCCGCCGACGCGGTGGTCACGGGATCGGCCGGGGGCGGCCTTGTGACCGTGGATGTCGACGGTCGCTTTGATTTCAAGTCGGTGTCGATCGACCCCAAAGCGATTGACCCGTCCGATATGTCATTGCTCGAAGATCTGGTGTTGGCGGCGTTGCGCGACGCTTCCGAGCAGCTTCAGAGCGGACAAGCCGGAGCGCTGGGCGGTATGGATTTGGGCGGCGGCACCGATCTGGGCGGGCTCGGGGGCCTACTGGGGGGCGAGTGAGCTACTCGACAACGGTTCAAGAACTGATCGATCAACTTGGCCGGCTGCCTGGCATTGGTCCAAAGTCCGCGCAACGGGTGGCGTTTCATCTGTTGAAAGCGCCAGCCGAAGATGCTCTGCGACTATCGCGTGCAATAACCGAGGCCAAGGATCGGGTCTCGTTCTGTGCTCGGTGCTTCAACCTCTCCGAAGGCGGCGACGAATGCGCAATTTGTCGCGACCCACGCCGCGAGACACGAATGGTGTGTGTTGTTGAGGACAGTCAAGACATTGTGGCGGTCGAACGAACCCAAGAGTTCCGTGGCCGATACCACGTGTTACAAGGGGCGTTCAGTCCTATCGATGGCGTAGGCGTCGAGCAGTTGAGGGTCAAGGAGTTGATGACTCGGGTCGGCGAAGAAGACATCGAGGAAATCATCGTGGCCACCAACCCGAATCTCGAAGGCGAAGCAACCGCGGCCTTGCTGGTGAAGTATCTAAAACCAATGGGAGTGAGGGTGACCCGAATCGCCAGCGGTCTTCCGGTCGGCGGCGACCTCGAGTACGCCGACGAGTTGACATTGGGGCGGGCCCTCGAGGGCCGTCAAGTCATCGGTTCTGGTCCCACCGACGTCGAAAAATGAACGAGGCGCCGTCTTGTACCTGCCGGAGCGCGGGCGGTATGGACAATTCCGGCAGATCCAGGACGACGCCTCGATCCCACGGAATTTGGAGGGGAGGATCAAGATCCAGTTCCGTATTCCGTGTTGCAATTACTTTACAATTTTGACAACAGTATTACAAGTGTCTTCTGCAGATTTCTTTTCGAAATGTTGAGAAATCGTTGATAATCCATCCCGGCGCGACGAACTGACACGTTCGGTTGGATCGATAGCGGGCGTCCCTAGGGCTTGTCGCCCGACTCACGAGTCGGAAACTCGGTCGGTCAGGCCGACTTGAGCTCTTCGACTGCTACCGCGTCGTCAGCCCATGTAGCTTCGTCGACGGCGAGCGCAGGGTCCTCGACGGTGAGGGCGAGTTCGGCGCCCTGGTTGACGCCGACACGCGACACCGACGCCTGGATGTCGGCCATCGCGGCCTGAAGCCGATCGTGCACATCTCGCTCGGCCGCTAAGAGCCGATCAAGACGTTTCTGGGCGGTGCTGAGCACCTTGGTGGAGCGAGCGATCGCGTCCTTCTCGGCTTTCGAAGCGATCGTCGATGCTGCTTTCTCGGCTGCCGCTGTGGTCTTTGCCGCGGCCTTTTCTGCTGCCGCACCAACCTGTTCGGCTTCGGCCGCGGCCGCGGTACGAACAATTTCGGCGTCGGCGGCCGCCGCTTCGCTCAAGGTTGTCGCTTCGGCCTTGATGGCCGCGGCATGGTCGATCATGGTGGCGGCGTCGGTTTCGGCGCTGACCCGGATCGAATCGGCATCGGCGTTGGCCTGTTCGACGATTTCCTCTCCAGACTTGACTGCTTGCTCGAGCATTTCGGCGATGGTTCCGCCGACGGCCCGAACGCCTTCCTTTTCGAGCTCGCGAATGCGAGCGGCGGCATCGTGGAGCAGCTTGGTGAGGGCCGCGGGGTCGCCTAGATCCGCAGCTTCGAGATCGTCGGGTCGAAACGCCATGGTGTCAGTATCGCATGACCTTTGCTTCGATGGTGGCAGTGCTGGACCAAGTCGGCGTACCCTCCGGGCGTGTTGCTCACCCATATCGACCATATTGCCATTGCGGTTCACGATCTCGAGGCCGCCATTGCCTACTACAAAGAGGCGTTCGGTGCCGATGTCCACCACCGCGAAATCGTCGAGTCCGATGGTGTCGATGAGGCTCTGTTGAAAGTTGGCGATGGCTACATTCAGCTCACCGGGTCGGTCCGAGACGACTCGCCCATAGCTCGACACCTCGAACGGCGCGGCGAGGGGCTTCACCACGTCGGTTATCGCGTTGATGATTGTGCCGCCGCCCTTGCCCAAATGGTGGCCGCGGGGGCGACGGCGATAGATGCCGCTCCTCGGCCGGGTTCGCGTGGCACGACAGTGGCGTTTGTTCACCCGAAGGGGTCGTTCGGCACGTTGATCGAACTAGTCCAGGAGTAGAGCGCCACTCCCGGCGGGTGTTCAACCAATGGTGACAATCCCTGCGGGGGTGAACAAGGTTGCGGCCAGCGAAGGCGGACCGTTGCGGACTTCCTGGGCCAACGCATACTCGGCGATCTGGTTGGCGATCGCCGGGTTGTTGTGGCATATCGCAAACTCCAGCAGTTCGATGCCGGACGCCGCGGTGGCCGCCGGGGTCGGTCCCGGCCATTCGATCAGGAACGGAACGACTCCGTCACCTACCGTTGGCGCGGCTGTTAGTTGCCACTGCAGTAGTTCGCCGTTGGGCAAGGATCGGGACATCCGATGAACTTCGCCGACGTTGACGTGGCGTTGTTGGCACCAGTCGGTCCAGAGGCCGATATCGGGGACTCGCGCCGCCCACGTGACCAATCTTGGTTCGCTGACATCGTCGACCCCGAACGGACGGGGCTGGCTTGGTGGGGGCTGGTCGGGATCGGGGCCGATGATCTCGAGGTAAGCACCGAGGCCGAGCCCCAGTAGGGCGTTGCGGGTACCGAAACCGGGGTGGCTTCCACCCGGAGTTGGCCGAATCCCCCATTCCTGTTCGATTTCGGTGATTGTTGCCTCGAGGTCGGGTGTTGCATACACCAGATGGTCGAGTCGGGCCTCGAGGCGGGCCGCCCGCCAAATCAGTGGCTCTTTGGGCCGCCCGCCGAGGTCGACAGCGACTAGCCCCACTGCTTCGGCGAGGGGATCGTCGCGGTCCAGTTTGAGGGTTCGGCCGGCGGCGGTGACAAACCGGCCGCCGATCCCTGGCTTGGCGCGGGCGATGCGGTCGGCGAATCCGCGGGCGAGAACCGCGCCGATGTTGTCAACATCGATCGGTCCGGGGTCGATCTTGTGGCGACGGGCCAACTGGTGGGCCCGATCGCGTACTTGGCGAATGGCCCGGCCGTCAGCGCGGTCGTCGTGAGCATCGTGGTCGTCGATGAGGCGCACACGAATTGCCAGATCGGCCGGAAGGTCGCGGGGTGCGCCGCGCAGGATGTCGCGATCATCGAGAAGGGCCGCGAGGATGCAGGCCAACCAGCGGTCGGGACCCGACACGACTGATCGAGCCAGGCGGGGATGGGCATTTACTGATGCCATCCGGGTGCCCAGTTCGGTGGGCGTGCCTTCGCCGTCAAGAGCACCCAGTCGCTGGAGCAGCCCGGTTGCATCGTCCCAAGCGATCTGACTGGGTGCATCGAGAAACGGCAAGTCATCGGGCCGCGTTATGCCTCGGCGGGCCAAGTCGAGCACCAGCGACGCAATCTCGACTTGGGTGATCGCCGGCGGTAGATGGGCTGGTCGGCTGGCGTGCTCAACCTTTGACCACAATCGGATCGCGATTCCCGGCCCGGTTCGCCCCGCTCGCCCTGCTCGTTGATCGGCTGATGCTTTCGAGGTAGAGACGGTGAGCAGCGTGGTCATGGCGCTGCGAGGGTCGTGGCGCGGTACTCGCGCCAGGCCGGCATCCACTACCGCACTGATCCCTTCGACAGTGAGGCTGGTTTCGGCCAAGTCGGTGGCCAACACCACTCGCCGGCTCGCTCGCGGCACCAATGCTGCATCTTGTTCGGCTCCGGGCAGCGATCCGTGCAGCGGGAGGATCTCGGGACCGTCGATGCCGAGCTCGGCTCGAAGGGCACTCTCGGCCCGTCGGATCTCTCCGACGCCCGGCAAGAACACCAGCACGTCGCCCGATCCTTTCAGCGCTTCCTTCACGGCGCGAACAACTGCGGGAACCAACTGGTCTCGGCGTTTGCGCGGACGCCAAACGACCTCGACGGGGAAGCTTCGCCCGGGACTATCGATGACCGGGGCGTCTCCGAGCGCCGCAGCGATCGTGGGGCTGTCGATCGTGGCTGACATCACCAACAGGCGAGCGTTCAGCCCCCAGTGGATTCGGGCGTGAAGCGCCAGGGCAAGTCCGGTGTCTCCGGGCAGGGATCGTTCGTGGAACTCGTCGAAGATCACCAAACCGGTATCTGAGAGCGCTGGGTCGTTTACCAGACGGGCCGTGAGAACTCCTTCGGTCACAACCTCGACCCGAGTCTCGGCGCTTACTCGTCGGTCATCTCTGGTTACCCACCCAACGGTCTGGCCGGGTTCTTCGCCGAGCAGCCGGGCCATACGGCGCGCCGCGGCCCGTGCGGCAACCCGCCGAGGCTCGAGCAACACGATCTTTCGCCCGCCGAGCCAAGATTCGTCAAGGAGCCGTAGGGGCACGATCGTCGTTTTGCCCGCTCCGGGCTCGGCCGTCAGCACCGCATGCCCAGACTGGGAGAGCGCTTGGCGAAGGTCGGCGATCGAGGCTTCGATCGGCAGGCTGGTCGGCGCCAATTCCATCCGCCATCATGGCGCATCGGGACGTGCCGTGTGCGAAGCTCCGCCCATGAAGGTTCATCTTGTTGACGGCACCTACGAGCTGTTTCGTTATCACTACGCCAAGTCGAACCGCGACCCAAGGCACGGTGCCCAAAGAGGCGTGCTCAATACGGTGCTCGATCTTGTCGCCGACGGGGCGACCCATATCGGGGTGGCCACCGATCACGTGATCGAATCTTGGCGCAACGACCTGTACGACGGCTACAAGGATGGGTCGGGGATCGACCCAGACCTTTTCGCCCAGTTCCCCGAGATCGAAGAATTACTCGAGCTGGCCGGGTTTGTGGTTTGGCCCCAGGTAGAGCACGAAGCCGACGACGCCATGGCGGCCGGCGCGGCGATGGCCGCGGCCGACGCCCGAGTCGAGCAGGCGATTATCTGCACGCCCGACAAGGACCTTGCCCAATGCGTAACAGCCGACGGTCGGGTGGTGCAGCTCGATCGGCGTCGCGAGATCATCTACGACCGAGCAGGCGTTATCGAAAAGTTCGGTGTCCCGCCGGAATCGATCCCCGACTATCTCGGGGTGGTTGGTGATTCCGCCGATGGCTTCCCGGGCCTCGCGGGGTGGGGGGCCAAGTCGGCCGCGGCCGTGCTGACCAAGTACGGCCATATCGACAAAGTGCCTCACTCCGTAGATCAGTGGGAGGTCGATGTGCGCGGTGCGGCCAAGCTGGCCATGACCCTGCGGGAGGGGTTCGAGGATGCGTTGTTGTTCCGGCGAATCGCCACTGTGGATCTCGACGCTCCCATAAGTGAGTCGGTTGACGACATGGTGTGGCGCGGCCCTCAACCGGGGTTTGACGAGAAGTGTGCCGAGCTGGGAGCACACCGTCATCGCGATCGCGCTCACAGTTTGTTCGATAGTTTTGTGCCCTGATGGATATTGAGAGCGCCCTCAAAATCGCCGCCGAGCACAGCGAGGACCTGGCCGATCGCCTGCGGTTCATTTACGAACTCGATCAGCTCAAGTCGGTTCTGCGCCAGACCCAACTGGCCGACGGATCGCGCCGCGAGAACTCGGCCGAACATTCGTGGCATTTGGCCATGACCGCCATGACGCTGGCCCCGCTGGCCGACCCGCCGATCGATGTCGAGAGAGCGATCAAGATCTTGTTGGTTCATGATGTCGTCGAGATCGATGCCGGCGACGTCTTTATCTATGACGATGCGCAACGCGCCGCGGTCGAGGCCGAGGAGCAAGTTGCGGCCGACCGAATCTTTGGTTTGCTACCCGAAACCCAGGCCCACGAATTGAGGGCATTGTGGGACGAGTACGAGGCCCGCGACACTCCCGAAAGTCGGTTTGCCTACAGCTGTGATCGGCTGCAGCCGTTGTTGCTCAACCTTGCTATCGGCGGCGGATCGTGGGTCGAGCATGGCGTTACCGCTGATCGGGTCAAGGACATAAACGGCAAAATTGTTTGGGGCTTGCCAGACGTATGGGCGGCCGCCGAACAGATGATCGACCAAGCAGTAGCCGATGGTCAGCTCGATCCCGGGCCAGGTTGACAGAACTTCAGAGGTTGCGGATACGGGTCCGGTTCCGGGCCCGACTTAGCAACCTCAAGAGGCCGTCGCCACCGGCGGAGCGCACTCGGACGGTTTCCCAAATACACTTTGTTGCACCGTGAGCTTCGCCAATCGAGGCGATCGTGGCAAAGGCTGGGTCGATGTCGCCTGACTCGTCTACGAGAGCGTGGGCCGCTTCGACCGTTACCTCTATGTACTCGTCGGTGGTCACAGATCGACCGGTGAGAAAGCCCGCTTGGCGGGCTTCGGTGGCGAAAGCGTTGGCTTGTTGGAGGTTGCCCAACCGGTAAATGTGGCTCACGGGGCGAGGCTGGGCGATCTTGTCGCGTTTGCTCTTGTGAAACTCGATGATCTGTCTGTCGGATGGCATTGCTGGCTTCTACCCCTTTGCGCTCAGGACCTCGCCGATCGTGACCGGCGCGGCGACCTCTAGTTGATCGTAGGCGCACGATGGGGCTGTCCGATCGGGTCGCCACCGCACCAAACGAGTCGTGCCCCGAAACCGGCCGTTCAGGACCGCTTCGTATTTGACTTCGGCGACCAGGTCGCATCGTAGAGGCGTCCAGCTTTGAGACTGTTTGCCGGCGCTCCAGCGGTTGGGGGCTCCGGGCATGAGCGCGTCGGCGTGAGCTTCGGGCATCATCCACGAAGCCCACGGATGTTCGGCGGGATCGTCGATGATGTGGGGGGCGAGCGTGTCGACCAGTTCGGCTCGGCGGGCGGCGCTGAAACTCGACGCCACGCCCATGTGTTGTAGCTGTCCGGATTCGTCGTGTAGTCCCACGAGAAGCGAGCCGACCCCTTGGCCGTCCTTGTGCATTCGGTAGCCGGCAACTACGACATCAGCGGTGCGAGTGTGTTTGACCTTGTATTGCACTCGCTTGTTGGGCTGGTAGGTGCCGTCGCGTGGTTTGGCGATCAGACCGTCGAGTCCCGCCCCCTCGAAGCGCACGTACCAATCGTGGGCAACGGCTCGATCAAGGGTTGACGGGACGAGATGGATCGGGGCATCGAAGGATCGGCCGATCGTTTCGAGAATGGTCCGGCGGTCGCGGAACGGTTCGTCGGTGAGGTCGGTGTTGTTCACCGCGAGCACGTCAAAGGCCACGAACTCCGCCGGCGTTTCGTTGGCCAGCTTGGTGATGCGCGATTCGGCTGGGTGGATGCGTTGCTGCAAGGCGTCGAAGCCGAGGTGATTCTCGATCGTGACGATGATCTCACCATCAACGACGCAGCGATCGGGCAACGATGCTCGGAGCGGTTCGAGTAGCTCGGGGAAGTACCGCGTCAGGGGACGTTCGTTGCGTGACCCAAGATGAATCTCATCGCCGTCTCGAAACACGATGCAACGAAAGCCGTCCCACTTGGGCTCGAACGCCAGGTCGCCGACCTCGGGTATGGCGTCTATGGCTTTGGCCAACATGGGCTTGATTGGTGGGGCGACCGGTAGGTCCATAACGCTGAGCCTACGCATTTCGGTGACACCGGTGGGGCTCGGTTTGCGCGACTGCTTCGATGGCGGCGAGCATGCGGCCATGAGCGAATCGATTCGACCATTCACTGTCGAGGTCTCAGACGAGGCGATCGCCGATCTGCGGGCCCGTCTGGGCCGCACCCGGTGGCCCGAGGCCGAAACGGTTGACGATTGGACTCAGGGCACCCCGTTGGCCTACGCCCAGGAGCTGTGTGCCTATTGGGCCGGCGAGTACGACTGGCGACGGTTCGAGTCCGATCTCAACGCCCACCCGCAGTTCGTCACGAACATCCACGGGCTCGATATCCACTTCTTGCATATCCGCTCGCCGCACCCCGACGCCACGCCGATGATCGCCTCGCATGGGTGGCCCGGTTCGGTGGTCGAGTTCATGGAGATCATCGGTCCTCTTACAAACCCGACCGAGTACGGAGGTGCGGCCGACGACGCCGTTGATCTGGTGATTCCCTCGCTGCCGGGTTACGGCTGGAGCGAGAAGCCGTCGGCAACCGGGACCTCTCCTGAGCAGATCGCGACGATGTGGGACGAACTCATGGCCCGGCTCGGGTATGAGTCCTACGTAGCTCAGGGCGGCGACTGGGGGGCGGTGATCACAGCCGCGATCGGAGCTCAGAACCGGGGGCGGGTCAGGGCGATCCACACCAACATGCCGATCGGGCGGCCCGCGACGACCGACGATCCCACCGAGCTAGAGATTGCCTATCAGCAACGATTGGCGTATTACGCCGACGAAGGATCTGGCTACTTCAGCCAGCAAGCCACTCGGCCGCAGACCCTGGGATATGGTCTCACCGACTCGCCGGCGGGATTGGCGGGCTGGATCGTTGAGAAGATGTGGGACTGGACCGACAACCAGGGGCGGCCCGAAGACGCGATCTCTCGCGACTCGATCCTCGACAACATCTCGACCTACTGGTTCACCGGCACAGCGGTGTCGTCGGCGCGGTTGTACTGGGAGGCGAAGCGGCGGGGCCATATCGGCACGGTCGAAATACCGACCGCGTGCAGCCTCTTTCGCCACGAGATCTTGCCTTCGGTCCGAGCGTGGGCCGACGCCCGCTACACCGATATCCGCTACTGGAACGACATCGACGAAGGAGGCCACTTTGCCGCATGGGAACGCCCGTCGATCTTTGTTGACGAAATCCGGGCTGCGCTCAAAGTGATAGCCCCCCGCTAGTCCACTTGGGCACATAGGTCAGGTCTTGTGCGTGGAGCTCATCGATTAGCCGAACCGGATCAGCCGCGGCCAACAATCTTGCCCGGTTGTCCGGCTTGAGGATCGTCTTTTCGACCATCGAGTCGAGTAGCGCCAACAGTGGCTGCCAGAATCCCCCCACGTCAAGAACGCCCACTGGCTTGCTGAGGATCCCGATCTGGTTCCACGTCAGTGTTTCGGCCAACTCCTCGAGGGTGCCGAAACCGCCGGGCAGAGCAATGAACGCGTCGGCCAGTTCGTACATCCGAGATTTGCGAACGTGCATCGAGCCGACCTCTTCGAGCGATGTGAGTGCGGTGTGGGCAACCTCTTTGGAAAACAGGTTCTTGGGGATCACCCCTGTCACGGTTCCGCCCGCGTCGAGCACGGTGTCGGCCAGCAGTCCCATGAGTCCAACCGCCCCGCCGCCATAGACCAGCTCGATATGTCGCTCGGCGAGCAGGCGCCCCAACACGATTGTGGCCTCGGTGATCGCGGGGTCCGAGCCCGGCGACGAGGCACAGAAAACACAGACTCGTTGGAACTCGGTGGCCGATGGCATCACGAGACGATAATCGCCGGATTGGATGTCCACTGTCGGTCGAGCCGATTCGGATCTACGGTTTGGACATGAAACACGCTGTGTTTGTTGCTCCCTTTGGTTATCTCGCGGCACCGCACCGTCTCATCGAGTTGGCGACCGCGGCCGAAGACTGCGGATGGGATGGGTTGTTCTTGTGGGATCACATCTTGCGGCCGGAAAGCAACGAAATTCTCGACCCTTGGGTGGTCATGGGCGCGTTGGCGCAGGCCACCGAAACGCTGCGGCTCGGCCCGATGGTTACTCCGTTGCCGCGTCGGCGACCGATCAAGTTGGCCCGCGAGATCTTGACGGTAGATCTGCTGAGCCAGGGGCGGATCACGGTGGGATTGGGGCTTGGTGTCGACTCCGGCGGTGAGTTCACCCGTTTCGACGAGGTCACCGACCCCCGCACCCGTGGCGCGATGCTCGACGAAGGGGCCGATCTGTTGGCCGCACTATTCGAGGGTGAGTTGGTGGCGACTCACGAGGGCCACTTCACCGTTGATGGGGTGGTTCTCGAGCCGCGTCCCGTGCAGGCCCCTCGGCCGCCGATGTGGTTCGCGGCTCGTGGCGGCGCCGGCAAACCGGTGCGCCGAGCCGCACGATTCGACGGTCTGTTCCCGATCGACATGGACGCCGATCAATACAACCGAGCACTGGATGAGATCGTCACGATTCGGGGCTCTCTTGACGGCTTCGATGTCGCCGTCAAAACAACCCCGGGCGAGCTTCCACCCGACTTTGTTCGCGACACTGCCACCTGGGCGATGCACTCCTGGCCAGCGGTGGCTGACCTCAACGATCTCTTCAACACGGTGATGGCGGGTCCGCCGGGCTAGATTCGCCCCGTGGTTGAACCCTCGATGCAACAAAAGCTCGACGATCTTCGCGAACGCAAGGATGCCGCGGTGCACGCCGGCTCCGAGCGCTCGGTGCAGCGCCAACACGACAAAGGCAAGTTGTTGGCGCGCGAACGCATCGACTACTTCCTCGACCCTGGTTCGTTCCACGAACTCGACATGTTGGCCCGTCACCGTGCTCACGAAGCCGGACTCGACGAGCGTCCCTACACCGATGGCGTGATAACCGGTTGGGGCACCGTCAACGGCCGCAAGGTCTTCGTGTTCTCCCAAGACTTCACGGTTATGGGCGGCGCGCTGGGCGAAGTGTTTGCCGAGAAACTGCACAAGGTCATGGATCTTGCGTTGGCTACCGGAGCGCCGATGATCGGTCTTAACGACGGTGCCGGTGCCCGCATCCAAGAGGGAGTGGTGTCCCTCGATGGTTACGGCGGCATCTTCTACCGAAACGTTCAAGCGTCGGGGGTGATCCCTCAGATCTCGGTGATTCTCGGTCCGTGCGCGGGTGGCGCGGTTTACAGCCCAGCCATGACCGACTTCATCTTCATGGTGCGTGAAAAGTCGCATATGTTCATCACCGGCCCTGACGTCGTCAAGACGGTCACCGGCGAAGACGTCACCCTCGAGGAGCTAGGAGGGGCTGGTTCGCACAGCACCAAGTCCGGTGTGGCCTCTTTTGTGGCCGGTTCCGAAGAAGAGGTGCTCGATCAGGTTCGTGAGCTGCTTGGCTACCTGCCCGAGAACAACTTGGAGCAGACGCCGATCATCGAATCAACCGATGACCCCGAGCGGCTGTGCCCCGAACTCGACACGTTGTTGCCCGAAAGCCCCAACGTTCCTTACGACATGAAGAGCGTCATCACGTCGCTGGTCGACGACGGCGATTTCATGGAATATCACGCCGCTTGGGCTCGAAGCATCGTGTGCGGGTTCGGTCGCCTCGATGGCCGCACCGTCGGGGTCGTGGGCAACCAGCCACTGATGCTGGCCGGAGTGCTCGATATCGAATCGGCCGAAAAGGCCGCCCGCTTCGTTCGCACCTGCGACGCGTTCAATATCCCGTTGCTCACCCTTGTCGATGTGCCGGGGTTTTTGCCGGGCGTCGATCAGGAATACGGAGGGATTATTCGCCACGGTGCCAAGCTTCTGTACGCCTACTGCGAGGCTTCGGTACCGCGCATCCAGGTCATTACTCGCAAGGCCTACGGCGGTGCTTACGTAGTGATGGATTCCAAAGGGGTGGGCTGCGATCTGTCGTACGCCTGGCCGACCGCCGAGATCGCGGTGATGGGTCCTCAGGGTGCAGTCGAGATCATCAACCGTCGCGAGTTGGCCGATGCGGCCGACCCCGTTGCGCGTCGTGCCGAACTGGTGGAGGACTACACGCATCGCCTTGCCAACCCTTACCTAGCCGCCGAACGGGGCTACGTCGACGACGTGATCGAGCCGGCCGAGACTCGCAAGAAGCTGATTGCCGGGTTCGCGTTGCTGGCTTCTAAACGCGAAGAGTTGCCCGAGCGCAAACACGGCAACGTGCCGCTGTAACCATGACCATCGACGTTTCGCCCGAACCGACCGAGGAAGAATTGGCCGCGATTCTTGCCGCCTACGAAGCGCTGCGACCGCAACCCGATCTGGCTATTGTGCCGGCGCGTTCGCCGCGGTGGCGGTTCGCCAGCCGACCGTGGATTCGACGATCGTCGTACCGCGGTTGGCGCTAGCGGGCTTAGCCCACTCGGCGCGCCACGTACACCCAGCCGTTTACTCCCGACCCCGGCATGTGGTCGCCGTATTCGTCGGCCACTAGTTCGATCAAATGATCGGCCACCATCTGGTCGAGTTTGGCGGTCAGCGAACCCTCTTCGACGAACTTCTCGTTCACGCCGATGATGATGTGGCCGCTCGGCTCGACGATGCGTCTCATCTCGTCGAGGGCCGCGGGGTAGACGTGCCCGAAGCTGAACACGCCCATCACGGCGACTGCACCGTAGGTGCCGTCGGCGGCCGCAAATGGTTCGTTGAGGTTTGCTTCGGCGAGCATCCGGTAGGCCCCGGTTTTGGCCGCTTCGGTCAGCATCTCGGGTGAGTAGTCGACGCCATCGATGATGGTGTAACCCAACTGCTTGAGCCGACCACCCAGGAGGCCGGTGCCGCAACCAAGATCGGCAATGATGGTGTCGCGGTCGGGTACGTACTGATCGATTGCCTCGGCGCAGCGGCGAGGCATCGCGTATCCTTTGCCGTTGACGAGCTCGTGGTCGTAGGTCGAGGCCCAGTCGGCGTAGTACTGCGGCGTGTCCTGCTCGCTCAGTCCATAAGCCTTTGCGTAGAAGCCGCCTCCGGGGTTGTCAGCCATGACGGTGTTTTACTGGATCTGCCATAACTGTGCTTTTACTGGATCTGATCGCGCAATGCAGCCAGCCAGTTGTCGGCGCGAGCGACGCCTTCGCGGTTCGAGCTTTGTTGTTCGGCGGTGCCGTAGCTTGACGGGTACGACCCGAGAAATTTCACATTGCCTTGTTTCATGTGGATGTTGCGCAACGCGTCGCCCACAACCTCGTCAGCAATATGACCTTCGCAGTCGGCCAAGAAGCAGTAGTCGCCGAGACCTTTGCGGGTTGGCCGGCTTTCGAGACGGGTGAGGTTGATCGAGCGGGCCGCGAATTCGTGGAGGATGCCCACCAATGACCCCGGCGCGTCTTCGCGTTGGTAAATGAGGATCGACGTTTTGTCGTGACCGGACGCCGGAGTGATCCCGTCACGCCCGACGAGCACGAACCGAGTTTGGTTCTCGGGGTGGTCTTCGATGCCGGCGGCCAACACCTCGAGGCCGTAGACCTCGGCGGAGCGTTGAGGGGCAATAGCCGCGGTGTCGCGCCGTTGGCTCTCGGCCAGTTCGCGAGCCGCGTCGGCGGTGGAGTTGGTGGCTTCGATCGCGCCCGACGCAAGCTCGTCAGCTAGGTAGCGACGGCACTGGGCGTAAGCCACGGGGTGTGAGCGGATGTGACGAATCTCGTCGAGCTGTACCCCTGGCTGGACCAACAGGTTGAGGTTGACGTTCATCACCACTTCGCGTTGGATCAACAGTTCGTCGGAGTCGAACGCCAAGGTGTCGAGGGTGGCGTTGACCGAACCCTCGATCATGTTTTCGATGGCGACAAATCCGTAGTCGACCTTGCCGCTTTCGGCCGCTCGCAAGACCTCGACGATGCTGCCGTACGGCCGAAGGTCCATCGCGGCCAAATCGGCCTGATCGGTGACTGCTTGCTCGGTGAAAGTGCCGGCGGGGCCGAGGTAGCCAATAGTGGGTTTGTTCACCCGAGCGAGGATAGATGGCTGGGTCGCTCGTGGTGTGATTGTTTGTGGTTTGACTATCGCTGACGGAGACATTTGGGCCACAATGAATCGGCGGCTGCAACCGCTTACGTAGATCAGGGAGAGCTATGGCTGACGTGGTACTGGACAACGTGTGCAAGACGTACCCCAACGGGTTTTCTGCGGTCACCGATCTGAGCCTGGAGATCAACCAAGGCGAGTTCTTGGTAATGGTGGGACCATCGGGCTGCGGCAAGTCCACCACACTTCGAATGATTGCCGGCCTCGAGGACATCTCCGACGGCAAGCTCACCATCGGCGACCGAGTCGTAAACGATGTACCACCCAAGGATCGCGATATCGCGATGGTGTTTCAGAACTACGCTCTCTATCCGCACATGACGGTTGCCGACAATATTGGGTTTGCGTTGCAGCTTCGGAAAACGCCACGCAACGAGCTGCGCGAACGGGTGGCCGAAGCGGCCCGGATTTTGCAGATCACCGACCTGCTAGATCGAAAGCCAGGTCAGCTCTCCGGCGGTCAACGTCAACGTGTCGCAATGGGTCGAGCGATCGTGCGTCGGCCCAGGGTGTTTTTGCTCGATGAGCCGCTCTCAAACCTTGACGCGAAACTTCGAGTGCAGACTCGTGGCGAGATCACCCGCATCCAACGCGAGGTGGGTGTAACGGCGTTCTACGTCACTCATGACCAAGTCGAAGCAATGACCATGGCTGACCGAGTCGCGGTGATCAACCATGGAGTGCTGCAGCAAGTCGCTCCGCCCCAAAATCTGTTTGATAAACCCGAGAACCTGTTCGTGGCTGCCTTTATTGGTTCGCCGTCCATGAACCTGCTCGAGGGTCGTCTGGTTCGCGAAGGCGATCGGCTCACGCTCGATCTGGGCGCCCAAAGCCTGGACGCGGCAGGTTTGCTGGCTCGGACGCCAGTGCTGGAGAGCCACCTGGATCGTCCGCTCGTGTTTGGGCTTCGTCCAAAGGAGCTCCAGGACGCCGGTTTTCGTGATGGGCATCCCGACGACCAGTCGATCATGGCGACTGCGGTCGACGTCGAAGCGTTGGGTTTCGAGAAAATCGTTTACCTCGACGCGGGGCTCAGCACCGTTAGGGTCGAAGACGCCGACGATCTCGGCGAGGATCAACCCACCAGCACAATCGAGCACCGCATCGCCGGCCGGTTCGACCCGGCATCAACGGTGCGAGTGGGTGATCAGGTCAAGGTCAACGTAAACGTCGAAAACGCCCACGTATTCGATCCCGACTCTGGAGAGGCAATCCGCTAATTAGCGAGAGGTCAGAGGGGCGTGGTCGAGTTGGGGCAGCACGTACTCTGCGAACAAGTCCGCTTCGCCAAGATGGGGGTATCCCGACAAGATGAAGGCGTCAATCCCCATTTCCTCGTAGCGTCGGAGCTTGTTGAGAACTTGGTCGGGGTCGCCAACAATGGCTGCGCCGCAACCGCTTCGGGCCCGGCCGATACCGGTCCAAAGTTGCGGTTCGACAAACCCGTCGTCAGATAGATCGCGCAGCGCGGTCTGACGTTGCACTCCTACCGACTTGGAGTCGAGCGACTGGGCGCGGATCCGTTCGCCTTCTTGTTGATCGAGGCGGCTCAATAGCCGGTTGGCCGCGTCTCGCGCTTCGGCCTCGGTCTCTCGGACCACAACGTGGCTGCGATAACCGAACCGAAGGCTGCGACCGTGGTGGTCGGCGCGGCGGCGCATGTCGGCAATGATGCCGGCAACTTCGGGTTCGGTATCGGGCCACATGAGGTACACGTCGGCGCCTTGGGCCGCGCATTCGCGTGCCGGTTCGCTGACGCCTCCGAAGTAGAACGGCGGCGCCGTTCCCGAAACGGTGCGAGCGTTTGGCGGGTCGAGAGCCAGGTCGATGAAGTCGCCGTGAAAGTCGACCGATTGGCCATTGAGCAACTGGCGCAGGACCTTGATCACCTCGAGAGTACGGGCGTAGCGAGGCACAGATTCGAGGGTTTGGCCGGGCAAGTCGCTCGAGATGATGTTTATGGTGAGTCGTCCGTCAAGCATCTGATCGAGTGTCGCCAGTTGACGGGCCATCTGGGGGACCCACATTTCGCCGCACCGGACAGCCACCAAGAGTTGGATTTGTTCGAGAGTGGGAGCTACCGCGCTGGCGAAGGCGACGGTGTCGATGCCGAGGGTGTAGCCCGATGGCAACAAGATGTTGTCGAAGCCGTGCCGGTCGGCGTTGAGAACGATGTCGCGGCAGTGTTCGTACGAGCTGCGCAGCGTGGGATCGGGAACTCCAAGGAATTCGTAGTCATCATCGCACAACGCGGAGAACCACGACACTTCGATCGTCATGGCAAAGGCACCCCTTCGGAGGCTTCTATTAGGTCGTAACAGTCGTTTCGGTCGAGAACCACGTCGAGGGCCGCGGGAGCGGCGCGCAATCGTTCGAGGTTCTGACTCCCGATCAACACGATCGGTCGGCTCGGGTGAGCCAAAACGAAGGCTGAAGCAAGCGTCGCTCGGTCGACTCCTTCGCGCTCTGCCAGTCGATCGATTGTTGCGATGAGCGGCTTGGGCATGTCGGTGCCGGTAGCGATCCGACCGCCGGCCAGCGGGCTCCAGGCCATGGGTGTGGCGTCCTCGGCCATACATAAGTCGAGCGTGCCGTCTCGCATGGGAGTTGTGCGGTACGCCGAGTATTCGAATTGCGACGACACGATTGCAAACGGGAGATGTTTGGCCAGGGCTCGGTGCTGGTCAGGAGAGAAATTGGATACTCCAACCTCACCGATCTTGCCTTCGTCGCGCAAAGCGGTCAGTGTTTCGGCCGCTTCGGCCGGATGGGTGTACATGTCGGGCCGATGGATTTGGTACACGTCGATAGTGTCGGTATTGAGTCGCCGCAACGAGGCCTCGCACGCCTCGCGCAGATAGCCGGCGCTGGAGTCGTAGGGCGTAGGGGGTCTGATCCCGCCCTTCGTGGTGAGGACCATTTGGTCGCGCAGGCTTGGCTGGTCGGCGAGGACGCGGCCGAGGAGAAGTTCGGCTTCACCGAATCCTTTGCCGCCCCAGTCGAAGCCGTATACATCTGCGGTGTCGATCAAGTTGCATCCGGCTTCGAGCGCCGTCGAAATAAGCTCGGTCGCTGTGGTCAGGTCGTGGTTTACGAACCGCCAGCAACCGAAGCCGATCGGTCCGACCGTTTGTTGCCCCAGTGGTCGAGGGGACGGGTCGATCAGCGAGTCCATCGGGCCAACCTAGTGCGTACTGCAAGCGCTTGCATGATCTGACTGCGGCGACGAGTAACGTAAAGGCCGGCGACCGACCGTTGGAGAACCCGTGAAAGATGACGCACTGAGATACGGACTTATCGGCACCGGGATGATGGGTATCGAGCACATCGAAAACATCTTGGCGCTCGATCGCTGCGAAGTGGTTGCGTTCAGTGACCCAGCCCCCGCTTCTCGAGAGAATGCCGCAGCGGTCTTGAGCGCCGATGCCCGTGGCTACGCCGATCATCGCACGATGCTCGAGGACCCGGATTTGGATGTTGTGGTGCTCGTCTCGCCCAACTTCACTCACATTGATGTTCTCCGAGACATCCTGACCAGCCGTCCCGACTTGCACTTACTTCTGGAAAAACCTCTTTGCACTACTGTCGCGGATTGCGAAGAAGTAATACGCCTTGCGCAGGGTCGTAGCGGTCTTGTTTGGATGGGACTCGAATACCGATACATGGCGCCGGTGGCCCGACTGCTGGACGAAGTACGTTCCGGCGTTGCCGGCTCGCCGCTGATGGTGACCATTCGGGAGCACCGGTTCCCGTTCCTCAAGAAGGTCGGCGACTGGAATAGGTTCTCGCGCAACACGGGAGGCACGTTGGTCGAGAAGTGCTGTCACTTTTTCGATTTGATGTCGCTCATTATTCAGGACGAACCGGTCAGGGTCTTCGCCTCGGGGGCTCACGACGTCAACCATCTCGACGAGCGCTACAACGGCGAACAGCCCGACATCCTCGACAACGCCTTTGTGATTGTCGACTATGCCAACGGGCAACGGGCGATGCTCGACCTTTGTATGTTCGCCGATGCCACTCGCAACCAAGAAGAAATAAGTGTGGTCGGCGAACTAGGCAAAGTAGAGGCTTTGATTCCCCAAGATGTTGTCCGGGTTGGGCGGCGGGGTACCGATTGGATTGGCGAAGTCGTTGATCAGCCGGTTGTGCTGGACCCGACCGCCTACGTTGGTTTGCACCATGGTTCGAGTTTCATCGAGCATCAGAAGTTCGCGCGGTGCATCCGAGAAGGCACGAAGCCCGAGGTCAGTCTGGCCGAAGGCCTCATGAGCGTGGCTGTGGGGGCGGCCGCTCACCGCAGCATTGACGAAGGCCGACCGGTGATGGTTGCGGAAATGTTCTCCGCTTAGCCTTTGACAGAGCCGGCCAACAGCCCGCGCACGAAGTGTTTCTGCATCGAGAAAAATACGCCTAGCGGCACGATCATCGTGACGAACGCCGCAGCGAACCTAAGCGTTCGAGCGCCGCCGAACATGCCTTGTAGCTGGGCCACTGCCACCGTCATCGGTTCGCCGTTGCCCGCGTTGAGAAATATTGACGCGATCAAGAAGTCGTTCCAGGTCCAGAGGAACTGGAAGATCGCGAATGCCGCAAGGGCGGGGATGCTTAGCGGAAGAACGATCTTGCGAAAGATTGTGAAGTGATCGGCGCCGTCGATGCGGGCGGCCTCGATGACGTCGCCGGGGAGGCCGGCCATGTAGTTATGAAGCAAAAATATGGCCAGCGGCAGTCCAAATGCGGTGTGGGTGAGCCACACCGCTGCTGAGGTATTGGCGATCCCGAGGTCGGGGAACAGTCGCAACGTGAACTCGGTAAATGGAACTGTCCAGCTGCCGCCGCGGCTGTAGAGCGAAAGCAGCGGAACGAAAGCCATCTGATTGGGCAAGGCCATCAACGACACCAAACCCACGAACAGCCAGTTCTTTCCGCGGAAGTCCATCCAGGCAAACGCGTAGGCTGCAAAGGCGGCGATCGAGATGGGTATGAGGGTGGCGGGAATCACAATTGCCAGGGAATTCCAGAAGTGGGTGATCATCGAGTCACGACCGCCGGATTCGGTGAACAGGACCTGGTCATAGTTGTAGAGGCTGAACTCGCGTCCCAACGATTCGCGGATACCGACGGATGGGCGCTCTACATCAAATGTCCGATCGGCGGCCGAAGTTGTTGTGGACTCCACATTTTCCGCCGCCCCGGCGAGAAGAGCGGCAGGGTCCGAACCGTCGACCGACTCGGCGGCCGCGGGTGCGCAGTTGGGGGTCGCGCCGAGCAGCGCACCTGGGTCGAACGTGGCGTCATCGGAGCACTCCGGGAGTGGAACTTCGACAGGCTCGTCCTCGGCCCGCTGGCTTTCGCGGTCGAGTCGGGCTTGTTCGGTCGCCGCGGCTACGGCCACGAGTCGTTCGATCTCGGCCTCTACTTCGGCGTCGGCTTCGGCATCGCTACGGGTCGCGGCAGTGGCGGTATTGCTTGCCACGGTCCACCAGCCGCTGTCCTGAATCTTTTCGGGCGGCCGAAATGACGAGACCAGCAAACCTATGGTTGGAATCGTCCAGAGCACCACGATGAGCCAGAGCACCGCGGTGGGAACCATGCCGAAGGCCGCTTTGAGGCGCATTCCGAGCGAGCCGAATCGAACGTCATCGGGAGTCATCAGTCGGCCCTTTGGGTGCTGCGTACGTTGTAAATCATCACTGGTATGACCAACAAGAAAATGGTCACTGCGAAGGCGCTGGACAACGTGAAGTTGCCGGCTTCGGAAAGTTGTTCGAACATTACGTTGGCCAGTACGTCGGTTTGGTTGGCTCCGCCTGTTGTTGTGTTGACCAAATCGAAGACCTTGGTGACGACAACAACGAGGGTCGTAACGACCACAACGAGAGTCGTGCGGATCTGGGGGATCGTGATCTTCCAGAATGTCTGGACCTCGTTGGCGCCATCGACCCGCGCCGACTCGAGCAATTCCTGGGGCACTCCTTTGATGGCAGCCGACAGGATCACCATTGCGAACCCGGTCTGGATCCACACCATGATCAACATGATGAAAAAATTGTTCCACGGGATGAGATCGGCGTTGAAGAAGAATCCGCGAGGTTGAAAACCCATCCAGACCAGAAGCGAATTCACCACGCCGGTCTCGCGACCCGTTGGTTGGCGCTCGTACACAAAGTCCCAGATCACCGCGGCGCCGACCATCGAGATCGCCATTGGCAAAAAGATCAACCCTTTGGCCCACTTCTCGCCTCGCGATCGGTCGGCTAGCACGGCCAACAAGAGCCCGAGGGCGGTGGAAAGACCGGCGACGGTCACAACCCACCAAAGGTTGTTCCAGATCACCGCTTGCATGGTCGAGAACACTGCGAAAAGCGCAAGCACGATCGCGCCAAACACCAAAGTTGAAGCGCCAGGAGTGCCGAGGTCGACACCGTTGCCGGTGCGGGCGCGGTAAGCCACGATCGAGGCAACTGCACAGGCCACCACGGCGATAATCAGCGATGTGGTGCTCGAGACGATGATCGTGAGAATGTCGAAAATGGTCGATTCGTTGGGATCACGAATGATGGCCTCGAAGAACCCGGCCACGACCGCTACCACCGTGGCTATGCCGACGCCGCGAAGAGTGCGTTGCAGCAATCGGGCCCGACTAGCGGTTCGGCCATCGGTATTGATATTGGACGACGCCCAGCCCAGCGCAAGCGCGGCGGCCAACACCGCGACACCAGTGATGAAAAGTCGGCTGGTGAAGATGTCGCCGGCGTTGTCGACGTTGAAGAATTCGGAGCTGCGACCGTCGCCTCGACCCACGAAGATTGTTTTGTAGTTTGTGAGACTCCAGCCGTCGTTGCCTCGTTTGCCGGCCCGAAGCGACAAGACCAGCGTTCGCAGCGCGGGGAAGATCAGTCCCATCGCCACGAAGAACAAAGCGGGACCCAGAAACACGACCGGCCGAAGCCGATCGCCGAGTCCTGACCGGTTACGTTTGGCGCGGCGATTGCCAATTAGTGCGCCAAGCCCGGCCCCGGCCACAGTGCCGATTCCGATGCCGACCACCCCGTTGGGCAGCCAGCCGTTGTGCTGACCGATCGCTCCGGCGAGTATGCCGATCATGGCACCGATCGTGGCGGCAAAAACTGACCACCGCCGCTCGACTTGATCAAGGACCATGTTGCCGCCAACGAACACGGCAATGGCAAATGTGACGCCGATAGCGACACTGAGAATGGCATTGATGACTTGGCTCATCAGGCATCCGATCGGTAAGAACGAACAGGCGGCGCCCCTGGAAGGGACGCCGCCTGCCTACTGTGTGAAATCAGGCTGAGCAACTCAAACGGGTTGCTCGCGGGTACGGCTTTATGGCCAAGCCGCCTCGGTGCGGGCCAAGAACTCGTCCACATCAATGGCGCCCGACACGAAGTCGGTGCCCGCGGACCAGAACTCGCCAGCGCCTACCTCGCCAGGCATCAGGTCAGAACCATCGAACCGGAACGGGTCGGCGCTAACCAGGATCTGAGCCAGAACCTGATCGAAGGACGAGCTGTAGAGGCTGGTGTCGTGAGTCTTGTTCGGTGACAGGAAGCCGCCGAAGTCACCCTCGATACGCGTATTGGCGTATTCGGCATCGGCGATCCATTCGAGGACTTGGATGACCTCGGGGCGATCCGAGAACGCCACCACGTGAGTTCCGGCACCGAGCACGACGTTGCCGAACTCATCGGAGATGGTTGGCAGGTAGAAGACGTTCAGGTCGCCGTCGGGACCAAGCTCAAGACCGATGTCGGTGAACCAGCCGCCGGCGAAGTTGGCCTGACGGTGCAGCACACAATCCCCGTTTGCCAAGGCCAGACCGGCGTCTTTGAAGTTGGTGCTGGCAATGGTGTCGCGCCCACCAAGGACGTTGCCGTCCTTGAACCAGAGGTCACCTACGAATTCGGCGACGTCCTTGACAGCCGGGTCGTCGAACGAGATCTCGTGGTTGACCCACTGGTCATAGACGTCGGGGCCCTTGAGGCGCAACATCACATCTTCCATCCAGTCGGTGAACGGCCATCCGGTTGCGCCGCCGGATTCGATTCCGACGCACAGGGGCGTTTGTCCGTTGGCCTGAATGTCGGCTAGGAGCTGTTCGAACTCGGCCCACGTGCTCGGGATCTCGTAGCCGTTGTCGGCAAAGACCGTTGGCGAGTACCAGACGAGGCTCTTGACATCGCCCTTGTTGGGCACGCCGTACACGCCGCCTTGGTAAGTCACCAGCTCGGCCCAGAAGGGGTCGTATTGCTCGGCGACGATGTCGGTAACCGAGGTTGGCAACTCGATCGCTGAACCGTCGGCGGCGAAGCCGAGGGTCCGTCCCGGCTGAGGGATGACGGCCAAGTCGGGGGGTGTGCCCGCTTCGAGCGCCACATTGAGTTCGGGTGTTGCATCGGCCGTGCCGGTGTAGTCAACCACGATGCCGGTCGCTTCGGTGAACGCCGCGAACGTGGCGTTGATGGCATCGGCATCGGCGCCGGTCTCTGGTCCAAGCAAGGTCACGACGAGCGGCTCGTCGGGAGTCGCTTCGGTCGTAGCGGGAGCTTCGGTAGTTGTGGGCGCGGCCGTTGTGGTGGTCGTGGTGTCGTCGACGACCGTATCGGCGGCATCGTCGTCAGAGCCACACGCGGCGGCTACCAACGAGAAGGTGAAAAGAAGAGCCAGCAGGCTCTTCCATTTTAGTGAACGCATGTTCCCCTCCTAAGTGGGCGTCCGTCCGTTGCCGTGTGACA
>CAZDEB010000015.1:0-54638 GCA_964504305.1 uncultured Candidatus Nemicrothrix sp. | reverse complement strand
GGACTCAAGAGTCCTGCTCTGCTTTGCTGGGTCGCAGGACTCAAGAGTCCTGCTCCATCACTCGGGTCGCAGGACTCAAGAGTCCTGCTCCATGGTCGCCCAGAGGCCGTGTTCGTGAAGGCGGAAAACATCGAGCTCCACCTTCTCCCGACTCCCCGACGACACCACCGCACGGCCCTCCACATGCACAACCATCATCAACCGCTGCGCCTTCTCCTTCGAAAACCCGAACAACTTCCGGAACACAAAACTCACATACGACATCAAATTGATCGGATCGTCCCACACGATCACCTTCCACGGGCGATCGACATCAACAACATCCTCGACCTCGGGATCGATCGTCGACAAAGGCGCAGTCACGGCGCGGTCCAAAGATGCAAACGCACCACCGAAACCCACAACAACGACGCCAACGTGATGTGCACCGCCACCAACAACACCGGAACCCCCGCAAAATACTGGGCGTAACCCACAATCCCCTGCGCAACCAACAACGCACCAACCAACAACGCCCGACGCTCAACCTCAGGCCGACCCGCCGTACGAGCCGCCATCCACGAAGCCGCCACCAACAACAACACCAAAATCGCGATCGAACTATGCACCCGCGTCACATCCCGAACCAAAAACGGTAAACGCTCAGCGACCTCGTCGCGATCGCTACCGCTATGAGGACCCGAACCGGTAACCACCGTCCCGCTCACCAACAACACCGCCGCACCGACGCTCACCGATCTCACCAGCATCACCAGGCGAGAATCCGCCACACTCGTCGTTGGCGTCACAGCCAACGCACGGTGATGCAACACCGCGGCGTTCCACAACAACACCATGCTCAACAAGAAATGGCCCATAGTGAAACGCGGATCGAGGTCGGTCTTCACCAACACCGCGCCCAACAGAATCTGCGCGACCACGCCAGCCACCAGCCCCCACGACCAGCGGGTCAGATCACGCCGCCGCGGCGAACGCCGCCTCGAACCCAGAACGGCCGCAACCACCGCCACCGTCACCACACCCGTGAACAACCGGTTCACGAACTCGATCAGCGCGTGATACTCAAGCGACGCAACCAACTGATCCTGCTCACAATTAGGCCAGTCAGAACAGCCCAAACCCGAACCGGTCAAGCGCACCGCGCCCCCCGTGATCACGATTGCAGTAAGCGACCACAACGCAAAACGAGTAGTCGACACGTAGCGGGCGGGGGAAACATCACCGCGAAACATGCCTTGACGTTAGAGCGAGCTAGCCGGACTCGCTCCACCGGCCGTAACCTGTCAGGGTGTCCGCGCCCGCCGAAATTCGCCAACGCTCAAGAATCGCGGCGTTCATCGCGTTGATGAAACTGCGAATCGTCGAACTCCTCGTCGTAACAACCATTCCCACAATGATCATCGCCGAAGGCGGCATCCCTTCGTTGTGGCTCATGTTCGCCACCGTCGCCGGCGGAACTCTCGCCGCTGGTGGAGCTCACGCGTTCAACATGTACATCGACCGCGACATCGACGGCCTCATGGAACGCACCAAAGACCGGCCTCTGATCACCGGCGAAATCAGCCCGCGAGAAGCAATCATCTTTGCGTTCTCCGTCGAAATATTCGCATTTGTTTGGCTCTGGGTAACGGTCAACGTTCTCTCAGCCGTGCTCGCCGTATCAGCCACCCTCTTCTACGTCTTCGTCTACAGCCTCTGGCTCAAACGAAACACCACCAGCAACATCGTGATCGGCGGCGCCGCCGGAGCGGTCCCGGTTCTGGTCGGCTGGTCCGCGGTCACCAACCAACTCGACTGGCCACCCGTCGTATTGTTCGCAATCATCTTCTATTGGACACCCCCGCACTTCTGGGCGCTCGCCATCAAATACAAAGACGACTACCAAGCCGCCGACGTCCCGATGCTCCCCGCCGTTGCTTCGCTGCGCACCACCTGCACCCGAATCGTCTACTACACCGTCCTTCTATGGGGCCTCACCCTCGCCTTCGCCCCCGTCGCAGACATGGGGCTCACCTACATCGCCTCCGCCGTCCTGCTCGGAGCGATCTTCCTCGCATTGGCCATCCAGGTATGGCGCAAACCCGAACCGGCGCTCGCTATGCGGCTTTTCGGCTGGTCCATCACCTACGTCACCCTGCTATTTGGAGCCATGGCCATCGACGTCGTCGTACGCCACGGCGTCTGAAGCGACCAACACAAAACAAAATGATCCGCGCAAATCCTTGTGCCCGGTTTCCGGTCAAGGCGTCAGCGGGCTGTAGGCTCTCGTCCGGTATGCATCCTTGCTGTCTGGATGCCCGCGAACGCTTTTCATCAGTAGAGAGAGCAACCGCTCCCAATGCTGCCGGAGGACACCAGAACAAATGACGATGACCGAGTCTCCGCCGTCCCAGGCGACCGAGTCGATAACCCCAGCCCCCGAAGCTGGCCAAGGGTTATACGGCTGGATCTCCACCAGCGACCACAAGACCATCGGCCGTATCTGGCTGAGAGTGTCGGTGCTGCTGCTCCTGTTTGTAGTGGTAGTCGGAGTGCTACTCAGCTTCGAGCGCACCGACGCGGGCTCCGTCGATCTCTTCGGCGGCGACAACAGCTACTTCCAGATGTGGTCCATGTACCGGCTCGGACTGGTGCTGCTCGTAGCCATGCCCCTTTTCGTCGGGTTGGCAACAATAGTTGTGCCCATGCAGGTCGGCTCGACCAATATTGCCTTCCCCCGACTAGCGCTGGCATCGGCCTGGGGATATGTGATCGGCGCCGCTATCACGGTCATCTCCGTTCTATCCCGAGGCGGCTGGGGCGCCCTCGACGGTGTGACCAGCGGCGAAGCCGACGCCATAGCCCTCACGCTCATCGGAACCGGCATGGTTCTCGTGTCGATCGTGCTTGGCGCTATCTGTGTCGCTACGACCGTTGTAGCCCTCCGGACATCGGGCATGAGCCTCATGCGGGTACCGCTGTTCGCTTGGTCGATGTTGGTGGCCAGCGCCGTTTGGATCCTCACCTTGCCGATCGCACTGGCAAACGTGGCGATCATCTACGTCGACTTGCGTGGCGGGCCGCTGCTGTTCGGCAACCCCGAAGGCAGCACCGAGATCTACGCACAACTCGCATGGCTCGTCGAACAACCTCAGATCTACGCCGTGGCCATCCCGGTGCTCGGCGTCCTCGGCTCGGTAGTGCCAGTCGTCGCAGGCGTACGACATAGCAGCCACAACGCCATGGTCGTCCTCATCTCGTTGGCTGGTCTGTTCGCCATCGGTGGATGGTCCCAGCCGTACTTCTACGACAACACCGAATTCGTGGTCTTCGTGGCCTTCGGGCTCCTGGCGACCGTCCCCGTTATCGCGATCATCGGCGGATCGGCCGCCACGATATTGGCTGGCAAATCGGCATCCGGTCTGCCGCCGGTGCACCTCATGGGCGCCCTGGGTGCGGCCGTACTTCTGTTCTTCGGGACCATCGGCGGGGCAATGCGCGCCGTTGAGCCGTTCGGACTCGCCGGCACCACTGTTCACACCGGTGTTCTCAACCTCGTCGCTCTCTCCGCGGTCACCGCCGCCATTGCCGGATTTTGGTTCTGGGCCCCGAAGATCGGTGGCCATCTCCTGCCCGCGGGCATGGGCCGACTCGTGATGATCGACCTCATCGGCGGAGCGTTCCTGCTCGGCATGGCCGACGTCATCGCCGGCTTCGCCGACGCTCCCGACCTCATGCTGTCCGACAGCAACGACAGCCTGGTCGACCTCATGGTCATCGTTTCGGTAGTCGGAGCGGTGATTGTCGCCCTTGGCGTCCTCGGCACGTTTGGTTCGCTCGTCAAAGCCATGCGGCCCGGTGGACCGGCCCCCGGCGACGATCCGTGGGATGGCCATACTCTCGAATGGGCGACCAGCTCACCGCCACCAGCGGGTAACTTCGTCGAAACGCTGGCCAAGGTCACGTCCGAGGCGCCGCTACTCGATGCGGCTTCAGCCCGCGACGAGGGAGAAGAATCCTGATGTCTGTTGTCACCACCGGGTTGCCAGCCGCCAGCACTCAACGACCCCGTACCGTCCTTGTAGGCACGCTGTTCGCGTCTGGCGCGGCGCTGATGACCTACTTCGGGTTGCTGGCGATCTATCTGTTCGAACGCGCTGATGCCCGCAGCATTGGCGAAGAGTGGTTCCCCGAGGGAGTCGTCGAACTCGGTCCGTCCGGATTTGTGTTCTGGACATTGATCCTGTCGGCGTTCACTGTGCAATGGGCCGTCCAGGCCATTCAGGCCAACGATCGCACCAACGCCTACGTGGCTCTGGCGCTCACCGGGTTGTTCGGTGCCGCGATATTCAACCAATTGTGGTTCATCCTGAACGACACCGGCTTTGCGCTAGCGGCCACCCGAGGACAGTTCTTGTTCTCTGTCATGAACGGCGCGTTCATCATCTTTTTGCTCATCGCCGTCATCTTCTTGGCCCTCACCACTTTGCGAGCCTTGCTCGGCCAATACGGCCCGAACCAAAGCGGCGGAGTCGTAGCGGCGGCCATGTTCTGGAATTCTGTGGCCTTCATGTACTGGGTCACCTGGATCGCGATCTACATCAACAAGTAGGCACCTGATGTTCACTACCGGATTCAAATTCTTCTTTGGCATAGCGGCGGCGCTGGTTACCGCTTCGGTCGTTTATGGCTATAGCACCGGTGGCGGCGGCGTCGGCCCCGTCACCTTGGGCTGGAAGGGCGGAGTTGGCGACCACGTTGGCTACGTACTTCTGTTCGGCCTCGGGCTGGTCGCCTCGCTGTTCGCCTTCGCCCTCGTGTCGTTTCGTGATGCCGACCATGCCGCACAGGCCCACTATCTCGGCATCGAAACGGTCGCTCCGACCACCGACGTCACCGGAACTCTATGGCCCGTAGTCGCCGCAGCGGGTGCCGGAACCGCCGCCGTCGGCCTCGTGTTACACCCCGCAGTATTCGTTGTCGGCCTGGCCCTGACTTCGATCTCCGCGATCTCCTGGACCATGGACGCGTGGGCCGATCGAGCGACCGGTGACTCCGTCGCCAACCGGGCCCTCCGCAACCGAGTGATGGCACCGTTCGAGATTCCCATTGCCGGGGCGGGCCTCATTGGCGTGATGGTTCTTGCCATCTCGCGGATCCTGCTCAACGCCTCGCCCAACGGTGCGGTGTTCTTTGCCAGCGCCCTCGCTGTCGTCATACTTGCATTGGGCACCCTCTACGCTGCCAAGCCCGATCTCAACAAGAAGATCATCCCTAGTCTTGTGTTGGTAGCAGTTGCTGCTGTGCTCGTAGGTGGCGTCCTCGCCGCCATCGACGGCGAACGCCAATTCCATCCCCACGACGTCCACCAGACCGATTCCCACTCAGAGGACGGAACCAGTGAGTGAACCCAAGATGCGGTCGCACGCATCCTTCAGCGCCCTAATAGTTGGGCTCGGCCTGCTCCTCGCCGGTTGTGCGAGCGACGCCGAACTCGACACCCTCAAGCCGCAAGGCACAACAGCGCGCCAAATCAACGACCTTCTCAACCCGGTCATGATTATTGCCGGCGTTGTGCTGGTGCTGGTTTGCGGTGGTGTTCTGTGGATGGCACTCAAGAACCGAGTTCCCACCTACGAAGGCGACGACGAGTTCCCCAAGCAGATCTCGCACAACAACGTCCTGGAGATTGGTTGGACCATTGCGCCGGCCATCGTGATGACCGTCGTCGCAGTGCTCACCCTCGTTACCCACTTCGAGATCAACAGCACCGAAGCCAATGCAATGGAGGTTCAAGTCAGCGGCGAGTCGGCAAGCTGGGAACCAAAGGTCGTTGTGATTGGTCAGCAGTGGTGGTGGGAGTATCGCTACTACCTGACCGAGGATGTCAACGCCGATTGGCTGGGTGACCCCAGGGATCTGCCGCCAGCCGACATCGTCACCTCTGGACAAATGATCATCCCTGCCGGTGAAGAGATCGAGTTGCTTGTCAGTTCTCGTGACGTGATCCACTCATTTTGGATTCCCGCGCTCAACGGCAAGCGCGACGCTCGCCCGGGCTTCTTCGCCCCTTGGAAACTCGAAGCTGACGATCCAGGCGTCTACTTTGGTCAATGCACCGAGTTCTGCGGGCTGTCACATTCGCGAATGAGGATGCAAGTCGTGGCCATGGACGATGCCGGGTTTCAGACTTGGGTCGACCAGCAGATGCAGCCCGCCGAGGCTCCAACCAGCGAAGCGGCCCTTCGGGGTCTGGATGCCTTCGAGGCCAACTGCGCGTCATGTCACCTCGTAGATGGTGTCAACGACGACTCCTACACGGGTGCCACCACCGAATCCGGGTCGGCGCCGAACCTCACTCATTTCGCCAGCCGCACAACTTTCGCCGGCGGCTATCTCAACACCTACAACGCCGACGGTTCGCTCAATCGTGACGACATCTCGGCCTGGATCCGCGATCCGGCGGCCATGAAAGACAACAAGGCCGACGGTTTACCCGACGGCACCAAACCCAGAGGCATGCCCAACCTTGGGCTTTCCGAACGAACCATCAGCGACCTAGTTGCCTACCTCGAGACTCTCGGCCAGAAACCAACGGTCGACGTCATCGCGGCAACGGAGGTGGAGTGAGCATGGCCATCATCGAACAACCTTTGGCCTTGGGTGGAGGAGCGGCAGTAGCCGAGCGTCCCCTTGGCGTGATGACCCGTCCCCAAGGCGGCAACGGCTGGCGAGACTGGCTCAGCAGTGTCGACCACAAGAAGATCGGCATCATGTACGGCGTCGCCGCGATGTTCTTCTTCCTGGTTGGCGGCATCGAAGCACTACTGATCCGCACCCAGTTGGCGTTCCCCGAGCAGGGACTCTTGTCGGCTCAGGTCTACAACCAGATCTACACGATGCACGGCGTCACCATGGTGTTCTTGTTCATCATGCCGTTGGCCGCGGCCTTCGCTAACTACCTGATCCCGCTACAGATCGGAGCGCGCGACGTAGCGTTTCCTCGCCTGAACGCACTGTCGTTCTGGATCTGGATCTCGGGCGCCGTCTTTGTCAACTCCTCCTGGATCGTTGGCGGCGGCGGTGCCGACTGTGGTTGGTTCTGCTACTCGCCGAACAGCGGCGTGACCTTCTCACCGACGCACGGTGTCGACTTCTATGCGCTCGGGTTGCTAATTGCCGGTATCGCTTCGCTGGTATCGGCCATCAACTTGATCGTCACGGTGCTCAACATGCGAGCACCCGGGATGTCTTTGTTCCGTATGCCAGTGATGACCTGGATGCTGCTGGTAACGCAGTTCCTCTTGGCGTTCGCGCTGCCGGTCATCACCGTGGCGCTGTTCCTGCTCTTGTTCGACCGGCTGTTTGATTCGCAGTTCTTCGATCCCCAGGCGGGTGCCGACCCGCTCTTGTGGCAGCACCTCTTCTGGATATTTGGCCATCCCGAGGTGTACATCATCATCTTGCCGAGTTTCGGCGTGGTCTCCGAAGTGATTCCGACCTTCAGCCGCAAGCCGATCTTCGGTTACTCGTTCATGGTCTTCTCAGCCATCGCCATCGGGTTCATGGGCTGGGGTGTGTGGGCTCACCACATGTTTGTTTCGGGCATCGGCCCGATCTCGGTGGCTGCATTCTCAATGTCGACGATGTTCATCGCCGTGCCTACTGGCGTCAAGATCCTCAACTGGCTGGCCACAATGTGGGGCGGCAAGCTCCGATTCACGACCGCAATGTTGTTTGCCGTAGCGACAGTGGCCATGTTCACCATTGGCGGACTATCTGGTGTCACCCACTCCCTCGCCCCGGCCGACACGCAGCAGACCGACACCTACTACATCGTTGCCCACTTCCACTACGTGATCTTTGGCGGCGGTGTCTTGGGCCTCATGGGCGGCGCCTACTTCTGGTGGCCCAAGATATTCGGTTACATGCTCAACGAGCGTCGGGGCAAGATCCACTTCTGGGTGATGCTGATTGGTTTCAATCTGACCTTTGGACCGATGCACGTCCTTGGACTGCAAGGGATGAGCCGTCGCATCGACACCTACTCGGCGGGCTACGGCTTCGAATTCTGGAACTTGGTCTCGACCATTGGCTCGTTCACCATCGCGGTTGCGGTCGCGTGGTTCTTGTACAACGTGTTCAAGTCACGGCGGGAGGCCGTCGATTTGCCTCCGCCCGGTCCCGACCCGTGGGATGCCCGTTCCCTCGAGTGGTCGATTCCGTCGCCCACGCCCGAGCACAACTTCGACGAGATTCCCACGATCCAAAGTGTTGACGACTGGTGGTACCGCAAGTACTCCGTCGACGACGACCACCAAGTCACCGCCATCGCCACTATCGAAGAGGTCGCCCAAAAGGGCGATGCCGTAGGCGTGCATCTGCCGGCCCCTTCGTTTTGGCCACTGGTTGTGGCCGTTGGTCTTCCGCTGATCGGCTACGGCCTCATTTTCAACCTCTGGCTGTGCGTAGTCGGCGGGATGCTCACCGCCGGTGCGCTCTTTGCTTGGGCCTTGGAACCGGTTGACGATCCCGACGCCGCCCACGGCCACGACGACTCTCATAGCGACGACCATGACGGCAACGACAACAACGGAGAAGCGTGATGTCGACAGCAACAGCCGCCGCAACGGCCGACACCCACCACGACGTCCACGACACGAATACCGGCATCTCCAACACCAAGTTGGCCATGTGGCTGTTCTTGGCGACGGAGTGTCTGTTGTTCGGTGGTTTGATCTCCACCTACCTGCTTTACAAGACCCGCGGCAACGGCGCAGTGTTGCCCACCGATGTCTTCGACATTCCGTTCACGTCGGCGAGCTCCTTTGTCTTGTTGATGAGTTCTCTCACCATGGTGCTGGCTTTGTCGGCCGTCGGCCGCGGCGAAATGGACCGTGGTAAGGCCTGGTTGCTTGTCACTTCGATGCTTGGTGGGATCTTCATCGGCGGGCAGGTGTACGAGTTCACGTCCTTCTACCGCGAAGGTCTCGGGTACACGACCAACCCGGCCAGCTCAGCTTTTTACACCCTCACCGGCTTCCACGGAGTCCACGTCAGCCTCGGAATCGTGATGCTGATGTCGCTGTTTGTTGCCGTCGTGCAAGGCAAGCTGACTTCCAAAAATGCCGAGACCGTCGAGATCGTGGGTCTCTACTGGCATTTCGTCGACATCGTGTGGATCTTCATCTTCACCGTCATCTATCTGATCCCGGCCGAGTAGGAACCTGAAATGAGCGAAACCGCTGTCGAAACTGGCGTAGCGGCCGATACCCACGCCCACCCGTCCGACTGGGAATACGTCAAGATCGCCTTGGTGCTGGGCCTCATCACCGCCGTCGAAGTATCTACCTACTTCGAGTCGGTACTCAACTGGGGACGGGCTCTAGTTCCCTCCCTCATGGTGATGATGGTCGTGAAGTTCTGGCTAGTCGCCAGGATGTTCATGCACCTGAAGAGCGAGGGCAAGGCCGCCTCGCGCCTGTTTGTGGCCGGCTTGTTCCTCGCGACCGGTGTCTACATCATCGCCCTCAACGCCTTTCAGTTCTGGGGTTGAGTTTTGATGATCGCTCTCCTCGCGGTGAGCGCCTGGGAGTACGACGCCCATCCTGAGGTCTGGCTGCTTCTAGCCGCCATTGTTGGCCTTGGCGTTTACGCCGTTCGTGCCATCGGGCCGTTGGTGGTGCCAGCTGGCGAAGCGGTAGTTACCGCCGCGCAGAAACGTTTCTTCGTTAGCGCCGTTTTGTTGTTGTGGGTCGCCGCCGACTGGCCGATGCACGACATTGCCGAAGACCACCTGTACTTCGTGCACATGTTTCAGCATCTGCTGATCGCGTTCATGATCCCGCCGTTGTTCTTGTTGGCTATGCCGGCGTGGCTGGCCCGACTTCTCGTTCTTGAGGACGGACTACCGCAGCGGATCCTGCGTTGGTTCGCCAAGCCGTTGGTCGCCGGTGTGTTGTTCAACGCTGTGCAGATCCTCTTCCACTGGAGCAAGGTCGTCAATTTCTCGGTCGAAAATGGTGCCTTCCACTATGTGATGCACCTAGCCGTGTTCGGCACCGCATTGTTGATGTGGTTCCCGGTCCTTGGCCCGTTGCGCGAAATGCAGATGACCGAGCCGGGCAAGATGGTCTACCTGTTCTTGATGTCGATCGTGCCGACGGTACCGGCCGGATGGTTGACCTTTGCCGAAGGCATCGTCTACAAGTCCTACGACCACCCCGATCACCTGTGGGGCATAACCCCCCGAAACGATCAGCAGATGGCGGGCGCGGTCATGAAGGTTGTCGGTGGCTTCTACCTCTGGATCTTGATCGCGATCCGGTTCTTCAAGATCGCCGGCCAGAACCGCCAAGCCGACGAACAAGCTCGACGCGACCGACGAACGCGCGTCGACGTCTAAAACCCAATGAGCGAAAAGTCGCTGCGAGACCAGTTGCCTGGCGGTACCGTCAAGACATGCTCGATATCAAGCTGATACGCACCGATCCCGAGGCTGTCATGGCTTCGATCGCTCGGCGCGGTGACAACACTGCGGCCATTGACAACGTGGTCGCTCTCGATTCTCGACTGCGAGCCATCGGGACCGAACGAGACGACATACGCAGCGAAGTAAATCGCCTCTCCAAAGAGGTCGGCGCCTTGCACCGAGACGGCAAAGGCGATCAGGCTTCGGAGTTGCAAGTCCGAAGCAAGGACTTGGGAGAGACCGAGAAAGAGCTCAGCGCCGAGGCCGAGCAACTTCAGGTCGACCTAAGAGATCAGCTCCTGCGCATCTCGAACATGCCTGCCGCCGACGCCCCCGACGGCCTCACCGAGGACGACAACCGAGTAGTGCGGGTAGAGGACTTCGATCCCGACAGTTTCGCCGACCACCAGCGGGTCCCGCACTGGGAGATCGGTGAACAGCTCGGCATTCTCGACGTCGACCGCGCCGTTCGCATGTCGGGCGCGATGTTTGCCATGTACCGCGGCCACGGCGCCCACCTTCTGCGGGCCCTCATCGCCTACGGCCTAGACCGCAATCGCGACGCCTTCGAAGAAGTACGGCCGCCGACGGTTGTCAAAACCGAGACGATGATTGGCACCGGCCATCTCCCCAAGTTTGCTGACGACGCCTATCACCTCGAGCGTGATGATTTGTGGGCGATCCCCACCGCCGAGGTCCCCCTCACCTCGATGGTCTCGGGCGAAGTGCTGGACGCCGCCGACTTGCCGATGCGTCTCATGGCCCATACCTCGTGCTATCGACGCGAGGCTGGGTCGGCCGGTCGCGATACACGCGGTCTGCTTCGGGTCCACGAGTTCGACAAGGTCGAGCTGTATTCGTTCTGTACTCCCGACCAAGCCCAAGACATGCACATGGAGATCTTGGAACGGGCCGAGAACGCCATCCGCGATCTCGGACTGGCTCATCGGGTGCTCGATCTTGCCTGCGGTGACATCAGCGGGGCCGGTGCCCGAACCTACGACATCGAGGTTTTTGCGCCCGGTGCCGATCGGTGGCTCGAGGTCTCGTCGGTGTCGTGGTGTACCGACTATCAAGCGCGCCGCGCCAATATCCGTTACCGCAAGGCCGGCGAGAAGGGCACTCAGTTCGTGCATTCGCTCAACGGCTCGGGTCTAGCCGTGCCACGTGTCTGGGCCGGGATCGTCGAAACCTACCGTCAGGCTGATGGATCGATCCGCATGCCCGAGGTGCTGCACCCTTATCTGGGCGGCATGACGGTGATACCCGGTCCGGGCTGATGGCGGGCCAAGTCGAGTGGCTACCAGTCGCACCCGGCACTCAGACTGATTTGCCGGTCTACGGGTCCGAGTCACCAATCCGAGCCGTTACTCGGTCGGTCGCCTTTGAGGCCGCCTGGGACCTCGAACGCCGGAACAAAGTGCGCGACCTCTTCGACTCGATGGCCGCCGACTGGACCGAAAGCCGCGACAGCCCGGCGCAAGCGGCGTCGGTTGTCGATGCGTTAACTCGCGGCGCGCCGCAAGCAGAAACCGTAGTGGAGCTTGGGGCCGGTTCTGGGCTGGGGACACGCCATGTTCTGGAGCGGTACCCCCAAACAATCGCTTTGGATCTATCGATGGAGATGTTGCGTCACTCGATCGCCGCGGTCCCCAAGGTGCGCGCTGATGCTTCGGCCTTACCTTTGCGGTCCGGCGGAGTCGACGTGTTTGTGATGGTGAACATGCTCCTGTTTCCCCAAGAGACCGATCGCGTGCTGTCGCCGAGCGGTTCGCTAGTTTGGATCAATACCAAGGCCGAGGAGACGCCGATCCACCTGAGCGCCGAGGACTTCGTCGCCGCTCTGCCCGGGCACTGGGTGGGGGTGGCGAGCCGGGCCGGGACTGGTTCGTGGTGTGTCGCCCGTCGGGCTTGATCAGCCGGCGAGCTGCAATCCAACCCATGCCGCCGGTAGACCGAGGCCCAAGGTGAGCGACGCGTAGACCCACAGTGCGGGCCGATCGCTGTCCCAAAGCTCGACCAGTTCGAACACAAGGGTGCTGAAGGTCGTGAGCGCACCCAGGCCCGCCACGCCCACGACGGTCTGTGCGGCTTGGGGCGCACTACTGAGCCAACCGAGCGCGAACGCTCCGGCGACGTTGACCAGCAGCGTCCCGTAGGGGCGCCTGAGCGCCACGCTCAGCTTCCAACGAATGATGGTCGCGGCGCTGGCCAGCGCCACGAAACCAAACACGACGGCCATCAGCGTCCGCCCGCCAAGTGGTGGCCACCGACGAACCCGGCCACGCCAAGTACTACCGACACGGTGACGAACCCGATAGCTGATCCGATCGTGCCGTCCAAGCGTTGGACGGTCTCAACCGCCAGCCCCGAGAACGTGGTGAGGCCGCCGCAGAATCCAACCCCGATGGCCAGTCTTGCCCGGTGGTGGGCCGGTTGGCGACGGGCCACCAGGACCCCCAGGAGCAAGGCCCCGACAGTGTTGACCAAAATGAGCGTGACAACCGTAGACCATCCCAACTCCCCGATCGCCCAACGACTGGCCGCCCCGAGCGTGCCGCCAAAAGCGAGTAGTAGCCAGGTTCGAGACATCATTGCACCGTAGGCTGTGGACGTGGACTTGGCTTCGATGCGTTCGCAGTATCAGCTGGCCGGACTCCGGCGCGCCGACGTTTCCGACAACCCGATCGAACAGTTCCGAACGTGGCTGGCTCAGTGGGAAGATACCGGTGCACGCGAGCTGAACCCAATGGTCTTGAGCACTGTTGACAGCTCGGGGTGGCCGGCGGCGCGCGTGGTTTTGCTCAAGGGACTCGACGACGACGGTTTCGTCTTCTACACAAACTGCGAATCAGCCAAGGGGCAAGATCTCGAACGAAACGGCCGGGCCGCGCTCACCTTTGTGTGGGATGTGCTCGAGCGCCAGGTCCGGGTTGTTGGCACGGCCGAGCCGGTGAGCGATGCCGAAGCCGACGACTATTTTGCGACCCGCCCGCGTGGATCGCAGATCGGTGCGTGGGCCAGCGCCCAGTCGCAGGTAATCGACAGTCGAGCGGTTCTCGAAGACGCCCGCGATCAGGTCGAGAACAGGTACGAGAGCGATGTCCCTCGGCCTCCGTATTGGGGTGGCTATCGGGTGCGGCCCGACTCGATCGAGTTCTGGCAGGGCCGACCCGACCGACTACACGATCGTCTGCGCTATTTGCGAGCCGCCGATGGCTGGCGTATAGAACGCCTGTCGCCCTGAACCTCAGTTCCAGCTATCCACCGCGGTGACCAGCGCGTCGATCAGGACCGAGACTTGATTCGCCCGGGGCGTACCTTCGTGGTCGGACCAGTTAGCTGCTTGCTTGTTCCAACGAATCGGTGGGGGCAATTCGATCTGGACGCCGGTGTTTGCTGGGAGGTTGACGGGGTTGGCGCGGTGTTGTCCGCGAAGCCCATTTGGGATCTGCTCGATGTCGTCGACCACGCCGTAGTGGTCGGGAAGCGCAGTGGTGAGATGGCTAGCCAGATGGCTGGCGAGCGTTCGGTTCTGACCGCCCAGCAGCACATCCCAGAAGCGATCGTCTCGTCCGTAGCCGTGTACTGCGATGACCGTGTCTACGTGACCGACAAAGTCAGCAAGCGCAGTCGAGTCTTTGGGATCGAACTGCGTACTGGGGATGTGTTGGCGAAACGGCGCGTCTTGGATGACCCCGTAGAACGAGGAGCCGGTGCGTTCGGCGACTTCGGACGCAATTACGTCGGTCGTTCGTTCGAGATTTCCTCCATGAAAGGCCATCAAGCCAAACGAACCACGCAGTTCGCAGACTTCGGTGACTTCAGGTCGCGCCAGCAGGGACCGCAGCATCTCGGGGACCATAGCGGTCGATCTTGGTCCACGCCCACCACCCCACCAGGCCGACGAATACGATTTCGAGGGGAACGCCGCCGCGAAGCGGGTCGGTGAACCAATTACCGATCCGGGCCGGCCAGTTGATGGCGAACCTCCACAGCGGCAACACCGTGAAGTCGAACCCGTTGACTACTTCGACGATCAGAAACACCGCGCCGAAGGTTGCGGTGGCGGCCCGACGCTTGAGCACATCGGGTTCGTCCTCTTTCCAGGCTGCCAACAAAGCCCACGAGATGCCAAAGAGGGACAAGACGCCGAGGCGTTCTGTGGTGGTCGTGTTGATCCAGTTGCTCACCGCCCCTTGGAACTCGAGGAACCTGTCGACGATGGGGTTCGTCGCGGTCGCATCGTTGAGAATCTGGATCTCCCAGACGCCGTAGTTGATGAGATAAACGCCGGCGATCACCAAGATGATGCCCGAGACTCGACCCACGTACGGCAGGATCCGGCGCATGTCGCGGGCCACGTTCGACTTGGCTCGGGCCAAACTCACTGTCAAGAACAAGATCACCAGGCCCATGCCGACCCCGTAGGCAATGAAACTGCCGATCCCGTTGGCCAGTCCATCTTGGGTGAACGTGTTGCTTACTGCCTGGGTGAAGAGCCCAATGGTGCAGCTCAGCGACACGACGGCGTAGCTGACTCCGAACAGGAACATCGAGCGGGACTCGCGACTGCCGGTGCCCTTGTTCATCTTGGGGAGCCGCAGGGTGATCTGGCGACCCAGCGCCATGGCGATGCCCATGGGGATCAACAAGATGCCAACGGCCACGGTTATGTAGCCGACGTACTCGGTGACCGTCGACTGGTTGAGGAATGTTGCGATGACGATCCCGATGCCGCCAAAGACGGCGACGAAACCGGCGGTGAGGACTAGTCCGACCTTGATCGAGCGCAGAACAACCCGCAATCTCGATCGTTCTACGCCGTCATCGGATCCAATGAAAAATGAGAGGTAAGTGGGCAGCATGGCAAAGCCGCACGGGTTGAAGGCGGCCAGCATCCCGACGCTGAACGGCCATGTGAGGGCGCCAAAGTCCATCAGGTGAGGCTCTCGATCTTGGCGGTCAGATCGCCTGGGGTGAGTACCCCAGACCAGACTTCGTTCACGACGCCGTCAGGCGTCACGAAGACCGTCGTCGGCATGGCAAATCCTCCGAAGTTGGCGAACAGGTCGCCATTGGGGTCCCACCCAAGGTCGTATTGCACGCCGGTGTCGGCCACCAGCACCTGGGCGTCTTCGAGTCGGGGGTCGGTGGAGATCCCGACGAACGCCACATCGCCGCCGAAACCGGCAAAGACCTCTTGGAACTCGGGCATCTCTGAAACACAAGCGGGACAGCTCCGAGCGAAGAAGTTGATTACCAGTGGGGTGCCGGCATAGGCGGTGAAGTTCTGCACCGCCCCGTCGAAGTCGTGGAAGTCTAGGTTGACCTCTGATCCGGCGGCCCCGTCGGTTTGGATATCTTCGACGGCCGGTGCCAGGTCGGGGCTTTGCTGGCTGAGTCGGATCACGTTGTCGTCGGTACCGCCACCGCAGGCCGCGGCCAGCACGGCGGTAGCAATGATGGCGGCCACCAAGAACTTGCGTCGGCTGGTGGGCCGGTGGGGGTGGGGGGCGTGAGGAAGAGGCATGGTGAACTCCAAGACAAACGGTACCCGGCTGACTGGGTCGGGCAAGGCTCGGCGGGGAAACCCGTCGGCTGCTTGTGCTCTTCCAACGACTGTGACGGCCCGGACAGTTCCCGAAACTTTCAGGAACCGTCCGGGCATCAAGTCCCAATTGCTTGGGAGGGTCACGCCTCATCACCAGATCGGGGCTCGCTTAAACCGTTGCCCGGATCCGGCTGGGGGAGAGGCTGACCGCTACGCAGTGAGTCGTTGTGCGACCTCCGCGAGGTGGGCCGGGATGGGGATAGCCGGCATGTGGTCCTCGGGACGGGCGACCTTCGGCGGTCGTCCTCGACGACGCTTCACGGCCAACATCTTGCCGTTCATGAAGAGTTGCCCGCCCCAAACCCCAACGGGCTCGCGTCGGGCCAATGCGCCTTCGAGGCACGGTGAGAGCACCTGGCACTCGGCACATACACGCTTTGCGGCGGCGATCTCGCTCAGGTCCTCGCTGAAAAAGAGATCGCCGGCGTTCGGCACGTGCTGGCATGCCGCGGCGTCCTCCCACGGCGATTCGTCAGCAACGGCGGTGAGTTCGGTTTTGTTGTCGACGAGGGTCTGCATGACCTCGTCTCCCTTCTAGATATTGGTGGTCAGGTTTTTGGAGTTGCCGTAGGAAAAGCAGAAAGACCGCCGGTTGCCCGGCGGCCTGCGTGCTTTCCCCTTTAGGTGTGGCTGTGGTCAGCCAGGGGGAGCGCCGGAGGGCCGCTGGGTGGCGTACGGCTTCGTCGCGAAAATCGACGAAACAGTGAGCCAGGAACCTGTGCGCACATTCGTGCGCGTGCGGGCATCTGCCACGGGGGCGAGGTGATGCTCGAGGCACATGATCTGCAACATGGCGGCTCCTTCAGCGGCCGGACGTTCCGGCAACACCACCATGGCGAACTTCTGGGGGCTCGTCAACTGAATTAATCCGAGGATTCTTCAAGGTTGCTACGGTGGCCATCCATGGCCGAACCGGGAGCAGCCCAAATCACCGAGTTCCCGTCCACAGGCCGGGTCCATAAGACCGCCCGTCGGATGCGGCTGGCTGATGTGGATCCAACCGGTCGTTGCCGCCTCGATTCGTTGGCTAGGCACTTGCAAGACATCGCACGCGACGATTCTGCGGCGAGTGGTCTGGGCGATGCCATGAACTGGGTTGTTCGTCGCACCATGATCGAAGTGCGCACCGCGCCAAGGTTCCAAGAATGGGTCGAGCTTTCGACGTGGTGCAGCGGTCACGGCGGTCGGTGGGCCGAACGCCGTACCAGCCTGGTTGGTGATCTGGGTGCCTCGGTCGAAGCGGTCACGGTGTGGATATTTGTTGATGCCCAGACCGGTGCACCCCGAAAGCTCAACCCCGACTTCTTTGAGATTTACGGTTCGGTGGCGGGGGCCCGCAAGATCTCAGCCAGGCTGACTTTGGACTCAACGCCACCTGACGGCGCCGAAAGCACCGACTGGCCGGTGCGCTTCGCCGACCTCGACATCTTGGATCACGTCAACAACGCCGCCCAGTGGGTTGCGGTCGAGGAGGCCATGGATCGTGTTGGCTTGGCTCGGCAACCAATATGTGCCGAACTCGAACATGGTCTGGGCGTGGAGCGCGACGGGTCGGTGACTTTGCGTTGGATGCCAGCCGATGGAGGCTTCGACTCGTGGCTGATGACCGAGGCTGGCGCCGGAAGCGTGGCGCGGGTCCGGCCGCTCTAGCTCGGGCGACCGAGGTCGAAGTAAAGCAGGCCGTCGTCATCGCGACGACTTACCGCTTCGCCCGCCACCAAGAGGTGCTCGAGGTGAGCAAACGTTTCGCTGGCGGCCATATCTCCCCACGAGCGCTCTTTGAACAGCACCTTCATCCATTCGGTGACCGGAGCGTCGCCTGTTGCCGGGGCGGCGTCGCGAAGGATCTGAAGCCGCTCGGCATGGTGATCTTTGATGTGAGTACAACGGTGGGTGCAATCAGCAAAAGGGTGACCGTGGGCCGGAAGAACCTTGGTCAGGCCATCGAGGGCCGCGACCCGGTCGAGCGAATCGAAGAACGTCGCCAGTGGATCGGCCAGGTCGGTTGAGCCGGCGATGTGCGGCGTGATCGTGGGCAGCACATGGTCGCCGGACAACAACACGCCAGCCTCGGGGTCCCACATGCACAGGTGATCGGTGGTGTGACCAGGGGTGTGCAGAGCAAACCAGTCGCGGCCTGCGAAACGCATTGGGTCGCCGTCGGCAACCCGGACTGTTGCCTCCGGGGATAGGAACCGCCGGCCGCCCGTGTCGCCCATTTGAATGAAGCGGCGGATGGCGTGGTCGGGTGGCGGTTCGCGTCGGGTGCCCCACGGTGTGGGGCCGTAGGCTTGGAGACGCTCTTTCCAGAGAGCGAGGATTTCGTCTTCGTCGAGTCCGTCAATATCGGACTCGAGGTCTTCGTTTGCTTCCATCGTGAGAGACGAGAACGACTCGTGGGTGAGCACGTCGGCGCCGGAGACTTCGCGTAATTGCGCACTGCCACCGAAGTGATCGGGATGGGAGTGGGTAACGATCGTCGTATGGACTCGCTCCACGGGAATCCCCGCCGTCTTGAGGCGAGCCATCAACGCGGCCCAAGATTCCTCCCCGGGAAGCCCTGGGTCGACCAGGGCCACACCGTCACCATCGATCAGGGCATAGCAGTTGACATGTCCGAGGCCGGGCAGCGAGATCGGGAGCTGAAGCCGAAGTACGTCAGGTGCTACTTCGACCACTTCTTCGGAGGCCGGCTCCTGTTCTTGTTTGGTGTAGGTAGGGGAACTCACCCGAGCACCTTAGGAGGCACCGGCCTCGGGGGCGAAAAGGGTGTCGCGGTAGTAGCGAAGTTCTATGAGGCTTTCGCGAATGTCGTCGAGGGCGCGATGGCCGCCCGCCTTGCGCGGCGCGTTCTTGAACGCGTCGGGTCGCCAGCGCCGCGCCAGCTCCTTGAGCGTGGAAACGTCGACTGAGCGATAGTTCAGGAACTCTTCAACCTCGGGCAGGTGCTTGGCCAAGAACCGCCGATCGGTCCCAATCGAGTTGCCGCACAAAGGCACGGTTCGGGGCTCGTCGATGTGCTCCTGCAAGAAGGCCATGGTCTGAGAGCCCGCATCGGCCAGGCTCACACTCGAGGCGGCGATTTGGGTCAGCAGCCCGCTACGGGTGTGCATGTTGGTGACGAAGTCGTCCATGTGACCTAACTCGTCGGGTGTGGCGTGCACGATGAGGTCCGGCCCTTCGGCGATCAGTTCGAGGTTGTCGTCGGTAAGGAGGGTGGCAATCTCGACGATTACGTGGCGATCCGGATCCAGGCCGGTCATTTCGAGGTCCATCCAAGCAAGCATCGTCTCAGGCTAGGCGCGGAAGTCGACTACGTTCGCCCTTGTGTTTGATCTACCTGTACTACGTCTCGATCCCGACTTGCCGCTGCCGGCCTACGCCCGCGATGGCGACGCCGGGGTCGACCTTGTGGCCCGCGAGAACGTCACCCTCGAGCCCGCGGGTGGGCGAGCGCTGGTGCCGACCGGCATCGCCATCGCGCTCCCTGCGGGTTATGCCGGATTCGTTCAGCCGCGTAGTGGCCTGGCGTTCAAGCACGGGGTGACGTGCCTCAACACCCCTGGTCTTATCGATTCTGGTTACCGCGGCGAGCTCAAGGTGTGCTTGATCAACCACGATCCAAGCCAGCCGTTTGAGGTCGTCCGCGGCGAACGTATTGCCCAGCTCGTGGTGCAAGCAGTCGAACAGGTGCGTTTCGTCGAACACGACTCGTTGGACGAGAGCGAACGCGGCGACAAGGGGTTTGGTTCGAGCGGTCGCTAGTTCTCGCCCCGGGTCTCAGGCTTCGGCTGCGGTCTTTCGTAGCAGGAGTCGGCCCCGCTCCGAGTCGATCTCGTACTTGGTTACCAGGCCCTCGACGATCTCGACGAAGCGACCGATGGTGTCGCCAAGAAGGCCCCCGCTAGTTTCGCACTCGGCTTCGAGGACCAGACTGGTGCCGTCAAAGCGGAAAGCAACGCTGATTTCGGTATCGATGTCGGCGGCCGAAATGAGCAGGACCATCGTCTCGTCGATCGCCAGGCGGAGCTCGTCGATCTCGCCGAAGGACAGTCCGACTCTCATGGCTAGGGCCGCGGCGCCGACCCGAACGATCCGTCCATACTCGGGTCGAGCAGGAACCCGAAGCAGTACTTCGTCGAGGGTGTCGTTGCTCACGGGCTGCAGTCTCGCATGCCGCGGCCCTACGAGCACGGCGCCGCTACGGTGCAGCCATGGCAGTCTTGGTTGACGAGGCCCGTTGGTCGTGGCGCGACACAACGTGGGCCCATTTGGTGAGCGACGAATCGCCTGACGAGCTTCACGATTTTGCGCAGCGTTTGGGCAAGCGCCGACTTGGATTTCAAGGCGATCACTACGACGTCGACGTTGTCGATCGCCAGCGGGCCATCGGGTTGGGAGCTTTGGCCACGCCCAGCCGCGAGCTGGTTCGTCGGTTGCGTGCCGCTGGACTTCGTCGACGTGATGCCAAGCCGACCTGGGATCGCCTCCTGGGTTCGGACGAGGGCAGTCCGCTGGATCTAGGCGATCGTGTTGATAACTACGGCGTTGCTGGCCGATTGCTAACAGAAGCCGTGGCAAGTGTCCGGCACCTGTCGACCGCGGCGCGGTGTGGAGTATTTGTCGACGTTGCCCACCTCGTGCTCTTGGTTGATGTGGCCCCGGCAATCGAGTTGACCGACCTCTCAGACTCCGTGGCCGACGAACTGTGGATCAGCGGTCCTCGCGCTGATGGATGGCGAAGCATGGAATTTTTCGTGCGACGGCAGCGATAGTCTCAGTCCTCGTGGCCCTCCTTGTACAGAAGTTCGGCGGCACGTCCGTCGGGGATCCCGATCGAATCCGCGAAGTAGCCGATCATGTTGCGCGGTGTCGCAAACGCGGGGATCAAGTGGTGCTGGTTGTCTCGGCGATGGGCAAAGAAACCGATGAGCTTTTGCGACTGGCCGATCAAGTCTCCAAGACCAAGCCCGGCCGCGAGATGGACATGCTCATCACCGGCGGAGAACGCAAAGCGTGTGCCTTGGTGTCGATGGCGCTGCACGACCTCGGCATCGAGTCCAACTCTTACACCGGTAGCCAGGCAGGGTTTCTGACCGACACCACCCATCGCGACGCCAAGATCATCAATGTTCGCCCCGACCGCATCACCGAAGCAATCTCGGCAGGCAAGGTCCCAGTCGTTGGTGGTTCTCAGGGAGTGTCGGCCGATCACGACGTCACGTTTTTTGGCCGCGGCGGATCCGACACCACCGCGGTTGCGCTTGCTCACGCCCTGAACGCCGATGCCTGCGAGCTATACACCGACGTCCCCGGCGTCTTCACAACCGATCCACGCCTCGTGCCGGCGGCCCGCAAGATGGATCAGATCTCGTATGACGAACTACTCGAGATGACCGCAACCGGCTGTCCCAAGCCCGCTATGCGCTCGGTCGAGCTCGCTCGGAGTTTCGGCGTTACCTTGCATGTGCGCAGCGCGTTCAGTTGGGTACCCGGGACCTGGGTAACCAAGGAGGGATCCATGGAAAACGCCATTATTTCTGCTGTCACCCACGACACGTCGGAAGCCAAAATGACCGTGTCAGGGGTGTCCGACGAGCCCGGAGTTGCGGCCCGCCTCTTTCGGGGCCTCGCCGACAGTGCAGTCAACGTCGACATGATCGTGCAGAACGTTTCGGCCGCGGGCTATACCGACATCAGTTTCACGTTGCCTCACGACCAGACCGCGCAGGCCACGTCCACGATCGAGGCGATGGGCCCCAAATTGGGCGCAACTGGAGTCGAACTCGATGCCGACATCGCACGAGTGAGTCTCGTGGGCGCGGGCATGCAGACCAATCCGGGTGTGGCGGCCACGATGTTCGAAACCTTGTCGGCCGCCGGGATCAACATCGAGATGATCTCGACCTCGGCGATCCGAATCTCATGTGTTGTTCGTGAAAGTCAAGCCGAAACTGCGGTCGCGGTTTTGCACGACGCTTTCGAGTTGCACAAGGCGCCCGCCGACCGAACCAGCGTTTAGCGATCAGCTCAAAGTCGTCAGACAGTTGCCGTAGGTGCCAGCTTCGACCACGTTCGCACACGTGCTTCCATAAGCCTCGTACTGGCTTCCCAACGGAGCATCCCAATAGAGGGTGTCGCAGGCCCCGTAGTCGCCGAGCGAACACTCGTCGTAGAGGGTGTCCAGTGTGGGATCTTCGCCGTAAGCTCCGACAGGGTCAGCCGAGGCAGATTGCCCATCGGCACAACTAAACGGCGCCGAGTCCATGCGGTTCCCGCAGGTGTTGCCGAAACTTTCGTACGCGCTGCCGCTCGGTGAGGTCCAGTACAACTCGTCGCACGCCGCTCCGTCACCCTGATCGCACTGGTCCCAGAGGGCATCGAGTTCGGCGTTGTCTCCATACTCCGAACCGTCGGCTGCGTCTCCTTGACCACCCGAGAAAAAGCCTCCGTCGCCGAACGCATCGCCGGAGAACAGATCCGAATCGGCAAGTTCGTCGCCGCAACGGAACATGGCGTCGAACAATGTGGAAGTGAGCTCACCAGTGGGATCAGACCCTTCTGCACCGGCGGCGGCAAGGTCGAACAAGTTGATATCGGCCTCGCGGAACTGGCCAATAATGCACAGCCCTGCGGCTTGATCACCGCTTTGCTCGGCGATGCTGTCGACAAAGAATCGCTCCATCATGTCGAGCGACTGGTAATCCGGGGCCAGTCCGAGTTCGTTGGAACCCGAGTCGTCGCTACCCGACGTGTCGGTGTTGGTGGTCTCGTTCGTGGTGTCGTCGTTGGTGGCGCCGGTACAGAGGCGGGCGACTTCGGCTGCGGCCCCCAACTCTTCGTCGGTGAGGTCGCTGTTGTCGGCACTTGCCAGTATCGAATCGATCGCGAGCCCGCGACTCTCGTACTCAGAGGTGAAGCACTTGGCTTGCTCGTCGGTGAGCCCGAGGTCGGTGAGGGCATCGACCGAATTCGATCCGCACGCGGCGGCGAGAAGGGCAAACGCAAGCAGTGGGGCGAGGAGACGAGTCATGCAAAACCCCGTCGGCAACCGCGTCCTGGTACTGAGACTTCAGGCCGCCGGCTTCAAGAATCCCAGTGGCGTGCGTCGAGTCCCACGGATCGTCGGCCGTTGGCGGTTGAGTACTCGTTCGTAGAGCATGCTGGTCTGAAGCGCCACCTCTGACCAACTTGGTATGAATACGTCGGGTCGAGGCTCCCGGCATGCGTCGCGCACCGCGGTGGCGAGACTGACCGGCTGAGCATCGACCGGGGCGAGGGCAACCGAACCGCCGGCCTGGCGACCGACATCGACGTGGGCGGGGATCGCCGAGGCGAGCACCCGCGTGCTGGCGGCCAGAGCCTCCAGCAAGACGATCCCTTGGGCCTCATGGGTCGACATCGACACCAGACACGAAGCGGTTCGGAAAAGTGAGGCGAGGGTGTCATCAGGCACCCGGCCGAGGAGGTGCACATCGGCGCTCAGCTGTTGACGAGCCACCAACTCTTCAAGATCGGCCCGGGCTGGGCCATCGCCGGTGACCTTCAGGACAAAATCGTCCTTGAGGTATTGCATGGCCGACACGATCTTGTCGACCTGCTTGTAGTGATCCAGCCGCCCTGCGGCCAACAAGATCCGCCGGCCGTCCGGCTCCCGGCTGAGCTCAGCCGAACGGAGTCGTTCGACATCTACGCCGTTGGAGATCACGTCGGTCTTGCCGAAGGCTCGAGGGAAGGACCGGGCAACGAGCTCGGACTCCGCACCGCTGACACAAATAACCCGATCGGAGGCGTCGATGATCCGACGGCCAACGAGCCGATACGGCCAGTGAATGAGATTACGAACCCAAGATTCGCTGTTGCCGTGAAAGTGAGGCGTGAACACAAACGGTCCGTCCCACAACTCGGCCGCGAAGATCGCTGGTGAGTCGTGGTAGCTGTGAGCGTGGACCAGGTCGTATTTGCCAGCCGACCGGGCGAGATGTCGGCCCAGATCCGGGGAAATGGCCAGATGCTGGCTCTTCACCGGGACCCGAAAGCGACGGATATTGACGCCGTCTCGAATCTCGGCTGCCGGCTGGTCGCCCCAGTGGTCGTGGGTAAGGATCGTGACTTCGTGACCGGCAGCCACGAGCTCTCGACTCAGATTCTCGACGTGGGTTTCGACCCCGCCCGTCGAGGGCGAGAACCGGTTGACAGCGTAAGCAATCCTGAGAGGTTCGGTCATGATGGTGTGACTCTTGTGCCCGTCGGGATCGTCGGTCAGGCCGCTTTGAGATCGGCCGTCGGCGACGCCGCGCCCAAGGTCGAGCCAGCTTTGCGAGTGTCCTTGACGAACCGTTCCTTGACCATCGTCCGCAGAACCCGGATGCCGTCCTTGACGGCGCTGAGGTTGCTCTCGCCATGAATGCGATCGAACTCGAAGCTAGGAACTTCAGCGACGTTGAGGCCAGCCTTAGCGATACGAATGTTGATCAGAGTTTCGACTTCGAAGCCGGCGCAGTCAACGTCCATTGCGGGGAGACAGTGCTTCCAGAAAGCGTTGTAGCCGTAGCAAAGGTCTGAGTAGGCCGTTCCGAACCAATGGTTCGAGATCCCGCACAGAACGGAGTTGCCGAGGCGACGGATCGGAGTGATGTCGCTCGACCCTCCACCGGGAAGGAAACGACTGCCTTTGGAGAAGTCGGCGCCCTCGATCAGTGGTTGCACGTAGCGTTCGATTTCGGCCGGGTCGGCCGAACCGTCGCAGTCGAGCATTACGAGGATGTCACCGGTTGCGGCGGCGAAACCGGCAGCCAGTGCCCAACCCTTTCCGGGGCGATCCTCGAGAACGATTTTGACGTCGGGGCGAACCGCCTTGGCCACCTCGAGAGTGTTGTCGGTTGATCGGCCATCAATAACGATGACTTCGTGCAGGCCTTCGGGAAGCATCCCAAAGACGATCGGGAGGTTCTTTTCCTCGTTCAGCGTCGGAACGATGACACTGATCTTCGGGCTGCCGGCCGGGAGGGCGGCGGCTCGTGAGGAAGGGGCCTCGGTTATGTGGGTCACGCCCGAAGGAGTGATGGTTGATTTGTCCAGCAAGGTGCTCATGACGAGTACTACGGACCGCTACCCCCGTTGGTTTATCGCAACCGTTCGACCGGACCGGGTGCCGTGGTCCTCGGCCTTGGGACCACCAGGGTCCTCAGTCCCACCTCGGGTAGTCAGCGCTGCCCGGAAGTAGGTCATAAGCCTCGGGCGACAGGGCAAATCGTGGTCTCCCTCCGCCCGGTTGGTCCCCATCGTCGGCTCGGCGAGAGCGGCGAGACCGAACTAGATGCTGGTGAGGGGATGGTTGACGTCGACCAGGCCGCGTCGGGCCAGATCGAGCTCGGGTGAGCTCAGCGAGACGTTCAGTTCGGGCTCGTCGACGCCAAGGGCCGCGGCCGCGCCTTCGTCGGTTGTCTTGAACCGTTCGCGATTCTGCAGAATCGAGGCGGCAGATACGAGCCCCATTCCGACCACTCCGGCGATCGATGCCGGGCCGAGCAGGCGAGTGGACAGGTTGCGGATCGCGACCTCTACCAACGAGTACCCGGTGATGCGGCCGGCCACGTAGGGCACCACCACCGCGGTAAAGCCAGATATCAGCCCCATGACGAGTAGCCAGCGGCCGGTCCAGGCCATTACTCGATGGCGGCGAGGGTGTACCAACGCCGCTAGCGGTAAAGCGAGACCGGCGAGAGCGATGGCGACAATGAAGTCGTCAAGATGGGCAACGGGGGAAGTCAGATCGGGGATCTGTTCACCCGAGATTTGTAGGAGGTTGCCGTTGGGCGGCAACATTGACCCAATCTGAGGAGCTTCAGTGCTGACAATGTTTCGCACTGCGTCGGTTAGCGCGGCTGTCTCGAGCGGCTGGTCGCTTGGTTCGAGAAGAATGCGGCGGTGGCCTTCGGCGATGAGGTCGCTCAGCGCGGCCCGAAATGCCGGATCGTCGATCACCAGCGGGGCGATCCGCGAGGCTTCGCCAGCGATGTCGATTCCGTAGCCTTTGAGTGCTCTGGACAATGTCTGCCCGTACATGTCGTGCTCGATGGCCCGCGCGACCTCGTATTCGAGTTCGACTCGCACCGCCGGGTCATCAAGAGCGGCGTTCACGGCGTTGACCACCGTTGATTCGTCGTGAATCAGCACCCTTGTCGCCGACAAGACCAGCGCGACCGTGAGCGCGGTTATCCCGACAATGCCCAGCAAGGCCGCGAGGGTGGTTCGTACTGGATGACGGGGAACGGTTTGCGACTGGCGAGGCGGGCGGGGTGCGTCCAAATACACACTGCCGGTTGGTTCAAGCATTCGCGTCACCTCCTGGTCCCATCTACCGCGGCGTTTCTGCTCCAGTCTTCGGTGCAATTCGGCCCAGGGTGTAGGGGAAGGTGGCGACCAGCAGGGGGTCAGCGGACCCAAATTCCTCTACCCGCTAGGCCAGAAGACTCAGTGCGGTCGTGTCAGACTGCACCGGCACCTAGACCGGAGGATCTGCGTGGACTTGTCGGAACTGATCAGGTCGAACCTGACCGCGGTGGTCACCATGGAGCTACAACGAGCGGTGGTGGGCGATCTGGCGGTGTTCCCAGATCTTCGTGATGCGGCAGTCGGGGCGGGCGTGGTCGAGAACGCCGGACGATTGTGTGCCGCGGCGCGCTCTAGCGGGGCCTCCGTGGTGCACTGCACCGCTGAATTTCGGCCCGACCGTCGCGGTTCGGCGCTTAACTCTCGGATCCTTGTCGCCGCTCAAAAACTCAACGGGGATCGCCTCGATGTTGGTAATCCCGGAACCGAGTTGGTGGCCGCGCTCGACCAGCAGCCTGGTGATCTGGTGGTGGCTCGATCGCACGGCCTCACCCCATTCACCAGCACAGAACTGGACCAAGTACTTCGCAATTGTGGTGTTCAGACAATCGTCGTAGCCGGAGCCTCGCTAAATGTTGGCGTCGTTGGATTGGTGCTAACCGCCGTCGATCTCGGCTATCAGGTAGTGGTTCCTCGCGACGCCGTCGTGGGGGTACCGGTCGATTACGGTGCGGCGATGCTGGATCACACGATTTCGGTTCTGGCCACCGTGGTTGAAACCGACCAAATTGTGGCAATCTGGGGATGATGCAAACCCTCGAACCTTCCGTCACTACGCCGGTAGCCAACACTCGTTGGGTGCGCGGCCCGTTGTGGGACACCGCGATGGCGCTGGCCTGGGTGCCTTTCGCGGTGGCGGCAATCGTGTGGGCTGACAACGTCGACCGCATTGCTTGGCTGGTCGGTGCCACGTTGATCTTCTCGATCTCGCATCAGCCACTCACGATGCCGTTGGTTTACGGCGATGCTCACGTCTACAAATCACGACCGCTGATCTTTGCGGTTTCGCCTGTGGTATTGATGGTGCTGGTTCTCATAGGACTGCAACTCAACCCGGTCGTAATTGCCGTGATTGCCGGAGTTTGGAACGCTGGCCACACCCTTCAGCAGCGCTATGGCATTACTCGGATTTATGGCCGCAAGGTTGGTCAGCCAGATGGCACCATCGAACACCGCTTGTTGTGGTCGATGCTTACCTTGGCGTTGCTGATCGCCGCGTCCAACCCCGCGACCCCTGGTCGAGTGACCGCCGCGGGACTCGGTGGTCGAAACCAAAAAGGGTTGGCGCTACTTACCGACGCCGCGCCGGTCGCCCGTTGGCTCGTACCGGTGATGGTTGTTGCGGTGCTCGTGCTGGTGGGGCAGTGGGTGCAACAAGAACGGCGCTCTCCAAGCGTCAATCCGGCCAAGTGGATCTATCTGGGTTCCACCACCGGCTTGATTGCGCTCACCATCGTGTCGCCGATAGCCGGCTTTGTCGGGTATGTGGGTTCCCACGCGGCCGAGTACTACCTGATTGTTCACAATCATCTCGGCGATCGCTACCCAGACGAAGTTACCGATGCTGGTGCTCCGATTGGTCGGGCGGTACGGAGTCCGGTTGGCGTTCTGGGAGTCATGGCCATCTACGCCGCGGTTATCTCCGCGATGATTTATGGCCTCCGGACCTACTCGAGCTATGAGGTTTACGCCTTTGTATTCCTCACGCTGGGCGCGCTCCACCTGTTTTACGATGGCCTCATCTGGAAGCTTCGTCGGCCCGAAGTTGCCCGCGGGTTTCAGATCAACCAGAGCTGACCAATCACCCTGCGATAGGGACGGTGTCGGTGTCGGTCCCACTGCGCATCACCTTGCCGGGCAAGGCCTCGGTGGCGACACCATCGATTACGGTGGTGACACCGTTGACCAACACCCGCTTGATCCCGGTGGCCTCGCAATAGAGCCGTTTGCCTTCTCCGGGAAGGTCGGCCAACAACTCGAGTTCGGTGGCTCCGATCTCGTCGGCGTTGAACAAGACGATGTCGGCGAAGAAGCCTTCTTCGATGCGACCCCGATCGCGCAACCCAAATAGACGAGCCGGGACGTCGGTCAGGTGGTGGATGGCATTCTCGACGGTGGTGAGCTGGCGGCCGTGCAGACAATCGGCGATCCATTGAGTTGTGTAAGGGGCTCCGGCCATCCGATCGAGATGAGCGCCAGCGTCGGAACCACCAATCATGACCGCGTCGTGTTCCCACGCTTTTGCTCGAAGACGCCAACTCTCGGCATCGTCATCGGTGGGCATTGGCCACCACACGGTTCGGAGATCGTCAGCAATCGAGATCTCGACCATCGTGTGGAATGCTCGCTGACCCCGTTCGCGTGCGATATCGCCGAGCCGCCGACCCTTGAGCCCCTCGTTGGCCTCGCTGTAGGTATCACCCACGACATAGTCGGCCCAGCCGGTGAGTCGGCTGAAAACACCGGCGTCTGGTAGTGCGGCCTGGTTTTCGAGCCAAGTGACGACCGCAGGGTCTTGGAGCTTGGGAATTCGCTCGTCGTAGTCGAGCGAAAAAACCGTCTTCCATTCGGGAAGCTGATGCAGCCCGCAGAACGAGCCGAGGCTCATGTTCATTCCTACCAAGATCGGCATGGTGAGGGCCATGATCTTGGCCCCGGCTTCGTTGGCCTTTTCGCACGCCGCTATCTGGTTGAGGTAGGCGTCGGGGCGGGCCGAGTCGACGGTCAAGACGTTCCAGTTGAGCGGCCGTTGACCTTGCACCGACATCTGGGTCATGAGGTCGACTTCGTCGTCACTGAAACCGTTGAGACACCCATCGGCTACCCATTCGAGAGTCGTTCCGTCGTGGTCGGATGTCTCGCGGCACAGTTCGAGAACTTCTTCCCAGGCCGCCCACCGACTTGGCACCGGATTGCCGTCCCAGTCGGAATGGGTGAATGACCGGCCGGTCGAAAATCCCAAGCCACCCGCGGTGATCGACTCCTTGAGGACCTGTCGCATTTCGGCGACTTGATCGGGAGTTGCTTCGTGGCCGACCGAGTCGTCCTTCATCACCATTCGCCGTAGCGCACAGTGGCCAACCAGGAAACCGACGTTGATGGCGGTGCCGTTGTCGGTGACCCGGTCGAGATATTCGCCGAAGGTGCTCCAATTCCATGGGACGCCTTCTTCCAGAGCTTCAAGGGCCATCCCTTCGACTCTGACCATCATGCGTTTGAGATATTCACCGTCGGAAGCGTCGCCGAGCGGAGCCAGCGTAAAGCCGCAGTTGCCGGCGATCATCGACGTGACGCCGAAATAGTTTGACGGAGTCGCCCGCGGGTCCCAGAAGAGTTGTGCGTCGTAGTGAGTATGCGGATCGACGAACCCGGGGCACACAACCAAACCGCGGGCATCGATGGTTTGGCGCGCTGACTCGGTGACCTTGCCGACGGTGACGACTCTGGCGTCGCGTATTCCGAGGTCGAGTTGTGCGCCCGGCGCGCCGGACCCATCGATCACAGTGCCACCGTGTATCACAACATCAAGCATGGGCAACCTCCACAAGCCGTTGGGGCGCCAGCGTAGACGCTGCGACCCGAATCTGACGATCCGTCAGGTCCCGCCGATCGCGATGCGGCCGAGACCTTATGTCAGGATCAAACAATGACGCCTCGCTCCGACCAGCTTCTCGACCAACTGAGCCTCGACGAAAAGGTGGCGATTGTCACCGGCATCGATATGTGGACGACGGGTGACGTACCGCGACTCGGGATCTCTGGACTCAAAGTCACCGATGGCCCAAACGGAGCGCGCGGCGACGGTCTTCTTGGCACTGGAACGCCCACGGCTTGTGTACCTAGCGGATCCAGTCTTGGTGCTACGTGGGATGTTGATTTGATCAAAAAGATCGGTGAGTTGCTTGGTGACGAAGCGGTGGCCAAGCAAGCCAACGTGTTGCTTGCCCCCACCATCAACTTGCATCGATCTCCCAAAGGGGGGCGCAACTTCGAGTGCTACAGCGAAGAGCCACTGCTTGCCGGCAAGATCGCCGCGGCGTTCATCCAAGGGGTCCAGAGCCGCGGTGTCGCTACGACCGCCAAACATTTTGTGGCCAACGATTCCGAGTTCGAGCGCAACACCATCGACTCCCAGCTCGACGAACGCACTCTGCGCGAAGTGGCGTTGCTTCCCTTTGAGATCGCGGTGAAGGAGGGCCAGGCCTGGGGGGTCATGACCGCTTACAACCGAGTGAACGGTACCTACTGCGCCGAACACGAATGGCTCTTGCAAGACGTGCTTCGTGGCGAGTGGGGGTTTGACGGGTTCGTCGTCACCGATTGGTTCGCCAATGGCAGCACCGCCGGTGGCGTGGCAGCGGGCTGCTCGCTCGAAATGCCCGGCCCGGGGCGCTTTTATGGCAAGGCTCTTGCCGCGGCGGTCAGTGAGGGCACAGTTGCCGAGTCCGATGTGGATGCGTTGGTCCTGCAGATGTTGAACGCCATGGAACTCACGGGGGCGTTGGATCAAAATAGAGGGCCCGAAACAACCCTTGACCGACCCGACGACCGCGACTTGGTGAGGACCGCAGCCGCGGCTGGCACCGTGATGTGGCGCAACGACGGAATTCTGCCGCTCGACCCCGACTCGGTCGGGTCGCTGGCCATCATCGGGCCCAATGCCGACATCGTGAAAACAATGGGCGGTGGCTCGGCCAAGGTGCGGCCTTACCGCACGGTTTCGCCAGTGGACGCAATTTCTGAACGACTTGCGGGCGTCGAGGTGACGTACGCGCAGGGTTGCGACATCGACCGGACCACGCCGCCGCTGCGTCGACCGTTGCTTCAAGGTGCGGTGACGATCGAATACTTCGACGGCCAAGACCGCCAAGGTCCCTCGGTGACCACCGTCGAATCGCCGGAGTTTCAGGTGCGGTCCTTCAGCGCGCCGGTACCGGGAGTACAAAGGAAGGCTTGGTCGTGTCGGATGTCAGCGACTGTGCAAGCCCCAGACTCTGGCCGATACGAGTTCCGGATGATCGAGTCGGGCCGAGCCCGCGTGGTCGTCGATGGGCAGGTACTCATCGACGGCACCGAAGGCGACATCCCCCGCGGCGATGCCTACTTCGGACTTGCTTCGGAGGAACTACTTGGTGCAGTGACCCTCGACGCCGGCCAAATCGTTGACGTGGTGCTCGAGTACTCCAACCGCGACGCCATCATGATTAGCGGAGTAGCCCTCGGTCTCGTCGCCGTCGACGAGCGCGATCTGCTCACCCCAGCAGTCGAGGCTGCTCGCGCCGCCGATGTCGCAGTCGTAATTGTGGGCACGAACGACGACTGGGAGACCGAAGGCCGCGACCGTGACTTGTGGGACCTTCCTGGCGACCAACCAGAGTTGATCAGACAGGTGTGCGCGGCGAACCCGCGCACGATCGTCATCTTCAACGCCGGCGCCCCTCACAGCCTCGACTGGATCGACGCGCCTGCCGCAGTACTCAACGTTGGGTTCGGGGGCCAAGAGCTGGGTGACGCTATAGCGGCAATGCTCAGCGGCGACCTCGAGCCGAGTGGCCGGGCCCCAACAACCATCGCCGCTCGGTACGAGCAGTTTGCGGCCTATCCCAATTACCCCGGCGAGAACAGCGTGGTGCGCTACGGCGAAGGTGTGCTGTGTGGTCATCGATGGCACGACGCCATGGATATCGAGCCAGTGGTCGCGTTCGGATCAGGCCTCGGCTACACCACGTTTGAGTTTGCCGCCGACGTTGGTCCGCTGACCGCGAGAGCCGGCGGCGAGGTCACAGTTGCAGTAGAGGTGACCAACACCGGCCAACGCGACGGGTCCGAAGTTGTGCAGGTCTATGTCGAAGCAATCGACGCGGCGGTGACCCGTCCCGTGCGAGAGCTCAAGGGCTTTGCCAAGGTGCATCTGGCGGCGGGCCAAACGGAGACGGTAAAGATCGATCTCGGACCGCGGGACTTTGCCTACTACGACCCCGGCGACGCCGTTTGGGGAGAACTGACCGCAAACCGTTCCGTGCCGGCCGGCGGGGGCGGCCAGCATCGAAGCGAGTCGGGCTGGTACGTCGATCCTGGTCGGTACCGCGTCTGGGTGGGTCGTTCATCAAGAGAGTTCAGTTCGTCGCATATGATCACGCTCGACGGCCCGGCCTGGTGCGTTGCCCCCTGAACGGATTTGGGGAACGACGATTTGGGGAACGACTTGGTGCTTTAGGGCGTTTCTACCGCCATAGGGTCAGCGAACCCACAGCCCCATAGGAGGAACCGTGTTGTTTGGTCGCGATAAGCAGGTATTACCCGAACCGTCTGATGCGTTGCCCGGACGACAAGAGGCCGTGCCGCTGCAACCAGCTCACTTGATTCTCGGCACGCCACTCGATGGTCCGTACCCAGACGGCACAGAGATTGCGATGTTCGGGCTCGGATGTTTTTGGGGAGCCGAACAGTTCTTTTGGCAGTTGGACGGCGTTTACACGACGTCGGTGGGATATTCGGGCGGTTACACGCCGAATCCGACCTACCAAGAGGTGTGCACTGGTCGTACCGGCCACAACGAGGTGGTGCGCGTTGTATATGACCCGGCGGTTGTGAGCTACGACGAGTTGCTAAGGATCTTCTGGGAGGTTCACGACCCGACGCAGTTCATGCGTCAACACAACGACATCGGCACGCAGTACCGCAGCGAAATTTACGTGTACAGCGACGATCAACGTCGAGGCGCCGAAGCGAGCCTAAGCCGCTATCAAGTCAAGCTCACCGACGCCGGCTACGCCGAAATAGTCACCAGTATCGTGGACGCGCCTACCTACTACTTCGCCGAGGAATACCACCAGCAATACCTCCACCGAAACCCCGGCGGCTACTGCAACCACGGCGCCTGCCAAGTGCGTTACTGAGTTGGATTTGTGCACCGTTCTCGGCGCTATAGCGCCGGAATCGGTGCACAAATCCAACAATCAGATGCTTTTGCTGGGGAATCCGGGGCCCTCGTGGTCGGTGCCGGCCATGCTGGCGTTTAGGCGAGCGTTGGCCATGAGTTCGGCAACGACAGGACCCATATCGGTCGGGTCATCGGTTTGGGTGGCGACGGGGCCGATGTGCCAGCCTTCGGCGATCCCGAGTTGATCGCCGCGGATATCGAAACAGCGGCCGGTGACGTTGGCTGCTTCGGGGCTGGCCAGCCACGCGGTAATGACCGCGATCCAGCGCGGGCTGATCTTTTCGCGGAACTCCTCGGGAGCATCTTCTCCGCCCATTAGCGGGGCCGTCATACGCGACCAGGCCGTAGGCGCGAGGCAGTTGACGGTGACGCCGTACTTGACGAGCTCTTGCGCGGCGATGATCGAGAAGGAAGCAATACCGGCTTTGGCGGCGCCATAGTTGGTCTGGCCGACGTTGCCGTAGATGCCCGATGGGGACGCCGTGTTGATGATCCGGCCGTAAACGTCTTCGCCAGCCTTGGCCTTGTTGCGCCAGTAGGTAGCCGCGTGTTGAGACGGACCGAAGGTGCCTTTGAGATGAACGGCGATGACCGCGTCCCAGTCGGCTTCGCTCATCGAGAACAACATCCGGTCACGCAAGATTCCGGCGTTGTTCACCACGATGTTGATGTCGCCGAAGGCGTCGATCGCCTGATCGATCATGGCCTTGGCCTCGTCGAATTTGGCGACGTTGCCCCCATTGACGACCGCTTCACCGCCCATTGATTTGATCTCGGCGACAACTTCCTGCGCGGGAGATGCATCAGCCCCAGCTCCGGTCTCGTCGCCGCCGAGGTCGTTGACCACGACTTTGGCGCCGTGTTCGGCCATCATCAACGCATGTTCGCGTCCGATGCCGCGGCCTGCACCGGTGACGAGTGCCACTTTGCCTTCGAGAAGTTTGCTCATGGCCCCTCCTGGGGGAATTTGTGAGAAGTGAACGATCGTTAGCGTGCCAGATCGCTGAGGATTCGGCTACTTGGCGGCGCGGAACGTTTAGGGATCAACCCAACCGTTGGGAGCACACCCGTGCAGTCCCTTGGTCTGTTGCATCATGATCGGGGCCAGCTCACCGGGGCCGGGGCAATTTCGGTGGCCCGCACCCACTATGTAGTGCCCGATCTCGTGGTTGATGAGATAGCGGCGATAGGTGCTGATGTCGCCTGGCCAATCGTCGGTTGCGCCGAACCAACGGTCGGAGTTGATGGCGATCCAACCGTTTCGAGCGCACGAGTAGTGGCTGAGCGTCTGTAACGGTCGACACATTCGGTCGACGTCGCCGGGAGCTGCGACGACAAACGTGAACAAGCCTCCGGTGTCGACCAGCCGGAACCCGGCGCCGCGGCCAATCCAGCTGCGGTCGTCGCTGAGCGTCTCCGCCACGAAATCCACCAGTTCGGCTCGGTCGAGGTTGAGGTCGTCGCCGACCTCGATCGAGAACTCGATCATCGGTGAGCCCTCGATGTCGAGGGAGTCGAGCAGTGCAATAGTGGTCGTGGTCGTCGGAGCGGCGGTCGTGGTCGTCGTCGTTGTGGTCGTCGTGGTCCGGGCGGTCGCAGACGTCGTGGCTGGTAGCGACGTGGTCGTCGTCGAAGTGGTCGTCGCTGACGGGGCCGCGAGCTTTGGCGGAGTGCCCGCGCAGCCGAACGCGAGAAGCACCAGGATTGCAACGGCTAAACGCAAGTTGAGGTCGACGCTACGGCTAGCTGACTTTGATCACCAAGGCGTCGCCCTGACCGCCGCCGCCGCACAGGGCCGCCACGCCGATTCCGCCGCCTCGTCGCTTGAGTTCGTAGGCCAGCGTGATGGCCAGGCGGGCGCCGCTCATCCCGATGGGGTGCCCCATGGCGATGGCACCGCCGTTGACGTTGACGATGTCGTCGGGGATCGAGAGGTCGGCCATCGAGGCCAGCGCCACCGCGGCGAAGGCCTCGTTGAACTCAAACAGGTCGACATCGCTGACCGTCAGCCCGGCCCGGTCCAGAGCCGCGAGCGTGGATCGGCTGGGCTGGGTGAGCAGCGATGTATCGGGACCAGCGACTTCGCCGTACGCCAGGATCTCGGCCAGTGGTTCGACGCCGAGCGCTTCGGCTTTGGCTTTGGTGGTCACTACGGTGGCCGCGCCGCCGTCGCTGAGTTGGCTGGAGTTGCCGGCGGTGACATTGCCGCCCTGGGCGAACGCACCCGGAAGGTTGGCGAGCGTGGCGGCGGTGAGCCCGACCCGGATGCCCTCGTCGTCGGTTACAACGAGATCGTCACCGCGGCGCTGAGGAATGGTTGCTTCGACGATTTCTTCCGCGAACAGCCCGTCCTTTTGGGCCCGTGCAGCCCGCTCGTGCGACATGGCCGAGAACTGGTCTTGCTCCTCGCGGCCGAGTTGGGCGGCGCAGGCGTAGCGTTCGGTTCCGGCGCCCATCAGCTCTTGTTCGAACGAACAGTACAGGCCGTCGTGGGTTAGCGAGTCGGGCATAGTGGCGTCGCCATATCGATAACCGGCGCGGCCTTGGGTTACGAGGTAAGGAGCGTTGCTCATCGATTCCATGCCGCCCGCCACCACGATTTGTGCTTCGCCGAGAGCTATTTGGCGGTGAGCCAGTTGGATGGCGTTGAGTCCGGACGGACACGCCTTGTTGATGCCAGTGGAGGGGACACTCAACGGAATTCCACCAGCAAACGCGGCCTGGCGAGCAGGGACCTGCCCGGCGCCGGCCATGACGACCTGACCCATGTAGGCGTAGTCGACGTCAGCGCCGGCGACCCCGCTGCGGGCGAGTGCTTCGCGTATTGCGATGCCGCCGAGTTGGGTGCCGCTGAGCGCCGACAACGCTCCCGACATTTTGCCGATCGGCGTGCGGGCGCCGGTGAGAATCACTGTTTCAGCCATGACTGAAACAGTACCGCTCAATCAGGGGTCAAACCGCGGCGGGAACTCGAAGCAGCAGTCGAGAGATGTCGCGAGCGAAGTCGATGGCCTTGTGGTCTGAGGGAAGGTCGAACTGCACGACTGAGCGGTCGTGGAACAAGAACCTCAACTTGGCGAGGGCGATGCGGGCGGGAACGATGTCGACGGTGTGGAGTGACCCGAGGTGGTCGCTCCCGCCCACGATGACGTCCCCGTTGAAGCGTGACTTATTGCACCACAGCACGCGCCGGTCGGTTATGACGACGAGGTTTGTGCGGTCGGGCATCTCGCCGCTGCTGGTGACAACCCCCCGGGCGGCGCCACTGAACGCGCTGGGTCCGAGCAGAGCGAGGGTGGTTTGGTAGGCGGAGTCTTCGACTTTGCCGTTGGCCACGACCGGTCGCCATGCTTCGATCGATTCGCCGGGTTCCAGCATGATCGAAAGTTGCTCGGTCAAGTGCTCTCTGGTGCCCATGGTCGTCATCTCCTAGTGGCCCTTTCGGGCTGGTGGTCTTGCCATGTTGGTCATCGACGGGCGGGACCTCTGTCTTCACGTAGAGGGGCCGGACGATTCAGGAGTATGGATCATTCGGCCCAACGGTGAGCCGCCGGGGCGGGCGTGGCACGCTTGTGGCGTGGAGATCATCTGTTGGACCGCTGATGACAAGAAGGATCGGATCCGGCTGCCCACTCAGGACGCGGCGACGCTGATCGTTCTTCGAAAGGCGATCGAAGCTGCTCGTGCCGGCGGCGTTGGCGATAGCCAGGTGCTGTGGCGACTCGAGCGGGGTTTGACGCCCGCTACCAGAGCAGCGGCTCGATTAGTGATGGGGTCCGGTGCCGTCGCAGTGATGACCTTGCTGATGGCGCTGGCAGTGGTGACACCCACGATGCGGGGAGCGGTAGCGGTTGCTGCGGTCGTTGTTGGGACGGCTAGTGCGCTGGTGGTTGCGATCGCGTGGCGCAGAGATGTGGCGATTGTGATTCGAGGGAGCGGGCTGCTCAGACGCCAAAGTTGGGGAGGGATATCTGAGATTGATCTTCGTGCCTACCGGCGAGTTGCGGTCGGGGAGAGCGAGTAGCACCCCGTCTAATTGGATCCGTCGGCCCTGTACCGCTGCACCTCTAGCTGGGCGACCGCTTGTCGGGCAAGAATCTCGAGGGCCCGACGTTCGTCTGACAGAAACGTCCGGGGCCTGGTGTCCATCACGCACAAAGACCCGATGTGCTGTCCGTTGTCGACTGTGAGCGGCACGCCGGCGTAGAACCGAACCAGCGGGTCGTCGATCACGAAGGGATTGTCGGCGAACCGTGAATCGGCGAGCGTGTCGCCGACAACCATGGTGGAGCTTGCGGCGAGGGTGTGGCCACAGAACGAAGTTGCTCGGGTCGTGCTGACGAGGGAGAAACCGATTGTGGACTTGAACCACTGCCGGTCTTCGTTGATAAACGATATAGCAGCCATCGGGGTGTGGGCCAAGAACGCCGCTAGTTCGATGAGTTCGTCGTAACGAGGCTCGGGCCCGGTATCCATGATTTTGAAGGAGGAAAGCGATGACAGCCTTTCTGCTTCGTTGGTCAGTTTTGGTGGTTCTTGCATGGGTCCCTACCAGCCGCGCGCGGCCCATTCGTCCAGGTGTGGTGCCTCGGTGCCGATTGTTGTATCGGCACCATGGCCGGGCAACACAATGGTGTCCTTGTCGAAAACTTTGAACATGCGATCTTCGAGGCTCTGCATGATGGTTGTGAAGTCGCCGCCCTCGAAGGCGGTCGCACCGGGCCCGCCTGGAAACAAGGTGTCTCCGCTGAACAGCAGTGGGGTTCCCTCGACGCTGAAAGACATCGACCCCGGCGTGTGGCCCGGGGTGTGATGGGTGTGGATGCGCAAGCGGCCAACTTCGACTACGGAACTGTCCTCGAGAACGAAATCATACGACGGCAACATGGCGGCGTCTTGGGCCGTGATGCCGACTTCATAGCCGGCATCCCGGATCGCCGGAACCGCTTGGATGTGGTCCCAGTGGCCGTGGGTTTCGAGCACGGTGCGGACGTTCAACGACTCGCACAACTTGAGCAGTTTATCGTGCTCGTTGGCGGCGTCGAGCAGAACTGCTTCGCCGGTTTCGTGGCACCTGATGATGAATACATTGTTGTCGACTGGCCCGACTACGTATCGATAGACCTCGACTTGGCTGTCAGCCCAATGCAGCGTCATGTCCGGACACTAGTCGCTAAGCGGCGTTCTCGTCTTCGACGAGTGTGGTGTGCTCGGCAAGGAGCCCAGGGGAGCCGCAAAACCAACACTTGGTTTGTGCCGTGCCGCGCCAAGTGACATCGCAGCTCGAGCAATGCCGTCGCCCCGCCGCGTCCACATAGTCGGTGGTGGACCGTGCTTGCCTCACGTACGAACCCTAAGCGGGTCTGAGCAGCCAGATGGGTGATCCCCGTCAACCCCCGCTGGCTCGACATCGATTTGGGTAGCCTCATCCGGGTCGTGGAGACCCCACGCAGAACGTGGTATCCCACGTCGAAGAGTTAGGAACAGAGCATGGCCCCGACCCCTTGTCCTGCCGCTGATGGTTCGAGCCCGCAGCGTCGCGAGTTTGATGCTGCACCCGAGATGTGCATCGACCCCGCAAAGAGCTACACCGCCACGATGGTCACGTCGCTCGGCACGATGGTGATTCATCTCAACGCAGCTCAGGCGCCAAAGACCGTCAACAACTTCGTGACCTTGGCCAGGTACCACTACTACGACGGCATCATTTTCCATCGCATCATCAACGGTTTCATGTGTCAGGGCGGCGACCCGACCGGGACCGGGCGAGGCGGACCCGGCTACAAGTTCGAAGACGAGTTGCCAGCCCCCGGCCGCTACGAGATCGGTTCGCTTGCCATGGCCAATGCCGGCCCGAATACCAATGGAAGCCAGTTCTTCATCGTGTCGGGCCGTAGCGGCGTTGGCCTGCCACCCCAATACTCGCTGTTCGGCCAAGTGGTTAGCGGTCTCGATGTGGTCGAGACCATGCAAGGCGTCGACACCGACCGAGGCGACCGCCCTGGCACTGATGTCGTTATCGAGTCGGTCACCATCGAGGAGTCCTGACATGGCTATCGCCACGCTTGGGGTTGTTGGTGCGGGCGCCATGGGTTCGGGGATCATCGAGGTCGCCGCAAAGGCCGGGGTCACCGTTGTTGCTCGGGAAATATCGCCCGAGGCGGTCGAGGCCGGTAAAGGCAAGGTCGAGGGTTCGATGGCCAAGGCCGTCGAGCGCGGCAAGCTCGACGAAGCGGCGCGCGACACCGCCGTGGCCAACATCACCTGGACAACTGAGCTGTCCGAGATGGCCGATTGCGATCTTGTGATCGAAGCCGCTCCGGAGATTCTCGAACTCAAGAAGGAGCTTTTCGCCGAACTCGACTCGATTCTGGGTGCCGACGCGATCATTGCGACCAACACTTCTTCGTACCCGATCATCGAGGTGGCGATGTCTACCGGTCGGGCCGAAAACGTCGTAGGAATGCACTTCTTCAACCCGGCCACGATCATGAAACTGGTCGAGGTCATCTCTACGCAGCGCACTTCAGAGTCGACCAAAGCCGCGGTGGCCGCGTTTGCCACCGACACGCTGGGCAAGCGGGTTGTGCACTGCAAGGACCGTGCCGGATTCGTCGTCAATATGTTGTTGGTGCCGTTTCTTTGCCAAGCCATGCGGATGTACGAGGCCGGACATGCGTCGGCCGAAGACATCGACGAAGCAATGAAGCTCGGTGCTGGTCACCCGATGGGTCCGCTCACCTTGTCCGACATGATCGGCCTCGACGTCATGTTGTGGACTGCCGAGTCGCTTTACGACGAGTACAACGAGGCGTTCTACGCGCCGCCGCCGTTGCTACGTCGCATGGTGACCGCCGGTCAACTCGGCCGAAAAACCGGCCAAGGATTTTACACCTACTAGTTGAGCCGGTCGGTCGGTGTCAGCGGTTCGGACGGGCGACGGCGGTCGTCGGTCCGAATCACCGCGCTGTAGGGCGACACTGGCGACGCCGCAGCCCGCGGTGCTCGAACCACGTCGGGGAACCCGATCGAACCACTGGCCGCGACCGCGCATAGTCCGATCGTCGCGGTGATCACAAAAACGGTGAGGTATCGGTCTGCTGAGGACTCGGCGGTGACCAGTGCCGAAAGAATGCTGATGCCAGCGGCGGCGCCGATCTGACTCGTCATATTGAGCATGCCCGTGCCGACACCGAGGGCGTGTTCGCCAACGGCGTCGGTGAGCGCGGCGATGATCGGCGGCCGAGCGATGCCGCTGCCGGCGCCGGCGATTCCGACACCGATCCCCACCAGCAGGAGTCGGTGCTCGCTGGCCCCGATTCCGACTAGAGCAAGTCCGGCGGCAACCGCCGCGGTACCGGTCATGACGATTATGCGGCCGCCGATTCGTTCGACCAGCGACCCGGCCATTGCTGCGCCCACCGAGAACGACAACGGACGCGGCAAGATCATGAGCGAGATCGCCGCCGTCTCGAGGCTGAACACGCTGGACAGCATGAGCGAGGTGAGGACCAACCCGGCCATGTACGGCCCGTTGAGAAATATTTGACTAAGTAGCGGAAGGGCAACGTTGCGTTGCCGAAGCGAATCGAGATCGACCAGTGGGTGATCGATCCGACGTTCCCACCACCCAAATAGTGCGGTCCAGATCGGCGCCATCAATAGGCCCGCAACAACCACGGGGTGGCTCCAACCGAGTTGGGTGGCCCGGTTGATGGCGATGAGGAGTGAGCCGATCCCGAGGGCCAGAAAGATGCCGCCTCGGAGGTCGAAGGTGTGGTCGGTGCGGCGTTCGGTGCTGGGGAGGACACGCCACGCAAACGCCACGGCTACGACCATGCCGATGCCTTGAATGACGAACAGAAGCCGCCAACTTGTCAGCTCGATGAGGGGGCCGCCGATCACGACTCCGACCGCTGGTGAAGCGGCCAGCACCGCGCTCCAAGTGCCGGCGACGTGAGTGCGTCGGCTCTCGGGGAACACCGACATGATGATCGCCAATGCCGATGGTCCGGTCGAAGCGCTGAACGCTTGGGCAACGACCCGAGCTGCTATCAGCGTTCCCGCGCTCCATGCTGAAGCGGTTACAAACGACATCACCGCAGCCCCGGCAAATCCGACGAGGTACATCTGGCGGTGACCGTGGAGGTCGCCGAGCTTGCCAGCCATCGGCGTAAAGACCGCAAACGCCAGCAGAGGCGCGGCGATTACCCATGTAACTACCGATACCGAGGAGTTCAGGTCGTCGGCTATGTCGGCCAATGCGGCGGACAGCACGGTGATAGTGAACGAACTTGAGGCGACACCTATCAGCGCGACGAACTGTACGACGCGAGCCGAGTAGGTGCGTTCGGTGGGGGCATCGAGGAAACGCACTGCTTGAGAGTACGTGAACGATCGTTCACTTCATGGCTGCTATGACGAGCGTCACGGCCGCCGTTGTGTCCATTCGGCGGCTTCTCGTCTGGCTTCGCACTCGTCAGGGATGGCCAGGTAGGCGTCGTGGTGGTTGTGCGTGGCGCGCAACTCGCTCAGGTAGTCACGCAAGTATTTGACCAGGAACCGGACCGACCCTCGCTCGGCATATTGGCGTACGTGTACCAACTCGTGAGCCAACAACTCGCGGGTGCCGCGGCGGTCTTGGTCGTCTCGAACCAAGACCCATCGGCCGATGGTCATGGCGTCCGCGCCTCGAGCCAGCACCGGCACCTTCACGATTCGGACTCGTGCGGCGAGTCGCGGTTCGACCACGTCGTAGGCGGCGAGCTCAGGTCCTTCCAAACGACGGATCACGAAACACCCCAATCGGCGAGCAGCGCCGGCAGGTCGACGAGCCGATCGAGAACCGGAGCGTCGTGGGGTTCGTCGTGGTGTTCGTGGTCCCACGTGACGTAATAGGGGACGTGCACTGCCCGGCCACCGATCTCGAGCACCGGCAATACATCTGACGGAAGCGAATTGCCGACCATCACAAATTCTTGCGCCGGTATCCCGTGGACGTCGAGAAGGGAGCGGTAGGTGTCGGGCGTCTTGTGGGCGACCACCTCGGTTCGCCAAAACCGATCCTTCAGCCCACAAGAGTTGATGCGGGCCAGTTGGTGGTAGAGGTCGCCTTTCGTGATGATCATGAGGGTATGTTCGGCCAGTTGATCGAGCACATCGGGTACGCCATCGATCAGTTCAACCGGACGGTCGAGTAGCCCACGACCAAGATCGAGCATCGACGCGACCTGCGCACCGCTCACTGCGCCGTTACTGAGCGCGAGCGCCGTTTCGATCATCGACAAGGTGTAGGACTTAACGCCGTAGCCGTAGCGACCAAGATTGCGGCTCTCGGTTTCGAACAGCCGCTGTTGGACCGTCTCAGGAGGGGCGAACTCCTGAAGGAGCACCTCGAATTGGCGATGGCTGGCTTGGAAACCGTCTTCGTTGTGCCACAACGTGTCGTCGGCATCGAACCCGATGATCATCTGGCGATGGTAGCGGGACCGCGTGGCGGGAATCCTCAGCCGTTGTCCACAGATATCGGCCTTGTCCCCCTAGCGGCGTTCGAGGTTCGGTACCTTCCGAACATGGCCTCGTGTCAGCGACCCTCGTGCAGCCGCGCTCCCGGCGGATCCCTGTTGCTTCATCGCGACCAGTGCCTGGCCGAGCTATTGCCATTGGGTGACTCGCTTGGCGACCGTTTCGGTTTGACCCTATGCATCGATCACCTCGAGAACGCTCGTGTGCCGATTGGTTGGACCTTGGAGGATCGCCGTGGCCGCGAAGACGCGCCGCTAGTCGGCCTTACCGTGGTTGGTGGCGCCGATCGCCTCGCCGGGTTCGACCGGGTTCATCATCAAGTCGATACCGACCCACAGGGTCTTGGCGCTGGGATGGATGAGGGGCGGAACCAAGACCGCGACCGTGATGGGCACGATCAGCAAGGGTTTGACGGTGACATCAGGCCACAACACGGCAACGCCGCCAAGAATGCTGAACAGGATCATACCGAACGTGAAGATCGTGTTCATGCCGACCGCCCCCACGAAGTGCCCGGGCTTGCGTTCGAATCGGAACCCGCAGCGCGGACACTCTTCGACAAGGTTGATGACCTTTCGAGTGAGTCGGCGGCGTCCACAGACGGGGCAAGCGCGGGTGGCTCCCCTGAAAAGCAGTCGGGCGTTGTTAGGAGTCGGAGTCGTGCCCATCTCGAGCATTCTACGGCGGGTCAGCTTCGACTAGCGGTCTGATCGATGACTAATCCGTCGGGAAATCGTGGTCGTCTACTGGCGGTGGGAACCGTACTGACCGTGGTGCTTTTGGTGATCCTCGCAGCGGCCCCCCGCCCTACAGACGACCTTGCTCCCGAAGCGTCTTTCGAGTCGGGCCCGAGCACCACGTCGATCGTGACAAACCCATCGACTACGACCTCGTCGCCTACCACCAGCACAACTACCGAACCGCCGTACCGCGGGTGGGTGGATCCGGAATCTTCGGGCCAGCCGTGGGGCGAGTCGGTCGAGGGTTTGTTGACATTTCGAGGCAACCCCACCCGGACTTACTACGGCGAGGGACCAGTACCCACAGATCCCGAAATTCTCTGGCGGTTCCCGGATCACGCCATGTGTTCGAACTCGTCGGTTGGCCAGGAGGTCATCAACTGGTGTGGGTCGGGCTGGACCGGCCAGCCCTCAATCTTTGAACGCGATGGTCAGACTTGGGTAACGCTCGGGTCCTATAGCCGCAACGTTCACTTTCTGGACGCCGACTCCGGTGAGCGGCTCCTGCCCGATTTCCGTACCGGCGACATCATCAAAGGGTCGGTGACGATCGATCCCGACGGCTACCCGCTCTTGTACACCGGCAGCCGCGACAACTTTTACCGGGTGATCGCCTTCGATGGCGTGGAGTCGCGAGAACTGTGGAAGCTCAGCGCTTACGATGTTGCGCCGACCAAGTGGAACAACGATTGGGACGGTGCCGGACTGATCCTTGACGACTTTTTGTTCATCGGCGGCGAAAACAGTCAGTTCCACATAGTGAAGCTCAACCGCGGGTACGACGCCGATGGTTTCGTGACTGTCGACCCGGAGTTGGTGTTCAACGCTCCGGGCTGGGATGACGAGTTGATCGCCGCGGTGGGTGGCAACGTCTCGATCGAGAACTCGGTGGCGATCTCGGGGAACACGGTCTATTTCGCCAACTCGGGCGGTCTGATCCAAGGTTGGGACATCAGCCGACTCGCGGCCGGGTATGCCCCCGAACGAGTGTTTCGCTTTTGGGCCGGGGACGACATCGATGCGTCGCTGGTCATCGACGATGAGGGGATGATCTACGCCGGCGTCGAGTACGAGCGAGGCAACGCCCGAAGCAAAGACGTGGGCCAGATCATCAAACTCGATCCCTCGAGGCCCGACGATCCGCTGGTGTGGGGGGTCGACGAGCGGCCCCGTCTCGACTCGGGGATTTGGGCGACACCAGCCATCCACCGGGATCTATTGATTGTGCCGACCGATACCGGGGCAATTCTCGGGCTCGATCGCGCTACAGGCGAAGAGCGTTGGCGGGTCGAGTTGCCAGGACCCACCTGGGCATCGCCGGTGATCGTTGACGACGTGTGGATACAAGGAGATTGCGCCGGTTGGCTACACGCATTTGACGTGTCTGACACCACCGTCGAACCGACTCAGCTGTGGGAAATAGAATTGCGCGGCTGTATCGAGTCGACGCCCGCGCTTTGGCGTGGTCGTGTTGTGGTCGGAACGCGTGCGGGCTATATCTACGCGGTCGGTGGCGACTGATCGAACAGAGCGATCAGGTCGTTGAGCCACGACTTGGGCGTTTCGTACAGTTCTTGGGGCGTCTTGCCCAAACGGACTACTACGAGGTCGTTGGCCGGAACGCAGATAACTCGCTGGATCTCGAAACCACTCGCATAGAACGTGCCTCGGCCGTCGTCGGTGGTCCACCAGTGCGTGCCGTAACGACCACCGTCGTCGTCGATTGCTGTTGTTTGGCGGCACTGGTCGACCCAGTCGCGCGGCACTACTTGGTGTCCGTCCCACTTGCCGCCCCGCAAGTAGAGCAACCCGAACCGCGCCCAATCCCGAGCGGTTGCGTGAAAGTACGACGACCCGACGAAAGTGCCCGCGGCATCGAAGGTGGCCTGGGCCGAGGTCATCCCGATCGGGTCGAAAAGGTGCGAGCGCATCCAGTCCGGTGCCTCGGTTGGTCCGCCGATCAGATCGCCCACGATACGAGCAACAATGTTGCTGGTGCCGGACGAATAGTTGAACCGGGTACCAGGGGCCGCGGCCAGCGGGCGGCCGCTGGCATAGCCGGCTACGTCGGCCGCGCCGGCGCCGAACAACATGTCGATGCAATGGCTCCATGCCGTCTCAGGGTTGTCGGTCGACTGGGGGTCGGGGAGCGCGTAGGTTTCGTTGAAGTCGAGTCCGTCGACCATTCGCAGCAGGTCGATCAACGTGATGGCGGCGCGGGGATCGTCCGGGCCCGACCACTCAGGGACCGCGGCGGGAGCGTTCGGGTCGAGACGGCCTTGGTCAGCGAGTATTCCGACGAGGGCGTGGAGCACGCTCTTGGCCATCGACCAGGAGAGCAGAGGGGTCGTCTCGTCGTAGCCCGGTCCGTAACGCTCGGCCACGATACGACCGTGATGAACCACGAGTAGGGCGTGAGATTCGCCGAATGCGGGTTCGGGCTGAGGGCCGAACGCTCGGTCGACCAGGGCACCGAACACATCGGCGTCCACGAAGTCGGGGAGGTCGCCCAACGCCCACTCGGTTGTCGGCCATGGTGTCCCGGCCGGCTGGACCGGCAGTGGCACTGGCGTGGCGGTCGGCTCGATAAGCACGACTTAGCCGCGCCGCCAGACCGGTCCGTTGGCCGTGTCTTCGACGATGATTGACCGTTCGGCGAGCACCCCGCGGAGGCGGTCGGCTTCGGCGAAGTCCTTGTTGGCGCGCGCGTCGGTGCGGGCGGCAACGAGTCGGTCGATTTCGTCGTCGTCATCACCAGCGGCGGAGCCGTCGTCGATGGTCAGTCCAAAGGCGCCGGCGAGGTCGAGGGCCGTTACGAACAGCGTGGGACCGTTGGCCGCCTGAGCGTCGAGAGCGGCGTTGGCGGCGCGGACCGTCTCGAACATGATGGCGATTCCCTCGGGGGTTCCGAGGTCGTTGTCCATCACGGCGCGAAACCGGTCGAGCGTCGCGGGGTCGGACTCGATGCCACTGGTGTCGACCCCAGCCGCCGCGGCTTTGCGGGCCATGGCATCGAGGCGCTTGATGCCTTCGCGTGCTTGTTCCATCACGTCGGCATTGAGTTCCATGGTCTTGCGGTAGTGAGTTTGCAGGAGCTGAAGTCGCAGTGCCCGACCGTTGAGGGGGTGCTCGTTGAGCAGGTCCTTGATGGTCGTGTAGTTGCCGAGCGACTTGGACATTTTTTCGCCACCGATGTTGAGCATGGCGTTGTGCATCCAGTGCTTCGCGAACTCCCGGCCCGCGGCCACCGCTTCGGCCCGTTCGTTGGTGTGATGGGGAAAGACCAGATCGGAGCCGCCGCCGTGCAGATCGAAACCGTCACCGAGAATGTCGAGGCTCATGGCGACGCACTCGATGTGCCAGCCCGGACGACCATCGCCCCAAGGAGACGACCACGTTGGTTCGCCCGGTTTGGCGGCCTTCCACAACGCGAAGTCGAGAGGATCTTCTTTGTTGTCGTCGACCTCTACGCGGGCCCCGGCCCCGTCGCGAAGCTCGTCAAGAGTGCGATGCACGAGTGCCCCGTAACCCTCAACCTTGTGAACCCTGAGATAGACGCCGCTCTCGTTGGCGTAGGCCGCATCGTTATCGATGAGCCGCTGGATGAAATCGACCATTTGCGTGACGTAGTCGGTGGCGTGCGGCCGCTTGTGTGGATGCAAAATGTCGAGGGCGTCCATGGCTTCGGTGTAGACCGCCTCCCATCGCTGGGCGATGGCGGTCTCGGTTGTGCCCTCTTTGGTTGCTCGGTTGATGATGTTGTCGTCTATGTCGGTGACGTTGGCGACGTGGGTGACTTCGATACCGCACCACTCGAGGTAACGACGAATGATGTCGTAGGTGAGCGCTTGGCGTGCGTGCCCGAGGTGGGGGTGGTCATAAACGGTGGGGCCGCAGGCGTAGAGCGACAACTTTCCGGGTTCGCGCTGAGCCAAGGGCCGAATCTCGCCACTGAGCGTGTCATAAAGACGCATTACGAGCGCTCCGAGGCCGGGGGTTGGGAAAGGGGTGACGGGGCCGAGTCGAGTTGCACGCCGCACAGGGCCGCGAGCTCGATCAGGATCGTAGGCGAGGTTGGATCGTCGCCGCCCTGGAGTATCGCGTCGGCGAGGGCCATGAGTTCGCTCTGAGCACCCGGAGCGTCGAGATCGTCGTCGAGCGCGGCTCGGAGCCGGCTGGCGTAATCGGCCGGGGCGGGGCCCGCGGCGCGCAGGCTGGCGCGGTGCAAGCGGTCGAGCATGTCGGAGCCTCGCTCGATGTCGTGATCGAACCACTCCCAGTCGGAGCGGTAATGGTGGCTCATGAGCGCGAGGCGGATCGCGCGAGGATCATGGGTCTTTGACAGTTCGCTCACAAACACCAGGTTGCCCAACGACTTCGACATCTTGGTGCCCTGGTAGGCCACCATGCCGCAGTGCATCCAGTGGGTCGCGAACGGCACGCCGTTGGCGGCCTCGGATTGGGCTCGGGAACATTCGTGGTGAGGGAAGATCAGGTCGCTACCGCCGCCATGCAGATCAAGGGTGGGTCCGAGGATCCCCGCCGACATGGCGCTGCACTCGATATGCCAGCCCGGTCGGCCATCCCCCCACGGCGAGGGCCAGTGGGGTTCGTCAGCGAGCGACGGCTGCCACAAGATGAAATCGAGCGGGTTGCGTTGTCGAGGATCGTCGGGGTTGCCGCCGCGTTCGGCCGCGTAGTCGATCATGGTGGCGTGGTCGTATCCCGAGAGGCCGCCAAAGTCGTCGAACGTGGATACGTCGAAGAACACGGTGCCGTCCACGGCGTAGGTGTGGCCTTTGTCGGCGAGCCGCTGGATCAAAGCGACCATCTGCGAAACCCACTCGGTGGCATGGGGTTCTTCGAAGACGGGTCGGGTATTGAGCGCAACCATGTCGCGATGAAATCGGGCGGTTTCTTGAGCCGCGAGCTCTAGGAAATCGACGCCGAGTTCGCGGGCCTTGGGCAGTATCGAGTCGTCAACATCGGTGATGTTGCGCACGAGCTTGACGGTATGGCCGAGGTCTTCCAGCCGCCTGATCAACAAGTCGTAGGTGAGGTAGGTGTTGGCGTGGCCGAGATGGGTCGAGTCGTAGGGCGTGATACCGCACACGTACATGAGCACTTCGTTGCCCGGCTCGAACGCGACGATTTCCTGACGGGACGTGTCGAAGATCTGCACGGCGGCCACGGTAGCGGCCGCGACGATTGCTGCGATATTGCGGCGGCTAGTCCGCCGGCAAGGACAACGTGATGAGCGCGCCACCAAGGTCGGAGTCGCCGATGGTTACCGAGCCTCCGTGGCGTTCCATGGCGTCCTTGACGATCGCCAAACCGAGGCCGGTACCGCCTTCTTCGCGAGCGCGGCCTTCGTCGAGGCGTGTGAATCGTTCGAACACTGACTCGCGCTGATCTTCGGGGATGCCATCGCCATCATCGCCCACCGTGATCTTGATGGTGTCGTCCACCCTGTGCATGCCCACGTTGACCGTGGTCTCGGCGTGCCGTACCGCGTTGGCTAGCACGTTACGCATGACTCGGCGCAGCAGGTCGCGATCACCTTGGATACGAATGGGCTCGACGTCCCACATGTCGACGTTGAGGCCGGTAGAGCGGGCCGCGTCGGCCGTTTCGATCTGCACGATGTCGTCGAGGTCGACAGTGTTGATCTCGGGTTGGGCATCTTCGTCTTGAGAAGCCAGAACCAAGAGGTCTTCGATGACCGCCGTGAGTCGGCCGGTTTGCTCGACCAGTCGGTCACGAGTCTCGGGCCATTCCGGGTCGGCGATATGCACGGTTTCGAGATCGACCTGCAGGTTGGCGACCGGGCTTTTGAGTTCGTGCGAGGCGTTGCCAATGAATTGTTGCTGACGGGCGTGATGAGCTTCGAGTCGGTCGAGCATGTGGTTGACAGTCGTGGCCAGGTGGTCGATCTCGTCGCCGGTCCCGGGGACCGGGACCCGCACCCCGCGTTTGTCGCCTCGGATGCTGGACGCCGTCGTGCTGATTGCTTTGACCGGTCGAAGAGCGCGGCTGGCGGTCAGCCAAACCAGCATGCCGACTAACGCGACCAGGGCTGGGGTCGAGATCAACAAAAGGAATCGCATGTTGCTGGTGGGGTCGTTGACCGCTTCGAGTTCGGCGCCGACGCTGAGCAACACGGTGTCGCCATCGGGATTCTGGGCCGCAACGGTGACTACTCGGACCGACTCGAGTTCGTGTTCGCTTTCACCGTCCTCGACGTGCGCGAGCTTGACGGTACTGAAGCCGGTATTGGTGCCGGCCGGTGCTCCAGAGGTCTCCAAGGTGCCGGCAGCGGCGAGGGTGAGTCCGGTGTCGGTGCCGATCCAGATCAATGATTCGTTGAGCAGCGTTGCGGTGAGATCGGCAGGCGACGCGCCGCGAGCGATCAGGTTGGCCCGATCGGCCGCTTGGGTGTGCAGCGTGGTGTCGAAGTTGCTCAATAGGTGGTTGTGAAGCACCGTTGACAACAGCAACGCGCCAAACAGCAATATTGCTGCGACTGATGTCGCGGCGATCGCGGCGGCTCTTATTCTGATTCCGTGCATTCTCAACCTCCGTCGCGAACGAGCCGGTAGCCGGCTCCTCGCATGGTTTCGATCGACTTACGCCCGTAGGGCGCATCGATTTTCTTGCGTAGTGATGACACGTAGACCTCGACGATGTTTGGTCCGCCGTCGAACGCGAAGTCCCAGACGTGTTCGAGAATTTCGAGCTTGGATACGACCTCGCCGACACGGGTCATCAGGTATTCGAGTACTGCGAGTTCGCGGGTCGTGAGGTCGAGTAGGTTGTCTCCGCGCCAAGCGCGACCCTCGGTTGCATCAAGCTTGAGGTCCCCGGCGGTCAGCGTGACGGCCTGTGCCCCAGTCTTACGACGCATCGCGGCCCGGATTCGGGCCACCAGCACAACGAAGCTAAACGGTTTCGTTACGAAGTCGTCGGCCCCCGAGTCGAGACCCTCGGCCTCGTCGAACTCCCCGGTCTTGGCGGTGAGCATGACGATCGGCGTCCAGTTCTCTTCGTCGCGCAGGGTACGACAGACCTTGTATCCGTTGATCTTTGGAAGCATCAGGTCGAGCACGATCGCGTCGTAGTCGTTCTCGCGGGCCAGCCAGAGACCTTCTTCGCCATCAAAGGCCAGGTCGACGGCGAAACCTTCGGTTTCGAGGCCGCGCTGAATCGATGCCGCCATCACCTTTTCGTCGTCAACAACGAGAACCCGCATCAGCTGACCGCGGAGGGTTGCTTAGCAGCGGTGGATTTGCGGGCGCCGCCCCGACGTTTGACGGCGAGAATCCGAAACACGGTGAGATAGAAGATCACGAGGGTCATGAGCGATACCCCGCCGATGTACAACGGGTTGGAACCGTCGGTTCCGGCGAGGGCGCCATGGACCACGCCGGTCCAAGCCATGAGGTAGCTCCCCATGTGAACAAACCGCCAGAACCGGCGCGGTAAACGTTTCATGGCCAACGAGGTGAGTTCGACCGCGACGAGCAAGTACATGGCCACGATGCCCCAAGCGACCGCGCCCGGCTTCCAACTGGCCGACATCGGAATCAAGATGTCGGACCACGTGAAGTTGACGTAGGAGTCCAACATCAATCCCGCGACGTGGATGATCGTGAATATCACGGTTGCCCCGCCCATGAATCGGTGCAAGTCGAGGAGCCACCGGGGAGACGGTTTGCCATCGAGCAAGCGGGTCGTCAAGAAGAGGCCCCATACAACCGACGCCCCGGCCAGTGCCAACGCGACGATGCCGCCGGAGCGAGCTGTGTACCACCAGATTTGTTCGGTCACCGTAAATGGTCCTTCATCGTGCCGAGGATGTGACTATTGCCGTCGTGGTCGATTACCAGCCCGGCAGAGTCTCGGATCACAGTGTCCCACTCGGCGGGTTCTGATAGCAGCAATTGGGTGGCCACGATTTCGGACCACCAAGCAGCGCCGGAGATCACGGTGGCAAGCTGAGCATGGGTTTGCACCGGTTCGCCCACGCGGGGGTCGATCACGTGGTGACGTTCTCGGCCGCCCTGGCGCCAAGTACGACGACGAGTGGTCGATGTTGCCAGACCCGCGTCGCCAAGTGCGACGGTGGCGATTGGATCGTTCGAAACGTTTACTTCGGCAATCTCACAGGTCCAGTCGCCCAGAGCAGGCCGACCCGCAGTGCGCAGGTCACCACCGATGTTCACGAGCGCACCCGCCGCCCCGGCGTCGATGAGTTCCTCGACCAACAGGTCGGCGGCCAACCCCTTGCCGATGCCACCGGGATCGAAACCGACACCGGGAGGCAGCAAGACTGATTGCAACTCATCATCAACCACGATGCCTGCGCAACCGGGAGCCGGTTGGGGATCGTGATCGAACACGACGTCGCTGCGGTCGAGATCATCAAAGGGCCGGTCGTAGCCGCACGCCACTAGGGCATCGAGGACGGTCGGGTCGTAGGCGCAATTGGTTTCGTTCCACGCGAATATGGCGTGGTTTACGAGTCGGCGCGTATCGCTACTCACGTCGACCGGGATTCCGGCCAATTCGTTGCAACGCGAAATCTCCGAATCAGGTAGGAACCGACTCCATCGTTGTTCGAGTTGAACGACTCGGTGGCGGGCTCGATCAATCAGAGATCCGAGTTCGCGTTCGTCTCCGGTAACCACGATGTGCAGCGATGTTCCCATGGCCTTGCCGTGGACCTCTCGCGTCTCTAGTTGTGCTTCGAGCACTGATCCCACCCCCATGGGTCAGCTGCCGGCGCTTGCGGTGGTTGGGGGCGGAGGCGGCGGGGCAACGGTGGTGGGGGGCGGGGGCGGAGCCGTCGTGGTGGGGGCAACCGTCGCTGTTGGTGCTGCGCCAGCGGCCGGAGCCGTGGTCGCCGCGGGAGCTGACGTGACCGGAACGGTGATTGTTGGCGCGGCTGTAACCGGTGCGGCGGTCGTTACCGGCAACGCGTTGGCGGCGGGGACCACTACTACGTTCTTGGTCACTGCCGGCGTCGTTGCTTGGGCGGTGTTGGCGTTTCGGGCCGCCGCGGTCATTGCTCCGACCATCATGAGGCCGGCGCTGGCCGAGACACCGGCGACGATTATTCGGCCGCCCATCGCCGCGTGTTTGGCCCGGGGCGAAGCCGTTGGGCTCTGAGCCCCTCCGGTCCTCGCCGCCCGTGCTGCTGCTATCGCGGCAGCGCGATCAGCGGTCGAAGGAGTCTTGTTTGCTGGACTGTCAGTCATCGTCGTACTCGCCTTCATCGGCTTCGTTCTCGAAGTATTCGTCGTAGTCCTCGTAGCCGGTGGTGCCGGCGGCGGTCGGCTCGGCTACGACGACCTCCATCGGCGGAGTAGTGACTGCTGGTGCGTCTTGGAAGATGTATTCGGTGACGACCTGCGCCGGTTCGACCGGCGTCTCGAGGCCCGGCGTATTGACAACGGTGAGGAATAGTCCACTAACGGTGGCGCTCACCGTCGCGGTCAGCGCACCGGCGGTTACCAGGGCGGGTCTGCGTTCCATTTCTTGGCTCCGATCGGTTCGATCCCTTCGAACTATCGACCCGATTATGCGCGACTGGAGCTTCAGCAACCCTGAAGGATTCTGAAGGCCCCTTCAGCAAGGACCAAAGTCCCAACCGATGCCCCGCCGAACGTCAAAGTCCAAGAGCGGCGGCGCTTGTAGCGCCGCCGCTCCTGGATGGAGGGCCCATGTAGAGTAGGCCGGATTTAGTCGAGGTCGGCACCCGATTCGGCGTGCTCTACGGGGTCACCGTGATCGGCTTCGGCGTGCTCTGCGGAGTCGCCGTGATCGGTTTCGTCGCTCTCGTAGGAGTCGTCGCTCTCGTAGGAGTCGTCGTTGTCGTAGGACTCGTGGCTTGCTGGCGCCGCGACTGGTTCTGGCGTGACGACGTCAGGGGAGACAGTGTCGGCGACGACTGCGTCGACCGTGTTGGTTGCGGCGATCGCCTCGGCGACCGGTTCGACCGCTTGAGTCGCGACCACCTCAACGGGCGACGCCACCGGAGCAGCCGGCAATTCGACCACGACGGTCTCGGCTGGTTGGGGGCTGGCGGCCGAGTCGAGCACGCTGCCGTTGAAGGCGTAGGCGCTGGTGGCGCCGACGAGCGAGAGGCTTACGGCGGTGGCGGCGACGACGGTGGTTCGGATCTTCATTTCTGGTTCCTTCTCTCTTGGGGGGATGATTGAAGGATGCGCTACCGGTGCTGAAGGATCGCTGAGCGATGCTGAGGCCGAGTTCAGGTTCCCTCCGATGATGAGGGGCCCGCGGGCGGTTCGGACCGGACCCTCATTTGACGGGTGACCAGAGCAGTCACGAGCAGCAGTCCCATGATCGCTACTGCGGCGCTCGTCGCCGCGGCGATGTCGAGTTGTGGCCAGGCTTGTTCGGCCAAGATCGCGCCCCCGGCGGTAGCGAATACCAAGCCGGCGATCAGGGCGGTGGGGTCGAACGGATGGGAGTTCATGATTGTCCTACGGGTCGGGTCGAGTCGAGAAGAAAAGCGATAGCCAGGGCACGGAACCAGAGGGGGATTACGGACATGGCACGTACCCCTCCGTGTCGACGTTGGTACAGACCTTGACGATTCCCGAACCGATGCCCAGGTCGAAGTCGATGTCGAGTGAGTCGGCGCCGTCGTCGACGTATTGGCGGGGACCATCCTCGATCCGGATCTCGCCCGTTCGGCCATCAACGTTTATCGACAGATCGAGAGTGTCGGGTACGTAGATGATGGCCTCACCGATTGTGAGTCCAACGGCAACGGAGCGTTGTTGGCCGTCGAGATCAAGGTCGCTGAGATCTACGATGAACTCGCCGATCCCGTACCGGTATTCGTCGTCGAGTTCCTCGAGAGTGCTGGCGTGGGCACGCTCCTCGCCGATGCCATCCCACCATGTCAGGTCGATAACGGCCACGGCCCAAGCAATCGGCAGAAGC
>CAZDEB010000014.1:42258-56084 GCA_964504305.1 uncultured Candidatus Nemicrothrix sp. | reverse complement strand
TTTAGTGAACGCATGTTCCCCTCCTAAGTGGGCGTCCGTCCGTTGCCGTGTGACATCGGACTGGTTTTTTGGCAGAAATGAAAGCGCTTTCAGAACTGCTGTGCGAGACGCTACACGAAGTTGAGGACGCAAGGCGAAAAGATCTTCAGGCCCCTTGTGTTCGCGTTGGACCTAGCCGGCAACGATCAGCGAGTCGAAGACCTCACGATGAGTCCGGGTTCCACGACCCGGCGCTCCACCGCAAGGTCGGGGTCGGCTACGAGAGCGAGCAGTTTCTCGGCAGCCCAGACGCCGTGCGAAGCAACCGGCTGGTGGATAGTGCTCAGCCCCATCGGCGCGGCCAGCTCGTGGTCGTCGACACCCAGCACCGAGATATCGGACGGCGTCCGAAGCCCCTTCGCTTGTAGATGAGCGAGCGCCCCGATCGCCATTTCGTCCGACAAACAAAAAACCGCGGTCGCTCGAGGATCGTGGTCCAGCAGGCGTCGTGCTCCGCTGGCCCCGCCTGCGGCTGTCTCGGTTTCGAAGTACACGTTCGTGGAGTTGATGTGGTGCCCGAACTCGGCGAGAGCTGATGTGAACGCCTCGACCCGAGTGTCCTCCACCGGCGAGCCGCTAGACCGCCCGCGGATGATCGCAAATTCGGAATTGTCACCTCGGGCAAGGTGCGCGGCGGCGATTTCTCCGACCCGTGCGTCGTCGACTCTGATACTGGACCAGCCCGGTAGTTCGTCTCCGAGGCTTACCACCGGAACCGGCGAATCGATCAGTCGCTGAAGGCCAGGGGCCGACGGGTACAGATCGATAGTGATTATTCCGTCGACGCGGCGGGTGAGGGCGGCGAAACGGTCGCGGAACTCCTCCGGTTCAGTGCGGCGACTGATCGTCGTGATCAAGAAATCGAGATGCTCGCTGCGTAGTACCGCTTCGATCCCCGTCAGAACCTGACCGGCATACCAACTGCCAAAGTACGGGGCGATCACGCCAACAGTCGAGGCGCGCCCCGACGCGAGACGAGACGCGTGAGGGTCGGGGTGGTATCCAAGTTCCTTGGCCGCGAACTCAACGGTCGCGCGTGTGGCCGACGCCACGTTCGGGAGACCACGGAGCGCCCGGCTCACCGTTGCGGTCGACACGCCGGCCCGGCGAGCCACATCGTCGATTGATGGGTTGGTTGGCGGAGTCTTGCTCACGATGGCGCGCCGTTGAGGTAGATCGACGTCGACTCCGCGGCCACCTCGCTGAACGAGTCATTCTTGGCCTCGAGGACTCCATTCTTGCTCGAGAAGCTTTGGTGCCACGGACCACCCGGCAGCGTCAAGGTGGATAGGTCGACTGAGAATGCTTCGGTCGCCAGGTTTGTTATAGCGAGGCAGTGAGGACGCTCGATAGCTATAACTGAGGGGCCGAGGTCCAGCACGCGAGCTTGGCCTTCACAAAGTTGCGGTGTCTTGTGCCTGAAGGCGAGCAGATCGCGGTAACGATGGATGGTCGATTCTGGGTCGTCTCGTTGGCTCTCTACGGTTAGCTCGGCGGGTCGCGGCGCGCTCTTGAGCCACGGCTCGCCGCGGGTGAATCCGTTGTTTGGAGTCGAGTCCCATGGCATTGGAGTGCGACAGCCGTCGCGCCCTTCGCCGGCCCACTGCGAGAAGCGGGCGGCGAGCGGGTCGGTGACCGAGTTGGGGTCGACATTGCCATCGGGAAGCCCGAGTTCTTCTCCTTGGTACACAAACGGCATCCCGCCGAGCACCATGGCCAAAGTACTCAAAGCCAGTGAACGAGATATTGCCCGCTGGTCGTCAACGCCCCGGCCAAAACGTGTTGCTGGTCGCGGTCGATCGTGACAACTCAGCACCCACGACACTCCTCCTGGAGCGATGGCTTGGAGCGACTCGATCGACGTCTTCCATTCGGCTGGTTCCCATTCCAGCCATGTCGAGCGCAAGTAGAACAGTTGATGCAGGGCATCGCCGTCGGCCACGTAGCGCGCTGCCCGCTCGGCGTCTTCGGCGCCGAGCTCGCCGATCAGTACTGCGCCATAGGGTTCGACGACCTGATTCCAGCGACGAAAGACTTCGATGTTGGTGTCCTGATCGAGGTCGAAGCGGTGGTCAAACGAGTCGAAGACAGCGCGGGGGCTCATGTTTGGGGTGACCGTTCGGAGCTGAGGGTTGTCGCGAAAAAGTGGGTCTTTGTGGCAGCCGTGGGCAACGTCTATTCGAAAGCCTGCGGCGCCTCGATCGAGCCAGAACCGAAGCGCGGTGTCGAAGGCATCAGCGACGGCTGGGTTCTGCCAGTTCAGGTCGGGTTGTTCGGGTAAAAACAGGTGGCAGTAGTACTCGCCCGAGACCGGCTCGAACGTCCACGCCGGCCCCCCGAAATGGCTGACCCAATTGTTGGGTGGCCCGCCGTCGGCGGCCGGCGGCTTCCAAATGTAGAAGTCGCGAAATGGTCCGGTGGGATCAGCGACGGCGGCGGTAAACCAAGCGTGTTCGTTGCTGGTGTGGTTCGGCACGATGTCGACGATCACCCGAATCCCGACTTTTCTTGTCGCGCTGATCAGCTCGTCGAAGTCGGCCAGCGTGCCGTGCTGGGGATCGACGTCGACGTAGTCCGAGACGTCATAACCGTGATCATGACCAGGCGATGGAAAGAACGGATTGATCCACACCGCGTCGACTCCGAGCCATGCGAGGTAGTCGACCTTGTCAACAATTCCTCGTAGGTCGCCCATGCCATCGCCGTCGTGATCGGCGAAGGAACGGATATAAGCCTGGTAGCCCACTGCACCTATCCACCACGGTGGCGGAGTCGGTGTGGTTGGGTGCGAGTTGGTGGTCACCGCTCCCCCTTGATGTGATGGTAGCGAAGCCGAGATGGCGGCGTTGAGCCTACAAGTAGTTGCCTCGCCAGTCGGGATGCGTCTGCCAGTGTGGTCGCCTAGGTTGCCGAAGTGACGTCTGAACAAATCATCAGGTCGTATTACATGCTGGCTGGGCTCTACACCCTCGCGGCGTCGCTCATCTGGGGTGTGAACACCTTGTTCCTCCTTGATGCCGGTTTGTCGATCAGCGAAGTGTTCGTTGCCAACGCCGTTTTTTCTGCCGGCATGGTGTTGTTCGAGATTCCGACCGGTGTGATCGCCGACACGTTGGGTCGAAGGGTCAGCTACCTGCTCTCGATAGTGGTCCTCGGTGCAACCACGGTTCTCTACCTGATGGCGGCTCAAGCGAACGCCGGGGTTGGGGTGTTTGCGGCCGTCTCGCTGGTGATGGGGCTGGGGTTCACCTTCTATTCGGGTGCCCTCGAGGCGTGGCTGGTCGACGCATTGCGTTCGGTTGGCGTCAACGATGATCTCGATCATGTATTTGCGCGGGCCGCGCAGGTGACCGGACTGGCGATGTTGGTAGGCACGACCGGCGGAGGGTTCCTTGGGCAACTCGATCTTGCCGTTCCGTTCGTGGTGCGAAGCGTGTTGTTGGTTGCGCTGTTGGTGGTTGCCGGTCGCTCGATGCACGACCTCGGCTTCATTCCTCGCCCCCTCGCGCTGGCCAATATCGGCAGCGAACTGCGCACGCAGGCGCAGGTTGGTATCTCTTACGGGTGGCGCCAGCCGGGCCTTCGACTCTTGATGCTGGCGGGGCTAACCCGCGGGGCCTTTCTTGGTTGGGCGTTCTACGCGTCTCAGCCTTACTTCCTCGAACTGTTGGGCGACAACAAAGTTTGGGTTGTGGGTGTTATCACCGCGTTGATGTCGTTGTCGACGATCGTTGGCAATCAAATCGTCGAACTCCTGAGCCGTCGCTGTCGTCGCCGCAGCTCGCTCATCTTGAGCGCCTCGGTCCTCACCAGTGTGGCTTTACTCGTGATGGGAACGACCGGCTCGTTCTGGGTCGCCGTGCCAGCGTTCTTGATCGTCACCGGGGCGATGGGGGTCATCACGCCGGTGCGCCAAGCCTATGTTCATCATGTGGCACCGACCGAACATCGCGCGACGGTGATCAGCTTTGATGCCATGGTCGGGTCGATCGGGGGAGCGGGTGGCCAACTCGGGCTGGGGCGGGTGGCCGATGCCAACGGGTTTGCGGTCGGATACGTAACCGGTGGCGTGATGACGGTAATTGCGTGGCCGCTGCTCTGGGGTGTTCGCCGTCGTGGTGGCGCCGAAGACGTGATCGCCGGGAGCAGTTTGCGTGAGGGCACATGCGCGGCCCAAGGGCTGCCTCGCGGAACCCACGTCGAGTCGCAATCCCGGCTGGTGGTGGCCGCCGATGAAGCGTAGGAGGTCAGCTAGTGCGGCCGTTGGCCATTGCACGCCAAAGCGAACGGTAGTTGGGCCATACGAGTTCAGGGGTTACGTAGCCCGCGGCCTCGAGCTCTTTGTGCAACTTGGGAAGGTTGCGAAACGGTACGCCGGAGTCGACATGGTGCGCGAGGTGCCAGCCGGTGTTCAGCGGCGCCACCCAAAATCGCGGGAGCAAGGTCTGACGCACATGGTGGGTTGTTTCGCGCCGGTCGTCTGACTCGTGCATCCCACCGTGTTCGGCAATCGCCCGCAGACGGTTAAGTACCTTCCATACGGTCAGCCACGGTGCGAGGTAGAGCAGAAGGTAGAGCTCGGGGCGACCAAACGCGGTGAAGATCGCGACCAGCGCCAGCTGTGCGACGACGATGCGGGTGGCTATTGGCCGCCCACGCTCGGAGCCGAACGCTTGCACCATCGTGGCGAGGTTTCGGTACCCGGTTACGCCGAAGATGTCGCGGCCGAACTTGCGGCGCATCGATGCCCAACCCACTGGAAAACCGGAATAGAAATTCATGTCCGGTTCGCCATCGCCGAATTCGCGGCGGTGATGGGCGGCGTGGCTGCGCCGATAAATGTCGTAGGCGGTGAACATTGGGTAGTACGACAGCCAAGCGCCTATCCAATCGTTGAGGCGCTTGCCGTGAAACAGCAGTCGGTGGCTGGCCTCGTGGCCGAGGATGGCCATGGCCGCAAAGTTGCGGCCCATGAGAAAGAACGCGGCTACGTAACCGAGCGGATGGTCGAGCCACACCGCGCCGCCGATTGTGACCGCGACCGAGACCCAAACGCCAATGACGGTGATCGTGTTGCGAACCGTTGGTATACGCCGCAGTTCGCCGCGGATCTCGCGGACTGGCATGGCCGACGCGGTGAGGCGGTCGGACGGCAACACGTCGGGGAGTTGCGAGCGAGACGGAACGAGTCCGCCAGTGACCCAGTCGGGCATGAGTCCAGTATGGGGCCTCGACGCCCCTATCGCATAGCGTGCATCCATGACCGATCGCTTCTACTTTCGCCAACTGCTCTCTGGCCGCGACTTTGCCAACCACAATCAAATAGCCGAACAAATGGTCAACTTCGTCTACGCAATCGGCGATCGCGAGACCGGCGAAGCGGTGCTGGTTGATCCGGCCTACGACGTGCACGGATTGATCGACACCCTCGAAGCCGACAACATGCGGCTCAGCGGTGTGCTGGCTACCCACTACCACCCTGATCATGTCGGGGGCTCAATGATGGGGTTCGAACTCGAAGGCATAGCCGCGGTCCTTGAGCGAGTCGATGTCCCAATCCACATCCAAGCCGAAGAAGCGGAATTTGTGCGAAAGGTCACCGGCGTGACTGATACGTCTTTGGCTTTGCACAAGAGCGGCGACGTGGTGTCGGTCGGTGCCGTCGACATCGAACTGATCCACACTCCTGGTCATACGCCGGGAAGCCAGTGTTTCCTGGTTGATTCGCGGCTTATCGCCGGCGACACTTTGTTCCTGGACGGATGCGGCCGTACCGATTTACCAGGTGCCGATCCCGAGCAGATGTACGAAAGTCTCACCACCCGGTTGGGGAGCGTGAGCGACGATGCGGTTTTGTATCCCGGTCACCGTTACTCGATCGAGTCCTCGGCCACCATGGGGGCAACGCGCCAACGCAACATGGTATTTCGGCCCTCCTCGAAGGAGCAGTGGATGGCCGTATTCGGCGGCTGAGCTGTCTAGAGCGACCGTGGTCTAGCAGCGGTAGCGATCGACGCCGTTAGACGATCGGTCCAGCGAGTGCTGTACAGAGTGTCAACCGCGGGCGGAAGATCGAGCCGTGGCAAGTCGGCGGGCTTTGAGCCAGAACCAGGAGTGGTTCGCACCACGTGACGCAAATCCAGGACCCCGGTTGGCTCGAGCACGTAACCGTCGAAATGCTCGCCGCTGGTTTCGGCTCGGCACAACGCGGCCATACGAAGCCGTTCCGAAAGTGTCATTGGCTGTTGCACCGCAGTCATGGACTTGTTCCCTCAAAAAGATTCGTTCCGGGGGAAGAATAGACGATGGGTCAGGTTCTGAACATGGGTCAATTGGCACAAGATTGCTCAAGGTGTGGCCAACGAGACGATGTCGGCCTCGCTCCAGGTTTCGGCGACTCCGTCGACGAGTCGTAGCCGGGCACATATCTGGTCGATTGACCACTCGTTGGTGTCGACAAGACCGTTGACGATCGTCGACAGATACGGTCGGCTCGGGGCCGCCCCCTGGCGAGCTTCGGGCGGGTCCGGTGACGTAAAGGTGACGACCGGTAGCCCGTCGATTGGCGCCAATCCATACAGGCAGTCGTAGCGTCCCTCGCCAACGGTCAAGCGGGTTCGGTCGCTGAGCCGCTCGAGAGGTAGCGCCGTTCGGGTTCGTTGGCTTTCCTGGGCCACCACGTCGTCGAGTTGGCCCCAAGTAATCAGGTATCGACGACCGAGAGCACCTGGTTCGGTCTCGCGATGTTCGAGAAACGCAGGCGCGCCGCCCCAAAAGTATGAGCGGCCGACGAAACGAACCTGATGGTCGAATTCGTGAGGGGCGTCGGCGCGGGGAAGCGCATCGTCTCGAGCCCCGACCTGGACGTTGTCGCGGCCCGGTATCGGTCCACCGGTGAGGTAGGTGAGGAAGCGAGCACGCGAACAGTTTGAGCCGTACGAGGCGTACCACACCAGGCGGTTCTCGCGGTCTGACATCGTTGCAACATAGTTCCCCGCGTCGGTCAAAATTGGCTTATATCCGGGCGATTAGGGCCGATTGTCAATCATCGGTATGCGACCGCCGCAGCCACCGGAGGTAACCGCAGATGTTCGAACAGTCAGACGAGTCGGCTCAGTCGATGCGCGAGCGCGAGCTGGAGCTCAGGGTCGCTCGACTCGAAGCCGAGCTGGCGACCGCCAGCGGTGAGGGCGAACCCACCGACATCGCCGCTCGCTTCTTGGCCATGGCGGCAAGCACTGTCGATATGGCGATAGAAGACGCCCGCCGCGAGGCCGACGAGATAGCCGCCGAGGTGAGTGCCAACGCCGAGGCCCGGCGTGACGAAGCCACCAGGTTGGCATCAGAAGCCGAGGCCCGAGCAGAAGCGCTGGCCCGTCAAGCCGATGATCATCAATCGATTCTTGATGCCGCCCGCTCCGAAGCCGACACCATCACCGAAGGCGCCCGACACGAGGCCGAGACGTTGATAGCCGCCGAACGTGCTCGGGTCGGTGACGAGATCCAGGCTCTTTCAGAGGTGCGCGAAGCGCTCGAGAGCGAACGAGGGGCACTCGAGTCGTACCACGAGGAGTTGCAGCGTCGAGTGCAAGAGTTGGCCGAGTCGATGGTTGCTTTCATGACGACCGAACCGCCTCTCGGAGCGGTAGGTGCGATCGAGAATCTGGCGGTCGGTGAGCTGGATGCTTCGCCCGAGGTTGAGCCCGCGCCGGTAATCCCGACCCCGCCTCCGGCCCCTGCTTTTGCCTCCGCGCCGGCCCCGCCTCCGGCCCCTGCTCCGGTTGGGACGGAAGCGGAGGCGATCCCATCCTCGAGCCTCTTCGCCCGCAGTGACGACTCGGTCGACGAGGAAGCGCCAAAGCCGTCGCTGTTCGGAAGCCACGGAGCGCGCCTCATCGAACAGACGTCTCCGTCGGAACTCGCAGCAGCGCTCGGAGAAGCCAGCGATGACAACGCGTTTCGTTCCTTCATCGCTGGTGATCAAGAGGCTGACCCAAGTCGCGAATGGTTGTTGCGACCCGAACAGCACTAATCGGATCATCCCGGTATGAGCATGCGTCGACCTGTGTCCGGTGATCCGGCCGACATAATCGACGCGCTCGTAACCGACTGGACCAGCGACACAACAAGAGCTCGGGTCCGAACCATCGGCCTGATCCGGACCGCGCACATTGTGCTTGGTCCATCTGTTGTTCTCGCCTGTCTGGTGTTCTTTGGCGGGTCCGGGGTCACCGTTGCGACCATTGTCTACCTGGTCGGACTGGTCGTTGGATTGGCCATATTGGCACCCGATCGCCAGATCGCCGCATTGGCCCTTTTTGACATTTTGCTCATCGGGCACGTGAGTAGCACCGACCCGAGCGTGTGGATGGCGCTGCTTGTTCCGTCGGCGGCGGCGGTATCGATTGGCTGGTTGATCGGCGGCCGTGCCACGTGGCTGTTGTTCGGCGTGAATATCTTGGCCATGGCTGGCGCCGGAGCGATCTCGCAACCCGATTCGTGGCCGGTGATTCTCGGGGTGTTCTTCATCACGGGATTGGGGCTTCATTTCAACAACTTGCAGATCGTCGGTAGCGGTCACGCAGGGGTGTTGCGGGTAGCGGACCTGATCGACTCATTGCCGGTCATTGTCTGGGAGAGCCAACCCGAATCGGGTCAGCTGACGCGCACCTTGGGCTGGGTCGAAGACCTTGTCGGGTTCCGGCCCGAGGAGTGGGGTGCTCTTCCGCTGCGTCGGCGGGTGTTTCACGCCGACCTCGAAAACTACGAGTCGATGTCGGTGCAAGCGTTGGCCAGCGACGAGCCCGTCACTCACGAGTTCCGCCTGCGTTGCGCCGACGACAGTTTGCTCGGCGTGCGTGAAGTGTTGCGACGGGTCCGAGTCGATGGTGAATACTTGTTGCGAGGGGTAATTCTCGACATCGCCGATGAGGCCGCCGCTCGAGTAGCGGTCGATCGTCTGGCGGCGGTGGTTGGGCTGCAACTCGAACCGTTATTGGTGCTGGCTGCTCGGGCCAGCGTGGAGAACCCGCCGACAGTACTTCAGTCCAACGCGGCCTTTTCCTCATTGGCCGGTCTCGACGAGGACGACATGGTGGGCCGCACGCTTGCCGACGTGGCGCCATGGTTGCCGCGGGTGCTCATCGCTGATCTGGACGATCATGCAGTGACGGGACGCTTGGTCGACCGCGACGATCTCGAGATCGTTACCCCGATCGGGATGCGGATATTCGACTACACCCTTGTGAGGCTGCCCGACGGAGCGGTCGCCGTGCAGTTTGCTGACGTGACCGATCGTCGCGCCGCTACGGATTTGATCCGGCACCAAGCATTTCACGACCCGTTGACTGCACTCCCCAACCGAACTCTCTTGTTCGACCGGCTTTCTCACGCCCTCGATTCGCTCGACCGCGAACAGTTCGAGGTGGGCTTACTGCTTCTCGATCTCAACCAGTTCAAAGAGATCAATGACACCCTTGGCCATGCCTATGGTGATGAGCTCTTGATAACAGTCGGTCAGCGACTGCGCGGACTAACGCGCGATGTCGATACGGTCGCCCGGCTTGGTGGAGACGAGTTTGCCATGGTGGTTGCCGGAGCGACCGAAGGTGAGCTTGTCGAAATTGCCAACCGGATCGCCGGTGCAGTTCAGCTCCCGATCGAGGTGGGAGGCATCGAGGTCGAGGTAAGCGCGAGTATTGGTGGCGCCGTGGCTCCGCTGCACGGCAATGACGCTCACACACTGTTGCAGCGCGCCGATGTGGCGATGTACGACGCGAAGCGATCGGGGGCGCTGTTTCGGATGTATGTGGCCGACGATGACCGTCACTCTCGCGACCGGTTGACGTTGATGGGAGAACTCCGAAACCTCCTGAGCGGAGAACTCGAAGTCTGGTATCAGCCCAAAGTCGATCTCGGGAATGGTCTCGCCAAGGAGGTAGAGGCCCTGGCTCGGTGGCGTCATCCGCGACTTGGGCTCCTCGCTCCCAGCCACTTCATCGAACTGTGCGAAGTATCCGGTCTGATCAGCGAGCTGACGTTTCGAGTGCTAGACGAAGCCGTTGCCGCTGTGGCCCAATGGCCGGGGGTGGGAGTGGCCGTCAACGTGCCAGTGCGGAATCTTTTCAGCCGAGCGCTGCCCAACCACGTCGCAAACACTCTCGCTCGACACGGTGTAGCCGCCGATCGTCTCATTCTGGAAATTACCGAGCGGGAGATCATGGAAGACCATCTGGCTATTGTCGAGGTTCTTCAAGATCTCCACCAACGAGGCGTGCGAATCTCCATCGACGATTTCGGGACCGGCTATTCGTCGCTAACCCATCTGCGGCGCTTGCCGGTGAGCGAGATCAAGATTGATCAGTCGTTCATCAGCGGAATGCTCGATAGCGAGAACGACTACATCATCGCTCGTTCGATCATCGACCTCGCCCACAACCTCGGACACAGCGTCGTTGCCGAAGGAGTAGAGGACACCGCAACCCTGCAACTGTTGCGGACTCTTGGGTGTGACGCGGCGCAGGGCTTTCTGTTCTCGCGTCCCGCGGCAGCGTCGGCTATTCAAGGTCTCATCAACGGTGGACCAGCGTTTAGTTCGGCTGGCCGCATGATCTGGAACACCCCCGCGACGACCGGAGCGATCAGCTAGTTGCGCTCGAAATGTCGGTCGACGGAGGCCGAAACGCCTCTGCGGCAACGGTTGTCGGTGAGGCGAGTTCGACAATGTCATGGGAGCTGAGGAGCACAACCACGACCCCGTCGGTATTGCGGTTGACTTCGTCGACTCGAACCCAGGCACCATCGCGAAAAATCCAATGACCAACCCTGATCAAGTCGGGAGGAAGGACCGCTCCGGGCCTAATCGAGAGACCCAGTGCAGCGGTATAAGAGCGGAGGAGTTGTAACGCGGGCAGCAACAAAGAAGTGCTCACTGCGCCAATGCCCAAACCCAAGACCACGCCTGTCGCTCCGCCGATGAGAACCAATGTCAGACCAGCGCCATTAGCGAGGCTGGCGCCGATGACCACAAGCACGAGCGTGTTTCGGTCGTTTTGAGCAGATCGGGGTGGTTGCTCCAACTCGATCAGTTCGCCAGTGGCCGCGAAACGAGACAACTGCTCGTTCGGTCCAGAGGGCGAAGAGGAAGACATGGTCATCAGCGTATTTCTGCGGTCTGATCGGCGGCGAATTCGCCTCCGGCCGTTATGAGCGGCTCGTTAAGCTCGATCACCTCGTCGGTGCTCAACAAGGCGGTGTAGCCATCGTTGCTGAAACCGACCTGCTCGACTCGAACCCATGCCTGACGGTGAAACACCCAGTTTCCGGGTCGGATCAGGCTTCCTGCTGTCATCGACGCGGGGATAGGCGTCACACCTGACGGCATTGGGTGACGCAAAACGTTGCCCAACGGCGGCAAGAGCACCGCTAATCCGATCGCAACAATCCCCAGGCCGAGGAAGGTGGCCAAGGTCGTGAGCGAGCCACTTCGGGCGAGCAGGACGCCAAAACCAACACCCACAGTGGTTGTTCCGGCGGCCAAGGTGAGAACCGAAAAGAACTCGTCATCGCTGTCGCCGCTGGGAGATTCGACACGATGTTCGACGCGACCTGACACCGCAAAGTTCAAGAATTGCCGGGTCAACTCGCTCGTCGGGTTCTGATCGGGGCTCATGTGATACTGCGGCAAACGGTCGGTATAAAGTGTCGTCGCCCCGGGGCGGTGGGAACCCCGGGGCGACCGATTTCGGCGCGGCTAAGCCGCAAACATTTACGCCGAGACGTAAATGCAGTCTTGCGGGCACTCTTCAGCCGCATCGAGCATCCCCTCCAGGAACGCTTCGGGAAGAGGAGCCGGTTCGTTGGAGCCGTATTTCTTCCCATTGAGATTTACGTATGCGAGGCCATCGCTCTCGAGTGTCAACATTTCGGGGCACGCATCGACGCAGACGCCGACTCCGCAACATTCGACGTGATCAATCCAAACTTGCATTGAAGAAATTCTCCTTGTGGCGATTCCTGCCCGCGTGACGTACACGCCACACACCTATCGCGAGGTTTGGAACCGTTGTGAAATCCGTCACCGCATGAAGGCGAAGGGGTACCGAGGGCGGCTACGGCGCGACGATCACTGCGTCGGCGGGGGCCTGAACCAGGCGCATCGCGACGGCCATGGTGCCGTCGGTTGCTTGGAGACTCACCGCGTTTGGCTCGGTAGTCACGGTCACCGTCACCCATTCGCTCAGCAACCCGAGCGTTGCTCCTGGGTAGCCAAACGAAATCTCTGCGCCGACGACACTGACCTGGGTTGCGGCAAACATTGGTGCCAGCGGATCGTGGTCGGTTGGTAGATCGACGAGTGGAGACCATTGGCCCCCGGCGGCGCGGAACCAGCCAACACCATCAACAACCAACGCCTCGATGGCAACGTCGCCGGCCGTCGCAGTGGCCTGGGTGTTGCCCCCCAAGTTGCGTCCAATCAGTCGGCTGACTTCAACACCGTTGTTGTAATTGACACGATCGAAATCGTAGCCGGCGGTGAGGAGTTGGATTGTTTGGTCAAACGCGGTGGTCACAGTGATCGCGTCTTGGGTGGGGTCGCCGGCGACCTCAGCGGCGGCCGTGCCGTCGTCAAGAGTCGGTCCGTTGGGGGAACAGCCGGCGGCGACAAAGACAAACAGAAGCGCCAGCAGAGGCAGATGGGCAAAACGGCGCGGCGGGTTGGACAACGGAGATCTCCAGTGGGGGGACGAACAGAGACTAGACGTTGCAACATAGCGAAGAGGTTTGGCTGGGTGGTACGCGCCCTTGGCCTGAAACAATTGTGACGATTTCGCTACAGGTCATTAGGCCCGGTGGTCGAAAGCATCACTGTGAGTAGTCAAAAAGAATCAACGTCACCAAACCTCGCGACGGGTTGGCGGCGTGTACCCACAGTACGGGCGTACGAACAACCTCGTTCTAGAAGGTCAGCGATGCAGCTTGAAACCCAAACACCGTCCACCGAAGACATCACCGACATCCTTGTTCGCGCCGAAGGCTCGATCGAGGTAGTTGTTGATTCCGAATGGTGGGTTGTGTATGGGGCTGAAGAGCTCGCCACCCTTCTGGACCTCAAAGTAGAAGAAGTGGCTGGGCTGCCTTTGGGCAGTTTGCTTCACCCGGACGACCTGACGGTCTCGCCGTTGGGGATCTGGCGAAGTGGCCAATCGGCCGCGTTGAGATTCCGCAAGGGAGCGCATGGGCATGCTCGCTTGCACGTCGGCATTCAGCGAGTTCGCTGGCTGCCAGACATGTGGACTCTTGTGCTCACCGAGATCGATGCCGATCTTCACGAGCTCGACTACCGAGATCCGAGCGAAAGCTCAAACGAGAAACCGGGCGAAGTCGAATTGGCAGACGTTCTGCCATTTCGCTGACACAGCCGCACCACGGCCCACCTAGGAGAATTTACGTGAAGACCCCCCCATCCTTCGCCCGCTCGGGTGTCGCAGTCTTGGTGACTGCTGCATCAGCGGTTGCCCTGAACGTCGGCATAGTCCGTGCTACCTCAGGGTCCAATCCCTCGGTTGACGCCGTGGAAGTAACTTCGGCAGTCGAACCGGGGGTGGCAGCTACTTTGCTGGCCTCCGCTCGCTCCGCCGACCTTGTTGCGCATGCCGACGCCGAGCAAGCCGACGCCGAGCAAGCCGACGCCGAGCAAGCCGAGGCTGTTGCGGCCACACCCGCTCCCGCGCCCACCGCGCCGGCGGTCGCCGAACACGCCCCGGCAACGACCAACGCGCCGGCAA
>CAZDEB010000014.1:38278-42158 GCA_964504305.1 uncultured Candidatus Nemicrothrix sp. | reverse complement strand
CCGACCGCGGCTCCCGCTCCGGCCCCGACCGCCGCCCCTGCGCCCGCGGTAACGGCTCCTCCTCCGCCGCCCAAGACCAGCGCCAGTGGCGGCTGATCCGGGCTACATCGATCAGTCGTTTCGGGCCTTCGGCTCGCAATGTCGAATCCTCTTGTTCGCCGGTTCCGACGAGCTGTGCTTCGACCTTCGCTATCGCTTGCATCAACTTGAGTGTGAGTGGTCGAGGTTTCGAGACGACAGCGAAGTTTCGGTACTGAATCGTTCGACTGGTCCCGTCATTGTCGGTGACGACACTCTGTATCTAATAGTCCATGCGGTCGAGGCTTGGCGCCTCACCGCTGGGCTATTCGATCCATTGATGCTCGACAATCTTGTCGAGCTTGGGTACGACCGAGATCACCGAGAACTCGAGCTGAGTTCCGGCGATATTTCTTCGGTTTCGAGTCGAGTTCGACGGTCTCCAATGGTCGACTTGGTGGTTGACGAACCGTTGCACTCTGTTACTTTGCCCGCTGGTCATCATTTCGATCCGGGCGGGATTGGCAAGGGGCTCGCAGCCGACATCATCACCGACACCGCAGTTGCCGCCGGGGTCGACGGAGTGCTCGTTGATCTGGGCGGAGACATTCGCATGGAGGGAAATTGGTGCGGTTCGTCAAGCTGGCCGGCGTCAGTAGCCGATCCGGTCGATCCCGAAGCGAGTGTTGCATCTATCGATGTCGAAGGTGGAGCCATGGCAACTAGTGGCACTCGCCGTCGCCGATGGTCTCACGACGGCAAGGTGCATCATCACCTACTCGACCCTCGAACCGGTTTCCCGTCGGTTAGCGATCTAACCGCGGTAACCGTGCACGCCAACATGACCTGGTATGCAGAAGCGGTCGCCAAGGCGTGTCTCATAGGTGGACGAGATGCCGCTGTAGATCTGATTCAATCCAAAAACATTGGAGCCGTATTGTTCGGTGTCGACGACACCGCGGAGTACTTCGGTTCCTTGAGCGCAGGAGCTCTGAGCAAATGAACGAACAAGTCTGGTGGTTCGCCTCTCGATCAAGCGGGATCATCGCCTGGATTCTGATCACTATGTCCATCGTGTGGGGAATAAGCCTCTCCACGCGTCTCACCGGCCAAAAACCGACGCCGGCGTGGCTACTCGATCTGCACCGCTACTTGGGCGGACTGTCGCTCGTGTTCACCGCTGTGCACCTGTCGGGCTTGGCTCTGGATAGTTATGTGCATTTTGGATGGACCGACATACTGATTCCGTGGGCCGCCTCGTGGAAACCCCAAGCGGTTGCGTGGGGCGTCATCGCGATGTACCTGATGATCGCGATCCAAGTCACAAGCCTCTTCATGCGCAAGCTCCCTCGCAAGCTGTGGCGTTATGTTCACTTCTCGAGTTGGCCATTGTTTGTCCTCGCTACCGTGCACGGCTTGCAGGCTGGCACCGACGTGCAAAACCGGTTCTATGAGTATGTGGCGCTCGCGTCGGTGCAGGTTGTGGTGTTTCTCACCCTTATTCGAGCCATGGCCCAGCGTCGGGCCCGTGGCAAGCCGCGCCAAGCCGTTCCGAGCGCGTGACCTACTAGTCCGTTTGGCCCAAACCTTTCGGCCACTCTGCGTCGTGTAGTCGATGTACAGTCCCGCCGTGCGGCGGGCTCGAAAGGTAAAAACCGTGACTATCAAGAACCACAAATTGCTGACTGGAACAGCGTTTGCGGCCCTCGCTTTGGGCGCCGCGCATCCGGTCACTGCACAGACAGGGAGTGCGAGCCCCGACACCTCTACCGATGTCGCTCCCGCCACCGCTCCCGGCAATGCCGCCCCCGACATGTCCCCCGACATGTCGAGCACCATCGACCCCGAAGACTCGTTCTCGTCCCCCTACGTTGGTGCTGACGACTCGATGGATTCCTCGATGAGCGATTCATCGATGGATTCCTCGATGAGCGATTCATCGATGGACTCTTCGATGAGCGATTCATCGATGGACTCTTCGATGAGCGATTCATCGATGGACGACTCGTCGATGAGCAGCTCGCCCGATTCGTCCTCGGCCACCGATTCCTCGCCCAGCTCGAGCGGCGATGACGACATTGCCGACGATGTAGGTGACGATTCGTCTGACGACTCCTCCAACGACGATGCCGCCGATGATGTCGACAGTGTCGACTCGGTTGATGACTCCGACGATGCCGCCGATGATGTCGACAGTGTCGACTCGGTTGATGACTCCGACGATGCCGCCGATGATGTCGACAGTGTCGACTCGTCGAGCGACGATTCGTCTAGCGATAGTGCCGACGACGACGTCGCTGACGATGTAAACGACGATTCGCCTGACAGCACCAGCGTCGATGCTTCCGCACCCGACGCCAGCGCTGCCACCGGAGTGTGATTTCAGCTGTCACAGCAAGCTGTAGCTGACCAACGCGTCCCGGCGCTCGAGCATTTGCTCGGCGCCGGGGCGCTTGGCGTTTTGGACACGGGAATGGCCGCGGTTGATGCCCATTGTGTGCGCCCGCCCAAAGTTGTGCAGGTCCGGTATGTCCCCGGACGTTCGGTCACTGTCGAGTTGTCAGCCCGGATCCGCTGGAGCGACAAGTCTGAGTCGGCGGAGCGGTTCGTGGCCATGTCCGGCATGACCCTGCACGAGGACTGCGCGGTAGTTGCCTGGGGCTCCACCCATATTGGATTGTGGAGATTCCCCAACGATCCGTATCTCCCGGGGTTGAGATCGACGTTTGCTGCCGCTGGCGCAGAAGATCTATTCGAGAAACTCGGGTTTCATGGCGGCGACATTACCGTGACCCGCAAGGCTTACCGGGCGTCGCGAAGAGCGGTCCTCGAGCTGAAGTCGCCTGACCATCGTGTCTTCGTGAAAATCGTTCGGCCCGCCAACGCCGAGAAGATTCATCGTTTACATCAACGTTTGTCGCCGATCATGGTTGTGCCGAAGAGCCTCGGCTGGTCCTCCACAGACGGCACAGTGGCGATCGAGGCCGTTTCTGGACAGTCCTTGCGGACGGTGATCGCCGAAGGCGCACGTACTCTCCCAGAGGCCCACGACCTGGCCGAGTTGTTGGATCAGTTACCCCCTGCGGGTCCTGATGACGCGGCCGTTGCTGATCCGGTCGAGCGGGTCGACGAGCATGCCCGATTCTTGGGTGCGGTGTGCCCGGCCTCGACGCAAGGCGTGGCCGCCGTGGCGGCACGGATGGGCGATGTAGATCTCGGAGGTGGAGAGCTCATCCACGGTGACTTTCACGCCGATCAGATCCTGACCGAGAACGGTTTGGTGACCGGGCTGGTCGATATCGACACCGTTGGTCGTGGCGCTCGCATTATGGATTACGCCTCGATGCTCGCTCAGCTCTCGGTATTGGCCGAGCGCGGCCAGCCTGGTTTCGCCGCTTATGGCCAACAGCTCATTGCCGGCTTTGATCGACTGGTCGACCCGCAGCAATTGAGGCGAAGAGTAGCGGCGGTAATCGTCGGTTTAGCGACGGGCCCGTTCCGGGTTCAAGAGCGCCAGTGGGATGTCGAAACCGAAGCCCGGGTTGCTCTTGCTCAGAGTTGGGTCGAATCCGCCGACGCAACCCCCTGACCCGTAATGAGGGGATTCTGGGCCAGCAGACTCGGGATCAGCTATGCGGATCTTTTTCGATCTCGAGCTGGCCGTCGCTGATGCTGGCCTCGACTTCGTATGTCTCGTCTCCATTGGAGAAGACGATGTCGACATCGTCGGCTTCTTGATCGACGTCGGCTTCGAAACCGTCGGCGACCGTGTAGTCGATCAGGGTGATGGTTCCATCAGCGGCCAACTCGACGGTCATCGAGCCACCTGGGGTCACGACGGTGTGAGGACCAGGTCCAAGAT
>CAZDEB010000014.1:0-38178 GCA_964504305.1 uncultured Candidatus Nemicrothrix sp. | reverse complement strand
TCGACGGTCATCGAGCCACCTGGGGTCACGACGGTGTGAGGACCAGGTCCAAGATCGTTGTGGTCGTCGCTGTGGTCGTCGCTGTGGTCGTCGCTGTGGTCGTCGCTGTGGCTGCTGTCGTCGTTTGGTTCGACGGGAGCGGTGCTCGGGTCGACACTTTGGCCAGTGCCGGCGTTGACCGGAGCGGCAGCTTCGACGGGCTCGACGGGCTCGACGGGCTCGATCATTTCGTCCGGCGACTCTGTGGTTGCCGCGTTGTCGATCTGGGCCAACTCGACTGTTGGGGCGGTTTCGACAACTTCGGGCTCGTCGGGAGCGGGCGGGGCGTCGATCGAGCCGCCGTCGGCGCTTTCGATCAGGTTGACGGCGGGGCTGTTGCCCATAGAAGCAATTACCGATGGACTCGCGACACCGACAGTGAGCGCGAACGCCGCGGCGACGCCTTGGCGGAAGCGCCGCACCCGGCGGGCCCGGTGCAGGCCGGGCAGCATCGTTGCGTATTCGGCGCGTGCGGCCGAAGGGTCGATGCGCTGGCCAGACCAGCTATCGAAGGCGTCTTTGATGGGATCGTTGGGAGTCACTGCGGGTCTCGCTGTTCGAGCAGGGGTCGCAACTTTTCGCGGCCCTGGTTGAGGTGGTACTTGACTGCGCCAGAAGAAATGTTCATTGCTTCGGCGACTTGATCGATTGAAAGCGCGTCCAGATAAAACAACGCCATAGCCGTACGTTGCCGTTCGGGCAGGGGGCGCAACAGGCTGAGCAGCTCGTTATCGACGTCGACTTCTTCGTCGACAACGAGTTCGGGATCGGCGGCGCGTTCTTCGTTGGCTCGACGACGAGAGTCGGAGCGGGCGAGATCGCGGCTTCGGTTGATCGCGACACGACGCACCCAGGCGGCGGGTGCGTCGTATCGACTGATCTTTGACCAGCGCACAAAGGCCCGCTGGTAGGCGTCTTGTAGGGCATCGGCCGCCATTTCGGCGTTGCCGGTGACTGCGGTGAGGGTACGAAGCAGACCGCCGTAGGTGCTCACGAAGAACTCTTCGAACTCTTGCTCGCCCTTCACTGTTGCTGAACTCCGAACGTGCGCGGACGCGATCCCAGGCAGGGTGGTCCCAGACAGGACATTATTGCCAAGGGGATATACCGCAACTCTAGGGAGTTGTGGTGTCGCGAGGAAGGTCACGTCTGTACACGACGCCGACCCCCGCTCAGGTTTGGTTTAACCAGCCGCCATGCAAGTAGTTAGTGCGATCAGCTGTTCTTGGGTCATTTCGCCTTGGAGAGCCTTGATTTGGTCAAGGTTCGTGGGGTCGGTCACACCGAGGCTGGCGAGCAGTGCGCCTTCGCAGCCGGCTTGGGCTGCGGGGGTGCCGCCGGTCTCGAGGATCTCGGTCATTTCGGCGGTGTCAACAACGCCGTCGGTGTTGGCCGCAGTAATAAGGTCGTTGACCGCCGAGCTAGAACTGATGACGTCGAGGTCGCCCTCGTCGAGACCGGTTGGGTCGTCGGCGACCGCCGGTGCCTGTTCGGCGTTGGTTGCGTCGGTGCTCGCACCGTCAACCTCGTCGTCTGGCTCTGGAGCGTCGTCATTGCCGGCGATGGTCGTTGTCGACTGGTTGGTCGAGTCGCCTGAGTTGTCGTCGGAACATGCCGACGAGATCAGAGCGAGCGCGAGAAGAAGGGATAGGAGGATGGGGGTGTTCCGCATGTGCACCAGTGTGGCGCGCAAATCACACTAGAGTCACAACAATTGGTAGGAATATTTGTAGTCGGTCACGCACTGTGTTGCGAAACAGATACAGTTCTTTTGACTTATTGCTAGTTCGGCCTTAGGGCGACTACTCTCAGTGATCACTGATTGGTGCTGGTCCAATTAGTGATGGAAGGCGAGTTCTGATGGCGGCACAAGTAGTAGAGGAGAGCGAGAAGCGACCAGTCGTGCTTGTCGTTGACGACGACACGGTTGTTCGTGAAGGTCTTGTCGACCGTCTCCGCTCCGAGGGTTTCGAAGCTCTTTCCGCGGTCGACGGCAACGCCGCCGAGCAAGCCGTTCGGTCGTTACAGCCCGATCTTGTGGTGCTCGACCTCAACCTGCCCGGCATTTCCGGGTTCGAGTTGTTGCGTACTTTCCAAAGGGGCGGCCCGCCAGTAATCATCTTGTCGGGGCTCGACAGCGAGACCGATCGAGTGCTTGGCCTCGAGATGGGCGCCGACGATTACGTCACAAAACCCTTCTCAACCCGCGAGATCGCGGTGCGGGCTCGGCGACTCTACGAGCGCACCCAACAGCGAGCAGAGCGGGCAACCGATGTATTCGAAGGTTCGATCTCGGGCGTAGCCTTGCAAGTCGATTTCCGCGCCCGCCGGGTCAGCCTCGGTGGTGCCGATGTTTCCTTGCGACCACGCGAATTCGACCTCCTTGCTTATTTCATCCAAAATCCTCGCCAAGTTCTCACCAAGCCCCAACTCCTCAACGCGGTGTGGGCGGCCGAGGTCGGATGGGTTGGCGAAGCCACCGTCACCGAACATGTGCGCCGTCTGCGGACCAAGCTAAAGCTGGCCGAGACCGAGGCCAGCCCCATCGACACTCTTTGGGGTGTGGGTTACCGGTTCGAACCGGTTGTTTAACTCTTTATTAGTACTTGCAGATCAGTGAGAAGGTCGGCGGTGGCGAACGGCTTGCGGCGAAAACGTACCGCGACGGCCTGAGGCAATGGCGCCGGTTCGACATCGGCACCGGTGATCAGCACTACCACGGGCCGATGCTCGAGCTGCTCGATCAGACCAACCAGCTCTGTGCCGCCGCGTCCGGGCATATCTATGTCGCTCACCAGCGCATCGAAGTCGTGCCCCGGTACGAGCTCGTCGGCTGCTTCCATCCCGTTGGTCACTGCCGTCACCTGGTGGCCAGCGGCTCGCAATGCGTCGGCCAAAGCCCCACGGTAGAGAGCATCGTCTTCGGCCAGCAGGATATGCAGCGCGTTCTGACGGCCGGCTCGGGCTTCGCTCGTAGGTTCGTGCGCCGGGGACTGGTCGTCGTGGGCCGCGTGCGGATCCTGGCCCGGAATTTCAAGGATAACCGTTGTGCCCAGCCCGATCCGGCTCTGGACGCTGATCGTCCCGTTGACCGCAGTGAGGAGTTCGCGCACCGCGTAAAGCCCCATGCCGGTTCCGTTCTCGGCCGACTTGGTGGTGTAGTACGGCTCGAAAATTCGCTGAAGGGTAGAGTCGTCCATGCCCGTTCCGGTGTCGGTCACTAGGATCTCGCCGATTCCCACCTCTTCTCGGAAACGGGCACTGATTTCGATCTGACCGGGTTCGGGCATGGCGTCGACCGCGTTGGCTACGAGGTTGGCGAGAATCTGCTGGAGGCGTAGACGAGGCAGGGCCAGGTTTGTGTTTTGTTCGGCGCGAGCGACGACAAGAACGATGTCGGTGCGACAAAGGCGTTTGAGAAGAGGCTCGAATTGCGTGAGACAGTTTCCTAAATCCCCCGGTACATCTGTTGAGAGAGTGTTAACCATCCGAGCGGCAGTCAGCAGCTCTCGAGCGATCAGGCCTGCTTCTTCGGTGTAACGTTCGATTTCGGTGCCGGTGGCCGCGACCCGCTCGGTTTGGTCTGGATGATCCACCAGCGTTTCGGCGGCAATACGCATTCGGGCCAGTGTGTTGTTGACGTCGTGAATTGCCGCGGTATTGAGTCTGTTGCTGACTTGAAGGCGTTGGCTGAGCACGAGCTGGTCTTGGAGCTCGCGACGAGCCGCCGCGTGTAGCTCTTTGATCGTCTCTTGATTCGCCTCGACTTCGTTGGCTAGGCGGGAGCGTCTTGATGAGGTGAGATATACAACCGCGATCATCAGGCCCAAAATCGGGAGCTCGAAAATTTCGTCGGCTGGAAGCTCGTCGGCCGCCCAGGCGCGCACAAGTGTGATCATGACGATGGTGGTCACCGGCAGGGCGCGTAGCAACAACGGCGTAAGGGTTACCCGAAATGCGGAGGCCACCATCGCGAGGAAAAGGAAATGGAACCAAATCACTTTCTGGTCCGAGATCCACACGGCCACTATCGCGCCGACCGTTGCGGTGTCGATCATGACCTGAGCGACATCGAGATCGACGAGCCAGCTTTTCGCCGTCTGGTCCGGTTTGCCTAGTGGTTGCAAGGAATTCGACCCACTTTTGTGTCGCCAAAATGACTTTCGTCATCAGGGTTGTGCATTCGTTGTGAATCCACAGCTTGTCGGGTGCGATCAGTCGACCACAGTTCTAGTCCAATCAAGGAGTGTGTTGACTCCCATCCTGTAGTTGCGGTCACCGCGGATGGGGCGAGCAAGTGGTGAGCCCGATCCTTTTGACGTACGACTGACTAAACAGGAGCCGGGCATATGACGACCGCACCAAGCGGGCTCGACGAGACCATTAACACAGCCCCGAAACGGTTCACCCGTTTCTTGCGACCCAAGCAGCTCATCGGAGCCGCCCTCGCCTTGGCCACTGCGGCCGCGGCGACAGTGGTCGTCGTGGGCGGCGACGTGACCGAAGCCGAAGCGGCTTTCGGTGCGACTCCGCCTCCCGCCACCGACACGCTGTGTGAGACAACTCGCCCTGCCGAGGTCGACTGGGACAGCCTGACCAACAACGCGGTCAACTGGGACCCGGCCAACGTGGTCAATGTGGTTGTGGGCGTCAACAGCGTCGAGGGCGACAAGACCGCCGTCAAGACCCTTCCCGACACCACGGTTGTCTCGGCCTTTGGCGACGAGTCCCCTTACGCCGGCAACTTCACCTACTCGGTTGTTCTCGACAACACCGGCGACACCTTCGACCCGGCGATCGAGAACCATCCTTCGTTCCACCCGTTCTCGTCGAGCAGCCCGATTGTGCTTTCGGGCCGAGGCAGCGGATCTTCGTTGTCTCTCGACCTGCCGGCCGGTTGTCGCTATGTGGTCTCGGTTCGTGCCGATGGCCACGATCTTGGTGCCGCCTGGATCCGCATCGAGGACGCCGCTCACAACATGGACGTGCAAAAGAACGACGTCTTCATGGTCACCAACGACCGCTTGCCTCTGGCCCAGGTCGTCGTGCGGGCCTTCCACGACTTCGCTCTGGTCAACTCTCAGTTCGATATCGGCGAAACCGGGTTGCAGGACTTCAACGTCACCTTTGGTGACGGTGGCGAAGTTTCGGTCGACTATTTCGGCAACCCTCTGTGCACCAACTACCTCACCAACATCGGTGGCGATCCGCTCACCCTCGATTTCAGCGATCTAGATGTCGATGGTATGCCCACGGTCGATCCTGCTAACCCCGGCGGCAACTGCCTAACCGACGTCGATGGTTACGTCACCATCAAGTACATGCCGGCCGGCAAGTACGAAGTTGTGGTTGTGCCGCCCGACGGCACCGACTGGGTTCAGACCACCACCATCGAAGGCACGCACATCATCGATGTGTGGGTCGAGCCGGGGGATGCCGGTACTGGCGGCGAGTTCATCGGCGATCTCGACGGTGGCACATTCCAGGTGGTTGGCTTCATCTCGCCGACCCTCTACCCGACTCTCATGGACGCTGATCCGCTCAACGATCTCGTCTACCACTACCCGTACACGCCCGACCCGACTGGCGCCGATGTCGCCGGTTGTATCTACAACGGCATGCTCTACCCGACCGCCGATGGCGTTCACACGGTGATCCAGGATGGTCTCGACAACCCCGACGGGCTGGCTGAACCTCTCATCAACACCTACGTCTCGCTTGGAGACGTTGGCAACTTCGACTCGATGATGGACATGGTCGAAACCGATGCCAACGGTTGCTTCCGGTTCCCCGACGTCCCCAATGGCACCTACCAGCTGGCGGCGTTTGACTACGAGCTTCTCTACATCATTGGCTTCTACAACGTCACTGTTAATGCCGCCACTTCTCAAAACACCGCTTCCGACGTTGGTTACCAAAACGGTGTTGTCGACATGGGACCACAGTTCTTGCTGCGGTGGTTCGGCTGGAGCTCGGGTCACGTCTTCTACGACTCTGGTATCAGTAAGAGCGGCGTCGTAATCCCGGTAGGCGACCTCAAGGATGGCTCGGCCAGCGCGGCCGCTAACGGCGTGCGCGATTGTTTGGGACAAAACAACGCGGGCTTCAACTACGACTCGGCGCCTGTTGCCGACTGTGAACCCGGCATCATTAATCAAGAAATCATCATCCGTAACCGCGACGCTCAGATCTTCAAGACAGCTACTACCGACGTCAACGGTTACTACGAAATCGACAACATCTGGTCGCTGTTGTTCCGTGGCCAAGTAATCGAGGTCGGCGCTGGTGCGCTCGACATCACCGGCCACTCGGTGCACGATCAGTTCGACCGCAATGCCGTGCAATCGCAGGGTAACTGTCCGGCCAACGTCGAAGACATTGTTACCGGCGTTACCCCTGGCGTTCTGCCCGACGACTGTTTGCCGTCCGTGCTCGGCGGTGGCTTGCTGCTGGCCAGCATCTTCCAGCAGGGCAAACGCAACACTATCGACTTCGGCAAGCTCAGCTATCTCGACCCGAGCGCCCCCAACGGCTTCTTCACGCCAGGCGGCACCGGCAACGGCGGCATCGCCGGCTCGGTTACCTCCAACACCACCGCTGCTCAATGGGACCCTTCCAAGGAAGCCGTCGAGGACAACGAACCCGGTATTCCCGACGTGCAGGTCGATCTCTACGTCGTCGACCCGACCTGTACTTTGGTTGATCCGGTTTCGGGCGTGTCGGGTGTCGACAACCCGGACTGCTTCACGATTCCGGTCGACTCTCTGGTCACCGACCATTACGTGCACCCAGGTAAGGACCGCAACGGACAGCCCTGTCCGGTACCCACCGCTGGTGGTGCTCCGTTCGGTCCGATCAACCCGACGTTCCAGGGAGTTGGCGACAACTGCACCGGGTCGTGGTTGCTTGGTGCCCATACCAACGACGGCGCATGGGACGGTGGATTCGCCTTCGGCAATCTATCCCCCGGCTACTACGTGGTCGAAGTGACCCCACCCCCGGGCTGGCAGATTGTCAAAGAAAACGACATGAACACTGCGCTGGGCAACGAGTACATCCCGGCCAAGCCGCCTGGCGGTTGTGTTGGCGAGTACCACTACGCCCAACTCGACGAAGAGTACGCCAGCCCGTACGACGCCTTTGATGTTGCCGGCGTCTACAACGGCACCGCGCCGGTTCGGTTGTGCAACCGTCGTCTCCTTCAGGTGCAGCCCTTCGCCAACAATGCGGTCGACATCGTGTTGATGACCAACGGCATGGATGCCAACGGCAACAACGTCACGTTCAAGTCGAACTTCATTGAAAACGATCCCAACCCACCGGTCGATCCCTACACCATCAACGATCAGGTGTGGAGCTCGTCCGAAACTGTCTCGCTACCCGGCCGCATGTTCGGCCTGGTGCTCGACGACCTCACCATGACCGCAAACCAGAACTCGTTGACGTTTGGCGAGCAGGCGGGCGTGGTCGGCATACCGATCGGCATCTACAACCACGCCGGCACCTACCTCACCACCACCTGGACCGACGAGAACGGCCACTACGAGGTATTGCTGCCGTCCACCTTCAGCATCAACCGTGCCACGCCTGGTGGCGTCGGCCCAACGATGTACAAGGTTGTCGTCAACGACCCAGGACCCAACGGCGACAACTTCGGGTACGACCCGTCGTTCATCACCAACCCCAACATTCTCGAGGTGAACGCCGGGGTTATGACCAAGGCCGATACGCCGGTGCTTTCCCTGGCAGCTGGGCCTTGCGCTCTGCCACAGGGCACGCCCCAACTGTTCGAGGTCAACTCGGTCTATGGCACCACCGGTGCGCTGCCGACCGACTACACGATCAGCGGTATCAACCTTGTGAATGCCAGTGTCTTCATGACGCCGCTCAACGTTGACGGAACTGTCAACGAAGCTGGCCAGCTCGACGTGACGCCGTACTCGGTAACCACGCCGACGCCGTCGCTAACCGATCCGACCAGCATCTACGACGTGATGGTCATCGACTTGGCGGCTGTCGAAACGGCCCTCGGAGCAATGGTCGGCCCGTATCAGGTCAGTTTCTCGCATGGCACCGCCATTAGCGAGTCGCCTCGCAACGGCATCACGTTCCACGTGTTGTCAGCCCCCGGCGGCACCTATGACCTAAACGTCATTACCGTTGCCGACCAAGTCCTCGAGTCCGACACTGTGATCCAGGACGCCATCGATGCAACGGCGCTCGACACCCGCACGGCCCTCATCGTGGTCCCGCCAGGGAGCTATCGAGAGTCGCTGATTGTCGACGACAACATGATCATTCAGGGCTTCGGCGCTGGCGGCATGATCGGTGTTCCCACCGAGACCGGGCCTCTGAGCCTCATCGAAACGCCCTTCGCGTTCCTCACCGGCTCGGTTGTGTCACCGTTCGGTGCGTTGCTTGACGACCGTATGTATCTGTCCTGGGAAGCCGAGGCAGCTGCAACCACGTGGGACGGAAACCAAGGTGTCGAAGTCGGCCCGGCCTTCCAGTTCCTAATGGAGGTTGGCGACGTTGCGCCGGGTGACCGGTTCCAGATCGACGGCTTCGGTGTGACTGGTCTTCGGGCCCGCCACGGAGCGGTCCACGTCAACGGCAACGCCGACAACCTGGTCATCTCGAACATGGCGATCCAAGCCAACAACTCGAGTCGTGGTGGCGCCGGTATCAACCTCGGTGTTCCCAGCGCCGACGCGTTCGACTCGGTCACCCCAGGCTTGGGCACGTTCTCCCGATTCAACGGGCGGATCGTCCCCGACACCATCGGCGGCGATCTGATTGAGGCCACGACGGTCTCTGATGCCAGCAACGACAACGTTGTGATCCGTAATAACCGTGTGCTGCAGAACGGCGGTACGGCCCTCGCCGGCGGTATCGGCATCTTCAACGGCAACAACAATTACACGATCGTCGACAACGACATCTGTGGCAACTACGCCGCCGAGTACGGCGGTGCCATCAGCCAAGTCGGTGAAAGCACCGGCACCATTGCCCGCAACGCCATTCAGAACAACGAAGCGTTCGACGAGGGTGGCGCCATCTTGCTGGGCAGCGAACTCAACTTCGCGGGCCATACCAACCCGCTGGGTGCAGGAATCGGCGATGTCACCATCGACTCCAACCAGTTCCTGTACAACCTGGCTGGCGATGATGGTGGTGCCATCATGGTGCTACACGGCCTCAACAGCCCGATCCGCATTGTCAACAACGTCATCGCCGACAACGTGGCGACAGACCTTGGCGGCGGTATCCACTTGTTCGATGCTGGCAATGCCACGATCGTGCATAACACGATCGCCAATAACCTCTCCACCAACTCTGCGGTCGATGCCTTGGGCTTCCAGTGCGTCGGCGACGTATATGTCGGTGGTGGGATTGGCGCCAACACCTGTCCACGGCCGGGTGGTCTGACCACCCAGCCCAACAGCGTTGGCTTCAACGCCATGGGGCCGCTCGACGGATCGACGTTCGCCAACCCGGTTCTCCAGAACAACATCTTCTGGAACAACCAGGCCGGCTACGTGATCGATCAGGTGGTGCCTGCTGCTGGCAACCTCGTCTCGATCTTCGGATTGTCCGACATGGGGGTCTACGACGGTGTGACCAACATGGGTCCGGCAATGGAGCTCAACCCCGAGCATTCGGTGCTGAGCGTGCCTTACGGTGTGTCAGCAACAAACTCTGCGGGCATCGACCCGCAGTTCGTGCTCGACCTGCCGCTCGAGATCCAGAGCCAAGCCGCTCCGGTATTTGGCAACACTGCCCAGATCACCATGGTCTGGCCGGCCCTCCCGCCGATCCAGGAGAGCGACTACCATCTCGCCAGCGGTGCTTCGCCAGCGGCCGACCTTGGTCTGCTGGGCGTCGAGATGGCCGATATCGATCGGGAGCTTCGACCCTTCGCCGGGCCGATCAGTAACAACACGTTGCCCGACGCTGGTGCCGACGAAGTCGGTGCATCGAGCCTCACCGGCCTGATGTTCTTCTCGACCACCCGCAATATCGATAACAACATTGGTATCGCCGACACCGACGTTCAGTCGTGGTCGACGCTCGGCATCAACACCGTGCTTACTGGTGTTGCGACGGCGGGCGGAGCGGCGGCCGATGTCACCGACATCGACGGCCTCCACGTGCTACCCGATTCGGCCATGCTCATCTCGTTCCTTGGCAACAACGTGTTGTTGCCCGACGGACCGGGCGGAGTCAACGGAACCTTCCGGGTCGAAGATGAGGACATCGTGCACTACGACGGCCTCACCGACACTTGGACGCTGGCGGTCGACGGCAGCATGATCGGTCTCACCGGCATGGCCCGCGACATCGATGCTCTGCATCGTCTCGCCGACGGCAGTTACCTCGTGTCGTTCGCCGGGTTCGCTACGGTGCCGACCCAGTCGGCTTCGATGGGTGTGCCCGACGAAGACGTCGTGCACATGATTCCGGTCGCATCCACTGCCGGCGTGGTTACTGGTGCGTACTTCGAGCCCTACTTCTCGGGTACCACCCTCGGCCTCGACGGCGTCGCTGCCGGCGACGTCGACGGTGTGGCGCTCGTTGGTAACTCACTGTTGCTCTCGATGAAGGGCACCAACATCATCGGCGACTTCACCGTCCGAGACGAGGACGTGGTCGCCTGCGGCGGCCTCACCCTCGGCCTCGGCGGTCTCTGGACCTGCGGCATCGGCAACGCCCTCTACTTCGAGGGTCAAGTCGATGGTGGTCTTGCCGCCAACAACGACGTCAATGCGGTCTCCGGCCCGCTTGCCGGCTGATCGGGAGGCAGGACAAATGAACGAAACAAACTCACGAAAGGGCCAGGAGGCCGCAATGACTTCCGAGCAACGAAACCAAGTTGGCCGACGGACCTTCCTACGCCGTGGCGCCGTTGTAACGGCGGCCGCTGGTGCGGGCACCGTTGTCGGCGGCACGCTCATGGCTAACGCAGTGTCAGGCGCCGGGGCTCCCGTCGTCGGTCAAGCGGCACCCCCGCTCAGCGATGCCGTCAACTACCTCACGCTTCAAAGCGTGCGGCTCATGGCTACCGACGGACACATTTCGTTCCCCGGTCGTCGCCATAGCATCACCGATCCGGCGGCGGCGCACCCGGTCTACGCAGTAGGCTTTCGCACTGTCGACAATCAGTTGATCGAGGCCAGCGGCGGAGAGCTCAACCTCAACCCGGGCAAGCTCATCGAAAAGTACAAGGGCAAGGTGATGCACACCGCGCCCACCATCGTCGCCATCGAGGGCGAAGAGATGGGCATCGTGATCACCAACCTCGGCTTGGCGACCCGACCCGACCTCGCTGACGGGCACAGCCTTCACTGGCACGGTTTCCGTAATGCCACAGCGGTGTTCGACGGCGTTCCCGAGACCAGCATCTCGGTGCCGTTTGGCCGTGATTTGCCCTACTTCTTTGATCTCAAGACCAAGGACGAGCCGGGACAGACCAAGGGATCAGCCGGTACCTACATGTACCACTGCCACTTCGAGGACACCGAGCACGTGCAAATGGGTATGACCGGCGTCGTGTTTGTTGAGCCTCGTGACATGTGGTTCGACATGGCCGGCAACAATATTCCTCGCCGCAAGGTGGCCTACAACGACAACCCGGCCGGTATCGACTCGTCGTTCGATCGCGAATTTGCGCTGCTGGTCAACGAAATCGACACTCATCCTCACGACAACCTCGAAAACATCCAGGAGTTCGTCTGGTCCAACTACAAGGCCAACTACTGGACGATCAACGGTCGTAGCTACCCCGATACCGTCGTGCCGCAAATCACGCCGCGCGAGGTCGTGGCCGACCCGGTTACCAGCCCCTATCAGGAACTGCTCGACATGCCAGCGGTTCCGGTGAGCGCTGACGAGAAGGCCGAAGCGGAGATGTATTACCAGCAGAACTCCTCGCTGGTCCAGTGCCGGGCCGGCGATCGTGTGCTGCTTCGGTTGGCCAGCTTGGGCTACGAAATTCATTCGCTCGAATTGTCGGGAATAAACGACATGCAGATTATTGCCCACGATGCCTCATTGCTCATGGGCAAGAGCGGCACCAGCGACCTGACCTACAAGGCCCGTCGCATCGAGCTCGGCCCGGGCGAGGGTCGCGATGCCATCTTCACCGCTCCGGCCTACGACAACACGACAGCCGAAGATGACGATCTGGGCCTTCGGGCTGGGAAAACCCGTCGCTTCAACCGCTACTTGTTGAAGAGTCGTAACAATTCCCGGATGCACAACAATGGCGGCGTCGACGCTACCGACGGCGTTGCCTACGCCGGGGCCAAGTCCACCTACGGGGGCATGGTCACCGAGATCTGGGTCTACCCGTCCGATACCGACCCCGAGGTGCTCGGCGCCATCCCGGCGCAGCACCTGTTGCCGGAGCAGATATCGGTTAACGAAACCTTCCCCACGCTTGTCGTGCCAAACGGACACGTCTGAGGAGATGACGATGAAACTACAACTCCGTTCAAAGTTCACCGGCGTACTTGCGTTGGCTGTTGCCACCAGCGGCCTCGCCGCCGGGCTCTCCGGCACCACCACCGCAGGAGCGGCGTCGGGTAACACCACCATGATCTGCGCCAACGGCACGATCGCTGTCGACGGTGCCATCGAGTTTGCGCTCGAGGCACGCGATGGCTACATCGCGACGCCTGACGGCGACCAGATCTACTCCTGGAGCTTCTCCGAGGTTGGAAAGGGATTCCAGTTCCCTGCACCAACCTTGTGCGTGGACGAAGGCGAAACGGTGCGGGTGACCCTCACCAACCCCGATCACGTCAACAGTCTCGTCGGTGGGATCCCCGCCGACGCCACATCGATCATCTTCCCCGGACAAACCGGGGTGGTTGGGTCTGGTGGTGTTCCGGGTTTGATGGCCGAAGAGGTCGAGGCCGGTAGCGGCGACACCGTGACTTACCAGTTCGTGGCGTCAGCGCCTGGCACTTACATGTACCAGTCGGGAACCGACCAGGCCGTTCAGGTCCAAATGGGCATGTTCGGCGGCTTCATCGTCTACCCGACCGCCGGTCGCAACTTTGCCTACGCCGATAAGGAATTCGATCCCGAGAACGAGTACTTGTTGCTCTTCCACGAGTTCGACCCCGACCTCCATGCCGCTATCGAGCACGCAACTGGCGGCACGGTGGCAGTTCCGGGTCTAACCGATGCGGTCGCGTTGGCCGACTATCACCCACTCGACCGCCACAATCGTTACTGGACCATCAACGGCCGTTCGTTCCCCGACACCCTTGCCGAGAACAACACGCCGGTTCTGCCTACCCAGCCTTACGGGGCCCTGGTGCAGATCAACGCCGATGATCCAAACGATGCCTACAACCAGCTCCCGAGTTTGGTTCGCTACGGCAACGCCGGCCTCGACAACCACGCTTTCCACCCGCACGGCAACCACCTCACATTGATTGCTCAGGATGGCCGTGTGCTCCCCGACGAGATCGAGAGCTACACCAAGACAGTCGCCGCCGGCCAGACCTTCGACATCTTGGCTGCTTGGAAAGACGTCGAAGCTTGGCAGGGCGACCCCGAGCTAACGGTGGTCAACTTCCCGGCCCTCAAGAACCTCATCTACAAGCTCGGCGTGACCTGGTACAGCGGTTCGCCGAACCTTGGGCAGCAACAACAGCTTCCCTCGTCGGTTCTTAGCTATTCGACTTGCGGCGAGTACTACTTCCCGTGGCATAGCCACGCATTGCAGGAAGTGCAGAACTTCGACCAGGGCGGCGGCATGTTGACCCTCTGGCGAGTCGATCCCCCGAAGGTCCTCGAAAACGGCGACTGGGTCAGCCCGGCCGGGTGTCGATGATGAAGTCAATTCGTAGAAACGACGGAGCCATGAAAAACAAGCGCAATCGCTCACCGCGACGCACTCTCGGTCTGCTCACCGCTACCGCGATGATCGCCAGTACCGCTGCCTTGGCGGCAACTACCCAAGCGGCCTCAGCCCAGACCGACATCTACCTTTGTGCTCGACCTGGTGTTGCCACTGTGGCCGACCCGGCAACGGAAGGCGCCGGTGCTGGTGTCAGTGTCAACTTCTTGGGGTTCGCCCAAGTGAACTCGGTGCCCGATTGCTCTACGGCAATCGTGCAGCTCGATGATCCAACGCCGATCCAATTGGTTAGTGGAGCGCCCTATACGGTGCACCTAATCAACCAGACCGGTGAGCAGATCAACTTTTCCGCCACCGGCCTAACTGGTGCCCCCGACCTCATCGGTGTGGGCGCGTCGACCAAGACCTACAGCTTTACCGCTGGCGAACCGGGCACATATCTGTACGAGTCCAACATCGATCCAAGGCACACCTTGGTTGGTCTGCACGGTGTGATCGTGGTTAATCCGACCGGTGCGGCGGGCACGGCCCACGGCACTGCGGTTTCGCAGTTCGACCAGCAAAAGGTGGTTTTTCTGACCGAACTCGACGTGTCGTTCAATAACGACCCGGCTTGGCAGACCGCTGACCTCAACCAGCGCGACCCAGACCTGTTCCTTATCAACGGTCAGACGCACACCACCAACGACCCGCTGGCTCCAATCGTGGCGGTTCCGGGCGAGAACGTCCTGCTGCGCTACGTCAACGCCGGCTCTACCAACAGCTCGATGGCCGTCAACGGCCTACGCCAGCGGCTGGTGGCTTTCGATGGCGAGATTCACCATGGCACGCCGACGGTCCTTGCCGAGGCGCCTCAGGACGTGTCGCAGGTGTTCTTGAGTGCTGGTCAAACCGCTGATGCCATCGTCACCGTTAGTGGCGCCGCAGGCGATCAGATTCCGATCTTCAACCGAAACCTCCGCACTTCGGCGGTTGGCGACAACGGAGCCCAACTGTTGATGATCGAAGTTGGTACCGGAGGCGTTGCCCCCACTGCGGCGATCTACTTCTCGCTCAACTCGGCTGCTCGAAACTTGAGCGGTACGGTCATCCGAGACGAGGACATCGGCATGTGGGACGGCACCACCGTGAGCTTCGCGTTTGTTGGCGCTGCTCACGGCCTCGTTGACGGCGCCGGAGAGCTGGCTGATGTTGATGCGGCCTACGTGTCACCTGGTGGCAACATCTACTTCTCGCTTCGCCAGGACTTCCCGAACCCCGGCGGACTCGAATGGTCGCTGGTGCCCGATGCCACACTGCAAGAGAACGACATCTTCAAGTGGGACGGCACACAAATGAGCGTCTGGCTCGACGGGTCGACCATCGGCCTCAACGACAACCAGAACCGCCACGACATCAACGGCGTTCACGTCGACGAACTCACTGGTATTACATCGTTCACAACCAACGGGTCGGTTAACCCGAGTGACGCCGTACCGATGGCTACCGGCAGCACGATTATGCTTGGCGCTCGTAACGAAGACGTCATCCGTTGGGTGCCGGTCTTCCCGGCACTGCCAAGCGGTGCTGGCGCCTTCGATGTGCTCTTTGATGGCTCCGACCTTGGCTTGGCGTTCGAGAACCTCGACGGACTCTCGCTGAGCGGAACCGATGTGTTGTTCTCGCTCACAACCGAGTTCAACAACGGATTCGCCTTCGACCGAGACGACCTCATTGCCTGTCTCGGGCATCAGCCGCCCGCACCCGGGTCCATCACCGATAGCTGTATTGCCGCCCTGTCCCTCGAGTTCGACGCCGACGTCATGCACGGAACCAACGCCGGCCAGGTCGACGCCTACAGCATCGGCTGAGAGTGACCGTCGATACCCCCTCGTCCGACGTCGCCCAGCCAGTGGAGCAGTCTTCGCTTCACTGGGTGGGCGCTGTCGCGCTGATCATTGTTGCTCTGGTAGTGGGCTGGAGTGGATCCAGCTGGCTTCTTAGTGGCGATGATTCGGCCGTGGTGGGGTCCGGGCCAATGGCCTCTGTCGATCAGTCGGAGTTTGCCGGCGAGACCGGAATCTGGATCGAGAGTGTGTCTCTCATTGGTGGGGGCGGGCTAATAGAGATCCGCTTCCGCATCCTCGATGTCGACAAGAGCGAGATCGTTCACGACACCGACAACCCACCCCGTATCGTCGCTGAAGACGGTTTCGAGATCCGTTTCCAACGCCACGAGCACGGTCACGACGACGAGAACCGCCTGGGCGGGCTCTACCAAGAGCAGCTCATCAACTTGGGCGGTCTTGTCTCACGCGGCGACGTCATCACCGTCATCGTGGGTGACGTCGTCCTCGAGAATGTGACTGTCTTGTGAGGAGTGCAATTTTTGTTGCGGCGGTTTTCGCGGTGGTGCTGGCGTTTGCTTCGCCAGCCGGTGCGCACGCCGAAGTTTCGACGCTAACCCCGGCGGCCTGCACCAACAGCCAACCGGGCGAGTCCATTCGGATCGTTTTTTCCGAGGAACTGGTTGCCGACAGTTCGAGCATCGAACTGGTTGCCGACGGCGTCGTTATCGCGACCGCCGGTATCGACCTCACCGACTTGGAGCATCGCACTCTCGAGATGTTCACACCAAGTACTGCCTCGGGCCCGTTTATCGTGAACTGGACCGCTCATAGCGCTCTCGACGACGACATCACCGCCGGAACTTACGGCCTGACCGCCGGTCCCGGTGATATCGCCGATGGGTGCGCCGCGAGTTCGTCGGAAAACAACGATTCATCCTCGATCCCGTTTGCGCTGATCGGCGCCCTGACCGCGCTTGGCGCTGGTGGCCTCGTGCTACTGAGCCGCCAATCGCATCTTGTGGAGAACTGATCGTGCGCCGTTTCCGGGGCCCCGTCGCCTCTCTTTTGGTTCTAGTTGGTTTGCTCGCGACTGCTGCACCGGCGTCGGCTCACGCAAATTTGCTGAGCGTCAACCCCGCCGACTCGTCGGTGCTCGACCAATTCCCTGACATCATCGAGATGACCTTCAACGAAGCGATTTCGGTTGATGCGAGCACCGTCGAACTGATCAACTCCGACGGCGGAACTATCGACGCCACGATCATCGGTCATGGAGCCTCCGACTCGGTGCTTTTGGTCGAAGTCGGTGACGTCCCCGAAGGTCTCTACAGCCTCCGCTGGAGCGCCTTCAGCACCGCCGATGGTCACGTAACTCGTGGCATGCTTGTTTGGGGGGTCGGCGATGTCGATCTTGCTCAAGCCGATTTCGCAACTCCGAGCGAGCCAATCGCGCTCACCGAGACGGCCCTGCGTTGGGTGATGTTGTCCGGTCTGGCCCTCGCTTTGGGCACAGCCGTAGTTGCAACGGTGTCGTACTCGCCCATGCGGACCCGGTTCGCTTCCGAGCGCGACGAGCAGTGGCACGAGGACCGCGCTCGTGGGACCGAACGCGTGGTCGGCGTTGCGCTTCCCGTTGCGGCGATCGCTGGCGCAGCCCTGGTCGCTCACCAAATCTTCGGAGCGATCGCGGCATCACCGCAACCGTTCGGAGAGGCACTCGACACAACTTTGTTTAATTCGGCATGGGGCCGGTGGGCTCTGATTCGTATCGGATTTCTTGGTTTGGCTTGGCTGTTGTGGCGAATTGGTTCGCCGGATCGGCGCCTCGGCGCCGCCGTCGGATCGTTGGGCGTGGCTCTTGTTGCCACCGCGGCCGCCGGACACGCGGCAGCCTCCGACGCGGCGCTGTTTTCAGTTACCAACGATGCGATACATTTGGCCGCTTCGTTGGCGTGGGCTGGCGGGCTGTTTGCCCTCTTGTTCGGACTCCGAACTCGTGACGGCGAACGTCACACCGAGCTGTGTGTCTATTCGATTCGGCTGTTTTCCCCGGTGGCGATGGTGCTCGCCTCGGTGTCGATCATCACCGGACTTCTCGCCGTCGGTGGACAAGCCCGCACGCTCGACGCGCTGATTGGCACGTTCTACGGGCAAGCCTTCATCACCAAGCTAAGTCTTGTTGCGTTCATGCTTGTTTCGGGTTTGCTCATGAGAGTCGCGTTGTCGACCGGTGATCGGCCCAGAACCCTCAAGGCCGAGACGGGAGCGGCTGCAGCAGTGCTTCTGATTGTTGCCGTCATCACCGCGTCGAGTCCAGCCAATGGCATCGAGTGGCGTCGTCCGGTCGAGGTCGGGGCCCGTCAGCTCGCGGTGTTGAGCAACGACGTGCAGATCGCGGCCACTGTGGCGCCCAACGTGCCGGGCCAGAACTTTGTGCTAGTCGATGCCACGAGCACTCGTCGCACCGAACAGGCTCCTTTCGATGTGGTGCTTGCTCGTATCACTCCGCTAGACGTGGACGTAGTCGGCAGCACGCTCACCTTGGAGCCCCGTTCGCTCAGCGGCGAATTCGAAGCCGCAACCACCGCGTTCTCGGTGCCGGGTCGCTACGAACTAGAGGTTGTCGTCAGACGGGTGGGTAGGCCCGACGAAGTCGCCAACTTCGAGTGGGTTGTCGGGTCCGTTGCTCCTCGCGACGTGTCGCTGTCCGACGCCGAGTTGGCGCCATACAGCAACGCCGCGGCATGGATACTGGCCATATTGGTGCTCTCAGTCGTGAGCGGCCGGGGCGTCGTGGTTGCTCGGCGCCGCAAACGGATGCGGACCCTCGAAGCGTTCAGCGACTTCGTTCACGACCACAATGCGACTCGAGTCGACCGATGAAGCTACGTCGATGTGTCGCACTCTTTACCTCGGTGGCCTTGGCCAGCGTCGCGTTTTCTCCTGCCAACGCCCAGGAATCCGGGTCGGCCGACGGGTCGGCCTCGGTCGATGCTGCGCCGCGCTCGATCGCATCGGTGCTCACCGATGATGCTCGGCGATCGCTGGCCGTCACTGGCTCCGACGAAACGCTGTCGGTTGTGGTCCGTTTGGCTGATCAACTCGACCTGTCGACGATCCTGGCCAAAGACACCGAGGGCACGACCATCGTTGGGGCGCTGCAAGGTCACGCCTCTCGCGAGCAGGCCCTCCTGAGGGTCCTTGCTCCGCTGTGGGAACTAGGCCCATCAGTCGACGACTTCACGCCATTTTGGATCATCAACGGCTTTTCGATCACCGCTACCCCCGCCGTCATTGCCATGATCGCGGGCCTACCCGATGTGGTCGAGATCGACATCGAACATCGATACGAAGTAGCCGGCGTCGCCCCGGCCGGTCCGGCCGCGGCCAACATCGACGCCATCGGCGCACCAACGCTGTGGAGCCAGGGATATACCGGCGAGGGAGTCACGGTCGCGATTCTCGACACCGGCGTCGACCTCGACGGTATTCCCGGCGTGTTCGCTTCTGAAGTAGCGGGGAGCTACCGGGGCGGGACCAACAGCTGGTTTGACCCCTACAACAACACTGTCGACCCGTATGACCTGAGGGGTCACGGAACCGCGGTGGCCAGCATCATCACCGGCCGAGATTTGCAGGGTTCGACCCTTGGTGTTGCTCCCGATGCGCAATGGATCGCGGCCAAGATCTTTGACGACAGCGGTTCGGCCACTACATCGGCTATTCACAGTGCCCTGCAATGGGCCCTGGATCCCGACGGCGATCCCACCACCAACGATGGCGCAGATGTGGTCAACGCATCCTGGACCGCAGCCGCTCCCGGTTGCGACACCGAGTTCGCGGCCGACATCGCAACTCTGCGGGCCGCCGGCGTTATCCCCGTGTTTGCTGCCGGCAACCTTGGCCCCAACCCGGCCAGCTCGCCCAGCCCGTCCAACTTGCCTGGCGTGTTGGCGGTCGGCGCGGTGCGCGACGACCTGTCGGTGTTGACTATGAGCAGCCGCGGACCGACCGAATGCGGCGGCAGCACCCGCACCTACCCCCACGTTGTTGCGCCGGGCGAATCCATCAACGCCCAAAACATCCAAGGTCAGTACTTCCCACAATCAGGCACGTCCTTTGCCGCTCCTCACGTCACCGGCGCCTTGGCCCTGCTGATGTCAGCTACCGGTTCTCGCGACGACGTCGCTCTCGAAGCAGCGATCGTTGGCAGCGCCGGCGATCTTGGCGAGCCGGGGGCCGACGATACGTTCGGTGCCGGCATGGTCGACGTGGTCAGCGCCCTCGAGCTCATGGGCGGAGGCGCAGGCGTGGTCACCCCCACAACCGGTTCTGTGACCGGACTCGTGTTCGACGATGCCGACGGCAACGGCTTGCGGGCTCAGGCCGAAGTGGCCACCGGCTCGGTGCAAGTCACGGTGTTTACTCCGGGGGCCGATGCGACCCTTGGTACCGGTGACGATGTCATAGCCGCCGAGACTGTTTCGGGTCCCGACGGAACGTTTGCGTTCGCCGGTCTCGAAGCCGGACCGGTACGGGTCGTGTTGTCACACACGTCGTTGCCGGGGCAGAGCGTTCTCACCACTCCCGCTCAAATAGACCTCACTGTTGTTGCCGATGCGACCGCCGAGGTGGTGTTTGGTTGGAAAGCCCCCGACCCTGGCAGCATCTCTATCGAAGCGTTCGACGACGTCAACTCCGATGGAGTTCGCGACCTTCAAGAAGGACCAGTTGCGGGCGTGGCCGTGCGGATTTCGGCGGCTGGCCTCGACGGCTTGTGGGGTACCTCCGATGATCCGTCTGGGCAAACCGTCGTAACCGACGCCAACGGCGTGGCCACCGCCAGCGGTATCGATGTTGGCCCCGCCCGGATTGTGGTGTTGCCCGATTCGTTACCCGACTACGCGTTCGTAAGCGGCATCAGCGCCACCGAACTCACAGTCGAACCCGGCCAGTTGGCCGAGGTAACCGTCGGGGTTCATGTCCCGGCCAACATTGCGCCCGTTGCCTACCTGTCGTTCAAACGGGCCGGCCACACCCACGACGGCACGCTCAGCTACCGCGACGAAGACATTTTGGCTTGGGACGGCGAACGATTCGAAATGCTGTTCGATGGCTCCGATGTGGGTCTCGCCGACCGCGACGTCGACGCTTTCCACCTTGTCGACGCCGACACGATCTTGTTGTCGATCGATCGTCCGCTCGAACTCCCCGATGTTGGGTTGGTCAGCGACGGCGACGTAATCAGATTCGACGCCACTCTGCTCGGACCCACCACTCGAGGCGTGTTCTCGATGGAGATGGCCGGGGCCAGCCTCGGCATCGAAGGCCCCGAAGCCGACATCGACGCCATCACCGTTAGCCCCGAAGGGCAGCTGGTCGTATCGATTCGCGGCAACCTCGAGATTGGTGCGGCGGGCCTGATCCGCGACGAAGATCTCTTCGTTGTCGACACCCAAAACCTCGACGCCGACGGCGTCCCCGAGGTGACTCTTTATTTCGACGGCAGCAAAGCCGAGCTCAGCGATCGATCAGAAGACATCGACGCGGCCGCTATTGGCGCCGACGGCATTCGCATCAGCACCCTTGGTGATGCGAGGGCGACGGGATTCGTAGGAAGCGACGCGGATCTCATTCTTTGTGGCGAACCGGACGCGTGCGCATGGGTGGTCGCCACCCCTGCTTCGTGGTTCGGACTGACGAGTGCAGACATTGATGGGGTCTCACTCCCAACTGGAGAAATATCATGAACAGCACGGGTTCATTGAAACAGGCGATGGCGGTTTCGTTGGCAGCATCAATGTTGCTCTTGTCGGCTGCCGCGGCGGCCGCCGACGAGTCAGAGACGAGGATCGTCACTGCCAGCAGCATCGACCCCGGTGAGGACGGTGTCATTCGTGACCTGGTCTTCCCAGTCGCGGGCGAGCACCGGTTCATCAACGATTGGCACTTTCCGCGTGGCCACGGGACCCGTCTACACAAGGGCACCGACGTAGTGGCCGTAAGGCTCACCGAGCTGGTGGCCGTGACCGACGGTGTCATTGAGACAATCCGTCACACCAACGACGGTAATCCCGGGAACATGGTGGTGCTGCGTGACGACGCCGGCTGGCGTTACTACTACATGCACATGAACAACGACACGCCCGGCACCGACGACGGCGCCAACGTGTACGCCCAGGCTTTCGCCCCGGGCTTGTCGGTTGGCCAGCGGGTGTTTGCTGGCGATCTTGTCGGGTACGTCGGCGATAGCGGCAATGCCGAGACCACCGTCCCCCACGTGCATTTCGGCATCAAGGCGCCCACTGGTGATTGGGTCAACCCTTACTGGAGTCTCGCCAACGCCGACGAGGTTGGCCTATCGGGATTCGATTTCTTGTGCCGCGGTGGCGAAAACCCCATCTGGGGGCTCACCATCCCCGAAGCCGATACCGATGACTCGGATTCGGCCGCTTCGACCACCACCACCATTGGAGTGGGCGGTACGACTGCACCAGTCGAAGAAAGCGACCCCGGCGACGACGTCGCCGACGAGGCAATCACCGAAGCTCCAGTTGACGACGGTGTTGACTCCGACATCGAAACCGCTGGTCTGCGTCCGGTGTTGCCTGGTCGAGTCGGCCCGGTTGCTGGTGCCATCACCACAACAACCACCACCTTGGCGCCGGTCGTTCGACCAGCGGCACAAAACGATTCCGAAAGCACGATCGAGGCGATCGTCGCCGGCGCCATCGAGGTCAACTCGCTGGCCGATGCCGGCTTTCGGGCCTCGCTCGGCGATGTCGAACTCGAAGAGATCGTCGACATTGCTCGCACCGAAACCGGCGAAGGGTTCTATCTCGTCGATCGTTATGGCGACGTGCAGGAGTTCGGCGACGCCGTGTATCACGGGTCCCTCGACGACTCTGAAGGCTCAGGCGAGGTCGTGGCTCTCACGACCTACCGAGGCGGCACCGGGTACTGGATCCTCGAAGCCGACGGTCAGGTCCATCCCTTTGGTGATGCGCCCGATTTGGGTTCGTTGAGCGCCGCTTGGCTGAGCGCTCCGCTCGTCGACTTCTCGTCGACGCTCACCGGCGATGGCTTCGTGATGGTGGCCGCCGACGGATCAGTGTTCTCCCTCGGAGAGGCTCCATACGCTGGCTCCCTTCACGACCTCAACGGGCTGGGCATAAGCAAGCCGGTTGCGATCCAAACCACGATCACCGGCGAGGGCTACTGGATCCTCACCGATAACGGCCGGATGCTGACCTTTGGTGATGCTGCCTTCGATGGTGCTCCCAGAGGCGGCGCGGCGTGTAGTTGGGGCGACGCTATTGGTCTTGTCACCTTCGTTGATGGCAGCGGCGCTTGGGTTGTTGCCGATGACCTGCAGGCGTGGGCATTCGGTGAGGCTCGCGAAACCGGTCCATTGCGCGCTTCGGAGCCCGAAGGTCTAGCACCGCCGCCCGACGTCCCGGTGTTGATGCCCAAGGACGACGACGATGATGATGACGACAGCGCCAACCCCGGTGGTCCACTGCCTCCTGATGACGACGATGACGATGTTGCCGACGACGAGTCAGTCGATGATGACAGCGGCGATGATGTCGACGACGATCTTGATGTCTTCAACAACGACAACAACGATGATGACGGTGACGACGTAGACGACGAGTCTGGCGATAGTGCCGACAACTCCGATGACGACACTGACGACGACGACCAGTCCGACGTAGGCGACGACGTCTCTGAGGACGACGACTCGAGCGATGACTCCGACGACGGCGTTGACGCCGATGACCAGTCAAACGACGACGAAGACGACGATGTCGCCGACGGCTCCGATGGTTCAGATTCGGGTGACGACGACATCGATGGCAACGACACCGACGACTCCGATGACGATGTCGCCGACGATGTCGATTCCAGCGATGACTCTGGTGATGACGACGTCGACGTTGACGACACCGACACTTCCGGCGATGACGACGATGACGTTGCCGACACCGATGATTCTGGCGACGGCTCCGGCGATGGGGATGTCGACGGCAACGACGTTGACGAAGATTCCGGTGATGATGTCGACGAAGGCGACGGTGGCAACACCCAGTCCGGTGATGGCGATGTCGACGGCAACGACAACGGCGACAACGACGATGACGGCTCCGGCGACGATGTTGTCGACGGTGACACCGGCAGCGGCCAGTCCGGTGACGGCGATGTCGATGTCGACGACAACACCAACAATGACGACGACGGTTCCAGCGACGATGTTGTTGATGGCGATTCCGGCTCCGGCGACACCCAGCCCGGTGACGGCGATGTCGATGTCGACGACAACACTGACAACGACGACGACGGCTCGTCTGACGACGTGGTTGACAGTCCCGACGACGACGACGACGACGATGACTCCGGCGATGGCCAGTCCGGGGATGGCGACGTCGACCCTGACGACGGAGAAAACCCATGAAACGCTTTGTTGTGATTCTTGCGGTGCTGTCGGCACTGGTCGCGGCGGCTCCCGCCTCGGCTCAGGACGGGGCGACCCTTACTGTTTCGCCCAATAGGGCCCTCGAAGATGGCGACATTGTCGAAGCTCAAGGCACCGGCTTTGCCCCCGGCGCCACCGTCTTCTTGATGTTGTGCAACGGCGACGAGCGACTCGGTGACATCGTTGCTCGTTGCGGCCTTGTGGGTTCGGGCAGTGCTGGCTACGTGACCGACGAGTTCGGTGGCTTCATCACCCAATTCGGTGCCCCGGTCGGCCAGGTCGGTGCCAGCGAACTCGCGGTGTGCCCGCCCACCAACGCTCAGGCGTCGCGAGGTGTCGCATGCTCGATCGAAGTGTCGAAGGAGGATCTGACTCAGGTTGCCGGTGTCTCGGTCACCTACGCCGGTCAGGCCCCCGCGGCTACCGATTTGGCGTTTACCGGTCTTCGAGGCGCAGTGTTTTTGCCCTATGCCGGTTCGCTCATCGTCGCTGGCTTGGCGCTGCTGCTGGCAGCCACTCTCTTGCAGCGTCGATCACGCCGAAATTGGAATGTGTCTGAGGCCGTAGCGCAGCTACGAACCGGGATCTAAAACGGGCAAGTCCCGAACCGCTATGACGGTTCGGGACCATGCCGATATCGCGATATCACAAGAGTGCGCGAGGGGGGACTTGAACCCCCACACCCTTACGGGCACAGGCACCTGAAGCCTGCGCGTCTGCCAATTCCGCCACTCGCGCGTGGCGTATCCGGTTGCCCGGCTACGCCACGAGACTACCGCAACCCCGTCTGATTGCCGCACGACTAGTCTCTCGTTGTGGGCCTTCGATCTGTCGAACGACGTCTTGAACGATTTGTGGATGGGGCGGTTGGGCGATTCTTTCGCGGCGGCGTTCGCCCCGTCGAGATTGGGCACCGAATCGCCCGCGAAATGGCCGACTCGCGGTCGGTTGGCGTAAAGGGACAGCCGGTGGTTGCCAACCACTTCGAGGTCGACTTGGCCGAACCCGACCTGGCCCGTTTCGCCGACGTACACGACGCGATGGTCCGTGAGCTTTGTGACGCCACCCGCGAAACCGCTCGCGACGAGAGTTGGCAATTCATGGGTCCGGTCCAAGTGATCCTCGCTAGCGACCCGTCTTTGCGGGGCGGCATGATCCGGGTGCGGGCCCGCATGCTCGAGGCCAGTGGGGCTACGGGTGTGCTGCACCTCGCCAACGGTCAACAGGTCGTGTTGGGCGCCTACCGGCTCACGCTCGGTCGGCTTCCGGAGTGCACGATCACCTTCGACGACACCAATGTCAGTCGAGAGCACGCCGAGATTGTGCCCGACGGTGACGGTTATGTGTTACGCGATCTTGGGTCGACCAACGGCAGCACTGTCAACGGTGAGGCCGTCACCCACCGCAAGTTGAGCCCCGAGGATCAAATTGTGCTGGGCGGGTCGAGTCGCTTCGAGTTTCGGGCAGGCTGAGGGCGATGTCAGAGCAGCTTTTGGTTGTCTTGCGCGTTTGCTTGTTGTCGCTTGTCTACCTCACCTTCTTTCGAGTTTTGCGCGCTGTCTGGGTCGAGCTACGCACCGAATCTCGAGTGGTGGTCGCCCCACCGGTTGTGGTGGCCGCCTCTGGGTCCGAGCGAGCAACGCCGAGCGCTCGGAGCGGATCAAGCAACGATGTTATGTCGATCCGGTTGGTGGTTTTGGCTCCGGCGTCGCTGGCCGGAACCGTGTTCGATCTCCACGGCGAAACCACCGTCGGTCGCGCACCGGGTTGCGGGGTAGTTATTGACGATCAGAGAGTTTCGAAGCTCCACGCTCGTTTGTATCCCAGCGGCGGCCGGTGGGCGGTCGAAGATCTCGGCTCTACCAACGGAACTCTTCTCAACGACGGCGTGGTCGATCGTCCTCGTACGGCGGGACCGGGCGATCGTGTCCAGGTTGGCGAACACGTCTTGGAGCTCCTGTGACCAAGTTTGCTGTCGGGGGAGCGACCGACGTCGGCCGGGTGCGCCGGTCCAACCAGGACCAATTCCTTGTTGAGGACTCGCTGTTTGTGGTCGCCGACGGCATGGGCGGTCATAGCGGCGGCGAGATCGCCTCGGAGATCGCCGTCACCAGCCTGAGCGAGCGTCCGGTGGTGGCGTCGATCGACGCACTCATCGAAGAAGTTCAACGGGCCAATCACAACATAGTGATGCGGGCCCGAGACGAGCCCGGGCTGAGGGGCATGGGCACCACCGTTGTTGTGATGGCCGACTTGCACCGAGTTGGACCCAACCGAATTGGTATTGCCAACGTTGGCGACAGCCGGATTTATCGCCTCACGGCCCAAGGGCTTCATCAACATACCGAAGACCACAGCCTGGTCGAGGCGTTGGTGCGCGATGGCCGGCTGAGCCGTTCTGAAGCGGCTGTTCATCCCCAACGCAATATCGTGACGCGGGCTTTGGGGATTGACGAAAAGGTGCTGGTCGACGCTTGGGAGCTGGTGCCGGTGGTTGGCGACCGCTACTTGTTGTGTAGCGATGGTTTGTTCGGCGAGGTGGGCGCGCCAGACATCCACGACGTGCTCCGCGAGGTCGAGTCGCCGCAGGGTGCGGCCCAGGAACTCGTCGACCGGGCTTGTGCCGCCGGTGGTCGCGACAACGTCACGGTTGTGGTCATCGACGTGATCGGCGCCGATTCGGTTGATGACATGCCGTCAGATCGGGTTACCAGTACTCGCAAAGCGCTGCCAGAAGGGGTGCTGAGCGCCCGCCCATTGCCCACTCGCGACGACCTTGATCGAGGCGGTGATCCGCACCCCGAGGAAATCAGCCGTCGATCGACCGACGGGCGACCAGTTCTCACTTGGCGACTCGGCGTCTTCGTAATAGCGGTGTTCCTAATTCTTTCCGTCGTGTTCGCCGGCACCGCGGTGTATGCCCGATCGAGCTACTTCGTGGCCGAGGGTGACGGCCAGGTTGTCATCTACCGGGGCCGCCCCAACGGCGTGTTGTGGTTTGATCCCACCGTCGAGGTGGTCACCGACATTTCGCTCGGAGAAGTCGTCGACCTCGACGAGATCGATCAGGACGCTCTTCGCCAGGGTCGGGTCTTCGACACCCTCGACGAGGCCACGACCTATGTCAGCCTGCTGAACGTGCAACTAGCGTCGTCGCCGTGATTTCTATTCGGCGGCGGCCAAAGCAGCCGGAAAGTTCGGCGCTGCTTGCCCTCAAACCTCGAAGGGTCGAAGCCGGCATTCTTGTCATGGTTGGCTTGGTTGTGGTGGTGGCTTACGGGCTGGCCAGCTTTGGCACATCCGACGCCATCCCCGCGAATCTTGGCCCATTTCTCTTGTGGATGTTCGGACTCGGATTTGTGGCTCACGTTGCGATTCGCCGTCTGGCTCCAGCCGCCGACCCGGTGCTGTTGCCGATGGCCCTTTTCCTCAACGGTCTCGGTTACGTAGTGATTACTCGGTTGTCGGGAGGGTTGGCTGCACTTCAATCGACCTGGACCGCGGTGGGTGTGGTTGGGTTTGTTGCCACTTTGCTCTTCTTGCCGAACGTGTCGCTGCTCGAGTCGTATCGCTACATGCTGGGCCTGGCCGGGGTGTTGTTGTTGGCTTTGCCTCTTGTTCCGGGGTTTGGTACCGAAATCAATGGGGCTCGTATCTGGGCCAGCGTCGGACCAATCAACTTTCAGCCCGGCGAGTTCGCCAAACTCGCCCTCGCAGCGTTCTTTGCCGCCTACCTGGTCGACGCTCGCGAACTGTTGCGATCGCGCTTTGAGCTGCGAGATCTCGCGCCTATTGGGGTTGCCTGGGGAGCGTCCTTGCTGGTGATGGTGCTCGAACGCGATCTTGGGTCGTCGCTGTTGTTCTTTACGTTGTTTGTCGTTTTGCTCTGGGTCGCCGCCGAACGGGCATCGGTGTTGTTCGTCGGACTCGGACTGTTTTCTATCGGTTCGTTCGCGGCGTGGTCGATGTTTGGGCACGTGCAACAGCGTGTCGATATCTGGCTCGACCCGTTCGCGACGCCGAAGGGCACCGGTTTCCAGATCGTCGAGGCGTCTTTTGCGTTAGCCGACGGGGGTCTCACCGGTACCGGTCTGGGGCGAGGCGAGCCGGGCCGGATCCCATTTGTCGAAACCGACTTCATCTTTGCGGCGATCGGTGAAGAACTCGGATTGGGTGGATCTACGGCCGTTCTCATCGCGTTCTTATTGCTCATTGGGTCAGGGTTGCGGATCGCTCTGCGGGCCGAGCGGGTGTTCGAAAAGTTGTTCGCGCTCGGTTTGACCACCCTGCTCGGAATGCAGGCCTTTGTCATCGTGGGCGGGATCCTGCGAGTTGTTCCGCTCACCGGGATCACCTTGCCGTTCGTTAGCTACGGCGGGTCTTCGCTCGTTGCCAACTATGTGCTCTTGGCGCTCCTGGTTCGCATGTCGCATCAGCAGCGTGCTACTCAGGCCCCGGCGTGAATCTCCGTATCCGCCGACTCGGCATTTTCTTTGGGCTGTTGTTTGTGGTGCTGTTTGCGCAACTCAACCGGGTCCAGTTCTACGGGGCCCAACGGTTGCAGGAGAATGTCAACAACACCCGCGGGCTTGTCCGTGAGTTCGGGCGTTCGCGAGGTCAGATTGTGACCGCCGATGGGGTGTTGGTGGCGCGGTCGATCGAGTTCGACGGGTCTGTCGACTATCGCCGGGACTACCCCCAGGACGATCTCTATGCCCATATCACTGGGTACCAGTCGCTCAACGTTGCGCCCACTGGTCTCGAACGTCAATACAACGACGAGTTGGCCGGTCTGCCGTTCGATCAACGGTTTCAATCGATATCGGATCTGTTCCAAGATCGCGATACGACGGGCACGTTGCGGCTGAGCTTGCGACACGACGTTCAAGAAGCGGCCCGCGAAGCGCTGGGGGAGAGGCGCGGTTCGGTGGTTGCTCTCGACCCCTCGACCGGCGAAATCGTGGCGCTTTGGACCTGGCCCAGCTTTGATCCCAATGCGTTGGCCGACCCGGATGGGACGAGGGCCAACGACGTATTTGACGCCTTGTTGGCCGACCCACGTAACCCGTTGTTGGCCAAAACTTACCGTGAAGTCTTTTTCCCAGGATCGACGTTCAAACTTGTTACCGCGACTGCCGGTCTCGAGTCTGGGGCGATTGGCACCGCCGACCCAGTGTTCGAGACCACCGACCGTTACGAACCGATACCGAGTGGCTCCCCAATCAGGAACTTTGGTGGGAGCAGCTGTGGAGGCGACCTGTTCGAGATCTTGAGGGTGTCGTGCAACACCGCGTTTGCCGAGATGGGCGCCGAGTGGGTCGGCCCCGAGGCCATGATCTCCATCGCCGAGGCTTACGGCTTCAACAGTGCGCCTCCAATCGACTTGCCGCGGCCCGCGGCGTCGCGTTTCCCGACCGACTACGGCAAACGGCTGGCCGATGTCGACCATTACCGGGCGGTGCTCGACTCGTCCTCTGCTAGTGCGGACGCGGATGGTCCGGTTCTTCCCAACGGCGCGGTTTCGATCTACGAGAACACGGCCCGGCTCGCTCAAGCATCGATTGGTCAAAACGATGTTGCCGCCACCCCACTGCAGATGGCGATGGTCGCGGGCGCTATCGCCAACGGCGGGCGGGTTATGACTCCCCACGTCGTGTCGGAGATCCAAGCCGCCAACGGCTCGATCTATGACTCCATCGAGCCCGAGTTGTGGCGAATCGCGATGGGCCAGACGACCGCGGCCACGTTGGCCGAGGCCATGGTGAACGTTGCCGCCAACGGCACGGCGCGCAATTTGGCGGTTGACGGACTGGTGGTTGGTGGCAAGACCGGAACCGCGCAGCTGGGGACCAGCCCGCCGAACTCCCACGCGTGGATCGTCGGCTTTGCCGGTCGACCCGATGAGGACGCGTCGCTGGCCATAGCGGTCATCGTCGAAGCCCAAGAGGGCGCTTCGGAGCAAACCGGGGGCCGAGTCGCCGCTCCTATCGGCAAGGCGGTCATCGAGGCGTACTTTGCCGCGAATTAAACGCGGGGTCGCCCGCATCGGTCGTTGGCCTGGTAGGGGTTAGACTCGGCGGCTATGTCCGAACAAGGGCCTACCGTTTTCAACGGCCGTTACGAATTGCTCCGTCACATCGCCCGCGGGGGTATGGCCGACGTCTATTTGGCACGCGACGACCTCCTGGGCCGCGAAGTTGCGCTCAAGGTTCTGTTCCCCGAATTCGCCAACGACCCCAACTTCGTCGAGCGTTTTCGTCGCGAAGCGCAAGCGGCGGCAAACCTCAATCACCCCAACATTGTCGGCATCTACGACTGGGGCCAAGAACGAGGCACGTACTACATCGTGATGGAGCACGTGGCGGGCCGTTCCATGTCCGACGTGTTGCGCAGTACCGGACCGCTGCATCCCGATCGGGCCGCCGAGATCGCCGCCGATGTCGCCGCCGCCCTCTCCACCGCGCACACTGCCGGACTTGTTCACCGCGACGTCAAGCTCGGCAATATTCTTGTGTCCGACAGCGGTGACGTGAAGGTCGCCGACTTCGGCATTGCGACGGCATTGGTTAGCGGGACCGAAGCCGGCCTGACCCAGCACGGCTCTGTGATGGGTACCGCCACCTATTTCTCGCCCGAGCAGGCGCAAGGAAAGCCGCTCGACGGTCGTAGCGACCTCTACTCGCTCGGTGTGGTGCTGTACGAGATGTTGGCCGGCCAGCCGCCATTTCAAGCCGATACCCCGGTGGCCGTTGCCTACAAACACGTTCAGGAAAAGCCCGAATCGCTCTCTGATCGTGGTGTGCAGGTCGCGGCTTCTCTGCAAGCCATCACCATGAAACTTTTGGCCAAAAACCCGGCCAACCGTTATCCCACCGCCGACGACTTGCGTAGCGATCTACGCCGTTACCTCGCCGGGGCTCACGGTATTCCTGGCAAGGGCGCCGCGGCGGCCGGCGGCGCCGCGGTTGCTGGTGCGGCGGCTAGCGAAGCTCCCGCGTCTGCGGCTACTCCTTCGCCGGCGGTCGATGCCACTACTGCTCAACCGGTCACGCCTGCTCAGCCGCTGGCGATGCCTCAGCAGGCTCAGCCCGCGGGTGTCCCCGCCGGCATGGTTCTCGACCCCAATGCTGCAGCGGTGGCCAACCAGTACGGCGGCGGTGGCGGCGGCTACTACTACGAAGAACCGGCCGCTCGCGGTGGCGGCCCCTGGCGTACGGTCGCGCTCCTGGGTTCACTGGCGGTCCTGGTTGCCATTCTTGGCTTCTTGTTTGCGGCGTTTCTCGACGCCTTGGGCGGCGACAACGGCGATAACGGCGACGTCACAGACCCCAACGGCGAACTGGTCGAGGTCCCAAATGTCGAAGGACTCGATGTCACTTCGGCTCGGGAAACAATCCTCGACGCCAACCTCAACTTCGAGGTCAACTTCGAGGCCAACGACGAAGTCGCGGTCAACGAAGTATTCGGACAAACCCCGCCCTCTGGCCAACGAGTCGATGCCGGCGACACCATTGTTTTGAGAGTAAGCAGCGGCACCGCGAGCACCGTGCCCAACGTCATCGGCGAAACCCGCGAGAGCGCTACCGCGATTCTTCAGGGCTTGGGCTACTCGGTAACCACGGTGGCAGCCACTAGCGCCCAAGATGCCGGTGGCGTGATCAGCCAGATTCCGGCGTCGGGTTCAGAGCTGGCGCCCGGCGGGACCGTCGAACTCACCGTTTCGAGCGGCCCGGATGTGTTGCCGGTCCCCGATGTCGAGGGCCTTACTGTCATCGCCGCGCTCAACAACCTCAATGCCGATGGGTTCAGTGTTTCCGGCACTCCAACCGAGGAAGCCTCCGACACCGTCCCCACCGGTGATGTGATTCGCACCGAACCGGCGGCGGGCGCACTGGTGCCGGTTGGTTCGCAAGTAACGATTGTTGTTTCCAGTGGATTGCCGCAGGTAATCGTGCCCGACGTTTCGGGCGTGTTTGCCGACACCGCCATCACGACGCTGCGCAACAACCTGCTCGAACCGGCTCCCATTTTCCAGGAAGTGGCCGCCGGGTCAGCCGAGATTGGTCGGGTAATCTCACAGGACCCGGTGCCGTTCACCGAGGTTGATGCCGGTTCGCTCGTCACCATTGTGGTTGGCCAAGCCGCACCACCCACCACGCCGCCGCCGACAACGAGCACAACTACTACCACCACTACAACGACAGTGGCGCCTTAGCGGCAGCGATCGAGAAAGTTCGAGATCAAATCGTGGCCGGCATGGGTCAGGACCGACTCGGGGTGAAACTGCACACCCTCGACATCAACTTGGCGATGGCGAAGACCCATGATCAAACCATCGTCGCTTTCGGCGGTTATTTCGAGCGTGTCAGGCAGCGTTGCGCGGTCGACGATCAGCGAGTGGTAGCGGGTTGCTTCGAGAGGGTTCGGTAGCGAGTCGAAAACTCCGAGGTGACCATGGCGAATCATCGAAGTTTTTCCGTGCATGACCTGCGGAGCTCTGACCACCTCCCCGCCGTAAACCTGCCCGATGCACTGCATCCCGAGGCAGACGCCAAATATGGGGAACTGGCTGTCGAGGCGGGTTAACACTTCCATCGAAATGCCGGCGTCGTCGGGGTTCCCCGGGCCGGGAGATATCAAGATGCCGTCGGGTTGCATGGCAATGATCTCGTCGACGGAGATTTCGTCGTGGCGACGAACGATCGGTTCGGCACCTAGCTCGCCCAAATACTGGACCAAGATGTAAACGAACGAGTCGTAGTTGTCGATCACCAGGATCAGGGGCCGGTCGTTGCTCACGGGGCGAGGCTAGCCCGCGTTGCCAGATCAGCCCCGCCGAATTTTGGCCCCAGCAATTTTGACCCCGTAGTTTCAGGACCCGAGCAGGTGCCGGATCCCGTTGAGCAGCGTTGCTTCGGCAACGGGTCGTTCGACCCAATGAGTTGCGCCAGCTTCTCGGGCCTCGGTGGCCGCCGAAGCGGGCGCACCCGACGCGCCCAGAACAACGATGGTTATTGCCGCCAGGTCGGGATCGGCCAGAGCGCGGATCGAACGCACGACTTCGAGGTCGGCGTCGACGAGGATTAGTTGTATAGCGGGATCGGAGCGCAGCAGTTCGCCGGCCGCGTCGCCAGAGGCGGCGGGCCGACATGCGAACCCTGCTCTGTTGATCGTCGCCGACAAGAACTCAATTGCGTCGGGATCGGTGCCCGCGACGAGCATCGGACCCGGTTCTGATCCGTCGCTGGTGCTCATCTTCTAGCTGAACGACGTGGTTTCGGATTGTGCGGCGTCGCGCGCCGACTCCCCGGCCTCGATCGCCTCGAGCACGGTCATGGCAATATCGGTCACCCGAACCTCGTCTTCTTCCTTACCCGCGGCCTTGACGCCGTCATCCATCATCACGTAACAGAACGGACAGGCCGTAGCGACACGGGTCGCGCCGGTATCGACAAGCTCTTGAGCCCGCACGTCGTTGACCTTTTCGCCGATGGTCTCTTCCATCCACATTCGAGCGCCGCCGGCACCACAACACATGCCTTTGGTTCCGTTGCGGTCCGCCTCTACAAGTTGGATTCCGCCGAGGCTGCCGAGCACCTTTCGAGGAGCCATGTAAACGTCGTTGTGTCGACCGAGGTAACACGAGTCGTGGTAGACGACTCGCTCGTCGAGTTGGGCGTCGGACAAATCGAGGCGGCCCTGGTCGACGAGCCATTCGAGGAATTGACTGTGATGCACGACCTCGTAGTGGCCACCGAGTTGGGGGTACTCGTTGGCCAACGTGTTGAAGCAGTGAGGGCATTGGGTAACGATCTTTTTGACCCCCAATTTGTTGAGCGTCTCGACGTTTTGGCTGGCCAGCATCTGGAAGAGGTATTCGTTGCCAGAGCGCCGCGCCGAATCGCCGGTGCAGTTCTCGGCTGGTCCGAGGATCGCGAAACTTACTTCGGCTCGCTGCATGAGCTTCGCCATGGCCTTGGTGACCTTTTTGTTCTTGTCGTCGAACGAGCCGGCGCAGCCCACCCAGTAGAGGTACTCGGCATCCATCGGGTTATCGCCGCCAGTGTTTAGATCAATGACGTTGACGCCCGGAACGTCCTCGGCCCAATCGCCCCGTTCGCTCTGGCTCATAGCCCAAGGGTTGGACGAGTTCTCCATCGCCCGGAACGCTTGGCCCAGTTCGGACGGGAAGTCGCTTTCCATCAGCGTGAGATAGCGACGCATATCGAGGATCTTGTCGAGAATCTCGATGTTGACCGGACAGATCTCGTCGCAGGCTTTGCAGCTGGTGCAGGCCCACAGTTCGTCTTGGCTGATGCGGTCGAACATCCAGTTGGCGGGCACAGTGATTTCGTCGTCGACGCCAATCGGCGGAGATACGGCGGGATCGCCGGTGCGGGCCATGATCTCGCCGGTTTTCAGAACGATCTCGCGGGGGTCGAGCGGTTTGCCGGTTGCGTGGGCCGGACACACCGATGTGCAGCGGCCACACATGGTGCAGGCATCGGTGTCGAGCAACTGCTTCCAGGTGAAGTCTTCGATCACGCTGGCGCCGAACGTTTCGAGTTCGGTCTCGCCGTTGACCAGATCGGGCATCGGTTTCATGGCGCCCTTGGGGCGATCTTTGTCCTTCAGGTACATGTTGAGCGGCGACGTGAACATGTGACGCAACATGGTGGTCGGCAAGATGATCAGGAAACTGACAAAGCTGATGACGTGGGCGATCCACCACGCTTGATGCCAGCCGGCCAGGCTGTTGGATCCGTCAACCAGTTGAGCCAGGGGATAGCCAACGAAGCTCCACCGTTCGTATTCGGGGAGGCCTTCGTGAGCGATCCGGAATGCTTCGGCGCCGAACCCGGTGATCGCTATGGCGAAGAACACGCCAAGGATCACGGCGTGCTCGGGCTTGGACTTGATGCGGATGCGGTAGGGGCGCCAATCCCATGGTCCGTAGCGACGAACGATCGCCCACACAATTCCGGTAAGGAAGATCAGACCGGCGCCATCGCCGACGGCCGCATAGGCCCGGTAGATGTCGCCGTGGAGGAACTTGAGATCGACCGGCACCTGATGGTTGACCTCGAGGACGGTGGTTACGCCCAGCAAAACGATGAACCCGAAGTAGATCATCGAGTGCATGATCCCGGCGCCCGGCTCGCGCATCAGGGTCTGCATGTAGACGCCCGCTCGGAAATCTTTGGCTCGACGAGGAGCGTTCTTGAGTGTGGTGCGACGATTGTCGGGGCGGCCCCGTTCCCAATTCTTCATACGGTTGGAGAACATCCATGCGCCGTAAACAAGCAGTAGGGGGATCAGCGTGTAGAACGCCAGCTTGATCGAGTCGGGGATGTTGCCAAATACCTCACGCTGCACCGACGAGTCGTCGTGCCAGTTGGTGATGAACGGCAATACGTAGGACCCGAACGTGAACAGGGCAATTGCGACCCCCATTGCACGCACGAGTTGGTGAGGCTTCAAGCGTGATTCCATGACGCAGCAAAGATACCCGCGAGCGGCCTGTGTCGACGGGTTCACACTGCCGAAACAAGCTCGAAACGACGACTACGTATCTTTTCGGCTATGCAGAAAAAGCTTCGTTTCGCCTTCGTCGTGGTGGGCTTGGGACTCTTGTGGTCAACGCCAGCCGTAGCCCAAGAGCAGGCCACCGTCGAGAGCGTCGCCGACACCGCGGCGGTGACCCAAGCCATCATGGACAACCTGTGGCTGGTCATTGCCGGCTCGATGGTGTTCTTGATGCAGGCCGGATTTGCCTTCGTCGAGGCGGGGCTTACCCGGGCCAAGAACGTTGCGAACATCATGGCCAAGAACCTGGCCGATATGGCGATCGGAGCTGTCGCGTTCTTCATCGTGGGCTGGACCATCGCCTACGGCACGAGTGACAGTAAATGGTGGGGTGGACTGAACGACCTCTTCTTCAAGGACTCGAGCAATCCCGAGGTGCTTTTTGATCTTGGGCTCGGATTGACTCCCGCTACCAACTTCTTTTTCCAGGTGGTGTTCGCGGCGACCGCGGTAACGATTGCGTCCGGGGCCATGGCCGAGCGCACCAAATTCACCGCCTACTTGGTGTTCTCGGCGGTGATGACCGCGTTCATCTATCCGGTGGTGGTCCATTGGACATGGGGTGGGGGATTGATTGCTCGGATCGAGATCGGCGGGCGGGTCTACTCCGACTTTGCCGGTTCGACGGTTGTGCACCTCACCGGCGGGGTAGCGGCTCTGGTTGGTGCATGGAAGCTCGGACCCCGACTCGGAAAGTACGGGCGTGACGGAACCCCTCGGGCTCTGCCGGGTCACAACGTTGCTTACGCGGTAGTTGGTGTCTTCATCTTGTGGTTCGGGTGGTTTGGGTTCAATGCCGGTTCGGAGTTGGCGGCCGACGGCTTGCTTTCGTTTCTGGCCATGAACACCCTGCTGGCTGCCGCGGCGGGTGTGATTGGTGCCACCGTCGTCATCTGGGCCAAGACCGGGGTCGCCGACGTGGCCATGGCGGGCAACGGCGCGTTGGCTGGCCTTGTGTCGATTACCGCTCCGGTTGGCTCGGTCGAGCCATGGGCCGCGCTGGTTATTGGTTTCATCGGTGGCCTGCTTGTAGTCGCCGCGGTGCTGTTCTTTGACCGAGTCCGTATCGATGATCCGGTTGGAGCTATTGCCGTTCACGGAGTATGCGGAGCGTGGGGCACGCTGTCGATTGGTCTGTTTGCTCGCTACGACGACGCCTTCTTGGGGGCCGAAAAGGTTGGGCTCTTGTATGGCGGCGGTATCGATCAACTGCTGGTGCAGCTTTCGATGGTGGCAATTGTTGTTGGCTGGGTCGGCGCGTGCAGCCTGGTGACCTTCACCGTGTTGGACAAGACGCTGGGGTTGAGAGTCGACCCAGAAGAGGAAGCGCTTGGGCTCGACGTCGCCGAACACGGCTCGGCCGGATACGGAATCGAAACCGCCATCGGCTGACCCGTTTGGCAAGATCGGCCGAAGGCCGCGGTTCGTTGCGTGGGACGCAGCGGCTAATGCCCGCGGGCTTGGGCCGCGACTTCGGCCGCGCCGGCGGCCGCCGCGGCTGGGTCCAGGGCTCGTTCGAGTGGATGCATCTGGTGGGTGGGCCGCATGTCTTCGCCGATTTGGTAGTGCAGGGGCATGCCGGTGGGGATGTTGAGTTCGGAAATGTCGGAGTCGGCGATGTTGTCGAGATGTTTGACCAGCGCTCGTAGCGAGTTGCCGTGAGCGGCGACCAAAACCGTGCGTCCGGTTCGTAGGTCGGGTACGAGGGCGTCGTGCCAGTAGGGCAACATACGCTGAACGACGTCGGCGAGGCACTCGGTGAGCGGCAAAAGTTCGGGGGCGAGGTCGGCGTAGGCGGCCGACGAGTTGGGGTTGTACTGGTTGTCGGCGCTGATCGGCGGCGGCGGGGTGTCGAAGCTGCGGCGCCAGATGTGGAGTTGTTCGTCGCCGTGTTTGATCCGAGTTTCGGCTTTGTCGAGGCCGGTGAGGTCGCCGTAGTGCCGCTCGTTGAGGCGCCAGCTTCGCCGCACGGGGATCCAGCGTCGGTCGCATGCGGCCAGCATCAGTTCGGCTGTTTCGATGGCGCGCTGCTGCAATGACGTGTGTACGACGTCGGGCAAAAGGCCGGCGTCGGTGAGCATGGGCCCGGCGGCTCGGGCTTCGTTTCGGCCGATGTCGATCAACGGGCAGTCGTACCAGCCGGTGAACAAGTTGAGTTCGTTCCATTCGGAGCGGCCGTGGCGAACCAGAATCAAGTTGTACATGGCCGCGAACTTAGCGTTCAGTTGACGTGGGTGACGACGCGGTCGCGTCCCCTCTGTTTGGCGAAGATTTTCTAAACCTTATGCCCCAATGTCTGGCAATAAGGAAAGTTGATACTAAGAGACTCAAGTTTTCGCCCAGTTTGGGAATGGGGTCGCTATCGTGGCGGTTGT
>CAZDEB010000013.1:83455-100909 GCA_964504305.1 uncultured Candidatus Nemicrothrix sp. | reverse complement strand
ATTTCGTCTTGCGACTTTTTCATCGACGCCACCGTTTCAGCCCGGAAGCCGCGGGACGACAACTTTGGCGGGGGCACCAGCAACAACGGCGTTCTCTGGCACATCGGCTCCGACAACGGAGCCAGCCGAGACAATCGCCCCCGGACCCACCGTTACGCCGGGAAGAATTACTGACCGAGCACCTATCCAGGCGCCTTTACCCACGCAAACGGCGGCGATCGTGAGATCACCGGCTCTGGCATGTTTGCCACCAACCGAATGCGTCGACGTCAAAATGAGCACGTCGTGACCAATCGCCGCATTTTCGTCGATCACAACCCGATCGTTCAGCTCAAAATGACACCCAACGTTCACCCACACCCGCGGTCCGACCTCGAGGCGTTTCTTCACCTTCCCCGACCCAGAGAACTTTGGGACCGAAGCGAACCTTGCCGAACGATCCAGGTTCCAACCAAACCCACGAAGAACGGTCGTGCGCAGCCAGAAACCGGCGTTGCGAGGGATAAGAAGGCACACCGCGACCGGTTCGATCAATGTCGCCGCTAAGGCTCCCAGCCCTCGAACGTGACGGCGCCCACCAACCCGGCATCATCGACGAATATCTTTATTCCGAACCAGCGCAGACAACTATCGATCCCGATTGGTTGAACGTTGAGTTGCTGGTAGTCCTCGAATCCCGACGGCGGGTCGAAAGACGGCGAAGCGCAATGGTCGATGGTGCCTTTGGTAATCGTCGCGAATCCGATGTCGGCCAGGATGTCCACTCCGCTGGCGGGGGTATCAAAGGCGGGGAACAGCACCTCCCAAACGGAGCGAGTGCCAAGATCAGACCGCGGAACGGTTCGGACCAGTTCGGAATTCACACCAATACCGACATCGGCCGCGAACGGCATCGACGCGAGAGGCATCCAACCTCGGGCATAAGCAACTACGTCTTGCACTAGCTGGTGTTCGGCAGCGGTGAGCAAGCCCGGTGGCTCATATTCAGAGCCGTCTTCAGGTGGCGGGAACGTGAACGGGACTCGCAACGACCGGTCGACTTCGCCGCCGCCGTCGGCATCGAGCACGAAGGTGTAGTCGCCAGGAGTCAGGCCCTCGGCCCGCACCGCGAAACCGGCCCACGCCGAAAGCCAGTCCTCGGTTTGAACCGCGTAATCGGTGGCGCGAATCGTGCCGAAGTTGAGACTGCCGGAGTAGATCGCTTCGACAGGAGCCCCATCGGCGTTCTCAATATGAAGACCCAAGTTGGCTTCAAACGGCCGGGCAATCCCGGAGATCTCTACCCACCCACGCGACACCGTGGGCCCATCCAACACCACGATCCCGACGTCGGTTGAGGGCGGCTCGAAATCCGACGTGAGGGCCATGTCGATGACGATGGTGCCCTCGTCGGGCCGGGCCGTAAGCCTGACGTTTTCGACGGGTACCGGCGAAACGAGTTGTAGCTGGCCGTGATCTCTGACGATGAATACACCGTCTGAGGTGTCGGTTGCGCCCGGCCACACCGACTCAATCGAGTCAAACCAAATCCGCATCCCATTGACACCACTCTGGACCATCGTCGCCAGGGGCAGCGAGTCAGCAATTGCCAAGTCTGCGCTTACATGGCTCCAGCCAACCGGAGCATCGCCGGTGCCAAAGCTGATGACGGTGCGCAAACAACGCGGGGCCAACAGCTCGCTCTCGAGCGCATAGATATGCCCGGCCGGCCGGTCGCCCGCGGACGGTTCTACGACCCCGAGTCCACCCCCAGCGCACGCATCGACATCATCAGTACCGACCCTTATGCCGTTGGCGAGAGGCAGTATGAAATCGGCGTTTACCCAACCGGCCGGGTTCGGTCCTTCTATGGGATCAAGGGAGCGAATCGCCACCGGATCAAGCAACTCGACGAGATACCAAAGCCCACCATCAGCGGTTTGTGTGTCTTCTCCAAGCCATCGCAGACCGCGGTAGTTGGGCGGCAGTTTGGCCAGGAGTTCTTCCGACGCACCCGGTGCCCAACGCACGTTCAGGAACGGGTCGGCACTATCGGCCGCAACCTTGTCGGTGTCGACCCGGTAGCGGATCGGCACCTCGGCAGGCAGATCCACCGGCTCGGCTGGCCCAGTTGTGTCTGGAACGGTTGATTCGGGCCCGGTTGTGTCGGGAACGGTTGATTCGGGAGCGGCTGTCGTGCTCGAGGGCGAAGCAACGGTCGACGCAGGGTCGGCACCGTCGGAGCAACCCGCGACAACGACGGCGAGTGTCAAACCAACCCAAGCCCACCCAGCGCCCATATCGCGACTGTAGCCGTCACGCGATCTCCCGGTTCGGCGTCGCCGTCAACCCCGGACCGGGTTCGTCAGATGGAATCCCTGCCATAGACTCCTTGACATGTCTGATGGTCCGGCGAAGTCGCTGGCCAGCTATGTGCCCTGGCTAGCACGCGCCGAGGACGGCTGGCGCCTTCGGATCGTGCTGCACGACTTCGCGATGTGGTGGCACGACACCCCGGTCGAAGATCGACTTGATTTGGTCGCCGAAGAACCAGCATCGATCGAGCCTCGCTGGGATGCGTTCCTCGCAGCCTGGGTCGAACATCACTGCTGGCACGATCGACTCCGAACGCCCGATTGGGTTTTCGCCGAGTCACGGTATCTGGCCGGAACCTGGTTCCCGGGCACGCCGCTGCCCTCGCTTCGTATAGAGGCTCTCGTGCACTCCCCCGCGGCGTTCGAGGCCCACGGCGTATTGCTATGCGCACGCGAGTTGGTGGTTGTGTAATGAACGCCGACGAGTTGCGCGCCGCGCTTGACGCAACCGCTGATCATCTCCGAGGCCAGAATGTCACCGCACGCGTCTACATCGTTGGTGGCACAGCAATCGCTCTGGCCTACGACGGCGAACGCGTGACCCGCGACATTGATGGGCTGATCCTCGAAGGATACGGGCCACTTACCGAAGCCGTCCGCGTTGTAGGTCGCCAGCTTGGACTGCCCGGCAGTTGGCTCAACGAGCAAGCAAGTGCGTACCTACCGACCTCACAAGACCGTCGAGGGATCGTTGTATTTGACAATCCCTCGCTACGAGTTATCGCCGCGAGCGCCGACCGTTTGTTAGCAATGAAAGTCCGCTCGGCGCGCCAAACCGACCTAGCCGACATTGTTCTACTGACTGATCATCTCGGCCTTCGGACCCCTGAAGATGTGTTCGCCGTCGTCCGAACGGTGTTCCCAGACGACCCGGTTCCTGAGCGCGGCCGCCTGATCGTCGAAGATCTTCTCGCCGAATCACCGACCAGCAGTTGACCGCTAGCCGTTGGGGTGAGCGTTTGTGCCGGCCCGTTGAATCACCCCATCCGGGATGGCTGGGTCCCCTCGCAGATCGGCCGACGCAATTGGGTCGCCCCAACTGGTGTTGAGGGGAAGCACTCCGGCCCAGTACGGACCATCGATATCGGATTCGTCGTCGATTGGATCGCCGCCACGAATCTTGGCCGAAGCTTCGGTGAGCTCAACGCTGAGAACCATGGTCTGCCTGAACTCGGCGTCACTCGGCGGGCGGGCGGTGTCCCACATCGGGGCGATGTGGTCGTTGATGATTTTGAGCGCGGCGAACTTGTCGTCACCATCGACAAGGGTGGCCTCGCCCCGAATCACCACCGAGCGATAGTTCATCGAGTTGTGAAGCGGAGTACGGGCCACCACCAAACCGTCAACAATCGTCACAGTGATGCAAACATCAGCCGACCGGCCACCCCGCAGCATCGCATTGGCAACACCGCCGTGAATCAAAATCTCGTCATCGCGAAGTCCGTACACCATGGGCAACACGATGGGGCCCTGCTCGGTAACCACACCAACGTGAGCGATCAAACCCGCTTCGAGAACCTCGCGGATCTCCGAGCGGGCATAAACAGCCCGATCCTTGCCCCGCTTCAGTGTCGTACGAGCAGATGCGGGCTGTTGGCTATCAGTCATCGGACGACTCTAGATCGACTGCCCAGTCTCGGTACGCCCATTTTCGACAGCCAGGCGCACATCGGTCATGTGATCGAGATACATCAGCGCCTCCTGAGTATTGCTGCCCGAGGTCGCCACGCGGTTGATGTAAATCTCGAGAACGGCGTCGGCGGTGGCCGCGTTGCCAACGTCGCCGTACCACGCCCAATCGATCAGGTGACACGCCATCACTGGATCGCTGGCAGCCATAGCCCGTGCCCTCTGAACCAGTGCTTCGACACCCCCGGCGAGTTCACAAACCATCGCGCTTTGTTGATCAAACCGCGCCGGCGACCAATGCGACGCTATGTCGTCCCACCATCCGCAGTACTGCTTCATCACCATGCGCGAAATGTCGGCCGCCGAAACGTACTGCTCGTTGAGAGTTGGATCACTGACCAACTCCGCCGGCAACTCAACCGAGTCGGCGATCACGTCTTGACGAAGCCGATCGTTGAGGCCCGCCAGCGTGTGATCAACAATGTGCTCGAGCGCCGCCGCATGGACCGACAACACTTCGGCGATGGCTAGTTGATCGTCGACAATGGGTTCGCCGTGCCCCGGCATGAGCGTCGTTGGATGAAGGGCCACCATCTCGCGCAACGCCAACGCCCACTCTTCGACGTAGCGCTGCACCCGCTTGCCGTTACCAGCGTTGGGCAAGAACCCTTGGTAGTAGTCGGCGCTGGCCACGATTCGGCGACCGGGAACCGAGACATAAAGTTGATCATCGGTCTCGCCGCGTCGGTGGACCAGGTCGAACTGCTCGCCGCCGATCTCCAACGACAACGAGTCGCTAAACGTGCGGGTGGGAGCGATCCAGTCACCGCCACCCGACGGAAACGAATCGAGAGGTTGCGACATGTACCGCGACACCGAACCCCTCAGCTTCACGTAGCGCTCGAACCGCGCTGCCGCGTCGACGTGGGCAACGATCTCGGGGCGATCCTCGAGTAGAGCCCAAGTGCCCATGCAGTGATCAACATGGGCGTGGGTGTAAATGATGGTGTGAATCGGCGCAGTGCTCACCGAACGGACCGCATCGAGAATCGCCGGACCACCCGGTGCCATGCCGGTATCGACAACCACCAACCCATCGTCGGTTTCGAACACCGCCGCGTTGACCATCGGAAGCCGCACCAGCCAAGACCTCGGGCCGGTCTCGACCACTGTCGTTAGTTTGCGGGCCGAACGAATCGCTTGTTGGTGGCGGGGATCGAACATGTTCTGCGCCACCGCGGGCGAGTGCACTCCTCCAAACCCTCCTCCACCCACGATGGCCTCGGTGAGTCGTGGATCCGACAGCACCACCTTGACCCTTAGACGATTACGAGCGTCGTCATCTGCGGTCATGCTCGCCTTCCCAACCTGAGCGCCTACGGCTCCTCGCCAACTCCGAAATCACGAACATAGTCGCCGAACCGAGGCTCGAGTTCTTCCCGCGACAACCCCCATTCCGCCAGACCATACGGACGAGACCGGGGCCGGCGGATCGGATCTTCTGCGAGCCAGTTCGTCATCGACGTGCGAACATCATCGTCGAGGGTCGCGCCGATCCACTCGTAGATGCCTTCCATTGAACCGATCGGATCGTTGATGAAGTCCAGAAAGTGCACGTGGTGCACATCACGGTTGGCCAAAGCGGGACGGGCCCTTTCGATGTGGGCCAGCAACCGATCCGGATAAGTGTTTCGAATCCACTCGATATCGGGTGAGCCGAGACTCAGGCCGTGAGCAAACCCCACGAGGTCCATGAACGAGGCAGTGGCTTTGTAAGGATCACGATGAGCCCAAATGACGCGCACATCGGGGTATTCGGCCAGCAACGCGTCAACAAAGAACGCGTGGGCCGGCATCTTGAGCACCCACCTCCCGGGGGCATGGTGCTGCAAAACCTGCAGGGCGCGGCGGTGGTGGCGGTAAGCCGAACTCATGTCGCAATTGGCGATGAACTCGCGGTAAGCCTCATTGGGTATACGGGTTTCCCACATCGCCGCTTTGAAGTCCTGCGCCAACAAAAATGTGCATTCGGTTGGACCATTGGCCCACTCCCAATGAGGTGGTGGCGGATCGATAAGCGGGAACACCGTTTCCTGGAACTCGAGCAACTCGAGACACCGGCGATCGGTTCGCAACGTTGCCGTGGTCGGCGGCGGCACCGACTGCACTGCTTCCCAGTTGAGCAAACTGCGCCACTGCGGATCCTGATCGAACAAATACGAAAGCACCGTTGTGCCGGTGCGCGGGAGCCCGAGTATCACAATCGGCTGCTCGATCACAGAGGTGGCAAGGTCGAGATGGCGTTGGTGATAGTCGTCAATCTTGGCCCGGTTGACCAAGTACTTGATGGCATCGGTGGCCAACATCTTGCGCCCATCGCTCGTCACACGGTCGCCTCGCAAACCGTTACACACGAGGGTGAGGCCTTCTAGGTACGACCCGTTGGGGTCGAGTTCGCAATCGGCCCGACGCTCAGCCTCGCTAATCAGCACCGCCGGGTAACAGTTGCGCGGATCAGCCAAATCCATTGGCTAGCCGCCGTAGTGGGCAATGACGTCAGAACCGTGACGCATCTCGTCGATGGCGCGGGTCGCATCGCCGATCGCCGACTCGAGTTCGGCGATCACTGCGTCGCGGTCACTGGTGAACTCGAGTTGCTCGATCAACGCACCGAGACGACCATGAGAACGCCAAGCAGCCATCTTGGCCCACTCGGTCCACAACACTTCCTTATCGTCGACCACGATGAGGTCAGCCGAACGGCTCTGCTCGTCACGCGAGGTATCGAGCGCGACGTAACCGTTGACCATCGAGATGCGTTCGCCAAGGTCGTGCAACGGCCCGGCGCGGTGCACGACCATGTCGCCGTGTAGCGCAATGCCGTAGCCGGGCCCCACAAATTCGGGCGCCACTGTTTGTTCGGGCGGAGGAGTCTTGCCCTCGCTGGCCAACTCGGCTGCTTGTTGTTTCGTACCCAAGAAATACTCGAACCGTCCACCTGACACTTTGCCCGGATCAGTCACCATCATCACAAAATCGAGAGGAAGGGTGTCGTGATGCCATTTGTCGATGGCGGTCTCGATTCGCGTCGGCTCATAGTTGAGATGCCCGAGGTGCAACGGCATTGGATGAGGGGCGATCTCGATTCCGTAAATCGATTCGAGGTGGTCGCTGACCTCTTGGCTGATGCACAAGTCGCGTAGCCACTGCGAGCGATAGCAGCCCCCTCGTACCATTTGCTCGATGCGTTCCCCCGCCGGTTTCACATGCTGACGAAGCCGACGGCCAACGTCGAGCATCACCGCGGCTCCTTCGTCGCTCAAAATCCGAAACGGCGACGATGCCGCAACCGGCGTGGCCTTGGTGGCGATTTCGGCCGCGGAATAGCCGAGATCGGCCAATGTCACGATCTCGCTCGGCGCCTCGAGTTGCAGATGACGCTGCGGGTCAAACCGTGGCTCGTCACCCATCCAGTCGTAACCAACCGGCTGGGTAGATGGGAAAGGCACCGCTACGCCCACGATCTCAACCTCCGACCAGACGCCAACATCAACGTCAACATCGACAAGCTAATTCGGGGCCGCAATTTTCGCTAATGAACGCCATTCAACAAGACGAAGGACTCTATGGGCCAAACGACCCAGGTCATCTAGCCTTAAGGCACCACGTGCACGTCGCTACCAAAACGACCAAACCATCCCGCGAGCGCGGCACCGCGGTGGTCGAAGCAGCTTTGATCACCCCACTTGTCATCGCTGTCCTGCTGGGCATCTTCGAGGCCGGCTGGCTAATGAAGGCCAACTTGTCGGTCGAACAGGCCGTTTCGTACAGCGCTCGGGTCGGCACCATCGCGGGCAGCGACGTGGGCGCTGACGTCGCAATTCTTGACGAGATCGAGATCCGCCTCATCGACGGACGGGCCAACGTCGAACGGGTAGTGATCTTCAAAGCAACGTCGGCGGACACCAACCCACCACCAAGTTGCCTCACCGGTACCCACAGCGGGTCATCGATCGACAACTGCACCGTCTATCGGCCAGCCGATTTCGACAAGTCGGCCGCTTCGCTCACCTGCCGTTGGTGTCCCGCGGATCGGCAGGGCAACGAGTTGCTCGGAGTGTGGATCCGCTACGAATACCCGTCGCTCACCGGCATCTACCGCGGCTCGACGATTACCAGCAAGACAATCCTCTCGATCGAATACTCCGCAGGTATCTGATGAGTCGAATCGAAGTTCACGAGCGCGGTGCGGTCATCGTCGAGACCGCGTTGATTCTTCCCTTGCTCATCATGTTGATGATGGGGATCGCCGAGTTCGGGTTGGCCTGGCGATCATCAACCAACGCGGCATCCACTGTGCGGGCCGCAACGCTCGAAGAAACCCGGGGCGACACCACTCGACTGATCGACTTCAAAACCATCGAACGAGTCCGAGCCACAACCGATTCGCTCGACGACCTCGACTGGCTGATGATCTACCGCGTAGCGAGCACCGACTCTGGTGGTCCTCCCAAGGCTTGCGAGGCCGCGGCGGCCGCCCTGTCATTTGGATCAACCGGTATCCAAGGTCAGTGCACGATCTTTCACGGCAGCTACGTAGCTACCGCCACTGCCGCAGACTTCGTTGACCCGGCCTGCGCCGGCGAACCCGACCGATTCTTGTGCCCGACTACCCGAGACACGGTCTTCGCGCCCACCGATCGGGTCGGAGTCGCGGTGAGCATCGACCATCGCTGGCTCACCGGCATTGTTCCAGGCGGAGGTATTCAACTCAGCGACCATTCGGTGTCCTACCGACTTCCCACCCTCGGAGATCTGCCATGAACGAACGCGGGTACATCCTCATCCAGGCCACCCTCGTACTAACCGTTCTGATGATCATGGCGGCCTTCGCGCTCGACCTGGGTCTTTGGTACAACACCGGTTCTCGCGAACAGCGGGCCGCCGACCTGGGCGCTCTCGCCGCCGTCAGCGAACTGACGCGGGTTGAAGCAACCACCGGCAGCCGGTCGGCCGCCGAACTTGCCGGCACCTCGGTGGCCCGCGAAATCGCCACCCAAAACGGTTTCGACCCCGCCGATCCCGACGTCTCCGTCGGCGTGACTTTTTCGGTGAACGCGTTCGGCGGAGATGAAGCGCAGGTCGAAATCACCGAAACCGACCTCACCACGATTTTTGCGGGGCTCGTCGTCGATCAGGTCGACGCATCGCGCACCGCCAGCGCCGCCCTGAATAGCTGCGGCGCGGTGTGCGCGCCGTCAGTGCTGATCCCGCCCGGCATTACCACCTTGGTAAACGCCGGTACCGGCGGCGATGGCTACGAACCAACCGTGGCTGGCACCAAGATCTTCAACATCTTTCACCACATCAGCGGCCCCACCCTCGTGTGCACCGACATGGTGACCGAGAGCCTGTGCGACGTTGGCGGCAACGTCAACTACTACCCTCACGAGGCCTACTCGGGCATGGTCACCAACTACACCCCGAAGCTGGCCGCCATCAACACCAAGGTGTACTTCATTGTGCAGACCAGCGGTTCGGTCGGGCTGGGTTGTTGGGACGGCAACTTTCACTCGACGTGCACCGGGTTCTCCAACCCGTTCCCACTCGCGTCCTACAGCGCCAACAGCGACCGCGACGGCAAATCCCGCATCGACGGACCCGAAGTAGTGGGATCTCGGCTGTTCATGTACGGCGACGACAACCGGATGTATTGCTACGACACTGCCAGCGCTGGTGCGTGCTCGGGCTACCCCAAGAACACGGCGTTATCGGGAGTCCACGACGCAACGCCGTCGGGGGGTGGAGGAATCGCCGGTGGAATCAACACCGACGGAATGCAGTTCGACATGGAACTCGCACCCAGCGGCAGGATCTACCTCGATCTCGACCCCGCCGACGGCACCAGTTCGGTGCACTGCTGGGACACAAACACCAACGCCGCGTGCAGTGGCTTCGGCGCGGTGCACACCACGGGCCAACGCCCCTACATGTTCCTCACATTCGACACCGGCGGCAACGTCAACGGTGTCTGCGCGTTTGCCGGAAAAGGCGGCGGTAAACCGGCTACCGGTCACGAGTGCTGGGACCAGTCCGGCAACTCCCGCGGCGCTCTGATGCCTTGGACGTTCACCAAAGACACCGGTGAACAACCGGCCCACGGTGTTACCGCCCAAGGCCACACGCGAACGTTCTTTCCGTTTCGTAAATCCAGCAAAGCCGAATGCTGGGACTGGACCACCAACTCCCAATGCGCGATAGCGGCCTCCAACTGGAGTTCGCTCAAGACCGAAGAGTACGCCTACGTCTCCGACGGCGGCAGCTGCATTTACGCGCTTGGTCACACCGGATTCTTGTACTCGTTCTCGATCGATGATGGTCAATACCCATGCTCGGCGGGAGGTGGGGTCAACACCACAATCGCACCCTGTACGTGTGCCGATGGAACAACACGAATATGGACAACGCTCGTGTTGACCCCCGACACCAACCTGTCGCTGTTTGACGAGTTCCGGGTCACGCTCACTTACCCCGACGGCACCGTCTACTTCACCGGCAACCTTGTCGGCGGTTCGACCACCGCGATCGATCTGCGACCACTGAACGCCGGCACCCCACCGGCCTACATGAACCTGTCGCTGTCGGGATATGTCACCGCAGGCCAAGAATCGGTGGTGTTCGCGACCGGGAACAAACCCGGGGTTGCGCTGTTGCCAGGCGTGTTACCGGTACTGACCCAATAGGTCGGGTCAAGCCCCACGCAGCAAAACCATTATTGCGATGACGACGGCGCTCAGCCCAAGAAAGGCCAGCGCCACACCCGAACCGACAAAAGGCCATACCGCGACCGCGGTCAAGATCACCACGCCAAGGCTGATGAGACTCAGCTCCGCACTGGTAATTTCGTTTTGGTCTCCTGAAGGGGTGTTCACACCAAATCTCCCGCCATAGTCGCCGCTCGTTAATCTATATCGCGTCGGACAAACACCGCTGTGGCAACCGTGGCCATCACCGCCACCCACACCGCGGTCACCATGCCCGCCCGTAGATAACCGTGCGAATAGATCGTGCTCCAGTAGCCCTGAATCTTCGTGTACCGGACCGCGTCGGCTTCGCGGATGAACGCGGTCGAGTTGTTGAACAACTCCCACGGCCTCAACCATCGAGCGGTCAACTCGATCACAATGTTGGAGACCGCGAACCAGCCAAGAATCACACCAACTGCTGCGGTGGTGTTGCGGGCAACGACCGACACAGACATGGCGGCCACAAAAAACAAACCCCCAATGACCGCGCCTCGTGCGATTGTTGACCCGACATCGATCCAGAACCGACCATCAACGGCGCCCGTGGACCCGCGCTGGGTCGCCACGAAATACAGCAACGCAGTAAGCCAAGTGAGCAAAGTGGCCGTCAAGACAGCCGACGAAACAAAACCCGCCGCGAACTTGGTCCAGAGGACCCGTACCCGTCTTGGCTCCCACAGCAACAGGTTTTCGAGCGTGCCCGACTTGTACTCGGCGCCAACAAACGACGCCCCTATCAACACGGCAATCACCAGGTAGAACGTGGCGACTACGGGCACCACACCAACCAGCCCGTCCTCAGCCTGACGATACGTCTGAACGCCACTTCGGAAAGTGTTGGCGGTGCTGTAGTCACGTCGATCGGCGCTCCAGTCGTCGATCTCGTAGGCCTGGTAGGTGTCAACCAACAACGTGGTCGCAAAGAAACGAGGATCATCGGGCCGGTACCAAGCCGGATCCTGGAAGCACATCTCGGAACGAAGGAATTCTTCCCATTCGTTCTCGGTCATCGATGAAGCGTCGAACCCAAAATCGGAGGCGATCATCTCGCGTTCCGAATCGGGCAGGGATTCAGTGAAATGCCGGACACATTCGTCGGTTTGGCGCCGAGCCTGCTCGATTGCGTAGGCGTCGTTGTCGGGCACCGTCGCCGAATGCTTGGCAAAAACAACTACCCCCGCCACCGTGCTGATCGTAAACACCAGACCGGTCACCGCCCACATGAAGCGCCGACTCCAGAACCGGGTCAACTCGGTGCGAAACAGCCTCATGATCCGGCCCCTTCGTCGCCCTCGGTGAGCTCGAGAAACGCCTGTTCGAGCGTCCCTTGCATCGGTTCCAACGCCCGCAAATAGCGGCCGGTCTGCGCGAGCACTTGAGTAACGCTTGCTGCTTCGCTGGCGGCGATAACCACGTCGAGAGAAGCAGGGCCGGTCACCGACGCTACGAAGCCCGCGGCCGCCAGCACGCCTTGAGCGCCGTCGGCATCGTCGATCACCACCCGCACCCTCTGGTCGGTGACACTGGCCAACACGTCGGCGACCGAACCAGTCTGGATCACGTGGCCGCGGCTGATGATGGTGAGCACATCACAGGTGAGCTGCACCTCGGCCAACTGGTGGCTCGACACAAAAACCGTTTTGCCTTCATCAGCCAAACGGCGGATCAGCCGGCGCATGTCGACAATGCCAGCAGGGTCGAGGCCGTTAGCGGGTTCGTCCAAGATGACCAGATCGGGGTCTTTGAGCAGCGTGGCCCCCACCGCCAACCGCTGCTTCATGCCCAGCGAATACGACTTGAACGTGTCGCGCCCGCGGTTCTCCAAACCCACCGTTTCGAGCACCTCATCGACGCGACTGCTTGAGATTCCCGAGAGTTGACCGAGCATCATCAGGTTCTTGCGGCCGCTGAAAGTGGGAAAGAACTTTGGCGTTTCGACCAGCGCCCCGACCCGATCAACCACGGTGTGAAGCTGTCCAACGTCGGACCCCAGAACCTTGACCGTTCCCGACGATGGTCGGACCAGACCGAGCAGACACCGGATCGTGGTGGTCTTTCCCGATCCGTTCGGACCCAGAAACCCATGCACCCCCGGCCCATCAACCACCAAGTCGAGATCATCAACCGCGGTCACGCCTGGACCGCGCAACGATGCGTACTTCTTTTGGAGTTTGGTCGCCTCGATCACCCGCATGATCGGTCATGCTTTCATAACCGCGGCGAGCTTTCGTGTCGCCGATGCGGCTCGTCTACAGGCGCGCGAGGATCAGCAGATGAATCTCCACCAACTCACCGACCACGAACATCTCGAACCGGAGTTCGTTTGCACGCTCGAAGGGTCGGGCCGCCAGGCCGGGGCCTGGATGCACAAGGGATGGGCCAGCGTCGCCCGTACGTTCGGTCCCGTCGACCAGAACCGATAGAACCCATCATGATTCTGTATTCAGACCAGCCAGGGATCGAAGTTTCGACGCTTGTAGATGCGCCGCCAGCAGTGCTGTGGGACCTCGTTACCGACATCAACCTTCCTGCCAAGTTCTCGACCGAATTCCAGCACGCCCATTGGCTCGACCCCTTCGACGGCCCGTCGGCCGGAGCAATGTTTCAAGGCCACAACAAACACCCGTTGGCAGGCGAGTGGCAGGTCGAGTGCCGCATCGACTGGTTCGAGGTCGAGCACCAGTTCGGGTGGCAAGTTCTGGGAGATGACGGCGGCCCCGCCAGTTGGCGGTTCACTCTCACTCCCGAGGGTTCACGTACCCGCCTCGCGTTAGGAGCGGTACTCGGACCCGGCCGATCAGGTCTGTCAAGAGTCATAGATGCTCGACCAGACAAGGAAGCCGACATTGTCGCTGGTCGTCTCGACGAATGGCGCGGCAACATGAACGCCACCATCACCGGCATCAAGGCACTAGCCGAGAGCGGCCGATGAACCTCACAGGCAAGCGGGTGCTGGCCATCGCTCACGAACCTGACGGCCAGCCCGGACAGATTGCCGTTCGCATGACCCAACGGGGCATGATCGTCGACACCCATCTCGTGACCGCCGACTACAACGAACCCAACCAAGCAGCAGTGTTCCCCGATTGGCGCGACTACGACGTCATTGTTCCAATGGGTTCGGTTCGCTCGGTCGCCAACAAAGATCAGATCGACACGTGGGTCTACGACGAAGCAGACATGCTTCGAGCCGCCACCGCCGCCGATCGCCCGATCCTTGGTATCTGCTTCGGCGGCCAACTCCTAGCCGACTCGCTGGGAGGATCAGCCCAACACGCCGCTATCGACGAAATCGGATGGTTCCGCATCGACGCGCCTACCGGCGCAACCAATCCCGCCGGGCCCGGGCCGTGGTTCGAATGGCACCACGACTGCTTCACCGCTCCGCCCCAAGCCCAAGTACTCGCCCAAAACGACCGAGCTACCCAACTGTTCCGGATGGGCACATCCGTCGGAACTCAGTTCCATCCAGAGGTCGATGTCAACCACATCACCGGATTCCTGAACGGCAGCGAACCCGAATATCTACAACGCAACGGAATTGATCGCCGCGCCATGTTGGCCGAAGCGGCACGCCACGAGTCCGCCGCGATCGAACGGGCCCACCGATTTGTCGACTGGTTCCTCGACGACGTCGCGTTCGGGTGAAGACCTCCATCCAACTCACTGCCGAAGCCGGGCCCTGGAACGAGTTGGTCGACTTTGTCACGGAATCCGAACGGCTCGGTGTCGACATGGTTTGGGTCGCCGAAGCGTGGGGGGCCGAAGCCGCCACGCCGCTCGGTTACCTGGCGGCAGTAACCAACCGGATGGCCATCGGCGCGGCGATCTTCCAAGTCGGAACCCGATCGCCGGTGTTGATCGCCCAAACCGCAATGACCCTCGCCCACATGTCCAGTGACCGTTTCGTCCTCGGTCTCGGGGCATCCGGTCCTCAAGTAATCGAAGGGCTCCACGGCGTCGAGTTCTCTCGGCCACTAACCCGAATGCGCGAGACGATCGACGTTATTGAGCAAGCGTTCAGTGGCGAACGAATCGCCTACGACGGTCAAACAATTCGGCTGCCTCGCCCCCGCGGTCAGGGCAAGGCATTGCGGCTGGGTATCCAAACCGAAACGCCGATCCCGATCTACCTGGCGGCTCTGTCGCCCAAGATGCTTGAACTTACCGGCGAACGATGCGACGGCTGGATCGGCACATCGTTTGTCCCAGAAGGCGCCGACGACGCCTACTTCTCGCACCTGCGGGTCGGCGCTCGAAAGACGGGCCGAACGTTAAGCGACATCGATATTTGCCAAGGCGCCGAAGTTGCCTTCGCTCGCGACGAGCAGGAACTGGGCGAAATGATCGATCAGCGCCGCGCCGGCCTGGCTTTCAGCCTCGGAGGCATGGGGTCCGCCGATACCAACTTTTACAACTCCGCCTACGCCCGGCAAGGTTTCGCCGACGTTGCCGAGGAGGCCCAACGTCTATGGCTCGAGGGCGACCGTCACGGTGCCGCGGCGGTGATCCCCGACGAGATGGTGCTCGCGACCACTTTGATCGGGACCGAAGAAATGGTGCGCGACCGGCTGCAGGTTTGGGCCGATAGCGGCGTCACGACCATACGTCTCTACCCCGCGGGAGCCAATCTTTACGAGCGCCTCGCCACTTTGGGAAGAGCGCTCGACCTGGTAGCGGCGACCTGACCGCCACCGCTACCTAGTAGTCGGGGCCGATGGGCCGCCCGTCGACAACCTGATCGAGGTATTCGGTCATCCCCATACCGGTCTTGACCACCCCATTGTGCGGGCACTCGAAAGTGGTCATGGCCTCGGTGATCCTGGTGAACAGCTGGTTGCCGTCGGCGTCGGTTCGACGGTTTCGCAGCGGGATCAACGAGTTGACACGGCCGGTGATGTTGTACTCCTGCCCGGTCTCGGACCTGGCCCAGCACCGCATCGACATTTGATGGTGAAGTTCGTCAAATTCGGACTCGACCCGGCAATCGGTAATCAAGTGATATTCGTTGCCTTCCAGGACCATCCCACTGCGGCGAGGATCGCCACCGTCCGGGCGGCCGATGATCGACAACATCAACGCAAACTCTTCGTCAAAGATCATCGGCAGCCACCGGTACCACGAGATCGCCTGCCAAAAACGTGGCCCCCAAGACTTGTCGCGAAGCCCGAGCCCGTTCATCTCCCAAACTTCGCCCGTATCGGTGTGCAACTCGATCGAGCCGGTCACTCGGGTGTGTTGTTCGTAGTGGGCTTTGGCGAACGACGTAAGGGCGTCGTTGTTGATTTCGGCGCCGTCGTCATAGGTCGGTTTGCCGCCGTACATGGGCGACACACCGAGCACGTCGAGGCGGACCCGGCACTTCACGTGCGGGTTGTCGCGAAACGCTTCTCGAGGGTTGGCCATTTGGGCCGGTTCGTCAAGCAGTACGACCGATCCTTCGTAGTTGATGGTCAGATGTTCGAACGGTTTCACAACGTCGATATGAAGTCCGCCGGCCCGCATTTCCATGTTTGTGTCGATCTTGGGGCGGCCGTACATGAAACCCACTCGCCCGTCGGGCAGATACAAACACACGGTCATCTCGGCGTAACCCTCGTTGACCCGGTTACCGAGCCGGAACCACGCGCCGAGTCCTTGCGCCAAGTCGAATCCATTGAGGTACATCGATTCGTTGTAGTTCGATGCCGCATCGGGTTCGTGGGGGTACTCGTCGGCGGGTTCGAGGACGTTCACGATTTTGCGGTTTGCTTCGGTCATTTGAACAGCCTGCCGCACCGTCAACGCGAAGCGCTAACCTTCGCGGCCGTACCTTCGGGTACACGGAGACGTGGCCGAGCACGGTTGAAGGCGCTTCCCTGCTAAGGAAGTAACGTCGTAAGGCGTTCGTGGGTTCAAATCCCACCGTCTCCGCGAACCAAATTTGGTGGCGCCAGCAGCCAGCGGGCGTACACTCCAAACCACTGCAGCTCGCCTGCAGTATGTCAATCTGCAGCTCGCCTGCAGGATGTCAATCTGCAGCTCGCCTGCAGGATGTTAGGGCGCCCGTAGCTCAGCTGGATAGAGCATCTGACTACGGATCAGAAGGCCGGGAGTTCGAATCTCTCCGGGCGCGCTTCCAAGTCACGCTGGGGTCTGACCCCAGCGTGACTTTCAGTTTTGGGGCCGGTCAGGCCGGGTCCAAGAACGACTCGTCGGAGAAGTCTGCGTAGATCCGCCCGTCATCATCCTCGATGACGACCTGGATGTTCATCCACATTCGTTCGACATCGACCTCGAAGGGCATGTCACTCACCGTTACCTGCAACGTGTGTGAATCGAGCCACACGACGTCGATCGTTGAATCGAAAGGTTGCCAGTCGCCGTTGCTCGTCTTCATCTGAACAGGCCCGCCACGGTCCCAGCGGATGCTGGCCACGAAGTCCATCGCATACGTGTCCGGCTCATAATTCGCCCGAAAGCCGACGCTGTACGAGGTCGTGGTCGCTGCCGCCGATACAGCTTCACCGTCGCCCGCCACGGTCATCGTGAAGATGTGTGACCCCTTGTTATATGACTTGCCGATCACATCAGTCGCGCTCTGTGCGTCGGCCGCTCGAGCGTCGGCCGCACCCTCGTTGGCGTCATCGGGTGACCCGCCGTTTGTGTCGCCCTGGGGGTCGCAC
>CAZDEB010000013.1:80823-83355 GCA_964504305.1 uncultured Candidatus Nemicrothrix sp. | reverse complement strand
ACCCTCGTTGGCGTCATCGGGTGACCCGCCGTTTGTGTCGCCCTGGGGGTCGCACCCTTCGCCATCGGCGCAGTCGGACTCGGACTCGGACTCGGAGTCCGGGGACGGGGACGGGTCGGTCGGAGCATCCTCCGACGCGGGTACCGGCTCATCGTCGTCCAGACCCGGTAAAACAGCATCGGCGACTTGAGACCCGGCCGCATCCGACGGCTTGTCGTCACCACCGGACGCCAACTTCACTCCGCCGAAAATGATCGCTACCGCAAGAGTGACGGCGGCGCCCTTCGCTTTATAGCTCCATAAACCTTTCCGTGTAACATTTGCCGCATTCCGGACGGCGTACCGAACCGAGGACCCTTTCGGAAGACCTTCCTCTAGTATCTTGATCGCATTCTCTTCGGCAACCCGCTCGGCGGCTTCCTCTTCGCTATCAGACACTTCGGACTCCTTTCACGCGAAGTTCACAGGGTCGACCTTCCAACGATCCCTGTCGGTAGCGAAGACGGGACCGACCCGACATCGGTTGACGAAAACAACTCATTCTCCACACTCCATATTGTTGGCGGTTTCTTGATTCTCTTGAAGGGTCTCGATCTCGACCTTGGCCTTGTCCACCATGTTTCCGGCGAGCTTCCTGTCCTTCGCCATACCCAACGAGCCGTCGGCGCCAGTCGGTAGCACGATGATGGGGTTTGCGTCGGCTCGCTCCTCGATCCTGCGGGTCTTGCCGCTGTCGACCCATTGACCGTGATCACAGACCAAGACCTGCAAACACTTCACCGTGAGGATCGTGGTCGGAATCTCCACGGAGATACGCACGCTTCTTCTTCCCTGCTCGATTCCTGCGGAGAGTTCTTCAACCCTCGACGTCTCAAGAGCCGCGAAGTCTTCCGCCGAGAACGTCTTGCCTGCCCGTGTCCAAGCGGTGGTGCCGACATCGACCGTGATGGGCCCGCCGAGGATCGAGAAAGCTGTCGAGGAAATGACCTTGCCGTCCTTCTCCGCATCTTCGGTGCAGCCTGAATCTTCGTCAGAAGGATCGGAATCGGTCGCTGGCGGTGGCGTCACGATTCCGGGCGACCCGCCACTGGGTTGACCGCCATCGGCATCGCTCCCACCTGTCCCCACATCGGTCTCATCGACCGGGGGTGCTGAACCGTCGCAGTTGTCGAGTGCAACCCGGGCCGCTTCGAGCCGCGCCCTCATTCGCTGAAAGTCCTGCCAGGCTTCGGCGCTGTCCACCCTGGCCTTGTCCAGACGCGCACGGGCCGCGTCGAGCTGACCCTTTGCCTCGGTGGCCTCGTCCTCGAATCGCTGCCACTCGGTCACATTCAGCTCGTGGAGCCTGCGCTGACGCGCCTGCTCGGAACTTGACGCGTTTGCGTCGACATCCGCCACCGGAGGGCGGTCTCCCAAAGGATTCCGAATGGCGGCTTCGAGCCGACCCCATTGGGCCTTGGCTTCAGCCAACTCCGCATCGGCGTGTTCACCCGCGGCGAACGCAACCTCCTTGGCTTCCTGTGCCGACATGAACTCTTCGCGCTCCGGCACACAGTTGTCCTGCTCGGGCGGCGCGAGCGGAACAGGCATCTCCGCCAGGGTCTCGTCCTCATCAACGATGACGCCGGGTGTGGCCGGACCATTCTCGGTGGGCTCATCATCGAACGGGTTGTCGATGTCGAACCCGGTCGTGATGGTCACTTCGTCGTCGATGAACACCCCGGGATCTCCGCGATCGGCACGAAAGAGACGTTTCGGCCCGAACAAGAACCGATAGGTGCCCCACGGAAGGAACGCGGCGAGAGCGACGAGGACTCCCCAGAGACCGAGGTCGAGCAGATCGAACCCTCCACCACCATCGTCGCTGGCGGGCTCTGCGACCGCGGGTTCGGTGGTCTCCGGTTCGGTAGTCGAAGGTTCAGTGGCCTCTGGTTCGGTTGTCGGCGGTTCGGTGGATTCGGGTTCGGGCGGGGTCGCGTTCCCCGCGATCAAAGCCTCGATGAAACCAGGAGGAAGCGTGACCGTAGCGATCCACTCCTGTGTGCAATCTCCGCTCGTGTAGCGATACAGCGCGAACAGTGCCTCACCCTCGACATCGATGTCGACGTATGCCTCGTCACCGCCCGTATCAAAGGTGATGTTTCCATCCGCATCACTGCGGAAGCGGCCGGTGTCGCCGGTCGACCCCTGGGTGAACTCGATGTACACCCCCGTCTCGTCCTCGCCGAGCTCGGCAACATACGAGTCATCCGTATATGACCCGAACCCACACGCCTCATCGGTCCCGGCAAAATCGCCAGACGCCGGGCCGGTGTCTCCCACCGTGACGGCACTCTGTGCCGCTGCCGGGCCGGCCAGAGCGAACGACAGAACGACAGCGACCAACCCTATGGTTCGGCGGCCGCCGATTGAGATGTTCAGATGTGGCATCTTGACATCAAGCCACATGGTGCGTCCCTCAATCGTTCCTCAGCCAGCAAATCGGCTACTCTGGGTGGCCTCGAGACTGAAGCGAGGACCGGGAGCAGCTGA
>CAZDEB010000013.1:63809-80723 GCA_964504305.1 uncultured Candidatus Nemicrothrix sp. | reverse complement strand
CAAATCGGCTACTCTGGGTGGCCTCGAGACTGAAGCGAGGACCGGGAGCAGCTGACTCGTGTCAGGACCATTTCGACTCACGCCACCCGACGCTCGCGGGGGCCTCGTCCTGCGGCCAAGCGTCCACCAGCAGCTGGCCGGTCGGTTCGATCGACGTGTCACTGTGGTGGCGGCCGGGCCGGGATTCGGCAAGTCCACCGCCCTCGTTCAGATGTTGACCGAACACCGGTTGGCACCGATCGGCGTCGACTGTTGGCTCACCTGTGAGGCCGGAGACCACAGTCCTCTAAATCTCGCCGCAGGGATCGCTCAGGCGCTCGGCTCGGACCCAAAAACTCTTGATGAGGGCCTGGTCGATTCACTCATTGAGGCCTTCGCTGCCCGCGCACCCGCCGACGTGTGCCTGGTACTCGATGATGTACATCTGATCGGAGACTCCACGTTGAACTCCGATGGAGTCTCGCTGTTGGACGACCTGGTCGAGCGACTTCCGGCCAACGCCCACATCGTGCTGGCCGGCAGGACGGTGCCCCCGATTCGTCTCAGCCGACTCACCGCCGCCGGGGAATGCGTGATGATCCGTGAGGAGCAGCTGCGGCTGACCGACGGGCAAATCGTCGAACTGGCTCGAGCATCCGGCGCCGCGGCCCAAGACTTCTCCGGGTTGGCCGGTTGGCCCGCCTTGGTGGCGCTCGCCCTTGGCCAGGGACGGCCGATCGACTTCGTCGATGAAGAGATCCTCCGTGGCCTCAACGAACAGGAGAAGCACCTCCTCCTCGGACTCGTGGCGGCCGGGGAAGCCGACGCGGGGATGCTGGTCGCGGTGACCGGGGTAGACAACGATTCCTTGCTGGAGCGAATCCCCCTGGTTGACCGCCGCGGCAATCGTTTCGCCGCCCACGCTCTCTGGACCGACATCCTCGGCGACAACCCGCAAGTTGCCGAAATGCGCCTGCAGTGCGCACACCACCTCATCGAGGAGGGCTACTTCGAGGAGGCCGTTGAGCTGTGTCTCCGCTCATCGTCCACACACGACAACAAGGAGTGGGCGACGCTGGTCGATGGGGCCCTCGTGGCTGCGCTGGGCATCGTGCGCACCCCGTCGGGTCCCACGTTGCGCGACTGGTCCGAGCGACTTCCCGCCGATGCATCCAAGCGAGCCCCGGGTCTCCTGCTCGCTGGACTGGTCGTGCGCCTCGACAATCCGTCCGACCGCGAGTGCCGTTCGCTGCTCGAACGATCGGTGACCCTCTTTCGAGAGGCCCGGAATCTTCGGGGAGAGGCAGCGGCGTTGAGCGCCCTTACCTATCCGCTCCATGTGCACCGCGACTCGCCCGGTCTCAGCGCCACCTACAGCCGACTGGTCGAGCTCGCCGATGCCGGAGTTGGCGAAGCCGAGCATCAACGCCAGCTGGCGCTCGGCGTTCTGGCCACGGCTACCGGACAGCTCGATCAGGTCGAAGCACACGTGCGCCCACTCCTCGACGACATGTCGGGCACCGCCGCGCGAGGCGTTGCCCTCTGGCTCCATTTCAACGCTCTCAACGGACTCGGCGAGGTGGCGACCCAGGCCGCTGATGAGCTCGCACAATCCGACGTCCATCTTCCCGGATTCGCCGTAGCCGCGCTCTCGGCAAAGTGGCGGGCCGGTGAGCTCCGATCCATCCTCCACGACCCGCCGCCCGAACCCACCGGGTTGCGAGACCGGTTCCTTCACGCGGTGTGGATGACGTTCGTGGCCGTCGCCACCGGCGACACTGTCAAGACCGACCACTACCTCTCGCTGGTGCGCTCCGGAAGCGGCGAGGCGTCAGCCTTGATGGCCGACGGCAGCGACGTGCTCCCGGAGGTGGCCGTTGCAGCCGAGCGGGGCGAAATCGATCGGGCTGCCGCATTGCTTGGCGACATGATCGCCCGTCACCCCTTGGACGGCCCGTCGCAGCCCTACTACGTCATGTCCGTCGGGCTGGTATACCCACTGATCCCCGAGGTCCGTGATCGTCTCGACGAGCTACAGCTCGGGTCTCTCTTCGAACGTGATGTGCGTCTGAACAAGGCACTCGTTTCCCTCGTCGAACACAATGACTCCACCTCACTGGGGTCCCTCGAACTGCCCGAGCACGCGGAGGAGATGCTTCCCGCGTTGGGTCTGCGACGTACGGGCGAACTTCTCGCCGCTGCCTGGGCCATGCAACACCCGAGGGCACAGGAGCTCGTGGCGGGCCTGGTGGAGATGCTGGGTGAAGCCAGCCGAAACACCTTCAAGACGGCTGCAGAGAACGCCAACACGATCATCGCGTCAGGAGCGCGGAGCATCAAGGCAACCATTCCGATCCAGCCGGCGCAGACAGTGGATCTCCGTCTGCTCGGGTCGACCGAGCTCTACATCAACGGCCAGTTCGTCGACAGTCCCGAGTGGCGCCGACACCATGTGCGAAGCCTCCTGGCATTCCTCGTGCTGAACCGGCGGGCGACGCGCGAGCAGATCGTCGCCGCACTGTGGCCCGCCGCCGGACCTGAGACCGGCCGACGGAACCTCCGATCGACTCTGAATCGGCTCAACTCGGTATTGGAACCGGCGCGTGGGGCCGGCGCCGCCCCCTTCTACATCCGCTCCACGGGTCCGCGGGTCCAGCTCGTCGCCGATGACTCGTTCGCCCTCGACCTGGAGGACTTCGGGCACTGCTCCGACGAAGCGCACCGCCTCGAAAGCGCCGGCACGCCGTCACTTGCCATCGAGCCCTACCTGGCCTCGCTCGAGGCATACCGGGGTGATCTCCTCCCCGAAAGCTACGACGACTGGGTCCTGGTCGCCCGCGACCGCCTACGGGCCAAGTATGTGGCCAATGCCGTGCGGTGTGCAGACCTCCTGGTCGTTTCGGGTCGACCCCACGAAGCGACCGCGGTGATCTCTTCAGTGGTGGAGACCGAGCCATGGTCCGAGCCCGCCCATCGAGCTCTGGTGGCAGCGCACCTCGCGGCGGGCGACACCGCTGCGGCACGACGGGCCATGACGACTTGTGAAGCCTTGCTCGACGACATCGGCGGCCCCGCTCAGGAGGCCACGCTGATGCTCCGGCGACGACTCAGTTCAGCACCGACAAGCTGAGTTATGAACGTCGCCGCGGCGGCCAAGTCCCTCGCTTCGGCCCGGGTCGGCGTCGCTATCGGCGGGTCGACATCGACGCCTACCGAGGCTCCGTGAAGGACCACGGCTTCGGAGGGTTCTGGCTCAGGGTCGCCAACTTCTTCTCCAACCACGCAGTCGGTTTCCGCCGCACCGAACCGCTCGCCGACCTGGAAAAGACCGGTTGGGGCGTCCACAGCAAGATGCTGTAGTCGTCCGGTCTTCCGCCCGATCTGTGTGAGTCCCTCGCGACGATAGAAAGGGGCTGAGGTTGTCGGTGCTGTGCAAAGATGGCGCATGCTTCACGACAAGGTCCGTACTCTGGCCGAAGGCCCGAACTTCGCTGCGTTCACCACACTCATGCCTGATGGGCAGCCCCAGACGCACGTGATGTGGGTCGGCTGCGACGACGAGCACATCCTGATCAACACCGAAGTGCATCGTCGCAAGTTCAAGAACGTCGAAGCCGACCCTCGGGTGACGGTTGCGATCTGGGATATCGACAACGCGTACTCCTTTGTCGAGGTGCGGGGCCGAGTCGTCGAGACGGTGACCGGCCCAGCCGCGCTCCACAGCATCAACGAACTCTCCCAAAAATACACGGGCGGCGACTACGCCCCGGAGATCCAGTCAGAGCGGGTCATCCTCCGCATCGCGCCCGAGCGCCAGGTCACGCGCTGAACGCCAGGAGTCGAGACGGCCGACGCCGGTCGCCCGAACGATTCCACGAGTTCTCGGCCCGCGATCACGATGAAAAACTGCAGCACGGAGTAGCCGGCGATCGTCGCCATGATCGCCGGGACCCGCCGAACCACCAGCGACGCAGTGGCGGGCGGGCCGACCAACAGCGCTCGCGGTCATCGGGCCGAACGGGTCAGAAAAGTCAACCCTCCTCAACGCCATCGCGGGCATCAACCATCCCGTCGCCGGAACCATCACCCACGACGGGACCGGGCCGGCGCTGGTCCTGCAGGCGACGCTCGGATTCCTGCGGCGGGTTGGACCCGACGACCGTGCGGCGGTCGACGATGCCATGCGCCGCCTGAAGATCGATGATCTCGCCAACCACTCGGTGATCGTCACCATCCACGCGTTCGGCGGCCGCTTCATCCGAGTCGGAGATCGCTTTATCCTCGACGAGGCGCTCCATCACGTCGCGGCGCAAGCCCCAAGCCAATCCGGCCACCTGCGTCAGTGCGCCGCCCAGACCGCAGCCAGTTCTTCAGCCCTCTGGTCGAAGCTCGCAAGCGCTTGGGTCGGTGACAGCTCGGGCCGGGCCTCGTCTCCGGCACCGAGGCTCGCCAGGCGCGCCGTGTACCACGCGGTAATGCCGCCGGGGACCGTCTCAGAGAAGCGAGGGAATTCAGGATCGCCCCCATCAGCGGTCAGCCACCGGCTCGGCAGGTCGGGGTCGAGAGCCATCGTGCGGGCGAGTCCGACCACGTCGGCTGCGCCGGAGGAGACGAGCTCGGCTGCCTGGGCCCGGGTCTTGACGCCGCCGGTGACCATGACCGCGGCCGAGGTGCGCTCCCCGGCGCGACGGCCAAAGTCAGCGAAGTATGGGCCCGCTGTCGAACGGTCCGAACTCGACGGCGCGCCAGGGAAGTAGGTGCCGCCGCTGATGTCGAGCAGGTCGATCCCGGCGCGGTCGAGCATGTCGACGACGTCGATGGCATCGTCTTCGACCAGCCCGCCCTCGAGTTGGTCGGTGCAGTTCAGCTTGATGCCGACGGCGAGCGACTCGCCGCAGGCCGCCCGAACTGCTTCTACGATCTCGATGATGATCGATGCCCGAGCTTCGATCGAACCGCCGAAGCGGTCGGTTCGGCGATTGAACAGCGGCGACAAGAACTGGCTCAGCAGGAACCCGTGACCGGCGTGGATTTCGACGCCGGAGAATCCGGCGTCGACACACCGCACGGCCGCTGCCGCGAAGGCCGCGGGAAGTTGTTCGATCTCCTCGACCGACAGCTCGCGGCATGTGAGCCCGTCGAGGTCGAGTGCCGACGGGCCGGCTCGGCCCGCCAGTGGCTCATAGGCGAGTGCGCCGGCGTGGCCGAGCTGCGGCCAGAGGTGTGCACCCCCACGAGCGCCGGCCGCCGCAAGCCGAGCGAGGCCGGGCGCATCGGCGCCACCGTCGACCACGAGGTTGCCGGGACTCTCGGGAAAGCCCCGATCGATCTGGACTTCGCCGATGATCGACAGCGCGATCCCGCCATCGGCCCAGCGCTCGTAGAGGGTGACCTGATCGTCGGTCACATTGCCGGCACCATCGCCGAGAACGTCGGACATCGCAGCCTTGGCCAAGCGGTTGCGTAGAACGAGACCACATCTCAGCTCGACGGGTTCGCCGAGACGATCCGCGACTTCTTGGTCGTTCGACATGGCCGGACCCTAGGTCAGCGACGGAACACCGGAGTCGGATCCGCAGGTAGCGGCTCGTGGCCCAGGATCAGATCGGCGGCCTTCTCGGCGATCATCATCGTGGGGGCGTAGATGTTGCCGTTGGAGACGATCGGCATGACCGACGCGTCGACGACGCGCAGACCTTCGGTGCCGTGGACTCGCATCGTGGTGGGGTCGACGACGGCCATTGGATCAGAGGCCGGACCCATCTTGCACGTGCACGACGGGTGCAGGGCCGTCTCGGCGTCCTTCGCGACCCAGTCCATGATCTCCTGATCGGTTTCGACCGATGGACCCGGCGAGACCTCGCCACCGTTGAACCGCTCGAAGGCCGGCTGGTTCAGGATGCGGCGTGCGGTGCGGACCGCCTCCGGCCACTCGCGCAGGTCCTGCTCGGTGGTGAGGTAATTGAACTGCACCGCTGGCTTGTCGGCCGGGTCGGTCGACGTGATCTTCACCGTGCCCAGCGCGTCGGAGTACATGGGGCCGACGTGCACCTGGTAGCCGTGGCCGCCTTCCGGCGCGGAGCCGTCGTAGCGGATCGCGATCGGCAGGAAGTGGAACATGAGGTTGGGGTAGGCCTCGTCGTCGTTCGAACGGACGAACGCGCCGGCCTCGAAGTGGTTGGACGATGCCGGTCCTTTGCGGAACAGCCAAGCCAGACCGATGAACGGGCGCTTCCAGAACTTGAGGTGCGGCTGGATCGAAACCGGCTCTTTGCAGGCGTACTGGATGTACACCTCGAGATGGTCCTGCATGTTCTCGCCGACGCCGGGGAGTTCGGACACGACATCGATGCCGAGCCCCTCGAGGTGCTGACGGTCGCCCACACCCGAGAGCTGAAGCAGCTGCGGGGAGTTGAAGGCACCGCCGCACGAGATGATCTCCTTCGCCTTGACCGTGTGGGTCGTGGCGCCGCGCATGCCGAGCCCGAAGCGGCCCTGGCGGTACTGCAGGCCGACCGCCTTGTTGCCCTCGAACAGGATCTTGTCGGCCTGGGCGCGGGTCTTGAGGGTGAGGTTCGGGCGCTGCTTGAGCACCGGGTGCAGATAGGCACGGGCTGCCGAGAGGCGACGGGCACGGTGCACGTTCTTGTCGAACGCGGCAAAGCCCTCCTGGCGGTACCCGTTGACGTCGTCGGTGCGGCCGTAACCCGCTTCCTCGCCGGCCTTGAGCCACGCTTCGAACAACGGCGTCTCGGCCGGGCCACGTTCGAGGGTGAGCGGACCGTCGTTGCCGCGCAGATCGGCGCCGGGATACGCGTCGAGATCGGGGCCCGCCCCGAGGCACGTTTCCATGCGCTTGAAGTACGGCAGGCAGTGCTCGTAGCTCCACGACTCCATGCTGGGGATGTCGGCCCACTTGTCGTAGTCCATCGGGTTGCCCCGTTGGAAGATCATGCCGTTGATGCTCGACGACCCGCCGAGCACTTTGCCGCGGGCGTGATACACCCGGCGGCCACCCATGCCGGGTTCTGGTTCCGATTCGTATTTCCAGTCGTACAGGCGGTTGCCGATGGCAAACATGAGGGCAGCGGGCATGTGGATGTAGACGTCCCACTTGTAGTCGGGGCGGCCCGCTTCGAGGACGAGCACCTCGTTGCTGGGGTCAGCGCTGAGGCGATTGGCAAGGGCGCAGCCCGCCGACCCGCCTCCGACGATCACATAGTCGTACGTCTTTTCGGAACCGCTCATCGTTAGGTATCTCCCTCCAGGCATGCCTTCAAACGCTGCCCATCCGAAACCGTCCAACTGGACGGTTTACTCTATCGCATCGTCAATTAGACCGCTCACAAGATCGATCACGGCTGCTCGGTCCGCTTCGGCAGGGCGAGCGAGCCCAAACAGATCGATCAGCCACAAGCCGTCACCCACCAGCCGGGCGAGAAGACCCAACGCCGGGTCGACACCATCACCGTGCATCAGACGGTTCTGCCACTCGGCAAACATCTCTGTGGCCCTAGCCAGGTCGCCATCGCCAGCCGCCGCGGCAGCAAAAACGGCGGTCGCAGTATCGGCCTGATGCTCATCGGGTCGACGGACGTACTCAAGATAGGCACGGGCAAACGCGCCCGGCTGATCACCGTCAACAATGCTCGCCAACCCGGCGTCGGCCTCGGCCAGCGTGTCTGCAAGCAAGGCGGCGATCAACTCGTCCTTCGACCCGAAGTGATGCAACAGGCCACCCTTGCTCACCCCTGCCTCTTCAGCCACGCGAGCCAGTGTCATGGCCTGCACGCCGTCACGTCGTACCAACCCCGACGCGGCATCGAGCAAACGAGCTCGAGTTCGAGCGGCCTTTTGCTGTTGCGGCTTCGGGTGGGTCATCGACCCCGGAGACTACCCCTAGGGCCTCGATGAGATCTACGCTCACATCATGATGCTCGTGCCCACCATCGATATCTCGAATCCATCGGCAACCGAACTATCCGAACTCGACCAAGCTTGTCGCGACCACGGGTTCTTTCTCTTGGCCGGTCACGGCCTCGACACGCTGATCGATCGTATGTGGTCCGAAACCGAACGCTTCTTCATCAGCGATCCAAGAGTCAAAGAAACAATTCGGCGCGACGCCGACAACCCACTCGGGTACTACGACCGAGAACTCACCAAGCGCAAGCGAGACAACAAAGAGGTGTTCGATTACATCGATCCTCAGGTTGGTGACGGACGAGGTCTCAACCGCTGGCCCGAGGACCTCGCCTTTCGCGAAACAATGACCGAATTCTTCGACCGGGCCGCGTCGCTCGCCACCCGGACCCTCGACCTGATCGTTGCGGCCATTGGCTTCGACGACACGGCCACGGCCCGCGAAATCGGCCTGGTCAACGACCGTACGACCAGCACCGTGCGACTCAACCACTACCCCGTTGGCGACGCCGTGCGGGCTTCGGACCGCCGAGACCTGGCCCCACTTGGCGAGACCGCTCTCGGCTATCACACCGACCCTGGCGTCCTGACCCTTTTGCTACAAGACAACACGGGAGGGCTGCAGGCCGAGTCGATCAAACACGGCTGGATTGATGTGCCGCCTACCCCGGGCACGATCGTGGTCAACCTCGGCGACGTGATGCAGGTCTGGACCAACGACCGTTACCGAGCGGCGGTACACCGGGTCGTACCAATGACCCAGCAAAGTCGCTACAGCATCCCGCTGTTTTCCAATCCGCCCCGCGACAGCATCATTGCCCCTCTTCAAGCAATGCTTGATCACGAATCAGCGCGAGCCCGCTACGAGGCGTTCACCTGGAAGGAATACATCGGTGGGCGAATGAGCGACAACTTTGCCGACTACGGCGCCGCCGACATACAGATCACCGACTTCGCAATCGCGTAGTTGGATTTGTGCACCAGTTCCGGTGCTATAGCACCGAGAACGGTGCACAAATCCAACTCACTTGGCGCGTTTTTGGATGTTGGCCCATTCGTCGCGGAGGCCGACTGTGCGGTGGAAGAGCAATGAGGCGCTTGAGGGATCGTCGTCGAGGTCGCGCGCAAAATAGCCGAGGCGTTCGAACTGGACCACTTCGCCGGGCGCCGCATCGCCCACGGCTGGTTCGGCTTTGGCCTGGCGAATCACCCGCGACGCGGGGTTGAGCGATGCCAATGGGTCTTCTCCATCGGCCCCAGGGAACGGGTCGGTAAACAGCCGCTCGTACAACGCCACTTCTATATCGAGCGCGTGTTCGGCCGAAACCCAATGCAGCGTCGCTTTGACCTTGCGGCCGTCGGGAGCCTGACCACCCGCAGTTTCGGGGTCGTAGGTACACAACACGCGACTGACCTGACCATCGGCATCGAGCTCGACGTCGGTGCAGGTGATGAAATATCCGGCCCGGAGACGTACCTCACGACCTGGCGATAGCCGGTAGAACTTCTTGGGCGGGTCGAGCATGAAGTCGTTGCGCTCGATGAACAGTCGTCCCGAGAACGGCACGTCGCGGGTACCGGCGCTGGGATCTTCAGGGTTGTTGACCGCCTCGCGCGTGTCGTCGACACCATCGGGCCAGTTGGTGATGACCACCTCGATGGGGTCGAGCACGGCCATGCGTCGTAACGCGTGGACGTTGTGGTGGGTCCGCACGAACGATTCGAGCAGCTCGATCTCGTGAACACCGTTGACCTTGGCGACACCTATGTGCCCACAAAAGTCCCGTATTGCTTTGGCCGGGTAACCGCGGCGGCGCAAACCTCGGAGCGAAGGCATGCGGGCGTCGTCCCACCCATCGACGTGGCCTTCGGAAACCAACTCCAGCAGCTTGCGTTTGGAGAGAACAGTGTGAGTGAGGTTGAGGCGAGCAAATTCGGTCTGGCGGGGCCGGTCGGCGCCCAGACCAATCTGCTCGTGGTACCAGTCGTACAGCGGCCGGTGCGAATCGAACTCGAGGGTGCACAACGAATGGGTGGTGCCTTCGACGGCGTCGGATTGCCCGTGGGCCCAGTCGTAGGTGGGGTAGATCTTCCAGTCGTCTCCGGTGCGAAAATGATGGGTGTTTCGGATGCGATACATGACCGGGTCGCGCATTTGCATGTTCTCGTGGTTCATGTCGATCTTGGCTCGCAGCACCCGAGCACTGTCATCGAACTCGCCGGCCTTCATGCGGGCAAACAGGTCGAGGTTCTCTTCGACACTACGGTCTCGCCACGGCGAGTCGATCCCCGGCGTGGTGAACCCGCCACGATTGTCGCTGATGGTCGCCGCGTCTTGATCGTCGACATAGGCCAGTCCCGCTTCGATGAGGTTGACCGCCCACTCGTGAAGCTGCCCGAAGTAGTCCGACGCATAAGCCGGGCTTCCTGGCTCGTAACCCAGCCAGGCCACGTCTTGTTGGATCGCCTCGACAAACGCGGCGTCTTCGGTTTCGGGGTTGGTGTCGTCGAAGCGCAGTTGACAGCGGCCGCCGAACTCGTCGGCGATCCCAAAGTTGAGACAGATCGACTTGGCGTGGCCGATGTGCAAGAAGCCGTTGGGTTCGGGGGGAAAACGGGTTTGAACGCGGCCACCGTAGGGCCCGTCGGAGAGGTCTTGCTTGACTTTCTCTCGGATGAAATCGGTGCCCGAATTGCTGGTGGTTGCGTCCGTCACGGAGTCAATCCAACCGTTAGGCGGGCCGGGGCGCAACGCGGTCCTCCAGATCGCTGACAGACTGCACCTCATGTCGATTTCAGACACTGCTTCCACTCCCTCTCGTCCGCTCGACGGGCTTCGCGTTATCGACTTCTCTCGGGTGCTTGCCGGTCCCCTTATCGGCCAAACCTTGGGCGATCTTGGAGCTGATGTGATCAAGGTCGAGCGCCCCGGTCATGGCGACGACACTCGGACTTGGGGGCCTCCATGGCACGAAGATCAGGCCACCTACTACCTGTCTCTCAACCGCAACAAACGATCTATCGTCCTTGATCTCAAAGACGAAGAGGATGTTGCCTTTGCCCGGCGCTTGGCCTTAACCGGCGATGTGATCCTCGATAATTTCAAGCCCGGGTTCATGGCCGACCTTGGACTCGATCGGCGTTCTCTAAGTAAGGAACGGCCCGAGATAGTGACCGCGACGATCACGGCCTTTGGGGCGGGCACCGACGCGGCCGATCTTCCCGGCTATGACTTGGTGGCCCAAGCAATGGGTGGTCTCATGCACCTCACCGGCGAGAGCGACGGACGGCCGTTACGGGTTGGCGTCCCGATCGTCGACATGATGACCGGACTCAATGCCACCATTGGCGTCTTGGCGGCTCTCACCGAACGGGCCGCCACCGGCGTTGGCCGCCACGTCGAAGTTGCCCTCTTCGACACCGCCGTTGCGTCGCTTCTCAACCACCACACCAGCACGTTGATGGGTGGATCTAATCCGGTACGCGGTGGCAACCGGCATCCGTCGATAGCTCCGTACGAGTCGTTCAGTGCGTCAGACGGCGACCTCATTATCGCCGCGGCCAACGACAAGTTGTTTGCCGGGCTTTGCCGAGCAATCGAGCGGCCCGCGCTTTGCGAGGACGAACGCTACGCCAACAACACCGCCCGAGCGGCGAACGCCGACTCGTTGATTTCTGAGATCAACCAAGCCCTCGCCCACGGCACCCGCGCCGAATGGATCAACAAACTTCGCGCTCAAGACGTGCCGTGCGGGCCGATCAATTCCATCCCCGAGGCTCTGGCGTGGGGCGCAGACATCGGCGCCGATCTCGAATTGGTGGCTGGATCGTACCACGCCGTCAGATCGCCAATTCGTATCGACGGGGTGACCAATGGCGACACCACACCGCCGCCGCGTCTTGGTGAGCACAGCGAACAGATCCGGCGAGAAATCGACGGACTCTGAACACTGGCCCGGCTCCGGCGATCACACCCGATATCGTCCCCCGATGCGCAAGTTTCTCCCCCTTCTCGCCGCCGCCGCAATTTTTGCCGCCGGCTGCGCCGATCTCGCCGACCAGCCCACCGAAACCGCCGATGGTGCGGTGGCCGCCGAGGACCTATTGACCACAACCTCGGCCGCCCCGGCCGATGAGCCAGCGTCCAACAACCCCGTCAGCGGTCCCGAAAAGCCGACCGACATCGCCCTCCCCGACCCGTTGCCGACCGAGCTTGTGATCACCGTGCTCAACCCCGGCAATGGCCCTTTGGCCGAGGAAGGCGACACCGTTGTGGTCGACTACGTCGGCGTTCGCAGCACCGACGGCGTCGAGTTCGACAACAGTTACGACCGCGGCACTCCGTTCCCAGTCGCTCCGCTCGGCCAGGCCAGCGTCATTCAAGGCTGGAACGACGGACTCCTAGGCGCCGAGTCGGGTTCGCGGATTCAGCTCGATATCCCCGCCGATCTCGCCTACGGCCCCACCGCCCGAAGCGAGATAATCGGCGAGAACGAAACCCTCACCTTCGTGATCGACGTTCGGGCCGTTATCAAACCAGCCGACCCGGCCGACGCACCGACAGAACCCGGAGTCGACCTGTCGGTGGGCGCCACCGAGCTGACAACTACCGATCTGATCGATGGCGACGGTCCCACCCTCGAGCAAGGCCAGACCGCGGTCTTTCATCTGGTGTTGTTCCGTGGTGATACTGGCGAACAACTCGACTCGACCTGGACGTCGACCCACCTCCAGATCCCGATGTCACCTGACGGATTCCCAGCCCTGGTGCAAGGCATGCCCGGGATGAACATCGGTGGTCGACGGGTGCTGGTGTTGCCGCCCGAGTTGGGCTTTGGACCCGACGGCAACCCGAGCGTGGGGCTGCCGGCCGGCACCGACGCCATCATCGTGGTCGACTTGTTCGCGGCGTTCTAGTCCTTCCAGGGCACGCCGTAGTCTTCGAACCACCAACGAGCATCGCGGATGGCGTTCGGGTCGGTTCGTAGCGAGGCATCCTGGTTGAGGTCTTGCGGCGTTGGGCCAACCTTGTCGGCAACGACCCTCAGAGCTTCTTCGTCAAGTCCGTAACACTTGACGGCGTTGAGGCCCAAGAGCAGACGAGTTTCTTCGATTGGGATCGCGGTGAAGTCGGTCTGGAGCCGTTCTTGGGTGTGAGGCCACGAACCTTCCGGGTGGGGATAGTCGGTGCCCCACATGAGAGCGTCGATGCCGTTGACGTAGCGACGGCGTAGTTCGACTTTGCTCATGGTCGATGCGCCGATGAACACGTTTTCACCGACGTATTCGGATGGAAGTCGCTGGATCAGCCCGTGGGTGCGCGAGCTCATCTTCTTGACCTTCCAGTTGGTGCCGCCGAACATCACATCGGTCTTCCAGAGCAAGTCACCGAGCCACCACGAGCCGCACTCGACCGGGGCGTATTTGAAGTTGGGGTATTTGTCGAACTTGCCCGACAGCAAGAATTGCCAGAGCGGACGGTGGGTCCAGAACGCCACCTCGAGCATGTATTGCGCCATGTTGTCGTTGTAGGCGTCGACATCGGCCTCGCCGGAGTGAGTGTGCACGACGAGACCGGTTTCGTGACAGGCCTGCCACACCGGGTCATACATTTCGTGACTGTAGGACGCCGCGTCGTGCCACATGGTGGGGATCATGATGCCCTTGATGCCCGGCTTGTCGGCCAAGGCGTAAACCTCCTTGACCGATTCCTCGATGCCATGGGTCACCGGAACCAGCGCCACCCCAGCCCGACGGGGCGGGTTGCTGGCACAGAACTCCTCGAGCCAACGATTGTGAGCTCGAGCGCCGGCCCAGGCCAGTTTCGGGTCGGTGATGGCGCCGGCATGAAGGCCTGCGCCGAACGGCGGAGATTCCATGCCGGTCACCGCGTCTCCGTCGGCAAAGATGACTTCGCCGGCAATGCCATCAGCGTCGAGTGCCTCGTCGCGAATCTCGGGGTCGTACGAACCTTTGAGACCGCGTTCGTTTTCGCGCTCCCACTGTTCGACGTATTCGCCGTTCATCTCTTCGACCATCGCCCGGTGTTCGTGGCGAGTGGCAAGCCAGGTGTCGAACTCGTCGTGAACCGACGACTCGAGGTATGGCCGGTACTCGTCGACATGAAGGCCGGCGTGAGTGTCGGAACTGACGATGATGTACGGGTCGTTTGACTGGTCGACGCCTTCGAGCGGGTTCGGCATTTCGATCTCCTTGTCGGCATTTGCTTGCCGAGACTTGCACAGCGTAATAGTGTTACTTGCACACTGTTACAGAACAACCCCCTCGAACGCAAGCCTTCGAGGCAACCACCATCCATGTCGTCACCAACTTCGTCACCAACTTCTACACCCCAAAGCACGACACCAACCGGTCGTCGGGCCGGCCTCGACCGCGAGCAGATGGTGGCCGCGGCGCTCGACCTGGTGGTCAGCGAGGGACCCTCGGCGCTCACCATGCGGCGACTGGCCGGCCAGTTGGGCGTGACCACCACCACGATCTACTGGCATGTTGGCAGCCGCGACGAACTGATAACCGAGGTGGTTCGGTTGCAGTCGATCCTGCAGGCCACTCGCAAAGTCACGGCCCGCACGCCACGCACCCGCGTGATGGCCGCGGCGCGCCACATTTGGGACGCTGCTCTCGAAAACCGGGCGATCACTTCGCTGGCTCACCAGACCGGCACTACTTCTATTCTCGAATTACCGTTGGAGGAGGCGCTGCTTCGTGAGCTGCACGCCGCGGGGTTGTCGCCGGCACGAGCCGACGATGCCCTCCGCGCCATTCTTGCGACGGTTGGCGGGTTTTTGCTCAACGCCTTGCGCGACGAGTCATCGATACCGCCCGAACAGCGACGACCATCGACCGAACTACCCCGCTTGTTCGACAAGTCGGTCCAAGCCGTCATCGACGCCTTCCTCAGTAGCCCTACCCGTTCAGGAGAATCATGAGCAACGCACCAACCAATCGAAACGGAGAGGTCTCCGGTTGGCCCAAACTGGTGGTCACCTACCGAACCGACCCCAGCAACATTGGCCCGCTCCTGCCACCCGGACTCGAAACGGTCGACGATTCCACAGTGACGGTTGGCGTTTACTGTGTGCCCATCCAGGGCGAACCCGAGTACGGCGTTTCGATCAAGGTTCCGGCCGCGTGGAACGGAGTCGAGGGCGTCTACAACCTGGGTATGGGCATCGATCAGGAGAACGCCGTTTTCATCAGCGGGGAACGCAACGGTCAACCAAAGTATCTTTGCGATATCCGCTACTTCAGGCTCGGGTCGGCCGTCGGGGCACGGGCAATTCATCAGGGTTACACGTTTGTCGAGTTCGAAGGCACCGTGACCGGCGAGTCCGAACCGCGGGTCGGGGATCACACCGAACACGAGTGGTGGACCAAATATTCGCGTGCGATTGGTGGCGCGGACGGCTTCGATTTCGACCCGGTAGTTGTCGATGTGGCGACCACGATGGAGACCGTTCATGTGGAGGAGCTCGACGGCGATCTCAAACTGCTCGACTCGCCGTGGGATCCGGTGGCCCGCTATCTACCCATGCAGGAGCAACTCTCGGCCCGACTGGTCACCAACAAGATGAAGGCCCGCGACATTTCCAACGCCGGCCCTCTCGACCCGGATTCGTTCATGGCTCACGCCGATGTGATTGGTGGGAGTCGATGGCCAGGTCACAACGGCGGACCGGTCGCCAACTAGGTCATCGTTTGATGGCGACGACGCTGGTCTTTGAGAAGTCGGGGGGACAAACCCCGAAGCTTTGAAGAACCGCGGGTGGCAGCGAAATGTCGGCGACAAACAGAGCGCCTGTTTCGACCGCGGTGGCGAGTCCCTGTTTGGGAGCAGCCAAGGTCATCGTTGCGTCGGCGTTTGCGGCTACACCCGGTTTTTGACCGGTGGTGGCATCGATGCCCGACGGCACGTCGAGCGACAGGATTGGCGCGTGCGACCGGTTCATCACATCGATGAGTGTCGCGCTGGGCCCGGTGGGGGCACCGTTGAGGGAGTATCCAATGACCGCGTCGATCCAAAGATCTGGTTCGGGAAGTTCATGACCGTCGAGAATTGGGAGGATTGGCACTCCTAGTCGGTCGAGGATTTGGATCTGGCGAGCGGGAACTCCCGACATTTCGTCGACACGACGGGTGGTGGTCACTATCGCGTTGATCCCTCGGTTGGCGAGGTGGCGGGCCGCAACCATGCCTCCCCCGCCGTTGCCCCCGGAGCCAACGGCAACCACGACGGTCGAGGGCTGGTAACGATCTAGGGCGAGTTGCGCGAGGTTGCGGCCGGCGTTTTCCATCATTTGCACGAGGGTGATGCCGAGTTCGTCGATCATGACCCGGTCGATTTCGATCATTTGCGCTTGGGTCAGCCACGCCATGAGTTCGCAGCGTAGATGTCGTGGCAGGATTAGTCGATGGAAACACCACTGGTCATGGCGAAGTTCGTGGACGCGTGTCGCGAGGCCGCCGCAGGCAATGATGCTCGTGAGCGGATCGCGGCGTTGTTGCGCGAGTTGGTGGCGAACCCGGTCGAGCTTGCCTCGATGCTTGAGCCGAATGAGGTTGTGGATGTAACTCCTTCTGGTTTGGCGTTGGGCGGGGATCGTGTCTTTTTTGAGGATGACTCGGTGGCGGTAATGACGGTCGATACGTTGCCTGGGGTCTTGCAGCCGCCTCATGATCATTTGATCAATGCGTTCATCGGGTGTTTCGAGGGTTGCGAGCAGCAGCGCTTTTTTGTGCGTGGTGATGATGGCGTTCGGGCGGTGCCGGGGCGGCTGCTCGAGGCGGGCGAGGTCCTTGTGTTGGGTGCCGATGCAATTCATGCGATCAGCGCGCCGTTGCATGAGCGGGCGCGGGCGGTGCATGTGTATTTGGGGCCGATTTCGACGATTGATCGGTCGGTGTTTCATCCTGAGACGTTCGAGGAATCGCCGTTCGAGACGGCGACCTATCACGGGTACTGCCGCCCGGCCTAGGGCGGACCCACAAAAC
>CAZDEB010000013.1:46115-63709 GCA_964504305.1 uncultured Candidatus Nemicrothrix sp. | reverse complement strand
TTGGCGTTCGTCAGCTTTCGAGGGTTTGGGGTTCGTGATGGAGCGAGGAAATCAGCCTACGGGTGGTGGTGGTTCTGAGTCGGGCACGCTGGTGGATCGGGTGTAGCGGGCGCTGGTGGTGGTCCTTCGTCGGTTGCGAATCCTGGTAGCGCGGGAGATGAACCTGAGGTGAGCTGGGACATGCTCGATTTTGATCAGGTCGAGGAACTCGAGGACGGGACCATGAGGGTCCCGTTTGTGGATGACAACGGCGAGATTGTCACGTGGGCCGAAGCAACGACTGGAACGTTGGTCGACGGCCTGGAAACGCCACCTGGTCCGGGTGAAACCCGCGTCCTGGAAATCGGCGGCTATTGGTTCGAGGCTCAGTCTGATGGTTCGCTGACCCGTCTCGAGGAATAGGTCATGCTTCTCGGCTTGGAGCACGAGTTCGTTGTTTCGCGAGGCGGCGAGGCCGTCGATTTTCGTTCGGTTTTGGGGACCGGCGCGGTGGATGGACTGGTGGCCGATCCTGGTGATCGCAACGCGGTCCGTACCCGGTCGGGTGTTGTGGTTACCGCCGACGGGGCGGAGGCCGAGTATGCGTGTCCCCCGGTGCTGGCGCGGCCGGGGTTTGGCGATGTTTTGAATCAGTGGGCTGCTCACGGCGGCCATCTTTTGCAAGACGCGGTGGGTGATAAGTGTGTGCTGGTTGGGATGTCGACTCATCTTTCGGTTTCGGTGCCGCCAGATCGAGTGAACGAGGTGGCGCGGCGGTTCGCTCGTACGTTTGCTCCGGCATTGATGCTCTTGACCGAGAGTTCGGAGTCGTTGGGCTTGTTGATTCGTCCCCGTCATAATCGGTTGGAGTTCGGACTCGATTATGCCAGCGGCGATTTCTTGACTGCGGCTGCGGCTATGGCCCTCGGCGGTGTTCGCACGATTATCGATGGGGGTTACTCGGTTGATGAGATAGCGGTTGATGTTGCGACGGCCAACGACCGGTTTGGTTGGTATGTCGATCGGGCGGCGTTTGGTGGCGACTTGTATGTGGAGGGCCGCGACGCAGAGTTGGTAACGGCCACCACGAACACGGTGGTCACTGCTCAGGATCATCTGGAACGTTGTTGGAAGCAGGCCAAGGATGGCCTGCTTGGTTTGTGCGGTCCTGATGATTTGGTTGCGGCTGATGACATGATCAGCGGCGTTCGGTCGTTGCCGTGTGAGATAGCTCACGACCGGGCCGCGACTGTTTCTCGGACTGCGCCGCTCACGGTCGAGACAGGATTGACCGATCCGGTTGTGAGGCCGTCGTTCACAGCTTCGGTCGTGGTCGCGACTTGGGCGCACACGGTTTTTTGTCTAGCGGGCAGGCGCGATGCCTACGTTGCTGTTCCGCGTGAGCAGCTTGGCCAGTACGTCAACGATCTGCGCGGCGGGTCGCTCGACCGAACGATCGGGCGGGTGCTTCGTGGCCGCGATCGAGGTCGTGGTCTCGGCCGCTTTGAACACGCGACCGCCAGGGTCGGTTACTACGATCGCCTTACGGGGTGGGAGTCGTTGGCTCCTCCTGAACCTCACCGCGATGGCGTGATGCGCCTTGCCCCGTCGTTGTCTGATGGGCCGCCGCCAAGCACTCCGGCGGGAGGTTCGGTAGGGGGAACCCGAACTCGCGACGGTGCGGGCGAGTCGGTTGGGGGCACGACTGGACCAACGATTACGACCGGCGGCGATGCCGGTGATCCCCCGGCGCGGCCATCGAAGTTCTTGCCGCCAATCGAGGAACCGGAGGAAGAGATCATCGGTAGTTTCCCGTGGTGGCCGATCCTTATTGCCTTGGTGTCGATCATTCCGATCGTCGTACTAGTGAGCCAGATCGGCGGCGGCGATGAAGAACCTCTGGTTTCGGTGCAACCGGTAGAGGTCGAACCCGTAGAACCCGTCGAGCCCGTCGAGCCCGTCGAGCCGGTTGAGGTGCCACCTCACTACGACTCTTTGTTCGACATCCTGATCGACGTGGGATTCGACGAGCAAGAAGCCGTCGACATCGTCGAATACATGCTGGAGGACGACATGTTCGACCTCTTCTTCAGCATCAGCGACGCGCTTGCCGGCAACCCCGGCGACGACGTCGACATTTGGGACGTCTTCGTCGGGTCGTTCGGAGTCGATCAAGCCCGGGCCGACGGGCTGTTCAACAACAGCGTCTTTGAGTGCGGCGAGACCGTCGAAGACGTAACAACAGTTTGCTCACAGCACGAGGTGCTTGATGTTCCTGGCGACGAGGTCGTGATGATTGTGCAAACGTTGAGCGGTCCGGTTGCCAACGATGGCTGGGTCTATACCTATTCGGCGGTGGTCGACGGCGACGGGGATCCGGCTAACAACTGGGTCCCGAGAGACCCGTTCGATTGGGACATCTACCAAGGCACCGACACGTGGTACACCCTCGACTACCGCGGAGGATCGTGGACGGGGAGGGCGTACGCCGGCAGCTTCGACAACCCGATGGCGTCTTCGTTTCGGGCCGTCATTAGTGACAACACCATCGTTTGGTTCATTGCAGCCAACGAGATGCCCAACCTCACCGGTGCCCAGACCACGGCTTTCCGTCACGACGGGACGTTCGCGCCCGAACAATCTGCCGCCGACGTATACGGGGCCGATCCAACCGGTCCGCTTATCACCCCCGTCGACCTCGGCATAACCATCACCGGTAGCCCGGGCTAACCCCTTTCTCGAAAGAAGGAACGCACATGGAACGCGGCAACGCCTCACCGGCCAATGAGCCAACACCGGAACCCACCGACACACCTCCCGCCCCGGGCGGTCTTGTTGCTCCGACGGGCGGAAGCGGTGGCGCGTCGACCGCCCCTCAGTCGAGGGGCATACCGCCCGAGGACCGTGGCCCCGAACGCGACCCCGGCGGCTCTCCGATTGACACCAACCCGGAGGACCTCAACTGGGAGAAGATCCAGGCCGAGGTAACCGGTCCGGGGATCGATCCGAACCGCGACGTAGGTGATTCGGCTATCGACGCCAACGGCAACGAGTGGCACCGGACTCGCAACCCGGACGGTTCGACAACATCCAGCCTTCCGGGCGACGGCGTCAACTACGAGGAAACCGTCGACAAAGATGGGAAGCGCACTCGTTCGTTTACCGAGTCGAGTGGGGCACGCAAGAGTGGGTGGACCGAATCATCTGATGGTCGTCTCGTGGAGTGGACCGAAAACAACTACGGCGATGTTCACCGAAACATTGTGAACAGCGACGGCTCGCGTACGGTTCTGCCGCCTGACGCTCCGCCACTATCGTGACGCAACCCGGTTCTTAGCTCAACCGAACGATCGCTTCGTGTTCGACGCGAGCAACTGGCTGGTCGTCGATCGTGAAGCGAATATCGACTATGGCCCGTTCGCCCGTCCGCGTGGTGAAGCGATCGATCTCGAACGGTTCGGCTATCACTGTTGCTCCAGGTCGCGCCACGCCAAGGTGGGTGATGTGGCTGCGCGTGTGGACCCAAGGCCCATCAACCAATTGGCGGGCGAAGATTCGATTGGCGAGACACGGCCAAACGCTGGGATGAACCAGATCATGGGTGCGGTAAAGATCGAGGTCTTCTCCGGCCCGGGCCGCGTATCCGGTCCAGCGGTCGGTGAGCTCGAAGCCGACCGGCTCGAGACGTTTGCCGCCGGGCGGCTCGGGGGTGTCGGCCTCTAAGACTGGGTGTAGCACGGCACAGACCCGACTGTCGACGGTGGCGGTGATGCCGGCCGAGTCTTCGCTCACAACCACCCGTTCATCAGCCAGCACTGGCCCACGGAACCACACTTCGAGACCGCCGCGACTGATCCAATCAGGTCCCCAGGCTTGGGCGATCGGTCTCGTGAGGTAGGCAAAGATTGTGGTGCCGGCAACGACTGCCCCGTCGAATCCGGCGGCCAGCCCACCGGCAACGGTGTGGACGGGGTTGTCGGCGTGCTCGGTGAGGTTGACCGCCGCGATCGACCACGTCTCGAAACGGGTCACTTCCTCATGCCGGTGAAACCGTTGGCATGGAGACTCAAGCCGTCGATCCCGGATTGGGGCCACATCTCTTCGAAAGTGCGTTGATATCCGGTGTGGCTGAGCTTCCATCCGTCGACGGTTTTGACGTAGGTGTCTTGGTAGAAAGCCGCGCCGCGAAGGTTGACTCCGTAGTCACCAACAATGACTTGGTCTTCGAGTTTCCAGATTCCGGTGGCCGTTTGTTGTCCTGACGAATCGGTGCCGGTGAGATCTATTTCGGGGTGATGGCAGGCGTGACTGGAAAGAAACTCGTTGGAGCTCATCGATTCTTCGAGAAATGCGATGATGGCCTCGAGGCCGTCGAAGGAGTACTTGCCGTCGCTGTAGGAGGCGCTGCAGTTGTCGGTCATGACTTCGTTGAGTTCGGTGAACCGATGTTGATCGACCAAACGAAGGTATTTGTATTTGCAGCGTTTGATCAGTTCGAGTTCGACAAGTTGGTCTGGTGTGAGGGGCCGGGTCATGGCGCCATTGTTCACGATGCGCTCAGGGGAAGCGATTCGAATCGCCTGACGAAGCCGCCGGGGGCGTATCGACCGGCGTTGGCGTCGGCGGCGAAGTTGGGGAATCGAGCCAGGAGCCGGCCCAGCGCAACTTTGCCTTGCAGACGGGCCGCGGCCGCACCGAGGCAGTGGTGGGCTCCGTAACCAAAGCTCATGATCTTGTCGATGGAGCGGCCGACATCGAGCAATTCGGCGTCGACGCCAAACTCTCGTTCGTCACGGTTGGCAGCCCCGTAGAGCAACATGACTTTGGTGTCTTTGGGAATGTCGACGTCGTGGAGTTTGATGTTGGTAGTGGTCGTGCGGGCAAGGTTCTGCACCGGAGAGGTCAGCCGCAGGAACTCGTCGATCGACGGGGCTATCAGCGTTGGATCCGAGACCAGACGGTGGCGTTGATCGCGATTGGCAGTGAGCAGATCGGCTGCTCCGCCGAGCAACCCGGTGATGGTGTCGTTGCCGCCGGTAACCATGGTGAAAACGAAGCCAACTATCCACATCGGGGAAGCAATGTCTTCGCCTACTTCTACAAGGTCGGTTACGAGATCGTCGCCCGGTTCGGTCTTGCGACGATCGATTAGTTCGTTGGCGTAGCCAAACAGCTCCATCGCCGCGTCCATGGCCCCACCGATATCACCCTGGGCATTGGCGGCAACAATGGCACTCGTCCAGCGATCGAATTTGCCGCGGTCCTCGACCGGTACCCCCAGATAGTGCGCAACCACGAAACTTGGCAGCGGCTTGAACAGCGTCTCGATGATGTCGACCGGCGAACCGCCCGCGTCGGCCACCCGGTCGAGGCGGGCATCAACAAATTCGGTCACCGCGTCTTCGATTAGCCCGACCCGCCGAGGGGTCATGGGGCGGCTCACGAGTCGCCGCATGGCGGTGTGATCCGGGGGATCCATCATCACGATCGGGGTGGCGTTGTCGCCAAACATGTCCATGCCATCGGCATCGGGTGTTAGGCCCTGCGCCGACGAAAAGGTCGCAGTGTCGCGGGCCGCGTTATAGACATCGTCGAAGCGCGACAGAACAAAGTAGGTCGGAGTTTGTTCGGTACCTTCGACCCGATGAACCGGCGACGAGTCGCGAAGTTCGGCGTAAGTCCCGAAGGGATCGCGCCACGACTCGCCGCCTCGAAGGAAGAACACCTACCTAGGCCAGCAGGTCGGCCAGTTGTTCGCTTACTTCTTCGGGCGAAACCATCGGCGACAACCGGGCCACAACAGCACCGTCGGCGTTGATCAAGAACTTCTCGAAGTTCCAGCCGATATCGGACGTTTCGCCATCCCCGGGCTGCTCGGAACGTAGCCACTTGTAGAGATCGCACGCGCCGTCGCCGTTGACCTCGATCTTGGCGAACATCGGGAAATCGATGTTGTAGTTGTCGGTGACAAACGATCGGATCTCTTCGGCATCACCGGGCTCTTGCGCACCGAATTGGTTGCACGGAAACCCGAGAACCTGCAGTCCGTTGTCTTCGTGATGAAGAGTACGCAGACCTGCGTACTGAGGCGTCAGTCCTCAATTGGAGGCAACGTTGACGACGAGACACGGCGAGCCGGCGAAATCGCCCAACGCAACCTCGTCGCCCTCCAAGGACGTCATCGAAAAGTCATGAAAAGTAGTCACAAGTTCTCCAAGAGAAGGGAAGAGTTCGAGGCTAGCTCACGCCTGAGTGCGTGACGAACTCCAGTGAGCAGTAGCGCCAGCCGACTGGAAACGGGCCGGTCGATCATCAGGACCCAACCGATCGGTGGCCAGCCAAAGACGTTTGAGCCACCTGACTCGACCGGATGAGACATCGTCTTCGTAGGCTCGCCGCCCGTGCAAGACGTGATAGTTGTTCACGAACTGCATGTCTCCGACCTCGAAGCTCATCTCCACTCGATTGTCGGGATCTTCTATGAATCCGTCGAGTTTGGCCATCGCGGCGCGTTGCTGATCGGTGAGTCGAGGTGCGTCTTGATGACGCTGAGAGGCTTTGATGTAAGGCGGGATGTAACGAACGAACAGCCGACCGTGGTGCTCGCTGAAGGCTGGGACGAAGTAGAACGGTGCCCCTCCTTTGCGCTGCTCGCCCCGAAAATCGTACGGCAGGCCTTCGTAAAGAACCTCCGCTAGGTCGGGATCTGACGAGACCAGCAAGTTGTGAGCGGTCACCGCGTTGGCGATCATGCTTTCGCCGCCGGTCACGCCGGGGTCGAGACACATCAAACCAACCAGATCTGACCCATCGCAATGGAAGGGCTGAGCAACACCGCCCAACTCGTTGCCGCGAGCGGTCGGGTCGTCCAAGCGCTTGCCTTGATCTTTGACGTCGCCCAACAGGTGACCCTTGACGTTTTGGGGCCAGGGGGTTCCGAGGTGAAGCCCTATCCCCCAGTAAGCCCACGACGCGTTGTCGAATCCGAGCCGCTCAACTGGAAGCCCACTGATTCGCTGGAACCCGCGGCCGTTGATCAGTTCTTCGGTGATGTGACCAAGAACAACGGCGAGGCCGGGAAGAGGAAAGTTGTCTCGCCTCACGTCGAGCACATCGCGACACTCGGCGCGCGCGATAGCCAGCGCTGATTCGACTTCGTCTATGTCGTCCTCGCTCAGCTGGTAGGTCCACGCCGCCGGGTCGGCTACGTCGGCCGCGGTCCATTGGCAGTTCGTCTCGAGCAGGGTTGGGGTCATGCTGGCTGCGGTTGCGCACCGCGGATGAGTCGACCGGGGCGAGCGCCGGTGTCGACGCCCTCCCGGTATGTTTCGACTCCGGCGACCAGCGTATGCATGTAGCCATCGGCGCGTTGGACGATCCGCCGGCCGCCGGCCGGAAGGTCGTAGGCCAGTTCGGGTTGTCGAACTCGCAAACGGTCGAAGTCGATGATGTTGATGTCGGCGCGATAGCCGGACGCCAGCACCCCTCGATCACCCAACCCGACCGCCCGAGCGGTATCGCGGCATTGACGTTTGACCAAGAACTCCAAGTCGATCAGGTTCCGATCACGGTCCCGGCCCCAATGCTGCAACAGCGTGGTCGGGAACGAGCCGTCGCAAATTGTTCCGACATGAGCGCCACCATCACTGAGACCAGGGACGGTGTACGGATGAGTCAAAAGTTCGCGGGTGCCATCGAGATTGCCTTGACCAAAGTTGGTGAACGGCAACCAGAGCATCGCAGTGCCGTTGTGTTCGAGTAGCGCATCGAGCGCAACCTCAGCCGCGTTCACACCGAGTTGCTCGGCCTGAGCCGCGATGTTGGAGGCGGGGTCTGGTTCGTAGCTCGGCGAATCGCCCAAGACGTACATCAACTCGTATTTGTGGATGAGTCGACCCCCCAGCAGATCACCCTCACGCTGGTCGTTGGCGACGCTAAGCAGGCGGTCGCGGAAGGCCTGATCACGAAGCATCGCAGTACGGGTCGCTAAATCAAGCTCGGCAATCTCGCGGTACACGGGGTTGCGCATGAACGGGTTGAGCGTGCACTCGAAACCGAGCAGGACACCGATGGGCCGCACCGCCGTTTGCCCGGTAATCGACAAACCGTCGGCCTGGGCTTGTTCGATCTCGGCCAGCAAGGCCCTATGAAACCCATAGCCACGCGGACTCTCGGCGAGAGAAAAGCTGAGCGGGCGCCCCGACGATTCGACCATTGCTCGCAACATGGCAAACTCGCCGTGCAAGTCGCCGAAGTCGCTCACCAGTTGCAACACCCCGGCGCCGGTAGTTCCGATCGCTTCGGCAATACCAACCAGTTCTTGGCGAGCCGCGGTCAGCGTCGGGGTGAAGTAGCCGGTGGCCGTTTTGTGATTGGTTGTGCGACTCGTAGTGAAGCCGAGCGCCCCGGCTCGAATGCCTTCGGCCGCCAAACTACCCATCTCGGCAATCTCGTCTGGCGTTGCCGTGTCGCGAACCGCACCGCGCTCCCCCATCACATGAAGGCGCAGTGCCCCGTGAGGGACCTGCGCGGCGATATCCATGTCTTTGGGCCCATCGAGAGCGTCGAGGTACTCCGGCATCGAGTTCCATGTCCACGGCAAACCTTCGTGGAGGGCCGTGCCCGGAATATCCTCGACCCCTTCCATCAACTCGACCAGCTGCTGATGATCGCTGGCATGGACCGGCGCGAACCCGACTCCGCAGTTCCCAAACACCGCGGTTGTGACACCGTGCCAAGAAGATGGCTGCATCGTGTCTTCCCACGTGGCCTGACCGTCGTAGTGGGTGTGGATGTCGACAAATCCCGGAATCAGCAGCGCACCGTCAGCGTCGATCTCCCGATTTCCTTTACCGTCGACGCGTCCGACGTCGCTCACTAAACCATCATCAACAGCAACGTCGGCACCCCGACGGGGGCCGCCCGTCCCGTCAATTACCGTGGCACCGCGTATTACCAAATCGTGGCCTGACATTTTCCCATCATGGCGGACGGTGCCTCTGACGTCACTTTCTGGCACCATTAAGGTAATGCCCTCTGCTCGAAACCTGCTGCGAGCGGTCGCGGAACTACGCGCCGTGCCCGAACTTGGTACCTACGCGGCCACCGCACCGCTCATGCGTCGGTGGTTGCCTCGCGGAAATCGACCGGTTTTTGTGATGCCTGGTTTCCTCGGCGGTGACGGGTCAACCGTTCCGCTGCGCACCACACTTTCGAAGCTGGGCCACACCACCTACGGGTGGGAACTGGGCCGCAACCTTGGTCCTACCCCCGAGATTCTCGATGGGATTGTCGAACGACTCGACGAACTCCACGCTCGTCATGGTCGTATCGACATCATCGGGTGGAGTTTGGGTGGCATCTTCGCCCGCGAACTCGCTCGGCTCGCCCCTCATACGATTCGCCAAGTCATCACGCTTGGTAGCCCGTTTCAGATCGAATCACCCGAAGATTCCGCGGTTTCGCCGATTTACAGCGCCCTTCGCCACCGTCACGCCTCTCATCTCGAAATGCGGGTGCCGTCCTATATTCGCGAGCCGCTCGAAGTGCCGGCAACATCGATCTACACCCGAACCGACGGGGTCGTTCGCTGGCATCACTGCCTCAACCGCCACCTCCCACAAACCGAGAACGTCGAGGTTTACGGCAGTCACTGCGGGCTCGGTCACAATCCCTCGGCGCTCATAGTGGTCACTGATCGTCTGGCTCAGCCGGTTGGCACATGGAAACCATTCGAGGTCCCGCACCGGATGCGGGCGCTATTTCCCAAAGCCCCCGCGTTTCGGGTCCCCACGCCGTAACTCGGGACGATCGCGGAAGTACTCGAGCGCTTCGGGATTGGCAAGGGCCTCGACGTTGTGTAAAGCCCGTCCAACTATCACGTCTCGGACCGCCAATTCGGTGATCTTTCCCGACCTCGTGCGGGGAATGTCGGGGACGGCGGCGACAACCGCCGGCACGTGGCGAGGCGTGACCTCGGCGCGAATCTTGCCTTTGATGCGTTGGATCAGGGCCTCGTCGAGTTCGCAGTTGGCAGCCATCTTCACAAACAGCACAATCCGGGTGTCGTTGTCCCAAGGCTGACCAACCACGACGCTTTCGTCTATCTCGGGCATCGTGTCGACACGGCGGTAGATCTCGGCGGTTCCGATACGGACACCACCGGGATTGAGGGTGGCGTCGGAGCGGCCCGAGATCACAAAGCCGCCATGTTCGCTCCTGGCCACAAAATCGCCGTGATGCCACAAGCCTTCGAATCGGTCGAAGTACGCGGCGCGATAACGAACATCGTCGGGGTCATCCCAAAATTGCAGAGGCATCGACGGGAACGGGGTGCGACACACCAACTCGCCTTCGACACCGGTTGGTGCCGACTGACCGTTCGAATCGACCACATCGATTTCGAGACCCAACGCTGGGGCCTGAATCTCACCGGCATAAACCGGCCGAGTCGGATCACCCAGGACCAAACATCCGCAAAGGTCGGTACCACCCGAGATCGATGCCAAGTGCAGATCGTGTTTTACAGCGTCGTACACCCATTCGAACGCTTCGGGCGAAAGCGTCGATCCGGTGGATGTGAGCGCCCGTAGCGACGACAAGTCGTGGCTATCGATCGGTCGAATGCCGGCGTTGGCGCACGCCTCGATGAACTTGGCCGACGTGCCAAACAACGTGATTGCCGTCTCGTCAGCCAGGTCGAACAATCGATTGGCGTCAGGAAACGTCGGGGCTCCGTCGTAGAGCACCAGCGTGGCTCCGGTGGCCAACCCCGAGGCCAACCAGTTCCACATCATCCAGCCGGCCGTGGTGAAGTAAAACAGTCGATCGTTGGGCGATACGTCACAGTGCAACACATGCTCGACGAGGTGTTTGAGCAGCACCCCTCCGGCCCGGTGAACTATGCACTTTGGCTTTCCGGTCGTGCCGGACGAGAACAGCACATACCAGGGATGATCAAACGGGAGGCGACGGGTGATCACAGCGGCGTCGTCGGCGTCGTCAAGCCAGCCCGGCTCGACCAACACTGTTTCCTTGACTGAGGCCAACGCGTCCTTGATGTCGCTCAATCGTTCGAGACAATCGTGGCGTTTGCCGTTGTAGGAATACGCCGGCACAGCAAACAACATCTTCGGGGCGATCTGACTGAAACGGTCGACGACTCCGTCAACACCGAAATCGGGAGAGGTGCTGGCAAACACCGCACCCAACCCGGCCGCCGCCAGCATCACCGCGTAGGTCTCGGGCCGGTTGGGCAGCCACGCCGCCACCGGATCTCCAGGTTCGACGCCGTTGGCCAACATCAACTGCTGGATTCGGCCCACCATCTGGTGAAGATCGCCACGGGTGACATCGACCGATTCGCCGTCTTCGCCCCGAAACATCATCGCCATGTCGTCGGTGGCATCGCCCAACAAGTTCTCGGCAACGTTGAGGGTTGCGTCAGGCAAAAATCGGGTGTGTCGGAACTCGTCGGCCGGTTCGACAAGACGCTCGCCTCGATCCCCGATCACGCCGCAGAAATCCCATGCCGCAGCCCAGAACTCTTCGGGCTTCGCTATGGACCATCGATGTATCGCGGGATAGTCGACCTCGTCTTCGACGCCCACAGCGTGACCGACGAATCGTTGGAATCGAGCGAGGTTCGAGCCGGCCACTCGCTGGGGGCTCGGCGACCACAAAGAAGCATCGGACATGCACTCACAGTACGGTCTTGATCCGTGGCCCGCCTTCCTCGCCCCGCAATTCGTCGACCAATCTCGATCACCACGGTCTCCGCCCTCGCGGTGGTGATGATTGTGCTGTCCCTGGTCGTCGCCCCGTTGTTATGGGTAATCGACGCGTCGACTGGGTCGCGCCGCGGTCGCCGCAGCCGGGTGTGGCTCTTGATAACGGCAACCTTGGCGACCGAAGCAGCCAGCGTTATTGGCGCCGCGGCCATCGCCCTTTGGTACGTCGGTCGCAAGAAATCTCCTAAACGGATCCCCACGGCTTACGCCCTCGAATTCTGGTGGGCCGAACAACACCTGCGGAACCTTCATCGATTCGCGGGCATCGATTTCATATCCCAGAATCCAGAGGCCCTCGCCCCTGGCAACGCCATCATCGTCGGCCGCCACGCCAGCCACATCGACGCCATCGTGCCGCTGATAGCACTGCACCGGGTTGGAATTCAACCGCGTTACACCCTCAAACAAGATCTTCAGTGGGCGCCGGCGATGGATCTGATCGGCAACCGCACACCCAACGTTTGGATCGATCGAGCACCACAACCGGGATCGCCGATGTTCAACCGGATCGAGTCGCTGGCGGCCGGGATCAATGACCAGTCCACCGGCGTGATCTTCCCCGAGGGCACCTTTCGAACTCCGCAACGTCATGTTCGGGCTATAGAAAGGCTGGCCAAAACTCGGCCGAAACTCGCCGAAAAGGCCGACGCCTTGCGGTACGTATTGCCGCCCCGGCCTGCGGGTACATTGGCGCTTCTCAAAGGGGCGCCGGCCGCCGACGTGGTGATCATGTCCAACGTTGGCCTCGAAGGCTGCGCCTCTATCAAAGAGATCAGCAACACCATCACCTCTGATCGTCCTGTCCAGATCCACGCCACGCGTTACGACCGCAATAGCCTCCCCGGCGACGACGAAGAACTCGTCGACTGGTTCATCGACCGATGGCTCGAAATGGACGAGTGGATCCATCAACAACTAGAAGGACAAGCCCGTGACTAACCACGCAGATGTTTTGGCCGCTAGCGGCATTGTCGTAGCGGTGTTGATGGTGGCGGTTTGGCTACTCAGCCTCAAACTCAAGAACGCCAGCATTGTCGACATCGTGTGGGGACTCGGTTTCGTGGCCATTGCTTGGACCGGTTGGATTATCGGCGATGGCGAGTCTGATCGGTCCAACCTCTTGGTGGCGATGACCAGTATCTGGGGCCTCCGCCTCGCTGCCTACCTTTATTGGCGGAACCACAACAAGGGCGAGGACTACCGCTATCAATCAATGCGACGGCGCCAAGGTAGATCTTTTGCGTTAAAGAGCCTCGTAACGGTGTTTGCGTTTCATGGCATCGTGATGTTCGTCGTTAGCACACCGATACAACTGGCCATGACCCCAGATGATCCTCGCGTTGGTCCCCTGGCAGTGGTCGGTGTTGTTGTCTGGGGCATCGGCTTGTTCTTTGAAACGGTGGGCGATAGCCAACTGGCACGGTTCAAGGCCAACCCTGACAATGCCGGAAAGATCCTGGACGAAGGCCTCTGGCGCTACACCCGCCATCCCAACTACTTTGGCGATTTCTGCGTGTGGTGGGGACTCTGGTTGGTCGCCGCCGAAACATCTGACGCCCGAATCGTAATTATCGGACCATTGGTCATGACCTTCATGCTCACGAAGGTCTCCGGAGTCCCCATGCTCGAACGAGGCCTGCGAAAACGACGCCAAGGCTACGACACTTACGCCGATCGCACATCGGGGTTCTTTCCGCGCCGACCACGACCGGCATCAGCATCTGGCCCATCGACTTCATGACTGACCCCGGCCCCGCCGTCCCCGCCGCCAACCCCAGCGATCTTGCTTTCGCGACCGAACTCGCTCGTATAGCCGGCGATTCAACCCTCAAATGGTTTCAGAACCCAGACCTGGACGTCGGACACAAAACCGACGGCACCCCCGTTACCCGCGCCGACCTCGCGGCCGAGACGCTCGTGCGCGAGCAATTGCGGAGCGCCTTTGGCGACGACGCGGTAATGGGCGAAGAGCACCACGACGAATCCGGCACCACCGGTCGTACCTGGATAGTGGACCCGATCGACGGAACCAAAGCCTTTGCCCGAGGCGTGCCGCTATATGCAACGCTGATTGCCCTCGTCGACGAACACGGTCCGGCAGTAGGAGTGATCTATCTCCCAGCTCTCGGCGAGGTCGTGGCAGCGGGCCGCGGCCGCGGCGCCACCGTCAATGACCGCCCCTGTGCGGTGAGCACAACTCGCCTCCTCGAAGAGGCGTACGTAATGACCAGCGGGTTTGGATACTGGCCCGACGCCGCACTCCAGCGACTACACCAGTCCCCCGCCACTGTTCGTACCTGGGGTGATGCCTACGGCTATGCCCTCGTGGCCACCGGCCGCGCCGACGCCATGATCGATCCCCAAGCCAACCCGTGGGACTTGGCCCCAATGTCGGTGATCATCACCGAAGCAGGTGGCAAGTTCAGTGCCGCATCAGGCGATGTCGGGTCCGACACATGGGCTAGAGGTTCCGGGGTGGCCAGCAACGGCCATATCCACGACAATCTGATCGAGCGGGTCCAGCCCTACTAGTTGAGCTACTGGGAGCGGTAGTACTCGTAGGCTTCGGCGTACTGCAGATCAGGGTCGCCGCCGGGTTCCCCTACGCCTCCTTCACAGCTGACACCCGCCTCGGGAGCGGTCTTTGACACCCGCCCAAGCTGATCGGCCACAAAGCTCGCTACCGCCGGATCAGAGATCGTGTCAACGGCTACCTGCCTCTGCCAGGCCGACAAGACGATCGGGTTCTTTAGTCCGGGATACGGCGCGGCCAAAAAATGATCATCGGTTTGGGTGAGAGCCCGGATCTCGTCGACCATCGCTGTTTCGAGGTCGGGATCATAGGCAATCCAAACCGCGCCATGCTCGAGAGAGTGGGTCGCCGTTTCGTCTCTGACCGCACGATCGTAGAACCCGCAGTTCTGCCAAGCCGGGAAGTGGTCGCCACTCATGGGAGGACTCGTCTCGAAGGCCCCAGGGCACAAGACGTGATTGGCCGCCGATACCGAAGACGACATCACTTCGCCAACTACGAGTTCGGTTGGTTCGACGCGGACCACCGCCGGACATGGATCACCGGCGTCACTGCCGGCAATCGGTTCGTTCTCTGGGGTTATGCCACAACTCGCCGCGACAAGTCCGACCAACAAAATAACTGCTGACAAAACGGAAAAGTGACGACCCATGGGTCGTCACGTTACCGGGGGAAACCTGCCCCGTCCGGCTACCTGGGAGAAGCCGGAACGGGAATCCTCATATCAAAATGCCAACGACGCTCTTCCCGGGGCGTTCGACTCGATCAAGTTGATGAGCTCCATCCGATCGCCGAACGCCGACGCCTGGCTGATGTCTTTGGCGTATGTCGCTTTGCGACGGGCCACTCGGCCCGTGACTTCGCACGGATCGGGCGAGTCAGCAACGTATTGCGACTCGATTCCCGCCTGCAGCATGAGCAACGACTCTGACCGAAGTTGACTGATGCGACTCTCGGTAACGCCAAGAAAGTCGGCCAACTCTTGAGAGGTGCGACCTTCGAGGAAGTAACCCACAACAACCAGTCGGTGTCGCTCCGGCAACAAAGAAATGGCATCGCGCAGGTAGCCGTGGAGCTCTCGAGTTTCGAGCTCCGCTGACGGTTCGATCGATTGCTGATCAACCAGCACATCAACCAATGTCAGGTCCTTCTCTACCTCGTCAGCAGTCTCATGTTCGAGAGCCAAGACGACACTGCGGAACATACGATCCTGCAGTCGATTGAGCTCAGACTGGCTCATACCCAGTGCTTCGGCCATCTCGGTCTTGTTGGGCACCCGGCCAAGCTCGGTGGCCAGACGCTGTTCGGCGTTCTCGAGCTTTCGAGCAAGGTTGCGCACCGAACGCGGAGCCCAGTCAGCAGCACGAACCGAGTCGAGAATCGATCCCCGGATTCGCTGAGCGGCGAACCGATCAAAGGGTACGCCCCGACTTTCGTCGTAGCGCCGGGCCGCCTCGACGAGACCAAGGGCTCCAGCCCGGGCCAAGTCGTCACGGTCTACGTGTCGGGGAAAGTGAACAGCAACCTGAAACACGATGTGCTTCACGAGCGGCAAATTGTCTTCGATCATTTCGGCCAGATTCGCATCCATCGACCCCGCCCCTTGGGTCGGTCGCACTCGACGCCGACTGGCTCGTGTGCTGCGCAGTTTCTGATCGTTCTCGCCCTGATTCATCGCCCCGGTAATCCCATCTATCGCACCGGGGAGTTTCCCCGGACCTTTTCCAGCGAAAGAGGTGTCGACGGGGTCGCCAAGAACCTTTAGCGATTTCTCGGAAATCTTCCTTTTTCTCCCGAGTCGTCGTTGTCTGCAATGAGTTTCGGCCAGCCCATGGTCGACCTTTATGGCCTCTTTGGATTGTTGTCCGCCGCAACCTGCCCGGGGGAGACAAAGACTTTCGACCCTGGATCGGGCCCGACTAAACGACCCCACTCAAACGAACGTCGCAACACCTTCGAACCGCACCGGCTTGACGCCTCTGTCAGCGAGCGTGTCGAGCATCGAGACAGTGTCCTCAATACCGGCCAACCCATAGGCCCCCACGCTCAGCCGCGACTGCAGGTACTCGAGCGCTACCGCGGTCGCCATTGCTCCGGCCCCAACGGCCGGCCGTTCGATAGCGCCGTAAACCGAAACCCGACGCTCGACGCCCACCCGACCACGAAGCTCGACCCGAATCGCTCCGATCCCACCCTCAACATGGGGAGGCCGCAACATCGGCAGAGGCGCAGTGAGCCGATCTCGACGAGTGGCGGCCTGACGGGCGGTCACGCGCTGCACACCATCAAAGTGCGGGACCAGCAACAAGGCGTCGGGTAGAGCCGCCCGGTATAAATCTCGTCCCCCCACCGGATCCGGAAACCAAGCAAGTTCTCGGCCCGATCCACCAGCGCGCCGCATCCATTTGCCGTCACGCCAATCGATGCCGTTTGAGCTCAGAGCCCGATGATGTTGGCGAGCACACGCCGGACCACCGGTACCGACCTTGGCGACATGAATCTCGTCGATCTCGTCAAACTCTCGAGCGCCGTGGCGGGCCAACAAACAGGTCAGACCGGGCATGAACCCGGCGCCCACCACCAAAGGCACCGCAGCATTACGAGCCTCGCTGTCCAGTGCCAGTAGGCGGCGAACCTCCGAAGTTTGGTTTGAGGTCGTGACCACACCAATCCCGGCCCTAATGGCGCGCCGCGCCTGGCCAACCTGGCTTCCGGGGGGCGTAGCCAGAACCACCACGTTCACGTCGGCACTCAACGAACGACCAACGCCCGCCATAGCGCCTCGCCCCAACGAAGTCACCAGATGTTGAAGCCGATCAGCGTTCGGGTCGCGCACCTCTACCAACTCGACAAGTCCGCTCGATCGAAGTTGACGCGCCACGCGTGCGCCGGTGGCACCAGCGCCCAACACCACCACGTGCGTCACTGGGAAACTCTCATCGGAGATCGTCACCGCGCAGTTCGCGCCAGCCGCCCGTTTGAGGCGGGACTCCGCCACTGCCCCGAACCCGAATCGCCGCCGCGATAGCAATCCCCGCTCCGAGCGCCACAAAGGCCCGCCGGATCAATGTGATCAAACCACCACCCATGAACGCCTCCATTGACTCGGCCCGGCCGCGCCAGGACCCGGCAAGTGTAGGGGCGCACGATGCGTGGGGCTAGCAGGAGTCGAACCTGCGACCTCACCCTTATCAGGGGTGCGCTCTAACCAACTGAGCTATAGCCCCGTGCGGCCGACAACGTTACCGGGGGTCGCCCTCAGTAGCCACCTCTGGCTCAATGTCGGCTTCGAC
>CAZDEB010000013.1:21468-46015 GCA_964504305.1 uncultured Candidatus Nemicrothrix sp. | reverse complement strand
TAGGCGGTTGAGCGGGCATGATTCCGGCGGGAGCGGCCGATGGATTGACCCTCTCCAACAGACCTTTGCGAGGACGAAGCCGCTTTGGGCGAGGACGAGCAGTTTCTTCTTCGACCACCGTGAAACGCATGCCCCCGGTGAGATCAGAAATCAGGTTGAACAACACGGCCATAAGCACCGTGAATCCGGCCCCGGCCACCACCAACACAAGCCCGCCAATGGCGCTGGCCCGGAAAATTTGGTCGGCGTTGAAAGAGAAACTTTCGAGCGCGAACAATTCGGTTACGAACGTCTCGACGTTGTCGATCGTGCCGGAGCTAACGGCCAAGCTCCACAAGATCACACCAGCGATGAGCAAGATCACCCACAAACAGAAGTAAAAAATGAGCGAGATCTTGAGCACCGACCAAGGCTCTACGTGTCGCACAAGACGCCGGACTTTGCGGGCCCGAAGCTTTCCGGCGGCTCGCTTGTCGAACCAGGTTGGGCGAGGTGCACGCGTTGGGCCGGAGACGGCTCCGGGACGTTGCGCCGCAGGCACCCCCATTGACTCGGGGGCGTCAAGATCTTCGTCGCCAGGAAGGATGAACTCCTCACCTGGAGCCAACTTGAAAGCGTTGTCGTCGTTGTCAAATAGTTCGCTCATGGGCAGAGAGAAGTGTAGGGGATCACAGGCGCAGGCCCGCTTCACCCACCATTAGAACCGGGGCGCCACACCACGGTGGCGTCGGCATCTGATGTCGCGGTCGCGCGTCCAACCCTTACGCGCACCGTCACACCGTGCGCCGTTCGCTCGAATTCCACCAGTTCTGCTTCGTTCATCTCGGCGTATTGCACGGCCGCCGCTCGGCCTTGCACCGCCCCAGCCAACGCGGCGGCGTCGGCCGCGGTACGAGCTTGAGCAGAGTCATCGAGAATGCGACCGACTTGACCAGCCACCACAGCGAGACCCATTGCCATCAACAACACCAACATCATCCACGGCAGCGCCTGGCCGCGCTCACCACGCGGTCGGCAAGTCCAGAACCGGTTCATTGTGAAACTTCTATCTCCCCCGCTCGGGGGTCTGTGACAAAGAGCGGGGAAGCTGCGGTGGAAACGCCGAGAACTATCCTTCGACCGGCGGATCCGTCTCTAGTGAAGCATCTGGATCGCCCGGTTCCTCCGAATCGCCGGAACCTTCGGAATCTTCGAGTTCGTCTGGTTGGGTCACCAGCGCAATAGACGCAACCACATCGTCGTCGTCGGGGGTGATGACCTTGACACCGCTAGCCGAGCGGCCCTGGACCGAGATGTCGCTGGCGCTCGTGCGGATAAGCACCCCATGGCGGGTGGCCGCAAGGATCTCGTCGTCGTCGTCAACCACCAGAGTGCCGACCACCGGGCCCTTCTCGTCGCTTACCTTGATACCGACGACCCCCATACCGCCACGGCCCTTGGTTGGGTAGTCGTCGACCGATGTTCGCTTGCCGTAGCCCCGCTCGGTGATGTGCAAAAGGGTCGCCCCGTCGCGAGCGATATCGCAGGCCACGACGGCGTCGCCCGACTTCTTGAACTTGAGTCCCAACACGCCGGCCGCATTGCGGCCCATCTCGCGAACTTGCTCTTCTTTGAACCGGATTGTTTGACCAAACCTTGATGACAACAAAATATCGAAGACCCCGTTGGTGGGAATCACCTCGACCAATTCGTCATCGTCATTGAGCTTGACGGCGATGAGTCCGGCCCGCAAAGACGAATCGTAGGCATTGAAACGAGTCTTCTTGACTCGGCCCTTTGCCGTTGCAAAAAACAGATATCGCTTGGTTTCGTAGTCCCGGGTATCGATGATTGCTTGGATTGTTTCGCCGTCTTGCAGCGGCAACAAGTTCACAATCGCGTTGCCTCGAGCAGTTCGGCTGGCCACAGGAATCTCGTGAGCCTTCAGCCGATAGACCCGGCCTCGGGTGGAGAAAAACAAGAGGTAAGAGTGCGCGGAAGTTTGGATCAGATGAGTAACGGTGTCTTCGTCTTTGAGTTTGGCGCCGGCAATGCCGCGCCCCCCTCGGCCTTGGGACCGGAACTCCTCAGCGGGGGTGGTCTTGACGTAACCGGTTGCGGTCATCGTGAACACCAACGGGTCGTCATCGATCAGATCTTCGATGTCGAACTCGCCGGGGTCGATCTCGAGGCTCGAGCGTCGGGGTTCGCCAAACTTTTCGCGAATGGCGCTCAACTCTTCGACGATCACTTCTCGTAGCTTGAGATCGTCGCCAAGAATCGCTTCGAGACCCGCGATGGTCTCGCCAAGGTCGTCGGCTTCGGATTCGAGATCGGCCCGACCCAGCCGAGTCAAACGACCAAGCTGCATATCGAGAATGTGATTGGCCTGAACCTCGCTGAAGACGAATGGTTCGGCCATCAGCGCGGTGCGGGCCGCGCCCCGATCTTCGCTGCCTCGAATTGTGGTGATGATCTCGTCTATGAGATCGAGAGCCTTGATCAGTCCTTCGACGATGTGGAGGCGCTTTTGAGCCTGATCCAGCCGGTATTCGGACCGGCGGGTGACCACCACAATTTGATGATCTACATACGCAACCAGGGCATCACGAAGATTGAGCGTGCGAGGCACGCCGCCGACCAGCGCAACCATGTTCACACCGAAACTGGTTTGCAGCGGAGTCGCTTTCCACAAGTTGTTGAGCACAACCTCGGGGTTGGCGTCTCGTTTGAGGGTGATCACAAACCGAGTGTCGTCACCGCTGGATTCATCGTTGATGTCGCGGATTCCGTCTAGCTCACGACTGTTCACCAATTCCGAAATCTTGCGAGCCACCGCCCCCGCCGAAACTTGATACGGGAACTCGGTGACGATGATGGCCTGGCCATTACCTTTTTCGACCACTTCGGTAGAGGCCCGCATCTTTACCGAACCGCGGCCGGTTCTGTATGCCGATTCGATGCCTACACGACCAAGGATCTGCCCGCCTGTAGGGAAATCTGGTCCCCGCACAAACTCCATGAGATCGTCGGTCGACGCGTCGGGATTGTGGAGCAAGTGAGCCACCGCGTCACAAACTTCGTGAAGGTTGTGAGGCGGGATATTGGTCGCCATCCCCACCGCGATTCCTTGACTGCCGTTAACCAGCAGGTTGGGAAAACGGGCCGGCAAGACGGCGGGCTCAACAAAGTCGCCCGAATAATTGTCGATGAAGTCAACGGTGTTCTCGTCGATATCGGCCAACATCTGCATGGCCAACGAGTCCAACTTGCACTCGGTGTAGCGAGCGGCGGCCGGCGGATCTTCGGGCGAACCATAATTTCCGTGGAAATCGATGAGCGGGTGACGCAACGAGAATGGCTGAGCCATGCGAGCCAGCGCATCGTAGATGGCGCTGTCGCCGTGAGGATGGAATCGGGCCATCACATCGCCGGTGACGCGGGCACATTTGACGTGATTGCGATCGGGCCGAAAACCTTGGTCATACATCGACCACAAAATGCGGCGATGCACCGGCTTCAGGCCGTCACGGGCATCCGGTAGGGCTCGGCTGATGATGACCGACATCGCGTAGTCGAGAAAGGAGCTTTCCATCTCCTCTTGGATTTCGATGACCGTGACATCGTCGTTCTCGCCGTCGTTATCGAGCTCGCCGTCAACGTCAGAAGGTGGTGGAGTATCGCTCATTAGAAGTCCAGGTTCCGTACTTCGCGGGCGTTGGTCACAATGAAGTTCTTTCGTTGCTCGACGTCGTCGCCCATGAGAATCGACATCACCTCGTCGGCAATAGCGGCTTGCTCAACCGACACCCGCAGCAACGAACGCGATCCGATATCCATGGTTGTGTCTCGCAGTTCGTCCCAGTCCATTTCGCCCAGACCTTTGAGACGCTGGAAATCTTTGGTGTAGTTGGGCCGGCTAGCCATGAAGTCGTCCTTGGCTGCGTCGTCTTTGAGATACACCGTCTCTTTGTTGGAGATTTTGGTGCTGTAAAGAGGTGGTTGGGCAATGTAGACAAAGCCGGCCTCGACCAGTGGTCGCATCTGCCGAAAAAAGAACGTAAGCAGCAACGTACGGATGTGGCTGCCATCGACGTCGGCATCAGCGAGCAGGATCACCTTGTGGTAGCGGGCCTGCTCGATGTCAAACTCTTCGGCAAACCCAGCACCAATAGCGGTAATGAGGGTTTGGACCTCGTTGTTCTTGAGCATCTTGTCGATGCGGGCCCGCTCGACATTGAGGATCTTTCCCCGGATAGGCAAGATCGCCTGCGTACGCGGGTCGCGGGCTCGAACCGCGGAGCCGCCGGCCGAATCACCCTCGACGATGAAAAGTTCGCGGACCTCAGGTTCCTTGGCCGAACAATCTTTGAGTTTGTCGGGCATCCCCGCGCCATCAAGCAACGACTTGGACCGGATTGCTTTACGGGCATCGGCCGCGGCTACTCGCGCTCGGGCGGCGTTGGTGGCCTTGTTGACAACCACCTTCGCCTCGCCAGGATGCTCTTCGAGCCAGTCGGCCATACGTTCGTTGGTTACCCGTTCGACCAGCGAACGCATTGACACGTTGCCGAGCTTCGATTTGGTCTGGCCTTCGAACTGAGGTTCGCCGATGCGAACCGAAATTATGGCGGTGAGCCCTTCGCGGATGTCTTCGCCCGTGAGGTTGTCGTCTTTGTCCTTGAGGATGCCCTTGTCGCGAGCGTAGGCATTGACGGTTCGGGTCACAGCGGTGCGAAACCCTTGCTCGTGCATGCCTCCTTCGAGGGTGGCAATGCCGTTGGCGAAACTGTGCAAACCGTCAGAATTGAAGCCGGTGTTCCACTGGAACGCGATTTCGACTTCGTGGGCATTCTTATCGATGTCTTCGGCGCCCTCAAAGAATCCGACCGTCGAGAAGAGCGCTTCTTTGGACGCGTTGATGTGACTAACGAAGTCGATGATTCCGCCGTCGTATTTGAACCGAACCCAGCCGTCGGAATCGTCGCCGCAATCCTCGACATCGTCGTCTTGGTTGACTGCGTCGACCGGCTTGGAAGCGGTGAGAACGTTCGTGTCTCGAAGATCACGAACCCGAATCTCGAGCCCGCGGTTGAGAAACGCCATCATCTGGAAACGTTCGAGCAAGGTCTGAAACCGGAAAACGGTTTCGTCAAAGATGGTGCCGTCGGGCCAGAAACGCACGGTGGTTCCGGTGCGGGGCACTCCGTCGACTATCGGCGAGTCTCCGGCTGGCCCCAATCGTTGCTTGAGTTCGCCGCCGTCGCCAAACACCATGGAATGGCGCGTTCCGTCACGATCGATTTCGACCTCGACGCGTCGAGACAAGGCATTGACCACCGAGATGCCTACGCCGTGGAGTCCGCCCGAAACCTTGTAGCCATCGCCGCCAAACTTGCCACCGGCATGCAAGACCGTCAACACGACCTCTGCCGCGGACATGTCCGGGTATTTGGGATGTTTGTCGACTGGGATGCCTCGCCCATCGTCGACAACCTCGCAGGCCCCATCGGCCAAAATCGACACATCAATTCGAGAACAGTGGCCGGCCATTGCTTCGTCGACCGAGTTGTCGACAACCTCCCAGACAAGGTGATGTAACCCTGTTGGTCCGGTCGAGCCAATGTACATACCAGGACGTTTACGGACTGCTTCGAGTCCTTCGAGAACGGTGATGTCTTGAGCTCCGTACGACGGCTCATTCGCAGTGGTCACAGCAGACTCCTGGTTGATCTACAACGAACAAAAAGAGGGTTGATCGTTGAAGGAATTCGACTCGCCGAAACCGCAACTGTCCGAGTTGAAAAATCCCTGGCCTGGCAAGCAAATAGACGGGTTTCAAACGGGGTCGTGGCGCTCAAAAAGCGCTGGTCGCAAGGGCCGAACACGGTCCTGCAAGCCTACCAGTTACAGCGTTGTCATTCGCGCCTCTGAACCCTCACCATCAGGCGCGTTATACGACCCGATTCTGTGGCCTCTTCGAGCCTCTTCAGCACCTGCGGCTCGAGCCATTTGAACTCGTTGGCCCACGCCGAATCGTCGGCCACGACACTGAGGCGATCACCCTCGATTGCCACCGGTCGAGTGTGCACAGCAATGTCGGGACCCACAATAGATTCCCAATCGTGGAAGATGACGCCGAGGACATCGACTGGGGGCGCGTTGAGGTTGCCTAGCAGCCGGTCGATACTGCGGGCAATCGGCTGGGGACCACGATCACGCTTGGGTCTCAGAGCCATGTCAAGACTCTGACCCGTCCCGGCCCATTTTGCCAATGACGCCGTCTTGAACATACAAAACTTGATCCGGTTCGGCTGAGGGGGGAAGACCCGCTGCGGTTGTCAATATGCGCTGCCCGGACGGCAACGCCGCGAGCAATGCTGCGGCCCGATCAGGGTCCAACTCAGAAAATACATCATCCAACAGCAATACCGGCTCGGCCACACCAGCCGAACGAACTACCGCGTCGGCGGCGAGACGCAAACTGAGCGCCAAAGATCGCTGTTCTCCTTGAGAGGCATGGGTGCGAGCCGGCGCCCCGCTAATACTCAACACGATCTCGTCTCGGTGCGGACCCACTGTGGTGACGCCGCGACGCACGTCAACTTCTCGGGCGGCTTCGAGCGCTTCTGCTAGGTCACTCCCCCATGAGGACTTGTAGCCAGCCGCCACATCAGATGTTCGCTGCGCCACCGCGTCGTACGCAGCGACGAGATCGGCGGCCATCTCCTCGAGCAATGACAACCGAGCCGATCGAAGCTGGGACCCTGATTCGGCGAGTTTTGCGTCCCACACGTCGAGCGTGAATGCCGCATCAGAATCAAGACGCCCACGAACCGAACGAAGCAAAGCGTTGCGTTGTTTAAGAATCCGCTCGACGTCGCTACGCAACGCCCCATATTTGGCATGTCTACTAACCAACGCCGTGTCGACCCAAGACCGACGTAGAGCCGGGCCGCCTTTTACCAACTCGAGGTCATCAGGCGAAAATGCGGTGACCTGAAGAACGCCGACGAGGTCGCTTGTTCTGCCAACTCGGTTGCGGTTGACCTGAATCCGATTGCGGCCGACGCGCCGGATCTCGATCTCGATCAGCTGTTCGCGACCATCAAGAGACTCGATCTCTCCACGAACTACAGCCGAATCGGCACCCAGCCGCACCACCGCATCATCGGGAGCGTTTCGAAAAGACCCGATCCCGGCCATCCAACCAATCGCTTCGATCAGGTTGGTCTTGCCGTTGCCGTTGGCACCGACAACTGCGGTGAGACCGTCACCGAACTCGACGTCGGCCGCGGCGTAAGAGCGCCAATCAACAAGTTGTAGCGAACGGATTTTCACCGGTTGAAATCAGCTGACCCGCACTGGCATCAGTAGATACAAGAAATTCGGATCGTCGTTGGATTTCAACAAAGCCGGCTTGAGCTCATCGACGGTCTCGAGCACGACTTCGTCGCCGGGAGCAACCTCGATCCCGTCGATGAGATATTCGGGGTTGAAAGCAACGGTCAGATCGGTGCCCACATACGTTGCTTCGAGCGACTCGTGGGCTTGACCAACGTCTTGGGTGACCGCCACCAACTCCAGACCATCGGCCGACATTGCCAGGCGAACTGGCGTGGATTCCTGAGCCAACAAACGAACTCGGCGGACCGCATCAAGCAACGAGTCGCGACTGACGGTCAACGCGTTGGGATGATTACTGGGAATGAGACCTCGATAGTTGGGGAAGTCTCCTTCGATTAGCCGAGTCGTAACCGTTATCGAACCAACCTCGAATCCAGCATCGCGCTCGCCCAGACGAAGAGTGATTTCTTCGGCATCGCCCACGACCCGCGAAAGCTCTTTGAGCGCTCGGCTCGGTACCAAGACCTTCTGACCTTCGCCCAAGATCGTGGTCCCGGAAAGGTCACGGACCGATAACCGGTACGAATCAGTAGATACCAGGCGCAGCCCATCTTCTTCCGCAGCCATCAGCACGCCGGTAAGAATCGGCCGGGCGTCATCACTCGAGGCCGCCTTTTCCACCTGGTCGATTGCGGCACGGAAAGCCGCGGCATCAAGAGTGACCGCATCGCCGCCGGCACTCGACAGTTCGGGGAACTCGTCGGCGGGAATTATGCGAATCGAAAATTCCGAAGGCGCCGAAACCACTCGAGCGTCGTCGTCTTCGATCGAGATATCGACTGAGCCTGGACGCAACGAACGAACAACGTCGGAAATCAATTTCGAAGGAAGCACCGCAACACCATCTTCGGCGCCTGCTACTTCGATACGAACCTTGATGGTGAGATCGAGGTCACTACCGGTAACCACAAGGCGATCACCGGCGAGTTCGAGATGAACGCCGGCCAGAACCGGTAACGCACCACCTCGGGTTGTGACGGCCCTACCAGCCGCACTTAATGCTTCGACGAGGGTGTCTCGTTCGCATCGGAACTTCATGCCCATGGTGCTATTACGTCTCCTGGTTGTATGGAATCCAGATAATAGAAGTCCATAGGGGCTGTGGATTGTGGATGAAGGGGATTCTGCCTTGAAACTACGCGGAAGTCGCGTCCACACCGTGTCCCACTTGGTGCACAGACTCGCGGCGAGAGTTCAACGTAGTGGTGGAAAGCTCGGTGTTCGTCCACCCTGTCTCCCGAACTCATGCCCAAGAAGTCCCCAAGGCTTTCCAGTTTTGCCGAGGTGGGGATTAGTGCGGTGGTCACGATGAGCTGGTCAGTCGATGTTGAAGTTCGGTGACCTTGTCGAAGATTTGCTGACGTTCACCCATTCGTCCTTCGATCTTGCGACAGGCATGCATCACTGTTGTGTGGTCGCGGTTGCCGAACTCCTTGCCGATCTCGGGAAATGACAGATCAGTCATGTTTCGAGTTACGTACATGGCCACTTGACGGGCATCGACCAGAGGGCGCCGGCGGGAACCACCAGTGAGTTGTTCAATCTCGAAACCGAACATTTCGCTGGTGAGAGCAATGATCAATTCCGCGGTGACCGGGCGCTTTTCGTTGTTGGTGATCAGGTCGCTGAGCACCAGTGAGGCGAGTTCGACGTTGAGCGGCTGTTGGGTGAGGTTCGCGTAAGCGGTGACCTTGATGAGGGCGCCTTCGAGTTCGCGGATTGATTCCTTGATGTTTTCGGCAATGAACGAAAGCACATCACCAGGGATATTTATGGTCTTGGACTCGGCCTTTTTGCGCAGGATGGCCAAGCGAGTTTCGAGATCAGGGCGTTGGATATCGGTGATCAGACCCCACTTGAACCGGCTCCGAAGTCGGTCTTCGAGGGTTGGCATGGCGTCGGGCGTGCGGTCCGAGGTCAAAACGATCTGTTTGTCGTTTTGGTGGAGTTCGTTGAAGGTGTGGAAGAACTCTTCTTGAAGGCCGTCTTTGCCTTCCATGAACTGGATGTCGTCGATCAACAAGACGTCGTTGTCTCGGTATCGCCGTTTGAAATCGGGCAGCGTGTTGTTGCGGATTGCTTCGACGAACTCGTTGAGAAACGTTTCGGTTGACACGTACCGAACCCGATAGGTCGGATAATGGTGCGCGACGTAGTGAGCTATGCCCCGCAGAAGGTGGGTTTTGCCGAGTCCAGAGTCGCCGTGGATGAACAACGGGTTGTAACTCGCCGCCGGTGCTTCGGCGACCGAGAGAGCGGCGGCATGAGCGAACCGGTTCGACGGGCCGATGACGAAGTGTTCGAACGTGAATTTTTCGTCAGGTCCGCTTTGGGCGAGACCCGCGACTGGTTTGGGCGTCGGTTTAGGTTGATTGCGCGAGTTGAGATCCGGGCCCGGCACGTCGAATGCCACCTCGTCCCAGTCGGTGTCAATTTCGACGCGAACAGACACGTCCACGCTGGACTCCTCGATGGCGTCTTGCACCAGGCCGAGGTAACGACCTTCGATGCGATCTTTCTGTAGACCGTTGGGGACAACGAGAACCAGTTCTCCCTCATCGAATGCCACCGCTTTGGCGCCGCTAAATGTCGTGCGCCAAACTGCATCGCTTACTTGGGCACGAATACTTGCGGCGCACGTGGTCCAGAGGCCGTCAGCGTCGCCAGCTTCATCGCGTATGGTCAATCGTCTCTCCCCAGCTTCATCCACAGGTGTGGACGACGGATGCGTACAGTTCCGGTTCGTTATTGGCTTTGGTCGCGATGAACGAGATCTTGACCCGTCGCCCGACCGGTAGGGCGGCGAACATATCAACAGGACCCAGTCTCGCAAGTTGGGATTTTGATACTCCCTATAATCGCAGGTCAGACACCCTTTTTCCGTAACAAATTACATGGCTGGAAGATGAAACTACCCAGATGTTATTTTGGCTGTTTTGCCGATAGTCTCATGCTGGTCATCGGTCTGTGGAAAATCACCGGGCCAGCATTGGTTGTGGCGAGTGGGGCACGCCTCTAGCGTTAGGCGCTGACGTCACCGGTTTTCCTTTCTCAAAACCGGATTCTGCGAGCCACTCTTGCTCGCGAACTTCGGAGGACTCATGAAGCGCCCATTTCAACCAAACGTACGCAAACGTGCCAAAAAGCACGGATTCCGTTCGCGAATGAGTACTCGTGGCGGCCGCGCCGTTGTGCGTTCTCGTCGCCAGAAGGGTCGTGCCCGCTTATCGGCGTGATCCAGGGGCTATCCGGTGTTCGTTCTTTCAAACGTCTTCGGGCGCAAGGGGTACGGGCGGGCCGGGGTCCACTGCGGCTGGTATTTCGGGTCGAGAGCAGCGATGCGGTCCGTGTTGCTTTCGCGATTCCGCGATCTGTGGGAAACGCGGTGGTGCGAAACCGAACCAAGCGTCGAATTCGCGCGGTGATGCAGGAAATGACAAGCGCTACTCCCCCGTGTTTGGTGGGTGGCGACTATCTCGTCCGTGTCACGAACCCGATTGATAGCTGGTCACACGCTACGTTGCGAACAACTATGACCGAATTGTTGCGTTCTGAGGACTCGTTGGACGGGTCGGATCGATGAACTTTGCCGCGCGCCTGTTGTCGCTAGGGGTTCGTGGTTATCAGCGCGTTGCTTCGGGTCGGCCATCGCCTTGTCGCTATGTTCCGTCATGTTCTACCTACGCGCTCGAGGCGGTCGAAGCGCACGGGGCTATCCGGGGCGGCTGGTTAGCCACTAAACGAATTTGCCGCTGTCATCCATGGGGTAATCACGGCTATGACCCCGTACCTGCTGCTCGGGAGCACACATGTTCGACCTAACCGCTCAGGTTCTGAGCTTCTTCTACGACTTGATTCCGTCTTATGCGTTTTCGGTCGTAGGGCTGACGCTCGCCGTAATGCTGGTTGTTACGCCGCTCACGCTCAAGAGCACTCGATCGATGCTGCAGATGCAACGGCTACAGCCGGAGCTCAAGGCCATCCAAACTCGGTACAAAGACGACCGACCAAAGATGAACGAAGAGTTGATGGCGTTCTACCAGGAGAACGGTATCAACCCCCTGGGCGGCTGTTTACCGATGCTGATCCAGTTGCCGGTGTTTCTCGTATTGTTCCGCGTTGTTCGCGGTATGACCCGCCGAGTCAGTGACGTTGGCGTGCAAATGGGGTGGACGGCCGGTCGCGGGAGTTCTACCCACAATGATGTCACCAGTATTCTCGACAGTGATCTTCCCTTCGATCCGCAGAACCTTCCGCTGGACAGCAATATTTACGCTGACCTGACCGGCCATGGTGCGGCGTTTGCCGACCGACCGACCGAAATGGTGTCGTGGTCGATAGATCTATCGAGGTCGGCGCAGAGCGTTCTCGGCGACAGCTTCGTTGACGCACTCCCCTACCTGGTCTTGCTGGTGATCGTGCTGGTGTCCAGTATCTACCAACAGCGCCAGATTCGCGGCCGTAATAGTGGCACGCAGATGAACCCGCAACAGGAAATGATCATGAAGATCATGCCATTCATGTTGCCGGTGTTCAGCTTTACGATGCCTGCGGCCCTGGTGGTGTACTTCGTGATCAGCAACTTGTACCGAATTGGCCAGCAGGGTTACATCACTCGGTCTCTCTATAGCGGCGATGACAGCTTGGGCGCTCAAGCGGCGCGGTCGCGAGAGAGCGCCAAGAACGGTGATTCGAAGGCCGCGGCAAGCTCAAGTAGTACGGAGAAGAAGGGCAAGCCCACACCAAAACGTGGGGGAGCGCAGCCCACAAAGTCGAAAAAGAAGCCAGCTAGTTCAAAGGGGAACGGCGCCGGGCGCACGGGCAAGGCACCCAGCCGGCACCAGGGCCAGAGTGGTCGCACGACCAACCCGGGCAGTCCCCAACACAAGAAGCGCAAGCGGTAGCACGTCTAGCCTGAGACGTCGTGCTTACCGCGGCGCGATAACCAGTAAGGAGGCCCATCAATGGAGTGGGTAGAGACCACCGGTAAGTCGGTGCCCGAGGCGAAGGATGCCGCACTAGATCGGCTTGGCGTTCATGAAGATGATGCCGAATTCGAAATTGTCGCCGAAGAGAAGACAGGCATGTTTGGTCGGGTGAAGGAAGATGCACGGGTACGCGCTCGTGTTCGTCCATCGACGCCTCGAGCTAAGGAGGCTGGACGCAAGCGCCGTAATCGTGGCGGTCAGGGCGAGGGGCGCACTCGTGGCGGCGCTCGAGGTTCCCGGGGACGTACTCAAGGCGCCAAGGGTGGACAAACGCCAGAAAACAATACAGAGTCCGGGGATTCGTCCAAGCATTCCGGGCGAACCGACAAACGAGAAGCGCAGTCCAACAACCGCCAGAAGCAGAAGCCTCGCCAAGATCGTGCGAAGAAGGAAACCACCAACGTGTCTGATGAATCAACTGGATCGGCTCAACCAAATATGTCGCTGCCTGAGCAGGCTGATGTCGCTCAGGAGTTTGTGACAGGCCTAGCCGAGCGCTTCGGTGCTTCGGTTAGCTTTGATCGCACAGACATCTCTGACGACGAGATTCGCCTGACGGTCGGTGGCGAGAACCTCGGCCGCATGATTGGCCAGCGTGGCAATACCGCTAGCGCGGTTGACGAGTTGGTCCGAACCGTCTTGCAGCGCCGAGCCGGCAGCGGGCGCGACGGCCGCGTTAGGGTAGATGTCGGAGGCGTCCGTGCTCGACGGGCTGAGGCGCTTGGCGAGTTCAGTCGCAAGCAGGCTGAGGCCGTCAGGGAGTCTGGTGTGGCCCGGTCGTTGGAGCCGATGAACGGCTCCGACCGCAAGATTGTTCACGACAGTCTTTCCGATGAAGTTGGCGTTCGGACTCTTTCGGAGGGCGAGGATCCCAACCGCCGTGTAGTCATAGTCCCCGACGGAGATGCTGACTGAATCCCAGACCTCCCTCCTCGAGCAAGCCTGGGGCCCGGCGCGGGCAAGTGGTGCGCTCGGAGGTGCATCGATAGATGATCTGTGTGCGCACACGGCCGGCTATGTGTCGGCCGTGTGCGCTCGTTTTGGGCCCGACGTCCAAGATCTTGCGCTCAAGGTGGTGGACGTTGGTACCGGCGCTGGGGTTCCCGGAGTATTGCTGGCGCTGACCCTTCCCTCCTGTGAGTTTGTGCTGATGGATGCTCAGGAGAGGCGCTGTGACTTCGCCCGGCATGCGGTGGCTCAGTTGGGCCTGGCCGGTCGTGTAGTGGTGGAGCACCGCCGGGCCGACGAGGTAGGCCAATTCTCTTACTATCGGGGCTTTTTCGACGTGGCCGTGGCCCGCTTATTGGGCCCACCCGCCGAAAGCGTCGAATTGCTCGCTCCGTTGGTAGGTGATGGCGGACTCGTCGTGTTGTCAGCAGGCGTGGAGTCCTTAGGTGATTGGGGCTCGTACGCCTTGGCCCGGGCAGGTTGTGCGGTGAGGACTGCCGAGACGCTCTCGCAGAGCGGGTTTGTATCGCTCGACCGAGTAGGGCAGGTTGACGCCGCGCTTCCGCGCCGCACGAGCGTCAGACGCCGCAGTCCCCTGTTCTAGCGCTGGTGTGAGCATGTTTCACGTGAAACGGTTTCACGTGAAACACGCTTGAGTCTGAACCCAGGTCTCGTTCGGAGGGTGCTTGACCCATGGCATCCCTGCCGCGATGATGGAGCGTTCTACCGGAAGGAAACGGTCTACGTGAGTGAATCCATGGCGGGTGTAGCAACATCCGGCCCTCGTATCTTTGCGGTGGCAAACCAGAAGGGCGGCGTGGGCAAGACCACAACGACGGTCAACTTAGGCGCCTGCTTTGCCGAGATTGGTCGACGCGTCCTCATTATCGATCTTGATCCCCAGGCCAACGCCAGCACCGGCCTTGGCCTGAACCCACAACAGTTGGATCACTCGCTCTACGACGTTCTCTTGCAGGACGTGGCCCTGGAGGATGTTGTTGAGCCGGTCTCGGTGAAGAACCTATTCGTTGCGCCGGCCAGCCTCGACCTCGCAGGGGCCGAAATCGAGTTGGTACCAGCCTTTAGCCGTGAACGTAAGCTAAAGGAGGCGATTGCCACAGTTGTTGATGACTACGACATCGTACTCATCGACTGTCCCCCATCGCTTGGCCTGCTGACGATCAACGGATTGACCGCTGCAACCGAGGTTTTGGTGCCCATTCAGACCGAGTATTACGCTCTAGAGGGGCTGGGCCAGTTGATCAGAAATGTCGACCTGGTAACCAGGAACCTCAATCCAGAACTGGTTCTGAGCACGATTGTCTTGGTGATGTTTGATGCCCGCACCAAACTTTCGGGTCAAGTTGCTGATGAGGTCAGGGAACACTTCGGAGACAAGGTCTGCCGCAACGTGATCCCCCGAACGGTACGTCTCAGCGAGGCTCCGAGTTTCGGCCAGCCGATTAGTACTTTCGATCCAGCATCACGAGGCGCAGTCGCCTATCGTCGTCTAGCGGAGGAGATTCTTGGTGTCGAGGCCTAGTGGACTTGGTAAGGGGCTCAGTTCGCTGATCCCGGCCGACCTGGAGACCGATGGTGCTACCTACCGTGAGGTCGACATCAATTCGGTAATACCAAATCGGTATCAGCCGCGTGATCATTTCGACGAGGAGACCCTCGCCTCACTGGCTTCGTCAATATCGGCCGTTGGCGTGATCCAGCCCATCGTTGTCCGCAAGGGGAGTGAGGGCAGCTACGAGTTGATCGCTGGTGAGCGGCGCTGGCGCGCGGCGAAACGAGTAGGACTCCCGACGATTCCTGCGCTGGTCCGTAAGTCCGATGATCTATCGAGCCTCGAAACCGCGGTCGTCGAGAACCTGCATCGCCAAGACCTGAATGCGCTGGAGGAGGCCGCCGCCTATCAACAACTGATCGAAGACTTTTCTTTGACGCAAGAGGAGGTTGCCACTCGGGTCGGTCGGTCTCGATCGGCAGTCGCAAACACGGTCCGGCTCTTGCAACTGCCAGGGGCTGTGCAGCGGCTCGTGATTGAGGGGCAACTCAGCGCCGGCCACGCTCGGGCCCTGTTGTCCACACCCGATCGGTCCAGACAAGAAGAAGTAGCGCGCCATATAGTCGCCGAAGGACTCACTGTCCGTGATGTCGAGGACCTGCTTCGCGATGTCGACGATGACGATCTGTCGACTGGCGGTGACACAGCGGTGCCGCAACCAGATTCTGGCGTCGCCGAGCCCGGCGTCCTTGAACTCGAAGAATTGTTAGCGGCGCGGCTGGAAACCAGAGTGAAGGTGCAGATTGGTAAGGGTCCAGGGAAGCTGATCGTTGATTTTGCTGATCTGGACGACCTCGAACGCATCTATCGCATTATTACCCCGCCCGGCACAATGATCTAGCTGATGGTGTGACATCTGTCACACCACGCGCCGTGACGACTCGCCGAAGCGGACGCGGCTGGCGCGATTTCACTCCCTGTGGGAAATCATGTGGACGACCACGGCCCGAATCTGGGGATAACCCTCTGGATATCGGCCGTCAGCCCTCTGTTTGACCGGAATCCTCCGGGTGCCTACACCATGTGGTTAATGCCGCGCTAAGGGCGTCGGAAACCGCAGAAGCGTGCTCTACAGCCTTGGCCGGAGGTCCCAGACGGCACCAGACGGCCGGCATGCGCGTTTCGCGCAAAATAGGTATACGCATACCACAAGCGGGGTGCGATCGTCCCAGCAGGGCGCTGAGGGCCTCACTGCAGTGGCCGGCGAGGCCATGACCACCGGTGGAAACAAATCCGTCCGTTGCGAAGTAGGCGACCGACTCCTCTTCGAGAGCCAAGGTGAGGCCGATGTAGACCGAGCCGTGCCAGTTGTTGGCGGTGCGAGCCTGGTCGGACAGGTCTGGATGGTGCAAAGTAAGCACTTCGGCGCCGTCTAGCCGGAGTCGTCGGGCCAGCGAATCGATAGCTCCCGGAAGCCCTCCGGCCTCGCCGAGAACGATCCGCTGATCAGCGACGTTATGGCCTTGATGTCGCAGCATGTCGGTTTCGCGCACTTCGGCGACGGTTTTGTCGCCAGCTCGGCGACCGGCGAGGCGCTCCAGAGCTTGAACCGTTCCCGGACCGACGACGCCATCGGCGGTTACGCCCTGATTATGTTGGAAATTGCGTGCCGCGGATTCGGTCTCGGGACCGAAAATGCCATCGACGTAGCCCGCATCGAACCCCAGACTGCCGAGCCGTTGTTGCAGGTCGGTGACATCATCGCCGCGGGTCATGGGGGACCGGAGATACAACATCCGATCCCCGAGCCGATGAGCAGCTTCGATCAGCGCGGCCCATGTTTGGCGTCCGCACATGCCGTCCTCTACAAGGCGGCGAGATGACTGGAAGGACTTGACTGCCACTTGACTATCGAAGTCGAACTCGTCGAGCTCGTCGCCCGCCGGGAAGCCAGCCGCGGCAAGTCGCCGGTGCAGGTCGCGTACGGCCTTACCTTCGTCGCCGAGCCGGAGTGGCAACCCATTAGCGGACATCACCTATGAGGCTATCGGTGTGAACACGACGAGTCGGGGCGGCTCGCGGCCAGACTCGGTGACCGCCTAGAGGAACTCGGAAATATCGTCCAGCAGAGCCTGTTTTGGCTTGGCCCCTACCAGGCGCTTGACTGGTTCGCCATCCTTGAAAAGAATGAGGGTAGGGATCGACATGACCTCGAACCGGCGAGCGATATCGCTGGCCTCGTCGACGTTCAGCTTGGCAATCGTGAGAGCATCGCCTTGTTCGTCGGCAATCTCTTCGAGAATCGGCGCAATCATTTTGCAGGGCCCACACCATTCGGCCCAAAAGTCGACCAAAACAGGGGCGCTGCTTGCGTTTACCTGTTCGTCAAAGGTGGATTCGGAAAGTGTGGTTACTGAGCCAGCCATTTGGATGGTCCTTTCGTTGCCGCGCACTGCACCGTTTGGATTTAGTGTCGCTCGTGTTCAACCCATTGGGGCTGAGGGGTATTCCGTCTGACTGTAGCGAGGTCGGGTTCAGGTCGTGTCGTGCAGAGACTCGAGCCAGCGCTCGGCTTCGAGTGCGCCCTGACAGCCTGATCCGGCCGCGGTGATTGCTTGGCGGTAGATGTCGTCTTGCACGTCGCCTACCGCGAATACGCCCTCGACATCGGTGGCGGTCGCGCCGGGCTGGGAAATCAGATAGCCGCTGTCCTTCATCGCTAGTTGGCCCTTGAACAAATCGGTGTTGGGCTTGTGGCCAATCGCGATGAAGACCCCGGTGACATCAAGCGTTGACCGATCGCCGGTGAGCAAATTCTCTACCTCGACCCCCGAGAGCGAATCGTCGCCGAGGTATTGAGTAACCGTTGAGTTCCACAGAAACTCGATCTTGGGATTGTTGAAGGCTCGGTCCTGCATGATCTTTGACGCCCGCAACTCGTCACGACGGTGAATGATCGTGACCTTGCTGGCGAACCGGCTGAGAAAATGAGCTTCTTCGAGGGCCGAGTCGCCGCCGCCCACCACCGCGATTTCGTGGTCTCGGAAGAAGAAACCATCGCATGTGGCGCAAGTGGACAGACCGTGACCTACGAGTTCTGACTCGCGCTCGAGCCCCAACATGAGTGATTGGGCGCCGGTGGCCACGATGATGGCGTTGGCCTGATGGGTGGGTTCGGCAGTGTCGGGGTCGCCGACCCACACGCCGTACGGGCGATTTGACAGGTCGACCCTCGAAACCTTGACGGTCTGGATCTCGGCTCCGAATCGGGTTGCTTGCGCCCGGAAGTTCATCATCAACTCGGGACCCATGATCCCCTCGGGGAACCCAGGGAAGTTCTCGACGTCGGTAGTGAGCATTAGCTGCCCGCCTGGTTGGTCACTTGTGGAACTCGGTTCACCCTCGAGAACAAGGGGGGCGAGGTTGGCGCGAGCAGTGTAGATCGCCGCCGTGAGACCGGCTGGACCAGACCCGATGATGATGACGTCACGAACGTCGGACATTGAGGACCTCTTGATAGATGGATAGGCGAGTAGGGGGCCCTAGATGAAGGCCTGGATAATTCCGTAGCAAACAATGGTGATGATCACCGCTATGTCGACACCTACAGCAACCTTCAATGGCCGCGTTGAATTCCGTCGCGACATCCATGATCCGAGACCAAGTATCGACAAGAGACTGCCGATGAAGAGGTGAGCGGCCCATGCGGCGTCACCAACGCCGCCACCGATTGGCAGGTAGGCGTCGGCCATGCGAACCAGCACGGTGACCAGCATCAAGATGGCGGCGATTGCCAGCACTGCTATCACCAGACCAAACACGATGGCCCGCAAAGCAATGATGGCCTTGTCGGTGGTGTAGCCCTTGACCGTGTCGACGAGATCGACAATGCGGTCAGCTTGTTGGGCAGACCAGTCTGAGTTGGGATCGGATTCGGGCGCCATGGCGTCGCAGCCTAGCGACAGAGCAACGACCTAGGGGAGGCCAGCATCGAGAGCTTGTACCGGATCACAGGCCGGGCCGTAACCCACAAAGGCCACGGCGGTGTCGTCAAAGCCGATGGCAATCACCACCGTTGCCGGCTGGCCACCAATTGTGGCGGTGGCGGTGTCGACTAGTCGACTGCCATCGGGTTGTATCAAGGTGACCGCATCTCGAAGGGCCGGGCAGAGTCCCAGTAGTTGCTCGGCATCGATCGACTGTGGATCCAACATCAGGGGATCGATGGACGAAGTGATGTCGGTGAGCATGACTTGTAAGGCGGCGGCGTCAGGGACCGCTGCCAGTTCAGGGGGAAGCAGTGCCGATGCGACCTTTCCGGCGCCATCGCTGGGCGCTGACTCGGCCATCGCCGAGTCAGCGGCCATTTCGGGTGCCATCTCCTCGTCGGCCATCGTCGCGCCATCGGCCATTTCGGCCGCCATGTCGTCGTCGGCCATCGTCGCGCTGTCGGCGGCGCTGTCGTCGCTTGTGCCAGCGTCGTCAGCGCTCGTGTTGCTACTGGCGGTGAGTTCGCCGCTGACTTCGCTCACGTCGTTTGCGTTGTTGGCGACAATGGTCGCGCCGAAGGCCAGCAGCACGAATGCCGCAGCGACCAGAGCGACCTGGTTGAGCCGTTTGGACCTTCGAGCACGAGCCGCGGCCATATCGATTACCGAACTGCTTGGTGCCTCGGCGACCGCGATGGCTCGCAGGGCGTCGAGATCGACTGCGGAGAAGTCGATCGGCGCCCCGACCGCTTCGATTGCCGCTTTGGTTTCGGTGGCCTTTCGGGCCAACTGGGGATCGTTCTCGACGCGCTGGATCTGCTCGGCGGTGGCGTCACCATCGAGATAGGTAGAGATCAACTCGTCAGGGGAGAAGGCGTCGTTGGACATGGTCACGGGGTTTGACGTTCGTCAGGGGTGGTTTGGTTCCCGGCTAATAAGTCGGCCAAGCGACCGCGACCGCGTGCGATTCGCGACCGCACGGTTCCGGGGGCAAGGTCGAGGACTTCGGCAATTTCGGCATAGTCGAGGCCGGCTAGGTCGCGGAGCGCAACCGGCGCTTTGAACTCTTCGGGCAACAGTTGCATCGCGGCATCGACGTCGAGTCTTGCGGTCACGGTTTCGGAAGGGTCGCGAGGTGTCTGGCCGCCAACAAACTGGTCGTCGTGGTGCTCAAAATCGGGGAGTCCCGGATTGGGTCGTCGCCCTCGCCGTCGAAGCTCGTCGAGACAGGCATTGGTGGCAACCCTGTACGACCAAGTCGAAAAACGGGCCCGACCGTCGTAGCGACCAAGACCTTTCACTACCGCAATCAACGCTTCTTGGGTCGCATCCAGCGCGTCGGCATCGTTTCCGGCGATCCTGCGACAGATCGCGTAGATGCGTTTCTGGTGATTTCTGAGCAGGTCGTCGAGGGCGCGAGAGTCTCCCGATTGAGCCGCAGCTATCAGCGCGTCTTCGGCGGGGTCGTTGGCGATGGACCGACGCTAGTCAGCGAACAGTCATCAGGCGGGCACCTGAAACGCGAACCCGATCACCCGTGGCCCACCGTGAGTGCCGACAACCGGCCCGATCTTCTCGACGCGAGCGTTGCTGGTGTCGGTGACGGCGCCGAGCATGGCCACGAAATCGTCAACCTCGGGGGCTTCGCCGTGCATGATGGCCAGGTTCTCAATGTCGGGGAATTCGGCGAGTTTGTCGCGTAGCCACGCCAGCGACTTCTTGCGGGTTCTCTGTTTGCCTGCTTCTTCGACCACGCCGGTCGAAATGTCGATGATTGGTTTGATCGACAACATCGATCCGAGCATCGCCTGGGCATTGCCGATTCGGCCACCCTTTTGCAGATTTTCGAGAGTGTCGAGTGCGCCAAAAACGTGGGTGCGGTTGCTCATCGACTCGACCGCGGCGACGACGTCGTCGATGCTTGCTTGGTCGGCACCAAGTTGCGCCGCGGCGAGAACGATCGAGCCCAGGCCGGCAGTGACCGACTTCGAGTCGACGACGCGGACGTCGCCATCGACTTCAGCGGCCGCGGTTACCGCCGATTGCATGGTTGCCGAGAGGGCGGCGGAAATATTGATGCAAACAACGGAGGTGGCGCCGGCATCGAACTGGCGTTGGAACGCGGCCGCGAACTGCCCAGGCGATGGTGCCGCGGTCTCTGGAAGATCGTCCGAGTCGTTCAACAGCCGATAGAAGTCTTCGACGCTGAGCTGTTCGCGGTCGGTGTATTCGTCTTCTCCGAACCGAATTGATAGAGGCACCACCTCTATGCCGAGGGCTTCTACCTCGGCCCCGCGCAGATCACAGGACGAGTCGGTCACAATTCGAACAGTCACTCTGAAGTTCCTTCTTGGTCAGGAGACGCGTTGACGCTAGCACTCTGACGGTTGCGTCGGACACGCACGATTGTGCGGGCCCACCAAGCAGCGAGCACCAGCAACGCAATTAGCGAAATGATCAGCCCAATGCCGGACACTGCGGTGGAGCGGACGTTTATCGGTCCGGACGCCAAGTCGAGTCGGCCATCTGGTGAGCTGATCGACACGACGATTCGGGCATCGCCGGACGACACGGTTTCGACCGGGATGATTAGTTCGGTTAGCCCGGGTTCGAGGGCCAAATCGAGGTCTTCGCCGTTGGGGAAGCGCAACTTTTCGCTGCTTAAACGCACTACGACGTTGATAGCCAGAGGTTGACGATTCTGTATCAACACCGCCAGGTCGGCTTGCCTTGTCGCCAGTGTGATTCGGCTTCCTTCCAGGACTTCGAAACCAGTTGTTCCGTCCTCGGTTGCTCGAAAGACGGTGTCGGTGTAGCGGCGCTGGCCGGCTTCGTCCAGATCACTGGAGAGGGCTACATCAAGCAGGGTCCGCAACGGGGCAATCGGCGCATCGGCGGGGGCCACCATTTCGGCGTAGCTGTCCAGCACAGATTCGGTCAGCCGAAGATCGCTCGCTAGACCGCCGACATCGCCAGCGGGCTCGGTTCGCAGATCTACCCGAAGAACCCCGCCGGTTGCGTCGCGAGCCGGTGGCAGGTCGAGGAGTTCCCCGACCGGTCGCACGTCAAGATCGACGAAGTCGTCCATTCGTAGCAGTAAGCGGTCGAGGGTTGGACGGTTGACGGTCTGGAGGTCGACGAGAATGCCGCGGGGCGACGAGGCCTGTTTGGAGGCAAGAACTAGTTCGACAAAGAGCTGGTTGGCGGCCAATTCCACGTCGGATCGGTCGAGTTTGGCGGCGAATGACGACGACACTGCCAGCACCGGCATTGCTACGCCATTGTCATCGAGGACTTGGATTGGTCGGCGGTTGGCCCGTTCGATGTCGAGCTCGTTGAGTTGGTCTTCGCTCACTATCGCCGCGGTGGCGCCGGTGCTACGAAGAAGACCGATCGTGGCGGGCGTTGTATCGGTATCGAAATGAACAATCGTGGTAGACGAGCGGCCGAGCAGGTCTTCGATCACCTGATTGCCTCGACCGTACTGCTCTAGAACTCGCCCACTTTCGTTGGCCAGTCGCCACGCTTCTTCGTCGAGTTCGACCCAAGGAGTCGTGTACAAATCTTGGTCGGCCAACAGCTCGGTGATCGAGTCGAGCGCGGTTACACCGCCTTCGACATTTGGGTTGACGAGCGCGGTCAGGGTTTCGGGGCTGAAGCGTATGAGGGCTGGCCCTGGCGTTGTCTCGACTAGTTCGGTCAGGCCCTGGGGTGCTGTAGCTGGGTCGATGTTGATGCTTTGGTTCACCTGGTGGGCGAGAGGCACGCGAGCGTCGGCCAAAAAACCCAGTGAGATCGGGTTGCCACGTGATCCGTCATCGACGAGGACTGCGGTGATCACCGTATCGAGAATACCGGTCTCGTCGACGAGGTCTATGACTACCGGAAGAGCGCCTGGCGTTTTGCGCAACAGCAAGCCAATCTCGTCATCGGGCAGAGCGATCGAAATTATGTCGCCCGCACCGACCCGAAGCTCGTCGAGATTGGTGACGGTGAACTGGCTGAGGATCTGTTCGGTTGGTGGTTCGTCAAAGTCGCGTCGAAGTTCGTCGGGGTCGGTGGTCGGGGCGTGTACTCGAATTTCGAGCTGACGGCCTTGGGTGTTGCTGGGCACGCGCAGATCGAACAGGACCGGTTCGGGTCCGACAAAGATTGTTTGGGAGACCAGTTCGAGTCGGGCGTCGATTTGAGCGGACGTCGGTGCGACGTTGTGGGTCGCTGGTTCGACCACACCTAGCGAAACGGTCAGCACCAGGCCGGCCACGAGCCGAGAACCAAGCCGCATTAGAGGTCTCGTCGTAAGACTGTGAGTTGGTGCGCCGCTGCCATAAAACCCAGGTCGAGATAGAGGCCGTGAGCTGTCTCGTTGGCTATTTGGGTATTGACCCAACAAATAGTTGACCCGTGGCGACGTAGCCATTGGAGGCTGTCGGTCACCAGGTCGCGGCCGAGGCCCTGGCCCTGCCGTTCGGGGTCAACCGCCAGCCGTTGTAGATATCCCTGGGCGCCCGCACGACCCGAAATCGCGTACCCCATCACTCTTGGGTCGCGGACGACCCGTACACGAGCGGTTGGAGTGGCGTCTATTGCGTCTTTGAGTCCGTCGCGGTCGAGTTGCCAGAACTCGTCGAACGTACGGGAGTCGACTTCGAGAATGGATTCGTAGTCGCGACGAAACCCGCGTCGGAGTCCCCGGGCCCGTTGGGGAGTTGGCTCGAGGGCCCGAAGGTCGTGACTCAGTAGGTGCAGCGACTCGTGATCAACAAACCCGTCGGCCAAGAGTACGGCTCGCTCGTTGGGCCCTACCGCGGCCGTAACAACCGCTTGGTAACCGCTGTCGCGCAGCTGCGAACGGATGCGTTCGAGGGCGCTTCGTGTGAGGGTAGAGGCTGTCGAAACGGGAACGAGGTAGGCAAGATCGGGGCTGCCTCGCCAACTGCCGGTGCGGACGCGAGCGGCGTCGACGGAGACAGTGTGTAGAGCCATACTGAATTGCACGATACGCGCTGAACGGACGCGGGTACGATCCGCGTGTGCTGTTGTTGGTTAGTGACGAGCGTTGTTTGGAACATTCGGCCGGTTCGCGCCACCCCGAACGGCCCGATCGGATGCGGGCGGCCATGGCTGGCGTACTCGAAGCCGGAGTCGACGACGCGATCGAACGGCGGTTGCCGCGGCTGATCACCAACCAAGAAATTCTGCGTGTCCACGACCAGACCTTGCTCGATCACATCGTTGCTGTTGATCAAGCCGGCGGTGGACGTCTCGACGCCGACACCGTGATGAATCAGGCCAGCCTCGGCGCGGCCCGTCTTGCTGCTGGAGCGGTGATGACCGCGGTAGAGGAACTTTCCGAGACCGAGTTCGATGCCGCGTACTGTGTTGTTCGTCCGCCTGGCCATCACGCGACTGCAAGTTTGTCGATGGGTTTTTGCGTGATCAACTCGGTCGCGATCGCCGCGTCGGCGCTGGCGGGCGCGGGGGAGCGGGTAGCCATTGTTGATATTGATGCCCATCACGGAAACGGCACTCAGGACATTTTCTACTCCGACCCCAACGTTCTCTACGCTTCGATTCATCAATCACCGCTCTATCCGGGGTCAGGGGCGTTGAGCGACCGAGGGAGTGGTGATGGAGTCGGTACCACGATCAACGTGCCCCTACCGCCAGGCGCGACCGGCGACATAGCGCGTGCCGCCATCGACCGGGTGATAGTTCCCGCT
>CAZDEB010000013.1:0-21368 GCA_964504305.1 uncultured Candidatus Nemicrothrix sp. | reverse complement strand
ACCACCCATCGCGCCGATGCTTACGATCAGGCGTCGCGTAAGCCGATCGTGGCATTTGGCGATCAAATCGAAGCGGATCTTGCTCGTCGAGACTTCACCATCAACGCCATTGCCCTCAACGTCGCGACCGCGGATCTGGTTGATCCTTTCGATGGGCGTAGCGACCTGGCCGATGGCACGCTGCGTACGCCTCTTGATCCGTCGGTGTCGTTTTCCGATGACCCATTACGCATGTTGAGAGCGGCGCGTTTCGTCGCCACGTTTGGGTTCGACCCAGCCACAGAACTGACATCGGCGGTCGAATCGATGGGAGAGCGGATGGCCATCGTCTCGGTTGAGAGAGTCCGAGACGAACTCCAAAAACTCCTGATGCTGCCCAATCCTCAACCGGGGTTCGAGTTCTTGCACAGCACCGGTCTGATCACCCATGTGTTGCCAGAATTGGCAGCCTCGTTGTCCATGGCCGAGCCCCATTGGTCGCGGCTCGCGGCAGTGGTGGCCGAACCGGGTCCGCGATGGGCGGCCCTCCTGCTCGATCTCCCCGCTCGTTTGCGTGACCGAGAAATCGCTCGACTCAAGCCGTCGGGACAGTTGTCGGCGTTGGTGGCCTGGTTTGGTGCTGGCGGTGAGTGGCTCGGTGAGGGCACGGTGCCTCGCGACAAACCAGCCTTGCGTAGGGCGGCGGCCGCGACCCCGAAGGGATTGGTGATCGAGCAGCGACTCGATTTTGTTGCCCAACTCCGCGGCGTCGATGATGGAGCTGGTAGCGCCGATGTGGTGGCGGCTCGGGCCGCGCTGTCGCGTCTACGCAAGGCCGAACCCGATCTCGATCAGCCCGTACCCGTGTTGACCGGCAACGAGATAGCGGGATTGTTGGGCATCGAACCGGGACGCCTAATCGGCGAGGCGTTGGCCGTTCTAGCGCAGAAGCGCTTCGACGACGGCCCGTTTGGCCAGCAGGTGGCCCGCGACATTTTGATGACGTGGTGGGCCGCTCAGCAAACCTGATCAGGCCCCGAGTCGACGGGCCCTAACAATCAGCGACGAAGGGGTCAGGCCGCCGGCGTGGCGTTCGAGCAAAAGATCGACGGCAAAATTGGTACGACTGCACGCGGTGATCAGACTCTCGGCGGTGTGGACATAGCGGTTCCCGATCGGGTCGGGCCCGTCCCACGCGACGATCGTGCGGGCGGGGTCGGCGGGATCAGCGCAAAGCGCGGCCGGATGAGGAACCGACACGATGAGGTGCCCGCCGGCGCGCACAACGCGGTGAACCTGACGTAGCACCCGATCGAGGTCGTCAACCAAAGACAGCGACCACACGCTTAATGCGAGGTCGATCTGATCGGCGCGAATGAAAGCGAGGTCGGCGGGGCCGCTTTCGTGGAACTCGACCGCCACGTGCTCACGGTTGGCCAGAGAGCGGGCGGCGAAGAGTTGAGCCGGATCGTGATCGGTGGCGATGACCCGAGCGCCCCGCCGAGCAAGTCCAACGCCAACATGCCCCGAACCGCATCCGATCTCGAGGACTTTGCGACCGCGCACGTCGCCAATGAGTCGCCGATCGACGCTGGCGCCGAGTCCTGGGCCGAGCTCTACGAAGTCGAGCGGGCGTTGAAGACGGGCTCGGGGATCGAAGTCGGACATGGTGTCAGTCTGGCCGCGACAACTCGCGGTGGTGGGGACGGGTACTCTCGCCAGAATGAACGCTCGTAGCAAACTTGGTTTGCAAGACCTTTCGGTTACCAGCGGTGCCGGTATCGATTACCGCCTCGCTCGTGAAGCGGTCTTGCACGCATGGCGCGAGGGCGAACTTGGTCGAGAACACATTTGCGACGCTCAACGCGAGCTGCATCGAAACGCCGAATTTTGTGGTGCACCCACCAATCGCGATTGTCCGGTGTGTGAGCAATCGGAGTTGGTCGAAGTCACTTATGTGTTCGGGCCTCGTCTGCCAAAGCATGGGCGCTGTGTCACGAGCGATAAAGAAATGGCTCGATTGTCGGCCCGTAAGTCGGTTAGCCAGGGATACGTGGTCGAGGTTTGTACGGCTTGTCGTTGGAACCACCTCACTCAGAGCCGCAGTATCGGTGGGTCTTGAGCTCTAGCGCACGAACAGCCACCACGTTGCGCCGATAACACTCGCGGTCGCGCCCACGATCATGGTGATGAGGGCGGCGCGAGAGATTCCCCCCTGCTCGTTGGTGGGGATTCGGTTGCGGACCTCTCCGAGCAGCCGATCGGCCCAAGCAACATCGCGGGCCAAGATGGCCAACCCCACCGCCACTAGTGGGAGACCGGGTCCGGGTAGCACCAATAGCGCAAGTCCGCCCAGGGTGACGATCGCTCCGGCGCTCATTCTGACCAGCCGGATGACGATGTGGCTCTTGGCCGCGGTCTCGGTCGTTTCTCGCCGTCCGGATTCGTACTCGGCTTGGATGGCGGCGTCGCGCAGGTTGTCGTTGGGCACCCCGAGTTTCTAGCAGCCTCTTGTCACGGACTTGCCGCGTGTATATCGTTGTGGCCAACCGCTTGCAGCCTTTCGGCGCGAGACGGGGAAGGAGTTAGTCATGGGTTTTTCGGCCCCGGCAATAGCAGCCCACAAGGTCCGCGACGGCCACGAGCCGCTGGTGATGGTCACCGCCTACGACGCGCCCGGCGCTCGGATCGCGAGCGAGGCTGGAGCCGACCTCATCCTGGTCGGCGACTCGTTGGCGATGGTGGTGCTTGGCTACGACGACACTCTCCAAGTCACGATCGCCGACATGGTGCATCACACTTCGGCGGTGGCGCGAGCCAAACCCGATTGCCACATCGTTGGTGATCTCCCATGGATGAGCTACCACGTTTCGCCCGAAGAGACGGTGCAGAACGCGGCCCAGTTGATCCGCGCCGGTGCGCACTCGGTCAAGCTCGAAGGGGGGCGCAAACGTTTACCGATGATCGAACGGATCATCAGCGCTGAGATCCCGGTTATGGGCCACATCGGTCTAACCCCTCAATCGGTTCATGCGATGGGCGGCTTCAAGGTGCAAGGCAAGCAGGCCGAACACGCCCGCAAGCTGGTGCAAGCCGCCAAGTCGCTCGAACACGCCGGCTGCTACGCGTTGGTGCTCGAAGGAGTTCCGGTGCGGGTGGCCGAGATGGTGACCGAGTCGGTCAATATTCCCACCATCGGGATTGGGGCCGGTTCGCACACCGACGGCCAAGTTCTCGTTTATCACGATCTTCTCGGTATCGAAGATCGTTTCGTGCCCAAGTTCGTGCGCCGCTACGCCGACGTCAAAAGTGTTTCGGTCGACGCCATCAGGGCGTTCGCGACCGATGTCCGAGACGGTGCGTTTCCCAACCACGACGAGTCCTATCACATGGCCGACGAGCAAGCCGACGAGCTGCACGGCCTCTACGGCCGCCAGTCCCTACCTGACTACAAGGGCTAGGGCGAGGCGGGCTGATTCTGGCGAAGCGGGCTAAAGCTCGCTGATTGCTTTGGTGATCGCGGTTACGGCCGCTTTGCCGTCGCCGAACAACATCACGGCGTTATCGGCGGCAAACAATGGGTTCGGGATGCCGGCAAATCCGGGGCTGAGCGATCGTTTGATTACGACGACCGTGCGCGCCTGGCCGGCGTCGAGGATTGGCATACCGGCGATGGGGGAGCCGGGATCGGTTTTGGCGAGGGGGTTCACCACATCGTTGGCGCCGAGCACGATTGCTACGTCGGTTTGCGCAAAGGTGGGGTTGACGGTGTCCATTTCGATGAGCTGCTCGTAGTCGATTTCGGCCTCGGCCAATAACACGTTCATGTGCCCCGGCATCCGGCCCGCCACAGGGTGGATCGCAAACACCACTTCGGAACCGTTGGCTTCGAGCGCGTGGGTGAGTTCGCGGACCGCGTGCTGCGCTTGGGCAACGGCGAGTCCGTAGCCGGGAACTATGACGACGCGACCAGCGGTGTCGAGCATCATGGCTACTTCGTCGGCCGAGGTGGAGGTGACTTTGCCTTCGTACACGTCGTCGGCGTCGATCGTTGCGCCGCCACTTGGACCGTCTGAGAACAGCACCGCCAGCGCCGAACGGTTCATCGCCACGCACATGATTTGGGTGAGGATCAAGCCGCTGGCTCCGACCAGCGAACCGGCGATTATCAACAGGGTGTTATCGAGAACAAACCCGGTCGCCGATGCCGCCAGACCCGACAACGAGTTGAGAAGAGCGATAACCACCGGCATATCGGCTCCACCGATCGGTATGACGACCAGGAGTCCGAGGATCGAGCCAACGGCTACCAGGGCCCACATCCATGTTGAGTTTTCGGGCTCGAGCACCATCAACACGCCCAACACGACCGAGGCAACGGCGAGGACGAGGTTGACGATTCGGATGCCGGAGAACCCCGACCACTTGAGGGATTCTCGCAATTTGGCGAAGGCAATGACCGACCCGGTGAACGTGACCGCGCCGATTACTGCGGTGGCCGCCGCGGCGATCGAGACTTGGTTGTCGACCAGGTCGAGATCGATCGCTTCTCGAAACGACGCGGCAGCAACCAGCACCGAAGCCGCGCCACCGAACCCGTTGAACAGAGCGACCAACTCGGGCATGGATGTCATCTGCACCCGAACGGCGAGGACCACGCCGACCGCAGTACCCACCGCGAGCCCGGCCGCCAGCACCCAATACGACACGATGGACTGGTCGAGAAGGGTGACCAAGATGGCGAGGAGCATGCCACTCGCCCCCAGCTGGTTGCCCCGGCGGGCGGTACGGGGCTTGCCGAGTCCCTTGAGGCCCAGGATGAACAAAACTGCGGCGAGGAGGTAACCGGCTTCGATCAGATCTGCGGTTTCCATGTCAGGCCTCCCCGCGGTTCGGCTTGTCTCGTTTGGTGGCAAACATGGCAAGCATCCGGTTCGTTACGAGGAAACCGCCCACCACGTTTATCGTGGCTAGCGCCACGGCCAAGAAGGCCAGCGTGGTTGTGAGGGTGCTGTGATCGGATCCTGCCGATACCAAAGCGCCTATGAGTGTGATGCCGGAGATGGCGTTGGAGCCCGACATCAACGGGGTGTGCAACGTGGGCGGCACTTTGCTGATGAGTTCGACGCCAAGGAACACGGCCAGCACAAAGAGCGTGAGGGCGATCAGGAAAGTCATGACTTCTCCAGTGCGGTAAGGACTCGGTCGTGAACAATCTGACCGCCTCGGGTGACCAGCATCGCGGCAAGAATTTCGTCGTCGAAGGGGTCGACGGGATCGTCGGGCTCGGTTTCGGGATTCAGTTGAGCATTGAGATGGCGGATGAACGTCACGAGGTTGTTGGCGAACATCTGCGATGCCGAACGGGCCGAACCCGATTCGAGTTGGGTTGGTCCGGTGATGGTGACGCCGCCGTGGACCACATCGGTGTCGGCAACTGTTAGTGCACAGTTGCCGCCGCGTTCGGCCGCCAAGTCGACAATGAGCGAACCGGGGCGCATTGCATCGACCATTGCTTCGGTGACCAGCAACGGGCTGGCCATACCAGGAATCGCTGCAGTGGTGACAATGACGTCGGCTGCGGCAACAAAAGGTGTGAGGGCGGCTTGCTGTCGGGCTTGTTGGTCGTCACCTTGGGCCTTGGCGTAGCCGCCGGTATCTTCGGAATCGGCGGTTTCCAGTTGAAGATCGACGGCTTTGGCCCCGAGAGATTGGATCTGCTCGGCGGCCGCGGGTCGAACGTCGTAGGCCTCGACCACCGCTCCCAGCCGCCGGGCGGTTGCGATTGCCTGAAGGCCTGCCACACCGGCGCCGAGGATCAGAACTTTGGCCGCCGGTACGGTCCCGGCTGCGGTCATCAACATGGGAAACATGCGAGGAAGTTGTTGCGCGGCGGTGAGCACGGCTTGGTAGCCCGCCACTGTGGCCATCGACGAGAGAACATCCATCGATTGGGCTCGGGTGATTCGGGGTACCAACTCGAGCGATAAGCAGCTGAGGTCCGCGGCCGCAAAGGGCTCCATCAGTTTGGGTCGCCAAAGTGGATCAAACATCGCGACCACCATCGAGCCGGTAGACAGAGATTCGAGGTCGGCCGGGTCGGGGCGGTTGACGGCAACCACGAGGTCGGCGTTGGCCAACACGCCGTGACGGTTGTCGGCGACCGCGACTCCGACGTTGCCGTAGTCGGCATCGGTTGCACCGACCGCGGCTCCTGCTCCGCTTTCTACGACGACGTCGTGGCCATCAGCGACCAGCTTGGCGGCCGCGTCGGGGATGATAGCGACCCGGCATTCGCCTTCTCGGGACTCGGCCAGTACAGCGATTCTCATCGGTTCACCTCTTGCTGAAGCTCGGTCATCAGCAGATCGAGCTCGTCGTCAGTGTTGTATATGTGGAGACTGGCGCGCACCATGGGCGCCAGGTTGCGTTTTGTGGCGTCGATCAGCACGCTGCCGGCCTCCGTCGTCGACATGTTGATGCCGCGTTTTTGCATGGAGCTTTTGACCGCGGCAGCAGCGTGGCCCGCGACCGTAAAGGTGACAATTCCGCAGCGATCTCGACCAAGGTCGTGCACGGTTGTGGGTCCGAATTCGTTGAGCCGGGCCCGGAGCCCGTCGGCGAGATAAGTGATGCGGCGCTCGATCGCGTCGAGACCGTGGTCCAGTGCTTCGGTAACGGCTTGGCCGAGACCGAGTAATGCCGCGTAACTGCGCTCCCACTGCTCGAAACGCCCGGCCGTAGCCACGACTTCGTAACGGTCGGGGGCCACCCACGCCGCGGCATCGTGATCGAGCATGATCGGTTCGAGTTGGGTCAGCACCGACTTTCGCACGTAAAGAAACCCGGTGCCCCGAGGGCCGCGCACAAACTTGCGGCCCGTGGCGGTGAGGGCGTCGCAGCCAATTTCCTCGACGTCGAGGTGGCGCTGACCGGCCGACTGACAAGCGTCGAGCAGGTAGGTGATTCCGTATTCGCGGGCAATGCGACCGACCTCGACCGCCGGGTTTACCAATCCACCATTGGTCGGGATGTGATTGATGGATATCAACCGCGCCGGCCCAACGTCGCCCCGTCGAATCGTGGCCTCGAGAGCGGGCAAGTCGATTTCGCCCCAATCATTGGATGGCACGACTTCGACCACCGCTCCGGTTCGTTTGGCGATCTGCAGGTAAGCGACGAAGTTGGCGCCGTACTCGGTTTCGGTCGTGAGTATCCGATCGCCGGGGTTGAGGCCGCCTTCGGCGGCGTAAGCAAACGAGTACAAGAAAAGGTCGAACCCGGCGGTGCTGTTGACGGTGAGCGCGATCTCGTCACCCGAAGGGTCGGCACCCAGCAGTCGGGCGATAGTTGGGCGGATCGCGTCGATGCGAGCTTGTTGTTGGTCGTGGGCCTCGTAGCCACCGGTGAGAGCTTCGAGGTTGAGGTGATCGATCTGTGTTGTCAGAACCGAAGAAGTGGGGAGCGCACTTCCGGCGTTGTTGAAGTGGACCACGTTGTCGCAGCCGGGCGTTGCGGCGCGAGCGGCGACCACATCTATGTCACGAGAGGGCATCGGGGCACATTAGGCGCGTGCGGGTAGGCGCGGAGCACGCCACACTTGGATACATGTCGCCACCGGTCGTTGTCGAAATCAGCCGAGGATCGTTTCTCGAGAGCCGCCACGAGGTCGACGTCGCCATCGTTGGCGCCGACGGACATCGATCAGGGTTCGGCAACCCGACCCGACCAACGCTGGCGAGGTCCGCTCTCAAGCCGATCCAGGCGTTCCCTTTGGTGAAGAGTGGTCCTCTGGCTAAGGGTTCGGTGGCTGATGCGTTTTCGATGTCGGTCCAGGAATTGGCCATGGCCTGCGCGAGCCACGGCGGCGAACCCATGCACATCGAGGTGGTGTCGGCGTGGCTCGAACGACTCGGCCTCGACGTTCACGCCCTCGAATGTGCGGGCCATCCGCCCAGTCACGCGGCGAGCGCCGAAGCGCTGGTCGCCGCAGGAACCGGTTTCGACGCCCGTCACAACAACTGCTCGGGAAAACACACCGGATTCTTGACAGTGTGTCGACATCACGATCTTGATCCCGCCGGTTATCTGGCCCCCGGTCATCCGTTGCAGCGAGATCACATCACGCCGGCGATCGAAGAGTTGTGTTCTATTTCAACCGCTGATCAGGACCCAGGGGTCGACGGTTGCGGTATTCCCGTTTGGGAGATCCCGCTCGATCGGTTGGCCCGAGGCTGGGCCAACCTCGCTGCTGATCCCGCTGGCCTTCGACTGTACGAGGCCATGATGGCCGCGCCCGAACTGGTCGCCGGTACCGGCCGAATGTGTACTCGGGTGATGCAGGCCGGCCGGGGCGAAGTAGCAGTCAAGACGGGGGCCGAAGGCGTGTTCTGCGCGGTTGTGCCACGAGCGGGGTTTGCCGTTGCCATCAAATGCCGAGATGGTGCAACCCGGGCCGCCGAAGCGACGCTGTTGTGGGTCCTTGCCGATCTGGGTGTTCGCATCGATGTCGAGATGAACCCGCTCACCAACGCCGCCGGCGTTGAAGTGGGGTCGGTTCGCGTTCGGGCTTGATCTTCTTGGTTAGGTCCGTTCGACCCATGGACCAGGGCAATAGGTAGGCCGACAAGTTGACCATGAGGTCTTTCATCAAACCGAGCGCGAACATGTCCACAGAATCGTCCCCTGACGCGAACCGCGGCGAGCGCGGCGCCAGCCTGGTCGAGTACGCCCTGCTGGTTGCCCTCGTGGCGGTGGCCTCGATTGCGGCGTTGACCAGCTTGGGTGGTACGGCCAGCGGGTCGCTCAAGAGCGGTTCCGACGGCATCACCAACGCCGCGACAACCACGGTTGCGCTTACCGGGTGCGCGGCAGTGCACGCCGATGGTTACGGAACCGGCGCGGGCTACGGCTGGGACTGCTACTCGCCCACGGTGGGGGCTTACAACCTGACGTGACGAAGCCCGCAGTGTCGGGGCCGGTGTCATACCCCCGCGACATGATGCACGCATGTCCTCGCCCAACCGTCTACCTATCGGCGCTGTGCCCAACGGGGGTTCATCCCCGGTAGCCTTCTTGGGTCCCCAATTCCGGGGAATGAATACAACCGAGATACCCCTGCCGCGGGAAAGCGGCCCCGACGATGTCGGGTCCAGAGGAGGTGAGTGCCTGTGATCACACGGGCTTACGAATTGATGATCATCATCGATAGTGATGTTGTCGAAAACGACATTGCTGCAGTGATCAAACGAACCGAAGATCTCATTACCGCAGAGTCAGGTCGCATCGCGTCGACCGACAACTGGGGCCGTCGCAAGTTTGCGTACGAGATCAATCACAAGACCGAAGGCAACTACGTTGTCTGGGAGATTGTTACCGAATCGGCTGGTCTCCCAGTCACCGAACGCCAGCTTCGTCTTGCGGACGACATTGTCCGCCACAAGCTGTTCCGTCTTCCCGAGAAGGAAGCCACTCGTCGTGGTCTCCTTGGGGAGGCCGCGCCGGCCGAGGCCGGCTGATCCGGAGGTACCACTATGGGATTTGATAACACCGTCACCGTCGTAGGCAATGTCACGCGTGACCCCGAACTGCGTTTCACGCAGGGCGGGATGGCCGTCGCCAACTTTGGCGTCGCCTGGAACAAAAAGAAGCAGGACGGCGAGGACGAAGTTTCGTTCTTCGACGTGAGCTGCTTTCGTCAGCTGGCCGAAAACGTGGCCGAGTCCATCACCAAGGGCTCACGTGTCGTGATCTACGGCACGTTGTCGCAGCGCAGCTGGGAAAACCAGGAAGGCGAACGTCGCTCAAAAGTCGAGATCATCGCCGACGACATCGCCCCGAGCCTCAAGTGGGCGTCGGCGGAGATTCGTCGCAACGAGTTCAAAGGCGACGGTGGTGGATCCCCTCGTGGCGGCAACGCTGGAGGCGGCCGAGCCGTCTCCAACGCGGCACCCCCCGCATACGACATGGACGAAGAGCCCTTCTAACCCACGGGTCAGAAGCGAGCTCTCACAAGTACGAAAGAACAGGAATAACTCATGGCGAAAGTCAAGAAGCGCGGCAAAGTCGGAGGAAAGAACGACAACCGTCGCGGCAAGAAAAAGATCAGTGTCCTAACGACCGAAAAGCTCGACTACGTCGACTGGAAGGACGTCAACCTGCTGCGGCGCTTCGTTTCCGAACGAGCCAAGATCCGCGCCCGTCGCGTGACCGGCAACAGCACCCAGCAACAGAAGCTTTGTGCCGATGCCGTCAAGGTTGCCCGAGAAATGGCCCTGATTCCCTACGCCACCCGCGTAACCACCCAACGCAACAGCCGGGATCGTGGCGACCGCGGTGACCGTGGCGAACGGGGCGGTCGCGCCGAAGGTCCGGCTCCGCGCCCGAGTGGTCCGCCGCCGGCTCGCGAAGACGGCGATGCTCCAGAAGAACTCGGCAACGCCGCGGCAGTGGCCGAGGTCGAGGGTGTCGAGTTCAACGCTGCTAACGAAGGAGCCGAATGATGAAAGTCATTTTGCGTTCCGACGTGAGCGGCGTTGGCCGCAAGGGCGAAATCACCAACGTCGCCGATGGCTACTTCCGTAACTTCCTCAAGCCCCGTGGCCTCGCGCTCAAGGCGACCGAAGGTGCAGCTGGGCAGGCCGAAGCCATGCGCCGGGCTGCTTCGATGCGAGACGCGGCCACCCGCGCCGACGCCGAAGAAGTGGCAACCAAACTGGTGCCGCAGACCATCACCATCTCGGCCAAGGCCGGCGACGGTGGCCGACTCTTTGGTTCGGTCGGAGCGTCCGAGATCGTCGAAGCGGTAGAGGCCCAAGCGGGTGTGGTCGTCGACCGCGCCACGCTCGACCTCGAACACCCGATCAAGGACCTGGGCGAGTCAATGGTCATGTGCAAGCTGCACCCCGACGTTGCCTTCCCGATCACCGTTTCGGTAATCGAAGAGTGAGTCTGATGCGGATCGCTGTGGACAACCATCATGGTTGTCCACAGCGAATCCCGCACCAAAGCCAAGCAATCCACCGGTGTTCCACTGGTCTCACACAGGCAACTCAGGGCACGATGCACTAATGGTGATGAGCGAGTACGACACGGCGAGCACCCAGCGCGTACCGCCCCACAACCTCGAAGCCGAAGAGTCTCTTCTCGGCGCGATGCTGCTGTCGCGCGATGCCATTGCCGATGCCGTCGAACACACCGAGACGGTGCACTTCTACCGGCCGGCCAACGCCCACGTGTTCGACGCCATCTCTGGACTGTATGCCAGCGGTGACCCGGCCGACCCTGTCACCGTGTCGGCCGAACTCGAGCGCATGGGCGTACTCGAGATGGTGGGAGGACTCGACGGCCTGCTCAGCCTTCAGGTCAACACTCCAGCCACATCAAACGCCAGCAAGTACGCCCAAATAATCTCCGAGCGTTACACCCTCCGTCGTCTCATCGAGACTGCCGGACAAATTTCCGATATTGGCTACAGCCGCCCCGAGGACGTCACCCGGGCCGTCGACGAAGCCGAAAACATGATGTTTCAGGTTGCGCAGGGTCGTGTGGCCGACACCATGGGCGAAATCCGGGAACTGCTCGACGCCACCCTCGACCGGCTCGAACACCTCTACGAGCTCGGCGAGGGAATTACCGGAACGCCGACCGGGTTCATCGACCTCGACGATTTGTTGTCCGGTCTGCAACCCAATGCTCTGGTCATCGTTGGCGCTCGGCCAGCTATGGGCAAGACGGCGTTTGCGCTCAACGTTGCCGCCCACGCCGCGGTGCGAGACAACAAACCGACGTTGATTTTCAGCCTCGAAATGGGCCACCTCGAACTCACACAAAGAATGCTGTGCAGCGAGGCCAACGTCGACGCCAAAAACATGCGGGACGGAAAGCTCAACGAAGAAGACTGGACCCGCATCTCCAATGGGATCGGACGACTCGCCGAAGCTCCGATGTGGATCGACGACAACCCGAATCTCACAATCATGGAGATTCGCGCCAAAGCTCGCCGGCTCAAGAGTCGAACCGGCGAACTCGGTCTCATCGTTGTCGACTATTTGCAGCTCATGACAGGGCGAGCGGGCGCCGAAAACCGCCAAGTCGAAGTCGCCGAAATTTCCAGAGGGCTCAAGATTCTTGCCCGCGAGCTCGAGTGCCCCGTAATGGGGCTTTCGCAGCTGTCACGAAACCTCGAAATGCGACAAGACAAACGGCCCATGCTCGCCGACCTGCGCGAATCAGGCTCCATCGAGCAGGATGCCGACGTGGTGATGTTTCTTTACCGCGACGAGGTCTACAACCCGGGTGGCGATTCCGAAGGTATGGCCGAGGTCATTGTCGCCAAACATCGCAACGGCCCCACCGGCACCGTTCAGCTGGGATTTGTGCCGCGGTTCACTTCGTTTCGTAACCTCACCCGTCGCGACGTTTAACCAACACCACACCCGGCTGGCTCAGACCAGAAGAGTCGGTTTCGCAAACAGGTGGCCTTGCGCCCATCCGATGTGGCATTGGATGACGGCGGCAAGCTGAGTTGGACGTTCGATCATCTCGGCCACCACTTCGTAACCCTCGGCGTGCAACGTGTCGGCGGTCAACTCCATGATGTCGCGGCCGAGTTGATGGTCACAATCAGAGGTAATCGCCGAATCCAGCTTCACCAGCGAACCGGTTGGTAGCCAGCTCGGATCTGGATCGGTCTTGGATGCCGCGCCGCGGTGGTCATCAAGAGATACGCGAGAGCCAGAATCGAGCAGCGGGCCGATGGTTTCGATCGCGGCACGACAACCATCCGGGCCAAGCCGGTCGGGAATTTCGAGCACAATCTCGTGAGCGGAAATGCCGTGTTCGGTCAAGAGCACACCGATGTCGGCGGCTAAACCTTCCTGGGCCAGTTGCGTGCGATGCAGATTTAGCGACAGTCGACCGCCGGACGCACGGTTGGTCGAGGTAGCCCAGGTAGCAAGGGACAGTTCGGTCGCCCAAGTAGTGCACTTTGCGACCAGCCCGATCTCTTCGGCAATGGGTAGGGCCATCGCCGCGGCCCAAAGCTCGTTGGGTGATCGACGCCACCTCAACAAGGCCTCCGTGGCGTATATCGAGCCGTCGGTTGTCGAAAAAATGTCTTGGGCATGGATCTCGAGCTGGTCCCAGCCGACACTGAAGTCGCTGTATATATCGCGAGGCGGTGCTGGTGAGAAGACTGGTTCCGAGGATCGGCGCAATAAGCGCATGATGCAACGATCGGGCGCTCCGGTGGGCGGCCTAAGCCCGATCGGATCATTGGGACCACTGGCCCATACGATTGGTGACCGACGTATACGGTCATTCGCATGGATCGGGCCCTGGCGATATTCCTTGCTTTCGTTGGGGGCGCGGTTGTTGTAATCGGGGTAGCCGCGGCGACCGTTTGGCTGCGGGGCACGCCCGCTCCGGTTCGTCCGTCGACGACGTTTGAGGCGGTCGATCACGACCCGTCGGCCGCGACCGAACTGATAGTGGCTTGGCAGCGTTGGCGAACCGCGACGTTTGTATCCGAAGGAACGTGGACTCGTACGATCGATGGTGTTGGCGAGCCGCTGAGTGGGGCGGTCTACACAGCCCAAGAACCACCCAGGCGAACCGTTGTACGGCTTGGCGCGCTCGTCGAGCAAGTTGACGGATCGGTGGCGGCCTGTTCGCCCTCAACCGACGAGATAGTTGCGCCTACTTGTTTGGCTGGCGATGGGCTGGGCTACAACGATCAGGTCGCGATCGAATTGGCACTTGTTGGCGGGTATGTGAGCGGAGACGCCCGGCTCTACAACGTTGGTCGGGGCGATCCGGGGTGTTTTCGAGCCGAACAGATTGTCAATGTCTTGGCGTCGCCGTGGGGTCGATGGGCCGAGTTTTGTTTTGATCCCAGCAGCGGTGCGCTGGCTTCGGCCCGGGTCAGGCGGCCGTCGGCGGTCGATGTCGAGATCATCTCGGTCATCCGTACCGATGTGTCCGACGCCGACTTCGGCTGATCGGTTTCCGGCGGTTATGTAAGTGAGAGGGGCGGAAGCGAAACAAGTGCGCCAGCACCCTGGAAAAGCGCTGGTGGCGATGCGTTGGAGGGAGTGTTTCACTCCCGCCTTCCTCTCGATGTGAGCGGTGGCGAAACCACTCACACAGGAACTATCGGTGAACACCGTCGACGCTTGACCTGTTGGCGACGAAACGGGTCATTTGGCCCGTTTGGCTCGGGCCCTTGGTCCGAGGGAGGATAGGCGGCGTGTTCCTTGGAGAAGATCTTCTGGCGTGGCTAGTCCTCGCAATCGGCGCGGCGATGGCTGCCGGAAACGGTTTGGCGTTGATCCGTCCGCCCGAAACCCAACGTGACGACGATGACCTTCCACGAGCTCCGGTCGTGCGCAGCCTCGTGTATGTCGCGGTTGGACTGCTCGCGGCGATCTGGGGCTTGGCCAGTCTCTTCGGCGCTGGTTAACCGGCCCGGCCAGAGCAGTATGAAGAGAGGCCAGAGCAGTATGAAGAGAGGGGGGTAGGAGCCAGACGTAAGTGCGCCAGCACCCTGGAAAAAGTACTGGTGGCGATGCGTTGGAGGGAGTATCCAACTCCCACCCATCCTCTCATGCCCGGCGGGGGCGAATCCGCCTGACCCTTGTTGTATCGACCAAGCAAGGGCAATCTTGAAGTGGTTTCAAAGAATCTGGCGTCTATTGCTGCCAGCGAGGTTGGCGTCTGTCTATGAACGCCGCGGTTGCTTCGTGGTAGTCAGTTTCGGTCATCATCTGCTCGAGTCGGTCTTGCGCGTCTCGGATTGATCGGCCGGGGTCGTCGTGGGTCGCGTCGATTGACAGTTGTTGTTTTGTGGCTCGCAACGAGTGGGGGCTGACTGATTGCACCAGATCAGCGGCAAGCGATTTTGAGGCGTCGAGAACATCGTCGGGGTCGACGACCCGGTTGACCAGTCCAAGTTGTAGAGCTTCGTCAGCGAGCACGACGCGGCTGGTGAGCAGCAAATCGGCAGCCCGTCCGTGTCCGATAATGCGAGGCAACAACCATGAGAGTCCGTACTCGGCCGGCAAGTTGAGCTTGCCGTGAGCCGTGGTCAGCTTGCCCCCACGAGCCAACACTCGAAGATCGCACCACATGGCGAGGGCGAGTCCAACTCCTGCGGCCGCGCCGTTCATCGCGGCAATACTGACGGTTTGCATTCCATAGAGGTAGGCAAAGTCAGCGTCGAACTCTGGGGCGAGGCCGTAGCCCGGTTGGGCGATGTCGGCCGGTGTGCCCGGGTCGTATCCTCCGGATTCGACGTGACGCTGCAAGGCCTGCGAATCGGCACCGGGACAAAATGTTTGGCCGCGGGCGTCGCCGGTGATGATCACCACTCGGGTGCCGGGGTCGTCCTCGGCTCGTTGCAAGAGGTGCCGGAACTCGGTGTGCATACGACCAGTCCAGGCGTTGTGGCGGTCGGGCCGACTCAGGGTTATTTGCGCTACTCCTTGGAGGCCGTCGGTGCCCGCTGTCCATTTCGTTGTTTTGAGCTGCATTAGTCGAGGGTTGAGTAGTTGGTCGAACGGTCGGTCGCGACGTCACCGCGAGCGCTTTGCACTGCCGCCTCGAGGTCGGTGACGAACTCGGAGACAATCGGCGCGTTGCCGGCGCTGACTGTCATGTGAAGCGAGTCCGGCCGGTTTTGACGGTCGAGATACCAACCGCGTGCGGCGAGTTTGTCGCCGACCACGAATATGTCCACCGGTGGAGCCGTCACCGAGTTCGGGTCAGAAGTCACGGCGAGGATTTGCGCTTCGGGGTTCCCCACCAACCTGATTCCTTCAATCCGGTCGACGGCGGCTTGAATCTGTCGAGCGGCTTCGATGGTGGTCCGAGTGAGATCGTCGTAACCCTCGAGCCCGAGGCGATGCATCACCGCCCAGGCGGCCGCCATCGGTGCGCCAGAGCGGCTGCCTTGCATGTTGGGGGAGGCGTAGAAGCCGCCGAGCCAATTGTCGAAACTGAACGTCTGGTACCGACGCAACTCCTTGTTGCGGTGAACGATGATGGAGGCACCTTTGGGCGCGTACCCGAGTTTGTGTACGTCGAGGCTGATCGAGGTGACTCCGGGGACTCGGAAGTCCCATGGCGGAATCGGCTCACCGAGCCGTTCCATGAACGGCAGAACAAATCCGCCCATACAGGCATCGGTGTGGAAGTTGGCCCCGACCTCGGCGGCCAACATGGCGAGGTCGGGAATCGGGTCGATCACTCCTTGGGGGTACTGCGGGGCCGAGCCAACAACGAGCACGGTGCGGTCGGTGATGGCGTCGGCGGTGGCGTCGAGGTCGCAGCGAAAATCAGCGTCCACCCCAACCACGACGCTGTCGAGTCCGAAGTAAGAAGCGCCTTTGTGAAACGCGGCGTGGGCCGAATCGGCGAGCACGATTTGCCCCCGTTCGATTCCTCGTTCGGCTCGGCCCCGTTCGCGAGCGGCTTTTACGGCCATCAGGATCGATTCGGTGCCGCCTGATGTCATGAAACCGGAGCCTTCGGGACCGTGTAAGAGTTCGGCCATTGCGCCGACTACTTCGCGCTGGATCTGTCCCAGGGACGGAATCGCCACGGTGTTGAGCGCGTTTTCATGCAAGAACATCGCTGACGCTTCTTCGGCTATGGCGTGAACTTCCGCGCCGCCGTCGTAAACGAGGCCGAAGGTCCGGCCGTCTTGCCATTGGGCGTCGTCGGTGCGCATGTTGCGCAGCTGCGCGATGACTTCTTGATGGGGCTGGCCATGGGAGGGAAGCGACATGCGACGACGGTAGATCACGTCGGCGCACATGGCGATTGCGGCGGTAGTGTCAGTTCTCGTGCCCCGCTTGGTGACTGCCTCGTTCTCGACTCCTGTTGCCCGTGTGTCGAAGCTGATGGTTGTCATAATTGCGGCACTGGCTGGGGTTTGGTGGCCTTCGGCGTCGCTGTCAGCTCAGGTCAGCACCGACGTTGCGCCGGTCGCCGATGTCGCTACCGAAGTTGTGGTCGATCCCGCGTCGGGGTCGCTGCAGGTGACCCACAGCTACGGATTTGCCAATCGCGGAGCCACCGAAGCGGTGACCGGCTTCTTCGAGCAACTTCCGTGGGACGCGGCCGACGTTTTGATCGTGTCTGACGGAGTTGCCCTCAACGCCATCCGGTCGCCGGCGTCACGCGGGTTAGCCGACTGGTTCGTTGAGTTCGCGGCGCCGCTCGAGCCCGGCGAGACCGCCGATATCGAAATTTCGTGGCACCGTGACGGCCTACGGAGTTTGCCAAACGAACTCGACCTTGTGTCGCCCAACATCGTGGCCATTGCTCCGTTTGCAGTTGGACAAGGCGGTACTACTTCGCTCAGTGTCCACATTGCCGGCCGATTCGATTTGACCGAAGGGTCGGGGCTCGAAGAGGAAGTATCCGACGAGGGCCTCACTCTCACGTCGGCGCAAGCGGCCCCGTATGAGCAAGTCACGATTGTTCTTGAGGCCCCAGAGCGTTACGTGCGCAGTCAACTCGATAGCGGCCCGGTAGATGTCCTGCTAGCCGCTCCCGATCTGGCCGACGGCTGGCTGTTGTCCGACTTGCGAGAGAGCGTCCCCCAGTTGGCCGAATGGATCCCCTTGACTCCGCCGGGACAAATGGAGTTTCGCCAGGGCTGGACCGGGAAAGCCGAGAGCAGACTCGCTGATGACGGCGCGATTGTGCTGTCGCCCGACGTCGACCCTGGGGCCGTTGTGGGTCATATCGCCGACGCCTGGTTGTCCGAAATCGACTTTAGCGATCCCGATCTTCGAACATCGCTGGCCTTTGCCATCGCCGGTTCGATTGCCGGTGGACTCGAGAAGGGACCACCGTCGACTTCCTGGACGCGTACCGCCGAGTCGTTGGTTGTGCGTGGCGATGCTCAAGTATTTGCCATGATCTTTTCGGCGCTCGATCAACAAACGCCGGCCTATCGCGGTCAGATCGCGGTTGAGCCTCTCGATGAGGTCGACTGGCGGCGTCTGCTGGATGTGGTAGAGCACGTCGCGTTGGTTGACGATGTGGCGATGGCCTTCGATCCCGGCCTCTCGAGTCAGGGTGTGTCGCGTATCGACGATCGGGCCGAGGCCCTAGACCGCTACGAGGGCTTGGCCGACCGGGCCGCCCCGTGGGAACTCCCGCCGCTTGTGCGTCAACCTCTCGAACACTGGGAGTTCGCGGCGTTTTCCGAACGGGCCAAGCTGGTTGACGAGTTGCTCGATCGCCGCGACGAACTCGAACTGACCGCGGCCCAAGTCAGCCTCCAGATCGGCCCGTTCTTGCCCGCTGTGTTCGAAGCCGAGACTTCAAACCTGGAAGCCAGTCACGAACTCTTGGCCGACCAAATTGACACCCTCGAGGTGCTGGCCGAGGCTCAACGTCTCGATATCGGCGATCGGGGTTTGTTGTCGGCGTTTGGTATGGCCGGTTTTGACTCCGAGGCTCAACTCAACAAAGCGTTCGAAGAGTGGAACCGCGGCGAGTTTGCCGGCGCCCGCGACGAGGCCGAGTCGCTGGTGACCGAGTACGAGGGCGCCGTGGGCCGCGGGGTGATCCGGGTTGTTACTCCTGGTTCGATTGTGATCCTGATTCTTCTCTTTTGGAATTGGCTCCGTGGTTGGATCCGTACTCGACGCGTAGCACGTTCTTTTGCACCTTCCCCATCGAGTTCCGAGGAAGAGCCCGAACCGTAACGAATCGTCGAGGGTGTTTGAAGCGCGCCAGCGACGAGTTGAGCGCGGCCTCGACAGCGTCCTGGATGGCGCGGTACGTAGCCCCGTCGTCTTCGGTCGCGATTACCGCCAACGGTACTTCGCCAAAATCGAGGTCCGGTATCCCGATCACCGCCGATTCGGTAACTCCCGGCACTGCGTCGAGGACGGTCTCGATCTCCTTGGGGTAGATGTTCTCGCCGCCGCTGATGATCATGTCGCTCGACCGGCCATGGAGGCTGAGCCGTCCGGTTTCGTCAAGCGAGCCGACATCGCCGGTCATAAACCACTCACCCTCCAGGTACGCCTCGGCGGTGGCGTCGGGCCGACGCCAGTATTCGCGCATTAACTGGGCGCCCCGAACGCAAACGGTTCCTACCGCGCCGGCTGCCACCGCGTCGCCGCCTTGATCTACAACTTTCAGCTCGATCCCGGCGACCGGGTAGCCGACAGTGCCGGCTCGGCGCTCGCCGTCGTAGGGGTTGGAAACCGTGATCCCAGTTTCGGACATCCCGTAGCGCTCGCAAATGCGGTGGCCGGTGAGCTTGGCGAATTCGGCGAACGCGTCGGCCGCCAGTGGAGCCGACCCGGCGGTGAACAAACGCATGCTCCGACAGACGTCGCGGCCGAAGTCGGGGTGATCGAGCAGGCGGCGATAGTGGGTCGGCACTCCCATGAACACCGTTGCGTTGTTCAGCGCGCCTATGACTTCGCCGGCGTCAAAGCGGGGCAGAAACGTTACCGGGATTGCCGCAAGCATGGCGCAGTGCAGCGCGACGAAGAGGCCGTGCACATGAAAGATGGGAAGACCGTGAACAAGGTGATCTTGGTCGCTGAATCGCCAGGCCGACGACAGCGCGTTGGCGTTGTGATGCAAGCTCGCGTGAGACAACGCGGCACCCTTGGGTCGCCCGGTGGTGCCAGACGTGTAGAGCAGGGCGGCGAGATCATCGTGGGACCGTTCGACCGGCCGATCGAGAGGCGCGGCGTTGACTGCCAAATCGGTGAACCACCCCTGGCCGTTGGCATCCAGTCCGTCGCCCAGCACCGTTATGGATGGTTCCGAGTCACGAACGAAATAGTCGACTTCGGTAGGGGTGAACGCTGGGTTGAGGGGGACGTGCACGGTGCCAGCCCACAGGCACGCGACGTAGAGAGCGACGGCCTCGCAAGATTTTGGTACTTGCACCAGCACGCGGTCGCCGGGTTTGGCTCCGAGTGTGGTCAACACGCCGGCGTATCGACGCACGCGTTCGTAGAACTCTCCGTAAGTGGCGACTCCTTGTTGAGGCGATACGAGAAACGGCGCGTTGAGTCGTGACGTGGCCGCGGCAAACAGTTCGGCGGCGAAGTTCTGGTCGCCCTCGAGGGCTGACATCGCTAGCCCTGAAAGAGGATTTGTGACGTGTAGATCAGCGAAGGCTTCGGGCTGTCTTTGACGTGGATCGCCGATTCGAACGTCAAGAGAGTGCCAACCTTGTGCTCTTGGGCGTTCACGAGTCGGGACTTGCCGTGAATTGTCGAGCCGGCGGGAACCGGGCGGCGAAACTGTAAACCGCCCGAACCGAAGTTGACCACGTTCTTCGCGCCGCTGAGGTCGACCGGAATCGAGATCAGCTTGGGCATGAGGCTCAGGGTCAAGAAGCCGTGGGCGATCGGGCCGCCGAACGGGCTCTCGCGTTCGCAACGTTCGACGTCGACATGAATCCACTGGTGATCGCCGGTGAGGTCCGCGAACGCGTTGATCATCTCTTGAGTCACCTCCACTTCGGCGCCCCAGTCGCCGTATTCGTCAGAGGCTTGGTCGTTGATGGCATCGATGTCGTTGAACGCAATTGAGGTCATGACGGCATCGTAGGACCCAAGGCGCGACGGCGACTAGTTGCCTGTTGGTGGTGGGCGACGGTCCCTAACTAGGATCGTCGGCCATGGCTACTCCCACTCTCGAACAGGTCGGCGAGATCTTCGTCATCAACTTTGGCGACGACGAGAACGTTACGACCGATGGGTGGGCGACGACTATGAACAACCTGCTCGACGAGGTCGAGTCAGCGGTTGGACCGAAAGGTCTGGTTACCACGGGTGGAGCGAAGCACTATTCCAACGGCCTTGATGTTGCGTACATGTCGTCGGTGGATGGCCCCATGATCGCCGCTTACGTTCGGCGAATCGAATCGGTCGTCAAACGCATCATGCTTTTTGAGGCCCCTACGGTCGCCGCGGTGAATGGTCACGCGTTTGGGATGGGAGCGTTCTTGTTGATGGCCCACGACCAGGCGGTCATGCGCGAAGACCGTGGCTTCTTTTGTTTCCCCGAGGTCCATCTCGAAATGTCGTTCCCGATGTCTCTCATGTCGGTGGCCAAGGCCGCCCTTGCTCCTCAGACCCTTCGCCACGCCATCTCCACCGGCCATCGATACTCCGGGGCCGCGGCGCGGGCAGCCGGCATCGTCAACGCCACCGCCCCGCTCGACTCCCTCGTCGACGAAGCCATCGCCATGGTCCGACCGCATGTGGCAACCGCAGGACATAACCTCACCACGATCAAGCGACAGCTGTATCCCGACGTCGTGACCTATCTCGGCGAGAATTCTGCAGCCGAGTAGCTCCAACTCAGGGCTCGCTCACGCCGTTCAACTCGGCAACAAC
>CAZDEB010000012.1:67723-101956 GCA_964504305.1 uncultured Candidatus Nemicrothrix sp. | reverse complement strand
ACAGTTAGCGCCGACGATTTCGGCTCAAGCGCCCAGCTCGTCGTGCCGATGAGTCAAAAGGCCCACGACTTGGCTGTTGGCCTAGGGCCGATCGACCCCGGAGTCGAAGTATGAACGTGATGCGAACCAATCGATCGCACGAACGAACTAGGGGCGCGATCATTGTGGAAGCGGCCGTTGTGCTTCCGCTCATACTGGCTCTGTTCGCGGGGTTCGTTGACTTTGCCTGGGTACTGAACGATCTTCAGTCCGTTCGTCAGGAGACCCGTGAGGTTGCCCGTGACGCAGTGGTGGGCAATTCTGGAGCGACGGGCTGTTCGCACAATGCCGGCACCGTCAATGCCACAACCGAGGGCCTTATCTGCGAGGTCAAGTCTCGGCTCGGTTCTGATGTAGTGGTCCGGTTGGAGCTGCCCGACACTGGAGGCTACGTCGAGGGCAATGCGGTACGGGTTTGCGTGCAGAAGCCGTACGAATCGCTGACCGGCGTCTATGCGACGATGATCAACGACGGCGCCGCCACGGTGAAGGTCGAGTCAAGAATCGAACAAGTTGCAGCAGTGGCGTTTGAGTCATTTTCCGAACCGCCCCTGACCGGTCAAAGCTGGGGCTTCTGCGCATGAGGAGCGACGAGCGAGGAGCGGTACTTCTCATCGCCGCGGCGAGTCTTATTGCGCTTCTGGGTTTCGCGACGCTGATCGTCGATCTAGGCGACTCCCGTCAGCTAACCCGCCAAAATCAATCAGTAAGCGACATGGCGTCCTCAGCAGCCGCAATCGAGTTGTCGTCGAGCGCTTCTGATCATCACGCCACGGACAACGCCCACCTTGTGGCGGCCGATTTCGTCGGGCGAAACCTTGACGTCAGCATTGCCAGCACTGTGTGTCGGACGCCAAACGCTGATTTGCTGTGCTACGCCGCTGGCGACACCTACGTCGAGATCGAAACTCCGCATGCCGGGCTCAGCTCCGTTCCCGCCTATCAACAGGTTTGGGTCAACGTCTGTTCTCAGTCGTCCGGGTTCTTTGCGCCGGCCCTGGGCCTGGCCCCCAGCGAAGTCTGCCGTGACGCCACGGCGATCTTGGACGAAACCATAGTGATCAGCCCGGCAATTCTGGCCCTCGACCCGACCGGCCCCCAGGCGTTTCACCTCGAAGGGGTGGCGCGGGCCGTTGGTGTTGGTGGATCGCTGGTCGCGAACTCGTCGAGCTCGAGCGGCTTTCATATGAAGGACGCCACGTCGGCGACCGCGACCGACCCAACGTCGTGTATCTGTGCCGTCGGTGGAGTGAGCCTTGCGGGCGCAGCGACGGTGTCACCCATCGCAACTGCTGGGTCGATGGTGGCTACTGACCCATGGGCATCGCTGGTTGAACCCACGGTCATTTCATCCGGTAGCTACAACTCGGCCACCAAGACGTTCGCCCCTGGACTGCACGGTTCGATCATTCTCGACAAGCCAGGTACCTATACCTTCTCGCCGGGCATCCACGAATTCACCGGTCAGTTCAAGATCGAGGGCGCCGGCATCCACGTTGTGGCAGAGAACGTGCTGTGGTATTTCGGGCCGGGGTCGAGCGCTAGCGCCAGCTGGGCGTCGGGACCCAACACTATTCGTGTCAGCAGCCGACCCTCGAACGAGTACTACGGAGGCAACAACGGGGAGTTCCCGCCGATTGCCATCCTCCAGGCCCGAACCAACACCAACGCCTTCAGTCTCGGTGACAACGTGAGCGTCGGCCATGTGAGTGCCAGCGGTTGCGTCGTTGACTCATCGGCGGGCATAACCGGCGGTGTGTACCTCCCGACCGCGGAACTGCAAGTCCGAGGCAACACCGGCTCGGGTCTGTGTACCGAGGGTGCACCCGTGGTTGCCTACCGGGTTCAGATCCAAGAGACCGGATTTGTTCAGGGCGCAACCGACGGCTCAGCGGGCACCAGCACCCGCTCCACCCGCCTCGCCGACTGACCAGCCAACGCCGACAGGCCGAGCAAATGTGCGCCGGCGGTCAAGGTCAGGAGTGCTAGCAACAACGGCGCCCGCCAGTGGCCGCCGGTGGTCGCAAGAGCGGTTATGTCCAGGACATAAGTTCCACCCGGGTCCGCCGCGGCGAGAATCGGATAGGGGTTGACCGCCGCGCCGTCAGGCGCTCTGACGCCGAAATGAAGGTGTGACGGCGTGTTCTCGGCATTGCCCGAATCGCCCACGAACCCGACGGGATCCCCGGCGTGGACCTCGGTTCCAGCCTTGATCCCGGGAGCGAACGCCTGGTCGTAGAGGTTCTCGCCGTTATCGGTTCCCGGTTCGTCGTTGTTGAGGTGGATGTAGAAATAGCGAACGCCGTCGGCGCCTTCGAGCACAACCATGTTTCCCGACAGTCCCGTGTTCGAGTGACGCACGAGCACGATCGTGCCGTCGACAACCGCAACAACTGGAGTGTGCTTGTCGGTGAACACATCGGTGCCTTTGTGCAGACGGGCACCTCCATCGCGCGGAGCATGCCAGTCGTTGCTGAAGCTGTGGTCTGCTGGCACCGGAAACACAAACGAAGTGAGTCCCGAGCGGTCAGCTTCGCCGCCGTTGATGGGAGCGTCGGCAACGATGGTGTGATCGTCTGGAGCCGAGTCGTCAGCGGCAGCCGCGGCCGCAGGCGGCAAAGCGAAAAGCGAGAGGATAAGGAGCAGCACGCCGCGCCGTCGGGAGCTCATCTGTCGACCGTAGGCCGATTAGCACGGCCGGCGCCAGCGCGGTCTTCGGTTTTAGACATGATTTAGCGTGCCGCCGCGGCGCCACGCGGCTACTCGCGTCTCTAGCGGCGTAACGGGCGTGGTCGCGAACCGATCCCCGCTTGACCGGTGATTACGCCCGCTAACGAGACGAGGACCACACCCATGGCCACGACCTGCAGCCCGGTGAGTGGTTCGTCCAGGAACGCCCACGCGGCCGCCGCGGAGATGACCGGGACCAAGAGAGTGAACGTCGATCCGAGCCATAGCGGGATCTGTTGCAGCGACCAGTTCATGACCGCGTGACCAAATATGCCGGCGCCGAAGGCCATCACCAGCAACCAAGCCCAACTCTCGCCCGATGGCCAAGCGAGGCTCTGGCCAAAGAGCAGGGCTAGTGGCGCGTTGATGATCGCGACCCAGATCGCCGCACCAACGGTGTACTCGTTGGAGGTGATTCGACCGGCGGAACGTTTGGCGAAAATAAAGTAGGCCGACCAGGCAAACAACGCCCCGACGGCGAGGGCGTCGCCTCGTAGATCCGCTGGTGCGTCGGCTGCTGCTCCCATTACGACCACCACGACGCCTACGAGCGCTAGTGCTCCGAGGGCGATATCGCGGGCCCGGATCACCTCACCGAAAACTCGGTTGGCGATGATTGCCACCACCGCCGGTTGCATAGCCCCAATTACGGTGGCGTTGGCGACCGTGGTGAGTTTGATTGCCGAGAAGAACAGCGCCACATCGCAGCCGAGCGCGATGCCGCCCATCATCGACCCCTTCATGATCCGCCAGCCCACCCGGACACCGCGTACGTTCATCACGATGGCGACCACAAGTCCGTACGTGCCAAATCGGTACGTCCCGATGGCCAGGCCGCCCATATCGATCTCTTTGGCAATGACGCCCGAGGCGCCCCAGACCGAGACCGCAACCAAGGCGCCGACGACCCCGAGGCCGCGAATTGAGTCCGACTCGGGTTCGACATCGGTGGTGGTCATCGGAGCACGCTAGCTCCCATGGACCCATGCCAATGGATCCGTTCTATGGTCTAACGATGGCCGCCGACTGGTTAGACCCCTTAGGACTGCGAGGGATCGCCGACAAAGTGGCGACCTCGGCGGCGCGGGTGCTCATCGGCCGCAGGGTCGAGGTTGAAGCCGCAGAGATTGTTGCGACCGTCGCCGCGGTTCACGAGGCGGCCCCGGCCACCGGGGTCAGCGCCGCGCTATCGGCCCAACTGGGGCTTTGGCGTCGTCTCGACATCGATTTCAGCGAGGTAGCGGTGCGCGGCGTGTCGTTGGAATCGGCTCGAATCACCGCTCGCGACGTAAGAGTCATCGATGCCTTGCCTCAGCGACTCGGAGCCAAGCAGGTCGATCTGGTCGTGGGGGCATCGGCGGAGCAGACCAAACAAATACTTGATGCCAACAACGTCGGCGGGTCGCCAGCGATAGTGGACGGGTTGCTGATGGCTCGGATCCCGGGGTTTGGTAAGTGGGGGCAAGTCGTCCTTGAACCCTGGGTTGATGGCCGGCGAATCGGCGCCGACGCCACCCGGGCCCGGGTACGTTCCAAGTTGGTGGCGCTGCCTCAACGGTTCCAGCGACGGTTCGAACGCGAGCTCGAATGGTTGCCACCGCGCACGACCCTGCAGTCGTTGACGCTCACCGGTTCTGGCCGTGCCGAACTGAGGGCCACGATCGGCGACTACGACATCGCCGTCGACGTGCCCCGCCTTCTGGCCGATCTCGGTGCGCGAGGGACTACGAAGGCAATCGACGTATTTCTTGGCGACTGGTAGCGCCCTTGCAGCCGACGCCGCCCACCGCGATCGACCGCACCTGACCGCCTGACACCTCGAATTTGCTGGTCACGAGACTTGGTCGACCCATGTCGAAGCCCTGCTCGGCCCGAAGGATGTGAGGGCCGTCAGTCGAGCAGCCTGCGAGGTGGTGACGCACTGCGTAACCCGAGATTGCTCGATTGGTCGTGCCGGTGGCCGCGGCCTCGTTTGTGCCAACGGCGGGGCAGAAATCGCGGCAATAGATCTGGTGAGACGAGTCCACGGGGTCGAGCGAAAATGGGGCCACCGTTTCGATCCCGCCAGCGCGGCACAACTCGGTCAACCGGTCGAAGTCGGGGTCGAGCAGCGACACTTCCTTCCGGTCTTTCATCACCAGGATGAGGTGGGCGAAATCGGAATCGCTGACTTCGAGTGGTAGCGCGGCGAACGATGCCGGCGTTGTGCCGAGGGCGTCAGCGAGCAGCGTGGCATCTATCGGGGCGGACCGAAAGGGCGCGGGTGCAAGGTCGAGCATCACCAGCAGACCTCCGTCGCCCTGTTGGCCAATCGTGAGCGAAGCGGCATCGGTCGAGGTGTAGAGCGTTAGCGGTGATGGCTTGGTCGGGTTGGGGAGCAGGCCGAGGTCGACGAGGGCGGTCAGAAGGGCAATCGTGCCGTGCCCGCACATGCCATATTCGGTCTTGGGTGAAAAGAATCGAACCCGAACTTCGTCAGGCTCGACCGACAAGACGAAACATGTCGCCGGCGCCCCGTGAGCGGTAGCGATCGACTGCATTTGCGGTTCGCTCAACGCCTCGGCGTCCAACACGATCCCGGCCGGACTTCCGCCATTCGAAACGGCACTGAAGGCCAGGTACTCGAGGATCTCTACGCTCAACTGCGCTGATGCCATGGCTTCGTCTTTTCTATCAGACGGCTGAGCCGCAACAGCGTGGCTTCTTGCCCTAGGCCCGCTCCTATTTGAACTCCGACCGGCAAACCGCCCACCGAATGCAATGGCAACGAAGCAGCCGGTCCGCCCGTGACATTGAACAACGGAGTAAAAGGAGTCTCGTCGAGCATCGCCATTACGTAGCTGGGCCAGTCGGGTGTTGTCTTGGGTCGAAACCCCAGTGGTAGCGGGGGCGCAGCCAAAGTTGGAGTTAGCAACACGTCGAAGCGGGTAAAGAACTCGCCGACCGCGGTGGTAACCGAGCGCACCGTTGCGAGCGCTTCGACGTATTCGACCGAGCTGATCGTTTTGGCGTAGCGAATAGCGGCTCGGGTCGCGGGCTCGACCAACGACTCGGCATTGGCAATTCCGGTTGCTTGAACCGCGGCGGCGATGTTGACCGAAAAGATCGTGCTCAGCACGTCGCGCAACAGTTGACCATCGAAGTCGGGCCGACTGATCTCGACGATTCCGCCCAGCGATTCGATGGCCGCCGCCGCGAGTTGGGCGGCCTCTTGGCAGGACGGATCGATCGGTTCGCCAGCAAAACCATCGAGCCACAAGGCGACGCGGGGGAGCGGTGCTACAAGTTGTTCGTCGGCGATGGCGGCAAGAAAACCCGATGCCGCGGGGGCTGCGTAGCCGTCGGTGTGCAGCGGCCCCGCGGTCAGGTCAAGAACGAGAGCCGAGTCGCGCACGCTGTGGGTGAGCGCGTGAGCGGTGCTGAGCCCCGCCAATCCTTCAGAGGCGTCGTTTCCGAGTGGGACCCGACTGCGAGTGGGTTTGAGGCCGAACAGACCGCAGTTGGACGCGGGAATGCGGATCGATCCGCCGCTGTCGGTGCCATGAGCGGCCGGCACGACCCCGAGCGCGACCGCGGCGGCTGATCCGCCGCTCGACCCACCGGCGCTACGACTGGGATCGAACGGGTTTGGAGTGGGACCGAACCGAGTGGGGGCAGTGCACACGTCCATCCCGAATTCCGGCGTATTGGTCTTGCCCAGTATCACCAGACCGGCGGCTTTGTGGCGCCGGACCAGTTCGGAGTCCGCCGATAGCGGTTCGTCGCTCGCCAAGTTGGTGCCGTTGATGGAGGGCAGACCGGCACAGTTGGTGTTGAGATCTTTGAGTAGCCAAGGGACCCCAGCGAGCGGACCCGATGGGGTCACAGCCTCTTGGCGAGCTTGAGCAAACCGTTCGGCGATCAGAAAATTTGCCGTCGGGTCGAGTTGTTCGATGGCGTCGATGGCTGTTTCGCAAAGCTCCGATGCCGTGACCAGTCCGCTCTCGACCAAACCGGCAAGCCCGGTGGCGTCATAGTCGGCGTACTCGTCGAACATGAGGCGCTGCGGTCACTCGCCGTTTTCGGCGAGGAACGACTCGTAGATGCGAATCAGCACTTGCTTTTGATCCACCGAGAGATCGTCTTGGGCTCTAATGGCGCCCAGAAGGTCGGACCGGGGAGCCTCGTCGAGTATCCCGGCACGGACGTACAGCGATTCGGCCGATACCTCCAGGGCCCGGGCCAGCTGCTGCAAGATCTCGGCGCTTGGTTTCTTGAGACCTCGCTCGATCTGGCTCAGGTACGGGTTCGAGACCCCGGCAAGATCGGCCAGCTTTCGCATCGACAGTTCGGCTTGGCGGCGTTGTTCGCGGATGTGTTCGCCAAGTTCGTGGAGTGCTTCTCGGGGATCGGGCATGGTTCAGCCTCCTGAAAACCGTCAGAGCCGGACTGCATCATCGCAGTCCGGCTCTAACGAGGGGGGAATTTCGGAGATTCTTTACGCCTTCTTGGCGGCCTTCTTGGCCGGCTTGGCTACGGAGTCTTCGACTTCGTCGGCGGTTTCGACGGCTGGCGCCTCGATGCCGATGAAGTCCCAGGCTGCGGTGCGACGATTTGTCACCACGTCGGCGACCTGGTCGGGGAGGTTGCTGACGAACTTGGCAGCGAGGGGCTCGGTGCGACCGCGAAGGTCGGTGAGAGCTTCGGTGGCCTTGTCGCGAGCGATCTGAGCGTGCTCGGCGACAGCCTTGGGGGCCTTGACCTCGTGGCCGACGATGGCGTCGGTCACCAGCAGGTTGACACCTACAGAGGCGTAGGCGGCGGTCTTGACCTGTTCGAGAACTGCAGTCATGGGATTCTCCTATGATTCATTTGAGAGGGGGAGTGCACACTTCAGGAGTGCGATGCGCTAACCATAGTTAGCACGTGGGCGTAATGCAACCACGTTTATAGGTTTTTGCTAGATTTTGTTAGCAACCGTATTTGTTGGGCCGAAATCGCAGGGAAGCGCAGAAATGGCGATGTCAAAACTCGAAAAAATCGACGTCGCCGGCCGGTACTGGGAAGAGGACCGAGACGTTAGGACCTCCCTCGGCGCGCTGATGCACGCCGCAAAAGACCAAGGCGAACAAGCCGCGGTCGATGAGCTTGCTGCGTACATGGCGGCATGGGCACAAACGCTCGACATCGGCGACCAATCGGTCATTGTTGGCGTTCCTTCATCACCTGACCGTTCGGGCCACGTTGTGAGCGCCATTGCCGGCTCAGTAGCGAACGGGCTCGGTATCGAACTCGCCGATCAGACGCTGACCCGAACCACCTCGACCCCGAGGCTGAGAGACCTGGACCCAAACGAGCGACGCGCCGCGGCCGTCGCCGGTGGCTACATCGTTGAAGCCGTAGTCGCGGGGCGCGAAGTGGTGTTGGTTGATGATGTGATCCTTACCGGAACCACTTTGAGCTATCTGGCCGAGTTGATTTTCGACGCCGGGGCTACCAGCGTGCGGGCCCTAGTGGCGACGAGGGCCCGGCGCAGGGATTAGTTGTCGTCGCCGATCAGCTGCGAGAGGAGCTGGCTGGCAGTAATGGTCGGGTCGCCGGGTGAGGTCGCCGACGCGTCGAGTTCGACCGTGGAGACGACGATCCCGTTGGGACTCGACCCCGCGATGGCCAACAGCAAAGCATCGCGGTCTTGTGCCGTTGGAACGGTGCCGGAGGCGATGACGTTGTGATCGGCCGACGAGAACCGCACCGAAATCGGCGCCGGCGCATCACCGACATGGGCGACGATCCAGACCAGCGAGAAGGCCAAAACGACCAGAACTGCGGTGCCCAGCTTGGCTTGTAGCCGGCCCGCAGAAGCGAGGGGCTCGAGGGTCGTGAGCGGGCGAGTCACCCCATGACGGTAGTGCTCAGCTGGACTGGAGTCGGCGATCTCGGAGTTTGGTGATCCATGTCTTGTAGGACTCGAAGTCCTGAGCACCTTGTATTGGCAGGATGTCGTCGAGCACCATCGTGGGTACCGCGGTGACCCCGCTCTCGATCGCCGAGTTGTGTTCGGCGATTACCTGGTGCGTAAGCGCTGCTTGGTGCTCACGCAAGTTCTCGAAGAACTGGCCGGAATCGAGTCCGACCTCGACCGCAAGTGCCGCGAGGACCTCGCCGTCGGAAATGGTGCGGTTCTCGCCGAAATAAGCCTCGAGGAGTCGTCGGTGATAGGCCTCGGCGTATTGCGGTGCGTAAGCCGCAACGAGTTTGGCCGCCACCTGGGCGGGGATGCTGCTCTCGGGCTGGGGATTGTTGGTGGCCCACGGCCGGAACGTGGCGAGCGGTTCGGCTTCGGCGGGCCGCAACCATGACTGCGTGTAGGCCACGAACTTTTCTTGGTTCGGTGTCGTCGGCTCGGGGCGCAGGAGAAATGATCGCCACTCCACCGCCACGTCATCACCGAAGTGGCGCTTGACCTGATCGACTCGCACCGAGCCGACGTAGCACCAGGGTCAAAGGAAGTCGGACCACACTGTTAAACGCACCGGATCTTGCATGACATCAACCTAACCGGGTCGCTCGGACTACGTCGGCGGGACCACCAGCGGCTTGCTTTGGGACCAAGGCCACGATCGGTGGGCAGTCAGCGCCAATCATCTCTAGCAGGTAGCGGTTCGTGTCGTTGAGGGATCGAGCCACAACCCAACTACCTCGCTGGACAGGAAACCCATGAGGCATCACCGCCACCGAGCCTTCGCCGCTCGACGGTCTCGCGCAAGCCGTTTTAGCGCAGCTATTGCGACTCTTGCCCTCTTCGTGAGTGTCATTACCGTCGTTGCCCCAGGCACCGCGTCGGCCGGTATCGCCACGTTCAGCATGGAACTGATCGGCGGTGAGCGAACGGTTAGCTCGGGTGAATATGTGCAATACCGGTTCAGCTACAGCTGTTCGGGGTTGGACAGTTCGTGCGGCGCGACCACCATCGTCGACACGCTCGACTCCAACTTGGAATATGTCGATATCACTGTAGGTGCCGGCTGGACCGGCTCATATGACTCCAATACGCGCAAAGTCACCGTGTCTAGTCCGGACTTTCTCGATGGCGAAGCGTCCGAAGCAACCCTCACTGTCCGAGTCGCGTTTGGCACCGCTGGAAGCGTCGCCATCCCCAACAACGGCACCATCACGTACGCAACACCAAGTGGTGGCGGATCGGGTGTTGAGACCTCTGCCACCTACACCGTCACTACCGCCGCGCCCAGCGCCAGCTGGACCGTAAGCAAGTCCAAGACCAGTCCTTCAGGGAATCCCGCGCCTGACGGCGACGTCGTCTATTCGCTGTCGTTGTGCGCAACGACCGGCCTCGGCAATGTCGACCTCGCAACCGCGAGCCTGGTCGACACCATCCCGGCCAACACCACGATCACCGATGCCGGCGGCGGCACTGTCAGTGGATCGACCGTCACCTGGGATCTCAGCACCGTTTCGATCGCGACGCTGTACGCCGGCACCAACGGCACCGGTCAGCGCTGCGTTTCTCGCAGCCTCACGCTCAATTATCCGGCTACCTCGTTCGCTTCAGGGTCGGTGGCCACGAACAATCTTGAAGGATTCGGCGACAGTGGGTCGGGCGTCGGCTCGATCGGTACGACCAGTTACAACGTCACGATTATCGACCCGGTCCAGCTCGTCACCGTCGCCAAAGCGGGCACCGCAGAAAATATTCCGACCGGCCGCCTCAGCTACACCCTTCGTTGGGATGCCACCGGGTCGAACGTGAACGTGCACAACATGGTGCTCACCGATCAGCTACCGACGGTGCTCGATCTGTTCGACGTTCGCGCCGGCAAATGGACCCCATCAACGATCAAGGCCAACATCGAGTACTCGACCAACGGCACCACTTGGACGAACATCGGTACCGTTGACGGCACTGCCAACACGATCTACACGGTTGCTGCGGGCGACATTGCGTCCTCGGCAACCCATGTTCGATGGGTCTTCTTTGACGACACTTCCGGCAGCGTTGTGTATGAGGTCCCGCCCGAATTCAACGAAGGGACTCGGCCCCGGATCCGCATGGACGTGCCAGCGTCGTACGTGACCCCTGGAACCATCCAGAACTGCATCGACCTTACTTACGACACTGCTTCGACCGCCCAAGACTGCACGTCGGCGAGCATCATTGCTCCGATCCCGAGGCTCGACGCCGCCAAGCAACTCATCACCTCGGGCTCGATCTCGCCCGGCGACGAAGTCGTGTGGGAGCTACGGATTCGAAACACCGGCTATCTGCCGATCACCGACCCGGTCGTAGCCGACCTGCTCCCAGCCGAGCTCGAATTCGTCACGTGGGACAGCGTCACTTTTGACGCTGGCAGCGTCACAACGCCGAGCAGCACCAAGCCCAACATCGAAGTAATCGACAACTACAACTCGACGGGACGCACGCTGCTTCGATGGACCTGGACCGATACCCCGCCGAGCGGTTCGTATGCACTCGGGGGAGCCACGGCGGCCGCCAACGGCATTGACGTCAACTCCACCAGCAAGTGGATCCGGATTCGATTCACCACGACCATTGCCGCCGGCACCGCGACCGGCTCGTACTCGAACCAAGTCGCGGCCTTTGAAGTGAACGAACCGGCGTGTGCCAACGCCAGTCAAACAACCGCCGATAGCGGCGACCTTGATGGCGATGGCAGCACCGTCGACCAAACTTGCACCACGAGCGCTGGTTGGTCGGTTATCCCTGCCGCGGTCGTCAAGTCCCAAGCGTGGATTTCCGCCGACGATGGCCTCGACCACGTCGACCCTGACACTCCGACGATCTTCCCCAACCCCACCTGCCCCGACAACAACGGGGCCACCAGGTATCCCTGCGTAGCGCGGTCGGCGCCCGGTGGCACTTTCACGTATCACCTCGAGCTCGAGAATGCCGGCAACATCCCGCTGAAGGATTACGTCGTTTACGACATCTTGCCGTACCGGGGCGACACCGGTATCTCACAGGTGCTGCAAAACGTGGCCCGCAGCAGCGAATGGATCCCTGACATGGAGGGGCCGATTATCGCGGCCGATTCCTACACCGCAAGCGTCAGCTACACCATTGCCTATTCGATGTCGACCAACCCGTGTCGCCCCGAACTGTCAAACAGTGCTGACGAGAGCGGATGGCAGACAACGTGTGTCAACGACTGGACCGCCACGCCATCGGACTATTCGCTGGTCAGGGCGTTCAGGATTACGGCCCCGTTCAGCACCACGTCCTGGGCCGCTACCAAACAACTCCTGTTTGACGTGCCGATGCGCGCACCTTACGGCGCCGACTACGACTCGGTCGCCTGGAACTCGATGGCGCACCGAGTCACAAACGCCACAACGGCGTCTCGACTCGGTGCTGCTGAACCTCGCATGATCGGCATCATGGTTCCGAGCGCCGCCCTGGCCGTCGGCACCACCTTCGACCTCGCGTTGCGCAAACAACTCACTGGTCAGACCGCCGACCCGATCTCGGTCGGCGACAAAGTCACCTACACCATGGAAGTGTTCAACCAAGGCACCGTCGACGCGACGAATGTCATCGTCACCGACATGGTCCCGAGCGGTCTCACGTTCAACGCGGCCGACAACACCGGCTGGACCGGATCCAACGGGGCCACCTTGCCCACTTACACGATTTCGTCGCTCACCGCCGGCACGTCCACGACTGTCGACATCGTGTTGGAAGTTGCGGTTGGTGCATCTGGATCAATCATCAACGCCGCCGAGATCAGCGGTGCTACTGGTGGAACCGACATTGACTCGACGCCAGACCAACTCGACAACGACCTGCTGCTCAACGATGTCATCACCAACGACGGCACCCTCGACGAAGACGATCACGACATCGCCGTGTTCAGCGTGGGCGCGGCCAGCTATCGCATCGGCAATTTGGTGTGGAACGACGCCGATAACGACGGTATTGCTGACGTCGGCGAGTCCGGCATTGCGGGGATGACCGTCGAGTTGTGGCAAGACGACGCCACCGCTGGTCCATCGGCAAGCGACACGCGAGTTGGTGTGACGGTTACTTCCTCGACCGGCGAATACGAGTTCACCGGTCTCGCGGCAGGCAACTACTACCTCATCTTGCCCGACGACGCCGGACGCACCGGCTGGAACTCGGTGTCTACGTCGGTGGCCGATGCCAATGCCGACGTCGACAACGATGACAACGGAGCAAGCGTGGCCGCGGTCACCAACGGTCCAGCCGGCATTGCCTCTGGGGTCGTGACTCTCGGCGCCGGTGAGCCGACCAACGAAACCACCCGATCCGGCTCCGGGGTCGATGCCGACAACGACACCTTCACCGACAGCCGTTCGAACTACTCGGTTGACTTCGGCTTTCACCAGATGCGGGTCGGCAACCTGGTGTGGTACGACGACGGAGCCGGCAACACCGATGGCAACGGCGTCGCGACCTCATCTGAAGACGGCATCTCCGGCGTCAAGCTCCAGCTCTATAGCGATCTCGACGCTGATGGCCGAGTCGACGCGGCCGATCCACTGGTCGCCAGCACCACCACCAACAGCAACGGCATCTATGGCTTTGCCGGCGTTATCGCCGGCGACGACTATCTGATCGCCATCCCCGCGGCCCAGACCGGCCAATCGGCGGGGGCCGCCAGCTTTGATCTACAGGATCTCGACTCGTCCTACGGCGCCAGTACAGGCGACGACAACGACCACGGCACCGCCGCGACATCGTTCCAAGCTGTGTCGATGACGTTCGCGGTCACTCAAGACGCCGCGCCCACAGGGGAAACCGACGGTACGACCGGTGCCGACGCCGAAACCGTGGCCGACACGCTGGTCCTCGGAGCGGTCGATGTCAACTCTGATCAAACCGTCGACTTCGGTTTCGCCGAAGACCCTGCGTACGCCATCGGCAACTTGGTGTTCGACGATCTCGACGGTGACGGCGTCGCCGATATTGGCGAGCCCGGCATAAGCGGACTGACCGTGCAACTTTGGAAAGACGACGGCGATGCAACCGTCAACGCCACCGACACCCAAACAGGAACAACGACTACTGACAGCAGCGGGAACTGGCAGTTCACCGGCCTGGTTGCCGGCGACTACTACGTGGTTATGCCCACCGGTCAGCTGAGTGGCTTTTTGGTGTCGCCCAATACGGCCACCGACCCCGACGACAACCTCGACAACGACAACGACATCGTCGCTACTGCTGCTGTCAGCGGCGGCCCTAGCGGCTACGTGACCGGTGTGCTCACCCTCGGCGACGGCGCCGATGCATCAGACGAACCCACCAACGAAGTCTCTCGCTACCTTTCCACCACTGACGATGATCCCGGGACGCTCTTGCGTGACGACCGAACGAACCTCTCGGTCGACCTCGGGTTCTACCGAATCAGCCTTGGTAACCGTGTTTGGTACGACACCGACGCCGACGGGACCTTCGACAGCGGCGAATCCGGCATAGCGAGCGTGCTGGTGAACCTTCGCAACGGTACGACCGATGCGTTGGTTGCCACCGACACGACCGACATAAACGGTCATTACCTCTTTACCGGCCTGACCCAGGCCGCCACCTACGTGGTCGAGATCGACGCCACCAACTTTGCATCAGGCGGAGCGCTCGAGAATCTCGTCTCAACCGATGGCGCCGTCGCTCCCGACACCGACATCGACAATGACGACTCCGGCATCGACCCGGTTAGCGCAACCTCGGCGGTGCGGGCCGCGGCCGTCACCCTTGCCGGTGGCACCGAGCCGACGCTGGAAACCGACGACAACGACGCGGTGACTGCTGACGCCAACGAAAACCTCACCGTTGACTTCGGATTTACCGGCCTGTCCATTGGTAACCGGGTGTGGTTCGACTCGAACAACAACGGTGTTGACAACACCGAAACAGGGATCAGCGGGGTGACTGTCAATCTGCGACTAGCTTCCGACGACTCGCTGGTGAAAGCAACCACAACCGACACCGACGGCCAGTACCTCTTCTCCGGCCTCGACGCAGGCAGCTACATCGTTGAGATCGCGGCCAGCAACTGGTCTTCGGGCGGGGCCCTCGTGGCCACGCGTTCGGTGCCCGACACGGTTGCCACCGATGTCGACAGCGACGACGACGGCATCGATCCGGTCGCCGATGGCAGCGCCGTACGTTCGGCGACCGTCACGGTGGCCCACGGCACCGAACCAACCAACGAGAGTCCCGATAACGGCATGGCCGTGATCCCTGATGCCAACGAGAACCTCACCATCGACTTCGGGTTCCACGGCCTAGCACTCGGTAACCGCCTGTTCCTCGACAGCGAAACTGTCAACGGACTTCTCGACTCTGACGAGATCGGCATCGGTGGGGTGAGCGTCGAGCTCCACCTGGCCAGCGACGACTCTCTTCTCGACACGACCACCACAGACTCCCTCGGGCGATACCTGTTCCTTGGCCTCTACGACCAGACCAGTTACGTGGTCACCGTTCCGTCGACGGAATTCGCCGATGGGGCAGTGCTCGAGGGATACACCTCCGCAACCGCAAACGGCGAGCCCGCCCCGGACCCCGACAACGACGTCGACAACGACGACAACGGCATCGCCGGCGCCTCGGTCGATTCGTACCCGGTCAGTCTCACGGCGGCCGGCGAACCGGTGAACGACGCCGACATACTGCCCGTCGGAGCCGACATCGGGCCGATCGATGACCCCAACACCAACCTCTCCCTCGACTTCGGATTTGTTACGGCCACGCCGCTCGGACTCGGCAACCGTGTTTGGAAAGACCTCGATGCCGATGGCACCGTCAACAGCGTCAACGAGGATGCCGCCGGCGTCGCTGGCGTCACCGTGAACTTGCATCGCGACGACAACGGTGACGGCCAAGCCGACCGAGTCACGCCGTTTGCCAGCTTCACAACCGACTCGGGCGGCTATTACCTCTTCAACGGGCTAGTAGCCGGAGGTTGGCTCATCGAACTCCCCGTCGAGAACTTCGCGACCGACGCGGTCCTCGACGGCTGGCACTCGACCAGCGGGGTGGTCGGAGCGGGCGACAAGAACGACGACGGCATCGACCCGGCAACGGTTGCCGGCGCCGTCTTCTCGGGCCCGATCACGCTCGCCGCCGGCGCCGCACCAATCGACGAAGCCGACAAACCCACCGGCGGACTCGCCTGGGACCTACTTGGCGACAGCAACGTCGACCTCACCTACGACTTCGGGTTCTCCACGTTGTTGATCGGCAACCGAGTCTTCTACGACGAAGGCGCCGACGGCACCTTTGACGACGGAACCGACCGCGGAATCCCCGGAGTCACCGTTGAGCTCTGGTCCGATTTCGATCTCGACGGAACCTACGTTCTGTTCCAATCAACCGTGACGGTGGCCGGCGGTTTCTACGAATTCGGCGGACTGGCCAACGGTCGGTACAAGGTCGCAATTCCCGCCACCAACTTCTCGTCCACCGGACGCCTCGACGTACTTCAGTCGTCACCAAGCGCCAGCGACGCCGACCTCAACATCGACAAAGTCGACGACGGCGTCGACCCGAGCGCATGGGGAGAAGCAGTCACCACCATGCTCGTTGACATGAGCGCGGGCACCGAACCCACCGGAGAGAACCCCGACCCTTGGGGTCAACTGGTGGACGCCAACGGCAACCTCACCGTCGACTTCGGATTCCGCCGCCAGTGCCTCATTGGAGCTATGGCCTGGCACGACACAACCGACAACAACGTCCACGACATCAACGAGAACCCGGCGGCGAACGAGACCGCCTACCTCTATAACAACGACACCAACACGCTTATCGAAACCGGCACCGCCGACCAATACGGCTGGTACCTGTTCGAGCACCTCACCCCCGGCATCAACTACCGGGTGCAATTCGACGCCACCGATGTCGACGATCAGTTCCCAAGCTGCGTCCTGTATTGCTAGGCCCAGTCTCCCCCCGATCTACCCTGGAAAGTAGCACCACCCAAACCCCGTACCGGTAACACTGAGACCCTCAGAGTCGCAGTCAGTTCCCGCCGGTACGGGGTTTTCGGTGATCTCGTGAGTGTGCGATGGTAGGCGCATGTCGAACTGTGCATTTATTGGGCTCGGAGTCATGGGCTATCCGATGGCTGGCCACCTCGCCGCCGCTGGTCACGAGGTGACCGTATACAACCGCACCGGTGCCAAAGCCCAGGCTTGGGTCGCCGAACACGGCGGAACCGCCGCGCCTACGCCAGCCGGCGCGGCCGCCGATGCCGAGTTCGTGATGCTTTGCGTTGGTGATGATCCCGATGTGCGAGCGGTCGTCACCGGCGATGATGGGGTGCTGTCAGCAATGAAACCCGGCAGCGTGCTGGTCGATCACACCACTGCATCAGCCGAAGTGGCTCGCGAAGTTCACGCCGCGGCAGATGCGGTGGGAGTCGGGTTCGTAGATGCGCCCATTTCCGGCGGTCAGGCCGGTGCCGAAAACGGTGTACTAACCGTCATGTGTGGCGGCAATCAAGCGGACTTCGACTCGGCCGTCCCAGTGATCGACGCTTACTCCAAGGCGTGCAACTTGCTCGGTGGACCCGGATCAGGACAGCTGTGCAAGATGGTGAACCAAATTTGCATCGCCGGCATGGTGCAAGGGTTGAGCGAAGGTATCGACTTCGCTCAGAGAGCCGGTCTCGATGTCGGGCAGGTCGTCGACACCATCTCCAAGGGCGCGGCCGGTTCGTGGCAGATGGAGAATCGGGCTCAGACAATGGCCGACGGCAAATTCGACTACGGGTTCGCGTTGGACTGGATGCGCAAGGATCTGGGGATCTGTTTCGACGAGGCTGGTCGTAACGGGGCCACGCTGCCAATCACGGCGATTGTCGACCAGTTCTACGCCCGTCTTCAACGCCAAGGTCACGGCCGATGGGACACGAGCAGCCTGATCGACCTGTTGCGCGATCATGGCTGAAGTTCCCGAGATCCCCGCCGGCGTCGAGGAGATCACCGCTGCGTGGATGAGTCGTGCTCTTGGTTGTCGCGTAGAGACCCTCGAAATCGAACAGATCGGCATCGGCGTTGGTGTCGCCAGCGCCTTGTATCGCGCCCGCTTAACGGGGGACGGTCCGGCCAGCGTGGTGGTGAAGCTGTGCGCGCTGGCCGAAGAAGCCGCCTTCACTTCGATCGTGCTTCGTATGTACATCCGAGAGGTGCGGTTTTATCAGCAGTTGGCCGCCGATAGCCCGATAAGGGTTCCCCAGTGCCACTTCGGCGCAGTCGACGAAGAGACCAGCAACTTTGTGCTGGTGCTCGAAGACATGGGCGAGTTGAGAGTCGTCGACCAAACTTCGGGGATGTCGATCGCCGACGCCGAACGTTCGATCGACGCACTCGCCGTTTGGCATGCTCGTCATTGGCGCGAGGCCGACGAACTTGTCGAGCAGGGCACCGCAGTGTGTCTGAGCGATCCCGTGTATCCGGCCATATTGCCGACTGTGTTTGGCGAAGGGTGGGAGACGGTAAACGCCGAACTCGGGGTAGCCGACGAAATAGCGGCCATTGGCCCGCGGTGGGTCGACAAGTTGCCGACCCTCCTTACGTCTCTCAGTGCTCAGCCCAACACGGTGATCCACGGCGATTTTCGTGCCGATAACATTTTGTTCGATCAAGCCGACGACGTGGTGTTGCTCGATTTCCAGCTGACGGGCCGTGGCTCGGGAAGCTACGACCTGGCCTATTTCGTCACTCAATCGCTCAGCCCCGACGTCGCCGCGGCGAGCGAGCGGCGACTTTTCGACAGGTGGGTTGCAGGGCTGGTACGAAGCGGCGTCGCCGAGGCCGATACCGCCCACCTGTGGGATCGCTACCGAGAGGCGGCCTTGTTCTGTCTCGTCTACCCGATCGTCGCGGCGCGGGGGATGGACTTCAGCGACCCCCGTCAAGCCGAACTGATATCAACGATGAACACCCGGTTTGCTCGGGCCGTACGCGATCTCGATCTCGCCGACTTGCTGGCGTAGCGCGGCTGCAAGGTCTGGCCGGTCCTTGGGATTTAGTCGGTAGGCCGGTCCGTAGAGACTTACCGCGGCGATGGTGTCACCGCGGTCGTTGGCGACCGGGACCGCGAGTCCGTTTACTTCGAGGTCAAACTCTTGGTCGGTCCACACGAAACCTTGCTTGCGGATCTGGTGGATTCTGCCGTTGACTCGTGATGGCTCGATAATCGAGCGGGGCGTAGCCCGTTCGAGGTCTTTGCCGAGGTGGGTTGTAAGGCGGTTTGATGACCATGCGGCCATCAAGACAAGACCAGGTGCCACGACATGAAACGGCAGACTCGAACCGGTGCTGTCGGGCACTTGTACTGCCGATGGTCCTGGCACCTGGGCGAGGTAGTGCGCGCCGCCTTGGGTGTCGATGGTTAGAGCTGCACTTTCGCCATGGCGCTCGACCAGATCCAGTAGTAGCGGACGAAGTAGGTCTTCAAGAGATGGCGGAACCGGGGCCGAGTCGGCTCGAAGGCTTGCCACGCCCGGTCCAATCACGAGGTCGCCGCTTGGTCGGCGCGCCAGCATCCCAAGATCGACCAACTGGGCCGCGAGTCTTGCGGCAGTGGAGCGAGGTAGCCCACTTTGGCGGCCAAGTTCTCTTACCCCTATCGGTTCGCTGATCGATGCGACCGTCTGTAGGACAAGAAACGCTCGCTCGATAGGACCGGAAATGGTTGACGGCGGCTGGGACGAAGCCATACGCTGATCCTATCATGCAGGACGTCCCACTCAGTAGGACACCAGATTTCTATTCGTACGCGGAAGCTCCGCCCGATTCGGTAGGCCTCGCCGACGACGTCGTGGCGCTCCGGTGGGCCGACGGCGCGCGGCTCGATGCCTACGGCCTGTGGTTGTTCGAGAACCAGATGAACGACGTCACGATCGAAGAACGCACGCGGGAAGCCAAGATCGACCCTGCTGAGCTGCCCATCGCACCGGTGGTGATGTCGGCACACCTCGCCGACAGCGGCGATCTCGAGGTCGGGTTCCTCGATGGGAGGGTTGCTCGGTACCACTCCGGCTGGCTGCGCCACGTGGCCGACGGCCAGGCCGCCCCGGATGCCTTCGTCGCAGCGCACCGCACTTGGACCCCTAACGTTCTGAGCGAGCCCCCTACCTTTGACGGCCAATCGGTCAAGGTCGACGACCAAGCGCTCTTGGACTTCCTTACGGCCTCGCGGCGCTTCGGGATAGCCCGCCTCGAGAACCTGGGCACCGACACTGACGACCTCCCCACTTTGGGGGCGAGAATCGGCGCGTTGCGCGACACCAACTTCGGTACGACTTGGCCCGTGAGCGTCGATATCGCGCCGACGTCGACGGCCAATACCCCGCTGCCTCTGCCCCCACACACCGATCTGCCAACACGAGAAACGCCGCCCGGATTTCAGCTTCTGCACTGCATCAAGAACACCTGCAATGCCGGCTTGAGCACCATGGCCGACGGTTACGCGGTCGTCGATCACCTCCGCTCCCACGAACCCGAGCAGTACGAAGCTCTCACCACCTTGCGGTGGACGTTCTTCAACCGGTCGCCCGAACACGATCATCGTTGGTCGGGCCCGATCATCGACCGTGGTGGGCCCGGCGTGCCGCTTACTCTTCGCGCCTTTCACCCGGTACGCGGTTTTCCGGCCATGGCGATCGAGGATCAACCTCGCGCCTACGCCGCGTTGCGAGTATTCAGCCAGGTAGCTGCTAGCGACGAGTTCCAGATGCGGTACCCGTTCAAGCCCGGCGATCTGGTGATGTTCGACAACCGCCGTATTCTTCACGGTCGCACCGCTATCGACGCTGCCGGCGGGCAGCGAGTACTGCGTGGGACCTACATTGATCACGACGAGGTGTACTCCCGCCTTCGAGTCCTAGCCCGCAAATTGTTTTGTGCACCGTTCTCGGTGCTCTAGCACCGAGAACGGTGCACAAATCCAACAAGGAAGCTGTTATGAGTAGTGTTTACATCACGTGTGCGGTTACCGGCGGTGGCGATACCGTCGCTAAGTCGGTGCATGTTCCGGTCACGCCCGAACAAATTGCCGACTCCGCAATCGAAGCAGCCAAAGCGGGGGCGGCGATTGTTCACTGTCACGTGCGAGATCTCGACACCGGCGCTCAGAGCCGCGACGTCGACCTCTACAAGGAACTCACCGACCGAATCCGGTCGTCTGACACTGACGTAATCCTGAACCTCACCGGTGGCACCGGCGCCGACATCACACTTGGGGGTGTCGAGACCCCGCTTCCGCTCAGCGAAGCCGGCACCGACATGGCTGGCGCGACCGAACGCATGGCTCATGTTCGACAATGTCGGCCCGAAATCGCCACCATCGACATGGGAACTATGAACTTTGGCGAAGGCGACTACATCATGACCAACTCGACATCGCAGCTCGACGAGATTGCTCGCCAGTTCCAAGATCTCGACGTGCAACCCGAACTCGAATGTTTCGATACCGGCCACCTTTGGTACGCCAAGGAACAAGAGAAGCGGGGCTTGTACGACGGCAAGACGATGAACGCCCAGCTTTGCATGGGCGTTCCGTGGGGCGCCCCTGACGACATGAACACGCTCATGGCGATGGTCAACAACGTGCCTGATCACTGGCACTACTCGGCGTTCTCGATCGGCCGCCGCCAACTCGAATACGTAGCAGCCGCGGCGCTGGTCGGGGCGAACGTCCGAGTCGGGCTTGAGGACAACCTCTATCTGGCGAAAGGGGTCAAGGCGACAAATGCCGACCTCGTGGAACGGGCCGGGGTGATCCTCGGCGGCATGAACATCGACATCATGGGTCCGGCCGAAGTCCGTGAAATGCTCAACCTGACCAAACACGGCTGAACAAAATGACTGCAGCTATTGAACGGGCCGCGGTTGTTGGAGCGGGCGTGATCGGGGCGGCGTGGGCGGCACGCTTTGCTCTGCACGGCGTCGATGTGTTGGTCTCGGATCCCAATCCTGATTGTCAGAGGATCCTCGACGAAGTGATGGCCAATGCCCGTCTCGCGTGGACCGAACTCGGACTTCCGACCCCGGTTGAAGGGTCGGTGACGCTCGTCGACACGATCGAGGCCGCGGTGAGCGACGCCCAGCACATTCAGGAAAGCGCACCCGAAGAGGTGGCGCTCAAGCAACGGATCCTGCAACAAATCGATCGCTACGCCCCAGCCGACGCAGTCATCGCTTCGTCGACCTCGGGCATCAGGCCAACGCAGCTCCAAGCGGCGTTGCAGCACCCCGATCGGCTGGTGGTCGGGCACCCGTTCAACCCGGTGTATCTGATCCCGCTGGTCGAGGTATGCGGCGGCGACGCCACCAGCGCCCGAGCGATAGAGCTGGCGATGGAGACCTACACGTCGGTGTCGATGAAGGCGCTTCACGTCCGGGTCGAGATCGACGCCTTCATCGCCGATCGTTTGCTAGAGGCGGTATGGCGCGAGTCGCTTTGGCTGGTGAACGACGGAGTCGCCACCACCGAAGAGATCGACGATGCCATTCGCTACGGCTTTGGGTTGCGATGGGCGCAGATGGGTTTGTTTGAGACCTACCGCATCGCCGGAGGCGAGGGAGGTATGGGACATTTCATCGGTCAGTTTGGGCCTACCCTCACGTGGCCCTACAGCAAGTTGATGGACGTGCCAGAACTCACCCCGGAGTTGGTTGACAAGATTGCGTCGCAATCAGACGAACAGTCCGGCCATCGATCTATCCGAGAACTCGAGCGGATTCGTGATCGAAATGTGGCGGCAATGTTGCGGTCTCTCGAAGCCAACGAGTGGGGTGCGGGCGAAACTCTGGCGTCCCAGCGCCAGCGCCTAGGCGAGGTTTAGCTAGCCGGCTCGGGGACCCGGACGCGTAGGCCATCGAGGAAGAATTCGACCAGGAACTTGAAGCTCTGGTCGTGATCACCGCGGCCGAGCGTGTTGGAGATCTCGAGCGTGACGAAGCCGTGTAGAGCAGCCCTCAGAGTGCGCCCAGCGCGGCGGGCCTCGGCGTTGGAGAGCCCGTAGTGGGCAAGGATCGTGTCCATGGTGCTGATTGCGCCGCGCCCCGCGGCGCGTCTTTCGGGGGAGTCGATGTGGCGCAGGGTTATGTCGTAACGAGACGGGTGGCGAAAGGCCCAAGTGCGATACGCGGTCGCGAAGGCTCTGATCGCATCGTCACCAGCAACCCCTATCGCCGAGTCTCGGAGGCTGTCGCCGAAGTCGTTGGTGGCGGCCAAAGCAAGCTCGTCCATCAAGCCGCCGAGTCCCGAGACATGGCTGTACAGAGACGGTGATTGCACGGCGAGGATGTCGGCCACCGACTTGAGACTCAGTTTTTCGCGGCCGTCGCGATCTAGCACAACAAACCCGGCCTCGATGACGTCGTGGTGGTCGAGTCCGCGCTTTTTGGCCATACCCAACAATAGGCCTTGAATCACCGTAGATCAATGTCTAAGATGGTTAGTTATGAGCGACCGCTACACAATAATCTCATCGGACTCCCACGCCGGCGGGAACATGAGCATGTACGAGGAGTACCTCCCAGCCGAATGGCGCGACGAATACGATGCCTGGCGAGGGGCCTACAAAAACCCCTACCGAGACTTGCAAGACGATGGCCGGAGTCGCAACTGGGACAACGAGCGACGCATCAACGAACAATTCGCCGACGGGGTAGTCGCCGAAATCACCTTCCCCAACACGGTCCCGCCGTTCTACCCGACTGGCGCACTCCTGGCCCGATCTCCGAAGGACCCCAACGAGTTCGCTCGCCGCAAAGCTGGCCTCAACTGTCATAACCGGTGGCTCAAAGATTGGTGCGACGAATACCCCGACCAACGGCGCGGCCTTCCCCAAATATTTCTAGAAGACCTCGACGACGCCATCAGCACCCTCGAATGGGCCGCCGCCGAAGGTTTCAAGAGCTTTCTGCTGCCACACGTCGCGCCCGACGTAGACCTCCCAGGGCTTTGGTCGCCGCAATGGGATCGTCTATGGGCTGCCGCGCAAGACCTAGACCTTGTCGTAACCCAGCACGGCGGAAACGGAACCCCTGACTACGGAAAGGACCCCGCTTCGGGCGTCATCTTCTTGATGGAGGTCCCGTTCTTCGCTCACCGCAACCTCGCTCACCTCACCATGAGTGGAGTGTTCGAACGCTTTCCCAACCTCAAATACGTGATGACCGAGCAGGGCGTTGCGTGGGCCGTCGAAGAACTGCGCCGGATGGACGGCTACCACGCTCAGATGAAACATGGTCGAGTAGGCGAACTCGGATTTGCCGCCGACATCGTGCTGCGGATGAAACCAAGCGAGTACTTCGAACGCAACGTATGGATCGGGGCCAGCTTTCCGTCGCCGGGCGAAGCCGAAGCGATTCGCAGCCTCGGCGTGCACAAAGTCATGTGGGGGTCCGACTACCCCCACCATGAAGGCACCTATCCCTACAGCGTCAAATCTTTGCAACGAGCCTTCTCGACATGGAGCGAAGCTGACATGCGAAAGGTGCTGAGCGAGAACGCGGCCCAACTCTACGACTTCGACTTGGCGGCCCTCGACCTGCTTGGCGCTCAGCACGGCCCGACTGTGCAAGAAGTCGCGACCCCGCTAGACGCAATACCCCGAGATGCAACCAGCCCCGCGTTCTTCAAGCGATAGCCAGCACTTCCCAGCCAGTATTTCCCAGCCAGTATTTCCCACCGAGCGCGAACTATTGGTCGCGGTAAGAGGTAACCGCTACACTCTTCGCAGAGTCTAAAGGTGTCCGGATTGGGGGATTCGGACGACAACGGCGCTGCCCCACGGGGTGGCGCCGTTGCCGCGTCCCGCACTAGAACCAACGACGTGACCGAACCAGACGACGCACCGAAGCCATACGCGGGATTCGACGGAACCGTCGGGCGGATATTTTCGACCTCAGAACCATCGTGGCCACAGCCACCCACCGCGCCGGCCGGTGCGCCCAACGTGATTGTCATGTTGGCCGACGACCTCGGGTTCTCAGACCTGGCCTGCTACGGATCAGAGATCGCCACGCCCAACCTCGACGCCATCGCCGCGGCTGGTGTGCGATACACCAACTTCCATGTCAACCCGATGTGTTCGCCGACGAGGGCCTCGATGCTCACCGGCTTGAATCATCACATGGCCGGGATGGGCCACGTTGCTCACAGCGACCCGGGATTCCCGGGTTACGCCCACGAGATTCGCGACGATGCCGTAACCATGGCCGAGCTGTTCCGTGACCGCGGTTGGGCATCGCTGATGGTCGGCAAGTGGCACCTGTGCAAGGACGCCAACTTGTCCGAAGCCGGCCCTCGGCATAGCTGGCCGCTTCAGAAAGGGTTCGATCGCTTCTACGGGATCCTCGACGGTTTCACCAACTTTCATCAGCCGCACCGCCTATACGAGGACAACCATCACGTCCCGATCGATCGGTACCCGGACGGGTATTACTTCACCGATGACCTGACCGACCAAGCCACCACGATGATCGACGACTTGCGGGCGTCGCACCCGACGAAACCGTTCTTTTTGTACTTCGCTCACGGCGCCGTTCACGCCCCGTTGCAAGCCAAACGGGCCGACATCGAGTCGTACCGCTCGGTGTATGACGACGGATGGGACGAGATCCGTAGACGCCGGTACGAACGTCAGCTCGAACTGGGAGTCATCCCTGCCCATACCGTGCTGCCGCCGCGCAACCGCGAGGACGGTCACGCCGTGACCGCGTGGGACGAGCTGAGCGGCATCGAGCAAGAAACGTTCGCTCGGTACATGGAGATTTTCGCAGGGATGGTGGACAACATCGACCAGAACTTCGGTCGGCTGCGGGCCCATCTCGAGTCGATCGGCGAGTGGGACAACACCATTGTTGTCTTCACCTCCGACAATGGCGGGTCGCGCGAAGGCCAGCAATTCGGTACGTCGGCGTATTTCCGGACGCTGTTGTCTCAGACCCGAGAGACCGGACTCGACAACGTCGAAGTCGACCATGGCCGGCTCGCCGAAATGGGAGGACCTCAAACGCTCCCGCACTATCCGATGGGGTGGGCCATGGTCTCGAGCACGCCCTTTCGGTTGTACAAGATCAACACCCACCAGGGCGGTCACCAGGTGCCGCTGATCGTCCATTGGCCTGACGGCATCGACGCCGCGGGCGAGATGCGCAACCAGTACCAACACATCACCGATTTACTGCCGACCTTGGCCGACTTGTGCGGCATCGATGTGCCGGCCACGAAACATGGCAACGCCACTCCGGCGCCCGCGGGCGCCACCTTCTCGTCGACCATTCACGATGCCGACGCCCCGTCGACACACCCCGAGCAGTACTACGAGCAGATCGGGCACCGCGGCTATTACCGCGACGGGTTCTCCGCTGTCACGTGTCGACAGCCTCGCACGCCGTTCTCCGATGAAGAATGGGAACTCCACAATTTGGTCGACGACCCGACCGAGTCGCACAACATCGCCGCGGAGTATCCCGACAAGCTGGCCGAACTCAAGGAGGCTTGGGAGCAGGCCGCTTGGGCCAACCAAGTTTTTCCGCTCGACGAAGGCAACTACGTCAAGATGATCCAGGCGCCTCCCTGGCACAAGGAGCTGGCGACCACTTTGGTCTTACGCCCCGGCATGGCGACCACCGAGCGGTGGCGATCGTTGCAACTCATCAGCTCCCGGAACTTCAAAGTCGACATCGAACTAGCGTGTGACGCTGGCGACGAAGGCGTGCTCGTCGCCCACGGAGACCAAGGGGGCGGCTACTCCCTCTACATCGAGAACGGTCACCTATTCTTTGCTCACAACGGTTACGGCACCATGACCGTCGTCGATTGCGGATCGGTCAACGCCGGCGAACACCACGTGACCCTCGACGTTGTGCAACCCGGCAATCTGGTTTGGCAACCAAAGGTGCTGCTGAACGACGTGCTGGTTGGCGATGCCGGCGACTGTGTTGCGTTGTTCGCGATGGCCCCGTTCGAAGGTATCGATGTCGGGATCGATCGCCGGTCGCCGGTCAGCTGGGATGTGTTCGAACGACGTGGCCCGTTCGCCTTCAGCGGCACGATTCGCCAAGTCAGGTACACGCCCGGCGACTTTGCCCCCGACGCCGGCTCTCAGTTCGTCGATCTATTGAAAGAAGCCGGCACCCGATACGAGTAGCCCGAACGGCAGTGTCAGGACTCGGCCGCGTATTCGTCGAGCGCCGACTGCACCAGCGCTGCGAATCGGTGAGGCTCGGCTATGGCGCTGGGGTCGATCATGATCCCGATATCGAGGCTGCCGTTGTAGCTCATCAGAGTCGCGTTGCAGGCGGCTCCGGCTACCGGCCCGATCGGATACGTCGCCTCGACTTCTGCGCCTCCGATGAAGATCGGGAACGAAGCGCTGCGAATGTTGCTGGTGACGATGTCGATGCGTCGGCCCTGGTCGCGTCCGAGGCGGGTGACCGCCGCGGTGGGGAGCAAGGCCGCGACGGAGTTGACCGTGTCGAGTGAGATCGTCGAGGCCGAGTCTGAGGGCATCATTGCCGCGGCCAAAGCGGCGTATCTCGATTCGTTGTCGTGGTCGGCGACCGGTGCGGTGATTCGGATCGGCGAGAACGCATTTCCGCCAACCCCGGACCCGGTGCGGGTGCTGCGGACATAGCTCATCGACAAGAAGTCGAGGCTTTCGCCGGTCTCGGCGTGGTAGGCCGCGCCGGCATCGGCCATGGCCGCGACGAAAACGTCGTTGAGGGTGCCACCCCGCGACTTGCCGGCGGCGCGGATCGCCGCGAGCGAAGCGCGCGCGGTCGTCAATACTCGCTCGCCGGAGCGTCCCGCCCATGTTTGTGAGACGCTGTCGGCGCCCTTGTCCCCGGCCAACTGTTCCATCGTGGATCGCAGCGTGTGGGTCAGCGACTCGCCTGAGGACCGCAGCCGACCAGGGTCGGCACCGATGAGGGCCAGCTCGGCGGCCGCGGCCTTGAGGACATTGGCAGGACCAGTGACTGCGCCAGTCAAGATTCCGAGCGGGTTTTGCTCCTTGGGATGGGAGGCCGCGGCGATCCGCTCGGCGAGGATTTTGTCGAGGTCGACCGGCGGCGGTCGCTCGGGAGTGCGCTCGATGTCGAGATACAACTCTGACATCCGCAGCGCTCCGATGCCGTCGGCGATGCTGTGATGAAGCCGAGAGATGAGCGCGCCTTTGCCGTCGGCCAGTCCGTTGACGTTGTACATCAGCCATGGCGGTCGATTGGTGTCGAACGGTTGCGTGTGGATTTTGGCCGCTAGCCGCAGCAGAGCCTCGTGATCGCCGGGGGCGTCGACATCGACCTCCAAGAGGTGATTGTCGAGATCGAACTCGGGATCGACCTCCCACCGAGGTGGATTGAGCGGGTTTGACGAATCGATGACTCGTTCGGCGAGTCGGGGAACGCTGGCCACCCCGTTGGCGAGCTTGGCCCGCAGGATTGCCATATCGAGGGGTTGATCGAGCGGCGCAACGAGACTGCCACTCGGGTCGAGCCAAGGGTCGGTGGCGACTCGCCACATGAGGCTCTCGCCGGGCGACATTTCGGATTCGAACTCGAGGGTGCGCGGCCGAAAGCCGGCCGGTTTCGGTTCGCTCATGCGTCGGACCCTTTGGTCGGTCCGTCGGTCCCGGGACGCCGATCATGTTCGAGTTCGGGATCGCCTTCCCAACCCGGCGGGTACGTGGCGGCCAGTTCTTCGGGAGTCGGGGTGTGGGGCTGGCGCGCTTCGGGTGGCAACAGAGCGGCGATGGCGGTCATTATCGCCTCGGTGTCGGCATCGAGATCGTCGTACCCGAGCTCAACTTGCGTTCCGACAACGCCGGTGACGGTCGGCGGGTCGATGATATTGAGGTTGGGTAGCCGGGCACTGCGAGGCCAAACTTTTTCGGTACCCCACAAACCCACAGGAATCACTGGGGCCCGGGTGGCTTCGGCCAGTCGAGCCGCACCCCACCGGCCCTTCAGGACCGGGTCAAAGAAAGCGGGCCCACGCGGAATCGTCCCCTGGGGCATCATCACGACGATGTCGCCGCCGTTGACCGCCTTGATCGCCGCCGCCAACGGTTCGTCGCTGCCGGTGCCGCGGTCGACTCGGATGCCGCCGCCGGCCTGCAGCATCGCGCCGATGACGGGGACGTCGAACACTTCTTTCTTGCCGAGATAACGAGCGTTGCGCCCCGCTCGGGCCAGGACGGTCATCATGATCGTTGGATCAAAGTAGCTGCGGTGGTTTCCAACCACGATGGCGGGACCGTCATCGGGGATGTGCTCGAGTCCGGAGAGCTCGACTTTGGCGTTGGGGATGAGTTCGGGGCGCACGAAAGGTCGCAGAATTTCCTGGACCTCTACTCCGCCGAGCTTCACGATCCCTTCGGGTTTGTCGAGGAACCTGATGGGCCAGTTGTTGAGCGCCGCTGTTGCCGCCAGGCGCGGATCGGGATTGACGGCTACGGGGTTACCGACAACGTCGAGCAACGCCGAGTCGTAGTAGCTATCGCTGTAAGCCCATGACGAGCCGATGCTGACCTCGTTTTCGTCGCACCAGCGCCGCACCGCATCACGCTTGGCTGGTCCCCAAACCACCTCACCATCGAGTTCGCCGGTGAACTTGCCGTCGGCTTGTACCCATCGGGTAGCGACTACGTCATCAAAGTTCAAGAGAGCGGCCAACGGACGCACAAGATGTTCGGGCGTCGTTGTGGCCAACACGATTGGTCGACCAGCGTCTCGGTGGCGTTGTAGTTCGGCGTGGGCGAACTCCGAGACGTGGGTCTCAATTTCTTCGGCCGCCGCTTGTGCGGCTTGGATGGTGCGGTCGACGTTCCAACCCTTGGATGCTTTGGGGGCCAGCTTGGCTGACTGTCCTACCAGCGCGGTTTCCCCGGCGATCTCGAAAATTTTGAAGAAGGCATCAGAGATGGCGTTGCCGCCAGATGCAGCGAGCCCGGCCGCCGCGAGGTGGCGTTGATAGATCTTGGGAGAGGCGACACCGACAAGTGTGCGGTCGAGGTCGAAGAAGGCAGCGGAGTTGGCCATGTCGCCAGTGTGGCACTTGTGGGCGCGTGATTGGCGATCGGGATGCGGAGCAACGCGGCGTGGTGGGCTAAAACTGCGCTACGAGAGGTCGGAGGGCGTCGATGTACATCGGATACGACGAATCACAAGAGGCCCTTCGGGGCGAGCTTCGGGCCTACTATGCCGAGCTGTTGACGCCCGACGTCAGAGATGCGTTGGCCGCCGAGCAGGGATGCGGCCCGGTTCATCGCGACATCGTGGGCCAGATGGGACGCGATGGCTGGCTGGCGGTGGGTTGGCCGACCGAACACGGCGGTCGTGGATACTCCGCGGTGGAACAGTTCGTGATGTTCGACGAATCGGTAGGTATTGGAGCGCCGATCCCGATGCTCACGATCAATACGGTCGGTCCGACGCTGATGCAGTTCGGTACCGACGAGCAAAAGGCGTTCTTCTTGCCAAAGATTGCCGCTGGCGAGATCACGTTCTGCATCGGATACTCCGAACCTGATGCCGGCACCGACCTGGCCGCGCTTTCGACTCGTGCCGTTGGAGATGGCGAAGAGTTCGTGATCAACGGGCAAAAGACTTGGACGTCGTTGGCTGGCGACGCCGATTACATCTGGCTGGCTGCTCGCACCAACCCCGACGTTAAGAAGCACAAGGGAATCTCGCTGTTTTGCATACCGATGAACACGCCCGGCCTTTCGATCGAGCCGCTTGATCTGTTGTCGAGCCACAACATCAACCACACGTTTTTCGACGATGTTCGGGTGCCGGCGTCGAGCCTGGTGGGCGAGGAGAACGGCGGGTGGGGTCTCATCACCAGCCAACTGAACCGCGAGCGGGTGACTATCTGTTCGAGCGGCATGGTGACCAGAGCGCTCGAAGAAACCATCGACTACGCCCGCAACACCCTCAAACCCGACGGGAGTCGCCTGATCGACGAACCGTGGGTGCAACGCAACCTGGCCGAAGTCACCGCCGGGGTCGAGTATTTGCGGTTGGCCAACTGGAAAGTTGCGTGGAGCGTGGCAACCAAGATTGACGGCCAGACGCCTGACATGGCCACGATGGGTTCCTTTATTGCCGACTCGTCGGGGGTAAAGGTCTACGGCACAGAGTTCTTTTTGCGGGCCTACCGCAAGATGATGGAGGTCTACGGGCCCCAGGCCGCGATTGTCAAAGGTTCGCTCGGGCATCTCACTCGTCTGGAGATGCAGTATCGGTCGAGCCCCATTCTCACCTTTGGCGGCGGTACCAATGAAATGCAGCGAGATCTGATCTCACAATTCGGGCTTGGCTATCCCCGAGCCGACCGCTAGGGGCTGGCGATGGACTTTACGCTCAACGATGAAGAGCAGGCGATCTACGACTTGGTCGATCAGATCCTCGGTGACAAGTCGACCCATGAGAGGTTGCGAGAGCTAGCGGCCGACGACGACCATATTGATCGTGAGGCGTGGGAAGCGCTGGCCACCGCTGGGGTGCTCGGTGCTGCCGTGCCCGAGACCCACGGTGGACTCGGCCTGGGCTACCTCGCGACGGCGATGGCGTTGCAGTTGGTCGGCGCCCACGCGTCGCCGATTCCTCTGCTTTCGACCGCGGTCATGGGGGCGATGCCGATCGCCGAGTTCGGGACCGCCGAACAGCAGTCGGCGTGGCTGCCATCGATAGCTTCGGGCGATTTGATTGTGGCTGGCGCACTGTACGAACCGGCCCGCCCCGCCGACGAGCCCGCGACTGTCGCGGTCGCCGACCACGACGGCTACGTACTGAGCGGAACCAAGCCAATGGTCGACAAGGGTATGGATGCCGGGTTGGTGCTGGTTGCGGCCCGACTCGATGACGACCGTTGCGCGATGTTTCTTGTTCCGATCAGCGCGCCCGGACTGACCCGAACCCGTGTCGAAGTGACGACCGGTCGCCCTCAAGCCAGTTTTGATTTCGACAAGGTGCGGGTTGGGCCGGAGGCCATGCTCGGTGGCGGTGACCATGATGGCGGCGAGATCGTTCGGTGGATAGAACAGCGCGTCAATGTGGCCATGTGCATGATGATGGCGGGGGCCGCCCGCTCCGCCATCGAGCTGGCCGCCGATTACACCAAACAGCGCCAGCAGTTCGACCGGCCCATCGCTACGTTTCAGGCTGTTAGCAGCCGGGCCGGCGATTCCTACATCGATACCGAAGCAATCACCCTCACGGCTTGGCAGGCCGCCTGGCGTCTCGATGCCGGGCTCGACGCGTCCGACGCCATCTCGATCGCCAAATGGTGGGCCGCCGACGCCGGCTTTCGGGTTATGCACGCCGCGGTACACGTCCACGGCGGTGTCGGCGTCGACCGCGACTATCCGTTGCACCGCCACTTCTTGCTGGCCCGGCAACTGGAGTTGACCCTGGGAAACGGCGAGGAGCATCTCGCTGCTCTCGGCCGCAGTATTGCCGCGGGTTAGAAGAATTCGAGGGCGTGGTTCCAAGCGCCGATGCCGACCGCCGAACCCATCTCGCGACCACGCAGGTCGTCGGCTCTGACGTGGATGCCACCGTAGAGCCGCGAGATGCCGGCCTGATCAGAAGCGTCGTAGTAGGTGGCCCACTGCAAGGTGATGTCTTGGCTGGGGCCATCTTCGAATTCGAGCCACCCTTTCGGCACCGTCCATTCGCCCAAGCCATCGGGGAAGTACGGCGACCCAGTGATGGCGGTGAGCACCTCGGCCCCGGCTCGGCTGAACGCACTGTGACCCGACACGTAGGCCGCGAATGCCGGCGTCACGAAAGTGGCGAGCTGATAAGGAACCCACTCGCCGGCGCGGATCCATTGCCAGCCATCGTTACCGGCACCGGTCCAGGAACGGATTTCGATCTCGCCGTCGCCGACGCGGATGAGATCGTCGATAAGTGGCAAGCCGGACCGATGATACGGCTCGAGGTCGGGGTCGCTTGATTGGCCCAAACCGGCCAAGTATCGGATCATCGAAATCGGACGGACGTAGTCGTAGTAGGCCTTGGCGCCCCACGCGGCAATCGCCGCGTCGTGCATTGCGCCGTTGAGGGCAAGGTAGAGCTTGAGGTCCCATTCGAGGCGATCGACTTCGGGGCCGCGGCCTGCGATTCTCAGCGAGTCCCGTTCGTCGCTGATTTCGTTGGCCAACGTGTTCCAGTGGCCGGGCGGAGTTTCGGAGTTGGGGCCGTCGGCCCAAAACTCGGCCAACACCCGTCCGAAGTCGCTCTGGGTGACAACGTTTGGCTGATAGGCCTTGCCGGTTACGGGGTTCTGCGCATACCCGCTGCCGTCGTTGGTGCCGAGAGTGTTGTTGCCAATCGAGCCAGGAGAAATGTCGACGGTTTCGTTGGACGAAACATCGTTGGCCAGCCCGTAGCGGATCACTTCGATCGCGTCGTTGATGAATTGTTGGTCGGCTTCGGGGTTGGTGCCGATGGGCAGGGTCAGAAGCGGCGGCGGACCGGGGTCGATTGGTAGTGGCGCCTTGGCGGGATCCAGAGCGAACCCGGCCACCGAACCCCAATGTGAACCCACGAAGGTCTGAACGGTTTCAGAATTGGCCTGCCCGTTCTGGCTGAATCGTCGCTCGAGTTCGAGAGGCTGCCAACGGTTGGGGTCGACCATTGAGGTGTAGGCAAGTTTGACGGGCAGGCTCGGATTGATGGGCTCGTAGTCGGGGTCGGTGTAACCGTCGACTTCGTTCGATCCGTCGTTGCGGGTTGCGTCGAGAATGGTCTCGGCCACCAAGATTCCGAAAGCGGCGGCCGGGTCGGGTTTGAGCTGGTCGGGATCGCCACACAGATCACGAAGGGTTCGGTCGAACTGGTCGAGTGATGCCTCGGACCCCGATGACCGAGCGTACCGATCCGACAGCAGGCGGTGAGCAGCTGCGCTTATCGCAGTATCGCGTTGCGCGATCGGAATGGTCGCCGCTTGATCGAAGTAGACCCCGGTGGCCGCTGGCTCAAAGGCGGCCCACGTATCCCACATTGCCGCGGAGAGATGAAACAGGTTGCGGGAATGCACGGTTGGCGCGGGAAAGTCGCGTCGGACCGCGTCGAGTGCCGCCTCGTTCCATTGTCTTGCGACCGAGACGTTCGCCGGTCTACTTTCGTCACAGGTGGTGGAAAGTTCCATTGCTGGTTCGGTTGGCGAACACGCGCCGGCGAGAAGGGCGAGAACGATGATCAATCGAGCACCAACAAGTGCACGCCGCGCTCGCTGCTCGATCCACCCCCGCTTCGCCATGACCCATATTGTTGCAGGTGATACCCAATGACGGACTTCTTTACTGATGTAGCCGGCCCGATCGAGTACGAGGGCCCGTCAAGCGACAATCCCTTGGCGTTTCGGTGGTACGACGCCGAGCGAATTGTGGGCGACAAGTCCATGGCTGAGCACTTGCGTATGGCGGTGTGCTACTGGCATTCGTTCAACTGGCC
>CAZDEB010000012.1:66163-67623 GCA_964504305.1 uncultured Candidatus Nemicrothrix sp. | reverse complement strand
GCGTTACATGGCTGGCGCGGCCACCAACCCCAACCCAGAGGTCTTCGCCCGAGCTGCTGCTCAAGTGAAGAACTGCCTCGATGTCACCAACCGGCTGGGCGGTCAGAACTATGTGTTGTGGGGCGGCCGTGAAGGCTATGAGACCCTGCTCAACACCGACATCGGCCGCGAACTCGATCAGCTCGGGCGCTTTTTGAACATGGTTGTCGAGTACAAGTACGCCATTGGTTTCGAGGGCACAATCTTGCTCGAACCCAAGCCCCAAGAGCCGACCAAGCACCAGTACGACTACGACACGCAGACCTGTTTTGCGTTCCTACAAAAATACGGACTCGAAAACGAGATCAAGGTCAACATCGAGGTCAATCACGCCACCCTTGCTGGGCACGACTTTCAGCACGAGCTGGCTACCGCGGCGGCGTGCGGGATTCTGGGGTCGGTCGATGCCAATCGTGGCGACGGTCGGCTCGGCTGGGACACCGATCAATTCCCCAACTCGGTTGAGGAAATGTCGCTCGGCATCTACGAGATACTTCGCGCCGGCGGCTTCATAACCGGCGGTTTCAACTTTGATACGAAGTTGCGGCGCATGTCGATTCGCCGATCCGACCTTTTCCATGCCCATGTCGGAGCCATGGATACCTTGGCTCGCTCGTTGCTGGTGGCCCATTCGATGATCGAGGACGGCGCGCTCGAAGAAATCCGCCGTGACCGTTACGCCGGTTGGGAGGGCCCGTTCGGCGTCGAAACCCTGAGCGATGCCAGCTCGCTGACCCATCTACATTCACTTGTTTCGGCTTCCGAACTCGACCCTGCGCCGGTCTCGGGGCGCCAAGAGGAACTCGAGAACCTAGTCAACCGCTATATCGAACGCGTTCGCTGATGCCGTTGGTCGCGGGGATTGATTCCTCGACCCAATCGACCAAAGTCGAAGTTCGCGATTTCGAATCCGGCGAACTGGTTGCCACCGGGCGCGCTCCGCATCCAGCTACCACGCCACCGTGCTCCGAACAAGACCCGAAGGCTTGGTGGGAAGCGCTTTTGACGGCGTTCGGCCAGGTCGGCCCGCTGGTGAAAGATATCGCCGCGGTATCCGTCGCCGGCCAACAGCATGGCCTTGTAGTGCTCGACTCCGATCACCAGCCGCTGCGCGACGCCAAGCTGTGGAACGACACCGAGTCGGCCCAACAGGCCGAGCGCCTCACCAACCAGATCGGTGCCGATGCTTGGGCGGCGGCCTGCGGGTCAGTGCCGGTCGCGTCGTTCACCGTCACGAAATTGGCCTGGCTTGTGCAGCACCACTCGGCGCTGGTGCCGAGCATCGCCAAGGTGCTGTTGCCCCACGACTATCTGAACTTTTGTTTGACGGGCGAGTTCTCGACTGATCGTGGTGACGCATCCGGGACCGGCTGGTTTGATGGCGGGGCCAACCGCTACCGAGACGACCTTCTCGCCCTTGT
>CAZDEB010000012.1:0-66063 GCA_964504305.1 uncultured Candidatus Nemicrothrix sp. | reverse complement strand
ACAACGCCAACGATGGACCCGACCGGTCAAGTGGCCGGCTTCAGCGACGCAACCGGCGGGTTCTTGCCGTTGGTCTGCACCCTCAATGCCACCAAGGTCACCGACACCGTTGCAAGATGGTTGGGGCTCGATCAAGAGACATTCGCGGCGGCGGCGTTGACTTCGTGTTCGGGTGCCAACGGGGTGCGGCTGACCCCGTATTTCGATGGCGAACGCACACCCAACCAGCCCGATGCGACCGGTACTTTCGAGGGATTGAGGAACACATCCACTCGCGAGGATCTGGCTCGGGCCGCCCACGAAGGAGTCGTATCCGGGCTTCTGCACGGCGTCACCATGCTCGGTGCCGTCGGGGCCGATGTGAGCGGCCGGCGTTATCTCATTGGCGGTGGCGCCAAGAGCGAGGCGTACCGACAGGTCGTTGCCGATCTTGCCAATAGTGTCGCTGTTGTGCCCGAGAGCGACGAGGTCGTCGCGACGGGAGCCTGCGTGCAGGCCGCAGCAGTCTTGGGACAAGAATTCGGCCTCACCTCGCTGGCGTGGCGGCTCGGGGCGGGGGTGGAGGTTGCGCCGTCGTCGGGTTAACCGAGCACGGCGTCGGCGATCTTTACTTCGCAAGTTGCTTTGTCCCACCAGCTGAGTTGTTGCTGTTTGGCCCGGCGAAAATAGAGTTGGATGTCGTATTCGAGAGTGAACCCGATCCCGCCGAACACCTGCTGGGCCATGGCCGTTGTGTCTCGAAAAACCCGTCCGCTGAACGCTTTGGTCATTGGAGCGAGCCTCGAGATGTCCTTGCCAACCGAGTGCGCCCACGCCGCCTCGTAGGTGAGCATCTTGGCCCCGTCGAGATCGGTCTTGGCGTCGGCGAGGTAGTGCGATATCGACTGGAACTCGGCCAGGGCTTTGTTGAATTGCTTGCGTTCCTTGGCGTAATCGGCGGTGATCTCCAAGGCGTACTCGGTTCCGCCGTTGGCTAGCGCCGCGGCCAAGATGACCGCCTCGCTCATCACCCGCTGCCACATTGTCCAACCACCATCGAGGCGGTCGGCGGCGGGTACCTCGACGTTTTCGAACTCGACGAGATATTGGGTGTCGGAGGAAATCGACATTCTTTGGTGAAGGCTGATTCCTGCGGCACTAGTGGGTACGACGAACAGACCGATGTCGGTGTCAGCGTCACCCGTTCGGGCCAAGACGACCAAGTATTCGGCAGCCGCCGCGAAATAGACGTGCATCTTCGAGCCATTGAGCACGAACGTGTTTCCCTCGGACTGGGCCGACAGTTGCACGCCTCGCGGCCCAAAACCGTTTCCGGGCTCGAGCCAGGCCGGGGTGACGATTGTTGATCCGCTGGCGATCTGACCAAGCAGATCGGCGTGGGAATCGACCCCGCCCGCTTGGATTGCGCCCGCGCTCAACACGCAGCTCACGAAATGAGGGACCGGTGCAAGAGATCGCCCGAGCTCCTCGTAGACGATCACGCCCTCCTGCAAGCTCATCGCGCTTCCGCCGTGGCTCTCGGGCAACATCAGCCCGCAGATCCCCAGTTGGCCCAGCTGCTCCCACAACGGGCGTGCGATTCCGTCGGGGTCATCTTCGAGGTCGCGAACGACTTGAAGCGAAGCGTGGTCGGCGCACAGGCCCCGGACCATCTCACGCAACATTGTCTGCTCTTCAGTGAAATCGAGATCGAGCATGGCCATACCTCAGGGAGCCCACGCCTCGCCGCGGCGAGACCAGGGATTGTCGGATTGGGAAACCGGGACGGCAACGCGAGCGTCGCACGTAGTGCAGGTTCGGTCGCCGACCGTGACGGCAATGTCGAGGTCGACCCAGCCGCAGCCTTGGACGTCGGTCGAGGTGGCCGTAACGGAGGCGTTGAATACCATTTGGTCGTCGGGATAGATCGAGTCGCGCATACGAAACGTCATCCGACCGATGCGGCCCCGCGGCCCGGTCCAGTCGGTGATGTAGCGCTCGAACCACGCCGCCAGATTTGGCGTGTTGAGAAAGATGTCCTGGGTGCCGTTGCGAACGGTGGCGAATTTGTAGTCGTGATGCATCGGCCGCCAATCGCGGCTCGCCAACGCCCCAAGCACGACTGTGGTGGCGGTCACGTCGTAGCTCAGCGGCGGCAATGTTTGGCCAACGGATATGTCCTCGAGCATCAAGAAACTCATGCTTGGACCTCCGCTCGGCGGTAGCCAAAGCCGGTGTAGCTCTCGATCCCGACCAGGGTCCCGTTTTGATTGTGGTATTCGATGTCGATCACCCAGAACCGGCCCGAGCCGAGTTTGGTTGTTTTGGGTTCGCTGATCGACCGCAGGATCTGATGGTGCGAGATCACGTCTCCGGGTCGGACGGGCTCGTGCAAGATGAGCGTGTTGTCGCTCATGATTGCTTCGGGCAGGTTGAGAGCAGATTTGAGGTCGAAGTGAACCTGAAGAGCAACGAGTTCCTCGGTCGCGCCGGGTTCCCATCGGTGGGGCCGCATCCACAGCGACAGCGTCGACGGCGGAACGGTCATGCCGTTGGTGAGTTCGGCCGCTACTGCCTCGTCCCAATAGAGAGGGTTGGCGTTCTCGGTGGCCGACAACGTGTTCCAGGAGTAGCTCGACTCGACCGGAAAGTTTGCCGTCTTGGGGTATTGGGGCTGACCGATCGAATCGGTGATCGACGATGGCAACTCGGTCACAAGACGACTCCTTGTTCGAGTAGCGCACCAAGTCGATCGGGGGTGTAGCCGGCTTCGGTTAGGAGCGCGCCGGTATCTGTAGCGTCGCCAGGGCGCACCGAATAAGGCTCGGTCGGACGATTTGTGGCGGCCCACACCGCGCCAGTTTGGCGAAACGGTCCCTCGGTTTCGTGCACTGCATCAACCACGACTTTTCGTTCGGCGTAGTGCTCGTCGGTCGTTGCCTCGGCCACGGTCAAGACCGGCGACACGCAGCAATCGGCCGGCCCGAGTCGACTGGCCCACTGGTCGCGGGTCTTGGTGGCTAGAACCGACGCCATCGCCGCTCGGATTTCGGCTTGGGCTTCGACATTCATTTGTTGATCGGCGTACCGTTCGAGGCCCAACTCGCGGCAGAGGTTTCGCCAAAACACCGGTTCGATTGCCCCGACTGCGACATGGCGGCCGTCGGAGCAGCCGTAGGTGTCGTAGCAAGCGAATTTGCCGGTGAGGATGTAGTGGCCAGGGCCCGGTTCGGTGCCGGTGGCGAGGTATTCGTCGACGTAAAGCGACATCAGTCCGAACGCGCCGTCGGCGATCGACACGTCGAGCAGTTCGCCCGCGCCGGTCTTCTCGCGTCGCAGCAGCGCCGCCATGATCGCCATTACCGCGTGCATGCCCCCGGCGGCGATATCGGCGACCGTAGCGCCGGGCAGGGGAGGCGACCCGTCGGCGCGGCGGCCGGTGCAATCGAGGTACCCCGACAGGGCCAAGTAGTTGACGTCGTGACCAGCCCAGCCACTCTTGGGTCCTGTTTGTCCGAATCCGCTGGTCGAGCAGTAGACCAAGCGCGAGTTGAGGGCCGCCACTTGCTCGAACCCGATGCCGAGTCGATCGACCACTCCGGGGCGGAAACTCTCGAGGACCACGTCGGCAGTGGCCGCGAGGTCCAAGAACGCTTGCCGGCCGTCGTCGTTCTTGAGATCGAGCAGGACTCGTTTCATCAGACGATGTCCGCTGTAGGCGTAGAACGGGGGAGTGAGCTGAACGCCACCATGGCGCGGTGTAGGACCAACCTTGATGACCTCGGCGCCGTAGTCCGACAAAATCCGCGACGCGCGAGCCCCGGGCCCGACCGACGCAAGGTCGAGAACGCGGATCCCTTCGAGGGCACCAACAGTCATCGAACGGTTCTCATCTCAGAAGTTTTTTGGCAGGCCGAGGCCGCGTCGCGAAATGATGTTGCGCTGGATCTCTGAGGAACCGCCGCCGATCGTGTCTATGACGGTGTAGCGGTAAGTCGACTCGGACCGGCCCTTCATTGGCGCGTCGTCGGTGTGGACCCGTAGCTGAGAGCCCGGCCCGCCAATATCCATGGCCGCGTCGGCCAACCGCTTGGAAAGTTCGGTGGCGAACAGCTTGTATTCGGATGCTTCGACGGTGGGCGGTTGGAACCCTTCCTTGCCTTCCTTGTGAGCGCGTTCGACCTTGACGGCCTCGTTCACGAACTTGAGGCCCATGACTCGCGCGACTTCGGCGTCGGTATGCAGTTGGGCGAGTCGGGTACGAATCAATGGGTCGTCGCGGAGCGGTTCGCCGTCGCGTTGAGTCGAATTGACGTAGTCGGTGAGCAGATCGAGTCGCTGGAGAATCGGCGACATGGTGAACATGGTGAACCGCTCGAGATCGAGCGCTTGGCTGATGTAGCGAAATCCGTAGTTGATCTCGCCAACGACGTAATCATCGGACACAAACACATCGTCGAACCACACTTCGTTGGTGCGTTCGTCGCCCATCGTCCAGATACCGGTGATGGTGATGCCCTCTTGGTCGAGGGGCACCAACATCAACGTGATCCCCATGTGCTTGTTGTCGGGATCGGTGCGAGCCCCGACCCAGTACCACTCGGCAAAATGGGCCGACGTGGTCCAGGTTTTCTGACCGTTGAGTATCCAGCCGTTTTCGCCGGCGTCGCTGGTGATTCGGTCGGCTCTGAGCCGCATCGACGCGGCGTCGGAGCCGGCATCGGGTTCGGAGTAGCCCACCGCAAACTCGACATCGTTTTCGAGGATTTGAGGAAGGAATTCGTCTTTGAGCTTGTCGGAGCCGTGGGCAATGAGCGTCTTGCCGATGATGCCGACGCCTTTGCCGATTTGGGGTCCGCCGCGGCCGGCCAGTTGCTCGTTGAGGATGTACTCATACACCCCTTCGCCGTTGGAACCGTTGTATTTCTCGGGCCAAGTGATCCCCAGCCACCCTTTGTGTCCGAGCTTCTTCATGAAGGCGCGACGTTTGGCCGTGTCAACGATTTGCGCCATGTTCTCTCGTGTCACGTCGAACACATCGGGGTCGTCGTTTTGGTCGAGGAATTCCTTGACGTCCACGGAGAACTGTTGTTGGTCGGGGGTGAACTCGAAATCCACAGGCACCTTCAATCTGACGGTCCGTCAGATTGTAGGCACGCCGGGCCTCAGCCCAGTATTCCTAGTTCCCGGAGAGCGTCGATCTCGTGGTGGTCGAGACCAAGTTCGGCGCCCAGAACCGTCTCGGTGTGTTCGCCCAGCCATGGCACCCGAGTCTCTGGTCCCTCGGCGGTTCGTGACATCTTGATCGGGTTACCCGGCACGAGGATCGGATCGCCGCCCTGGGGATGGTCCATTGCCACCAACATGTTGCGGGCCTCGACGTGGGGATCGGACACAATCTCGGTGCTGGTGTTGGATTCCCCGGCCGCTATCCCTTCAGCCGCGAGCAAGGCCACCGCTTCGCGGTTGGTCTTGTCGGCCGCCCACGACTCGATTGCGGGCCGGATGATCGATTCGAAATGTTGCTGCCAGCCGGCGCGAGTTGCGAACCGTTCGTCGCTGAGCCAATCGGCGTTGCCAGTGAGTTTGGCCACCGATGCAAAATGGTGCTCTCGAACCACTTGCAGCACAAAATGTCCCTCCCCGGCGGCGAAGGTTTCGACTATGCCGATGCCACTTGATTGCTCGTCGGGAATCCCCATCGACACAAAGTTGGTGACGATGTCGGTCATCGCCATGGTGGCGTCGAGCATCGCGATATCGATGTGCTGGCCGTAGCCGCGAAGATCGCGTTGACGCAGCGCGGCCAGAATCCCGATCACGCCGAACAGCGCCGAACTGATGTCGCCGAGCGCACCCACGGGATTGGCGGTCGGGCGACGCCCTTCGCGTCGTTTGTACTCGTAGATGCCCGACATTGCTTCGACGACAGCCGCGTAAGCCGCGCGGTGGACGTACGGCGAGGCGGGATCGTTGCCGAACCCTGACACCGAGAGGTAAACGACTTCGGGATGGATTGCCGCCACCGCGTCGTAGCCGATGCCCAGGCGGTCGGCCGTGCCGGCTTTGAAGTTTTCGGCGACCACGTCGAACTTCTTGCTGAGGGCCAAAAAGAGTTCGACGCCGCGGGGGTTCTTGAGGTCGATGGTGACCGACTTTTTCGAGAAGTTGTTGCGCAGGAAGGTCGCGCCAACGGCGCGACCCTCGGGGTCGGTCACGAAGGGGACCGAGCCTCGGCCGCTCTCGCCGCCGCTGGGATGTTCGACCTTGACGACTTCGGCCCCAAGGCGTCCCAGAAGTTGGGTAGCAAACGGCAGAGCCGCCATTTGTTCGGCGGCCAGGACCCGGATGCCGCTCAGAGGGCGGGGTTCGTCGCCGGGTTGGACGTTGAAAGTTTCTCCGAGACGCATCTGTCCAGTCTGGCCGAGACCGAGACTTGGTGCCGTATCGAAATTGGGGGGGGTGAAGATACGCCGACCATCCATCACTTGGTGTGGCCGGTTTCGCTACTCTTTGTTGTCTTGCTTGGAGGGTGCCCGGAGGGTGCCTGGGGTTGCCTGGAGGAGCGATGGCCAAACGTCAGTTGAGCGGTTGCGACACCGCGTCGGCTAACCCGTCAATCGATGGAGTTGATCGGGTGGCCGTGCCCGGCGCCCCCGGCGCGCTGTACTTGTGCGGGTTGGACAAGGTTCGCACTGATCCTGGTTTGCTACTCGACCAGCTTGGCGCCGACACCTTGGTGTGCTTGTTGCCCCTTGCCGAGTTCGGGTTGCTTGCGCCGGGATACGAGGCTTGGCTCAACGAACCTCAACCCCACGAAGCGCTGTGGTTGGCGATCGATGACGGCTCAATCGCTTCTGACTCGGCTACGAAATCACTGGTTGCGGCGGTCTGTACCCGGTTGGTCGACGGCGACAGTGTTGTGGTGCATTGCAGTTCGGGTCGAGGTCGCGCCGGTTTGATTGCCGCTCTCACCCTGGTTGGGCTCGGGTTTGGCATCGACGGCGCGCTTCGAGAGGTCCGCCGGGCGAGGCCGGGGGCCGGGCCGCAGCGCGTCGTGCAAGATCTGCAACTCGAACGATTGGCCACCGAGGTGAGCGATCAGTTCGCGCTCTGATCGATCAGATCGCGTAGCCGCTCAACGTGAGCGGGTTCGGTCCAGGTCGAACCGATCGACACTCGAACATAGTTCTTGCCGCCGGCGACCGAAGGGGTGACATAGACGCCTTTGGCGTTGAGCGAGTCGGCCAACGCCGCGGTTGCGTCGTCGCCGTCGACATGGTGAAACGACACCAACGCAAACGGGGTTGGAGCAAAGATCTCGAGGCGCGGGTGCGAGTCAACCCACGCCTGCAGCGCCTGGGCTTCGGCGACGTGACCGCGGATCATGGCCTTCAGCCCGTCGACGCCGAACGACCGGATCACCCACCACAACTTGAGGGCGCGGAAACGACGTCCGAGTGGCACGTGCCAATCGCGATAGTCGATGACTTCGCCGGTGTCCGATGCCTTGTTGCGAAGGTACGGCGGAACAATGCTGAGGGTGTCGATCAACGGACGGCGGTCGGCCACCCAAAAAATCGAACAGTCGAAATTAGTGGCCAGCCACTTGTGGGCGTTGAACGTGTAGCTGTGGGCGAGTTCGAGCCCGTCTTGATAAGCCCTGAACTCTTCGCAAATCATGGCGGCACCCGCGTAGGCCGCGTCGACGTGTAGCCAGATCCCGTGAATCGCGGCGATCTCGCCGAATTCGCGAACCGGGTCGATGGCGGTCGTGCCGGTTGTGCCTACCGCGGCACACACAAACGCCGGCGTCAGGCCTTTGGCGATGTCTTGGGCGATCGCCGTCTCGAGAGCCGAAGCCGGCACTGCGAAGTTGTTGTCCACATCGAGGAGTCGGACGTGGCCGTAGCCAGCAACATTGGCTCCCTTTTCGACCGACGAGTGGGCCTGGTTCGACGTGTAGACCACCATTTGCTCGGCCGGTGCGCCGGTGCGTCTACGGCATTGTTCTCGGGCTACGACCAGCGCGGTGTGGGTCGAGTCGGATGCGCTCATTTGCAGCACCCCGCCTCCGGGGCCTGTGGTTTTCCAACTCTGGGGGACGCCGGTGAGGTCGACAAGCCAGTCGAGCACGTGAGACTCGATCTCGGTGACAGCTGGCGAGGTAGACCAAAGCATCCCTTGCACGCCCATGCCCGCGGCCGCCAACTCGCCGAGAATCGCCGGCGGCGAAGACATCGCCGGAAAGTAGGCAAACCAGTTGGGGTGTTGCCAATGAGCAAGGCCGGGCACCACGATTTTGTCGAGGTCGCCGAGCATGGCGGCGAACGGCTCGGGCGCGGCAGGGGCATGGGGCGGCAATTTTGCTCGGACATCGCCCGGCGCGACCGACTCGACGACGGGGCGGTCTTCGAGTCCGCCGAGATAATCGGCGATCCAGTCGATCAGCTGGTAGCCGTTACGTCGGAACTCGTCGAGGTCGCGGGCGTCGGGTACCTGATTGGGTGTGATGTCGCTCAATCGCCGTATCGCTTCACGTCACCCACATGAGCGGTGAACAAGTCGAGCACTTCTCCTGGGTTGGCATGGCGCCCGGTCTCACCCTTGCTGTAGAGCATTTGGCCGTCGACCGTTACGTCGAAGATGCCTTTACTGCCCATGACAAGTTGGAGGTCGGCGATGATGTGTTGGTAGTTGGTGAGCAAGTCTTGGGTCGCGCTCACGGCGCGAGACGAATAATCTCAAGGCACGCAGTAGGTGATTTCGATGTGGTGGCTCATGGCCACGACGCTATCGCGGCGAATGTTGCGCCGAGAGCCTCTACAAAAGCTTGCGGTGATACGCCGATCTCGAGGCCGCGGCGACCTCCGCTGCAGTGCATCAGGTCGAGCGCGGTAGCCCACTCATCCACAAATACCGCGCCCGGGCGTTTTTGTCCGAACGCGCTGATGCCACCAACGACGTAGCCACTGAGCCGTTCGGCCGTCGCGGCCTCGGTCAGGCGCGCCTTCTTTGCGTTAGCGGCCGCGGCGATGGCTTTGAGGTCGAGCGTGCAGCTGACCGGGACCACAGCAACGGCGTGTCGGCCATCGTCCAGGCTGACCATCAGAGTTTTGAACACCGTGTTGGGTTCGACGCCGAGCGCTTCGGCGGCCTCGTCACCGTAGGACGGGTGGTTCGGATCGTGCTCGTACTCCGAAATCTGGTGGTCGATACCGAGCGACCGGAGCAACTCGATAGCGGGCGTCACGGTCGGTCGAGCCAACGTTGAGCTGAGGACAAGAGGTAGTCGATGCCGATTCGAGCCTCGCTGTCGATCGCCCCTTGCTGGTCACCCATTGCCCCCGCGGCATAACGAACTCTGACCCCTTCGCTGATCGCCGCGAGCCGCCAATGTTGAAAAGCCACGTACCAAGGCAGGTCGGTGAGATCGCGATCGGAGGTCTTGCCGTAGCGAGCGACGACGTCGTCGGCGCTACCGAAGCCGTCGGCCTTGGTCGGTACGTCAGCGAGCCGGCCAAGGGCCATGGGATCGTCCCCCCACCACATGACCATGCCGGCCAGATCGGCCAGCACGTCGCCGAGCGTGCAAAGCTCCCAGTCGAGAACCGCGGCGACTTTGCCGTCGGGGCCGGTCATGCAGTTGTCGAGGCGAAAATCGCCATGAACGATTCCGGCTCCTTGCTGGTCTGGGATGGTGTCAACCAGTCGGGCGTGCAACGTCTGGAACAAGTCGAGATCGCGGTCGGAGCCCTCGTCGATTTGGCGTTTCCAGCGGCGAAGCTGACGGGCGCAATAGTCCTCGGTTCGACCGAGATCACCAAGCCCGACCTTGGCCGGATCGAGCGAATGAAGGGCCGCCAACGTGTCGACGAGCGAATGAGCGAGTCCTTCACGTTTGCTTGGATCGTAGGCTTCGCCATCGGCATGATCGAAGACGATCTGGCCGTCAACAAAACCCATCACATAGAAGTCGGCCCCGTTGACGTTCTCGTCGCGGCAAAGCCCTATGGCGCGCGGTACAGGAACTGGTGTGTCGGCGAGGGCGGCAATCACTCGGTACTCGCGGCTCATGTCGTGAGCGCTGGCCAGCACATGGCCAGTGGGCGGCCTTCTCAAGACGTACCGGCCGCCGGAACGGTCGGTGACCCGAAACGTCAGGTTCGAGGCTCCGCCGGTGATCAGTTCGAACTGAAGGGGCGCGGTGAGACCGTCGATGTGGCTGCGCATCCAGTCGGTGACAGCTTCGGCGTTGATGCCGGTTGGTGAGGTCATGCTGCTCGGGTTGTTCGCATCGGTTCTTGCATCGGGACACGATCGCAGTTGGTGGGCCGGCGTGCCAACTGAAAGGGTGGGGATATGAGTTCCGAGGATATAGATGTGGTGATCGTCGGGGCCGGTTTTGCCGGACTGTACATGCTTCACTCGGTTCGGGGGCTCGGCATGTCGGCCCTGGTAATCGAAGCCGGCGAAGGGGTGGGCGGCACCTGGTACTGGAATCGCTACCCAGGGGCGCGCTGCGATGTCCCATCGATGGAGTACTCGTTCGGGTTCGACGACAAACTTCAACAAGAGTGGGAGTGGACCGAGCGATACGCGACCCAACCAGAGATTCTTCGCTACATCGAACACGTCGCCGATCGGTTTGACCTTCGCCGCGACATCGTGCTTGGGCGACGGGTCGAATCGGCGACGTTCGATGACGAAACCGAGCGGTGGACAGTGCGAACCAACGACAGCAACGAGGTCAAATGTCGTTTCGTGGTAATGGCGACCGGGTGTTTGTCGGCTGCCAATCTCCCCGAAATCGCCGGGCGCGACAGTTTCGGTGGCGACACCTACCACACCGGCGGTTGGCCTCACGACGGAGTTGATTTCACCAACCAGTCGGTCGCGGTGATCGGGACCGGATCGTCGGCCGTGCAGTCGATCCCGCTGATCGCGAGCCAGGCCGCAGAGGTGACGGTGTTCCAGCGAACGCCGGCCTACGCGGTGCCGGCCCACAACCACGACCTCGATTCGTCTGACGTTGCGGCGATCAAGGGCGACTATCGCCACTGGCGAGACGTGGCGCGGCGATCGACCACCGGGTTCGGAGGTCACGTCGAACGCAACCCGGTCGGAGCCCTCGATGTCGACGAACAGCAGCGACAGGCCGAATATGACCGCCGTTGGGAAGCGGGCGGGCTGGCGTTCATGGGTGCGTTCAACGACTTGTTGCTCAGTGACGAGTCCAACCAGACCGCGGCCGAGTACGTCCGTAGCAAGATCCGCGAACAAGTCCGCGACCCGGCAACCGCCGAGGCGTTGAGTCCCCACACCGTCATTGGTTGCAAACGAATGTGTGTCGACACGAACTACTACGCCACCTTCAATCAACCCAACGTGAAGCTGGTGGATATCGCTCAAACTCCGATCGACGAAATCACAAAGACCGGGGTGCGGGTGGGTGATCGTCGCGTCGACGTTGACGCGATCATCTTTGCCACCGGGTTCGACGCTATGACCGGAGCCATCGCCCGCATCGACATTCGAGGACGTGGCGGTCAACGACTAAGCGACGAGTGGGCCGCTGGTCCTCAGACCTACCTCGGTTTGCAAGTCGCCGGGTTTCCGAACTTGTTCACCATCACCGGCCCCGGTAGTCCCTCGGTCCTCACCAACATGATCGTGGCTATCGAACAACACGTCGAGTGGATCAGCGATCTCATGGCCGAGATGATCGCCGCCGGGCACGACACCGTCGAAGCTACGCCGTCAGCGCAACAGCAGTGGGTCGAGTACGTCAACGCCGTGGCCGACCTCACCCTTTTCGGGGGATGCAGCTCTTGGTACCTCGGCGCCAACGTGCCTGGTAAACCCCGCGTGTTCATGCCGCTGCCCGGGTTCCCCGAGTACAAAGCCAAATGTGACGAAGTAGCCGCGGCGCAGTACGAAGGATTTGTTCTGGCCTAGCGCATTCTCGACTAGCGCGTGCTGGCCTAGCTCGGGCCGAATGCGCCACACGCCTGTAGGGCGGCTAGTTCTTCTTCGGATTTGCCCAAGACATCGATGACGACTTCGTGGTTGTGTTGACCAACGGTGGGGGCCATCGACGGGCAAGGCAACGGGTCGCCGTTGACAAAGACCGGTAGCGGTAGCTGCTCACAACCAAGCTGTTCGGTTGGGTAAAAGCCCATCCGAGCTTGGAATTGGGGGTCGTCACCAATGTTGGCCGGGGTGTTGACCGGCGCAATTGTGGTGTTGTGCTCGTTGGCGAAGTCGAGCCATTCGTGGCACGTCTTGGTCCTGAAGATCTGTTGGAGCTCGCGTTGCAGTTCGGTGTTGCCGCGGGCGTGATCGGCGTAGGTCGATCCGGGCCAACGTTCGAAGAGATCGTTTCGGTTGACGCCAGCGCAGAAGTTGCGCCAGAAAGCCTGTTCGGAGGCCATGAACAAAATGTGGCCGTCGGACGCTTCGTAGAGCTGGTAGCGCACGCCTTCCCACATGCCCGCCAGTCCCGCAGGGCGCCGAACGTAGTCGTCGCTGGCGTTGCCGGTGACCTCGTTGTCGGGGCGAAGATAGGCCCGCTCGGACTCGATTCGGTACCAATCCATGTACGCCGCGGCGTCGGACTGAGCCAATTCCATCTCGCAGCCTTCCCCGGTTGTCTGGGCGTGGACGACTCCGGCCAGAATCGCCATCGCCGCGACCATTGGACCAACGTTTATCCCGACGTTGGGCATGGTCGGAGGGATCCTGGCGAACCCCTCGTCGTCGGTCACCGGCTGGACGATGCCGCTCCAGGTGTCGTAGGCGATTCCGTGACTAGGCATGTCTCGATACGGCCCGGTAGCGCCGTAGCCCGAGAGCGTCGCGAAGACGACCTTGGGGTTGATCGCCTTCAGGTCGTCATAGCCGAGCCCCAGCTTGGCGAGGCTCCCCGGCCGCATTGCTTCGACGACCACGTCGGCACCGGCGACCAGCTCCTTGTAGAGCTCTTTCCCCTCGCGGGTCTTGAGGTCGAGGGTGATGCTGCGTTTGCCGCGGTGAGTATGCAGGTGCAGCAAGGAAGTCTCGCCGATCATCGGCCAAGTCATTTGACGGATGTAGTCACCGGAGGGCGACTCGACCTTGATGACATCGGCTCCCAAGTCGGCGAAGAATGTCGCGACGTGGCCGGGCCCGAGCAAACTCGACTCGATAACTCGGATGTTGGCGAGGAGGCCCGCACCGGCAGTCGTATCTTGAGCAGACATCTTCGAACTCCCAGGAAATCTGACGGACCGTCAGAAACCTAGTCGGGGGAATTCCCGCGATCACTTTCGGGTTCGAAGGTTCCGACGTGGAAGGCTGTGCACATGGAGATCTTCGATTCGGTTCTGGACATGGTGGGCAACACGCCGCTGGTCAACCTGCGCCAGGTTGCGGCTGGCAAACCCTGTCGGGTGGTCGCCAAAGTCGAGATGACCAACCCCGGTGGGAGTTCCAAGGACCGGCCGGCCATCGCCATGATCGACGCCGCCGAACGCGAAGGGCTGCTCAAGCCTGGCGGGACCATCGTCGAGCCGACTTCTGGAAATACCGGCGTTGGGCTGGCGATCGTCGCAGCCCAACGGGGCTACAAATGCGTGTTCGTCATGACCGACAAGGTCGCCCCCGAAAAAGTCGATCTTCTGAGGGCTTACGGTGCCGAGGTTGTCGTGTGCCCGGTGGCGGTGCCTCCCGACGACCCGCAATCCTATTATTCGACCGCCGAGCGTCTTGTAAAAGAAATCCCTGGTGCTTACCGACCAAACCAGTATCACAACGCGGTGAATCCGCAGTCCCACTACGACACCACCGGACCCGAGATTTGGCGTCAGACCGACGGCAAAGTCACCCACTTCGTTGCCGGTGCCGGCACCGGCGGGACGTTGAGCGGCGTTGGTCGCTATCTCAAAGAGCAAAACCCCGACGTCCAGATCATTGCCGCTGACCCCGAGGGCTCGGTCTACTCGGGAGGCAGCGGCCGGCCCTATCTGGTCGAAGGGGTGGGTGAGGATTTCTGGCCCGATACCTACCACGCCGATCTGGTTGATCGCACTATTGCCATCAGCGACGCCGACTCGTTTCTCATGGCTCGTTCGGTGAGCGAGCGCGAAGGTTTGCTGATCGGTGGGTCGTGTGGCACGGCCGTGGCCGCGGCGCTAGAGGTTGCCGACGAGTGCGGCCCCGACGACTTGGTCGTGGTCCTGTTGCCCGACTCGGGCCGGGGCTATTTGTCCAAGGTGTTCAACGACGACTGGATGGCCGGTTTCGGGTTTCTGCGTTCGGACGGACCGGTCGTTGGCGACGTGGTCGAGCGTCGCCGCAGCGGCGTCCCTGATCTCTTGTACGTAAACCCCGAACAGCTTGTGAGCCAAGCGGTTTCGATCATGCGCGAGCACGGGGTGTCTCAGCTTCCGGTTGGCAAGGGCGAGATGCCTTTGGCGGCCGCCGAAATTGCCGGCTCGCTGAGCGAACTACGGCTGATGGAGTTGGCGTTTGATACCGAGGCCGTGCTCGACAAGACCGTCGAAGACATCATGGCTCCGCCTCTGCCGACCATCGGCGCCGGACAACCAGTAGCTCTGGCGGTCGAGATGCTCGACAGCTGCGCCGCGTTGCTAGTTCTCGATGGTGGCCGACCAAGGGCCGTTATTTCGAGCAGCGATGTTCTGAATTTCCTTTCATCCTCTCAAGGAGCCTGACTGTGGCCGACGACGTATTTGCCGATCCCAACGCGTTCGGCTTCGAGACTCGAGCCATTCGGGCCGGGCAAACCCACGACGCAACCAGTGGCGCGGTGGTCACGCCGATCTCTCTGGCAACGACGTTTGTCCAAGAAGAACCGGGGGTGCATCGCGGTTATGAGTACTCGCGGACCAACAACCCGACTCGTGCCGCTCTACAGGCCTGTCTGGCTTCGTTGGAGGGAGCGGGGCACGGGCTGGCCTTCGCGTCCGGCATGGCCGCCGAGGACACGCTGTTGCGCACCCTCTCGCCGGGTGACCACATTGTTCTCGGCAACGACGCCTACGGCGGCACGTACCGGCTGATCTCGGCGATCGTCGCCCCGTCCGGGATTGATTGGACCGCCGCCGATCTCACCGACGCCGACTCGTTACGGGCGGCGATGCGCCCCGAGACCAAGATTGTTTGGGCCGAGACCCCAACCAACCCGTTGCTCACCGTCGTTGATCTCGCCCAGGTGGCCGAGATTGCCCACGCTGGTGGTGCCAAACTGGTGGTCGACAACACCTTCGCGACACCCTATTTGCAGCAGCCTCTGAGCCAAGGCGCCGATGTGGTCGTTCACTCGACCACCAAGTACTGCGGAGGACACTCCGACGTTGTGGGCGGATTTGTTGCCACCAACGACCAAGCCTTGGCTGAGCGCCTGACCTACCTTCAAAACGCCATTGGCGCGGTGGGCAGCCCGTTCGACAATTATCTCACTTTGCGGGGGCTCAAAACCCTGGGTGTACGCATGGATCGCCATTGCCAAAACGCTCGTGCGGTCGTCGAGCTGTTGCTAAGTCACGACAAGGTCGGCACCGTTCTCTACCCCGGCCTTCCTAGCCACCCTGGGCACGAGGCCGCGGTGCGACAGATGAAGGATTTTGGCGGAATGGTTTCGTTTCGGGTGGTAGCAGGGCGCGATGCGGCGATGCGGCTGACCGCCGCCACGCAGGTTTTCTCGCTGGCCGAGTCGCTGGGCGCGGTCGAGTCGCTCATCGAGCATCCCGGGGTGATGACCCACGCTTCTGCGGCTGGTTCGCCGCTCGAGGTGCCCGATGACCTGGTCCGGCTCAGCGTCGGGATCGAAAGCACCCAAGATCTGCTCGACGATTTATCTCAGGCCCTCGATCAACTCTGATCGGTTCATCACACTTTCATCACCTTTCGTGCCGATAGTGGGGTCGTGAACGATTTACCGACCACGCGAGACGAAGTAGCTTTCCTGGCTCGCCGGGCGGGCTGGGGATTGGCCCCAGGCGAGCTCGACTCGTGGACGGCGCTCGGCACCTCGGCCTTCATCGACGCGCTGACTCAGCCAGACGCTGTTGGGATAGCGGCTGAGGCATCACCGTGGGTCGATTTCGAATATGTCGATCCGGCCGGCGACAACAAAAGCCGCGTCGCGATGGCGCGCCAAGTCCTCGATTCTTGGCTCGGGCACCTCGCGAGTACCCAGCGGCCTTTCGAGAACTCGTTGGCTTGGTTCTGGCATGACCACTTTGCCGTGTCTGGACAAGTGGTCAATTATTTGCCAGCCCTGATAGATCACCTAGACCTTCTTCGCGAGGCGGGCACCGGCGACTTCGTGGAACTGATCCGTTCGGTCACGACCGATGCCGCGATGCTGGTATTCCTGGACGGGGCCACGTCCACTGGGGACGCACCCAACGAAAACTACGGACGCGAACTGCTCGAGCTCTACACCGTCGGCGTCGACTCTTACACCGAAGACGATGTAGTCGCCGCGGCGCGAGCGCTGACGGGCTGGGTCGTTCGTCGACGTGACGGGTGGGCGGTCCGTTACCGGCCGGCTCGCCACGACGACTCCCCGCAAACTCTGCTTGGGGTATCGGGTGTCCACGACGTCGACTCGACAGTAGAGGCAGCCTGTGGTCATCAGGCCTGCCCGGGCTTTATTGCGACAAAGATGGCCCGGCACTACCTCGGGCCGGTTGACGAGTCGGTGGTAGCTGAGCTCTCGGCCACGTTCGCCAACTCGGGCCTCGACATCATGACGCTCGGCCGGGCTGTTCTCGAGACCGGAATTGCGGGCAACGGCGAGCCGCAGATTCTCGCGCCGGTTCCGTGGCTTATTCATGCTGTCAAGGCAACCGGCGCCGACATCCCGGTTCGGTCCCGGCTGGCGATGTTACGAAACATGGGCCAGGTTCCCGGGCAGCCCCCCAACGTTGGCGGCTTTCCGGGTAGCTCCACGTGGCTTGGATCGTCGGCTACGGCGGCGCGGTTTTCTTCGGCCAACGAGATCTCCCGGTTGACTCCCGACGACTCGGTTGCCCTCACTGCCGCGGCCCAGCGCGAGTGGGACGAATTGGCCGATGTCTGCCTGCGTCCGTCGGGTTTCTCGGCCGCAACACTCGACGCCCTCGGCGCCCTGTCGACCTCGGCCAGCAGACGTCCCGGCGAAGCCGCCCTTGGGGTTGCGCTGGCATCACCCGACCTGGTCGTGGGTTAGGAGAGCACAATGATTTCACGACGTAGTTTCCTCGAAGGCGCTGGTGCGGTTGCTGGTTCGGCGGCGGTAGGCGGAGCGGTGTGGGCCGCGGTCGTGCGCGACAGTGTCAATAACCACGCTGCCCAACTGACCTTTGGGTTACCGACCACCACATCGACAACAACGACGACAACTGGGGCGCCGGTCGCGGCCGCGACCGATCGAGTACTGGTTCTGCTCGAGCTGGCTGGCGGAAACGACGCCCTCAACACTCTCGTTCCGATCGCTGGCTCACCCAATGGCGCGTATCACGACCTTCGCCCGACTCTCGCTCTTGATGACGCCGAGACGATCGAGCTGGCGAGCACCGATTGCGCACTCCACGCCGCGTTGGCGCCGATAGCGCCACTGTGGGACGAATCGAAGATGGCTATTGCGGCTGGTGTGGGCATTGCCGGACAAAGCCGTTCTCACTTCAAGGCCATGGATGCATGGTGGGCCGGGTCGGGCGCACCAACCCAAACCGGCTGGCTCGGGCGGTGGCTCGACGCCTCTCTCGACGCCGAGCGAAACGGAGTCGATGACCCGCTGCGGGCGATTGCCCTTGGTGGGGGAGCGCGGGCGTTGGCGGCCTCGAACAGCACGGCGACCGTCGTACGAAATCCGTCCAGTTTTCAGTTGCGGACCGCGGGCCAAAACGATGCCGACGCGATTATCGACGCTTTCCTGGCTACGTCTTCTCCGTTGGCAAGCAACCCGACCCTGGCATCGGCCCAGCAAGCAATCCCGATCACGGTCGACGCGGTGAACGTCATGTCATCGGTCATCGCGAGCCCCGACGCAGCGGTCTCCGAGGAAGGCAATCAGGCTGGGAGCAGCGAGGTATCGACGTTGTTGCAAGCCGCGGCCGGCATAGTCGAACTGGGTATTGGGACTCGGGTGATCACCGTCGGGATCAACGGGTTCGACACCCACGCCGATCAACTGGCGCGACACAGCGTGCTTTGGTCGGAGGTAGCTGAAGGTCTGGCCGGGTTTTTTGCCCGTTTGGAAGCATCAGGAAACCGAGACCGCGTGACAGTGTTGACCACCAGCGAATTTGGTCGCCGGGCCGCCGAGAACGGATCTGGAGGGACCGATCACGGGGGCGGTGGTTTGCAATTTCTCTTCGGCTCCGACCTCCAATCCCAGCAAATCCGAGGCGCTCTCGACCTGAGTTCGCTGCGAAACGGGGATCTGCCGGTGGTCCTCGAGACGCCATCGGTATACGCCGCGGCCCTGCATTGGCTTGGCGACCCGGCCCACGTTTCTGCCAGCGTTGGTGAAGACGTCGAAACTTTGCCGTTCTTTTCCCGTCCGTAGCCGAGCAGTGAATCTGACGGTGTGTCAGACTTTCCTGACGGAGTGTCAGGGGGATGCTTCGTGCAGACGTTGTGCCTTGCGCACGAGGGGGAAAGATGAAGAAGTCCATTGCCGGATTGGTCATGCTTGCGAGCCTGATTTTGGGCCTTGCCGCGCCGGCCGGAGCGCAAGGCCCGTCGCTCAATGCCACTCCAGGGAGTATCGAAGCGCCGGGATCGCTGAGCCTCACCGTCACCGGGTCGAACTTCACCGATGACGGGTTCTTGCTGCCCTGCCCTGGTGCCGATGGCGACCCTGCGAAGATGGGCGCCGATTCTTGCGACACCGCGGCGCTGACGCCTTACACGACCGGTTCGGATGGTTCCTGGTCGGCTTCGGTGACATACGACATCCCGGCCGAAGGCCTGGTAATCGTTGCCGGCAACGCCGCTCAGACCGAAAACGCGGTGTTCGTGATCGCCATTGGCGTTTCCGAGCTACCCAATACCGGCGCCAACACCATGGCTTTGCTGTTCTTTGCGGTGGCCATGCTCGGCGGCGGTGCCGTGCTGGTGTCCAAGAAGAGCCTGCTCGAGACTTCCTGAGCTGATGCCCTAAGAATCCTCCAGTAATAGATCCGCGGTCGGTCTAGTTCGCCGAGGCCGACCGCGGGCCTATATCTGTCGCGGGTCAGGCCTGTAGCGGGTCAGGTCTGTTTGGGCAGGATGGCGGAGGCTAGGTCTTCTAGTTCGGCGTGCCAGTTCTCGGGTTCGGCGAAGGGGAAGGCCACGAACTTCGTGGCGCCCGCTTCGACGAAGGCGTCGATCATTTCCGCCAGCCGACGATGCGACGTTGCGACAATCTCGCGGGCATCGGTGTCGGGTTGTCGAGCCGAGATCCTCTGAGCCAGTCGATCGGGCACAGTGTCGGTTGGCGTAGTGAGGTACGGGATCAGCACGCCGTAGTGGCCCGGGTCGATGGTCCGACCGGCCTCGACGGCGGCCATCGAAATCGTGTTGATACCTTCGGCGACGAGTTGTGGGGTGGTGAAGCTGGCGAGCCAGCCGTCGCCGAGTCGACCAGTACGACGCAATTCCGAAGGTGCTTGTCCCCCGAGCCAAACCTCGAACGGAGACTGAAGCGGCTTCGGCAGGACTTGGGCGCCACGGATCGAAAACCGCGAACCTTGGTGGTCGACGCGGTCCTCAGCCCATAGCCGGCGCATCAACGGCAAAGCTTCGTTCAGCCATGGGGCTCGTTCTTTGCGTTCGACCTGGAATGCCTGATGCTCGGCGGTGTTGGCGATGCCGAGCCCGAAGGCGGGGAGGCAACGACCGTTGCTAACCACATCGAGGCTGGCCAACATTTTCGCCATCAGGACCGGGTTGCGGCCCGGGACAACCGAAACCGCCGGACCGAACTTGAGCTTCTCGCTGCGGCCGGCAACGTAGGACATCGCAACGATGGGATCGAGTTGCATGCTGTTGATTCGCTCAGGGAACCAGAGGCTGTCGTAGCCGAGACGATCGAGATCATCTACCACCGCGCCGAGCTTCGAAGCCTCGCCCTTTGCTCCGTAAAGGCTGGGTACGGCACCAAGTCCGTACCCGATGCGGACCTTCTCTTCGCCAACCGTGTCGATCACAAGCTCCTCCTTTGCACGGGCGCAGGTTTTCACATTGCGCTCCATGAGGCATTGTTGGTGGGTGCAAGACATCGCCTCGGAGGGCTTCGTGCTGGCTGGGGTGGAGGTGGGCGGCGATCCGGTGGCGCGTCTGAGCGGTGTTGATCTGTCGCTGCCCGCTCATGGAGTCACCGCTTTGGTGGGACGAAGCGGTGCCGGGAAGAGCACGTTGTTGCGATTGCTGAATCGCCTCGACGGGCCCGACCGCGGTGCGGTGTACTGGCGGGGTCGCGATCTTTCGACGTTGAGTCCCGACGATATACGCCGCCATCGCCGAAGAGTGGGGATGGTGTTTCAACGCCCGGCCGTGTCTCCTGGTTCGGTGCTCGACAACCTCCGCATCGCTGATCGGCACCTGACGAACGACCGGGCCCGGGCCCTGCTCGATCAAGTTGCGTTGGGCGTTGACTTCCTTGACCGCGACGCATCGGCGCTCTCGGGCGGCGAGCAGCAACGGGTTTGCTTGGCCCGAACGTTGGCGACCAATCCCGAACTGGTGCTGGCCGACGAGCCGACCGCGTCGCTTGATCCCGAAGCAGTCGCCGCGATCGAGGCGACGGTTCGTCGACTTCGTGACGTGGCGTGGATATGGGTTACCCACGATGCCGAGCAAGCGGGCCGCCTCGCCGATCGCGTCGTGCGACTGGAGGGTGGTCGAGTCATAGACGCGGGTAACGGCCAATGACCCACGTGCAGATCGGCTTGGGTGGCTTGGCCATCTCGAGCGTGTTGGTGGGCGTGGCCCTCGTGCTCTCGCTGGTTCGTCAGCTCGGCGTAGCCCGCGACTTGTTGACCGCGGCGCTGCGCGCTTTGGTTCAGCTCCTGGTGGTCGGGGCGGCATTGGCGTTGGTAGTCGATGACAACGACCCGTTGCTGTACACATGGATCTGGCTGGTCGCGATGGTGTTGTTCGCCGGCTGGACCGTAAAGCGGCGAGCCCCCGAGGTACCCAACGCCGCGCTGTTGGGTGTGCTTTCTTTCACCGCGTCGGCCGCGGTGACCCTCGGCGTGTTGTTTGGGTTTGGTGTGTTCGATCCAACCGGTCGAGCGATTGTGCCGATCGCCGGGATGACGGTGGGCAACTCGATGACGGCAACGGTGTTGGCGGCGCGGCGCATCGTTCGAGAATCGGTCGAGCACCGACCGTTGATCGAAGCTCGCCTTGCTCTTGGGTTGTCAGCCGACGAGGCCTTTGCCCCTCATCTGCGGGAGGCGTTGCGCACCGCACTGATCCCGTCGATAGAGAGCACCAAAGCGGTTGGCATCGTGTTTTTGCCCGGAGCGATGACCGGTCTCATCTTGGCCGGTGTCGATCCGGTCGACGCTGTTCGGGTCCAGGTGGCGGTTATGTATCTCGTGCTCGGGTCGATCGCTACTTCGACCTCGGTGGTCGCTCTTGGGCTCACCCGCGGCCTGTTCACCAGCGATCACCGGATGGCGACCCGGTCGAGTTAGCGAAGTTTGACCGGCGTGGTGACTTCGGCGTAGAAGTCGTTGCCTTTGTCGTCGACCACGATGAAGGCTGGGAAGTCCTCGACTTCGATCCTCCAGACCGCTTCCATCCCGAGTTCGGGGAATTCCAGAACCTCGACACTGCGAATGGAGTCCTTGGCCAGCCGGGCGGCCGGGCCGCCAATCGACCCCAGGTAGAAACCGCCGTGGGCCGCGCAGGCTTCGGTGACTTGCCGCGACCGGTTGCCTTTGGCCAACATCACCATCGAGCCGCCCGCGGCTTGGAATTGTTCGACATAGGAATCCATACGTCCGGCCGTGGTTGGTCCGAACGAACCAGAGGCATAACCCTCGGGGGTTTTGGCCGGACCGGCGTAATAGATGGCGTTGTCTCGCAAGTAATCCGGCATGGCTTCGCCGGCGTCGAGACGTTCCTTGATCTTGGCGTGGGCGATGTCACGGCCGACCACCAGCGAGCCGGTGAGCGACAGTCGAGTTTTGACCGGGTATTGAGTGAGCTGGTTGCGAATCTCGTCCATGGGACGGTTGAGGTCGACGGCGACTACTTCGTTGGAGAGCTCGTCATGGCTGGCCTCGGGCAGGAACCGGGCTGGGTCGGTGTCGAGCTGTTCCAGAAATACGCCTTCGGCGGTGATCTTGGCGCGGGCCTGACGGTCGGCGGAGCAACTAACGGCAAGCCCGACCGGATTTGAGGCGCCGTGGCGCGGGAGCCGTATCACTCGGATGTCGTGGCAGAAATATTTGCCGCCGAACTGAGCGCCGATACCGAACTCGCGAGTTTGCTCGAGAATGCGTTGCTCCCACTCGAGATCGCGAAACCCGTGGCCGGTCGCGGCATCGCCGGAGGTGGGCAGGCTGTCGAGATAGTGAGCTGACGCATATTTTGCGGTCTTGAGATTGAACTCGGCCGACGTACCCCCCACCACAACGGCAAGGTGATACGGCGGACAGGCCGACGTGCCGAGCGCTCGCAAGGACTCGTCGAGAAAGTCGACCAGGGAGGTTTCGTTCAGCAGTGCTTTGGTCATCTGGAACAGATACGACTTGTTGGCCGAACCGCCACCCTTGGCCATGAAAAGGAACTCGTAACTCGAGCCCGGTTTGGTGTACAGCTCGATCTGGGCCGGCAAGTTGTTGCCAGTGTTCTTCTCTTCGAACATCGACAACGGCGCAAGTTGGGAGTACCGCAGATTGGTTTGGGTATAGGTGTCGAACACGCCGCGGGATATGAATTCGGCGTCGTCGGCGAAGGTCACAACCTGGTCGCCCTTCTTGCCCATGATGATCGCGGTGCCGGTGTCTTGGCACATGGGGAGCACGCCGGCGGCGGCGATGTTGGCGTTCAGGAGCAGTTCGGTGGCGACGAAACGATCGTTGTCTGATGCCTCGGGGTCGTCGAGAATCGAAGCAAGCATCGTGAGGTGGTCGGTACGCAGATAGTGCGCGATGTCGTGCATTGCCTCGCGTGTCAGGGCGCGGATTGCTTCGGGATCGACTTTGAGCAACGTATGGCCGTCGACCTCGGTGGTGGACACTCCGTCGGTGCTGACGAGACGATATTCGGTGGTGTCGGGACCCACCGGCAAGATGTCGGAGTACGCAAAGTCGCTCATGCGCCACGGTACAGCCCGGTAAGACCCCTGGAGGAGCCGGGAATCGAATCAGCCGGCGGCGGGCGTGCCTGAGTAGGTTGCGGGGTCGCCAACCGCCGGAATCGGCGGGCGGCTCCACTTTGTGATGGCCGCGACCGCCTCGGCCACCTCTCGCCAGTTGGCGGGACTCCAGCCTTCGGCCTTGGCCGTCACCTCGCCGTCTTGGCGCACCAACGCGAACGCCGGAAGGGTTTGGAGACCAAGATTCTTGACAAAAGTGCGGCCGGGATCGGCAAAAGTGACGAACTCGTCGGCGTAAGGCCCAAGAAATGTGCGGGCCTCGTCGGCCGAACACGTGAGTATCCAGCACGGCCGGCAGTCGGCCCCTGTGAAGTGACCGAGAATCCGACGAGCGGTGTCGAGAATCCAGGCACTTTCCTGGGTGAACGGGTCGAGAATCACCGGCACCAACGGGAAGGTGGTCATCATGTCGCCGAGGGATCGAGGATCACCTTCGAGGGCAGTGAGTTCGGTATCGAGAGATGCAGCTACCACGAGGGGCAAAGCTAGCGCAGTCCATGGTGGTCCCGTCGCATTGGGCCGCCTACGATCGGCCGACGTGCACCCCATCGAGCGACTTCGCTACATGGCCCGAGCCGGCGACGTCGCGCTTGTTGGCCTGCTACGAGAAGCAGCGATGGCGTTGAGCGCGGTTGGCGATGACCCGATGGAACTCGTGCTGGCTTGCCGCAAACTCATCGAACATCGCCCCCAAGCGGGCCCGCTCGTATGGCTTTCGGCTCGCATGATCACCGGTGCCGATGCCCGCACCGAAGCGCGTGACGCGGTCGAGGAGATCGAACGCGATACCACCATGCGCGAGTTGGTGCATGTGCTCGAGCCGGGTTGTCGGGTTCTGGTGATGGGTCGCACCGACATCGTGTCTGCCGCGTTGCTTCAGAGGGCCGATATCGAAGCGTTCGTTGCCGATACCACCGGCGACGGATACGGCCTGGTGCACCAGCTCGAAGTTGGCGACCACCTCGCCGTCGACGTCGAACCGGCAGGGATCGCCAGCGCGGCCTCGGTGGTCGACCTGATCCTTCTCGAAACCGACGCCCTCGGACCAGACGCCGCGCTGTGCCCGATTGGTTCGATGAGCGCCGCGGCCGTGGGTCGTTATCTCGAAACGCCGGTCTGGTTGGTGGCCGGCGTAGGCCGATGCCTGCCGTTGCGGATGTGGGAACCGCTCACCGACCGGACGATCGACGACGACCCGTGGCACGCATTGTTCGAAGAGTTGCCGCTTGATCTCGTCGACCGGGTTGTGGGTCCGAGCGGACCCATTTCGGTCGCCGAAGCCCGACTTCGTGTCGACTGCCCGGTTGCGCCAGAGTTGTTCCGATGATGACGCGCATTTGGTTGGTGATCGGTTTTGTGGCGATGTTCGGTCTCGGAGTAGCAATCGGAACCCGTCACTTCGCCGATGGTGAAGAGCTGGCCGCGGCCGTGCAAACCGTGGTCACAACATCAACGACCACGAGCACCACAACCACCACGACGACAACTACGACCACCACGTTGCCACCGCCGCGCCAAGCCGTGCTGGCGTTTACCGGCGATCTCTTGCCCCACGGCTCGGTGGTGAGCACCGCAGCTCGTAACGCCGAGGCGGCGAGCGCCGAGGCTGGTAGCGCGGTCGCTGGGTGGGACTTTGTGCCGATGTTTGACGAGGTGGCGCTGATTCTTTCGGCGGCCGATTTGGCGATCTGTCACATGGAGACGCCGATCTCCGCCGACGACACGAACCTCAGCGGGTATCCCACCTTCAACGCCCCTCGTGCGCTTCCCCAAGCGGCCCTCGATGTCGGCTACGACGGTTGTTCGTTGGCCTCCAATCATTCCTATGACCGCGGCGAGAAGGGGGTGTTGGCCACCATCAACGCCTTCGACGAGATCGGCCTTCGCCACGCCGGTACCGCGGTCGATGCGCAAAACGATCTCGCCCCGGTGCTGTACGAAGTCAACGGCATCACGATTGCTCACATTTCGGCCGCCTACGGCCTCAACGGGTTTTCGATGCCCACCGACAAGCAGTACCTCGTCGACCTGATCAAACCCGCCGAAATCATCGAAGAAGCCCGACTGGCCCGCGAAGCGGGGGCCGAGTTTGTAATCGCCAGTCTTCATTGGGGAAACGAATACCGTCACGAGCCCACGTCAGCTCAAGATGCGTGGCTGGCCGAAATTTTGCCGTCCGACGAAATCGATTTGGTGATCGGCCATCACGCCCACGTTGTACAACCCGTCGACAAGGTCGGTGCCGAATGGGTGGTGTTTGGGCTCGGCAATTTCTTGTCGAACCAGTCGGTCAACTGCTGCGTGACTGCGTCTCAAGACGGCATGATCGCCACCGTGCAACTACTCGAGAACGACGCCGGTGCCATAGAAGTGGTCGGCGTTCATTACGTACCGACCTGGGTTGATAGAGGCGATGGTTACATCATCCGCGTCGCCAAACCGGGGCGTACCGACGTTCCCGGCGCAACCGCTGCTGCTCTCGACGCGTCGTACGAACGGACCCACGACGTTGTGAGCTCGAGGCTCGGCGCTCAAGACGGGTTGACCATCGGATTTGGAATTACGCCCGATCAGCCAGCAGACGACGGATGATTACTTTCAGGCACAACGTTTCGTCGGCCCCTTCAAAGATCGATAACACTCGAGCATCGACGAAGTAGCGAGACACGGGGTATTCCTCGGCGTACCCCATGCCACCGTGAATCTGCATGGCTTCGCGGGTGACCCATTCGGCGGCGCGACAAACATAAGCCTTGACCATCGACGCTTCGAGAGCCCCGTCGCCCGAACCCATTAGCTCGGCGACCCGCAACGCAAATTGGCGCGACGCTTGGATCACTATCGCCATTCGACCAAGCTTGACCTGGGTCAGTTGATAGTTCTCGATCGGTTCGCCAAACACGTGGCGGCCGGCCGCATATTCGCTCGCCGCTTCGTAAGCCGCTTGCATGACTCCCACTGCTCGGGCCGCGGTTTGTAGACGACCGTTCTCAAAACCCGCCATCTGGAAGTAGAACCCGCGCCCACGCCCCGCTTCTTCGCCGATCAGCGCATCGTCGGCGACCAACCAATTGTCGAACGAAACCTCGTAGCTGTGCATGCCCCGGTAACCGATGGTGTCGATCGCCGTGCCCTCCATACGACCGCCCGATGGTTCGGGGCCGCCAGACTGGAGGTGTGAGAACGAGTGGCCAACGTCTCGGGGCTTGGGCACCACAAAGACGCTCAGACCTCGATGATCGGTCGTGCCGGCTTCGGTTCGGGCTAACACCATCAGCACATCGGCGCGCCCGGCAAACGTGCACCACGTCTTGGTGCCGTTGATCCGCCACCCGCCGTTGGGGTCAGGGGTGGCACTGACCCGAACCCCAGCAACGTCGCTTCCGTAATCCGGCTCGGTGACCGCCACCGCGGCCATGACCTCGCCGGAGGCCAAGCGGGGGAGCCAATAAGATTTTTGCTGTTCGGTGCCTCCCGCGACGAGAGCACGCGTCAGTATCTCGGGTCGGGTGATGAGCGACCCACCTATCCCCAACGAACCTCGCGAGAGTTCCTCGGTGGCGACGACCATTCCGACGTAGTCGCGGATTTCGCCTTCGGCGGACCCGTTGTATTCGACCGGAACCGACAGTCCAAAGACGCCAAGGCTGGCCAGCCCGTCGATCAGGTCCTCTGGCACGTCGGCGTTGGTGCGATGGACTTCTTCGGCCACCGTGGCTATCTGCTCGTCGGCAAAGCGACGAAACGTGTCGGCTACGAGGGCAAAGTCGTCATCGAGATGCGATGACAACTGCTTTCGCAGCGATCCGACCAACTCGGGAGCTCGTCCGGCCGCGATCAGTGGCCGAAGCGGGTCGATGACGGCTGAGTCGATTCCCCAATCGGCTTCTCGGCCGAGAACCCGCCCGCCGAGATCGTGAGCAACTTCGGCGGTGAAGGCAAAGGCGAGGGCCGACTCCTGCTCGCCGCGGTCGCCGTAGCCGAGCATCCCGCGGGCTGCGGTCACTGCCGCGGCACTGTGAGCGACGTCGTAAGCAACCGCTTGGTGTTCGTCGATCGGCTTCGCGGCGAGTTGCGAAAGCGCCGATTCGACGATGGATTCCATGGCCGACACCGCGTCTCGGGCATCACTGAGAGAAAGGACTCCTGACATGGTCGCAAACTAGGCGAAGCAGACGGTGAGGGCGATCAATCCCAGCCGAGCCAATATGAGTTCGGATCTAGCTCGGACCAGTGAGGGCGTCGATCAACGAGTCGATTGCTGCGTCGGCCATGGCCCGCATCTCGTCGTCGGTGCGGTCCTGGATCGGGTGGGGGGTGAACACCCGAGCGGTGTCGAGTCCCAAGCTTTTGGCTTGAGCTTCGGCGGCATCGACAAACTCTTCGGAGGCCACAAACACTCCAGGGATGCCACGTCGTTCAAGGTCGCTGATGTCGTGCACACTGCACGTCGTGCAGCTACCTCAATCGGCGAGCGCTTCTATCACCGCGTCACAACTTGTGGCGATCTCGTGGCGCAGATCGACCGGCGCCGGTTTGGTAAACGTGGGCTTGCGGTAACGGTTGACGACAACCCCGAGCCCGGTCAGTTTCTGCTCGAGATGATCAAGGAACACGTCGCCGCGTGGTTTGGAAATATCGAGCAAGCCGACCGTGAGTCCGTTGAGCGACTCGGGCCGGGCGACCCGTTGGCGCGTGGCGGGGCGAAGCTCTCCGGTTGGATCGAGAATGGTGACGCTCATCGAACAATCTCCTTCGTTACCGTGACACTACCTGTGTCGCCGTTCACCCAACCGGCGATCGCCGCCGAGAACAGGCCGGCGCGGCTACCGCCGTGCACAACATGAATGCCGTCCGGCGGGAACTTGGGGATGGTGGTGCCGGCCAGGAAAGCGGGCATACCTTCTTCGATTCCGCCGGCACCAATGATGACTTCGTCGGCCTCGATCATCAGTCGGGAAGTGAGTTCGTCCAGGAATCGACGCCGGTCCCACCCAGCGTCGGCGAAGCGAGACATGTGTTCTGGCGACAGCACCAGCATCGTGTCCATTTGCAGGGCGATACGGGGCGAGATGTTGGCTCGCAGCATCTCCGCTAGGTGGCTCACCAATGATTCGGCCGATCGAGATCGTTGGTCGAAGAGCACGCGGGGTCCTTCGCCGGGATAGAGGGTCACCGTCGACGCACCGGCGCCAAAACCGCGACTCTCCGCGAAAGAATCCCACGGCGAGCCTTCCTCGTCCTCGGCAAAACACAGCCCAATCTTTGATGGCGAACCCTGGGTGGCTCGATCGATGCCTCCTGGCGCGCCTCCACCAACATTTCGGATCGTCAGTTGCAAGGCCCGCCCGATCGTGCTGTTGGCTCGGTTGCCCTGGCCGAGGAGGTTGAGCCCGCTGTTCATGCCGATTTCGTCTCGGATCGGGCCGTTCACCACCAGAATCGGACCCACTGGCATCGTGGTAGCCAACAGCCCGTGCATGTTGAACTCGTCGGTACACGCCGCTTCCAGCGCGGTGAGCACAACGGGTAGGTATTCGGGTTTGCAACCCGCCATCACCGCGTTGATGGCCACCTTTTCGACCGTGCACTCCACGAGGTCGGGTGGCACGATCGCCACGATGTCGTCGGGGGCCCGACTTGTGCCTTCCAACATCCGCATCACGCGGGCTTCGGTCGGTGGCACAACCGGCATGCCGTCGGTCCAACCCCGATCGAACAATGCTTCGTGTTCGTCCTCGAGGGCGGCCAATTCGACTCGGCGGCTAACCATCTTGCTGCCCGAGAACCGCACCATGAGCTCGTTGGCAAAACGGGGATCAACGCTCAAGGATCCGCACCCCGGACGCCAGTCGGGCAGCCCTTCGCCGAGTCCGTCAACTCCACAGAACTCCTGCCATTGGTCGCGTCGCCAACCCTCGACGGTGGCGACCGGGAGGCCATCTTCGACCCGTAAAAGGGTGGGAACGGTTTCGATGTTGTGGTGCCACGACACCGCGAGGTCAGAATCGTCGATCACCCACGACGCACTGGCCGGGAACGCGGGATCGTCTTGGGTATAGGCAATCAGGCCGGCGCGCTGGGCGAGATCTGCGAGGACCGGAGCCACCAGCACACAGGTAGGGCAGTCCTTTTTGACCACCGCTACCAGCCCGTCCGGCAACACTGGTTTGGGTCGATCGTTGCTCATGCTCCACTCTGACACACCGGCATCGGTTTGAGAATTTCGTCACAGACCCTTCACAGGACCGTTTCTACTATGTACCTTCGTTCAATCATGGGGGACCTGCCGCGCAACGAAGTCGTTGTCACGTTTTATGGCGTGAGAGGTTCGACACCGTGCAGTTGCCCCAGCCTCAACCGCTACGGCGGAAACACCAGTTGTGTCACCGTCGAAACAGTTGACGCCGATCCCATCGTCCTCGACCTCGGCACCGGGCTTCGAAACTGGGGGCGCAGCATCGAAGCGCTCGGGTCGGTCGACGTGCACGCACTGGTAACCCATCTTCACTGGGACCACGTACAAGGGCTGCCTTTCTTTTCGCCGCTGCAGCACCCGCAGACGTCGTTGAACGTGTACGGACCAGGCGATCACCACGGGACGCTCGGCGAAAGTTTCACTCGGTTCATGACCCCGCCGTTTTTCCCTATCTGTACCGCCGACCTTCCCGCCGAAGTCAACTTCCACGACGCCCTCGATTGCGATTTCGAGATAGCCGGCGCCCAGGTGATGGCTCGACCGGTTCCTCACACTGGCCCGACCGCTGGATACCGGATCGAACGCAACGGGGTGAGCATTGCTTACATCCCCGATCACCAAGAGCCGGTCGACGACCCAACCAGGGTGGCCGACTCGGTCCTCGAGTTGTGCGCCGGCGTCGACGTGTTGATCCACGATTCGCAGTTGCGGCGCGACGAGTTCGCGGCCAAGTCAACTTGGGGTCACTGCACCCCCGAATACGCCGTCGAGGTCGCACGCCAGGCCGGCGTCAAACAGTTGGTCTTGTTTCACCACGATCCCGGCCGCGACGACGACGCGGTCGATCATCTCACCGGGTTTGCCCGCGAAATCGCTGCCGACTCCGGAATCGACGTAATCGCCGCTGCCGAAGGCGTGAAGCTCACACTTTCCGCCGAGATCTGAGCAATCAGCGGTCCGATCCGATCAGGCGCTACGGTACGCCGGTCAGCGCAAGCGAGGAGACCGTTATGACTATCGATCCGGGCGAATTTCGTCGAGTACTCGGCCATTTCCCAACGGGCGTAACCGTTGTTACCGGCAACGGCGAGTCCGGACCAGCCGGCATGGCCATCGGCTCGTTTGCCAGCGTGTCGCTCGACCCTCCGTTGGTGATGTTTTGCCCCGGGTCACAGTCCGAGAGCTGGCTGCGCATCAAAGGGACCGGGTCGTTTTGCGTCAACATCCTCGGCGTCGACCAAAAAGACACGTGCGGTGTGTTCGCCAGCCGAGCAGACAACAAGTTCGAAGGCATCGACTGGTCGACCGAAGCAACCGGTTCGCCGGTAATCCCAGGGTCGATTGCCTGGATCGATTGCGAGATCCACGCGATTCACGACGGCGGAGATCACGACATCGTGGTTGGTTTGGTCAAGGCGCTCGGAGCTGACGGCGATCATGGTCCGTTGCTGTTCTTCCAGGGCGGCTATGGACAATACGAGGGCCTGTAAACGTGGCGATCTACGCCTTGGGTGATCAAGTCCCGCAGATTCACGAGTCGGCCTACGTCGATGAGCACGCGACGGTTATTGGCAGCGTGGTGCTGGGCCCGAATGCCTCGGTGTGGCCCCATGCTGTTATCCGGGCCGACGACAACACCATCTCGATAGGCGAGGCGACATCGATTCAGGATGGTGCGGTCCTGCATTGCACCCAGTTTCACCCGACCACGGTCGGCCGGTTCTGCACGGTCGGACACCTTGCTCACCTCGAAGGATGCACGGTGCTCGACAATGCGCTGGTTGGCTCGGGGGCGATTGTTTTGCACAACGCGGTGATCGGCGAGCATGCCCTCGTGGGCGCCGCGGCGATGGTTCCGGGAGGCGTCGAGGTACCGCCCCGGGCGATGGCTCTCGGCGTGCCGGCCAAGATCCGCCCCGACGCCGTCGCCGAATTCCACGCCCAGATGAACGTTGATTCCTACGTCGAACGAGCCAGGCGTTTTAGTACCGAGTTGCGCCGGATCGATTAGCTGATCGTGACCGACCCTCTCAAGATTCTGGTGGTCTGTACCGCCAACGTTTGCCGGTCGCCGATGGGCGAATTCTTGTTGCGAGCAATGGCCGACCAACGCGGCCTCGCAGTCGATGTCTCGTCGTCAGGGTTTATGACCAACGGCGATCCGGCCTCGCCGCGGGTTCAAGAAGTAATGGCGGCTCGGGGCTACGACCTGTCGGCTCATGCATCTCGGTGCAGCACCCCGAAGATCCTCGAAAGCGCCGATCTGATCGTCACGATGGAGCGCCGTCACGGCCGGGATCTATCGTTGATGTTGCCCAGTGCCCAGCGCCGAATTTTCACGCTGGGGCGGGTTGTCGACCTGTTGGCCGAACCCACGAGCGATGGAACCACGGCGATCGATCGGCTTGCGGACTTGGGGGCCAACCGCGTTGCCGGCGACTTGCTCGGCGAGGGTCCCGACGAGGTTGATGACCCGTTCGCCAAGTCGCTCAGAGTGCACCGTCAGACCGCCGATCGGCTCACCTCGCTGTGCGCGGGCCTGCTCGTTGGACTGTTTGGGTCGACTGAGGGCTGATCATCGCTCAGAGTTGTTACTATCTGGGTAGGAGAAATTAGCGGCTATCACGCCGCAGACCACCGTCGCATCCAAAGGGTTCTCATGGCTTCCACCGATATCGGACTCGATCTTGGCAAGTACCAACTGGGCTGGTCAGACGAAGAAGACTATGTCTTCAAACCCAAGAGAGGCCTCAACGAAGACATCCTTCGCGAGATGTCTTGGCTCAAGGGCGAACCCGAATGGATGCTCGACTTCCGGCTCAAGTCCTACAAACGCTTTGGCCGCCGGGGCATGCCCAGCTGGGGTGGCGACATGTCCGACATCGACTTCGACAACATTTTCTATTACATCAAGCCCACCGAGTCGCTGAGCGACGACTGGGACGAGGTGCCCGAGTCGATCAAGAACACCTACGAAAAGCTCGGCATCCCCGAAGCCGAACGTAAGTACTTGGCTGGCGTCACCGCTCAGTACGAGTCCGAGGTTGTATACCACCGCAACCGCGAAGATCTCGAAGCTCAAGGCGTGCTGTTCTCCGACATGGACACTGCGCTCAAGGAATACCCGCAGCTGGTCAAGGAATACTTCGGCAAGGTCATCCCGCCCAACGACAACAAGTTCTCTTCGCTCAACTCGGCGGCATGGTCCGGTGGCTCGTTCATCTACGTTCCGCCTGGCGTCGAGGTCGAAATGCCTTTGCAGGCCTATTTCCGCATCAACGCCGAAAACATGGGCCAATTCGAGCGCACCTTGATTATTGCCGACGAAGGCTCCAAGGTGCATTACATCGAAGGCTGTTCGGCGCCCACTTACACGTCCGATTCGCTGCACTCTGCGGTGGTCGAGATCATCGTCAAGCCGTCGGCCCGAGTCACCTACACCACCATCCAAAACTGGTCCGACAACGTCTTCAACTTGGTTACCAAACGGGCCTACGTCGAAGCCGAAGGTCACATGGAATGGATCGATGGCAACATCGGCTCCAAGCTCACCATGAAATACCCGGCTGTTGTGTTGGCTGGTCCGAAGGCTTCGGGCGAGGTCCTCTCGGTCGCCTACGCCGGCGCTGGACAGCATCAAGACACCGGGGCAAAGATGATTCATGCGGCCCCCGAAACCACGTCGAAGATCGTGTCCAAGTCGATCTCCAAGGACGCCGGGCGCACCTCGTATCGAGGACTCGTCCGGGTCGAAAACGACGCCTACGGTTGCAAGAGCCACGTGCAGTGCGACGCCCTCATCCTCGACGAAGACTCGATCTCCGACACCTACCCCTACATGGAGGTCGGGTCGGGCGACGCGATCATCGGTCACGAGGCCACGGTGTCGCGTGTCGCCGACGAGCAGCTTTTCTATCTCCAGAGCCGCGGTCTCACCGAGGAGCAGGCGATGGGCATGATCGTCAACGGTTTCATCGAACCCGTCACCCGCACCCTGCCGATGGAATACGCCGTCGAGTGGAGTCGCCTCATCGAACTCCAGATGGAAGGCAGCGTCGGGTAGTTGGATTTGTGCACCGAAACCGGTGCTATCGCACCGAGTTCGGTGCACAAATCCAACAAAGGCTGCGTCGCATAGGCGTTTGCATGGGCCACAATGGCTGAATGCCGATGCGTCAGGATTGTAAGTACTTCGAGTCTCGGACCTACGGGAACGGGGACACGGTGCGCAAGTGCGATCTCGACCTCGCCCCCGAAGCGCCCTGGCGGTGTCCTGATGACTGCCCCAAGTACACCCGACGTATGGCTGATGTGAACTGGGCCCACGGTTCGCTGGTTACCCCCGAAACCCCTCCCGAACCCAAGAGTCTGGGCGAGGACGACTCGATCGCCGCGTTGCTAGACGCCGCTGAGGACATCATCAACGACGCCGTCCCGAGCACGATTGCCGATATCGAGGCCGAAAGGCGCAAGCGATCCAAGAAAGGGTTGGGCCGCATCAAGAACCGCGGATCAGCAAAGCCCGGCAAACCAGCAAAACCCGGCAAGCCGGCAAAACCTGGCAAGCCGGCAAAACCCGGTCGGGCCCCCAAGCAGAGTCGAGAATCGCTAGGGGAGAAGCTCCGCCGGAGATATCGCGACGGCCGCTAGCGCTTCCGCGACTCGAGCTATTTGGCGGTTGGGCATTTGCACTGTCCCGGTAGGATAAATCCCCGTGCCGACCGCATTTTCCCCCGAAGCAGCCAGCGAACTCCCAGGCCCTGACTGGCTACGCGAACGACGCCGACAGGCTGCCGAAACGGTGGCAAACACCGACCTGCCTGACGCCTCGGCCGAGGAGTGGCGCTACAGCCGTATCGCCGAACTCGACCTCGACAATTTTGCGCCCACCGCCCAATTCGGCGACGCGCCGATGGCCCGGCTGGACGACGAGCCAGCCGCCATTGTCCGCAGCGTCAACGGCCGCGTCGTGGCAATCGATATCGAAGATGACTTGCTCGCCGCCGGCGTGAGGGTCGGCCCACTTGTCGACTTTGACGACTGCCAGTCGCTTTTGGGTTCAGTTTCAAACGACGCCGGCGACTACTTCATCTTGCTCAACGACGCGTTTGCCCCTGAGCCGCTTGTTCTCGACGTCCCAAAGGGTGTGGTTGTCGAGCGGCCTGTCGTGTTTACCGATCATGCGGCCGGCGACGGTGCTGCGGCTTTCCCTCGTCTGGTGATTCGGGTGGGCGAGAACGCCGAGGTTTCGGTTCTCGATCAACACACGTCCGACGACGACGCAACGGTCTTGGTTTGCCCCGTGGTCGAACTCGATGTCGGGCCCGCGGGTCGGCTCGGCTATCTCAACGTTCAACAACTCGGAGACAACAGCTGGCAGCTTGGTTCGCAACTAGCTCGCGTCGAACGCGACGGCACCGTCTCGGCGGCCACGGCGGCGTTCGGCGGCGCTTACGCTCGTTCGCGTGCCGATACCCGGCTGGTTGGTCGTGGCGCGCATGGCGAACTGCTCGCCGTCTACTTCGGCGAACGTGATCAAACTCTGGATTTCCGCACCTACCAAGACCACGTTGCCCCCGATACCACTTCCAACCTGCTTTACAAGGGGGTCGTGGCGGGCCGGGCCCGGAGCATCTACACCGGTCTGATCCGGGTCCGCCCCGATGCGCGCGGCACGAACGCCTTCCAGACCAACCGCAATCTCAAGCTGAGCGACGAAGCATGGGCCGAGTCGGTGCCCAACCTCGAGATCGAGAACAACGACGTCAAGTGTTCGCACGCCTCAACCGTGAGCCCGGTGGACGAGGATCAGCGCTTCTACCTCGAGAGCCGCGGCGTGCCCACCGACGAAGCCGAGCGACTCGTTGTTGCTGGCTTCCTCGACGAAGTACTTCAGTCGGCCCCGACCGCCTCGGCCGTTCCGGCCCTGCGCACCGCGGTGGCAGCCAAACTGGCGCGCCAACGCGACCTCGAACGTAGCGTCGACGAGGCCATGGCATGAGCATCGAGCATGTCGTGGGCGCGTGGTCCGATGTGGCCGACGGCGAAGCGAAACGGGTCGTTGTCGACGGCCGGGCAATTGCCCTGGTCCGAATCGACGACGACATCTACGCCCTCGACGACATCTGCAGCCACGCCGAAGTGTCGCTTTCTGACGGTTTCGTAGAAGCCGACGATTGCGCCATCGAATGTCCCCGCCACGGCGCCCAATTCGACCTGCGGACCGGCGAGCCGCTCACGCTTCCTGCGGTTCGGCCCGTCGACGCGTTCGATGTCGCGGTCGTGGACGGCAACGTCGTTATCACTATCACCGAGTCAGAGGAGCAGTCATGAGCGAGCTCGTAATCGAGGGACTCCGGGCATCGGTCGATGGTCAGGAGATTCTCAAAGGCGTTGACTTGGTGGTCCGTTCCGGCGAGGTCCATGCGGTCATGGGGCCCAACGGGTCCGGTAAATCGACGTTGTCGCACGTTATTGCCGGCCGTCCGGGTTACGAAGTCCTGGGCGGCTCAGTTCGTATCGACGGGGTCGAATTGCTGGGTCAGCCAACGTGGAAGAGGGCCGAGGCCGGCTTGTTCTTGGCCATGCAGTACCCCACCGAGGTCCCCGGGGTTGTGCTGCGCGACCTCCTCACCGCCTCTACCCGTACCCCCGACGATCCGGCCGAGATCAACGATCGCATGCTTGCCGAGGCGGCACGAATCGGCTTCGACGAGCGGTTCCTCGAGCGTCCCCTCAACGTGGACTTGTCAGGCGGCGAGAAGAAGCGCAACGAAACGCTGCAACTCGGTGTTCTTCGCCCGGCCTTTGCCATCCTCGACGAGCTCGACTCGGGGCTTGATGTCGACGCGCTCAGGATGGTGAGCGCTCGCATCGAGCAGGCCACCAAGGAAGACGACCTTGGTGTTTTGGCGATCACCCACTACAGCCGGTTGTTCGACGAACTCAAGCCCGACACCGTTCACGTGTTTGCCAGTGGCCGTATCCAATTAAGCGGCGGCCCCGAGCTGGCCACCGAGTTGGAAGACACCGGCTACGAACGCTGGGTCACGGTTCCGGCCGAAGCCAAGCGATCGCCGCTTGCTGACGTGGACCCGTTCGCCGACCCGTTCGCCTGAGGGCTACAAGGCGTCGGTGACGTCAGACGCAGTGGTTGTTGGCGCAAGCTCAGAATCGAACGTTCCGCCGATCATCGCGTAGAGCACGATTGGCATCGAGTACTGGTAGAGGCTTAGGAAGAATTGCACCACCACGTTGATCGCTAGGATCACGATCAGGGCCCCGATTCCACGCATGCCTGCGGCCGCGCCACCGGAGAACGTTTGTAACACGCCGCCTGCCAGGATCACGACAATGTTGAACACGAGTATTCGGCCGGCCAGGAACCACCACTTGCCCGCTACCACTTCCTTCAGGGTCGTGAACGAACCGGGCTGGTCTGGCCCGGCGGCGACGACAACCCCGCTTATGGTCATGTAGGTCCAGAGCCAGATCGCAGCCACGCCGAGCACCGGTATGGCGATAACGAGTAGGTCCGGGCCCAGCGCGCCGATCACTCCCAAGGTCACGACTACGGCAATTCCTGACAACGCAGCCATGACGAAGAAGAACAGGGCTCGTGGCATCCGACGAAATCCGCCCCGCAGCGCGTCGCCTATCGACAACGCGACATCGTTGTGGCGGGCGACGGCAAGGCGCGTCCAACCGAGAAATCCCACCATCGCCGCGACCATTCCCATCAACCAGAGAATGACGAGCGCGGCGATAACCGCTGGCGAAGACGACCCCAACAGCAACAAGAGCGAGGCCGCAAAGATCGCACCTACGGTGATTGCCCAAATCGCGCCCATTGCCAGCGATGGCAGCAGCATCTTGCGTGCTAGCGCGAAGGTGCCGGTGAAGATATCGCCGAGGTCGGTCGACTGCGGCGGCGCTACCTGTTTGGGCCGCCGATCGTTGGCCCAGGCCCGGCCGTCCCAGTAGCGCAGCATCGTGGGGTCTTCGGGGTCGTCGTACCAGTCCGCCAGTGGAAGTGTCATGACGGCAACACTACCCGGTTGGGCGGCGCGGTTGAGCCGGCCGTGCCAACTAGCGCGGCCACTGCGATGATGGCCAGCTGCAACCGGCGATCGGCACGGTCCAGCGATGGGAATCGCCGGAACCACAGTTGCATCAGTCGCAGTTCTTGCCTCGCAGTTCTTGCCTCGCTGTTTGCCGCATCGCCGGCGTTGGGAACCTCAAACGTGAACGACGGCGCGGTAGATGATTTATCGCTTCCCGAATGGTCTCCGGTCGCGTTCCATCATTCGCCGAGTCCGCGCCCTCGCCCGCTGAACATGTCGTTGTCGCGGTGGTTGTGCCATCTCGAAGCGCTCCAGAGGGGCGACAAATGGCCATGGATGAGGCCGGCGAACCCTTCGACGCGGCCGATCCGGCATTTGATAGTGTCGGCGACGCTCTGCCGCGGCTTCCGGCTTGGGCCGCGTGGGGTGAGACGTGGGCTCCCGACGCCGTCGAGATCGACGGTGAATGGCTGTTGTATTTTGCGGCGCTCTTTGGAGACTCCGGACTTCATTGCATTGGTAACGCCAGTTCGAGCACGCCTACTGGGCCGTTTGTCCCGTTCGAGGAGCCTCTCGTCTGCGATCTTGACGCGGGTGGGAACATCGACCCGTCGGTGTTCGTCGACTCGGTCGGCGACGCCTACCTTCTGTGGAAGATCGATGCCAACGCGATCGGTGGAGACAGCAGTTTGTGATCCCAGCGGCTTACATCAGATGGTGCTGGGCTGGTTGGTGAGGCCTGGAGTTGCTGCGCTACTAGGGGGGTGTTCATGGCCGCTCATAGAGCAACCAGAAATGCTCGCCTACGGAGGGTTGATTCACTTGTTCTATTCGGCCGGTTGGTACAACACCGCCGACTACCAAGTTGGCCACGCCATTTGTGGGAGCCTGGCCGTGCGAACGAACCACGACTGAGGGCGGTTGGATGGTCAGCTCGGTGGGGATCGAAGGTCCCGGCGCGCTATCAATCGAGCCGTTCGAGGACGGATTCGTTGGGGCCTATCACGGCTGGACCAACGGCGTGGGATCTGACAACACGCAGTTCCGGTCGCTGATCGTCGGGGCGTTGAGTCTGGACGGCGGTCGACCGGCGATCGCCGTCGGGTTGCCGCCTGTAGAATCCCGTCGTGTCTGGTGAGCCAACTGAACTGGGGGAAACCGGGTTCGAAGATTTTACCGATCCGGTTGACGGGACTCGGTGGCGCGTTGATGTGGAGTTTTTGTCGTCGCGGTGGAAATGTACTTGGGGTGATGGGTGCCAGGGGATCCTCGATCATCCTGCGCCCGAACTGCAACAAGGTTGCTGCTCGGTCGGCGTCGAACTTTTTGACGAGGACGAATCGATGATGATTGCGGCGTTGGCGGCAACGATCGATGCCGAACGATTCCAGCACGCCGATATTGCTGCGGTGAGCGGCGTTTTCCGTGACGAGAAACGTGATCACACGGCCCTTGTCGATGGTGCTTGCATCTTCTTGAACCGACCGGGTTTTGCCGGCGGTGGGGGTTGTGCGTTGCACCTGCAAGCAGTGCACGATGGTGACCGTCCAGTCGATTCCAAGCCGACGGTTTGTTGGCAGTTGCCGTTGTGGGTCGAAACTGCCGATGACGGAGCGCGGGTGATGCGCCGGTGGAGCCGCAAGGATTGGGGCGAAGATGCCGACATGGCGTGGTGTTGCACCGAAGTGGACGACACCCAAGTCGGCGACGAACCGACCGCTGATTACCTGAGCGACGAGCTGACGGCGATTGTTGGACCGGAGGTCAGTGTGGCGATTCGGGAGCGGTGTCGTTGGGGTCGGAGTTGATCAGCACCGGGTCGATTTCGGCTCCGGTGAGTCGATAGAGCTCGGCGTTGCCGGCCGCGCTGATCGTACTTTGAATCGATTGGTTGATTACCGAAACAACAATGTAAGCGGCGACGCTGAAGTAGATCGTGACGTTTCCAACGACGGCGGGCCCGATACCGGCCACTATTAGAACCAGCATCAAGACGAGCCATCTCCTGAACACCCACCACCACCGGCCTCGCATCGCGGTAACGGCGATCGGTATTGGTTTTGCGTCGGCCGGGGCAGCGGCAAGGGCCGTGCCGAAGATCGAGGCAAACGGGAGAAGCCAAACGCCCAGCGCGATCAGCGCTGGGATGCCGAGCACCAAAAGGGCGGGTACCAGTGCACCTATCAAGAACACGACGAATGTGACAACCACCCAAGCAACCACGACCATCAAGCCGTAGGCGATGGTGCGTGGGGTTCGTTTGACTGCTGCTTGGATTGCTTCGCTCGGCGACAGCTCGACGCCGTTGTTGGCGCCGACGTAGAGCCGGCTGAGAGCCAAGCTGATTACGACGGTAACCAGCAGCGAGATGGCTGCTCCAATGGCAATTTGCCACGCTGCGGAACTGGGAAGGTGGACATCGATACTGTCTAAGAATTCTTTGTCGGCCCCGGTTGTTGGGTCGAAGCCCGGTTCGAGGAAACGTTCGATGATCTCGACCAGGCGCCCGAAGAAGACCCGGTCGAGGCCACGGTACAGCAACCACCCGCCGACGAGTTGTGCGAAAACCAACGGCAGCGCCAAAACGACGGCTTCGCGCCAGCGCGACGCCGCAAGGCGAAAGGTGTTGGCAAACATCGACCACGCCGAGCTAGATGCCGCACCGGGAGTGCGAGGAACCACTTTGGGAGCGTGATGTTCGGTCCACTGATCACCATCCCAGTAGCGATACTGGAGCGGGTCTTCGGGGTCGTCGTACCAGTCGGCGGTTGGCTTGGTCACGGCGTGAGCGTAGACGACTGGGCTTCGTCGAGGGCTTGGGCCAGCGTGTTCCAGCTCAGGGTTGCGCATTTGATACGCACCGGGAACTTCACTACCCCTTTGAGCGCTTCGAGATCGCCGAGCTTGACGTCGTCGGCATCGTCCACTGCGGCGTCGATGCCCATCTCGGACTCGGACCCATCGCCGCCAATCGAACCTTCGTGGATCGACATCAGCCCTTTGAACGCGCTGATAAGTCGGCGAGCGTCGCTGACGGTTTTGCCTTTGATGGCAGCGGACATCATCGAAGCCGACGACTGGCTGATGGAGCAGCCCTGGCCGCCGATCGCCACGTCGACGATGGTGCCTTTGGCGTCGACGTCGATGTAGACCACGATTTCATCCCCGCACAGCGGATTGAAGCCTTCGGCTCTGACGGCGGGAGGGGTCTCCAGCTCGCCGCGGTTGCGTGGCGAGCGGTAGTGATCGAGGATGACTTCTCGGTAGAGGTCGTCGAGTCCGGGCATGGTCGAGATCCTAGAAGCTGAAGATGTCGCTGCTTGCTTCGAGAGCATCGCCAAGCGCATCAATGTCGGATTCGTCGTTGTAGACGTAGAGCGAGGCCCGACTGGTAGCGGGCACGCCGAGCCTGGTGAGCAGCGGCTTGGCGCAGTGGTGGCCGGCCCGGACGCAGATGCCGGCTTGGTCGAGCACTTGGGCCACATCGTGGGGATGCACGTTGTCGTAAACAAACGACAGGACACCGCCGCGCTCGGCCGGTTCGGACGGGCCGTGGATGGTGATCTTGTCACCGTAACGATCGTTGAGGGTGCGAAGGGCGTAGGCGGTGAGTTCGACTTCGTGGCGGCGCACGTTGTCCATCCCGAGCGTGGTGAGGTAGTCGATGGCGGCGCCGAGCCCGGCGGCCTCGGCGACCATTGGTGTACCGGCCTCGAATTTCCAGGGGATGTCGTTGGTGGTGAAACCCTCTTTGGTGACGTTGAGAATCATTTCTCCGCCCCCGAGAAATGGAGGCATGGCGTCGAGCAGTTCGGCCTTGGCCCAAAGCACACCGATGCCCATTGGTCCGAGCATCTTGTGGCCGGTGAAGACCAAGAAATCGGCTCCCAGGGCCTGGACGTCGGTGGCGACGTGGGGTACGTACTGGCTGGCATCGACGGCGATGAGCGCGCCGTGAGCATGGGCGGCTTCGGCGAGGCGACCGATCAGGTTGATTGTGCCAAGCACGTTGGACATGGCGGTGACGCTCAGCAGCTTGGCGCCATCGAGGAGTTGGTCGAGGGTTGTGAGGTCGAGGTGGCCGTCATCGCCGACGGGAATCCAGCGCAGCTCGAATCCCTTTTCGGCCGCCAGCATGTGCCATGGGACGATGTTGGCGTGGTGCTCCATTTCGGAGATGACGACGGCGTCGCCCGGTCCAAGATTGGCGCCGCCCCACGAACGGGCCAGCAGGTTCATGGACTCGGTGGCATTCTTGGTGAAGACCACTTCGTTGCTGGCGGCCGCGTTGATGAAGGTGGCGACTTTGGCGCGAGCGTCTTCGATAGCCGCGGTGGCTCGGACGGCCAGGTCGTAGGAACCACGGTGAACGTTGGCGTTGGTGGTTTCGTAGTAAGCCGACATGGCGTCGATGACCGCCTGTGGCTTTTGAGATGTGTTGCCCGAGTCGAGATAGATCAGGGGTTTGCCGTGCACGGTCTGTCGCAGCAGCGGGAAGTCGCTTTTGATGTCGGCGGGCAACGTCATGGTCAAATCCCGAACCGCTCGTAACCTTCGCGCTCGAGACGTTCGGAGAGCTCGGGTCCGCCGGACTCGACCACTTGACCATCGATCAAAACGTGCACTCGGTCGGGCTTGAGTTCGGTCAACAACCGCTGGTAATGGGTGATGGCGAGCACGCCGAGTTCGGAGCGATCCAGGCGAACCTCTTGGACGCCAGTGGCGACGACACGCAGAGCGTCGATGTCGAGGCCCGAGTCGGTTTCGTCGAGGACGGCCATCTCTGGTTCGAGAATGGCCATCTGCAGGATCTCGTTGCGTTTCTTCTCGCCGCCAGAAAAACCTTCGTTGAGGTAACGGTCGGCGAACGTCGGGTCCATCTCGAGGCGTTCCATCCACTCCATGATGGAGAGGCGAAGTTCGAGCACTGAGAGGTCGATTCCCTTGCGCGCCGAGAGGGCTTGGCGTAAGAAGTTGATCACCGAAACCCCCGGGATTTCCTGGGGGTACTGAAAGGCCAGGAACATGCCGGCCTTGCCGCGGACATCGGCGGGCCATTCGGTGATGTCTTCGCCCTTGAACGAGATGCTGCCGGCGGTGACTTCGTATTCGGGACTGCCGAGAAGCACGTTGGCGAGCGTTGATTTGCCCGAGCCGTTGGGTCCCATCAGGGCATGGACTTCGCCGGCCCCCACTGTGAGATCGACACCCTTCAGGATCTCGATTTCTCCCTCGGCAGTGGCGGCGTGGAGGCCTTTTATCTCGAACAGCGGAGCGGACATGGCAGAAAGTCTACGGCCGTGTTTTGGATTAACACTGCCCGCGTAGGGTAAATCAAAGCCCCGAACCTGTCGGCTCGACTCGAGGATGGTGGCCCGATGCGACGAGCGCGGTTCTCAGCAGCCGACGCGACCGTCAGCCATTTCGCGGATCAAGTCGGCGTGACCGTTGTGGCGGGCGTACTCCTCGATCATGTGCACGTAGATCCATCGCAGCGAACAGGGTTCGCCGCGGCGCAGACCAGTGTCGTCGAGTTCTCGCACAGACGCGGCGCGGCGGCTGGCCTCGCACTCGGCCTGCCAGATATCGAGGTCGGTTTGCCAAACCGCCGTGTCCAGGGGTACCAATTCGCTGTCGTGCCCTTCGCCGTATATGGGCGGTGAATCAGACTCGCCTCCAAGGACTCGTCTGAACCAGTTCCGCTCTACTTCGGCCATATGACGGACAAGTCCGTGCAGCGACAGCTTCGAAGTAGCAACCGGGCGAGCCTTGCGCGCCGTGTCGTCAAGGCCCTCGCACTTCAGCAGCAGAGTCGTGCGGTGATACTCGAGCCAGCCTTCCAGCATCGCCCGCTCGGACAGAACGAACGCCGGATCTTCTCGCCGCGGATCCTCCAGATCTTCAACCATGCAACCATCGTTTCACACACTGGAGCGGACCACCCCGGCAAGCAGCGCTGGTCTCCAGAGCGTCAAGGTCAGCTTTCGTGGCTGCTAGCTGCGGTGAGCGGCCAGGGGCGGGTGCGTTCCCAGATGAGGCCGAGTTCGAGAAGGAGATCTTCGCGGTGGTGCGGCGCCATAACTTGCATGCCGACGGGGAGGCCGTCGCTGGCCTGGCCGGCTGGCAACGAGATGGCCGGGTTGCCGAAGATGTTGGCCGGCGCGGTCAGGGCGCCGTTGTTGGTGCTACGAGCGTCGCGTCCTTCGAAGGTGTCGGGCAGGCGGCCGTCGGCGGAGAACGCGGTGGCCGGGTTGGTCGCGGTGATGATGATGTCGGCTTCGCCGAACATGGCCGCCATGGCCAGGTTGAGATCGACCCGGCGGCTCTCAGCGGTCGCCATCGTGTCGATGTTGAGATGTTTCTCAGACGCCTGGTGGCCGGCGCGGGCAATGCTGGTGAGGTCGTCGGCGCAGTCGGGCCAACGGTCGCCGAGGGAACGGCGCAGTCCGATCGAGCCGGTGAGCCCCCAAGTGCCCATGATGCGAGGCAGGTGAAGGTCTATCTCGACTTGTTGCATGCCTGCCGCGGCCACCAACTCTTGGGCCGCCGCGACAACGAGCTCTTCGGTTTCGGCTCCAACGGTGGCGCAACCAAGATCAGCAACGATCGCCACTCGCCGCGAACGGACCTCGTCCGCGTGGGTACCGAGGCCCGCTTCGTAACCTTCTACGCGAGCCAGCGACTTGGGGTCTCGCAGATCGAAGCCGTTGGTGACATCCAGATAGCGCGCCGAATCCCTCACGCTGCGACATACGGTTCCCTCGACCGAGGTGGCGTTGCCGAGGATGATCCCCGGTCCACGCGGGATGCGGCCAAACGTCGACTTGAGTCCGACCAAGCCGCAGAAACCGGCCGGGATGCGAATCGAGCCGCCTCCGTCGCTTCCGGTCGCAAGCGCAAACAGTCCGCCGGCCACCCCCGCCGCCGATCCGCCCGAACTACCTCCGGGGGTGCGATCGAGGTTCCACGGGTTACGGGTGGCGCCGTGAAGTTTGGTGAACGTCTGGTTCGTGCCGCCGAACTCGCTCGACGTCGTCTGGACCGCGGCGACCGCTCCGGCGGCCCTCAGCCGTTCTACCGAAACCGAGTCGCTCGCGAAGACTTTGTCGGCCAGCGCGACCGATGCTTGGGTCGCGGGCCAACCGGCGACCGCCAGCAACTCCTTCACTGCTAGCGGAACACCGCCAAAGGGCAGGTTGATGTCGGCGTTGGAGGCGGCTGTTCGCGCCGCGTCGGCGTCGATGTGGCAAACCGCGTTGAGTTCGCTGGTCTCGACCGCGGCGAGGGTGGCTTCGAGTTCTTCGAGCGGTGAGCGCTCTCCAGATCGAAAGGCCTCAACGAGGCTGACAGTGTCTCCGGTCCAGGGGGTGTCGGTCATGGCTGGACCGTAGTCGGGTCACGCAGTGGAGTGCAGATCCTGCTTCCACGCCCGGAAGCGGGCGTGGCGTTCGCCGGACGGACCAAGTCCGTCGCCCGTGCCGTCGGAAAAGAGACGAAACGTTTCGATTCGGGCTAGATCATCGCAGTGAATGGCGACGTAGCGGGCGTCGGCTCCTCGTGCCGGGCCGGCGCGCCACAAAAGCCAGGGACCCAGTCGCCGCTTGTAGGCAATGCGGGGGCCGCCGATGTCGTCACCCGCACGAAGAAGTTTGGGAGGGGCTTCGATCCACGCCTCGGCGGAGATGTTGCGGTCTCGAACGGGGGTTGGTGGCAGGTCCACGGTGTGGATCGGGGTGTCGTCGAATGGCCGCTGGTCGGCGGGGAGCGCAGTCGTCACCCCGAGAGTCTGCCGCGACTTCTGCGCCGAAGGTCCGGTTAGGTGATAACCGGTGTGACCAGTTCCATGTCGAGCGCAACCGCGGCGGGGATCTGGCGGGCATCGAGAGTTGCCAACGCGACCGGACGAGGTAGGCGATCGAGCGCCGCGAGATGCACCGCGTCGACGGTACGCAGGCCGTAAAGCGTGCCCAGTTCGACGGCCCGCGCCAGGCCGCGACTGTCGACTGGAACCACCACCATTGCGTCGATGTCGGAGCGCGCCGCTGCGGTGAACTCGGCGGCCGTGCGAGGATTGGGAGCCAGCCGATGCAACGCCATCAGCAATTCGGCGCGTGCTAGATCGCAGATCGCCCAAGTTTCGGCCTCGGCCATGGCCGCGTTGACCGCCGCCGAGTGCGGGCCGCCGGTGTAACGCTGCACAAGGGCGCTGGGATCGAGAGCGAGGATCATCGACGTCGCGGTGGGTCGCCCCGGAGTTCGGCCAGCGCTTGGTCGGCGTTGACATCGATCGGAAGAAGGGGCAGGTCGGTCGGAGATTGGGGATGGTCGGGGCGTAACGCAAGGCGAATGAGTCCCGCGGCTGCGAGGTCGTCGAGGTCGGGCCGCCCGGCCGGCGAAATCGGCGCGAGTTGAGCAGCGGGACGGCCGTCGACAGTGAGGATGACTCGATCGCCGGCCTCGGCTCGTCGCACATGAGTAGCCAGATCGGCTCGGAGATCGCGGATCCCGAGGTGGGTGACAGGTCCATTCATAGCGAGAGTGTACACCACCGTACACATCGCGATTTGGAGGGCTGATTCTTGGTCCCTACGATGCCTCGCATGAACTTTGCATTCTCCGAAGAGCAGGACCAGCTCCGCGAATTCGTTCGCAGCTTCCTTGCCGACAAGTCCTCCGAAGCAGCCGTGCGCGAGCAGATGGAAACCGACGACGGCTACGACGAAGCGGTTTGGAACCAGATGGCCGAACAGATGGGCCTCCAAGCCCTTGCCATCCCCGAAGAGTACGGGGGCCAAGGATTTGGGTTCATCGAACAAGTTGTTGTGCTCGAAGAAATGGGTCGCGCTCTGTTGTGCGCCCCGTACTTCTCCTCCTGTGTGCTGGCGGCCAACGCGTTGCTGCAAAGTGGCGACGAAGCCGCCAAGAACGCTCACCTCCCAGGCATCGCGGCCGGCGAAACCCGGGCGGCTCTGGCCTTTACCGAAGAAAGCGGCCGTTGGGACGAGGCCGGCATCACGATGCAGGCCACCAACGACGGCGGGTGGTCGCTCACCGGCACCAAGAGCTTCGTGCTCGACGGCGCGTCAGCCAACCTCATCTTGGTGGCCGCTCGTAGCGACGCCGGCGTATCGCTGTTCAGCGTCGACGCCGATGCCGCCGGGCTATCGCGCACTGCACTGTCGACCATGGACCAGACCCGCAAGCAAGCCAAGCTCGAGTTCTCGTCCACTCCAGCCACGCTGATTGGCACTGATGGAGCCGGTTGGGACACCATGCAAACGGTGCTCGACCTAGCTGCGGTGGCCCTGGCTGCCGAGCAGGTTGGGGGCGCTCAGATGTGCCTCGACATGTCGGTCGAATACGCCAAGGTTCGTGTCCAGTTCGGCCGCCCGATCGGCTCGTTCCAAGCCATCAAACACAAGTGCGCCGACATGTTGCTCGAGGTCGAATCGGCCAAGTCGGCGGCGTACTACGCCGGTTGGTGCGCTTCAGAAATGAACGACGAATTGCCCCAGGTCGCGTCGTTGGCCAAGAGCTACTGCTCCGAGGCGTACTTCCACGCGTCGGCCGAGAACATCCAGATCCACGGTGGTATCGGCTTCACATGGGAACACCCCGCTCACCTCTACTTCAAGAGGGCCAAGAGCTCCGAGTTGCTGTTTGGTGACCCCACCTATCACCGCGAGTTGCTCGCTCAGCGCATCGGACTCTGAGCCGTAGCCGTCGGCCCGGTCCCACTGCCATAGACTTTGCTCATGGGATGGGTCTTTCTCGGCATCGGCGCGCTGGTTGTGCTGGTGATTGCTTTTGTCGCACTCGGACGTTCGGTAGGCCAACTGGCCACCGAACGTCCTCCGGCGGTGTACGAACTTCCGGCCGCGGTGCAATGGATCGCTCAGCGCTTGCCGGAAGAAGTCACGGCCCGACTCAGCTACGACGATCTCAGCCGAGTTCTGGGCTGGCACCTCGACTGGTTCACCGAGGCCGGAGTCGCATCGCGGTACGGCGAGGAGATCGGCGGCACCGACATTGTTCACGAGGGCGCCGTCGCGGTCGAAGAGGCGGCGGTCGATGCGGTTGTTGCCCGCTCCATTGCCGAAGCTCGCCGAGGCCAAGAAATCGAACCCGTCGACATCGTTTGTGTGCTCGATTTGCAAATGCAATACCTCACCAAGATCGGCGCGGTGGGCACCGAAGCCACGCCTCCGCAATAACGCAATCAGAAACCGGCTGCGCTGAGGTGCAGATTTGTGGTTGACTGGTTGTACCAAGAGAGAGGAGGTGGTCCAACTGTTTGGTAAACGATTTGTGACCTTGGAGGTGGCTGGCCGCTAGGCCTCAAGCCGCTGGAAACCTGGCGAATACAAGCCACCCACCCTCGGATCAACACGGACGGGCGTAGTCACACCTGGTTGCTTGCACCATGCAAGCCCGCGGTCCGAGAGTCCAGCAAAAATCAAGCGCAGCCCCGGGGCCTCGGTCCCGGGGCTGCTGCGTTATGGCGCTATGGTTTGGCCCATGCAACGACCGAGCCGCTTCGAACACCGTCGCTTTTTGGGCGACAAGCGCACCCAAACTGTTTACGACCTCGACGACGTTGCCGATGAGAGTGTCGTCCTCGAGTTGGCGGGTACGTCATTTGGACAAACCTTCGGTCCTGACACTTTGGCCGAAGCCCGCAACCGCGGCTACCGGCTCGCCAAGATCTGACGCCTGAGTCGCTCGTGGATCGCCGCTTCGATGTTGACGGAAGTGCGCTCGCGGCCCATCTCGGCCGGCCGGTAGATCTTCATCCCCGCGCCCAGCCAGGTTTGGTAATCGCCCACGGATTTCCCGCCGAGGTCGGTGGCGGCATCAATTCCACGGCCAGTTTCCCCGAGCTCGCCGACCGGGTAGCCACCGAGTTGGGCTGGGCTGCTTTGGCATTTGCCAGTCGCGGCGTGGGCGAGTCCGAGGGAGATTTTTCCTTGGCCGGGTGGTTGCGGGATTTGAACGGGGCGATCGCATATCTCCGCGAGTCGGTCGCGGTCGACGCGATATACCTCGTGGGCTTCGGAACGGGCGGCGCTTTGGCGGTAGAAGCCGCTTCGACGAACCCGTTGGTTAGAGGAGTTGCGGCCGTCGGGGCTCCGGCCGACTTCGAGGACTGGGCCCGTAACCCGCGCAAACTGTTGGTTTTGGCCCGCGAGATGGGCATCATCCGCGACCCCGACTTTCCCCTCTCTTTCGACACGTGGGCCGAAGGAATTCGTGCGGTTAGGGCGGCCAACGCCGCTGAACGATTCGGCTCTCGCGATCTTCTCGTGCTGCACGGCAGCGACGACGAGACCGTCCCGGTCTTCGACGCTCGTGCCGTAGCCGACGCCCACGGTCATGCCGACCTGCGAGTTATCCAGGGCGGTGGCCACCACCTTCGTCACGACCCCCGCGCCATGGCGGTGCTGTTGGGTTGGCTCGAACGTCAACGGGCCGCGCTGCTCGCCGAAGTAAACGAGTAACACAGCCAGTCTTGGTCTAGCCGGTCTTGGTCTAGCCGGTCTTGTATTTGCCGGCCGCTTTCATTGACTTTTTCCAGTCGCGAACCAGCGTCCGTTCGTGCTCACTGCCCATGTCGGCTACCGACCGGGGTTGGTCGTCCCCGAACGGGAAGGCGATGGTTTCCCAACCCGCCGGGCGAAATCCGAAACGTTTGGCGAGCACCGCGAGGAAGATCTTGGCTTTCTCGTCGCCGAACCCGGGCACGTCAAGTAGTCGCTGGTGCACAACTTCGGCGTTTCGGCGGCGACGCCACAGCGCCTCTGCCTCGCCGTCGTAGCGGTCGACTAGGTGTTGACACATGTCTTGGATTCGGCCGGCCATAGATTTTGGGAAGCGGTGCAATGCCGGTTTTTGGCCGACGATCGCCGCGAAGTCGGGCGGAGCGATCGCACAAATCGACGCGGCACCGAGGTCTCCGTCGAGGCGATCGCGGAGGCGAGACGGCCCTTTGAACGCCAACTCGATGGAGATTTGTTGGTCGAGCAGCATCGCCAGCATCAGTGCTAGCGGGTCGGTATTGCACAATCGATCGGCGGCGGGATCACCGGTAACCCAAAGAGTCCCGGCTTTCACGAGCCGACTTTGGATGCCCCGGTGTCGGGGTGCGCCGGATCGGCCCTAGTGGGATCAATCCCGTATTTGGCGATCGCCGCGGCGGCCTCGTCGGCGCTGATTGTGCCGTCCTCGGCCAAAGCGGCAAGCACCGCTACCACAAGGTGTTGGGCGTCGATTTCGAAAAACCGACGTAGGGCCTCGCGGGTGTCGGATCGGCCGAAGCCGTCAGTACCCAGCACGTGTAGGGGTCGGGGAGTCCAGCGTGCGACCTGATCGGGCACCAGCGTCATCCAGTCCGAGACGGCGACCAGCGGGCCTTCGCTGTCGAGCAGCTTCCGGGTGACCGACGGTACGGCTTGCTCTTGGGTCGGGCTCAGACGGTTGCGACGTTCGCAGTCGAGCGCTTCGGAACGCAACCGTTTGTAGGACGTTGCACTCCACAGTTCGGCCGACACGTTGTGGGACTCGGCGAGGATGCTCTGTGCCGCAAATGCTGCTCCAACAGTGGCGCCGGAGAACAAGATCGTTGCCTTGTGAGCTAGCGAATCGGCGTTGGTGGGACCGTCGCTGTACTTGTAGAGACCGCTGATTATGTCGGAGTTCTCGACGTGGTCGGGTCGCGGCGGTTGCTCGTAGTTCTCGTTGTAGAGGCTGATGTAGAAGAAGACGTCTTCGCCGTCGGCCGCCTTGGGCGGATACATGCGCTCGATGCCGTCTTCGATAACCGCTCCCAGTTCGTAGGCAAAGGCGGGGTCGTAGGCCTCGCACGCCGGGACCGAGCTAGCGAGGAGTTGGCTGTGTCCGTCTTGATGCTGCAAGCCTTCGCCCATCAAAGTGGTGCGGCCCGCCGTTGCGCCCATGAGGAAGCCGCGGGTTCGGGCATCGGAGGCGGCCCATATGGAGTCGCCGACGCGTTGGAAACCAAACATCGAGTAGAACGTGTAGAACGGCACCATCGGTACGCCGTTGTTGGCGTAGGACGTGCCGGCGGCGATCCACGACGCCATCGATCCACATTCGGTGATGCCTTCTTCGAGCAGTTGGCCGTCGCTGCTTTCGGTGTAGGACAGCAGCAAGTCGTGGTCGACTGGTTCGTAGAGTTGCCCGCGTGTGGCGTAGATCTTGAACTCGCGAAACAGCGAGTCCATGCCGAAGGTGCGGGCTTCGTCGGGGACGATCGGCACGACGCGTTCACCAAAGGCTTGGTCGCGGAGCAGGTCTCGCAATAGTGACGTGAAGGCCATAGTGGTGCTGACGGCCCGGCCCGATGATCCCTTACGGAGATCGAGGAACGGTCCGTCGGAGGGCGGGCTGATCGGACGCCGGTCTCGGATTAGGCGGCGGGGAATAGCTCCGCCGAGGGCCCGCCGGCGTTGCATCATGTAGGCGTACTCTTCGGATTCGGGGTCGGGTCGGAAATACGGCGGAATGCCATCTTCGAGGGCTTCTTCAGGAATTTCGTCCTGCATATGAAGCCGAACTCGCAGATCGACCATCTGGGCCTTGGTCATCTTCTTGATCTGATGGGTGGCGTTGCGGCCTTCGAATCCTTCGCCCAGCGTCCACCCCTTGACGGTCTTGGCCAAGATGACGGTGGGCTGACCTTTGACTTCGCTCGCGGCCTTGAACGCCGCGTAAACCTTTTGATAGTCGTGGCCACCACGGGGGAGATCCGACAGTTCGTCGTCGGAGAGGTGCTCGACAAGTTTGCGGAGCCGAGGATCGGGCCCGAAGAAGTGCTCGCGGATGTAAGCGCCGTCCTCGACGGCGTAACGCTGGTACTCACCATCGACGGTCGTGGACATTTTGTTGAGGAGTACGCCGTCGACGTCGCGATGTAGGAGTTCGTCCCACTTGGTGCCCCAGATCACCTTGATCACGTTCCAGCCGGCCCCCCGGAACACGCCTTCGAGTTCTTGGATGACTTTGTCGTTGCCGCGCACCGGGCCGTCGAGTCGCTGCAGGTTGCAGTTGATCACCCATTTGAGATTGTCGAGATCAGAGCGACCAGCGAGCGATATGGCGCCGAGGGTTTCTGGTTCGTCGCATTCGCCGTCACCCAGAAACGACCAAATGGTGCTCTGCGACGTGTCTTCAATGCTGCGCTGGTGAAGGTACTTGTTGAACCGGGCGTGGTAGATCGAGTTGATCGGACCAAGCCCCATGGACACGGTGGGGAACTCCCAGAAATTGGGCATGAGTCGAGGGTGGGGATAGCTCGAGAGTCCATTTCCGCCGATTTCTTGACGGAAGTTGTCGAGGTTTTGTTCGGTGAGGCGTCCTTCGAGGAACGCCCGTGCGTATACCCCTGGAGCGGCATGGCCCTGGAAATAGATGTGGTCGCCGGCCAGGCCGTCTTCTTTGCCACGAAAGAAGTGGTTGAACCCGACTTCGTAGAGAGCGGCGCTCGACGCGAACGTCGCGAGGTGCCCCCCGATGCCGTCGGCGGCTTTGTTGGCGCGGATCACCATTGCCGCGGCGTTCCAGCGGATGAAGGCCCGAATCCGGCGTTCTACATGTTCGTTGCCGGGAAAGAACGGCTGTTCTTCGGCAGGAATGGTGTTGATGTAGGGCGTCGATGTGGTTGGCGGGACACCAATACGAAGCTCGTTGGCTCTTTCGAGAAGTTTGGCCACGATGTAACGAGCGCGAGGTGTTCCTTGGGCGGCGACAACCGCGTCGAGAGAGTCGATCCATTCTTTGGTTTCGCTGGGGTCGATGTCGGGGAGTTGACGGGCGAAATGATCGATCATTCCGCCATGGTTATCACTCTGAGGATTGCTTCGGGTGTTCGGGTCCCGATTAGCTCCCCGCCGTCACTTCGCCAAGTGGGTAGGGTCGGCCCGGATGGGTTCGACCGTTGTGTACACCGATGGGGCTTGCCGGGGAAATCCCGGCCCGGGCGGTTGGGGGTGGGTAGTGCCCGACGGGCCGTGGGCCAACGGGTTCGACCCCGACACAACCAACCAGCGCATGGAATTGCAGGCTGCCCTCGATGCGTTGCGGACAATCGACGGCCCAGTCGAGGTGATCTCCGATTCGACCTACGTGGTGAACTGTTTCCGCGACGGTTGGTGGAAGGGTTGGCTCAAACGGGGATGGAAGAATTCCAAGAAGGAGCCGGTCGCCAATCGCGACATCTGGGAGCCGCTCATCGATCTCTACCAAGACCGAGCCGACGAGCTCGAATTCACTTGGGTCAAGGGCCACGCCGGCGACGAATGGAACGACATCGCCGATCGGCTGGCGGTCGAGGCCTCCCACACCGGCGTTGGACGCCATGGGGTTGGCCGACCAACCGATTTGGGTGATCCCGACGACGTTGATTTCGGACCTTCGGTAGCGGTCGGGCCCAAGCCGGGGGCTGACGGGATCTTCTCGTCGGCTTGGAAGCCGGCTGGTAGTGCAGTGGCGGTCGTGGGACTTCAGCCTCCCGAGTTGGGTGGCTACGACTCCAACCCGATCGCCGACGATGTGCGGCGCCGTTTGGCCGAGATTCTGGAGGCCAAACTAGGGCTCGATCCTGATCTTGTTTTGTTGACCGGGCTGCGGCTCGGGGCCGAGACCCTCGCCGCTGAGGCCGCGATCGAGGTCGCAATGCCGTTCGTTGCGGTGTTGCCTTTCCCCGACCCAGAAACCAAGTGGCCTCGTCATGCTCAGCAGCATTTCCACGAATTGCTTCGAAAAGCGGCGGACATTGTTCGTCTCGAACGCAAGGTCCCGGTCGATGCTCGGGGTGCGGGCCAGGCGCTCGACCGTCGCAACGGGTGGCTGCGCAAGGTCGCGACCGAGGCTGTCGTGGTCTGGGACGGTCAAGAACCTCGGGTCAAGAAAACCTTGGCGGCCTTCGAGCGCGATCGGCCCGATGACGTCTGGGTGATCAACGTCTAGTGCGAGCAGCCTCGGGGGAATTGCGCCGCGGCACGACGGGTTTCAACTCCCAGGCGACGAAAGAGGACGAACAATGGCTACAGCAACCTTCAACGGGACCGTGATCGCGTCGAGCGACGACATCGAGATGGTGGAAGGCAACGCTTACTTCCCGATCAGTTCTCTTGATCAAAGCGTGGTTTCGTCTTCGGATCTGCAGACCCGCTGCCCGTGGAAAGGGACCGCCTCGTACTGGAATTTGGAAGTAGACGGTGAGCGAGCCGACAACGCCGCTTGGTACTACCCTGAGGTGTTGCCCGGCGCCGAAGCAGTGAAAGATCGGGTCGCGTTCTATCCCGCCGTCAAAGTGGCTATCGACTAATCGGTCGAACCAAGTATCCGGCGCAAGGCATCGTCGACAAGTTGGTCGCCGAACACGAATCCGTCTTCGGCCAAGACGACGGGCGAAACGTGGGCTCCGCCCTCGAGGAGCGTTTGAGAGAGCTCGCGACCGAGCTTGGCCCACAGGGCGAGTTTGGGTGTTGGGATGGCTGTAGGACGTTTGAGCGCGCCGCCAAGCGCGGCGGTGAACTCGGCGTTGGTGACCGGCGATGGTGCCGTGAGGTTCGCTGGACCCTCGATGTCGGCGTCGAGAAGATGCAAGATGGCCGCAACCTCGTCGGCCAGCGAAATCCAGCTGAACCATTGCTGGCCTGAGCCGATACGGCCACCGAGACCGAGTCGAAAGAACGGCAACTGTTCGGCTAACGCGCCGCGATTCGCGTCGAGAACTATGCCGGTGCGCAAATGGGTGACCCGGGTCGAATCGGTGCTGATGGTGTTGGTGGCAGCCTCCCATGCAATGCACACCTCTGCGGCGAATCCTTGACCCGGAGGACTCTGCTCGGTCAGGCGTTCGTCGCCCCGATTGCCGTAGAAGCCGATGGCCGATCCTGAGAGGAACACCGATGGCGGTTCCCCCGCGCTAGCCACCGCGTCGGCCAACAAAGTGGTGCCCGTGACCCGGCTTTGGAGAATTCGTTGTTTTTGGGCCTTGGTCCAGCGGCGCGAGGCGATGCTTTCTCCAGCAAGGTGCACAACTGCATCTACCGACTCGACTGCGCCTGGATCGAGATCGCCTTTCGACGGGTCCCATCTGAAGTGATCGACGCCGTCCGTTGCTGGACCTCGAAGCAGACGAACTGGTTGGTGGCCATGGCTCGTCAACTGCTCCACCAATTCGGTGCCGACCAGACCGGTCGAACCGCTGACGAGGACTCGCATGATCCCAGCTTTGCATACTCCGGCCCCACGGTGTCAGCGAGCGGTCTACGCTGGGGCCGACGCAGGAGCAGGACATGACCGAAGAGATCATTGACGACACACCCACCAAGCGGGGCGGGCAAGTAAAGCTGCTGGTCGCCGTGATCCTCGGCGCCGGACTGGCCGCTTTCGTCGTGCAAAATACCAATTCCACCCCGGTCACGTGGCTGGTGTTCGACCAAAGCGCGCCGCTGTGGGTAGTGATAGTCACTTCGGCCGCCGCCGGAGCGGTTTTGTCCGAGATCGCCGGATGGCTGTTGCGTCGGCGTCGTCGTAGCTAGCCGTCGACGCCGTAACCCGGGCCGTTAGGCAAATGTGTCTTGGCGTCGCCGGCCGACAACGATCAAAAAGATTCCCAACGCGACGATCGTTACCCCGCCCTGCAAAAGGCGCGACGTGTACGCGGCACCGGTGAACGCCAAACCCTGATCCGGGCTTGTGCCATTTGGGGTCGAGTTGGTGCCATTGGGCGCAGTGGTGGTTGGTCCGGTGCCGTCAACGACTCCCTTCCTGCCGTCGGGACACAATCCGGCGACTGGGTCTGTTCCGCCCGGGCACACCAGTGTGATCAGCGCAGTGCCGGATTGTGGACCACACGTTGCGCGCACGTCCTGGTTTGTGCCCGCTAGAAGCCCGGTTGGGAGTGGCACACCAACGACGGTGTAGAAACCATTGCTGCTGGCGGTGCCCGTAGCGAGAATGCCGGAGACACCGTCGATGGTTATCTCCACCGTGCTGCCGGCTGTGCAATTGCGGCCGAAAACATCGAACGTCGAGTCGATGGGTACCCGCACCGGATCCACGAACACCTGCACGCCGGTACCGCCGTACTGAGCAGACCCAGCATCAGCGAACGCCACGAGCGCGGCCATCGCCAACACGAACGCGGCAATGGCCTGGCTGGGTTTGTGGCTGCGGCGCAGCTGAGGGACTGAGTTCGACATTGATTAGGTGGGCATTGCTCGCGACGCGGTGAAGACCGGTTCTAGCTACTAATCGGCCTCGCCGAGGCTGGATTGAGCACAACCGAGGCAAAGTGCCACACGGCCCAGGACCCTATTCGGGCACCTCGAGCATCAGATCTGACAACAACCGGGTCCCGCTCAAGAGTTGATGTTCGGCGCCGTCGATTGTGACCGTGACGCTGGCGATCTCGTCGTTGACCAGCGGTTGCTGGGCCAGATGTAGAAGGTAGGGACGTTGGTCGAGGCGACCCTCTAGCTGGTAAACCACCACCACGCTTTGCCCTGGCGGCACCTCGATGCTGAGACCCGCGGCCTTGGCCCCAAACGCGGCCTTGTGAGTGACTGGCGTCTCGATGCCGTCAATGGTCGCCGCGACGACGTCGAGACCCGAGTGCAGGTGCACCAACGCCACGTTGGTTCCGAGCGGGTAACCCTGATCGTTGCTGGCCAGCACGGCGTCGGGCAGGCCGCTGCTCGGCGCGTCGTTGCTAAACGTTGCGGTGACGGTGCCAGTTGCGATCCCATCGTTGATCTCGAGCTCATAGTCGAGTTGGCGTTGCAGATACACGTCGATTTTGTTTTGGCCCGAATTCTGATGCACAAGTCCGATGAGGTCGTTTCCGTCGGGACGCGGGAACGAGTTGTCGAGCCCGGTGGCCTCGATGAGCGAGCTTGGCCCGCCGCCGCCGGCCCACCAAACACCGAGGCGGTCAGAGTCGACGAGTGGACCAATGGCGTCGGCGAGCCCTCGTGGGCCAGGTAAACCGCCCGCGGTGAAAGCGTCGAACGTGCCGGTCACGAGGTCGTTGAGGGCCAGAACCCGAGCCAGATCGTTTCCCTCAAAGCGGTTGTACTGATCTACGAGCAAGAACTCGACGACATTGTCAGAAGACAAACGGACATCGCCGGCCTGAACGGGGCCGGTGAGGTTGAGTACGGACTCGAGCACGTAAGGGTCGAGCACGACGACCCCTTCGACCGATAGCCCAGTGGCCTGGCGATATAGGTCGGCGCTTACCGCCGCTACCGACGGTAGGTCCGGCGACAGAGTGACATCTTGAAAGAATCGTTCTGGCGTGTATTCGCCCCAGCGGTCAACGTACTGGGAGGGGCCATGCAGCGTTGCGTTCCGGTCGGCGAGCTGGCGGTTGAGGTCCTCGTTACGGCCCGCGGCAACGATCTCGACCTTGCCGTTGGTGGCCTCGACGACGATGTAGTTGCCGACCAGCCCGCCCAAGCCGCGGGCTTCGGCCGGGGTTGTGGTCAAGACAAGCCAGTCGGCCGGTTCGGTGGATCCGAGCATTGTTGGCAGTTCGCGAGCGGCCAGCGTGGCAGTTTCGGCGGCCGGGATCACCTTGTCGAGTTCGTTGGTGAGCTCGTCAATTCGCGCCGCGAGCGGCTCGACCAGCCAAGGACTCCGGACGTCGAGCATGCGGTCCCTCGCCCGAACCAGAACGTGTTCGGTGCGGCTGGCAACGGGTGCCAAAGTGTCGAGGATGGTCAGGTCGATCTCGCCATCAAGAATACGGATGTCGTCGGCGTTGATCGAGCGGGCCGCGTCGGCCGCCGCGGCCGACAAACTTTCGCCTTCGCTGGCAGCCACCTGGACTGCTCGGACGTGTTGACCAACGATTGGAACCATTCGGGCCGGGAGACTCCAAAACCCGCCGATTTTGTCGCGGGCCCGCGCGAACGATGCCGCGGCTTCGTCCATAGAGTCGGCGGCCGCGGGTTGGTCACCGTTGGACCCTTGGTCAAAGCCGGCACTGGCTGAGATCACCGCGTCGCGTACGTCGCCAAGGGCCAAGATCGCGGCGACGGCAAATACCGACGAAGCAACAAAGGCGAAAGCCAGACCTCCCGAGACGGTTGCGCTGATAATTCGCAACCGTCCGTGGGGGAGTCTGGGTAAGGCCGACAAGACGATGGGGCTTGCACAAATCAGCGCCAGAAGAAACGTTGAGCCCTGAAACGAACCGGCTCCGAGATGGGCGAGAGTGAGCGCCGCGAGGCCACCGGCTACCGCTCCCATCCAGCGGTGGCGAACGGTTGCCAGACCCCAAATGCCGAGCGCAACCACAACCGCAGCAACGAGCTGGAATGTTGTCGTGGGTGCCGCCCAAAGGGCCAGCAGGCCGGTGATGAGCCATGAAATCCGTCGACTTCGACCTCCGGCCAACGAAAGCATTGCCGCGGCGATGGCCAGGTAGATCGCGTCGAGGAAACCGATCCCGGTGGGGGCGGTGTCGCTCATCGTGGCAAACACGGCGCTGAGCGCGGCTATGAGCACGACCGCGTTTCGTTGGTCGCGGGGCGTTCGGCGGTCGCGCCGCGCTGGGGGAAGAGTCGGTTCTATGACTAAGAACCGTACAAAACCTGCCGATAAACGGGGTGGAGGGCGGTCCGGCAAGTTCCGGACTGTTGCGAAGGAGAGGGATCCGAATGACCAAAGATCAGCGGGGTGGGCGCACCGGGCGAGCGATACACATTCCGGGGCCGGCGTTGTTCCTGATCGACGCCGCCGCTTGGACGGTCGGCGTTGCCGCGGCGATGGCGTTTCGCTTCGATCTTCGACTTTCTACGTGGTCGGCTTGGCACCCCGAAGTGATGGCGCTGATTGGCGTGCTCTCGCTCTTGGCCATCGGCACGGTCAAGGGACTGTACGGCGGGCGTTGGCGGCGAGGAAGCCTTGATGAGGGCCTCGCGCTGAGCCAAACGGTTCTGGCCACGGTGCTTGTGGCGGTTGTCGCCAACGAGTTCTTGCCCGGGTCGCGAATCGTGCCAGTTAGCGTTGCGCTCGCCGCTGGTCCTGTGGCGCGGGCAGCGCCCGATTCCTCGAACGCCTGATCATCTTGCACACTGCTCGTCGAGCCAAGCTCGGATCCACACCGGTGCTTATTTTCGGTGCAGGCGACGGTGGCATGCAGGTCGTGACGTCGATGCAAAACGATCGTGCCGGGCGGTTCAATCCAATCGGATTCATCGACGATGATCCCGGCAAGAAAAACCTTCGTTTGAGAGGCGTGCCGGTACTCGGCAATAGGGACCGCCTCCTTACTGTCGCTCAAAGGTCTGGCGTCGAGATGCTCGTGGTTGCCGCGCCGTCGATCTCTAGTAGCGATCTGCGAGACCTTTCCGCCCGTGCTTTGGCTGCTGACATCGCCATCCGAATTGTTCCCCCAGTCACCGAGTTGATCGATGGACACGTGAGCGCCGACGACGTCCGACCGCTCACCGAAGCCGATCTACTTGGCCGTCACCAGATCGACACCGATATCGACGCTATTGCCGACTATGTCAACGGTCGTCGCGTATTGGTTACCGGTGCGGGCGGTTCGATTGGTTCGGAGTTGTGCCGCCAGTTGCACCGCTTCGGCCCTGAAGCGCTCATCATGGTGGATCGTGACGAATCGGCTTTGCATTCGGTTCAGATGGCGATCGAGGGCCGAGCCCTGCTCGACAGCGAACTGCTCGTGGTGGCCGACATCCGCGATCGTGGTCGCATGCGCGAGGTCTTTGATAAACACCGCCCGAACGTCGTGTTTCACACCGCGGCGTTGAAACATCTTCCGCTGCTCGAAATGTATCCCGCCGAGGCCGTCAAGACCAACGTGTACGGCACGTTGAACGTGCTCGAGGCGGCAGCCGGCACCGGTGTCGACCGATTCGTCAATATCAGCACCGACAAAGCCGCCGATCCCACCAGCGTCTTGGGATACACAAAACGCATCGCCGAACAGCTCACGTCGTGGTTCGCGGCTCGCGAAGACGGGGCGTTTCTGAGCGTTCGCTTCGGCAACGTTCTCGGCAGCCGAGGCTCGGTCCTCGGGGCGTTTGAACGCCAAATTGCTGACGGGGGACCGGTTACAGTCACTCACCCCGAAGTCACCCGCTACTTCATGACCGTTACCGAGGCGGTACAGCTCGTCATCCAGGCCGGGGCGGTTGGGCTCGACGGCGAAGCTTTGGTTCTCGACATGGGCGATCCGGTGAAGATCGTCGATGTGGCCAAACGTCTTGTTGCCCAGTCCGATCGACCTACAGAGATTGTGTTCACCGGCCTTCGGCCCGGCGAAAAGATGCACGAAGTCCTGTTGGGTCAGTCCGAGGTTGATGATCGACACGCCCACCCCTTGATCTCTCATTGCCGGGTACCGGCCCAATCGCCGCTCGGTCTCGAGGCGTTGGCGATCGATGACGCTGACGACTTGAAGGTCGCGATGAAGAGTCTTTGTCGCGTCGCCGTCGACTCCGGTGCGGCGCTAAAGATCTGAGCGTGACGTGCAGTGGGCTGCGATTATCCCTGAAGGTCCGCTGCATCCCCATGACTTGATCGCCGGCCTTGTCGCTGGTGTGCTCGCCGGTCTGCTGGCGCGGCGTTTCTCGCGCTGGGGGCCTTGGATAATCGTCGCGGCTGTCGCCGTGACGATCGAGACTCGTTACCCGGGAGTTGCGACTCGCGGGTTTGCCGAGCGACCAAGTCGAGTTTTTGCGAGTTTGGCCTTACCCGTTTCTGGAGTTGTTGGTTTGCTGCTGATTCGCTTCGTGAACTCGGCTCGTGAAGTGATGTTTGTTGCGTTGGTCGCCAACGCCGTTGTTTGGGGGCTGGTTGCCGACACCGAACCGGCCGTCATCGTCGGTGGGGTCGTTGGCGCGGCTCTGCTCTGCGTCGGATCTACCAAGGCCAGTCCAGCCACCGCGGTCTTGGTGACGCTGCCGGCCGCGGCGGCGATCATTGGGTCGGTTGGTCGGCCTTCTCAGCTGGCGCCGGCCCTTGTCGCGGCGGCGGCCGCCGGGATTGTGGTCGTCGCGTTGGTGATGGGGTTCGAGCAACGCAGTCAGCGCGCCGGAACTCCTGTCACGGTCGCGTCCGGCGCGACGTCGTCGACTACTACCGCCCCGGCTCCCACAACCGCGTCTTGACCGATCGTCACTCCAGGAAGCACCACGGCGCCGGTTCCCAAGAAGGCGCCGGATCCAACGGTGACAGCGCCGTTCAACGCCACGCCCGGTGACAGGCTGACGAAATCGCCGACGCGACAGTCGTGCGACACGACCGCTCCACAGTTGAGATGACTGTGAGCGCCGATTCGGACGTTGGTCGTGATTGTCGCACCGGGATAGACCATGACCCCTGGTGATAGCTCGACGTCATCGCCGATTACCGCTGATGGATCCACCAGTTGGGTTCCGCGGCATGCTGGGCCGAGACGATCGGCGATCGAACGACGTATCGATGGTTCGCCGACCGCTATGACGAATTCGCCGCCGGTATCGGCAAAGCTGTCGATCGTCACAGGGATCGAGACCCCGAGTCTTTCGATGATTTCGGCGTCTAGTCGACCGTCGTCGAACAACAAGACGTCGCTCCAACGGCGGTGTACGGCATTCATGCGCCGAGCCACGACCAACGCCTCGCGTCCGTGGCCTCCGGCCCCGAGAATCGCCAAGCTGCTCATCGTGGACCCGGCTCGACCTGAGCGATTGGATCGTCGGTCGCGGTAGCTCCAGACCCTTCACCACCCAGCATTACCCGAGCGGTGCGAAGCAGGATCGACAGGTCGGTTTGTATCGACTGTTCCTCGACATAGGTCAGGTCGAATTCGATGCGTTCGGGCCACGACAGGTCGTTACGACCGTTGACTTGGGCGAGTCCCGTGAGTCCGGGCCGTACTGCTAGTCGACCGGTTTGACGAGGGGTCCACTTATCGACTTGGTAGGCGAGTGTCGGTCGCGGACCCACAATGCTCATCTCGCCGCGCACGACGTTGAGCAATTGAGGTAGCTCATCGAGTGACAACCGGCGTAGCACGCGGCCGACCTTGGTGATGACTGAGGCATCCGGAATGATCGGGTTGTCGCCGTGGGTCATTGTGCGGAACTTCAGGACCTCGAACGCGACTCCGCCCCGGCCGACCCGCTCCTGGCGGAAGATGACGGGGCCCGACGAAGTCAAGCGAACGGCCAACGCGCACACCGCTCCCAAGGCTGTGGCCGGAACGCAGACCAGCACAAGCAGGGCCAGGTCGAGGGCCCGTTTGCCCCGATACGGCCCTGCGGGGGTGGATAGATGAGACATCAACCGGCGGGTCAGATGACCGTTCGCATCCAGTCGATGGTCGACTTGAGTCCGATCTCCAGCGAAGTTGGTTCGACGCTCGGGAACAGTTGGCGGATCGGGCCATCATCGGCTTGGCTATGGGGAACGTCGCCGGCCCGGTTGGGCCCGTGCTCCACCACGAAATCGTTGTCGATCATGGTCCGCATGAGTTCGATCACGGTGAGGAGATCAGTGCGGGTGCCATAGGCCAGGTTCACCGGATCGTCACTCGTGACTTGACGGTTGATTGCATCGACCACCACGCTCGTAAGCGTGTCGATGTAGGTGAAGTCCCGGCTCTGTGTTCCGTCACCTTGCACCGGCACCGGGTGGCCGCGCAGGGCCGCATCAACAAACGCCGGCACGACCGCTGCGTATGCATGGCCCGCGGCCTGCAACGGGCCGAACACGTTGAAGAACCGAAACGACAATGTCGGAAGGTCGTACGAATGGCCGTAGGCCAACGTGTAGGCCTCGGCGGCCAGCTTGCTGGCGGCGTACGGGCTGACGGGCCGAGTTGCCAGTCCGGCGTGCTTCGGCAAGGTGGGATTGGCACCGTAGACCGAGGATGATCCAGCGGTTATTACGTGGCGCAGCCCGTCGAGGCGAGCCGCTTCGAGGACATTGACGGTGCCGGTCGCGTTGGCGACATGGCTCGCGACCGGATCGGTGATCGACCGCGGGACCGACGGTCGGGCCGCAAGATGCACCACCGCATCGGCGGGCCCCACCGCGGCGTTGATAGCGACAGGGTCGAGAATGCTCCCGACGATTAGATCCGCTTCGACTCCATCCAGATTTGACTCAAATCCGGTCGACAGGTCGTCGAACGCGGTTGCTTGATGGCCGGCGAGATGAAGCGCATGGCACAGGTTGGCGCCGATGAACCCGGCGCCACCAGTAACGAGAACGTGCATTTGTTCCTCCGAACGTGTTGCTTTCTCGTCGGCCGTAGAGCGGCGAAAATGAGTCAATCGGCCTACTAGGCGACCAACTCCCAGAAGCGTGGATGGCCCTCGTGCCGATCAGAGCGAAATGCAGCGCGCCGCCCACGACCCGCGCAGCCGACCAACCGACGTGGAAGCCACCCATATCCAACGCTGACGCATGGGGGCTTTGGAAAGCCGCGGAACGGTTTTGATCAACCAAATCCACCGCTTCAACCCCGGAATCCACTGCGGAATTTGGTGACCGTCGTTGAGCACACGTCGAGCAATGAACGGTTGTACGCGCCCCATCGCAACGCCTTGTTTCCACAGCGAACCCGGACCGGACCGGTAGCGGTAGTGCAGTTCGAGGTCGGGCGAAAATGACGGGGTGATGCCGAGCGAAAACGCCCGATAGGCAAAATCGATGTCGTACCCGATGGCTACTTCGGGGTTAAACGGGCCGATCTCAGCAAGCGTTTCTCGGCGGGCGGCGAAGTTTCCTGATGGGATCATTGCGAACACGCCGGCAAACGTTTCGAGCCGGCCGGCCCATGCCGTGCTGCGGCTTTGGGCCAACGCCTCGGGGTTGAGGCGGAACAGTTCGAGCGGTCCGGTGACGAGTGGACTGCCGGACAGCGCATCGATAGCCGCTGCGACCCACCCCGCGCCGACAACGTCGTCGGCGTCGCAGAACGCGAGGTAGCCGCTTCGTGCCGCCTCGATCCCCGTATTGATGGCGTAGGGCGCTCCTTGGCGTGGTTCCTCGAGAACTCGGATCCGATGGTCGGCGTCGGCCATTTTGCGCGAGATTGCCGCGGTTTCATCGGTCGATGCGTTGTCGACCAGGACAATCTCGATCGGTTCGGTGCCAGCGGACTCGAGGACGGCTTCGAGCTGCTCAACGATCGTATCGGCCGCGTTGAAGGCCGGGATAATCACGCTCAGGGCCGGTTCAGGCACGGGCAGCACCGGCGATCAGGTCGGCGACTGCTGCCTCAAACGAGTCGACGATGTGCTGAGGGTCTTGGTCGGTCCGTTGCGACCATTCGAGGGCGGCCTTGCAGCGGCGGTCGTATTCGCCCTGGTCGTCCCAGAGCGAAGAGAACGCGGCGACCCAGTCGTCGATCGGAGCATCAGGAGCGACGAGCAGTCCGCCGTCGCCCATCTGATCTCGCAAACCAGGCTGATCGCTGCTCAGCACCGGAATCGAGTTCGATTGCGCTTCGAGGATCACCCGCGGTCGGTTGTCGATCTGATGAGGGGTGAGAAGAACTTTGGCATCGGCATAGATCTCCGAGGGAGTTGCGGCCGACTGCCGAATTTCGACATTGGGGAGATGATTGGTCCGCCGATGCAGATCAGACCACGCACTAGCGCCCACGTCCCAGGCGGTCTGGAATACAAACGCCACGTCGGGTCGAGCCTCGGCCAACGCCAGAGCAACACCGAGTCCCCTCGACTCGGTTGGGCTGATGAACAAAGCGGTGCATCGAGAAGACGAGGTACGGGTCGGTGCGAGGTCAACCGGCGACGGAATGAAACGGGTCGGGACCCCGCGCTCGTTGGCGGTGGCGGCCACAGATTTGGTGTTGGCGACGGTCATGTCGGCTACGCCGTCGGGATGATCCAGCTGCAACAGGTCGTCTACGCCGCGGAGGTACAGCATTGACGGGATTGCGTGTTCGGCCGCCCAGAATTTGATTTCACGCCACGCCGACCTCGGCATCGTGGTGATGACCGCCGCGTCGAACCCCCGCTCAAGGCCAAGAGCGACGACCGCGCTCTCTGGGGTTGCCGTCAACCCAACCGGACCGAACTCGGACTCGGTCCAACGAGGTTTGCGCCCGATTCGGTGGCGAAACCACCTGATCGGTCGGTCCATAGGTGTGACTTTTAGATGAGTTTCGAGATTCAGCAACCGATGGGCGAGGCGTGCCCGTCGGGGCAGGTAGATATCGGTGGCGATGAACTCGATGTCGTAGCCACGCTTTCGCATCGCTCCCACTAGCTCAAGAGTTGAGCGGTAGGCACCCCCTGCGTTCACCCCACACACAAACAACAGACGGCCAGCCACGCAACGAGGCTAGTGAGACACTGCTTGCTTAGACACTGCTGGCCTAGACAATGCTTGCCTAGACAATGCTTGCCTAGACAATGCTTGCGGGATCGGCGATGCCGTTTTGGCTTCAATCCGTCGACAGCGGGCCGATTGGTGGCCGATGTCATCTGCCGCACTTCGAACCGCCGATGAGACCGTCGACGTCTCGGTGATTATCCCGTGCCACAACGAAGAGCTCAGCATCGGTGACCAACTCGACGCACTCGAAGTCCAAGAATACAACGGCACTTTCGAAGTAATAGTTGTCGACAATCGCAGTACCGACGGCACCGCCGAACTGGTTCAGAGGCGTATGGCGCACTGGCCCGCCCTGCGCATGGTTTCGGCCGGGGACCGAAGCGGAGCCGGCTACGCGCGCAATTCTGGGGCTGCGGTGGCTCGCGGCAAGTATTTGATGTTCTGTGACGGTGACGATGTCGTTATGGCGGGCTGGGTTCAGGCCATGAGCGATGGGTTAGATCACAACGGGCTGGTTGCGGCGCGCATCGAGATTGAGAATTTGAACCCCGCGTGGCTTATCAAAAGTCGCGGCCTGAGCGCGCAACAAAGCGGTCCACCCCGGTTCTACGGCGGGATTGCCTACGCCCCGGCCGGCGCTCACGGGATCCACCGCTCGGTGTTCGACTCGGTTGGTGCCTACAACGAAGACATCTTTGGCGCCGAGGACTTGGAGTATGCGCTGCGAGCGCTTCAACACGGAGTCGACGTAACCGTCGCCGAAGACGCCATTATCCAATATCGCTACCGCAGCACTCCCAACGCTCTGTATCGCCAGGGCCTCAACTACGGGACCTACCGGCCCCTCGTGGCCAAGTGGATGGTCGAGGCCGGTCTGAAACGGCCACCGAGACTCGCCGGTTGGAAGTCGTGGATTGTTCTGTGGCTTAGTCTGCCGACGATCATCACCGCCCACGGACGGGCCCGGTGGGCGTGGATTGCCGGCAACCGCTTCGGACACCTTCGAGGCTCGATCCGTTATCGGACCCTTCTGGTCTGAGCCAGACGGTTAGTTCCAAGGGGTCAGTGGTCGTAGGCGGTGAGGCTGCGGGCGGGGC
>CAZDEB010000011.1:91578-121525 GCA_964504305.1 uncultured Candidatus Nemicrothrix sp. | reverse complement strand
GATTTCGTCGGCTGGGTCCCGATGCCAGAAGGCGGGGACCACGAGGCGTTCCTTACCAGCGACTACAACGCCGAGATGATCGGTCACGTCGAACAAAACCCGGGCGTTCGCGACCGGTCGATCTTCGTCGGCAACGAACGCGACATCGCCCCCCTCGGTTTCGGACCAGGCCTTCCCGATATGCGCGATTGGGTTCCCGACCACTTCGAGTTCTCTGGTTATGTGCTGGGACGCCATCCCGACGACTTTGGACCGCGGGGCGAACTTCGCCGGCACTTCGGTTGGCGAGAGGACGAGGAGGTCGTGGTTGTGAGCGTTGGCGGATCTGGCGTGGGCGGCGGGCTGATCCGCAGGATCCTGTCGGCCTTTCCGGTCGCTCGTCGCCAACGGCCGGGCCTACGGATGATCGTTGTTACAGGACCCCGACTCGATCCTGCTTCGTTCCACCTGCCAGCGGGGGCCGAAGCGTTTGGGTTCGTTCCCGATCTCGACCAGCGACTCGCCGCGTGCGACCTCGCAGTTGTGCAAGGCGGTCTCACCACCACGATGGAGCTCGCCGCGGCCGGGACCCCGTTCCTCTACTTCCCGCTCAAGAATCATTTTGAGCAAAACGTGCACGTTGCTCATCGTCTCGACCAGTACGGCGCCGGTCGGAAGATGATTTATGCCGAGTCGGGCCCTGACGTGATCGCCGAGGCCATGATCGAGGAACTCAAAGCGGGTCCTCGGGCCGCCAATGTGGAATCCAACGGGGCTACCCGGGCCGCGGCGATGTTGGCCGAACTGCTGTAGTCGCGAAATATCGCGTCCTGGTTCCAGGTCGCGGCCAAAGCCGACTACGTCGTCGAGATCGCCGAAGCCATCTCGGTGATCGAATCCTCGATCGGCATCGGTTCCCAATCGAGAATCTCCAACGCTGCGGAATTGTCGAAGTTGGCTCGGGTGCCCAACAAAGGCAACATCGCTTTGACGTCTTTGTCGAACAAACCCATGAGCCTCAAAAGCAGCGTCGGGGCTTTGCGCGATGGGGCCTTGTTGTAGCCGGCATCCTTGAGGATGCGTGCCGTCGTAGCCATCTCGATCGGTTCGGCGGTAGAAGCAATGAACCGTTTCCCTGCCGCACCCGGCGCGGTCATCGCTTTGACGTGAAGTCGAGCAACGTCGCGAACGTCGACGATGCCCAGGGTGAGATCGGGGTACATCGGCATCTTGCCGGTGATCATGTCGGTCATCAGTTGGACGCTCTGGGCGTCGGGATTCGCACCGAGCGATGGTCCCAACACGGCGGCCGGGTTGATCGTGGCCAGTTCCATTTCGGAACCATCAACCAGTTCCCATGCTGCTTGTTCGGCAAGGGTCTTGCTCTTTGAGTAGGCCCCAATATCAGTGTTGGTGTCGGACCACGACTCGGGTCCAAAGGTCCCCGAACCCCTACCGGCCGAGACCGACGCGACCGACGATGTCAGAACCAACCGCTTCACGCCGGCCCTCATCGCCGCGCTCACAACCCGTTTGGTGCCTTCGACCGCAGGGGTGATGAACTCGTTTTCGTCGTCGGGCTCCGACAGGAAGAAAGGAGACGCCACGTGCAACACGTAGGTGCACCCGTCGACCGCGGCGTCCCACCCGTCGTCGGAAAGTAGATCGGCTTCAACAATCTGCAACTTGTCGACCGACGCCACTTTCTCGAGTGCCGAACGCGCCGCGGCCGCTTTTTGCTGAGATCGCACCGTGCCGACGACCTCGTAGCCGCCTTTGAGCAACTCGGCGCCGCAGTGCTGCCCGATGTAGCCGGTAATGCCCGTAAGCAGGACTCGTTCGCTCATGTGCCGATCTCCTTGTTGTCGGACCCGCGTGGGCCCCCGCGGCAAACTACCGCACACCGAATCGTCGAGTTAATCCAACCACTTCGTACGTGGCAGCGATAGCACGACCCGTGAGGGTTGAGATGTTGCGCCGCGTGCGGCGAGGTCGAGTGGGCCGCGACCATTGGCGAACGCGTGCACCCGCCCTCTCCGCTCGGCTCATGGCTGCGCGGCGAACAGTTCCCAAGTACCGGGGATTCCCTTCAACTCGTGTTCCCCTCGGCTCTCGAATGTCAGATCGGCTCCGAAGGTGAGATCCGTTACGGTCCGAGACACGAGGACCTCACCGGCTCCTGCCTCGCTCTCGACCCGACTGGCGAGATGGACAGCGATCCCGCTGACGTCGCCATCGCTTCGAAGTTCGACCTCGCCGGTGTGGATCCCGGCTCTTATGTCGATCCCGGCGGAGGCGCTCGCAGTTGCGAGCTCCAGCGCGCAGCGCACGGCGCGGCCGGGCCCATCGAAGGTCGCCAGGATCCCGTCGCCTGTGGATTTGACGAGATTGCCGCCGTGGTTCGTCACCAACCGGGCCGCGAGCCGATCATGGGCCTCGAGCATCTCTCTCCAGCGCTGGTCGCCGAGCCTCGCTGCGGTGTCGGTTGACGAGACGATGTCGGTAAAGAGCACGGTCGACAGCGCACGAGTGACGGGCATGGCCACCGCTGCGCCGGTGAGGAACTCTTCGATCAGCGTGGTCAGCTTCTCGGCCTGACCCGGCCACACGGGGTAATGGGGGCCTTCGATCTCCGCGTAGCGGGCGTCCGGGATCTGATCGGCCATCCACCGCCCCGTCTCCGGCGGACCGATTTCATCTTCACTGGACGCAATGACGATCGTCGGACAGGTGACCAATGGCAGTGTCTTGCGAACGTCGATCTGCCGCGTCATCTCCATGATCTGTCGTGCGTCGCGAGGGCTCACCATCGTACGCCACGCTCGGGCGATGTTGGGACGCAGTTCCGGAACGTCGAAGTCGGATCCGACCCAGAAGTGCCAACCCTCAGCGGTGCCCCAACCGGACTCGATAACCCGCGCGAGCTCGGTCGCGTAGCGGGCGGCTTTGGCCGAACCCGGCACCTCCGGCACGAACCGCCATGTCGGGGAGGACCCGTACATGACCAGTGAGCGCACGCGCTCGGGGAACGTCGCTGCGAACAGCAAGGCCATCGGGCCGCCCTCGGACATACCAAGGATGGACGCGGACTCCATGCCGCACGCGTCCATCACCGCACGGGTGTCGTCCATGCGAACCTCGAGCGGGGCGATGCCGACGTTGCGGTCGGACAGGCCCGTTCCGCGCTTGTCGAAGATCGCGACCCGTGCGAACTTGGCGAAGCGCTCGAGCATCGCGCCCGAGGTCTCCCAGCCCAGTTCCACGTGGCTCCATGCACCGGGAATGACCACGACGTTGAACGGGCCGTCGCCGAACACCTGATACGCAATGTGGATATCGCCAGACCGTGCGTAATGCGTCTCGTGTTCAATCTCCATCAGTCGGCTACCCCCAGGTGGCTGACCTTAGCTAAGTTGGCAGGCCACAAAAGAGCGAACGCTCACAAGTCCGCCGCGGCGGAAATCTCGCGACGCCCCGCGTCTCGATGAGCACCGCCAACCGTTTCGGCTGAACGAGCGAGCCTCCGTGGCGCTTGAACGGCCCGCCTGGAAGGCACAACGCAGCGCCGCATGCGCCCACGAGTGTTGTCGGAACGACAACAACGAGTGGGCCTTATAGGACAGCTTTCAAACCCCGGCTGAGCTGCTGGCGAACCGGTATCTAGGACGAGGCGTCGGCGTAGGCCTTCCGTGCTGCTCGCAGCGCCTCCCAGTCTGCCTCCAGTTCTGTGAGTGTCGGGCGTACCGAGAGAGTCTCAAGTGGCTGTGAGTGAGCCTCCGTTACCCGACACGCCTTCTTGAACAGCGGCCCGATGACGTTGAAGGCCTCGGCGAGGTGCTCTCCCTTGATCTTGTCGATGGCAGTCATCATCACGTTCGGCTGGTACCGCTGGGTAACGCCCGCAAGGAACTCCATCTCGACCACTGTCTCGCACCAGCTTCGAATCGAGCTGTAGGCGTTCTCGATGAGCGCCTCTTGTACAGCTCCCTCCGCTGACTTCGCGCTGTCGATCAGGACGTTGATCCGTTTTGCAGTCTTGCTCACAGTGTCCCAACGGGGATGGCTGCCCGGAACGACGGTCCCCTTCGCTTGGTCGTCGGTAATGCTGTAGTAGGTGCATCGGCTGGTGTCGCTTTCGAACCTTGCCAAGAGTTCAGCGGCAAACCAGATGTTGTGCGTGAACACGATCACTTGTCGGTCCGCAGAGAGCGACGCAACTCGATCCGCGACCTCTCTGATCCTGCGATAGTCAAGGCTGTTCACCGGGTCGTCGAGAACGATCGGCGACGGTGTCAGCCGGAGCCCGGCTTCCGCGAGGAAGTCTGCGAGGCCAATGACCTTCTGCTCTCCCTCTGAGAGAACCTCGGAGGGGTTCTTCGCAACGGGAACCGTCTTCCGGCGAGCAGCCTGGCCCTTCTGGCCTGGGAACTCCAGCCCTACGGATGGTGCACGCAGGGACTCGCACTCTTCCTCGAATCGAGAGGCGAAATCGGCGTTGACTAGCTCCTGCGACGCGATCTTGGCGAGGTTCGTGAGGGATGTCCGGATCGGCGGAATCCGCTTCGACAACTGCCCAGCCTTCTGAGACCACTTCCTCTCGGATACGTACGCTTCGATCGAGTCGAGTCGAGAGCCAAGCTCAACTGCGTCTCGAAGCTCGTTCAGCTCCTTCTGCGCAGCCTCCAGGGCGAGTCGACGTTCTTCGGCCCGACCCGTGAGTTCCTTCGCAAGAGTGCGAGCCGCGTCTTTCCGAGTGGAGATCTCAACGGTCCAGTTGTCGTCGACGGCGACTATGCCAGGCTCGATCGCACCACCCTCCGCAGCAGCGGTTTGAGCCGCGGCCACGACTCCAATCAGTCCTCGTGCTGTCGCCAACACCTCGTCGGGGCTCGAAGAATCATCGTGGGTCGCGATCCGCTGTGGGTAGGTCTCCACCGGCAGACCACGAAGATCTGAAGTCAACGTCCCCATCGTTCGCCTGGAGGCCGCAACAAGTTCCTGAGCTTTGTCTCTGGCGAAATCTCGGTACTGCTCGACGAGGGTAAGAGCTTCCGGGCCTAGCGACTGATGACAGTAGATGCACGTGTCACCGGAGGCCGGGTAGTCGTGATCACTCTTGTGGCGCACGTACGCCTCGGCGCTAAGGATGAACTCCTGCCACTCCTCTTCGCCTTCGCCTGAGAGTCCGACGTTTGAGTACAACTCCGCCCGAAGGTTCTTGACCTCGTCTTCCGCCTCCTTGGCAGTGGCTACCGCCTCGTTGTACGCCTTGATGTTCAGGCCTTCCCATACCTTGGCAACCCGAAACAGTCCCTCGTACAGATCACCCTGTGACTTCGCTGTCGTGAGTTGCGCTGAGATTGCGGTCGACTTGAGCGCCTCGACACTGTGCTCAAGCGCGGCCACCCGCTCTTGAGGGGCGTCCTCCGTGTCGGCTAGCCGCCTGATCTCGTCGAGGTCGGTGGCAGCGCCAATGGTCTCTATGACCTGATAAGCCGAGGTTCCGCGGGTGAAGAACTGCAGAAAGGGGTTTCCGTGCGACGTCTTCGCGGCAATTTCCGAGTCCAGCCTCTGACGGATGTCTCCAATCGCCTCGTCGAGGAGAGGGAACAGAGCGAGGTCACGTGGTGTGTAGGTGTAGGGCAGATTCTCGTCTACATGGAGGCGAAGAGAGGGAGTGTCGAAGACCGAGAGTCGAGTGAAGGGGGCGACTCCGGACTCACCTTCCCAGCCGAGCGTCTTGGGCCCCTCGATGCCCGTTCGGTAGGTGATCGTGGCCTTGAGTTCGCGGGTCGCCGTCGTGTCATGAACGTTCGGCAGGATTGGTTCTGCAGTTCGCACGGCTGCGAGTCGCTTGAAGACTCGGGAGTATCCGGTCTTACCAGCGCCGTTCTCCCCGAAGAGGATCGTCAGGCTTGAGTTGAAGTCGATCGCCTGGTCAGGAGCGAGAGCGTTGACACCTCGAATGTCGGACAGGCGCTCGATGAAAAAGTCGGCCGCTTCCGAGCTGAGCGATTCATCGAATGTGATCTGTGGACTTGAGGGCGCGTCACCGGGGCGAAGACCCTTTTCGATCAGGTACGTCTCGTAGGTTGCGGCAAGCACATCTCCGGACGGCGCCTGTCGGGTCGCCAGGACCTCCGCAGCGAGCGAACGAATCCAGGCGTCCTGCTCATTTGCCCAGTCCACCAGCAGCTTCCGGGCAGACGGCGGTAACTCTTCTGGCACACTCATCTCCTCGGCCACTCTGCATGGGCGAGCGGCGAGGCGTTGAGCAGGTCTCGCCTCCGTCGCCAATCAGGCCGGAGATGGTCCATCAGTTTCGCGAAGCGGTCGCTGTGGCTCCCTTCCACTCGGTGCTGACTGCCTGGCCCCTGGGTTCCGGCTGGCGCCGAGATTCGGCTGAGAGTCGCCGCAACGTAACCGTCCGGAGTCATGCCGCGCCCCAGACGACGTCAAGGTCACCTAGTACTGCAGAGAGGCCGTGGATCTTCGAGTCAGACGTGACGACTGAGAGGCCGTGCTTCACCGCCGTCGCTGCGATAACACGATCTCCCGGATCAGCGTTGGTGATCGTCGTTCCGTCCTCACCTTTGAAGTGCCGAGGGATCGACTTGACTGTTGCGGCAATACCGTGATCCACCGGGACTACGACGAACGGGCCGTCGGGATCGTCAAGTACCTCCATGACAGCGCTGAACTCCTCCGGGGAGATCCCGTTGTTGGGCTTCTCCGTCATGTACACCAGTTCGACGACCGAGTACGCCGATGTCGAGATCGGGTAGTTCGAGGCGGTCTGGCTTTCCATGGCCGAGGTCGCGACATTGGTCAGTCGACCCGGGTCCAGCACGTACCAGACGACGACCATCGTGTCTGCCAGCAGAAGGCGCTGGTCAGTCATCATCAGATTCCAGATCCGTGGCCAGTTCGTGTCGCGCCTCGGCGAAGTCCTCAGGAGAGAGTCGACTCGTGCGCTGGGAAGAACCCGAGCCCAACCGGCTTCTCCGTTGAGGAGGGGCTGGAACCTCCTCAACTACCGCCTCGTCACCAAACAACATTGCTTGTTCGAGCACCAGCTCGACCGCCTGCTCTTCGAGGTCCGGCGGGTAGTCGTACCTGGCGAGGAGACGACGAACCTTGGTCCGCATCGCCGCACGAACAGACTCCTTGAGGTTCCAGTCGATCGTGACGCTCTGACGAATCGAGCGGACGAGTTCGCCCGCCATCGTCTTCAGCGTGTCATCACCCATCTCCAGCACGGCTGCATCGTTCTGAACGATGGCGTCATAGAAGGCAGCTTCTGATTCGCTCAACCCAAGCTCGTCGTGGCGATTCGTCTGGTCGCGCATCGCCTTCGCAAGCCTCACCAGCTCGGCGATGATCTCCGCTGTCGTGAGCGAGCGATTGGTGTAGCGGTTGACCGCCTCATCGAGCAGCTCCGAGAACTTGCGAGACTGCACGATATTCGTGCGCTTGATGGTACGGATCTCGTCGTTGAGCAATCGCCGCAGCAACCCGATCTGCAGGTTCGGCTTGTCCTTGGTTGCCAGAGAGTCGAGGAACTCATCGGAAAGGATCGACAGCTCCGGCGTGTCAACGCCTGCGAGCTTGTAGATGTCGACCACTTCGTCCGCGGCGACTGCCTCGTTCACCAGTTGGCTGATCGCAGTGTCGATCTCGACGGCGCCTGAGCCGCCGCGGCCCGAGTCAGGGTTCTGGATCTTGAGAATCGCAGCACGGATACCGGTGAAGAGACGCATGTCGTCCCGAATCGCCGCTGCTTCGTCACGGGAGCCGCAAAGCGCATACGCCTTCGCGAGGGCAAGGACCTGGTCGAGGTACCGCTCAGTCCGATCTGTGTCGCCCATGACGAAGTCCAAGACCTTGGCGTGTTCGGCGAGTCGCTCGGCAGCTGACAGGTCAGGCGACGAATCGAGCTCACAGCCATGCAGAAGTCCGAGGATGATGTCGTGTTTCTCCAGCATGGCTGCAACGATTTCGTCAATCGGCACGCCGGCCTGGTCGCGGTCGCTGGGTGAGTACTCCGCCAGCGCATTCTGAAGGTTGGAGAAGACCCCGATGTAGTCGACCACCAGCCCTCCCGGTTTGTCCCGGAAGGTCCTGTTGACCCGGGCGATCGCCTGCATCAGGCCGGCACCCTGCATCGTCTTGTCGACGTACATGGTGTGCATCGAAGGTGCATCGAATCCGGTCAACCACATGTCTCGGACGATTACGAGTTCAAGCGGATCTTCAGGGTCCTTCGCTCTGGCCTTAAGGTCCCTGCGCACCTCCTTGCTATGGATATGTGGCTGGAACTCGGCAGGGTCGGCCGCAGACCCGGTCATCACGACCTTGATCTTCCCGCCGGCTGGATCGTCGGAGTGCCAGTCGGGCCTCAGTCCAACGATCTTCTCGTAAAGCCTTACCGCGATGCGACGCGACATGGTGACGATCATGGCCTTGCCGAGCATCGCCTCCCGGCGCTTCTCCCAGTGCTCAACGACGTCGCGCGCGATGAGGTCAAGACGTTCCTCGGCACCCACGATCGCTTCAAGCCGCGCCCATCGAGACTTCGCCTTGTTGGCTGCATCCTCTTCGACTTGCTCGGTGACCTCATCTGCCAATTCGTCGAGGGCTCCGAGGTCATCCGCGTCGAGTTCAACTTTGGCGAGTCGAGACTCGTAGAAGATCTTCACGGTGGCACCGTCCTCGACTGCACGCGTGAGGTCATAGACGTCGATGTAGTCACCGAAGACTGCACGGGTTGACTTGTCGTTCGACTCGATTGGCGTGCCAGTGAAGCCGAGATACGTGGCGTTGGGCAGAGCGTCCCGCATGTGCTTTGCGAGGCCTGCTCGGAGTCGGCCGTCAGCGGCGAGAGACTCGCCAAACCCATACTGAGATCGATGGGCCTCGTCTGCGACAACCACCACGTTTCTTCGGTCTGTCAAGATCGGGTTCGCGTCGTCTCTCTCCTCTGGTGCGAACTTCTGCACCGTCGTGAAGAGAATCCCTCCGGCCACTCGCCTGAGCTTTGAGCGCAGGTCAGCGCGCGATTCGGCACGAGAAGGCCTCTCGGGCAGGATCTCAGCAGGAGAGAACACCTCCTCGAACAGCTGGTCGTCGAGGTCGTTGCGATCCGTAATGAATACGAGCGTCGGATTGCCCATGCGTGGGTCTCGCATGATCTTTGCTGCGTACAGCAGCATTTCGATCGACTTGCCCGACCCTTGTGTGTGCCAGACAACCCCTCCTCGTCGGTCGCCGTCCGGCCCAGCGGCCTCAACAGTCGATTCAACCGCAGCGTTCACTGCCCAGAACTGGTGATACTTAGCGACCCGCTTCACAAGCGAGCGGACCTTCTGGCCACTCGTTTCGTCGCTCACGGTCTCGTCGCTGAACACGATGAAGTTCCGAACGATATTCAGGAAGCGCTCAGGCTCGAATACGCCGCGGGTGAGAACCTCAAGAGCAGGAAGATGGGTCACGACCTCGCGACCCTCGATCGTCTTCCAGGGCGCATAGTGCTCGAAACTGCCGCTGAACGAACTCATGGCCGCACTCACCCCATCCGAGATCACCGTTAGTGCGTTAGGCACGAAGATCTCTGGGACATCGCTCCGGTACGTCTGGATCTGATTCCAAGCGTTTCGTAGCGTGGCGTGTTCGTCGGCGAGGTTCTTCAGCTCCATCAGAGCTAGCGGGATGCCATTCACAAAGACGACTAGGTCTGGACGACGAGTCTTCTTTCCGACGACTGTCAACTGGTTCACTGCCAGCCAATCGTTGTTCTGCGGATCCGCGAAGTCGATCAATCGGACGCGAACGGTCCGGATTGTGCCATCGGCGCCGCGACGTTCCACTGGGACACCGAGTGTCACAAGGTTGTGAACCCTTAGGTTCTCCGCAGCCTCGTTCTGAGACTCAGCACGCTCCAGACGCTTGACAGCCTCGTCAATCGTCACATCGTTTAGCTCTGGGTTCAGTCGGGCAATCGCCTGCCGCAGGCGACCGTACAAGTAGACCTGCTCGAACGACTCGCGCTCCGGTCGATCACCGTCTGGCGCGAGGGCAGGCCCCCACTCCGTCGCATAGCCGAGCTGCCTCAAGTATTCGAGTGCCGCATTCTCCACAGTTGACTCATCAAGGGGGCTCATGGTCCCACCTCCGCGCCCACGGCATCGAGCCTTCGTCGCCCTGTTATCAGCTCTGGCAGAAGTGCGTCTCGGGCCCGCACAAGTCGCTGATTCTCAGCGCGCCGCTGCTGGATGAGCCTGAGAAGGCAGAGCGCCTGCTCCTTGAGGTCGGCTGGTGCGTTCCGGACGTCGGGGACACCGATGGCCAGGACGTCGTCGGGCCGCACCCGTTGATGGCTTCCTGAGGTCCCTGTGACACGACTTCTGAGCTCTGTGACAAAGGTGTTGCATCGGACCGCAAGCCACAGTGCAGCCAAGTCTTCGTCTGCGCCAGCCGAAAGCACTAAGAACTCCGTAGACGCGAGCGCTGGAATATCGTCACTCTGGGGCTCACACCACCACGTACGGTTGTACCTGGGGTTGATCCTTGACAAGAGTATGGACAGCGATCGAATGCGAAGTTTGTTGCTCTTGATCTCAGACGCGGGAATTCGCTGAGGCCAAGCGGCCTCATCAAAGGCGGGAATGCTGAAGTGATCGACAGGCACTTCGTCAAGCTTCTTGGGATTGGTTGACTCCCTCGATGTGATCGCTACGTCCTCTAGTGCGATCTGAGGGTATGTTTCGCTATCAGCTTCAAGCGTGCTTGCATATGCATCAAGCAGCTGTTCCGACAGTGATATCGTGTGCTTGTTTGAGGCAAGCTTCTCATCGAGAGAGCCCAGGACATCTGCTATGTCTCGTTGCTCGTCTAGATCAGGGGCGCTTATAGGAATCGACGAGAGTGAACTCTGGTTTAGCTTAGGTTGAACCGATCCCGTGATGAATGCGGAGAGATCTGCAACCTGGAGTGCGTACGCAAGAAACCGGATGTCGTTCTCGCTATTCGCCTGCAGTACATGAGCGTGGTTGTTGACCCAGAATTGACCATCGGCAAGGAAGGCCACAGGAGTCTTGCGGCTTCTCAGGTTCTCCCCGTCCTCTGCCACCAGCAGATGAAGACCTTCGAAGATGAAGTCGTCGACGTGATCTACGACTCCGCTCGCTCCGTAGTAGGGAAAGGGCCCAGGACGTCGCTTCCGCTTGGCGATGGGCACGCGCTGCCGATCAAAATTGACGGTTCGGTCTCCCAGCGGCAGCGTCGCCCAGGTACTCATCGCTGCAGATCTCCCAGTCGCTGGCGGACAGCGTCCGTCAGCTCCCGACCTCGTTCGAACTCGTCCAGGAGCTCGGCGGTCAGGCGCTCGATCTTCTCGTGTGCTGGCTCTCCGTCATCCTCAAGAGCTTCTGACCCGACGTATCGCCCGGGGTTCAGCACGAAAGCGTGGTCAGCAATCTCCTCCGTCGGGACCGATCGCACGAATCCTGGCTGATCTGCGTACTCTCCCCCCGGGTTGCGCCAGGCGTGATAGGTGGCGGAGATGCGTTCGATGTCTGCGTCGGAAAGCTCCCTCAGCTTCCGACTGACCATCCGACCGACTTTGCGGGCGTCGATGAAGAGCACCTCACCTGCGCGTGCCCGATGGCCATTCCCCTCTCGATTCTTGGCGAGAAACCACAGGCTCACAGGAATCGGCGTGTTGTAGAAGAGCTGTCCTGGCAGTGAGACGATGCAGTCGACGAGATCCGCCTCAACCAGCTTCTGGCGTATTGCTCCCTCGCCGTTGGTCTTGGAGGAAAGCGCGCCATTCGCGAGAACGAACCCGGCCGAGCCGTTCGGCGCTAGATGGTGGACAAAGTGTTGCACCCACGCGAAGTTCGCGTTGCCCTCCGGCGGTGTCCCGTACTTCCAGCGAGGGTCGTCCGCAAGTTTCGCGTGCCACCAGTCGGAGATGTTGAACGGCGGGTTGGCAATGATGAAGTCTGCCCGAAGGTCTGGGTGAAGATCTTGGGTGAAGGAGTCTGCAGACCGGTCGCCGAGATCTGCCTCGATCCCGCGGAGCGCGAGATTCATCTTGGCGAGCTTCCACGTGGTGTCCGTGAATTCTTGGCCATACACCGAAAGGTCGGAGCGTTTGCCGCCATGTGCCTTAACGAACGCTGTCGACTCGACGAACATCCCGCCCGAACCGCATGCTGGGTCAAAGACGCGCCCGTGATACGGCTCCAGCATCTCAACCAAGGTCCGCACCACTGATCGAGGGGTGTAGAAGGCTCCAGCGTCTTTGCCTGTCTCCTTGCCGGCGAACTGGCCCAGGAAGTACTCATAGACCCTGCCGAGAACATCGTCGCTTCCGTGGTCATCGGTCTCAGTGAAACCAATCGAGCCGATGAGATCGACAAGCTGGCCAAGGCGTCCCTTGTCGAGCCCTTCGCGCCCGTAGTTGCGAGGAAGGACGCCTCTTACGGATGGATTCTCCTTCTCAATGAGATCCATTGCCGAATCAATAACCTGACCGATCTCTGGAAGTTTCGCCTGCGCTTGAACCGACTCCCAGCGGGCCTCAACGGGGACCCAGAAGACGTTGTGGCTTGTGTATTCGTCGCGATCTTCCGTGAAGCGAGCGCGACGCTCCGTATTGGGGATGAAGTCGTCTGATTCGGGATTGGATATCGAGGTTTCAATCTCGCGACGTCGAGATTCGAGTCTATCGGATATGTATTTCAGAAATATTAGGCCGAGAACGACATGCTTATACTCGCTCGGTTCTTGGTTGCCGCGAAGTTTGTCCGCGGCTTCCCATAAGCGCTGTTCCAGGCTCCTGCTTTTCTTCGTATTCTTTGCCATTGTGGTCATCCTGCGTCCATTTTACTACATATAGCTACGAGGCCTAATAGCCATCTCGGTCTGGCGGTCAGGTCGGTCTCCGCAGTTTGCCCTGGGCATACAGGAGTCTGAGCCGGTTCGCCGTGTCTGAGGACAGCCCGCCACTCCATCCTGCCAGCTTGACCAGCCCCTCTACTTGGAACTGGACATCACCTTGCTCGATCTCCTCGCCGTAGTTGTCGAGCCACTCGTGAACGAGGGTGAGGAGGTGGGCCAGCTCCCACTGGGCTGCCTGCACGAACCTCTCGGTTTCCTCCTGCTCCTCGCCGGCGTCGAGGCGGCGCTGCACGGCAATGATCTCAGCCCGGTAGCCGTAGACCGCAGACCAGATTCGAGAGAGTGCCTCCTCCCGTTCCGTGAACGAGTTGTCGGTGAGCACTGGCGTGTCCTCGTGGGTGGCGATCTCGGGGCGGCGGCCTTCTGTCCGGGGCGTGTAGCGAAGGTTCTGCTGTTCGACGGCGAACGCCATCTCGTCGAGGATCGTGGGCTCGATGTGCTTGCGGATGTGATCGGGGTGTCGTTCGACGACCTCGCCGGCTGTCTCCCGTCGGAATGTGAGTGTCGTGCCCCGAAGCCCTCGGTCGGCTCCAAAGAGGATGCGGGCGATTCGCCCTCGGTCACTGTCGCCGTAGTCCCGAAGGAGCTGTCGGACTACTCGGTCGAGCGCAGTCACCCTGCTGGCCGTCTGTTCGGGGTGCTGGGCGTGGGCGATCACAACCCGCTGGTTCGGGAGCAGCTCGCCGGCCGTCTCCGATGTGGGCGGAAGCCCTTGCCGCAGGAGCGCACGCAAGGCCGTCCTGATCTCATCGAGCTGTGACGCCAGAGCCGGCAGTTCTCCCATACCCAGAAATTACCCACTTCTCGCCCTTTCGGCTGTGACACCCGCTCATGGCCTCCTGAGATCACCGAGCAGGAGACACCTGCCGGACGATGAGAGGAGACCCGAAATGGGTGACCTGATGCGATGGGCAGACGGGCAAGGCGTAGAGCCGCTGCCTCCTGCCCGACTGACCCGGTTCGAGCAGCGCCAGTACGGACGCTCGCTGACCCGACTGGAGAACAAGGCCGACCTGCAGACTCGTGCGGTCGAGCTGGAGGCCGACATCGGCCAGGCGAAAGTGCACGCCGTTGCCAACGTCGGCAACGCCGCTATGACGGCGCAGGCCTTGATCAGCGGACGTGAGCGCCTGCTGGTAGAGGCCGAGCCGGCTGCGATCCACGGGGTGGCCTACGTGAGCCAGAAGCTCACGCTCGCACTGGGTGCCGTGGTCGACGACACGCTGCGGGAGGTCACCAAGTGATCGAGCTGATCCTGCTGTTGGCGCTGGTCCTCCTCCTGGTCGGCCTGCTCGCAGCGGCGTCCACGTCCGCAGTGGGCGACGCACGGTCTTCGGTGGAGGATGCCGCCCGCCATGAGCGGCATCGGATTGCGCGGGCACAGGCCCAAGCGGAGAGCGAGATCAACCGACTCACGCACGATGCCTTCGAGGAGATGGTCGAGGAGGTCGATCGGGCACGACGGGAGGGGGACTCATGAGCGGCGTCACGGTCGAGAACCTGCAGACCTTCCTGCTCGCGGCACTCGTGGTGAACGCCTACGGCCCGAAGCTCGGGCGTCTGATCCGACACGTACGGGCTCGTCGAGCGCAACGTCGCCTCGGCGTTCACGATGTCCACGCTCGCTGCGTCGACGTTCGTGACCGAGCGGACGTCGCTGCTCACGTCGTATCTGATGAGGTGAAGCGTCGCCTCTGGCTGATCCGCTCGGGTCCGAACGATGTGGCGTGACCCGAACCCGAAGCAGGGCTGGGCGGAGTGGCTGATCGGCTGGATCTTCACCCTCCTCCTCCTGGCCTTCGCCGCCGAAGCGCTCGCCCAGATGGTGGAGCCGCTGCTGCCGTGGATCGGCCTGGGCGTCCTCATTTTCGTGAGCGTGTCGTTGTGGCTCCGGCGACGAGATCGCTGGTGACCTCGGCCTTCGTGCCGTCAGTTCCGGTCGGTGTTGTGGAATGCGCAATCTCGTTGACTGCTGCGTATACGCAGTGTTTCAATGAAGTCGCTGCGTATGCGCAGCACCGGCCAGAATCAACATAGAAAGGAGGAGCAATGAACGAACCACAGCGGAAGGTCCGCATTCGGCCCGTCAAACGAAGCGAGCCCGATCTGCGCCGACTCGCAAGGGCGCTCATCGAGCTGGCCACGACGCAGAACGACAAGACGAAGTCGACCAAGAGGGAGGCCGCATGACCGCCCTCTTCAGGCCGCAAGCGCCCACACTGAGCTGGTACCGCATCGACTTCGGTCGTGATCTCGACGTCGATGACGTCCGCCGACTCATTCTCACGGTGCTCGGCGATCGCCAGCTCGGTCTCGTGGTCATCGAAGTCGAGAGCCGCCAGGGAAGTCTCAGCTGCCGGATCGGGGCTCACAGCTCACGAATCGTGCAGCTGATTGAGTCCACGGTCGCTGGCAGCATCGTGACCGAGACCGTCAGGAAGATCCCGACCGACGGCCTCGCCGCCGCCGTGCGCATCAGCACGAAGCGTCGGCCGATCCGGGTCGATGACCCAGAGGCCTCCACTATGCGGATCCTCGGGGCGCTCGCCACCGGGAGCACAGCCGTCGTTCACCAGGTGGTGATCGACCGTCGACTCCGACCGAACGCCATACCGAACCGGCTGGAGACGCTCCAGGCCGAGACCTGGCCACGAGCGCTCCTCGAAGCGGCCACCACCGGCACTTCACGAGTCGATACCGAAGCTCGCCGAGCGCTCACCGACAAGGAGAGCTTGCCCGGTGCCTCGACCACGGTCAGGGTGCTGGCCAGCGGAAGGGCGGAGCATCAAGCGCTCTCCACCTACGAGGCTGCGCTCCGATCGCTCGAATCCCCGGGCGTACGGATCCGTCTCGTCCGAGACGACTGGACTGCCGCTCGGGCGGCACGCCCATCACGTCGCTCGACACCGCTCAACAGCGACGAGATCGTGAACCTGCTCGGCTGGCCGTACGGCGACCGGGACTACCTCGGGCTCGACCGAGGAGGATCACGTCTCACTGCACCGACACAGCCAGAGCGATTCGATCGAGTGCTGGCTGTCGCGACTCATCCCGGCCGGCCGATCTCGATCGGGCAGTCATCGACCGATGGGCTTCGCCACACCCACGTCATCGGACCGACCGGCGTCGGCAAGTCGACACTGCTGCTGAACCTGATCCTCCAGGACATTGCAGCCGGCCGAGGCACCGTCGTGCTCGACCCGAAGGGCGACCTCATTGACGACGTCCTCGCCCGAGTCCACGATCGTGATATCGACCGTGTCGTTGTACTCGACGCCGCTCGCAGCGACCACCTGGTCGGGTTCAATCCGATGAACTCCCGAGACACCGAACTCGCCGTTGACGGCATCCTGCATGTCTTCCACCAGCTGTACGCAGACTCATGGGGGCCACGAACCCAGGACATCCTTCACTCGTCGCTCCTCACCCTGGCCGACACCGACGCCGCCTCGATCTGCCACATCCCCCAGCTTCTCGTCGACGACCGGTTCCGCCACAGGCTGCTGGCTAGCCGGCTGCAGCCGACGGCCGTGCGCTTCTTCTGGAGCTGGTACGACAACCTGTCCGACGCCGAACGCAGCACCGTGATCGCACCGGTCATGAACAAGCTCCGACCGTTCCTGCTGCGAAGCTCCCTCCGAGCGCTACTCGGTCAGGTCGAACCGCTCTTCGACCCCAAGACCATCTTCACCGAGAGACGAGTGCTCCTCGTACCGCTCCGCAAGGGGCTCGTGGGTGCTGAGGCGGCGAACCTCCTCGGCTCGCTGATCGTGGCCCGCATCTGGCAACTCGCCCAGGAGCGCAGCGAGATCGACCCGTCCAGACGGCACCCCGTGTTCCTCTACCTCGACGAGTTCCAGGATTACCTGCGCCTGCCGACCGACCTCGCCGACGTTCTCGCCCAGGCCCGAGGTCTCGGGCTCGGACTCGTCCTCGCACACCAACACCTCGGACAACTAACTACCTCGGTTCGAGACGCCGTACTCGCCAACGCCCAAAGCCGGATCTGCTTCCGGCTCAGCGCCGACGACGCTGCCCGAATCGCCCGAAACGCCGGAGTGCTCGACGCCGAAGACTTCACCCAGCTGGGCAAGTACGAGGTCTATGCCAGCATCCTCACCGAAGGCTCACCGACACCGTTCGCCTCGGCGAGGACTGCAGCGCCACGGCGGTCACGCCGTGATTCAGCTGGCGCCGGACGTGATCTCGCTGCCCGATGGGGCCAAGCACCAAAGGACGTGGATCAGCAGCTAAGCCAGCTGGCCGATCCTCAATCCGACGGTGACGAGCAGCTTGGACGCAAGAAGCGAGAGCAGCCATGACCCGTATACCGATCGCCGTACCGGTCGTGTCGAGTAGCGGCCGTGGCATCGCCCGACACAGTGCGGCCAATCGGTCAACAAGGGAGCCGACACTCGCCACTCAGGGGGTTCCCTCATGAGCCGTCGTGTCGGCCGCCGCCAGCTCGAACAACTCCGGGACCAGCTCAGCCCCCGAGATCTGGCCGTCCTCGAGACCGTCCTCCGGTTTCGACTTGCAACAGGCGATCAGCTCCACCGTCTCCACTTCCGAGATCACGCCACCCCAGAGACCGGCTCCCGAGTCGCACGGCGAGTCCTTGGACGGCTTACTCGCCACGGACTGCTGGCTCATCTCGAACGACGGATCGGTGGCATCCGGGCGGGCTCGGCCGGCCACGTCTACGCCCTCAGCCCGCTGGCGTACCGCCTCCTCGGAACCGGCACCCGCAAGCGCTTGAATGAACCGAGCTTCGCCTTCGTGAAGCACACGCTCGCCATCACCGAGCTGTCGACGACCCTGACCGAACTCGACGCCGATGACCAGATCGACCTGTTGGAGCTCCAGCCCGAACCTGCCGCCTGGCGCACCCATCGAGACGGGCTCGTCGAATCCATCCTCAAGCCTGACCTCTTCGTCCAGGTCGCCGACGCCGAGTACGAGCTGAGCTGGTTCATCGAGATCGACTGCGGCACCGAGTCCCGGCCGACGATCCAGCGGAAGTGCCACGCCTACGCCGAGTACCGGCGCACTGGCATCGAACAAGAACGCCACAACGTCTTCCCGCTCGTCCTGTGGATCGCTCCCGACGAGCGACGGGCAACACAGCTGCAGCAGGCCATCGACGGCGATCGCCGGATCGACTCCGACCTCTTCGTTGCCACCACATCGAACAAGGCGCCCGAGGTCATCACCGACACGGACCGCCAGTCATGACCGTCACAGCCCCCGACCAAGATGGTCGCGATATCTCTCGCCGCCCGAGACGCCAACAGGAAGGAGGGCAGCCACCAACACGAAACGTAAACAGGAGAACCCAAACCATGGACGGAACCCATGAACAACACGAACACCTAACCCACGATCCAGAGCCCCGGATCTACGCCGCTTCTCTCGCCGACTACAACAACGGCCACCTGCACGGTCGATGGATCGATGCCAGCCAAGAACCCGAGGACCTCCACGCCGAGATCTCGGACATGCTCGCCAGCTCATCGATTCCAGGAGCCGAAGAGTGGGCCATCCACGACTACGAAGGCTTCGGCAACTTCCGCCTCTCCGAGTACGAGAGCATCGATACCGTCGCCCGCATCGCCCACGGCATTGCCGAACACGGAACCGTTTTCGCCCATTGGGTCGACCACGTCGGCACCACCGACACCGACGCCCTCGAACACTTCGATGACCACTACCTCGGAACCTGGGGCAGTCTCAGCGACTACGCCGAGCAGCTCCTCGACGATCTCGGCGTCAACGCCGACAGGCTCGTCTCCGGATGGCTGAGCCCCTATGTCAGCATCGACTACGAGCAGCTCGGCAACGACCTGGCCACCGACCTCTACGTCTCCGAGGACGGGGCCGAAACCCACCTCTTCGAGCCATGATCGACAGCCGCGTTGTCAATTCCACACTGCGCAAACGCAGCAGATCGTGTTACGATAGAGGCACTGTAAGTAGGAGACCCCGCATGGAGCCAGAGCAAGCCAAACGGCTCGGCACGTACCTGAGAGAAGCCCGCCAGGCCAAAGGCCTTTCGGCCCGCCAACTCGGCGACCTCACCGACATCAACGACGCCACGATCGTCCGCTTCGAGAACGGCAGCTTCACCGCACCCGCACCCGACAAGCTGGCCCGCATCGCCGAAGCGCTCGACTTGCCTTTGGCCGATGTGTTCGCCCACGCCGAGTACGCCTCGCCGACCGACCTCCCCAGCCTCACGCCATACCTGCGAACCAAGTATCGGGACCTACCCGATGACGCCATGGAGCAGATCGAGAAGTACGCCGCCCGCATCGCCAAGAAGCACGGCATCACCCTCGATGGGCCAGCTCCCGGCGAAGACGAGAGCCCATGAACTAACCAAACGAAAGGAGGAGCCACATGTCAACGTCCAACATCAACAACATCCACCGAGGCACAGTGGCCCTCCTGCGCGGGCTCGTCCCTCACCGCACGGTGAACCAACGAGAAGCGCTCCAGGTCGCCGAACTCCAGGCATCCCGACTCCGCCAGCACCTCAGCATCGACGAGGCTCGCTTCCCGAGTGAAGCGCTCGACCTACCTCGCATCCACGTCGAGTACGACGCAGACCTACCCAGTAGCGGGATGACGTTCTGGAACGGCTCAGCCTGGGTCATCGTCCTCAACGCCACCGAAGCTCCTACACGGCAACGGTTCAGCCTCCTTCACGAGTTCAAGCACATCGTCGACCACACGACGAAGCACCGGCTCTACGGCGTCGGGGCCGAACGACATGACCCCGTCGCTGAACGAGCAGCCGACTACTTCGCTGCCTGCGTTCTCATGCCCAAGCTCTACGTGAAGAGACACTGGGGCCAGGGCCCAAGGACACTGACCTCGATGGCAGAGACCTTCGGCGTCTCTCCGGCCGCCATGAAGTACCGCCTCGATCAGCTCGGCCTCATCGACGAACGACAACGCTGCCGATGGAGTCGGAACGCCTACCGACGAGTACTGCCTCGAACCCTGGAGATGACCTCATGAGCGAGCAGCCAACCGCCGTCATCTACCTGCGAGTGTCGACCAAGGAACAGGCCGAACGAGGAGGCGACGGAGAAGGCTTCTCGATCCCTGCCCAACGTGAAGCCTGTCGACGCAAGGCGGAGAGCCTCGGCGCCGTCGTGATTGACGAGTTCGCCGACCGGGGCGAGAGCGCGCGGTCCAGTGCCCGGCCTGAGCTTCAACGAATGCTCGCTCATGTCATCGAGCAACCGACGACCTACGTGATCGTCCACAAGATCGACCGGCTTGCCCGCAATCGAGCCGACGACGTCGAGATCAACCTCGTGATCCAGAAGGCCAGCGCCACTCTCGTCAGCTGCACCGAGAGCATCGACGAGACACCGAGCGGCATTCTGCTGCACGGCATTATGAGTTCGATCGCCGAGTTCTACTCGTCGAACCTCGCCAACGAGGTCAAGAAGGGCTCACTCCAGAAGGCCAAGTCAGGTGGCACCGTCGGCAAGGCCCCGACCGGCTATGTCAACGTCCGCAGGATCGAGAACGGCCGCGAGATCAGAACCGTCGAGATCGACCCAGTCCGAGGCCCGCTGATGCAGTACGCCTTCGAGCGCTACGCCCAGGGCGGGACCAACCTGCGAGACCTGCTGGCCGACCTCACCGAACGAGGACTCGATACGACGCCTGGGCCCAAGACACCAAGCAAGCCACTACGACTGTCGCACTTCCATCGCCTGTTGACGCACCCGTATTACAAGGGTCTTGTCCGCTACAAGGGCATCATCTATCCCGGCAACCACGAGCCGCTCGTGTCCGAGGCGACCTGGGAGAAGGTCCAGGAGACACTCCAGGCCAAGGGCCGAGCGGGCGAGAAGCAGCGCAAGCACCCTCACTACTTGAAGGGCACGGTCTACTGCGGTGACTGCGGCTCACGACTCCTCGTTTCGAACAACCGGGGTCGGCGAGGCAAGGTCTACCCGTACTTCATCTGCCTCGGGCGTCAGCAGAAGCGCACCGAGTGTTCTCAGCGGGCCATCCTCATCGAGACGGTCGACGCTCTGGTCGAGGAGCACTACGACACCGTGCAGCCGTCGAATGAGCTTCTCGGTCAGCTTCGCAACCTCATCCTCGACGAGATGCTCCTCCAGCAGACATCAGCCGAGCAGGAGCATCACGTCCAGGAGCGGCGACGGACTCAGCTGCTCGATGAGCAAGCCAAGCTGCTCCAGGCCCACTATGCCGACGCAGTGCCGCTCGACCTGATGAAGAGCGAGCAGAAGCGCATCAACACTGAGCTGGCTGCGATTGAGGAGCGCCTCCGAGCGACCTCGCTCCGATCCGAGGAGGTCGAGGCCAATCTGAACCAGGCTCTTGCCCTCGCCGAGAACTGGGCAGCCGCCTACCGAGACGCCGGGCCGACGATCCGACGCCAGATGAATCAGGCCATCTTCAAGAAGATCTACGTCGACGACGAGGGTGGAGTCACCAGCGAGTTCAGCGAACCCTTCGAGCTGCTGCTCAGCTCGGAGGTCATCGAAGCCGCTCGTGACCACGCCCAGGTGCTCGATGCCGATCCCGACTTCATCGAGCGACAGCTGGAAGCCCTCCACCGAGAGTGGAGCGAGGAACCGGAGCTGGTCGGCGCAGGGGTCGGAAACGAACAAACCCCGACGCTTCCGCGACGGGGTTTGAAATACGACATTTTGGTGGGCGTTGAGGGACTCGAACCCCCGACCCCCTCCTTGTAAGGGAGGTGCTCTAGCCAGCTGAGCTAAACGCCCGGAGACCGGAAGACTATCGGGCCGCCTCAGGAAACTGGCCAACGCGATCCTGTCGACAGCTCGGTCCTGGCGATTGCGGGGTCGGGCTCGAAGACCTCGTTGATGGCGTCAACGAAACAGGATTCGGCTGCCGCCGCTCGCGACTTGTTGGGAAAGATCGATGACGTCTTGTGTTTCGTCTTCGACAGGCGGCGGAGAATCCACCGGAAACCAGCCAACTTCGTCGAGCTCGGGGGTCTGAACCATGATCGTTTCGAGGTCGATGCCGTCGACGACAGCAGCCAAGAAAACGGTGTCGATGCGTCTCAACACCGTGTCGTAGATGATCCACGGGTCTTCGTTGATCGTGACGGTCAAACCGAGTTCTTCGTTGAGTTCGCGGTGGATTGCCTCGGCCGGGCGCTCTCCCCGGTTGAGTAAGCCGCCCGGAAACGTCCAGGCTTTGCGGTAAACCGGTTTGACCAGGAGCAGTCGTCCATCGTCGCGGGCGATTATCGCGACTGCTCCTGCGGTCCAGCTTGGAGTGACTCGGCGGACGATAAAGCGTCGCAGCGGCGTAGGTAGCGCACCAAAGATCCTGAACAGCGTGCGTTGCAAAGTCTGGACCGGCTTCGTAGCGGTCACAGCGCAGCCTCTCGGCGTCGAGCATCAACAAGCTGCGCGAGCAGCGGACCTGGCGCTGCCACCGGCGTTCGCCGAGCGGCGTGATCGAGAGTAACCAGATCGCGGCCAAAGGCATCGAGCACACCCACTCCGACCTCCTGACACACCAGCGCCCCACCAAGATAGTCCCACGAACCAAGGGCATCGTGGTCGTAGTCAACAAACGCATCGAAGCGGCCATCGGCCACCGCGCAGAGGTCGAGGGCGGCCGCGCCATAACAACGGAACTGACCCCAGCCCGGGTTTCGTGACGGTAGCCCGTTGATCGCGACAATTGCCTCGCTGAGCGACACGGGCTGACGCCTGGGCAGAACGGCGCCATCGACCCGCGCTCCCCCGCCCGTCACCGCGTCCCATCGCACACCGCTGGCATGATCGTGCACTACCGCGGCACGGGCCCGACCACCGTCGATCACACAAATACTCGTGGCGAACCACGGGAGCGGACGCGACGCGTTGGTGGACCCGTCGAGCGGATCGAGCACCGCGACCAACCCGGTCGATGCCGTAGCACCGCTCTCCTCGCTCATAACCGCCACGCCGTTATCGGCCAGCACCGAAAGCGCCGCTGCGTCGGCGACCAAGTCGCTCGCGTACTGGCCTTCGCGACCGCCTGACAGTCCCCAATCTTGAAGGCCCACCAACGCGTCGACGACGGCGTCCACGGTGGCGTGTAGGACGCCCAAAAGTTCGTCGTCGGTCACCGCGGCAGTGAATCACGCTTACAGGCCTGGCTTGGGGACCCCACGCGCGTCATTTTTGAGGCACTGGCGAAAAATCATGGCAGGCTTATCGGCAATGGCAGTGATCGATCTCCAAGGTTTCGTCGCCGATCTCAAAGATCATGTCGCCGAGCACGGCTTCCATGTGCACGACGAACGGCATTTCATCGAAACCTACACAAACCGCCAAACTTGGGAAGTCGATCTCCACCCCGACCGGGCCTGCGATGGGCCCCTCGACATGCACGTGGCGCTCGAGGTCGATCCTCGCACCCTCATCCAATTCGAAGACGAAGTGCTGCGGGTCGGTGAAGGCGGCGAACCCGACGGTTCGATCTCGTTGCCGTTCACCATCTCGTTTGCCTTACCTCCGCTTCCGGCCGGCCCCGACCTTCTTGTGTTGGCCACCGATCTTGCTGGCATCGGCGGTGTGGACCTGCCACTGGAAGTATCAGCGGTCGACAGTTTCGCCGCGGTTACCGACGCGGCCGAACGGGCCGTAGCGATCGTCTCGCGAGTCGACGTGAGTTTGGCCCGCATATTCCTCGGTCAAGAAGTCCTGTGCGACGTGCTCGACAAGTGCCAAGTGGTGGCCGAGTTCTTGCTCGATAGGGCGCCGGTCTGGCTCGACGACACCCTCAGCTGAGCGAACGGAGAGCCTCGAGCGCTTCGTCGGCGTGAGTGAGAAAGTCGGTCTCGCTGCGGATCGTTTTGCGCACCCGCCGGTCTGTATCGATTACGAAGGTCGCACGCCGTGCTGGCAACGGACCCACCCGACGAGTTCCGAACACACGATGCACCGACTTATCGGGATCGCTGAGTAACGGGAAACCCAAGCTGTTTTGTTCGTCAAATTTGTGTTGCCGGTCAACCTGATCGGCGCTGATTCCCACCCTCGACGCTCCGAGTTCTTCGAACTCCGAAGCCAAATCGCGGAAATGGCAGCTTTCCTTGGTTCAACCGGGCGATGCCGCTTTGGGATAAAAGAACAGCACTACCGGCCCAGCCGCGACCAGCGACGACAACGACACCGCCGAGCCGTGCTGATCGAGCAGTTCGAAATCATCGACGATGTCGCCCTCGTTCATGCCCTGCATCCCTTGTTCATGACCGCGACACTAGCCGTCTGCGGATCGCACCAAAGAACTAGGCAAGCAAGTGACTTCTCTGCTTGGAACGAAACGTGGGCCCGGTGGGAATTGAACCCACGACCGAGCGATTATGAGTCGCCTGCTCTAACCACTGAGCTACGGGCCCGGCGGGACCCTAGCGCGACAAAGCACGCGGTAGACAGACGCGAAACGACCCGCACAAAGATGTGCGGGTCGCATCACAAGCTCCGGGGGTGGGGATCGAACCCACGACCTGCGGATTAACAGTCCGACGCTCTGCCAGCTGAGCTACCCCGGAAGGTCCAGAGAGGATATCAGCGCTCGGTAGAGACCCATCACCCAAAAATCAGGCACCTTCGAGATAGTCGCGGAGGCGATCGCTGCGATGGGGATGACGAAGCTTGGCGAGGGTCTTCGCTTCGATCTGACGGATCCGTTCGCGGGTAACCCCGAACTCCCGGCCAACCTCTTCAAGGGTGCGAGGACGGCCGTCATCAAGACCAAAACGGAGCCTCACCACCTCTTGTTCGCGCTCAGACAGCTCGAACAGAACCTCGGTTACCGCGTCGGCGAGGAGATTGCGAGCCGCCGATGCCACCGGCGAAACCGCGTTCTGGTCCTCGATGAAATCGCCAAGGCTCGAGTCTTCCTCCGAGCCGACCGGCGAATCGAGAGACAACGGGTCGAGTCCGATGCGTAAAATTTCGCGGATCTTCTCGACCGGCTCTTCGACCTCGGCGGCCAGTTCCTCGATCGTTGGCTCGCGCTTGAGGTCTTGATGCATCTGGCGCTGAACCCGTTTGACCCGGTTCATGGCCTCGACCATGTGGACCGGAATCCGGATGGTCCGAGATTGGTCGGCAATAGCGCGGGTAATGGCTTGACGAATCCACCACGTGGCATAGGTGGAGAACTTGAAGCCTTTGGTGTGGTCGAATTTTTCGACCGCTCGCATCAGGCCCAGGTTGCCTTCCTGGACGAGGTCGAGCAGCACCATGCCGCGGCCCACGTAACGTTTGGCGATTGATACGACCAGACGCAAATTGGCGCGGGTGAGTTCGTCCGAGGCCCGGTTTCCGTCGCGGACGAGACGGTTGTAGCGAGCGAGGTCGCCAGCCTCGATGTCGTCGCCGGAAACCTCGGTGAGCACTTCTAGAGCTTCGGATGCTTCGATGCCGCGGCGGATGCGGGCCGCGACCCGCACCTCTTGGCGAGCATCGAGCAGCGGCACTTCGCCGATCTCTTTGAGATACATGCGGACTGGGTCGTCGGAGCCGCCGCCATCAGTGCCTTTGCGAGGAGTGCGAGCGCGGCGACGCGACGGCTCTTCGACATCGTCACCAATCGTCGCAGCGAAGGCCGCGGCCCGTGCCACCCGCTCTTTGTCAACCGGTGTCGCGTCGAGATCGACAACATCTTTGGCGTCTTGCGCTGGACGCTCGGGCACCACTATTTCGGCCGGAACGGGAGAGTCGAGTTCTTCATCGAGCACCACACCGGCGTCGGCGCACGCTTGGCGAAGGCTGGCGATCAGATCTGGGTCGAACTCGACATCTTTGAGGGCGTGCACCAGCGCGTCGAGCGACAAACGAGACGAGGCGCGCGCCCGGTCGAGAAGCTCACGGAACTCGGCCGCCGCCGGTTCGGGGAGTGGTACGACTGGTGCGATGTCTGTCATTCTCCCCTCCCGTCGGCATGTTGGGTAAGCCACGGTAGCAATTGGGCGATGGCTGGTTGTCTGGTTCCACGCTCCGCGAGAAATTCGGTCTGGGTCTTGACCCACGCGATCGCCGTGGCATAACCCTGTCTCGCTTCGGGCTCCGACGCCAGTCGGGCCTGTCGTTGCAAGTCTTTCAGCACCCGGTCGGCCACCGTTCGGACCAGTCCGGCGAGCACATCATCGGTGTCGGCGTCGGCGGACTCGACCGCCAATCGACGCAACAAATTTCCGGCTCGACTCCCGACTCGATCGGCGGCCGCCACCACGCCATCGGCCTCCAACGCCGCGAAGGCCTCTCGGCGAACGGGATCCTCGAAGAGAGCCGCGGTGAGCATCCCTTCGACCTCTTCGGGACGATGAATGGCCAGCCGGATGGCTTCGTCTTCGGGAGTGAGCCTCAGGGGAGCGGCCGGTTCGTCGCGCTCGACCCTTGTGGGCGCCGATGATGCGCGGCGCTCCCCCGCGAGCAGTTCGCGAAGGCGAACGACGTCGAGCCGGCACGTGTCGGCGATCTCGATCAGGTACTGATCACGAACCAGCGGATCGGGATGTTCACGAACGACATCAAGGCCTTGCTCGGCGGTACGGGCCCGACCCTCGACCGTCGATAGATCACCCGCAGAAAGCACCCGCTGAAGTCGAAAACGCAAAAACGGGACCGCTTCTTGGACCGCCCGCAGCAGTGCGTCGGGATCCTGGCGAGCAAGATCATCGGGGTCGACGCCGGGCGGCAAGTCGGCGACGCGTATGTCGAGTTCGTATTCGCGTTCCCACGCGTAGACCCGTTCGGCGGCGGCGAGACCGGCGGCGTCGGCGTCGAAAGAAAGCACAAGACGGTTGGCCGAGAATCGTTTGAGAAGTTTGACGTGATCCTCGGTAAGGGCCGTCCCACAGGTGGCCACGGCCCTCGGGATGTTTGCCGACGCGTAGCCAATGACGTCGGTGTAGCCCTCGCAGATGATGGCTTCGCCGGCTTTGACGATGCCTTCGCGGTGAGTGTGGAGTCCGTAAAGCACCCGGCTCTTGTCGTAGACGTCAGAGTCGGTGGTGGTGTTCTTGTACTTGGAACCCTCGTGGCCGGGAAGGATCCGACCCCCAAATCCGACGGGATCGCCCCGTTCGTCAGCGATGGGAAACATCACCCGATCTCGGAAGAAATCCTGTTGCCGCGATGCTTTGTTTACGAACCCGAGCCCTGCTGCTTTGAGGTCGTCGGAGCCGAGTTTGAGATGGCGAGCCAATTGGTCCCAGTCATCGGGAGCCCAACCGATCTTGTAGCGGCGCACGATGTCACCGTCGTAGCCGCGGCTGCGAAGATAGCTCCGGGCCTCGCCGGCATCGGGGCTCTTGAGAAGCCGTTCGTGATAAAAGTCGGCGGCCTTACCGACCGCGTCTATCAGCTTGCGTTTTCGGGCTCGTCCTGCCCCTTCGTTGGCGGCGGTGTAGCGCAACGTGATCCCGTAGCGGCCCGCCAACGATTCGACCGCCCCCACAAAATCGAGGTTGTCCATCTCTTGCAGGAACGTGATGGCATCCCCACTGCGCTGACAGCCGAAACAGTAATAGACACCCTTTTCGGGGCTCACCGAAAGCGAAGGCGTGCGTTCGCCGTGCATTGGACAGCGAGCCATCCAGTTACGGCCCGAACGTTTGATATCGGTGTGCTCACCGATGATCTCGACGAGGTCCGCGGCGCTGCGCACACGCGCAATGTCGTCGTCGTGGATGCCCATTGTCTGGAACCTAGCAGCGTCTCCCGACGCGGGATCAGGCGAGTCGTTCGGCGAGGTAACCGTCGAGTCGATCGATCGCCACGCGGTCCTGTTGGCGAGAGTCACGTTCGCGAACAGTGACCGACCGGTCGTCGAGAGTGTCGAAATCGACAGTGACGCAGAACGGAGTGCCAACTTCGTCCTGGCGGGCATAGCGCTTGCCAATCGATTGGGTCTCGTCGTAGTCGGCCATCCATCGGCCCTTCACGATGTCGAATATCTCGTGAGCGGTGGGCGTGAGCGTGTCCTTCTTGCTCAACGGCAAAACCGCGACCTTGTAAGGCGCCAGCCGAGGATCGAGACGCAGCACCGTTCGGGTGTCGTCGTTGACCGTTTCCTCGTCGTAGGCAGCCATCAAGAAGGCCATGGCAGTGCGGGTTGCGCCGGCAGCCGGCTCGATCACATGAGGCGTGTAACGCTCGTTGTTGGCCTGGTCGAAATAGTCGAGCTTTTCGCCCGACGCGTTGGCGTGCTGGGTGAGGTCGTAGTCGCCGCGGTTGGCAATGCCTTCGAGTTCGTCCCAGCCCCAAGGAAACAAGTATTCGACGTCGGCGGTGCCGGTCGAATAGTGGGCCAACTCCTCGGCGTCGTGTTCGCGCAGGCGGATCGCAGCCGGATCCATACCGAGATCGAGGTACCAATCCATACGGGTCTGACACCAGTATTCGTACCACCGCTGACTGTCGGCCGGCGGCACAAAGAACTCCATCTCCATCTGCTCGAACTCGCGGGTGCGAAACACAAAGTTGCCGGGGGTGATCTCGTTGCGAAACGACTTACCGATCTGGGCGATACCAAACGGCGGCTTCTTGCGACTGGTGTTGAGCACGTTGGCGAAGTTGATGAACATTCCCTGCGCGGTTTCGGGGCGAAGAAAAACATCGGCTGCGGTGTCGGCCACCGGACCGGCCTGAGTCTTGAACATCAAGTTGAAATCGCGGGCCTCGGTGAAAGATCCAGACGTGCCACACGTGGGACAGGTGTCGGGATCGTCGAGTTTGTCAACGCGGTGACGAGCGTTGCAGTTGGTGCAGTCGACCAAAGGGTCGCTGAAATTGGCCAAGTGGCCCGATGCTTGCCAGACCTGCGGCGGTGTGAGAATCGATGCGTCGAGCCCGACAACGTCGTGACGCAGCTGAACCATCGAACGCCACCACGCATCCTTGACGTTGCGCAGCAACAGCACACCCAACGGCCCGTAGTCGTACGTGGAGCGAAAGCCGCCGTAGATTTCTGCTGACTGAAAGACAAAACCTCGACGCTTCGACAGGTTGACGATCTTGTCGAAGAGGTCGGGATCCGGGGCAGACAGGGCCGATTCGGGGGACATAGCGCAGCAGGCTACCGGCGCGGCGCCGCTGCATGCGCGACTATTTAGAGGTGCAATCGATCTCCCCCGCTACGAGAACTGACCCAACCGCCCTTGTTGGTAGACGGATGCTGGCCTGGCTGGTCGACGCCGGCCTCGGGACGTTGTGGATAGGACTCTTCATAGGTGCAACTTTCACGTCGACGGCGTTCCCCACCGACATCGACGCCGAGAACGCATGCACCCGAATCAACGATCTCAGCAACGATTGGTGCATCCAGTTCGGAAGCGATGTTCTCGTAGGACGAGGCGGCGAAACGGCCGGCGTGTTCGCCATCTGGATCGGCTGGGTCGTCATGACCACCATGATCATCCCGGGGTTAACCGGCTGGAGTCCAGGCAAGCTGGTGTTCGGCTTGCGGGTCGTCAACCACGACACTTTCAATCCTGCGGGCATCGGCGCAAACATCGGACGAGGTTTGATGTGGTGTTTCGACGCCTTCCCATTCTTTGCGCCCGTGTTCGGCCTCCTCTTGATCTCCACCACCAAAGGACATCGCCGACTCGGGGATCGGGTCGCTCGCACGATCGTGATCGAGGCCAACGAAGTCGGCCGCCCCGTCATGCTCACCGGCGTCAACAAGGTCTCGCCGCCCCCACCGCTGTTCGCGCAACCGGCGCCACCGCCGCAACCCAGCACTCCTCCGCCTCCCACCGGCCCGCGCTTCGATCTCGGCACCGACCCCGATGTCGATGTCGACGTCGACACCGAGTCAATCGCGACCCCACCGCCCCCTTTTCCACCGGCACCGTCCCCGCCCTCTTTTCCACCGGCACCGGCACCGGCTCCTTTTCCACCGGCACCGGCACCGGCTCCGCCGGCACCCGAGCCCGCCGTGGTCATCGAACCCGAACCCACCGTGGTCA
>CAZDEB010000011.1:69624-91478 GCA_964504305.1 uncultured Candidatus Nemicrothrix sp. | reverse complement strand
GCTCCGCCGGCACCCGAGCCCGCCGTGGTCATCGAACCCGAACCCACCGTGGTCATCGAGACCGAGCCCGAGCCGGCACCCGAGCCCGCCGTCGTCGAACCCGACCCCGAGCCGTCGCCTTCGGGCGTCGACGCTCCGGTGTGGGACGAAGCTCGCGACACCTACATCCAGTGGGATCCCGACCTCAAAGCGTGGATGCAGTGGAACGAGAACCAAGGCCGTTGGGTCCCGATCAGCCAGTAAACAACGCGGTTGTTTAGTTGGTCTGGTCCATCACTGCGACCGACCGCAGCCGCCGCTCGATGTGGTGTTCGAGCAGGGCAACCGACAACAGGTCGACCTCAGACGTTGCCGGACCGACTGGTTCGGCCAGAACGCCGGCCAAGCCACCGCCGAGGATTCGGCGCAGCAACTGCAGCGCTTCGTCGCTGAGGGGACGACCGCGGCGACACGATCGGCACAACACTCCCCCGTCGTGAAGATCAATTGCTTCGATGGGGCCGTCAGATCCACAAGACACACATTCGTCGACTTGGGGTTGCAGACCTTCGTGAGCGAGCAGCTTGAGAAAGAAGGCGGCCACGACGAGCGCCGAGTCGGTCTCGTTCAGCGTCCGCAACGCTCGCACCAACATCACGTGGAGTGATGGATCAGGCTCGCGATCCTGAGCAACCTGATCGACTGCTTCGAGCATGGCTTCGGCCCGCGCAAACCGATCAGGGTCCGAGCGAAGCCGACCGAAGCGGTCGACCGTCTCGACTTGGGTGATGGTGTCGAGATCGCCACGACCGCGGTACAGCTGGATCGAGATGTGGCTCAAAGGTTCGAGGCGCGCCCCGAACTTGCTCTTGGTGCGGCGCACGCCCTTGGCGACCCCACGAACCTTGCCGTGATCGTGGGTGAGCATGCTGACGATTCGATCAGCCTCGCCAAGTTTCCAGCTCCGTAGCACGACAGCGTGATCGCGGTACAGACTCACTGGTCAGCCCCCAGAGTTGACGCCGCCAAAGCGTCGGTCTCGGGTCTGATATTCGTGAACGGCGGCAATCAGCGCGTCGCGACCAAACTCGGGCCACGGTGTATCGGTGAACAACAACTCGCTGTAGGCCAACTCCCAGAGCAGGAAGTTCGACGTGCGGTACTCGCCCGACGTACGAATCATCAGGTCGGGGTCGGGCATCTCGGGGTCGTACAACCGGCGAGCGATGGTCTTCTCGGTGATCTTGTCGGCCGGTGTCCCAGCCTCGACGATCTGTTTGACCGCGTCGACAATCTCGGCGCGGCCGCCATAGTTGAAGGCAATCGTAAACGTGAGTCCGGTGTTCTTTCTGGTCAGATCGGCGGCCTCGTTCATACGTTTGATGAGCCGGCGCGGCACCCTCCAATCGCGACGCCCGATGAAACGGATCCGAATGTTGCGTTGGTGGAGTTCTTCCTGACGACGCAGCAGGATCTCTTCGTTGAAATTGATGAGGAACTTGACTTCGTCGGGCGGGCGCCGCCAGTTCTCGGTGCTGAAGGCGTACACGGTGAGCCACTCGACCCCAGCATCATCGCAAGCATCAACCACTTCGAATAGCGAGTGCTCGCCGGCCTTGTGACCGTCGGTGCGGGGTAGGTCTTGGGCCTGGGCCCAACGGCCGTTTCCGTCCATTACACAGGCGATGTGTCGCGGTATGGCGGCGGCATCGAGGTCTTCGATCTTCACCCCGGCAACCTAGCCCGACCGGCGGACCACGACGCGGTTGCCCGCACGTAGTTCGCAGGATAAGTCGGGTCGCGACGTAGGCTCCGACGAGCCTCACCCGGAGCACCCTTGACCCTTCGCGAAACAACCTTCGAACTTCTCGATCACGTCACCTCCGCTCTGCCAGGTGGAGGGGAACAACGTGATGGTCAAAGGGAGATGGCGGCGGCGGTGGCAGCCGCCATATCCGACGATGGGCACGCGGTGATCGAGGCCGGGACCGGCACCGGAAAGTCGCTGGCTTATCTCGTTCCGGTTGCACTGTCGGCCAAACCAACGATTGTCGCAACAGCCACCAAGGCGTTGCAAGACCAGCTCGCCAACAAGGACTTGCCGTTCGTCGCCGAGCACCTCGACACGCCATTGGAGTTCGCCGTTCTCAAAGGAAGGTCGAACTATCTGTGCCTCCAGCGACTCGACGAACTCCAAACCGACGACACCCTCGATCTCGACATCTCCGACTCCCCGATCAAACAATCAACCATCGACCAGCTCAAAGAGTTCGCCAAAACGAGCGCCACCGGCGACCGTGCCGAACTCGACAACATCAGCGACCGGGATTGGCGCCTCGTTTCGGTCGGACGCGACGAATGCCCAGGCGCCGGCCGCTGCCCGCGCGGCGACGACTGTCTCGCCGAGAAAGCCCGTCGCAAAGCCGCCACGGCCGACGTATTGGTGGTCAACCTCCACCTCTACGCACTGGCGATCATGGTCGAATCAATCCTGCCCGAACACGACGTGGTCATCATCGACGAGGCCCACCAACTCGAAGACATCGTGGCCGAAGCAGCCGGACGACAGATCTCCGCAGCGCGGGTTCAACAATGCGCCCGCAATGCATCGGCGGTTCTCGTCGAGCGTGACGCTTCCGAGTCAGCCGAAACCGCCGCCACCGAACTGCACGTCGCCCTCGAACCGTTGATCGGCGACCGGCTCAAGTCCGGGCCCGACGAGGAGTTGGGTCGGGCTCTCGACAACACCCGCACCGCGGTTGACCGCGTTCTCAACGCCCTTAGAGCCGTTCCCGACACGGCACCGCCCGACACCAAAGCCAAAGCCATCCGGGCCCGCCAGATGGCGACCTCGCTCATCGACGATATCGATGCGGTGCGCTGGCCCCGGGACGACGAAGTCATGTGGATCGATGGTCCGCCGTCGAACCCCAGCCTGCGGTCAACCCCGATCGAAGTAGGCCCGCTACTGGCAGAGAATCTCTGGGACAACCGAGTCGGCATCCTCACATCGGCCACGCTGCCCCCAAAAGCCACGGCCCGGCTCGGTCTGCCGTCAACCACTGCCGAACTCGATGTGGGCAGCCCCTTCGACTACGAATCGAACTCGCTGCTTTACTGTCCGCCAGAGTTGCCAGATCCTCGCGCCAGCGACTTTCGCGAATCGCAGCTAGCCGAGATCGAATCGCTGATGGTCGCGGCCGGCGGGCGCACGCTTGCCCTCTTTACAAGTTTCGCGGCGATGAGAGAAGCGGTCGACAAACTCGAGGGTCGGCTGCCGTGGCCAATTCTGATGCAAGGCGAAGGTTCGAAGAATGCCCTGCTTCGCGAATTCGTGGAAGACGAGCCAACGTCGCTGTTCGCCACGATGTCGTTTTGGCAAGGCGTCGACGCTCCCGGGTCGACGTGTCGCCTCGTGATCATCGATCGTCTGCCTTTCCCGCGGCCCAACGATCCGGTGCTCCAGGCCCGTCGGGATCGGGCGGGGGCCGCGGCCTTCGGCCAGATCGATTTGCCGCGCGCCGCGACCATGCTCGCCCAAGGCGCGGGACGGCTGATCCGTACCGCGACCGATCAAGGGGTCGTTGCGGTTCTCGACCCGCGCTTGGCCAAAGCCAAGAGCTACCGCTGGTCGCTCATCAACGCGTTGCCGCCGATGCCCCGCACGCGAGAACGCGGCGAAGCCGAACAATTTCTACGACAGCTCCGCGACTCCTAACCCGCCGGGTCGCCTCGAATCCTCCCAAATCCCTCGGTACTGCCGACTGGAGGGCCGTGAGCGAACAAGTGTGGTGGTACGCGACCCGTGCAACGGGACTGATGTCACTGTCGACCGCGTGGTCGTCAGTGCTGATTGGCGTCGTCTTGGCAGCCGGGGCGAAGAATGGGCGCAGCGGCGGGCCGTGGGTTGGTGAGCTTCATCGCTTCCTGAGCGGCATAACTCTCGTGTTCCTCGGCGCCCATCTCGTTTCGCTCTGGCTCGAACCGTCCATACCGTTCAGCTGGGCCGAACTCATTGCTCCGGTCACCTCCGACTGGGACGTTTTGGCAACCACGCTTGGAGTAATCGCCGCGTGGTCCCTAATTGCCGTCGAAGTTACCTCGATCCTTCGCTCGAGGATCAGCGACCGCGTCTGGCGGCTGACTCACGGACTGTCGTTGGTGGCCGTCGCCGCCGGCACTTACCATGCCGTTATTGGCGGGACCGACGTGGCCAACCCAACGACTTGGCTGCTCGCCGGCGCTGGTTCGGGACTGATTGTTGCGCTGATTTATGTACGGATCCAACGAGTCGAAGAAAGAGACGCCCACCGGAGCAACGGCGACCGAACGCGAGAACTTGTTGATCGAGATGCGTCAGCGACTCGAGAGTCTTCCCGCTTCAACCAGCGCTCTGTCGCTCGAACTTGCCCTCGACGACGCCCCCGCGTTGCCACGACGCGGTGCCGAGGCCCCGCCTCCGGTCCCCAACCCCGAACAGCCCGAACCGGCCTCGATGCCATCCATAGCCATCGATCCTTTCGATTCAGTTGGCCTTGCAAGCAATGGAGCCGAAGTTGGTTCCTGGATTCCCGCATCGCCGAACGATCCTTTTGCCGCTGGACATGTGGATCCGTTCCGCAACAACAACAGCAGCCCAGTCGACAACGACCTTCCACTCGCCGGCCGGCAAATTCCCGACCCGTTCTCTCGACCTCGGCCCTTTACCGACGTTCCGCTCCAAGAGGACACCCCCGGGTTTTCTGCCGAGTCACCGGACCCGTTCACTAGCGACACCAATGGACCGTCGCCGTTCGCTCGGGTCGATCCATCGTCTCCGTTCGGGTCCGAAGCCCCGGCCGTCCCAACATTGGCCGAACCCGACGACAACAGTGCGCTGTTCGCCCCGGCCACCGAGGCCGAGGAAGCAGCCAACGACTTTCCCGGACTGCCGTTCGAGGACGGCGTCAACCCGTTCAAACCAGTGGAGCCCACCGCAACCGCTATTTCGATCTCGTCGGCGTTGGCCGATGGCCCGCCACCGCTCCCCGGCGCGGGCGATTCGACAACCGACCCTCCCGACGAAGCGGCGTATACAGCCTGGCTGGTCGAATGGTTGGCTTACGCAGAGCGATACGGGGACGAAACCCCAGGCGACCCCGACCGGGTCTAGTTCCTCGGGTGACTCGTTAGTAGCCGAGCTCGGCTACCGACTCGGGGCGCCGCTGCCAGTTCTTCTCGACCTTGACGAACAGTTCGACGAAAGCCCCCTCCGGCAGTTGACGCCGCACCGCGGTGCCGGCCTTTTTGAGGTTCTCGCCGCCTTTTCCGATCACCATTGCCTTTTGCGATTCTCGTTCGACAAGAATCTCGCATCGAATCCGGGGCCATTCCCACTCGGTTACGCGTGTGGCGATCGAATGAGGCAACTCTTGGCGCGCCACGGCCAACAACTGCTCGCGAACAAGTTCGGCGACCCAGAACGGGTCGGGGACGTCGCTCACCATGTCTTCGGGGTAGTACTGAGGACCCTCCGGCAACCGTCCCTCTAGATAGGCGATCAGATCCGGTACGCCCTCGCCGGTAACCCCGCTCACCGGGAACCACGCGTCGGCTGTGAGTTCCGACGTCGCCTTGAGCTGACTCAGAACCTGTTCGGGTTTGGCGATATCGGCTTTGGTGATCACAACGACCGCGTCGTTGGGCAGCGACTGGGCGACGTATTGGTCGCCGCGCCCGTAAGCGGCGGTGGCGTCGAGCACAAAACAGACAACGTCGACGTCTCTTGTGGCTTGAGAAGCAGTGGCATTGAGACTCGACCCGAGCGCACTGCGCGGCTTGTGGATTCCGGGCGTATCAACGAATACCAATTGGTGGGTATCTGTCGTGTGAACCCCTCGAACCTGCGTCCGGGTGGTTTGCGGCTTATCGCTCACTATCGAAACCTTTTGACCAAGGATCTGGTTGAGCAGCGTCGACTTACCGGCGTTGGGTCGACCCACCAACGTGACGAAACCGGATCGGTACTCAGCCATGATCTGGCCTCGTCAGCCGCACGCCGGTGATACGCCGGCCTTCCATACGTTCGACGTGAAGGGTCATTTCTCGAGTCTTGATCGATTCACCAACTTCAGGCACATGTCCGAGGGTATTGAATATGAGACCACCTACGGTGTCGGACTCGCCATCGTCGAGTTCGGCATCGATCAGGTTCTCGAGCTGGTCAACCGGCATTCGGCCGTGGACTCGGAGATTTCCGTCGGCCAGCGGCTGATAAAGCGGCTCTTCGTTGTCGGATTCGTCAACGATCTCCCCGACCAACTCTTCGACCAGGTCTTCGAGAGTTACGAGACCAGCAGTTCCGCCGTACTCGTCGATCACGATCGCCAGATGGTGTTGGGCGCTTTGCATCTCGCGCAAGAGATCGTCGGCGTGTTTGGTTTCGGGAATGAACCGCGGTGGTCGCATCAGCGACCCAACTTCGATCAAGCCGTTGCCGGCCCGCTCGGCGCGACTCAGATCTTTTACCAACGCCACCCCGATCACGTCGTCGATTCCCTTGCCCAGGATCGGGACCCGGCTAAGCCCTGACTCGTCAGCGATGTCGAGCACCTCGGTGAGCGTCGCAGTCGACATGGCGGTGATCATGTCGGTTCGCGGCACCATCGCCTCTCGCACGATCGTGTCGCCCAACGCAAAAACCGACTCGATTAGGTCGCGTTCCTCGTCGTCGATGGCGTCGATCGCGGCCGCTGCTTCGGTCATGGCGATGAGCTCGTCTTCTGAGATCACTGGCGCGCCGGACGGACCGGGCAACACGACGTTGGCGACCCCGGTGAGGATCCGGGTGAGCCACCGCAAAGGGGCGATCCTCAAGATGGTTCTCAGCAGGCGGGCCGATCGCATCGCGGCAGCATCTATGTGTTGCAGCGCCCATATCCGTGGCACCGCCTCGGCCAGCACGTACAAACCCACCACGACCGCCACGACAACGCCGGCAATACCCGCAGCACTTGTTCGTCCATCGATGAGCGACACGACGATCGCCACAACACCGGCCTGACAACCAACCCGCAGGAACAGAAGCGGAACAAGTGAGGTCTCGCGGTCGTCAAGCACCGCCAGCAAGGGTCCGGAGTTGTTGGCGTCGTCGTGGGCCAAACCTTCGGCGCGAGCTCGGCCAATCCGAGTGAGTGCCGTTTCGGCGGCCGCGGTGATGGCCGCTATGAGAGTAAGTGCGACGATGACGATGGCGCCGGCGAAAGATGCGCTCATCGGTAATGCGCCCCCAACAGCTCTTGTTCGATCGACTCCATGATTTCGGCGTCGGAATCGTTCATGTGATCGAAACCCAGAATGTGAAGCACGCCATGAACCACCAACAGCGCGAGTTCGTCCTCGATAGTCCCGCGATGGTGATCCTGGCCCACATGTTCGGCTGCGTTCTTCGCCGCGACCGCCGGACACACCACGATGTCCCCGATTAGCGAGTCCTCAGAAAACGCATCGGGCCCATCAAGGGGAAACGACAACACGTCGGTGGGACGATCCTTGCCCATATGTAGACGATTCAGCTCGTGAATTTGGGTCTCTTCGACAAATATCAAGTTGACCTCGCCAACGCGGACGTTTCTCGAAGCCAGCGAACACCGGGCCAGGTCGGCCCATCGGTGGATATCGATCAGGTGGTCGTCTTGCTCGTCTAGAACAACGACCGACGCCAGCTTCTCGGTCACGCCTGGCCGACGGGCGGATCATCGGCGGCGGCCTTTTCGTAAGCGTTCACGATGTCTTGCACGATTCGGTGTCGCACGACGTCGAGTCCGCCAAGCTGGACAAACCCGATCCCATCGACGTTTCCCAGAATTTTCTCGAGGCCCCCCAACCCGCTGCGACTGTTGATCACGTCGACTTGGGTTACATCGCCAGTGATGACGGCTTTGGAGCCGAACCCGATCCTGGTCAAGAACATTTTCATCTGCTCTGGTGTGGTGTTTTGGGCTTCATCAAGGATGATAAATGACGAGTTGAGCGTCCGCCCTCGCATAAAGGCGAGCGGCGCAACCTCGACCACTCCTCGCTCGAGGAGCCGTTCCATGCCATCGATTCCGACCATGTCTTGCAGCGCGTCGTAGAGCGGTCGGAGATACGGATCGACCTTGGCCATGAGGTCGCCCGGCAAGAAACCAAGCCGTTCGCCAGCCTCGACGGCGGGCCGGGTCAAAATGATTCGTTCGACTTCGCCGGCCTGAAGGGCCCTTACGGCCATCGCCACCGCCAGCCACGATTTGCCGGTTCCCGCCGGACCGATCCCAAAGGTGATCACATTGGCCGCTATGGCTTCGACATAGCTCTTTTGACCGCTCGATTTGGGACGAATTACGCGGCCCTTGTCGGCTCGCAAAACCTCGTGGGTGAACACCGCCGATGGCTTCTCGTCGGCTCGGACCATGTCGATGGTGCGTGCCAATGTGCGCGAATCGAGCCGTTGGCCGCGCTCGGCGAGCACCACAAGCTCCTCGAACAACGTCGCCACTACTGATGCTGCAGCTCCGCCGAGATGAATCTCGTTACCGCGCACGGTTATGGCGGTTTCTGGGAACTGCTCTTCTATGGAACGAAGGTGACTGTCGTGTTCGCCGAGCAGGGCGCTCATTAGGTGGTTGCCGGGAACGCGGATGGTGGTGGTCAGGTCGGTCATTGTCTGTCGCGATGGTAGCGCTCTGAGCGCCACTGAGGGCAGCGAATAGCCCGATCGCTATGGTCTGAGCGTGGATCGGCCCGACGATGCTCATGCATCTCTTCATCAATGGCTCGCCGAGGGCGTGGTTGACGAAGCAGCAAAAGCCCGCGCCCGCCAACGCCTACTAGAACAACAAGCCAACGACGATGCCAACCTCATAGCCCTCCTGCTCGATCTCTCCGAACGCAAACGAGCGGTGCTGATCACCACCACTGGCAGCCACCGGGTGCGCGGCATGGTCGTGGCGATCGGCATCGATTTCGTAGTTGTCCGCGAGCCACGACTTGGCGACGTGATCGTGCCGCTGCGATGTCTTGCTTTGGTTCGAACGCTCACTAGCGACGACGTCGCCGGCACCGAGCGGCCCGTCGCATTCGAAGTGTCGCTCGCAGTAGCGCTGGCGGAGCTGGCCGAGGAACAACCGACAGTGGTTGTGTCGGCCGGCGGCGACGAGTTTCGCGGCCGACTCCGGTCGGCAGGATCCGACCTCATTGTTGTGAAGCTCGATGGGGCCCGCCGCGAACTCATTCACGCCGCGACGCATTGCCTGGACCACCTGGTGGTTTTGCGCGACTAGGGCCTCCGGCCTCGACGCTGCCTTTCCAGGAATCGATAGACGTCGAGCAGATCTATGCCGGGAAACGGGCTGAACTCTCGGTGCGAGGCCGGTAGCGCCGAAAGCACATGACTTCGTTCGGCCGCCGAGGGCCACGCAAGCCCGTCCCACTGCTCTACCAAAAGAGGGTCTGGTTGGATCTCTCGATCGCGTGCGTACTCGCGTCGTAACGTGTTGCTGCCTCGGAACCGAAAGGCCTCAGTGGCCGTGGTACCGAGGGCGATGGCGTAGGGATGGCGATCGGTCTCGGTCTCGATATAGGTAGTGCAAAAGAACTCGCCGACTTCGGTCACGGTGTACTGCGAATGCAGCAGGAAACTTCCCGTTGCGTTCCATGCCTGGCGGCTGCCCCATTGTCGCGGGACTCGCTCACCCTCCGGTCCGCCGTCTACTGCTTCTGGGAACCCCACGCCGTCGTTCTCGTAGGCCTTGTCGATGACTCCTTCGCTGTCGGTGCGAAGAAAGTGACACGGCACCCCGAGATGTTGGGTCGCCAGGTTCGTGAACCGGTGTGCAGCCATCTCATAAGAGACATAGAACGCTTCCTTGAGGTCTTCAACCGACAAGTCTTCGGCTGCGTCGGCCTCCCGCAACAACTTGACCGCTGGTTCTTCTGGCGCCAGCACCGCCGCCGCGAAGTAGTTCGACTCGATACGTTGGCGCAAGTAGCCGGCAAAGTCTTTGGTCTCGGAGTGGTCCAGGGCGAAGTGGCCGAGGGTTTGCAACACGACGCTTCGAGCCTGACGGATCTTGAGCCCGCCACGGTCGGGTATGAAGATGATCTTGTCGCGTCGGTCGGTGATGCTTCGCGCCGAACGGGGCATGTGGTTGACCCGCTCGATAGTGAACCCGTAGTGCATCGCCAGTTCGGTCAGAACCCGCTCGCTGACCGGTCCAGATCCGCTGTAGCCGGCCGAGTCGAGACCTTGGCGCGCGATCGCTTCGATCTCTGAGAAGTAGTTGTTGCGCTCGCGCATCTCGTGGCGCAAAGAATTGTTGGCGCCGCGCGCCAACTCGGCTAGGTCGGGGGCAATTGCGTCGCCCGAGCTGGGTCGACCGCTCACGGCCCCCCAAAGCGCGACGAGATGTTCGAGTACGTCGTCGCCGACCTTGGCCGACGGTTTCAGATACGGAAGTCCCAGAGCCTTGTAGGCGGGATCTTGTTGAGCTCGTTCGACTTCGATTTCGAGCGCGGCGCGGTGCCCCGGGGGTTCGTCGCTGAGCAGGGCTCCGGTCGACGTTTCCAAGGCCGATGCCAAATCGGTGATGAGGCTGAGCTTTGGTTCGACCTTGCCGTTCTCGAGCTGGGACAGGTACGGGACCGGCCGCCCGACCAGATCGCTCAGATCGGCCAGCGTCGCCCCTCGCCGTTTGCGGGCATGGCGCACCTGCTGGCCCAACATCAGGAGGTCAAGTTCGTCACTCACTACCTGCAACTTTGGCAGATCTTTCGAATAATCGAAAGGGGTTTGTTGATCAGCGATCAAAAAGAGGTTGTTGTTAAGCCCGTTCGAGCCGATCATCACCGTATGAACACGGCAACCGACGTCGTCAAGGGCGTGCGTTTCGACCCCCATTCGGCGGCCGCCGAGGTGCTCTCACCGTCGACATTGAGCTTTCTCACCGATTTGCACCGACGATTCAGAGGGCCACGAGCCGACCTGCTGGCGGGACACGCCGCCCAACGAGCGGCTTACGCAAGCGGTACACGGCCGTCGTTTGACCCCACGACCGCCCACATCCGAAGCAACGACTGGCATATAGCGCCCGCCCCAATCGATCTGGTCAACCGTCGCACCGAGCTGACCGGACCGGTCTCGCGCACCGAAATGGTCGAGTCGCTCAACTCTCGTGCACGCGTCTACATGGCCGATTTCGAAGACACCACTTCGCCAACGTGGCACAACTGCGTTGATGGACAACTCAACTTGCGCGACGCCTACGCCGGGACGCTCACTGCCGAATTCGATGGAGTCATGCGGGGACCGGGCCCCGACTCGGCCACTTTGGTTGTTCGGACACGCGGTTGGCACCTAACCGAACACCATGTATCCGTCGACGGCGAACCGGTTGCCGCGTCGTTGTTTGATTTCGGCGTTTGCGTAGCCAACAACGCCAAGGCGGCGCTCGCCTCCGGAACCGCACCCTATTTTTACCTGCCGAAATTCGAGGGCCCTGCCGATGCGGTGCTGTGGCGTGAGGTTTTCGAATGGACCGAACACGAGCTCGGGTTGGCGCACGGCACGATCCGAGCCACCGTTTTGATCGAAACCATCAGCGCGGCTTTTGCCATGGACGAGATCCTCTTCGAGCTACGCGACCACATCACCGGCCTTCATACCGGCAACTGGGACTACCTCTTCAGCATCATGAAGACCTTCTCCGACGATCCAGAGTTCGTACTTTTTGATCGCCAGAACCTCACGGCCACAACACCGTTCATTCGTTCGTTCACCGAACTGCTGGTTTCTACCTGTCATCGGCGTCGCGCTCATGCCATCGGCGGCATGTCGGGCGTGATTCCCGATCCTGCTCATCCCGAGCGCACCAGCGCCGCTCTGCGCAAAGTTACCGTCGACAAGCGCCGAGAAGCCGGCGACGGGTTCGACGGTACGCGTATTGCTCAGCCCGCGATTGTGGGTGTCGCCGAACACGAGTTCAACCGGGTGCTCAGCTATCGCCCTCATCAAATCGAAGTGCAGCGTGACGACGTCTACGTAACCGGCAGTGATCTGCTGGCGATCCGCACATCGCGTGGACAAAGAACCGAAGAAGGCTTGCGACACAACATCAGGGTTGCGTTGCACTACATCGGCGACTGGCTCGGCGGACACGGCGCGGTTGCGATCGACGACCATCTCGAGGACACGGCGATGGCCGAAGTTTGCCGAACCCAAATCTGGCAGTGGCGCCGCCACCAAGTCGAACTGTCCAACGGTCGCACCGTTGACGACGACCTGCTCGAGCGCCTCATTGCCGAAGAGTCCGAAGCCCTGCGACCCGAAGTTGGCGCCAGCACGTGGCGCCAGACCCGCCATGACGAGGCTCAGAAGCTGCTCGAATCTTTGACGTTTCGTGACGACCTCGTGCAATTTCTGCCGGTCGAAGCCGCCGGCCTCATCTAACCCTTTCGTAGTAATACCCCCAAGGAGAACATCCAAATGAACCCAAACTTCGCCGACCAGGTCGCAGCGCTCAAAAAGGACTGGGCCGACAATCCGCGTTGGAATGGTGTGCAACGCGACTACACCGCCGAAGACGTTGTACGCCTCCGCGGCTCGGTCACCCCCGAACACACCCTTGCTCGCCAAGGGGCCGAGAAGCTGTGGGACCGGATCAACTCGATGGATTACGTCCACGCTCTTGGCGCGATGACTGGTGGCCAAGCCATCCAGTACGCCAAAGCTGATCTCCCCGCCATCTACTTGTCGGGTTGGCAGGTGGCTGGCGATGCCAACTTGGCCGGACAGGTATACCCCGATCAGTCGCTGTACCCCGCCAACTCGGTGCCGTCGGTTGTCTCCCGAATCAACAACGCTTTGCGGCGCGCCGACCAAATCGAATGGTCAGAGACCAGTGGCAGCCCCAGCCGGGACTACATGTTGCCGATAGTCGCCGACGCCGAAGCTGGATTTGGCGGCCCCCTCAACGCCTACGAGTTGATGAAGGCCATGATCGAGGCTGGCGCCGCCGGTGTGCATTGGGAAGATCAGCTCAGCTCAGCCAAGAAGTGCGGCCACATGGGTGGCAAGGTTCTGATTCCGACCCAGCAACATGTCGCCACTCTCAACGCGGCGCGTCTCGCGGCCGACGTTGCTGGGGTTCCCACCATTGTGTTGGCCCGCACCGACGCCCTGGCGGCAAACTTGCTGACTACCGACGTTGACGAACGTGACCAAGAGTTCCTCACCGGAGAGCGCTCCGCCGAAGGCTTCTACTACACCGAACCTGGCATCGCGACTCCGATCAAACGAGCCCTGGCCTACGCCCCGTACGCCGACCTCATCTGGTGCGAGACCGGTACTCCCGACCTGGCCCAGGCCCGCAAGTTCGCCGAAGCAGTCAAGGCCGAGTACCCCGACCAGATGCTCTCCTACAACTGTTCGCCATCGTTCAACTGGAAAGCCGCTCTCGATGATGACGACATCGCCAAGTTCCAACGCGAGCTCGGGGCGATGGGCTACGCCTTCCAGTTCATCACCCTCGCCGGCTGGCACGCTCTGAACGCCTCGGCGTTCGACCTTGCCAACGGTTACAACAGCAACGACATGACCGCTTATGTCGAGCTTCAGCAGCGCGAATTCGGTATGGAAGACGACGGCTACACCGCCACGAAACACCAGCGCGAAGTGGGCGCCGGCTACTTCGACGACATCGCCACCGTGATCTCTGGTGGAACATCGTCGACCTTGGCCCTCAAGGGCAGTACCGAAGAGGAGCAATTCTAAACGGGTTTGCTGTCAGCGGTCGCACCAAGGCCTCACTCGGCGCCGGCAACCTGCCGAAAGAAGCGGGTGCGATCGCTATCCCCCACCGAACGACGAGTAAGCGCCGTGGCCTTGCTGGTCGGTGTGCTGGTAATCGTCGCTTCCTTGCTGCGACACGACGGCGATATCGCCGGCCTCGTCAAATTCGGCGCCGATGATCCCGCCAACGGGTTGACCGCCCACGCCGAGCAAGTCATGGACCGTTCGGTCGCTCATTCCGATGATCTCGGCCACGACGGCAAGTTCTTCTTTATCCAGGCGCTCGACCCGCTTTACCTATCACCTGCTGACCATGCGGTGTTTCTGGATCGCCCCGTGTATCGCGGCCAGCGCATGTTGTTCCCGCTGGTCGCCGGGTTCGGTGGGCTGACCCCGGCCGGGTTTGTGCCGTGGACGATGGCCCTGATCAACCTCGCCGCGGTAGCCGCCGGAACGCTAGCGGCCAGCCGTTTGGCTCAGCGCTACGGAGGTTCGCCGTGGCTCGGATTGGCGTTCGTCGCCAACCCCGGAGTGCTCTTCGAGTTCGATATTTCGGGTGCTGGGATAGTGGCGTTTGCCGCCGCGCTGTGGGCCACTCTCGCGCTCGAAGAGGACCGGGATCAAGCGGCGATGTGGTGGTTTACCGCCGCGGTCTTGGCTCGCGAAGTGATGTTTCTGTACCTCGCGGGCGTCCTCATCCTGCGGCTCTGGCGAACCCGCCGAATACCGTTCATGATCGGAATCGTGCCTACGTTGGCGGCCGGGGCTTGGGCGGCTTACCTGCGAGTCAGGCTCGATGTCGGCTCAGGCGTTGACCAGGTGCAAGAGTTCGGGTGGCCGTTCGGCGGGATGGTAGACGCGTGGGACAACTGGGCCGCCAACCCTGTGGACCTTGCCGTTATCGCCGGCCTCGTGATCGTCATGCCAATGCTGATCGTGCGCGGCATCCAGCAACCGAACTACAGCGCGGCTGGAGCTATGGGCTTCGTGATACTTGCGCTGTTGATGAGCCGTCAAGTCTGGTGGAGGTTCTTCGATATCTCGCGGGCGGTTGCGCCGATCATCACCGCGTATGTGCTTACGTCGTTCAGCGCACCGCTTCGTAAACCGCAAGACGCTGTTTCGCTTTAGTGAACACGACCTGGAACAGTTGCAGAGCCCGCACCCGAAAGCCCGCGGCCGAGCCAAGCAGGTAGTACTCCCAGGTGCGCCGGAACCACTCGTCGTAGTGCGGGATCTCGGCCCAGCAAGAATCGATGTTTTGGTGCCAATGCATCAACGTACGGTCGTAATCGGGACCAAAGTTGTGCACGTCCTCGATTGACCAAACCCGCTCCGCGGCCCTCGCGATCTGACCCAACGACGGCAACACGCCGCCCGGGAAGATGTATTTGTCGAACCACGGGTCGGTGTGGGTTTTCCATTCGTTGGACCCGATCGTGTGATGCAACATCATCCCGTCGGCGGCCAGCAGCGTGTCGCAAGTCTCGAAGAATGTGCCGAGGTTGCGGGGCCCCACATGTTCCATCATCCCGATCGATGTGATCCGGTCGAAGTGACCCGCCATCTCGGCCTCGTCGGCCAACTCGCGATAGTCGGCCTGCATGATCCGCACCGGTAAACCCGCGGTTCGTTCTTTCGCCAACGTCACCTGCTCGACCGCCGGCGAAATGCCCGTCACGTGCACGTCGTAGCGTTCGGCCGCGAACTGAGCGAACCCGCCCCAACCACAACCGATATCGAGGATGCGCATCCCCTGCTCGAGCTTGAGCTTTCGACAGATGAGATCCAGTTTGGCTTCCTGAGCCGAGTCAAGATCGGTGGCCTCACGCCAATATCCGCAGGTATAAATCATTCGTTTGTCGAGCATTCGCTCGAACAAATCGTTGCCAAGGTCGTAATGCGCCGACGCGTTGCGCTTGGCCCGGCTCTCGGACTGACGATTCTCGAGCCGCGACGCAGCAATGAGGCGAAGCAAGGCAAAGCTCGGGCGAACCCGGCTGGCCAAATCAGCCTCCTGCACCCTGGCTAAGAACTCGTCGAGCTGGTTCGCGCTCCACCAGCCTTCCTGGTAGGCCTCCCCCAAACCCAACTCCCGATCACGCAACACCCGCTTATAAATGCGGTCATCATGAATGTGGACATCGGCTGGTCCGTCGCCACCGATCGTGATGCCGATCTCGGCCAGCGTGTCTCGAAAGAACTCTGCCGCCTGCATCGCTAACCTCCCATTGCCCGACGCTCCAAAGCTTCGCAAAGAGAGTTTCCCGCTTCTCTGAGCGGTTTTCCAGCCCGATGTGCAATCGCCGACAATTTCGCACCTCCGACAGGACTCGAACCTGCAACCGTCGGGGTAGAAACCCGGTGCTCTATCCAGTTGAGCTACGGAGGCAGAAACAGGGTAGGCCCGAACGACCAGAAGCCGGTACACTCTGCTCTCGCTGGTCTTCGACCAGTGCACTCGCTGGTCTTCGGGTCGGCACCTCAAACCGGCTCCGGTCGGCTTGGTGGGCGTAGCTCAGTTGGTTAGAGCGCCTGGTTGTGGTCCAGGAGGTCGGGGGTTCGAATCCCCTCGTTCACCCCATAGGATTCCCCCTCGGGAGAATCCCTGCACCTCTAGCTCAATTGGTAGAGCATCGGACTCTTAATCCGCAGGTTCTGGGTTCGAGTCCCAGGGGGTGTACTGCAGAAATCCCAGGTCTGCGCCCGTTTTTCGGGCGGCCTGGGATTTCGTCGTTTTGGTGCGAGATACGCCCGTGGTCATGCGTGCGACTCTTAAGCCGGTTCCAATCGTGTCTAGAACTGACGGTACTAGCGGGGAGCCCAACTAGCCCACCAGGCCCGGTCGAGTCTCAGAGGGTGTCGGTACGGTCAAGGAATGGACGACGATCTCTCCGGCAACGAGCGCTCCGAAGCTACCGCTCCGGAGGACACCGTCGAGTCCGACCGCCTCACCGGCTACGTGTTCGCTGTCAACAGAACCCCCTATTGCTCCTGGGAATGGGATCTCGAAGAGCGCAACCTGCGTTTCCTCGAGTCCCTCGACACTGGCTACTACGGCTATGTCGCTGATCTCTGCATCAGCGAACTCGAGAGCGACTCCAAGCTCTCGGCATCGATCGTCCTTCGGGGCGCGTACCATCAGGCCGTCGAGACTCTCGTGTCGCTGCTCGGCGCATACGTTCAAGCGCCGGAAGCCGTGCCCGCCTGGCTTACGAAGGCCAGCACCCTCGATCTCGAGGAGGTCGCACAACTCCTGCTCGACGGCCGCCCTCTACTCACCCAGGGCGGTCGTCAGTCCGCCACCCTCGACCAGCTCGGGCATCATGTTCATCAGTTCTGCTGGACTGACGAATCGGGCCCCGACAGCACCGCCGCGCGCTATGGCCGATTCTGGAGATTGCTGTGCCGGGATCGAGGAAACGCCGGGGGTCCGGGCGTCCGAGATGCGGTCTCTCGGAGGGAGCGTCTTCGGGAGCACGTTCCTTCGCAGCGAGAGGATCGGCGAGTCCAAGCACCACTTCCGTGTTCGACGTTCATCTTTGAATTGGTCAGCCACATCGATGGCCCACCGGCTCGCGCTCATCTCAATGTCGATCAACAACATCGTTGGATCGCTTCGCTGCGAACTCGGAGTCGACCCGGAGACAGTCAAGTTTCTGCGACCGGATCCCATCGAGGCGTTCGACCACGTCGATGAGCCAGTTGGGGTCTCAAGTTCGTCTCTCGACACGATCGTGAAGGTCCATCGCGATGACGAGTGGCCGAAGGAGCGGCTTCTCGAAGAACTTGAGCGGCGAGGGCAACCACCGCTGGAAGAGACCTGATTCCAAACCGCAACCACACTTCACGTATCAAACCACGGCGCTACGCCGGAGTTTGATACCCTTGCCGACATGAACACGACAGCTGTTCAGCCCGGGGCTCTGGCCGACTGGCTCCTCTCCCAGGGGCGGCACTTCATCACGACGGCTGAGGCCGCGACCGTGTTGGGCGTCGCGCCGACAAGGGTGCCTGCGAGTCTTGAACGGGCCAGAGAAGCGGGCAAGATGATTTCGGTGACCAAGGGCGGCTGGGTCCCCGTTCCGCCAGGTCACCGCAGCGCCGGAGCGCCGCCGGCGAGCCACTACATCGACCAACTCATGATCCATCTCGGCCACGACTACTACGTCGCGATGCTCTCGGCCGCAGCGATTCACGGCGCCTCCCACCAGTCCCCCATGGTGTTCCAGGTCGTTACCCCGGCGCGACTAAGAGAGCGCCGCATCGGGCGAAGCCGGATCCAATTCCTGCAGCGGTCCGACATCGAATCGAGGCCTCGGGAACGCCATACCGTCCCCACGGGCAGGATCACGGTCTCGACCGCAGAGGTGACGGTGCTAGATCTGGTCGAGTCGCCACAGCACGCCGGCGGCCTGTCGAACGTCGCAACGATCATTGGTGACCTGCTCGACGACAAGAAGCTCGACCCGGGCGGACTCGTCGATGCCGCCCGCAACTACCCATCACCGGTCGCACAGCGTGTCGGTTACCTCGTCGACCTGATGGCCGACGAGACCGGCACCAGCCTCAACACCGATCCACTTCAGCAGCACGTCGCCAGTAGCCGCTACCACGAGCTATCTCCGGGCCACGGCGACGGAGAACGTGACCAACGCTGGCACGTGATCATCAACTCTGACATCGAGCACGAACTGTGATCGCCGACGCAGACCTCACCCACTGGCGAGCGGTGCGGCCGTGGCCGACTGACGAACAGATCGAACAGGATCTCGTCCTCTCTCGGCTAATCGTCGAGATCGCACGCCACCCACTCCTCGGTCAGGAGCTCGTCTTCAGGGGCGGCACCTGCCTCCATCAACTCTGGATGGACCGTCCGTGGCGCTACAGCGAAGACCTTGACTTTGTACGTCGCACGGCTGGCGGTGTGGGCGAAATTCTCGATGCGATCCGCGACATCGCCGACATCGTCGGATTCGACAAGGTGCAGACTGATGTCCGACGGCACCCAAAGGCACGGCTCGATTCGACGTTCCTCGGAGGCCAACGCATGCGTATCAAGATCGAGATGAATACCTACGAACGATCGCCGGCCGAGCCGCTGACGACGCGCCCTCTCTCGATCGACAGCCCGTGGTTCGGAGGCGAAGCGGACGTCGTTACCTTCACGCTCGAGGAGCTGGTGGCAACCAAGATCCGCGCCCTCTACCAGCGACGCAAGGGCCGCGACCTGTTCGACATGTGGCTCGCCGTCGAAGAGGCCAACGTCACGCCCGAAGCCATTGCCGATTGCTTCGGCCCCTATCGTCCCGATGGCTGGGAGCCTTACCTGGCCATGGACAATCTCGACGCCAAGCTTGACGACGAACGCTTCACGAGTGATCTCGACGGGCTCATCACCGAGTGGCCCGAGAGCTACTCGATCGAAGCGGGCGCGGCAGTCGCACGGGCCGTCATCGAAGCAGTAGGAGTGGGGTAGGAGTCCAAGGTGGCAGTCGTATCCCTGAGCATCAGCATCTTTGCTCTCCTCTTCACGCTCACCACGTTCTGGTGGCTTCACGCTCGCCGCGGCCGGCTCGTCGCCGGGTGGCGCTATACGTGGGCGGGGTCAGGGACGGTGAGGTGGCGACGGCGGGCCCAAGTCAGTCTCGCGATGCGGCTGAGCGTGACGGCGTGGTGCCAGCGGTCGCGGAGCTTTCGGTCGACGATCGGGTGGCTGTTCAGGTTGAGGTTTCAGCTTCCGAAGGCACATGGGTTCTTGCAGAACTCAGTGATCAAGTGAGCAAAGATGCGCAAGCGCTCGGCTGTGTTGTCGGAGATCCGGACGGCGAGTACCTCGTCGACTTTGTGTGCGCCGGCGAGTACGGCGAGATTCTCCTCCGCGACAGTGAAGGCGAAATAGTGCGGGCGTTCCCAATGCCCGGCGCACCTCCAAGCTGGATCCATCTGACTTCGTCAGCCGTCCTGGCCGGCCGGATAGGTGATGGCGGCCTGCCCGTCTCGACGCTGGTGCGAATCGATCGCGAAACGTACGAAATCGTCGTTGTCGTGTTCCCAAACAACCTCGAGGAATTCCGGCCAGAGCAATGGCCCGCGACCTGGATCATCGCGAACGATGATCAAACCGAGGCATATCAGGAAGTCGTTGGGTTCTCCCCAGAGATGGCCGGAACCGCTACAGCAAGTTGGATCGGGCCAATCGTCATCGACTTAGACGAGATCGTGGAGCTCATTGACGGACTGTCAACGCAGTGACGATCTTGCCCAAGACGCCCGAGCCCCTCATCTCAGCCGGGCACGTGGCTCCGGAGAGCGGCGTCTTCTCGGCGGCAATCGCTCATCGTCTACCGTTGTGAGATGAAGTGGCGGAAGATGGCGTTCGTGCTTGCACTTGTTGGCGTTGGCTGCAGCGCGACGAGTGATACACCCGACGCTTATCCGGTTGGAACGGATGTGCCAGCGGCGTCAACAACAACCGTGCCGTCGACTCAAGACGACTCATCAGCCGAACCGGTTGCTATTCCGCTCGGCGATCCAAGAGACGCAGTGGTATGCCACGATCTTGGCCTTCAACTGCCGCTGCTTCCGACCAGCCCGGTGACTGCACGCGTCTACATCGACGCAATCGATTCGCAGGTTGTTGCCCTCGACCCAAAACTCCCTGAAGCGATTGCGCATCTGTGGACCGACGCGACTGCCGGGCTACGCGCTTTGCAGGCGGAGTGGGACGCCGCGGCGCGAGATTGGACCGCGATTGCCTGGGGCGCCGCCGAGTCCCCGGCAGAGCTTGCCGCTCGGGCCCAGCTCGCGGACTGGTGCATGCGCCGTGGCATCGAGCTGGGCTCACCACAACCAGCTCCGGCAGTGCTGGCACCTGAGCCTCCAGCGAACTGCGCCGAGAGATTCCTCCTGGTCCACTTGGGCAACGATGTGACTCCAGATTGGATCGCGGCTCAGGAGCCGCAGGACGCTTCACGCGGTAATGGCTCGGTCGAACGGATCGTGTGCAATTCGCAACCACTCACCTACCCGGCATTTCGGGGACCCAATCTCGACGAAGCGTTCTTTGCCATCGACATCAACGAGGACGGCGTAGATGACCTCATCGCCATTGGCGGCACCAGTGCCTACGGACTTTTCGTGCAGCTCTGGGCAGTCATCGACACCGGGATCGTCCCGCTGCTCGATGAGAGCGGCAGACAGGTCGCCGTTGAGGCAAGCGAACCGTGGGACGGCAGGGAAACTCCGGCCGGGTGGTACGGATGCGGCGACTTCACGGGGATAGGCGACGGCATCCGGCGGCTCGCATCCGGCACCTACGACATCAGCGAGAACGTTGTCGCCTATACCGGCGAAGAGTGGACGATCGAAGGTGACCAGGTCGTGGCGAGCGCTGGGGTTTTCCGCAAGGTCGTTTCTCGCGATGGCACAACCTCTGTGCTGAGCGCGTGCCGATCAGCCGAAGAGGTACGGGCGGCCGCAGTCGGCGTGGACCGGCCTCTTGCCACTCCCAACGTGCGCTTCGCCGACGGAACAAAGACGACCATCGAGGTGTGTGCCGATCACCTCAATCCAACCAACGGCGCGCCCGCAACCGTGTGCACCAGCGACCCTGCCAACGTTTATGACCTGCAAGCCATGCTCCCGTACACGCTCGGCGACATGGGGCTCGAGTACTTCCGACTCGATGTCGCATTCAGTCTTGCCGACGTAGACCTCGATGCACTTCCGCTGGGCCCGGGGAGCACGGGCGTCACAGTCGAGCAGGTGCAGCGCGGCTTGGAAGGCTTCTGCCTCCACATCGCAGACGAAGTAGCAGCGATGCGGCCGGGCGAAGAATTCGTGTCCTCAACCCCAGGGATCTACGACAACGTGACCGCGTTCATGGTTCGACGCTTCCAAGAAGACCAACAACTCCCTATCGACGGCATCTACAACACCGCCACTCACACGGCGCTGTTGAATCAGGCCGTTGAAAACACCCCGTCCAACGAAGGCTGCTTCGCGTGACCACGGCAACCGGCGGTCGATGCGGGAGACTGATTCGTCTACATCGCAAGGCGTAGCTGCG
>CAZDEB010000011.1:0-69524 GCA_964504305.1 uncultured Candidatus Nemicrothrix sp. | reverse complement strand
CAACCGGCGGTCGATGCGGGAGACTGATTCGTCTACATCGCAAGGCGTAGCTGCGGCTACCGGAGGAACGGCGACGTGCCGAACCACGGGCCGTTCGCTGCGGCAATTTGGCGCAGCGACGACCTTGCTCGGTGGGTCCCCGCAGAGATCGAAGGCGAGCCCGAGGTGATCCTCGACCTAGTCTCAACGTCCTCCGGCCTTCTCGCTATCGGCAAAGGGTCCGACGGCGCCGCTATGTGGCGTTCATACGACGACGGGGCTTCTTGGCAATTCGTCGACGCCCCAACGATCGAGGGCACGGAGGGGCGAGAGTTCTTCGACATTGCCGAGCACGACGGAATCATTGTCGTGACCGGAGAAACATGGGCTCGTCAGTACAACTTTGACATGGCCCTCCTCTCATCGTCAGATGGCGGCGAGTCATGGACTCAGAGCCTGATCGACCCAGCAACAAACGACGGATTGACCGCCGCCTACCGGGTCCACACGGCCGCCGATGCATTTTGGGTCGTCGCCAAACGAAGCTTCTTAGCTATCGAGGACCCCGATCGTTGCTACACCGACTTCGTCTCCTGCACCAACGGTTCCGAGGCCGTCCTGTTGCGAAGCGACGACGGCATGGCCTGGAACGAAGTCGACATCACCGGACTCGTCCCGCCTTTCGGCAAACTCACCGCAGTCGCCTCGGCGATAGAGACAACCCTGGCGTTCGGGTTGGGGGACGAAATTCTCGTTTGGACGTGGCCATCGTTCACAACCCCTCCGCTGAGAGAACCACCACCGATCCCACCAACCCCGGATCTGCCGCTCGTCAGGTGGGACGCAACACTAGAGGTAGGGATGACCTACCGGTACCCACTAAATATTCATTGCGGGATGGGCTTCCTAGGTTCGTTCAACGACACAAGCTGGTATCTCGTCGAACCGCCGCGAGGCGATGAAACCGGCGTCGGCCAGACCTCTGACCCAAACTGGCCTATCGCGCAAGAAACCATCCTTGGCCACGTCACCCTCATAGACATCGCCACGATCGAATACTCCATCCCAGATGGCGGCGTCATCGGCGTCTACGAAGCATCTCCAGTCAAGCCGCCCGGCTGCGACTGATCCAAACGAGCGAGACCCTGTGGCCACGAGGTGTCACGACAGTTCCGTGATCACGTGGTTTTGGCTGGTTTTCGACGGGATTCGTTGGGATAGAATCGGACCATAATCCCAGATCAGCAGGCATTTCCTGCGACTCGACGGGGCGCGTCGAGAAAGCCCTTCAGTAGCTCCGAATCTGCAGGTGCTGGGTCCAAGTCCCAGGGAGCCGCGAACTAGGTGACCGGTCAAGGTCAGTCCCGGCGGGCGACCGCCTCTACAGTTCGTTTTGTGGCGATCACGTCAGAGCCTCGACGGCTTGCACCGCTTGCCACCGGTCTCGAGGGTTCGCAGCTGTCCAGGTCGACTCATCGCCACACAGTTCTCCGAGGAAGCCGAATCGCGTCCTCACACCGTGGACCCAAGCGGCGACGTCGACCGGCTTGGTGAGGTAGCCGATCTGTTCGGAGGCGAACGATGAATCCTCGCGAGCATCGAGGACATCCGCTGCCATGACAGGCTTGTCGCCGAGCCCGTCATCCACGATGTCGAAGAAGCACTTCAATACCCAGAGCCGTCGCACGAGGGGCTCATCGAAAGCTCGCTCGGCGCACCACGCGAGGTCGTAAAGATCTCGGGCGAGGCTCGCTCGGCGATACCTGGCCAGCTTCTCAGCGATCTGCTCCTCGAGTGTCATCACCGGGATGCTCGGCAGGACGACGTCATATCGTTTGTGAATCGGGAGAGGCACCAGTGGCTCTCTCACCGATGGGAGCCACAGCCCGCGTGTCGACAGCTCGATCTTGGCTCCCAGACCAGGGCGACCAAATGGCGTGTCGACCACGAGATCGGCACGCCGATCACCGTCCCGGTTCTGGAGCGCAAACCCGAATCCGTCGACTTGGGCACCATCGAGGGTGTCGAGCACCAGCGCGGCCGTGGCTTCGTCTTCAACGGCAAAGTCGAGGTCGGTCGAGAATCGGCCAGCGTTCCCGGCCCGGCACTTGCGCAGCGCAGTCCCACCTTTCAGCACAACATCGAGTTCGAACACGCCCTGTTCGTGGAGAAACGCGAGCGCATGATCTTGGGCGATGTCGAGGAGGGCCGGATCACGACCACCAGATCGTCCTCGGAAGTGCTGCGACAGATAACCCTCTGTGATCCTCATGCGGTTGGCGAATTTGCTGTCGTCTTGATCGACCACCAGGTCGGAAAGATGTGATCGATGACCTCGAAGTGCGAGGAGAACCTGGACTTCATGTCGCGGGGACCAAGGTGAAACGGTCCGCTACCAGCTGGCGCCCCGGACAGAAGCTCCTTGCCGAGTTCGTCTTGCGCACCGAGTGACAACAGGTAGCTCGTTCGCGCCCAACCACTGCGGGGTTGATCGGCGAGTTCGTGGCGAAGTGATTCGACTGCTACCCGTTTCGCCGCGGTCGCGATCCATTCGCTCACGTTCGGCCAATCGCGGTACCGCTCCGGTCTCGCACCCATAAAGGCCACCAGCGTCGAGACCGACCACACCGGGAGCCCGTCGTTGTCTTCATACGGCTCGGCAGTTGACCAACGCACGACTCGGAAGTGGTCGAGCGACTTCGGGATGTTCACCTCCGACGGCGCTCCGATGGCGTGGGGGTCCGGGGCGCGCGTCGATAGCCCATGAAGCCACGCGGCCGACTCCGCCGCGATTGCGACGTCGATCGGTCGGGTTGCGAGTCGCGCTCGAAGCTCAATGAACGGGTCGCCACCACCCCATGCTCCAGCACGGGCGCCGGGGGCAAACTCCCAGACTCCTGATGTGCGCAGCGGGAGGAGCCAGCCTCTCTCCCGCAACATTCGAGCGGCGTGATCAGCCGAGACGTCCGCATCGGTGTCTGCGATCATCTCCTCGAGCAACCCCAATGTGACCAGCGTCGGCTGGTCAAGCTCGAGCGCTTCGAGCACAGGAGCTATTGAATGTGGGACACTTCTACTAGTCGATCTCATACCGAAACCATTAGTCACCAGAGACATACTTTAGACCTATATCTGTCGGAAGTGGCCGGCTATTGACAATTTGGATTGAAACCACAGATCGAACCCGGTGGTCACGAGGTGGTCACAACAGATCCGTGTCGGGCTGATAGAGGTGGCATATCCGCACACGATCCACAGCAGTAGATCTCGTGTCTGCCCAGTTCAGAAACCGTTTCCGGGCACGTTGCACTACAAATCGGAATCGGCAACCTCGCTGCTCCTAATCCGCAGGTTCTGGGTTCGAGTCCTAGGGGGTTTTGCCTGGTACACCCCCGGTCGACTCTTCCCGAATGGTCGCGAAAATGCCTTCTGACGTGGTCATTCGCTGGTTTCGTGGTGGTGAGCGATCGCCGATGGCTCGACCGAGTTGCGAGCGAAGCTCCTGAGCAATGTGACTGTCGATGTGGGGGCGGAGCACATGCCATGGCTCTATTCCGCGGCTGTGGCTACTGAGACACGACGAGCAAGAGCCGAGCTCAAAGCAACGGACCGCTGAGGTCGGGTCTCGGCAACCCATCTCGACGGCGATTTCGGTCAAGGCGTTGTGGCGGTGGCGGAGCCACGCTGCCAGGACACTCCGACCGGCCATTGCTCCAAGGAATCCATCGAGCACCCGATCTACGCCGACCACCCCTCGGCGAAGACACCCGAGCAACCAGGTCGGCGGCCAGACCCAGCCAGAGGCTGCGCCCGAGATCGACCCGGAACCTCAGTCCGAGCCCGAATCCGAGCCCGAGCCCGAGCCTGAACCCGAGCCTGAGTCCACACCGGCCAATGCTGGGACCTATGAGATCTCGGCCCGGGTGGGAGGGCCATGCGGGGACTACGCCGTGTTCCTGCGCATCGTCTTGTTCTTGAACGGCCAGATGACGGTCGATCAGCTCCTCACCGCCGGCGGTGACTCGTTCCAGAGCGCAACCGGCCGATGGGATGAGCAGATGGCGGTGGCCACCCACGCCGAGGCCAGCTTCTTCGAAGCTTGGTTCTTCCTGTTCAACCTGGGTGACATTCTCTCGATCTACAACGTGTACGGGCCATCGTCAGCGGTGGTTACGCCAGGTTCGGAGCCCAACTTGCAGGACTACGCGCAGGTCACCACGCCAGAAGGGCTCGACGAGGTCACCCAAGGCACCGATACCTGCCCGACTGCTTTGCTTGATCTCGAATCGACCCACACGCCGTTCCCTGAATCGACAGGATGATCTCAGTAGCGGCCGGCATCGATCATGAAGCTCTGGGCGGTGCAAGCAGCACCGTCGTCGGCCGCCAGCCACAAAACCATCTGAGCGAACTCGTCGGGATAAATGCGGCGCTTGAGCGCTTGGTCCTCGAGCGTCTGAGATTCGCCTTCGGCGGTCCACCACATTTCGAGCTGCTTCTCAGTGGCGCACCATCCTGGCAAAACGGTGTTGACCCGCACGTTGTCGGGCCCGAAGGTGCGCGCCATCGTGCGCGTGATGCCCTCTACCCCCGACTTTGCGATGGCGTAGCCGGGGAAGAAATCCTCCTGCATCATGTAGCTGCTGCTACCAATGTTGATGATCGACCCTGAGCCGGCGGCGATCATGGCCGGGGCCACGGCCTGAATAGCAAAAAAGTAGTGTCGAAGATTGGTGTTGAGCCGATTGTCCCAATAGTCGGCGGTCATCTCTTGCCAATCATGGCGATCGTCGCTGGCGGCGTTGTTGACCAGAACTTCGATTGGGCCGATCTCCGCCTCAAGCGAGTGAATCGTCGACTTGAGTGCTTCGATGTCGACCAGGTTGAGCTCGCGAAAGACCGGCGTGTGGCGGGTGCTTTCGGCCCGACACCGCTCGACAACCTCCTCGGCCTTGTCGGCTTGGATGTCGACAAAGGCCACCCTGCTGCCTTGGCTCGCGAACTGGTTGACGATGGCGCGGCCAATACCATCAGCGCCGCCCGTCACCAGCACGGTGCGGTCGACGAGCGATGGATATGAGGCGTAGTTGGCGGACGGCTGATTGGGTTCTGCGGCCATTTTGTGGATCTCCTGTCGATTCGGCGACTGACGCCGAACCGCCCTGTGCCCAGCTATCGCGGCTGCATCAGCAACTCGAGCCTACGAGCGTGAAGGACCCGGTCGCGGTGGACGAGCCATTCTGGCTGGTGTGGGTGTAGCCACCGCTGATGTTGCACGTGCCGGTAAGGGTGCCGTTGAGGGCGAACGTGCCAAGGTTGCCGACATCTACCGACATCGACACCGCGCCAGCCGGTGAGATCGAACCGGAGAACGTAGCTGTCTTGGATCCGAGCTGAGCTATCGTCCGCGACCCGCTCACCACGCCATCAACGACGTTGACGGTGACGCTGTAGTTACCCATGATGGCGTCTTGACAACCGGGCGGATACTTGCCTTGGGCATCCTTCACGCAAGGCACGCCGTTCAACGTGTCGGGGAACCCAACATCCCATGTCCAACCACCACGGACGTTGATATTGATCGGCGGCGCTTCGGTTGTGGTCGGTGCGGTTGTGGTTGACGCTTCGGTTGTGGTTGGCGCCGACGTTGGAGCAGCAGTGGTCGGTGCCGCGGGAACGGCCGTCGTGGGCGCGGCTGGTGCGGCCGTCGTGGGGGCCGCCGGTGCGGTGGTGGGAGCCGCTGGGTCAGCAGGAGCCGCGGGCGCGGCGGGCGCCGCGGCATCGTCAGTTGTCGCTACCGGCGGCGTCGGCGGAACTCGTTGTACGATTCGGTCTGCTTCGGTGAGCGTCGCCGGATCGACCGCGTAGCAGAATCCTTGATCGTCGTAGAAAAGTGGCGGGTTGCTTTGGAAGCATGCCGTCTGAAGCTGAAGCAACAGCGCCGGGTCTAACCCTCCGGCCTCGGTGGTTTCTTCGCCGCCGCTCAAGAACTTCAGGAGCCCGACAACCCCGAGCAGAAACAAAAGCACGCCGAGGATATAGAGCCAGACTTTTGACTTCTCGTCCTTGTCCGCGCTGGTAGCTGACGTTTCACTCGTGCCCGATTGCCGCGCTCGCTCTGTGCAGCCACGTTGGCTTTGTCTAAGAGAGCGTCATTGTGACAAGGGATCACTCCTCGCGCAACTATTCTCCTGATCCGCCACTAAGCGAGTCGGTTTCCGCTCGCGGCGTTGTCTCGACCGTACAGAACATCTCGACTGAGTCTGTTTACGATGACCCATGAGCTCTGTTTCCGACGATTTTGTTCCCGACGACTTTGTTCCCGACGACTTTGTTCCCGACGACTTTGTTGTACCGCTCGAACTTGCGGGGCCCGGTTTTTGGTTGGAGCCGTTGGGACCCAAACACAACGACCGCGACCACGATGCTTGGATGTCGAGCATCGACCACATCCGTGGCACGCCCGGCTTTCCGCGAGGGTCGTGGCCGACCGCGATGACCCTCGAACAGAATCTTGCCGATCTGGTGCAGCATGCGAACGACTTCACGAGTCGAACGGGCTTCACCTACTCAATCCTCGATGGCGAGGACGTGATTGGTTGCGTTTACATCTATCCGTCAAAGACCGCTGACGCCGCAGTTGGTTCGTGGGTACGGGCGAGTCGCGCCGAAATGGACGTGATCACTTGGCGGGCAATCTCGATTTGGCTCAAATCCGATTGGCCGTTTGCCCGAGTGGAATACGCTGACCGATAGCGCGCCAAGAACTAAGGTCGGCCAGCTTGGGTTAGGTGGGCCAATCGCATAAACTAGATCGTGTTCTAGTTATTATCTAAGGAGTACCGATGGGCCGACTGGCTGGCATTGAAGACGCGTTGGAGGCCTACGCTCGGGGCAGTTTTTTGGTGGTCGTCGACGACGAAAACCGCGAGAACGAAGGCGACCTCATTATCTCCGCCGATGCCGTCGACCACCAAAAATTGGCGTTCATGATTCGTCACACCAGCGGGGTGCTATGCGCGCCGATGCCCAACCACAGGGCCGACCAACTTGACTTACCGCTGATGGTTGCCAACAACACCGAATCGATGCGCACCGCGTTCACCATTACCGTCGACTATCTGCACGGGACCACAACCGGCATCTCGGCATCTGATCGCGCCACGACGCTACAAGGCCTCGCCAACCCCGAAACCCGTCCCAGCGACCTGGCCCGGCCCGGTCACATCTTTCCGTTGCGAGCCCGCAACGGCGGTGTGCTCGAGCGCCCCGGACACACCGAGGCGGCTGTCGACCTCGGTCGTTTGTCCGGACGCTCAGAAGTAGGTGCGTTGTGCGAGATAGTGAACGACGACGGCACGATGGCTCGTTTACCGACGCTGCTCTCGTTCGCCCACGAACACGAACTGCTTGTCATCACCATCGCCGACCTGATCGCCTACCGACAGGGCGAGCTCGCAAAGCCATTACTGGAGACCGCCTGATGAAAACCCATAACGGCATGCTCAACGGAGCGGGGCTACATATAGCAATCGTGGCGGCGCGGTTCAACGACGCCATCGTCACGAACCTCGTCAGCGGAGCCCACGACCGGCTACTCCGACTGGGCGTCGACGATGACGAGATCGAAATCGCGTGGGTACCTGGCGCGTTCGAGATACCTCTGGCTGCTCGAGCACTCGCACAAACCGGCCGCTTCGACGCCGTTTTGTGTCTCGGTGCCGTGATCCGGGGCGCAACCCCGCACTTTGACCATGTTGCTGGCCAGGCGGCGGCTGGTTGCGCCAAGGCCGGTTTCGAGACCGGCGTTCCTACAATTTTCGGCGTGCTCACCACCGACACGATCGAACAAGCCATCGAACGGGCGGGCACCAAGGCCGGCAACAAGGGATCCGACACCGCCGAGGCCGCCATCGAGATGGCCCAAGTGCTGCGGGCCATAGCGATCTGACACGTTTGCCATGGCCTTCGAAGCGATTCGCACCGACCGGCTGATTCTTCGGCAATCCAAGCTCAGCGATGCGCAGGCCGCGTTCGAGCGTCGGAATCGGCCCGACGTTGCCCGCTACCAGGACTGGGAGACGCCATACTCGTTGGAGCGGGCCCAGAAGCGAATGGCCGAATTGGTGGCCATGGACGGGCCCCAAGACGACGCCAACTGGTCGCTTACTGTCGTCGACGCCGCCCAACCGGAGCAAATCGTCGGAGACCTCGCGGTCGAAATCCGCTGGGGTGGTCGCGCCGCTCTCGTCGGCTACACCTTCCACCCCGATTATTGGGGACTGGGTTACGCCACCGAGTCCGCCGAGGCAATCATCCGGTACTTGTTTGATGAGTACGGTGTTAACCGCATCGAGTCATCGGCACATCCGGACAACTGGCCGTCCCATCGGGTGATGGAAGCGTGCGGGTTGGTCTATGAGGGTCTGACCCGCCAGTCGTTCTGGGTTGGCGACCAGTGCTCGGACGACATTTTGTACGGCATGCCGCGCCCTGCTTGGGAAGCTTGGCGTGGCCGACCTCGGCACCGCCCCGACCGCGTCGAGTTGGTACCGCTCACCGCCGACAATCGGCGCCGGGTAGGCAATCTCGTGACGCATAGGTCTCAGGAGCGTTTCGTAGCGCCGATGATCGGCAACTTCCGCGATGCCCTGTTACCGCCGTCGGAGAACGGGGCGACCCTCGTGCCTTGGTATCGGGCAATCGAGGCCGACGGCGAAATCGCCGGTTTCATCATGGCGTCAGAGATCACCGAACATCACGCCAATCCCTACCTGTGGCGTTTGCTCATCGATCGTATGCATCAGCGGCGTGGGGTGGGTTCAGCGGCGCTCGACCGGTTCGAGCAGTGGTGCCGCGACCAGGGCGCGGTCGCCATCGAAGTGTCGTGGGCCGAAGGGCCCGGCTCACCGGCCCCCATGTACCTCGCTCGAGGCTACGAACCGTCGGGTTTGATCGACGACGGCGAGATCCACGCCATCAAACCGCTCGGCTGAAGTGGCGATGCGAGTCGTTTTCGTTGTCATCGATGCCCTCCCGAACCGGTGGGTGAGCGCGGAGTGGACACCGTGTCTGTGGGACGTCATTCAAAACGGCCACCACAACCCACACGGTGGTCGGGCCGTCCTGTCCACCGCGACCTACCCGAATCACGCGACATTTGTGACCGGCACGCAACCCGCTGAGCACGGCATATTCGTGAATCGGGTCTGGGACGGCTCAGAGTTCGTCTCGGCGGCCAAACATGGTCCCAAGGGCGACACGATCTTCCTTGCCGCCGACCGCCACGACATCGATGCCCGCATAGTGGTCGGGGATCACAAACTGATCGGGGTTATGGGGGGCGAAGACGCCTACCGACACTGGCCACCGGGTGGAGCACGCCCTGGCGTCGCACTCGACGAGTTCCGGTACGCGACCGACCAGTCGGTGCTCGACGCGGTCGACAAGACCGCGGCACTCGACGGGGACCTCGCCGTGGTTCACTTCAACGATCCCGACACCGCCTGTCACCTCCACGGACCGAACTCTCCCGAAACCGGGACTCGGATCAAGGCCACCGACCGAGCCTTCGGACAGTTGGTCGAACAACTACGACCCGGTTGGGACGACACGGTGTTGGTCGTGGTGAGCGATCATGACCAAGAAGAGGTCATGAGCCACGGTTTCGACCTTCAAGCCCGCCTCGACACCAGCGGTCTACCGGGGACGGTAGCCAACGAGGGAACCGCCGCAGTTGTCTTCGACGGACCAGGCGTCGAGAGTCTGCGCCAACTCGACGAGATCGAAGGGGCCCAGCAACTCGACAACCTCCACACGCTGGTTTGGGGACCACCGGGCCACGTGTTCGGTCCGTGGCTCGACGATTTACACGGTTCGCACGGCAGCCCCCGCTGCGCCAGCCAGGTCGCAGTGGTGGGTGGCGGCCACCCTGCGGCGTCCGCCCTTGGCCTGGCGATTAGCGAGTCGCCTCCGGCAGCCAAATCGTGGGCTCCGGCCATCGCCGGACTTCTCGGTCTTTCGCTCGGATCGCCGGCGACTCAGCGAGATCGATGAGAGTCTCTCGAAGCTTGGCGCTCACCCTCGGCCCGTCGGCTCTGACCGCGGCAATCGCCGCCAACGCCGCTCGTCGAGACTGATTGGTTGGCGACCACTTTCCCTTTGTTGAGCGAGATGTTTCCATGAGAACCATTCGGTCCCGATCATTTGCGCGCCAGCCGTCAGTGACCAAGGTCCCGGAAAGAATGGACCATCGTCACTCGCGTCGTACCCCGAATCAGTTCCCAAGGGTGACTCCTAGGCGAGAGCCGGACCCTTCATCGTCGGCGGCCCTAGGACAGAAGCGGCTGACGTTCACACGGTGGTCCGGACTCTCGCCCATAGTGTGGCGGCGTTAGCCGCTGCAGTACCACTCGTTCGACAATTGGCGCATCATGGTGAGCACCAAGGTCCGGGTTGTGACCAAAGTCCCGCCGATTTCGGTCCTTTGGTCACAACCGCCTTGATCTCAGGTAACCACCATTGCGGTAACCATGCCGAACATGCCTTCTTCGCGTTCGACGTGGGTAAGGATGTGACAATGCCACACCCACGTGCCGACCGTGTCGGGGTTCACAAGAACCGTGTAGCGCTCGCCCGGCGCGATGTTGACGGTGTCGGCGTAGTACGGATGGTCGAGCGGGAACCCATCTTTGGCAAATACCAACTGTGGGAACTGGTGCAGATGCATCGGATGGATCTGCAAGCCCTCGTTGTAGTAGGTGATCGCGACCCAGTCGTCCTTGTTGACGACATACGGATCAGTGGCGGGGAACGACTTGCCGTTGAGCGAGTAGCCAATTACGCCGGCGTCGTTGAGCACCATCGGAATCGTTTGGGCCACCTCGAGATCCTCGGGAATCAGGTTCCCTCCGATCGTTTGACCCCGCGGGATCGGCAACTCACCAATGGTGAACGTACCGAACAGACCGTTCGGGATCTGGACCTGACCGTGATGATGGGCGTGATACATGCCGATTCCGGCCCGCTCAGCCACGAACTCGTAAACGAAGGAGTCACCTGACTCGATCAGGGGCTGAGTGATCGGCGCGACACCGTCCATCTCGTTGGGGGTGCGTATGCCGTGCCAGTGAATGTCGGTGCCCATCGGGAGATCGTTTTGCACGTTCACTCGAACTTTGTCGCCCACGTCAACGCTGATCGCTGGCCCAGGCACTTGGCCGTTATAGGTCCACGCGTCGACGATCTTGCCGGGTTCAACCTCCCACGGCGTGATCGCTACGGTGAAGTTGAATTCCTTGGTGCCGTCCGCGAGCACCGTGGGTTCGAGAGGCAAATTGCCCCGACCTTCGGTTTCGGCCGGGAACTTCAGAATCGACTCCTGCATCGCGGCGTCAAGTCTCGCCCAATCCGGACCGTCGCCGCTGCGCTCAGCGGCAATAGTGATGTTCCCGGCTTCAGCCTTGGGCAGCACCTCCAGCGTCGCGCTCATGCCCGACTCGCGATGACCGGGGATATCGCAGAACAACTCGTAGGTTCCAGGACTCAGCTCGCCCAGGTCGAGGAGCGTCTTGTCGTCCTTGAACAAACTTTTGGTGCCGGATTTGCCGGTCACCTGCAAGGTATGTTCGGCGTTGCCGACGTTGAGCACATCGAGCACCACATGACCTTCGGGAACCGTCAGATCGCCTTTGATCGAGAACTCTGACAGGTCGATCAACGGCACCACGGCATCATCAGAGATCAACGCCGAGTCGGCGAGCTCTCCGCTGATCGGATCGTCAGGGGCGCAGGCCCCCATGATCAGAACTGCACCTGCAACAAATATCAACAACTGAGCCAAACGGGTCTTGGTCATCGTCGCCTCCACATCATCCCCGGTCGTACGACTTGGGGTTGGCGCGCTCGCGCCGCCTCGCACGATGACGGTTCCAGGGGCACTCGGCACAGGGACCTAGGTCCCATCTCATAGTTTGGCGCCGCTAGCCGATAGTGGAACCACGAAGTTCTCCAAAGGAGAAGTCAATGGTCGATATGGCAAAAAAGGTCAATAAGAAGGGCGCCGAATATCTGAATGCCGGAGAGACGGTCGTGGCCGCAACCGTCATCATGAAACCCGGACAGTTCAAGAAAAATGTCGCCTTTAGCGCCATCGGCGGGGTCGCTGGTGCCGTGATCGCCAACCGCGCCGGAACCAGCGACCAAGATGCCTCCGATGACACTTTGGCGGCCAGCTTCCCGTTGCTGAAGCAGTCGATCCTCGCGATCAGTAATCAGCGGTGGATCGTGTTCGAACAGTCTCCGATGAGCGGCGGTCCAAAGTCGGTCAGCGCCACGTGGACCCACGACCAGATAACCGGTCTCAAATCCGAGACAGGCAAGGTAACAGGCTCTATGGAACTCACCTTCTCCGACGAATCGTCGATCGCGGTCGAGGTGCTCAAAGCCAGCAAGCCCGCAGCCTTCATCGAAGCGGCTCTGGGTGTGACAAGCTGAAGTATGCAACTGGTCAACACCGAAACAATTCCCGGTCAAGAGATCCAGCGAGTCTTGGGGCTGGTGAGCGGAAACACCATCCGCGCCAAGCACCTCGGCCGAGATATCGGAGCGGCGTTCAAGAACATCGCAGGCGGGGAACTCAAGGCCTATACCGAACTCTTGAGCGAGTCCCGAACTGAAGCAACGTCACGAATGATCGCGGCGGCCGAGGCTCTCGGCGCCAACGCCATCGTCAATATTCGCTTCACCACCTCGACCGTTGCTGGTGGCGCGGCCGAGATGTACGCCTACGGCACCGCGGTTGTTGTCGCGGGATGATCACGTTGGTCATCAACCTGGCGATCCCGCTGATCCTGATCGCCGTCGCGGTCGGCGGCCGCATCGCCCATCAGCGCCGCGGTTCGGCCATCGAATCGCGACAACGAGCCGTCGCCCACATCCAGGTGGCCCCGGTGCCAACCGCCCCGTCAGGGGTCGTGCCACGGCACGGCGAGTTGGTTGTTGGGGCCGTCGTTGTCGGCGCCGACTACATCCGTCAGATCGTGGCCGGTTTACGGAGCCTGGTCGGGGGCGAGGTGGCCTCCTACAACCCCGTGCTCGAGCAGGCCCGCGCCGAGTCGCAGCTCCGCATGCTCGAAGCGGCCGCGAGCCGCAACGCAGTCGCCGTTGTCAACGTGCGGTTCGAGACATCCCGGATTTCTAATCAAGCGAGCGAATTCTTGGCCTACGGCACGCTGGTTTACTGACCCTGGGGCCTCGATCCGGGTGGTCGACGCGTCTACGCCGTAACATTGCCTGTTCCCCCTCTTGGAAGTATCCGCAATGAACGCCCCCGAAACGCCCCCCGAACCCGAGTCGACCACCGGATTCGCCACGCTGGGATTACGAGCCGAACTCGTCAAAACCACCACCGACCTAGGCTACGAAGAGCCGACCCCTATCCAGCTCGAAGCAATTCCGCTGATGCTGACTGGGCAAGATCTCCTCGGCCAAGCCGCTACCGGCACCGGCAAGACCGCGGCTTTTGCCCTTCCCATTCTGAACGGCATCGATCCCGACGCCGATGCGGTCCCGACCGCACTGGTAGTTGTTCCCACCCGCGAGTTGGCTGTTCAGGTCAGCGAAGCAATGTTCAAGTACGGCTCTCAACAGCACGTCCGAGTCGTGCCGATCTACGGCGGTCAGCCAATCCACCGTCAACTTCAGGCCCTGCGCCGCGGCGTGCACGTCGTTGTCGCTACTCCGGGACGGGCCATCGATCACATCCGCCGTGGTTCGCTCGAGCTCGGCAACATCTCGACAGTTGTCCTCGACGAAGCCGACGAAATGCTCGACATGGGTTTCACCGAAGACATCGAAACAATCCTCGAGAGCACGCCGTCAGAGCGCCAGACCGTACTTTTCTCGGCAACGATGCCACCACGCATCGAATCGATCGCCCGCAAGTACCAGCGCGATCCGGTCCGAATCAAAATCAGCGCCAGCGAAGCCGCCGCCTCAAAGGCTCTCATCCGCCAAACCGCGTATGTCGTTACCCGTTACCACAAGTCTTCGGCCTTGGGTCGCGTGCTCGATATGGAAGGACCCACATCGGCCATCGTGTTTTGCCGAACTCGTGGCGAGGTCGACGAACTGACGGCAACTATGAACGGCCGGGGTTACCGCGCCGAGGCGCTACACGGGGGCATGGATCAGCAACAACGTGATCGAGTCATGGGACGCCTCCGAGACGGCACCGCCGAGCTGCTGGTGGCCACCGACGTCGCCGCTCGAGGCCTCGACGTCGACACGCTCACCCACGTTGTCAACTACGACGTCCCCAACGCTCCCGAAAGCTACGTGCACCGCATTGGCCGGGTTGGTCGCGCCGGTCGAGAAGGGGTCGCGATCACTCTGGTCGAACCCAAGCAACGGCGGTTGCTGCAAAACATCGAACGGCTCACCAAACAAACCATTGCCATCGAGAAGGTTCCGACCGTTGGCGACCTGCGAGAAAAGCAGATCGAAACCACGGTGGTCGCGATACGAGAAGCAATCATGAGCGACGACCTCGAAGACTACAATTCGGTGCTGTTCGGGCTTACCGCCGACGGCGGCGAACGCAACATCGCACTGGCCGCGATCAAACTGTTTCACCAAGCTCGCGGTGCCACGACCGACGAGGTCGAGATTCCCGACGCGTCCGAACGCATGCTGCGAGACGACCGTCCGGGCAAAGGAAAAGGCAAGGGCAAGTTCGACAAGGGCGAACGGGGCGGCAAGCCAGGCTTCGACAAAAACAAAAAGCCGCGAGGCAATGTTGGCCCTGGCACCGGCCTGATATTTGTTGCGTTGGGTCGCAAAGCGGGCCTGAGGCCGGGCGATCTGGTCGGGTGTATCGCCAACGAAACCGATCTCACCGGCCGAGAGATCGGCCCGATCCGAATCACCGACAACTATTCGGTGGTGGGCGTGCCCGAAAAGGCGGTCGACTCAACCATCGGAGCCATCAACGCGTCGAGCATTCGGGGCAAGAAGGCCAGGGCCCGCAAATACGTAGACTGACGGCCAGCGATCATGGATGAGCTCGAACGTTTCCCCAACACCGCCGATGTCGAGGCGATCCTCGCGGCCTTTGACCGCGACGGCGGGGTGATCATCGAACAGCTCTTCCCGGTCGATGTCATAAGCGAGATGGCCGCTGATGCCCAAGAGTACGCATCAGGCGTCGTTCCGGGGTCGGCGACCCAAGGTTTCGGGGAGGTTGGCCGATCGTTCGCCGGCACCAACACGGTGCGGTTCTCGAGTCTCGGCAAGGTCTCCCCTGCCTTCTTCAAGATGCTCGACAATCCGTTGCACGCCACACTGGCCGACGCAGTACTGAAGGACTGCCCGGGCCACTACTGGGTAAACACCGGCCAAGTGATGTACATCGGGCCAGGCGAACCGGCCCAAGTCTTGCATCGCGATGCCAACAACTGGTGGGAGTACCTCAAAGCCACCTGGCCGGACACTCCCGAGGTAACGGTGAGCGTCATGGTTGGGCTAGACCAAGTCACCGAGGAGATGGGCGCCACTCGGGTCGTGCCTGGCAGTCATCGTTGGGCCGATCTCGATCGCTTTTCCAACGAACTTCCGTCGGTGGCCGCCGAGCTAGGACCAGGCGACGCGCTGCTCTACTCCGGATTCGTACTTCATGGCGGCGGCGCCAACACCACTGCTGACCGTTGGCGAAGGGCCATGCATTTGAGTTTCGTAGCCGGTTGGCTCACCCCCGAAGAAGCCAGCGCCATCGATTACACCACCGACGAACTCAAAGACCAGTCCCCGCGGGTGCAGCGGCTGCTCGGTCACCGTTCCTACAACCCGGCGCCAGCGCCCGGGGGCGGGCTTTGGCTCGAGCACGTGCGGGCGATCGGCGGACACGAGTAGAGATGATCGACATCAGCAACGATGGCCGGGTTCGTACTGTTCGAATCAACCGACCCGAGGCCAAGAACGCCATGAACGCCGCTATGTGGGATGCCACAACCGAGGCATTCCTCGAGGCCGCCGTCGACCCAGGAGTTGCCGTCGTTGTGCTGACCGGCACCGGCGACGCTTTCTCGGCTGGTCAAGACGTAATCGAGATGGGGCACCTAGCAATGGGCGAGCCCGATCGTGCGGTGCACGGGTTTCCCGGGCTGACCAAAGCCCTCATCGACTTTCCCAAGCCACTGATCCTCGGGGTGAACGGCATGGGTTTGGGTTTTGGCGCCACGGTGCTCGGCCTCGCCGACCTGGTTTTCATGTCGACCACGGCCCGCCTCAAATGCCCCTTCACCAGCCTTGGTGTCGCCCCCGAACTGGCCAGTAGCACGACCATGCCTTCGTTGGTTGGCCGCCAGAACGCTTCGTGGCTGCTCATGAGTTCGGAGTGGATCAGTGCTCAAGAGTGCGCCGACATGGGGCTGGTGTTTCGCCTGTGTGAACCCGACGAGCTAATCGAGGCGGTTATGAAAGCCGCTCACACCCTTGCGTCCAAACCGATCAGTTCGCTGGTCGAGACCAAACGAACGATCGTCGAACCGCTACGGCCGGCGCTGCTGGCCGCTCATGCCCGCGAAAACGAAGCGTTCAGAATCTTGATGGGCGGGCCCGCTAATATCGAGGCGATGACCGCCTTTGCCGAGAAGCGAGCACCAAACTTCGAAGGCATCGACTGAGCGTGATCGATTCGCCTGGCCCTATCGCGTTGTTGGAAGCCATGGCTCACACCCTTCGCCACGACGTCGTCTCGGCCACGAACGGTCCGGCTCAGTACCAAGTTCGCGTCGTCGCCAACCTGTGCGGGATTATTGCCCGTGATCTTGCGGCCGACTCGGACCAAACGCGCCGCGACCTCGCGCAACTAGTGGGCCACGACGGCGATTTGGCCGCTCTAGCCAACGAACTGGCGGCCCAACTCACCCGACCGGACGAACAATTCGAACAGGCCGCGCTCGAAGTTTTGCTGGCCGATGCATCCCGTCGGGCCAACGTGGCCAAACCCGGCTATGGCGACGCTTGACCCGGCCGCCATCGAGCGAGGTCTCAGCGTTCTCGTCGGCGATCCAGTAACCATTGCCGGAGCAGCTTCGCTCGGCGCTCAACGCCACACCTTGTTCGTCGACATCGACCGACCTCGGGGCCGATCAGCGGCGGTCGCCCAAATCAGCACCAGCGTCGTCGCCGCCTCGCCGGTCTCGCGTGAGGCCGACGTTATCCGCCTCGCCGCCGCCCACGGGCTGCCAGTGCCGACGGTGATTGCCTGGACCGACGAACTCGACGGCATCGGCGCCCCGGCCATGGTCACATCGGTCGTGGACGGGCTGACCATCCCCCGCCAGGTATTGCGATCTCTCGACCAATCCGCCGGCGAAGCGCTCGCCGCCGAATGTGGAGCGGTGCTGGCCCGCCTCCATCAAGCTCCGGTCGAAGGCCTCACGTCCCCACTGGACCGATTCGAGGCCTCCACATACTGCGACTCGCTTGAACGACTCATGCACGAACTCGACCAGCCGCGCCCGGCTGTGCAACTGGCCCTCAACTGGCTGCGACGCCATGCTCCTGACCGCGCCCGTGTGGCTCTGATCCACGGCGATTTTCGCAACGGCAACCTCGTGGTCGACACCAACGGCCTGGCCGGGGTGCTCGATTGGGAGCTGTGCCAACTGAGCGACCCCATGGCCGACCCGGCGTGGCTTTGCCTTCGCACGTGGCGTTTCGGTAACGACGATCGGCTGGTGGGAGGATTCGGGTCCCTCGAAGCCCTGCGCGACGGTTATGAGACGGCCGGCGGCAAGTGGGACGAAACCGCGTTTTTGTGGTGGTCGATCGCCCGATCAGCAATGTGGGCGCTGGGATTAGCCAGTCAATCGGCGGCCTTCGAACGCGGCCATAGCGACTCGATCGTCCTCGCAGCAAGCGGTCGCCGGGTGCCCGAACTCGAGTACGACACGTTGATGCTCATCAAGGCCGCGACATCCCGCTAGCTTCGGCGGAATGACTCAACAACCTTCACGTGCCACGCTCGCAGTTTGGGGTGGCGAAAACCAGACGTTCAGCGACGGAGCGACGCAAGTGCCGGTCGTGCACAGCGTGTCGTTCGGTTATCCCGATCTCGACTCGTGGCTCGATGTCGCTCTCGGAAAAACCCCGGGCCATATCTATGGCCGCAACACCAACCCGACGGTGGCCGTGTTCGAGGAGAAGGTTCGTCTGCTCGAAGGCGGCGAGGCCGCCACATCGGCCTCGACCGGAATGGCGATCATTAGCAACACCTTGCATGCTCTGGTTCGCCCCGGTCAGCGCATAGTGAGCGTCAAAGACACTTACGGGGGCACCAGCAAGGTATTCAGCGACTTTTTGCCGGCGATCGGCATCGAGTGTGTGCTGTGCGACACCAGCGACACCGAGGCAATCGAGGCGGCCGTCGGTCAAGGCTGCGACCTCCTGTACCTGGAGACACCAACCAACCCGACGCTCAAGGTGCTCGATCTTGCGAGGCTCACCGCGGCCGGTCACGCCGCGGGGGCGATCGTCGTTGTCGACAACACCTTCGCGACCCCGATCAACCAGCAACCACTTTCACTCGGTGCCGACCTGGTCGTGCACTCCGCGACCAAGTTCCTTGGCGGCCATGCCGACGCTCTTGGTGGTGTAGCGGTCGGTCGAAAAGACTTGATCGACAAGGTGTACGGCTACCGCGAGATCAACGGCGCCACGCTGCACCCAATGGCTGCCTATTTGCTTCTGCGAGGCATGAAGACACTCGACCTGCGGATCGAACGACAAAACGCCAACGCCGGGCGCGTCGCCGCCTACCTCTCGGAACATCCGGCAGTAACGGTCGTCAACTACCCCGGCCTCTCTAGCCATCTCGGCCACGAAATCGCGGCCGCGCAGATGTCAGGGTTCGGCGCGATGCTCAGCTTCGGGCTCGGCGATGATCTCGAAGCGGTACGAAGGTTCCTGCCCAACCTCCGATTCGCTCACGCCGCGGCCAATCTTGGCGCGGTCGAAACCATCATTGGCCCTCCGGCCACCACCAGCCACGTCGAATGCACCGCCGAAGAACGAGCCGCTCTAGGGATTCCCGAAGGTCTGATTCGTTACAGCGCGGGCATCGAGAACATTGACGACCTACTGTCTGATCTCGACCAAGCGCTGGCCCACATCTGATGACCGAACCAAACCTTCATTTCAGTCGCGACGAGTTCGCCGCCCGCCTCGCCAAGACCAGAGCGGCGATGCAGGCTCAAGGGCTCGAAGTGCTAATCGTGCACGATCCGTCCAACATGGCGTGGCTCACCGGCTACGACGGCTGGTCGTTCTACACCCCTCAGTGCGTCGTAGTCGGCCCGACCGGCACGCCATTGTGGTTCGGTCGCAATATGGACGCGCCCGGCGCTGCCCGCACTACTTATCTCCCAGCGGACGACATCATCGGATATGCCGATCACTACGTGATGTCGACCGAACGCCACGCCATGGAGAACCTCGCCGAAATCTTGACGGCGCGGGGCTGGGCCGCTCACCGCACGGGCGTCGAACTCGACAACTACTACTACTCGGCTCGGGCCCATGGCTGCCTCGTGGCCGGTCTACCCAACGCCTCGATCATCGACGCGACCAGCTTGGTCAATTGGCAGCGACTTGTTAAGTCGCCCCAAGAGATCGCCTACATGCGTGTCGCGGCCCAGATTGTCGAGAAGATGCACGAGCGGATTCTCGAACGGATCGAACCGGGTTTACGCAAGAACGAGCTGGTCGCCGAGATCTATCACGCCGCTATTTCTGGCACCGACACCGACGGGGGCGACTATCCAGCGATCGTGCCGCTAGTGCCAACCGGCCTCGACGCCACCGCCGCTCACCTCACGTGGGACGACAAACCATTCGAGACCGGCACCGGCACCTTCTTCGAGATCGCCGGGGTCCACAAGCGCTATCACGTGCCGTTGTGTCGCACCGTGCATCTGGGAACACCAGCTCAGGAATGGTTCGATGCCGAAGCGGCGCTGCTTTCATCAATGCAGACCGGGATGGCGGCCGCCAAACCGGGCAACACGTGCGAAGACATGCACAAAGCGTTCATCGACGAACTGCGGTCTCACGGCTACGACAAAGAAAGCCGAGCCGGCTACAGCATCGGGTGCAGCTATCCCCCCGACTGGGGCGAGCGCAACATCAGCATCCGACCCGGCGACACCACGGTGTTCGAACCGGGCATGACAATTCACTTCATGCCCGCGCTCTGGCAAGAAACGTGGGGCCTCGAAATCACCGAGTCGATCCTGATCACCGAGTCGGGCTGCGAACCGCTGGCCAACGTTCCCCGACAGCTCTTCGTGAAGGACTGAAGTGACCGACATCGCCTCGCCCATCTCGCCAACCGTCGATTTTGATGCTGCGGGGATCCAACACGGGTTCTTGAAGCTGCCCCACAGCCACGACGGATCAGCGTATGGCGCGGTGATGATCCCCATATCGGTGGTCGCCAACGGCGAAGGCCCAACGGTGCTACTCACCGGCGGTAACCACGGAGACGAATACCAAGGGCCACTGGCGCTGATGAGGATGCTCAGCACGATCGACGCCGCCGATGTGAACGGCCGCATTATCGCCGTTCCCACTATGAACCAACCGGCGTTCGCGGCGGCCACCCGCACCTCTCCTATCGACAAGGTCAATCTCAACCGGGCCTTCCCGGGCCGTCCCGACGGAAGCGTGACCGAAAAGATCGCCGATTTCATGGGCCGCTACGTCCTGCCGCTCGCCGATGTCGTGATGGACATTCACGACGGAGGCAAGACACTCGAGTTCGTGCCGATGGCCTGCACGCACGTCCTCGACGACAAAGCCAGCGAGGCCCGCGGCTGGGAGTACGCCAAGGCCTTCGCCGCGCCCTACACATGCAAGCTGGTCGAGATCGACACGCTCGGCATGTGGGACACGCTCGTCGAAGAAAGCGGCAAGGTTTTCATCACCACCGAACTGGGCGGCACCGGTACCACCAGGCCCGATTGGGCCGAAATAACTCTGCGAGGAGTGCGCAACGTGTTGAAGCACGCCGGCGTGCTCGCCGGCGATATCGAGCCGGCTCCCACCCGATTTCTCGACATTCCCCTCGACGGTGCCTACATCACCAGTGACAGCGAGGGCCTAATCGAGTGGGTCGTGGCCCTCGGCGACCCGATCTCGGTTGGGCAGGTCATTGCTCGAGTCCACGATCCGGTCCATCTTGGCCGCGAACCGGTCGACTATCACGCCACTATCGACGGCATCCTGGCCATGCGTCACTTCCCGGGGCTGATAAAGCTCGGCGACTCCGTCGCAATGCAGGGCACAATCGTTGGATGAGTAACACGGCGCTGGGCCCGAACTACCGCAAACTGTTCAGCGCCAGCACCATCTCCAACCTTGGCGACGGCGTGGCCATGATTGCTTATCCGTGGCTCGCTACCGCTCTGACCCGCAACCCGCTGTTGATCGCGTTGGTCGGCGTCGTGCAACGCCTCCCGTGGCTTCTGTTCAGCCTCCCGGCCGGCGTAATAACCGATCGCTACAACCGTCGCACGCTGATGATGTCGGCCAGCGCGGTCCGAGCGGCGCTTACTCTTGGAGTGGCGATGGTCGTGCTCGGCGCCCAGGACTCGCTGCCGGGTCCCGACGTTTTGAGCAACGCCGATCTTGGTTTCGACACGAGGGTTGGGCTGTACCTCGTAGTGCTCGCCGCCACCGCCCTTCTCGGCATCGGCGAGGTCTTGTACGACAACGCGGCGCAAACCTTCATGCCGTCGATCGTCGAGTCCGACCAGCTCGAGAAAGCCAACGGTCGGTTATGGAGCACCGAGCAAATTGCCAACACCTTCGCCGGCCCGCCGCTCGGCGCTTTGCTCATCGCCGTGACTTTCTCGCTCCCATTCTTTGTGGACGCCGTCACGTTCGCGGTGGCGGCCGTGCTGATCGCGCTGATACCGACCGCAACCCGCACTCCCCCGCCTCGAGTACAAGACCGCAAACCGTGGCGCACCGAACTAGCCGAGGGGTTCGGTTGGTTGTGGCGCCACGACCTTTTGCGTCCCATGGCAATCATCTTGGGTTTGCTCAACGCCATCGGGATGATGACGGCTTCGGTCTTTGTGCTGTTCGCCCAAGAAGTTCTCGACACCTCGGCCACCGAGTTCGCGCTGGTCAGTACCGGCGGCGCGGTGGGTGGGATCATCGGCGGCTGGTCGGCTTCGTCAATCTCGCGTCGGATCGGGACCGGACCTTCGCTATGGCTCACGTTGATAGTCGGCGGGATATCCACCGCGGCGATCGGGTTCGCCAACTGGTGGCCTTTCGTTTGGATGATGTTTGCCGTTTACATGCTGCTGGGCGTTTTGTGGAATGTCATCACCGTCAGCTTGCGCCAAACCATCATCCCTGACGAACTGCTCGGCCGCGTCAACAGTGTCTACCGCTTCTTTGCCTGGGGAATGATGCCTATCGGGGCCATCGCCGGCGGACTGATCGTGGCCGTTGGCGACACGACCCTCAGCCGCGAAACAGCGCTGCGCCTACCATGGCTCATCGCCGGCGGACTGCAGATTCTGCTGTTTGTCTTCGCGGCTCCCAAGTTGACCACCGCCAAGATCGAGGCCGCTCGCCACGATGTACCCGGCGACCGGGCCCAAACTCGGTAACGTCAGCGCCGATGTTGACGAATCAACTCTTCCGCGGGCGAGCGCTACTTGCGATTGTCGTTGCTTTCGCGCTCACTGCCGCTCCCGCCTCGGCCGCTGATCCACTTGGCGACGCAGTTGCCGCGACCCGTCACACCCCTGACGAGCTCGTCGCCTCGTTCGACTTCGCTCGCCTGCCGGGGCTGCTCCCCGTTGGCGACCCGCCGCCTATCACCGCGGACCCGGTCCTCGACGCCCGAATCAGAGACCTAGCCGAGGCTCGTGGCTATCGCCAACGCCCCGAGGCGTCCGGGCCGCTTGTTCGTACCGACGGATACCTCCTCCAAGCCGGGGCCTCGGCTGCATGGGAGGAGCTGCAAGCAGCGGCCGCGGCGGCCGGTCACTCGATCTCGCTCACGTCCGGCTACCGCGACGTTGGCCATCAAACTCGAATCTTCCTTGGTCTCATGACCGACACAACCGACGCGGCCATCGACGAACTCCTAAAGTTGTCGGCCGCTCCTGGATACTCAAAGCACCACACCGGGTACGCGATCGATGTCCGCTCGGGCTCGTCGGTCCTTCACGATTTCGCCACCACCGACGCCTACGCATGGCTTGCCGCCAACGACTGGGCCAATGCCAAGACCTTTGGCTGGTTACCGAGCTACCCGGCCGGCGCGCCCCCTGGAGGGCCCGAGCCAGAACCTTGGGAGTTCGTGTGGGTCGGCGCCCAAAACATTGTTTGTGGCGACTTCACACCCACGCCCGGGCGTCGATTCTGCGACACCTTGAACACCGGCCTCGCGAGCGACATCGAGTGGTTGGCGGCCGAGGGAATCACCACCGGCTGTGATGCGGTGCGCTTCTGCACCAACGAAACAGTGACCCGCGGCCAAGCCGCAACTTTCCTCTGGCGACTCTTCAACAAGCCACCATCAAACTCCATAGTTCCCTTCGACGACGTACCTCCCGGCTCGTTCTATTTCGAACCGGTCAGGTGGATGACCGGACGAGCGATCACCACCGGCACATCGACTACTACCTTCTCCCCCGACACTCCACTGACCCGAGCCGAATTCGTTACGTTCCTATGGCGAGCGGTGGGCCGTCCCGCAATGACCACGCCACTCAAATTTGACGACGTCGAACCCGATGGTTTCGCGATCCACGCCATCAAGTGGGCCACCGAGAGCGGAATCACGAAGGGCACTGCTGCCCGTATGTTCTCTCCAGACGACACCGCGACGCGAGCCCAAATCGCCGCCTTCTTGCACCGGTTCAAGATGTCGGTCCCTGGCTGAACCGACCGCGCTTCGGTTCAGCCAGTACCCAGCAGCTGCTCGGCGTACCAGCGGGCAAAGTTGGCCACGCTGGGTTCGAGATGAGAGAACGGTCCTTGAGCTGCGAACGGCGACCTCAAGCCGCGATGTTGACGCTCGAGCACCGGAATATCTTCGTTGATCGCCACATCCATTCGCTCTAGATAGGTCGTGGCTTTATCAGAAAATCCGGCACTATCGATGGTGCTTTGCGGGAAGCACACCACTTGGGCACAATCGCACCGGTCGGGTCCGGAGGGATAAATCTCGTACATCCACATGGCATCAACGCCGATCGCCGTGACGATGTTGGGATACAGCCACGAGTAACGAACGCCGGTCGCATCGCGACCCGACAGGCCCGGCATTGCCGGCAGAGCCTGACGTTGATCGTCTTGGAGCAGCCCTGCGGTACCGGCGGTGACGCCGAACTGGGTTGTGAACGCCCCGGAGACGTCGTCGGTGTCATCGGGCTCACCGTAGAGTCCGTCGATGCTGCTCGAGTGCACGTAGGGCAGGTGGTAGTACTCGTTGAACACCTCGGCGAAGGCCTTCCAGTTGCATTCAACAGAGAATTCTCGACGTCGGACCGTCACCAGATCGGCCAACGGCCAAGACTCGTGGACCTGCGAAAACGTTCCAACCCAGTCACCAAAGGGCGGCGGATCAGAAGCGAGACAAACAAAGACGAAGCCGTCGTGCTCGCCAAGAGCGAACTCGTGGAGCGGATAGTCGGCCTTGTCGAAGTTGGGTGTCTCGGCCATGCTCGCCGCACCCACGAGTCGACCATCAAGCGCGTAGGTCCACGCGTGGAAAGGGCACCGGATCCGAGAGCAGTTGCCGTCTCCCTCGACCAGTTGTGACCCTCGGTGACGACACGTGTTGCTGAATGCCCGAAGCTCGCCTTGGTCGTCGAGCGCGATCAGCACCGCGACCCCGCCGACCTCAACAGCTGAGAAATCGCCGCGGGCCAACCATCGGTCACGACGGCCAACCCCGACCCACCCGCGCCGAAATATCACGTCAGCCTCAAATTCGGCAACCGCCGGGTCGTGGTAACAAGCCGGGGGCAGGCTCAGCGCACCCGACCGGCGCAGGCCTTGCGCCAATTCGGCCGATAGCGGGCTGGGTCGAGCGTCGAGCGTTGTCATCGCCGTCGGGCCACGATCTCGATCTCGACGCTGGCCCCCAAAGGCAGGGCCGCAACGCCCACCGTGGTCCGGGCCGGGTACGGCGCAACAAAACGGCCAAGATAGGCGGCGTTCAGGTCGGCAAAGTCGGCCATGTCGGTGAGATACACGTTGCACTTGATCACGTCGGACTCGTCAAGTCCGTCGGCGGCCAAGACACCAAACAGGTTGTCGAGACATTGGTTGGTTTGGGCCCCGATCCCGCCCAATGCCAGTTCGCCGGTGTTGGGATCGAGCGGAGTCTGGCCCGACAGATACACGAACGGATCGGCAACGATTCCATGGCTATAAGGTCCCACGGCCGTCGCCGAGTCACTCGCTAATGGTTTGCGCATCCCCAATAGTGTCACGTGCCATCGCCTCGGCGGCGCGGTGGCCGTAGTCTGGACGGATGGCTCAGACTCTCCAAGACCTGACCTTCGACAACAGCTTCACCGCCTCGTTGCCTGCCGACCCCAGCGACCTCAACCGACCAAGGCAGGTCAGGGATGCCGCGTTCAGCCGCGTCCGGCCCGTTCAGACCCACTCTCCTCGGCTCCTTGCTTACTCCTCTGAGGTCCTCGAAATGCTGGGTCTCGATTCCGCCGTGGTCGACCGCGACGAGTTCGTGCAGGTTTTCTCGGGCAACCAGACCCTCGACGCCATGGACCCTCACGCCGCTTGTTACGGCGGCCATCAGTTCGGTAACTGGGCCGGCCAACTCGGCGACGGCCGCGCCATCACCCTCGGCGAGGTCATAGCCCAAGGCGATCGCCACATGCTGCAACTCAAGGGCGCGGGACCAACTCCGTACTCGCGCTCGGCCGACGGTCTCGCCGTGCTGCGAAGCTCGGTGCGAGAGTTCCTCTGTAGCGAAGCAATGCATCACCTCGGTGTTCCGACCACCCGCGCGCTGAGTTTGGCCACCACTGGCGACCAGGTGATGCGCGACATGTTCTACGACGGCAACGCGGCCTACGAGCCGGGTGCGGTTGTGTGTCGGGTCGCTCCGTCGTTCATTCGTTTCGGCAGCTTCGAGATCTTTGCCGCCCGTGACGACACCAGCACTCTCAAGGCGCTCGCCGACCACACCATCAGCACCCACTTCCCAGAGCTCGGCCAACCATCGCCGGAGACCTACGTTCGGTGGTTGGCCGAGATCGCCCGCCGTACCGCCGAAATGATCGTGCACTGGCAACGAGTCGGTTTCGTCCATGGCGTGATGAACACCGACAACATGTCGATCCACGGGCTCACAATCGACTACGGACCGTACGGCTGGCTCGAGGACTACGACCCAGGGTGGACCCCCAATACCACCGACCGTCAACACAAGCGATACCGATTTGGCGCTCAGCCCCACATAGGCCAGTGGAACCTGACTCAACTGGCCAACGCTATCTACCCACTCGTTGGCGAGGTCGAACCGCTACAGGACGCCCTCGACAGTTACGGTGCGGCCTTCAACACAAAGTGGATCGAAATGATGGTGGCCAAGTTGGGCATCCCCGACTTCGATGCCGAACGCGACCCGCAGCTTGTCACGTCGCTGCTCGAAATTTTGGCCACGATCGAGACCGACATGACGCTGTTCTTTCGGGGGCTCGCCGACGTTGCCGTGTCCGACTCGGTAGACGAGCCCCTCGACGAAGATCTTCTGGCCCCGCTAGCCGATGCCTATTACCAGCCCCAACAACTTGTCGGCGACATCCGCGCCGCAACCACAACATGGTTGCGCGACTACCGCAAGCGCATAACCGAAAGCGGACGAACGGATGGCGACCGGCGCGTCTCGATGAACGCCGTCAACCCGTTGTATGTGTTGCGCAACTATCTGGCCCAACTCGCTATTGACGATGCCGCCAACGGCGACGCGGCGATGATCAGCGAACTACTCGACGTGTTGCGCAGTCCATACGAACAGCAGCCGGGCAAGGAGCGCTTCGCTCAGAAACGGCCCGACTGGGCCCGCACCCGACCCGGTTGTTCGATGCTTAGCTGCTCGTCCTAGGCGCCCGGGCCGACTTGATGGCCTCCAACGTCAGCCACACGACCGCTAGCAAGATGACCAAGCCGCCCGCCATGGTGGCGGCCGTGGGCTGCTCGTTGTAGGCAAGCCACACCCATATCGGAGCAAGGACGATCTCGGTCATCAACAGCAGGTTTGCTTCGGGTGCCAGCACCGCCCGCTGGCCGAGGTTGAGGAACGGCACAGGGATACCAACGAGCGCGGCGCCAGCGATCAGCCCGAGCCACATGTCGTGCGCCGACACGTCGAGCCCTGGTCCGGCGACGCTCACGAAGAAACTGATCGTCGCGGCGACCGTGCCACCGATCATCACCGGAACTATCGGGTCCATCGAGGACCCTGACCTGATCAGAACCGGGAACAGGCCAAGCATCGTGGGAAGAGAAAGCACGAGCACGATCGACCAACCGACCCCGGCGTCGAGCCCGCCGGCGACCATGACGGTGACGCCGGCCAACGATATGGCGGTCGCGATCCGGGCTTGGCGCGACATCCGCTCGCCCAGGATCAGCCACGAGAAGATTCCGGACCCGATCGGCGCCAGAGTCTGGAAGAACAAGATGAACGCCGTGTCGACCTGAGAAAGAGCAACGATGAAGACACACAACATCGCCCCGAGCATCACTCCGGCACCCAGATGCACGCGCTCGATCGCCGCGACCGAAGCGCGCAGATTTCGACGGTTCTTGAACAAGAAGAACGGCACGGCCACTGCCGCAGCCCCGAGACCCCGAAACGTGAGGTATTGCCACGGACCTATGTCGTCAGTAGCGCGGAAAAACAACGCCCCGAAACTGAACACTACGCCCGTCCCGAGAACGAGCATCGCTCCGGGGGCTCGCGAGAGTTCGCTCAAAGTTTGGTGATGGTGTCGCCGCGACGAATCGTGCCCGGCGTAATCACCCGCGCATTCACGCCTCGTAAATGCAGCTCTTCGCCCAGCTCCGAATTGACGAAGCGATGGGCGTCGAGCCCGAACCGCTTAGTGAACTTTGCGCAGCCCCTATGAGGTTGATCGGTGATCTCGATGACCGCCGACCCGATGGCCAGCTTGGTCCACGGCGCCAAGTTGGCATCGCTGAGGTCGAGATCAACAACGAGTTGATCACCAGACAAGGCCATGCGTTCGGGTGACTGCGCAATCAGGCTCAGGATCCGCGAATTCATGAGGTTGAGCTGCATGTCGGGGTGCGGTCCGCCGTCTTCGGTCCGTTTGGACGCCCGCTGGTTCCAGTTGTCGCCGGCGAGTCCTTCGGCCTGGTTGAGTTCGGCTTCGTCGAGCACAACCCTCGCTTCGACCTCGGGGCGTTGCACGATCAGCTCGAGAGTGCCGTTGTCCGCCGGCGATGCCCGAACGTGGCCTAGCCCGGCCTCAAGCTGTTCTGTGGTGAGGTGCTCCATCGCAACAGTGTGGCCCAACTCGACTGGCCGGCGTGGATTACGTGAGCCATTCTTCGACACGCTCCGGAGCCGCGAACGATTCGACCAAAGAATTTTCGGCCAACTCAGCCAACCCTTCCTCGCTCAACCCGGCCAGGTTCCACGCGTGTTCGTACTCGTTGAGCAGATTCGTGGAGAACAAGGGTGGATCGTCGGACCCAAGCGTCACTGTGACGCCGGCGGCGAGCATCTCGGGCAACGGATGGGCCTCGAGGGAAGGCACGGCAGCGAGAGCCACGTTGCTGGCCGGGCAAACGTCGCAGGCAATCCCCTGGTCAACAAGTCGTGCCAACGTGGCGGGATCGGTGACCGCTCCGATCCCGTGCTGAATGCGTTCGGCCCCGAACTCGTCGATGGCGTGATCGACTTCCCAGGCCGGGCCATGCTCGCCGGCGTGGCTCACGCAATGCAGCCCCGCGTTACGGGCCCGTCGAAAGGCCGAGCCGAAGTCTTCGGTGCGCCAATTGTCGGCCGGGCCGCCCATACCGATCCCGGTAATACGAGGGTGAGGGTCGGCCAGCACAACGTCGAGGGCCTTATGGGCCGCGTCCGCGCCGAGATGGGGCGATAGATCCGGCAAGAGCAACGACGAGATCCCAAAATCAGCTTCGGCTTGGTCGCAGCCCGCAACCACGCCTTGAAGGATCTCGGACCAATCCGAGCCACTCTCGACAATGTGATAGCTCGCGGAGACGTGGAACTCGACGTGCACACATCCCTGTTGGTGAGCCGCCATCAAGTACGACTCGGTGATGGTCTTGAAGTCCTCACCGGACCGCAGCAAGCCACACACAAAGAAGTAACGCTCGAGGAAGCTCGGGAAGCCGTCAAATTTCAGCCACTGTCGGATCCCGTCCTCGGTGTCGGACGGCGGCGTCACGCCGTGGGACTGTGACAAAGCAAGCATCGTGGCTGGATCGACCGAGCCTTCGAGATGAACATGTAGTTCGGCTTTGGGTAACGAGCGGGCAAATTCGCGAGAGAACGTCGTCATAGTGCTAATACAAGCCGACCAAACGGCCCGAGAGAGCGACCACCGCGAGAATCAGCACCGGGCGTACTACCCGTTCGCCTCCGGCAACAGTGATGTGGGCGCCTACCCATGCGCCGCCGGCAAACCCCACCGACAGAGGCAGTGCAAGGTTCCAATCGATGCGGCCATCGAGGAGAAACACCGGCAGAGCAAAGCAGGTGAACACGAAGGTGGTGATGACCTTTATGTGATTGGCCAGAACCAGGTCGACGCCGGATCGGGCCAAGGCGACTATTAGAAGCAAGCCAACGCCAGCCTGGAAGGCGCCGCCATACAGACCGACCGCGAAAAACACGCCAGTCGAGAGCCACCGCGGCCAGGGCGGTCGCTCGGCAAGCGAGGCCGCATTGGGTTTGCGTAGAGACAGCAACAAGATCGGGATCATCAAGACCCCGAAGACCTGCTCAAACGCGTCGTCGGCCAACCGGCTCACGACGACCGAACCGAGGATGCTTCCGGCGACCGCCGGGCCGAGGATCCCGCCGATGCCCTTCATGCCCTCAACGCCAAGTTTCTGAAACATTCGAGACGCGTTGAAAGTACCGGCCAGCACTCCGACCCGGTTGGTGCCGTTGGCCACCGTGCCTGGCGCGCCGGCCACAACAAGCAGCGGCACGGTAATTAGCGAACCACCGCCCGCGAGCGTGTTGATCACCGCGGCCACAAAACCGCCTATCAACAATAGAAAAGTGTCGGACATATCCACGGCCGCCGACGTTACCCCGCGGGCGACTCGCGACCCTCTAGCGTGAACCCATGTCAATTTCTCGCCGCCGAAGAATCGCTTGGATCATCTCGATCGGGGCCGCCGTTTTGGCCGGCCTGCTATCGCTCGCCGCCGCCGCTGGTGGCGACTCCGAGCGCATCACCAGCTATTGGGTCGGCGGGGTGCTCACCGACTCGGGTCTGCATGTCACCGAGGTAATCGACTACGACTTCGGACCTTCGCAACGGCACGGCATATTCCGAGATATTCCGGATGTTTCGGCCAACAGTGTCGAGGTCAGTTCGCCAACTGCGCCCGTCGACACCGAGATCACCGAAGGCTCCGTCGAAACCAAAATCCGAATCGGCGATCCCAATCGGACCATCTCGGGGCGACACCGTTACCGCATCGACTACGTCGTCAACCGCGAGGCCGTGTTGCGCGATGGCACGTTCGCTTGGGACGCCATCGGCACCCGCTTCGACGTCGGGATCTCCAACGTTCACATCGAACTGGCCGGCGCCGGCGCGTTGACCATGCCTCAGTGCGCGACCGGCACCCGAGGGGACGCAGAACCGTGCGCAATCGACCAACACGGTAGCGGGCAGTGGACTACAACGATCGACGGGCTTGCTACGGGCGACGGCGTGACCCTCTCGGGACGACTGTCCGCACCCAGCGCTACCGGCCAGCCCCTCGTTGCGCCGAGCGGCGAGATGGTCGATCCAGGTTCTGGGCTTCTGTCCCCGTTCTTGGTCGCTCTGATTTCGGCTCTCTTGGCGGCAATCGCCGCCACCCTCTTCGCCCGCCGAGCCGGTCGCGACCGGGTGTGGGACGGCGGCGCGGCCGACGCGGCGTTTGCCGAAACAACCGAAGGCCTGACCAGTTCTCGTGTCGACGAAAAAGATCTGGCGCAAATGGCAACCCTCGAGTTCGAACCGCCCCGAGATATGAGTTCAGTAGAAGGGGGAATCCTGATCGAAGAAAAGGTGCTCGACCAACACTTGTCGGCGTGGCTTCTCGAGTCGGCGATCCGCCAGGAGATCGAGATAGAAGGCGACCAAAGTCCAACCTTGCGGCGCGGGACGGCGGTCGCTGATCCAGCCGTGGCGCCGATTCTGAGCGCTATGTTCGAGAACCGAGCCGAGTTCCAACTCGATGGGTACGACTCCAAGTTCTCGAAGGGCTGGGAGCGTCTAAAGGATGACCTCTCCGATTGGCTCCACGGGTCAGCGCACTGGGATCCTCGTGGTCGCAAGAACCGGCGACGGGCCCGATGGCTGGCCGCGGTGGGCGTGATCTTGGGAATCGCGTCGACCCTCACGGGCGCGGCGCTCGCTAATCGCACCGACCCAAGTTGGCTGATTCTCGTTGGCATTGGCGCAGCGGTGTTCGGGGCCGCCGTCGCGTTGGCCGCTACTTCCTTCGAGTTGCTGAGGCGGACCGAGCTTGGAAGCGCTCTGTGGCTACGAGTCGAATCGTTCCGCCGCTTTCTCGCGACGTCCGAAGCCCGCCACGTAGACGAGGCCGCCACGCGTGGGGTGCTACGCCAGTACACCGCCTGGGCCGTTGCTCTCGGCGAATCAGACGCATGGACCAAAGCGGTTCGGGCCCACGAGGCGGCCAATCCGTCGTTCGCTCACTCCTACCGAAACGACCTGCTGTTTGTCGCAGTTGGTTCTCACGTCTCGGCCGCTTCGACAGGAGCATCGACCTCCCCAGGATCTTCGGGCGGCGGCTTCGGAGGTAGCGTTGGTGGAGGAGGAGGCGGAGGCGGCGGCGGGTCTTGGTGAACAGCGCTTTGCCATAGGGGTTTACCCTTTCTCCAGGCGCTGGCTTACAGTGTCAGTCATGTTGACGATCGACACACCATCGGCATCGCTTGACGCGGCGTTCGAAACAACCTTCACGTGGGACTACGAGCGGGGGCGCGACGGCCTCGATCGGCTCTACGAAAAGGCCAAAGCCAACCAGTGGAACGCCACCACCGATCTCGATTGGTCGATCGATGTCGATCCCGAAAAAGAGGTGGTCGAGGGCGCGCAGGCAACAAACTTCCCCATTGGTTGGCAAGCCCGACGGCTAAAGGACGTACCCAACTCACCCATCGCCAGCTGGGGCGAAAAGGAGTTCCTCAACTTCGCCATCGAAAGCCAAAAGGCATCGATGAGCCAATTCCTCCATGGCGAGCAAGGCGCACTGTTGTGTACGAGCCGCCTCGTCGAGAGTGTGCCGTGGATCGAAGCCAAGTACTACGCGTCGACCCAGGTAGTCGACGAAGCCCGTCACGTCGAGGTCTTCGCCAAATACGCGCACGAGAAACTCGAAGGCACCTACCCCATCAACCCGGACCTCAATCAACTCCTGGCCGAAGTTCTCACCGACGACCGCTGGGACATCGTCTATCTCGGAATGCAGGTCGTGATCGAGGGGTTGGCCCTCTCGGCCTTCGGCATGATGCGTCATTCGACCCGCGAACCGCTCCTGGCCGACCTGCTGCGTTACGTGATGGCCGACGAGGCCCGCCATGTAGCTTTCGGGATCATGTCGCTCCAAGAGCACTACGCCGACATGAGCGCCGCCGAGATCCGCGACCGTCAAGAGTTCTGCTTTGCCGCGGTGCAACACATGCGTCGCAGAACCATCAACGAAGAAATGTGGAGCGCCCTGGGCGTCGACCACAAGTGGGTAATGGACACGATCCTCTCGTTGCCCCCGCAAAAAGAACTACAGGGCCTGCTGTTTTCCAAGATCGTGCCCAACTGCAAAAAACTGGGCCTACTCGACGCGGGCGATGGCTGGCTGCGAACCAAGTTCGAAGAGATCGACATCATCAAGTGGGAAGATTCGCCGGCCGGTGATGAAGTGATGGAGATCCCCAATCCATCGGCAACGTCTTGACCCCAGAAGAAGAAGCAGAAGAAACCTCGCCCGCCGAGTTCCCGCTGCAGGACCTTCTCGGGTTCGAAATTGAGCACGGCGATCAAGAAGCTTGGGTCCGCCTTGATCTTGGGCATCGTCACACGAACCCCAACGGGGTCGCCCACGGGTCGGTGTTGTTCGCGCTGATGGACACTGCCATGGGCGCAGCAACAATGGCCGTCGTTGATCCTGGTCAGCTCTGCACCACGATCGAGATCCACACCCGATTCATGCGCCCCGCAATCGATGGTTTGGTGACTGCTCACGCGGCGGTTATCAACGCCGGCAAAAAGATCGTGCACCTTCAGGCCGAAGCACGCGACCGCGAGCAGCGGCTGTTGGCCAGCGCCACCGGGAGTTTCATGGTGCTCGAGCCGCGCTCGTAGAGTCGCAGTTGGTCGGCTGGCTTACCCGATCACAAAGGTGACGACGTTGGAGTTCTGATCAGGATCGTCGGGATCGGACCGAGCGTAAACCGGCACTTTGCGTATCGAGATCTCCGACACTACCGAACGCGCCGCGGCGTCCTCGAACCAATCGGCAAAGCCGTGATCTTCCCAGTGAGCGGCGTTCACGCCAATCACCGCTACTGCTCCGGGCCGGCCGACTCTGATCAACTCGCTTAGAGGGTCGGCGCTGAGATGGCCATGAGTAAACGTGCCGGCCGACACCAGCCCGGCGTAGGTGCTGTCGCCAATATCGATGCCGACCGTGAGGTCGGCTTCGAACAATCGCCGATAAACGCCGGTGGTCGCGGCCTGCTCGAGCATTTCCGGCGAGATGTCCACCCCGTCAACAGCGGTGACACCATCTTTGAGTTGGGCCGCGAGAGCGACGCCCACTAGTCCGGTACCGCAGCCGACATCGAGTACCGGGCCGGCCGGGCTAGCGACGGCCGCCGCCGCCGCCGAAAATATCTGCGCAACCTGTTGGTGGTAGACGTAGCCGGTTGCCGCCACGAACGTTTCATCGTAGTTGTCGGCCCACTCGGCGTACAAGCGACGATTGTCGTCGGGGGTCTGGAGCGAATAAGCCGCTCGAAGATTGGGCGATTGCTCTGCGGGACTGGTCACGGTCTCGACCTCAGTCCCGCGACTCGGCCGGTTGTGCCGTCCACCCAAAGCTCGGTCCCGGCATCAACCCGACGGCCTCCCAACACAATATGATCGGCGCCGATCTCGAGCCCTTGAACAGCCAACACCGCCGGAACACCTGCCGATCGGGTTACGACCGCTGCATGGCTCTCCCGACCACCCAGAACCGTCATCACCCCGGCGACCTTGGTCATCGCTCCGACATCGGCAGGCGAGCTGGTCTCGATCGCGAGCACCACCGGCTGACCGGCCTCGATGGCGTCGAGCGCATCGTCAACGTCGACGTGTAGAAATCCGTAACCGATCCCCGCCGACGCTGCCAATCCCGAGGCCAGCACTTCGGCTCGGCCCGGAAGCTGATCGGCATCTGGTGGCGTGACCACGAACTGACGCAGCTGGAGATGCCACAGCACCCCCGACTCGACGGTGAACTCGAGCTCGACCGCCGAATCCAACTCACGGTCCAAGCGAGCCAGGGCTTGCGAGAGCTCCTCGAACACATCCGGCAGACGGCTCGCCATCGCATCGAGCGCCATCACCGGCACCGTGCCCGCCATCACCGCGTCGCCGCTGGTTTGCCAAACAAACGAGCCGTTCACACCCCGCACGCCGGTTACCGGATGACGCGAACTGGCGGCGCCCGACCCCGAACGGCTATCCAGGGTGGCGTCAACTTGGCGCTGAATAACCACCGCAGTTTCCGGCACGCGGTCGTGGCCCATAGCCGCGGCAATAGTGGACACCCGTAAACCGTGACTCGACTCGACGACTGCGGCAACCGCGGCTTGAGTTACTTCGGGCACCACGTCGAGCATCGTCTCGAAGGCACCGGGCAGAGAGAACTCGGCTCCGGATCGAACTGCCAACCGATCGTCCTTGCTCGCCGCGAGCGCCGCCACGGTCGATTGCAGCAAAGGGCGATGATCACCGCTGGCGACCGCCGGCGCGGCCTCGACCGACACGACGAAGGCCGGCGGAACGCGCAAGCCGAGCCGCATCAGCTTCTGAAGCCCAACCGCCTTCGCGCCATAACTCGACGCGGTGAGATCTACCCCATCGGCGGTAATCGCAACGATCGGTTCCGGCTTGGCCATGGCACGATTGTGCCCCAGCTACGCCACAACGCGCGCCTACTGGCTTTAGTTCTTCGGCAGGTCCCGAAATGGCGTGTCCTTGCCCGGCCCCGGTTCGCGGGGCAAACCGAGGATTCGTTCGCCAATGATGTTTCGCTGGATCTGGTCGGTGCCGCCGTAAATCGACGGGCCGGGCGAGAACATGGTGAGCTCGGCAATGACCCCGTCGGTCTGAGGCTCATCCGGCCCCTTGAGCATGCCGTCGGCGCCGATGATCTGATTGCCGACCTCGCGGAACGTTCGAAAGAGGTCGCTCATTACCAGCTTGCCAATGTTGGGTTCGGCGCCGGTGCGCTGCCCCGGGTCTTTGGCTCGCAGACCAGACATGCGGTTGACCTCGATGAGGGTGTAGAGCTTGGTGAGTTCTTGTCGCAGCACGGCGTCGTCGAGGCGTCCCGACTTTCTGGCGACGTCCACGAATCGTTGCCAGAGCCTTATCCCTATCGGGGGCAAACCGGCCTCGCCACCAACCTTGTTGATGAACTCCTTCACCTGACGGTGGCGAACGCTTCGCATCCCCGAACCTGAAGCACTGGGCGGAGTCTTGCCCGCCGAGCCAAGCGATGCTCGCTCGAACATCAAGGTCGTATTGGCCGCGGCCCATCCCTGGTTGAGCCCCCCGATGATGTTGGCATCAGGCACGCGAGCTTCGTCTATGAACACTTCGTTGAACATCGCGGAGCCGGTCATCTCAACCAAAGGGCGCACAACAACCCCGGGCTGATGCATGTCGAAGGCAAACCAGGTAATGCCCCGATGTTTGGGAGCGTTGGGATCGGTTCGGGCGATGAGCATGCCCATATCGGCTATCTGACCGCCTGAAGTCCAGACCTTTTGGCCAGTGATGACCCATTCGTCACCGTCTTTTTCGGCCTTGGTGCTGAGCCCCGCCAGGTCTGAACCGGCGCCCGGCTCAGAGAACAGCTGGCACCATCCGACCGATCCATCAAGGATCGGCGGGATGAACTCGTCGATTTGTTCTTGGGTCCCGTGGGTGGCGATGGTTGGTGCGGCCAGCATGCGGCCGAGACCGCTCGGCGGACCCATAACTCCCCGATCGGCCATCGTGGCCATGACGGCCGCAGCTTGAGTCCGGCCCCAGCCTTTGCCATAGGCATTCTCGGCCAAAATCGGGTGGGCGTAACCCGACGGACCCAAGCGGTCCCACCAATCGCCCACTGTGAGATCTTCATCCCAGTTGGCGTCGAGCCACGCTTCTACTTCGGCCCGGACTTCTTCAGCGCTCATCTCCGACATGTTCCTATGTTAGCGAGCGTTCACATGTAGTAAAAGCCGAGCGAGCTATCAGGTGCTCAGCAGTCGGCGTCGTCACATGGATGGCATTCGGCCTGCAGGGTGACGTGGCCGATGCCCGCCACGGCGAGGGCTACCCCAAGACGATCGGTTACAACCTGAGCTTGGTGAAGGTCTTCGGTGTCGACTTGAACGTGGGCGGTGAGGCTCAGCGTCGAGCCGTCAAGTGTGCGCACGTGCAGGTGATGAGCTTCGGTGACCATCGGGTCGTCGAGGAGCAGCAGGCGGAGTTCGTCCACGTCCACCCCGCGGGGCACGCCGTCCAACAAAACGTGCAGAGACGACCGCGTGAGCTGTATCGCCGAGCCGATGATCAAAACCACCACCACCAGCGACGCCAATGCATCGACCAGCGGCTCGTCGGTGATCACAAAGGCAATGCCGCCGATCAGCACCGCCAACGAACCGAGAGCGTCGGCGACCAAATGCAGCACCGCCCCTTCGACGTTGAGGGAATGGCCATGGGCACCGTGCAACCAGCGGGCCGTCGCGCCGTTCACGATCAGGCCGCCGATGGCAACAATGATGACTCCGAGACCGTCGATTTGGTGGTCGCCACTGAATCGGTCGACCGATTCGAGACCGACAAAGGCCGCGCCAGCGATCAACAGCGCGGCATGAACCAGTCCACCCAGAGCATCGGCGCGCCGGAACCCGAACGTGTAGCGACTCGACGCCGGTCGGGCGACAAGCGAGGCGATGACCACCGCCAATAACAGCGACACGACATCGGATGCCTGATGGACCGAGTCGGCGAGTAACGCGACCGAGCCGAAGGTGACCGCCCCCACGACTTGAACCACCAACAAGACCGAGTTGGCCGCGGTTGCGCCCCAAAGAGCCCGACCCGACCCCGAGTGGTCCTGATGTTGATCGGTCATGGCCGCTTCACCGTCGAGCTAGAGGGGCTGGGGGGTGTTGAGAAAGCTCACGTTGTCGAGCAAGATCTGCCGCTTTTGCTCGGGGTCGAAGTTCTTCAACTCGACCACGTAGTCGAGCGGAGACGGCATGCCTTCGATGTGAGGCCAATCCGAACCGAAGATGACCCGATCCGAGCCCATCAATTCGACAACCTCGTTGACGTCATCCTCCCAAAACGGATTCATCCAGACATGTTTCTTGAAGGTGTCGATCGGATGATCCTTGAACCACCAGTACGACTTCTTGGCCGTTTGATCGAACTTGCGAAACATTGGCGCCAAAAAGTCTGATCCGTTCTCGACCGAACCAACCCGCAGGTTCGGGAATCGGTCGAAAAGTTTTTCGAAGATCGCTTGGATGAGCCAGTCCTGAGCGGCTCGTTCGATGGCGAAACCCCGCAAGTTGGGGCCGGCACCGCTGCCCATACCGACCGAAGAAAACCGGTCGTCGGCGTAGCCATTGGACGAATAGCCGGCGTCCGATGCGTGGATCACCACCGTGACTCCCGCTTCGTTGATGCGAGCCCAGACCGGGTCAAACGCTTCGTTGAACGGCGACAACACGCCAGTGGCCGTGGTGACCGGAGCGGGGCGCATCACCAAAACCTGGGCGCCAAGGCCCAGAACTTTGTCGACCTCGGCAACGGCCGCATCGACATCGGCAAACGTGATGTAGGGAGCGGCAAAAATCTTGTTGTCGAAGTTGTAGGTCCAGTCGTCGTGCATCCACTGGTTGAAAGCCTGCATCAGGGTGACAACCGCGGCAGTGTCGTGTTTGATGAGTTCTTCGTACAGCACGCCCAACGTCGGGAATAGCCACACTGCTTGCAGGCCCTGCTGCTCGACGACCTTCACCCGCTCGGCCGGGTCCATGTAATAGGCGGGCAACGGCTCTCGATCTTTCAGCATGTCGAGAGGGTTGAGACGTTCGGGGTTTCCTTCGAAATAGGGGCGTAACGCTCCGGGTTTGGCAATCGGATCCCACGTCGGATTGGCTACCGCTTTGCACAGCTTTCCGCCCACCAGATGGTGTTGACGTCCACCAATGTCGATCCACTGGACGACTCTTGGCTGCATAGCGGCCGGTACGTGTCGAGTGAATGCGTCGAGCGCTTCGTAGTAGTGGTTGTCGGCGTCAAAGGGGACAAAATCGAGCTGCTCAGCTGTCATGGTGGACCTCCGGTTATGACCGAATAGTACCGATGTCGGCGTTGGCGGCGCGAAACGGCTAGATTTTCGCCTCGTGTCCACCACCGCAGAACTTCAAGGCCGCCTCTTCAAGCCGGGACAAAAAGTCAGGCTCGTAGACGACATCCCCGGTTACCCAGCAGGCACCAGCGGCAAGGTTGCCCTGGCCAACGGGGTCACCTGGAAGCGCTACTGGGTTCGTTTCGCCGACGGCTCGTCGGCAGGCCACATCAGCCATCAATCACTTGTTGGGCTGAAGGACTACGACACCTTCCTCGTGTTGCGAGACCGCGAAGCAATAGCAGCAGCCGCTGCAGCCGAGGCAGCAGCCGAGGCGGCATCCAACGCGCCCGACGACGCCGCTTCTGGTAGTTCAGCGGCCAGCGGCGGAGCAACGGTCAACGGCGTGGCAATCCCTCAGCGCCTGCTCGACATGAGCGCCGCCGCCCGCGCCCGACTCGGCGCCTGATCTCGACAACGATCTCGATCTCTACCCTGCGGTGCTGGGTTGGCCGAGGCGACTCAGCGCACCTCGGGTTCGATCCGAGCGCCGGTCGAGAATGCCTCTCCCCCGGCCTCTATCGCGGCCCGGTCAAACCCGGTGGTGAGCAGTGCTGGGCCCATCGACAGTGCGTTCTTGGGCCCCAGGTCGCTGGCCGCCCACACTGCTCGCATCGTTGCCTGCACCCCAATGGGCGGCTGCGACGCAATCGAGTCGGCCAGCCACTTTGCTCTCGCCAATAGTTCGTCGCCATCACAAACCTCGCTCACCAGGCCGATGCGGTGAGCGGTCTGGGCCGACATCCGTTCGTGATTGCCCAGCAGCGACATCCGCAGCACTTCGCCCAACGGCATACGTTGCAGCATTTTGATCGGCTCGTAGACCGCGGCCATGCCGTAGGTGACGTGAGGGTCAAAGAACGTGGCGTGGTCCGCCGAGATGATGATGTCGGCCTCGGCCAACATGTAGAACGCTCCGCCGCAGGCCATGCCGTTCACTGCGCAAATAACCGGCTTCCAAAGATCGCAGGATTTGGGCCCCAGATCGTCGCCGGGATCGTCGTACATGAAGTTGTTCGACGTGCCGTAAAGCTGTTCGCTTCCCGACAGGTTCGTGAACTCGGCCTCGTTACGGTCGATCCCCACACAAAACGCTTTGGAGCCAGCGGCCGTCAAAACAATCGCTCTGACATTGTCGTCGGTCCGAAAGCTGCGCCACGCGGCCTTCAAATCGGCTTGCATAGTGGGATTGAAGGCGTTGTAGGCAGCGGGCCGATTGAGCGTCACCCAAGCCACGTGGCCGTCGTACTCAACGCTGATGCTTTCGTATTCGGTCATAGCTTCCTCGTTGCGGACTCGGTCCATTCTTTCAGGCGAGCCATCGCTTCGGTGCAATCCTTGGTCAAGCCCGCAAATGAGAACCGCACGAACCGGTGGCCGTTGGTTGGATCGAAATCGACTCCGGGGGTCGCAGCAATTGCCAATTCGTCGAGCCAGCGGGCACAAAGTTCTTGGCTGTCGGCGCCGAGGTGGCTGACGTTGGCCCAGATGTAAAAGGCGCCATCGGCCGGTGCCAATTCGGTGATCCCGGCCGCTCGTAGGCCGTCGATGATAACCGATCGGTTCTCGCTGTAACGAACAATGTGGCCTTGGAGCTCGTCGTGACAATCAAATGCTGCGACCGCTCCAAGCTGGGAAAGCGTTGGTGCAGCAATCGTAAAGTTCTGACCAATTCGGGTCAGCGGAACGCTCAATACCTCGGGCATGACGATCCACCCCAAGCGCCAGCCGGTCATCGAAAAGTATTTTGAAAAGCTGTTCACCACGATCGCGTCCTGATCGAATTGAAGCGCGGTCGGTGCCGGGTCGGCGTAAGTGATCCCGTGGTAAATCTCGTCGGAAACGAACCACACATCGTTGTTGCGACACCACGTCGTGATCTCTTCCATTCCCAACGCGTCGAGCATCGTGCCGGTCGGATTCGACGGCGAGCTGAGAACCAGGCCATCAAGATCTCCCAGAGCCTCAAGTTGGTCAATGGTTGGTTGGAAACGAGTCTGCATCGAGGTGGGGACGTCGACTACTTCCACCCCGAGCGCCGCCAGAGCGTTGCGGTAGCAGGGGTATCCCGGCGACGGGACCGCCACCCGGTCGCCGGGTTCGAAGGCGGCCAAGAACGCGGCCACAAACGCCCCTGACGCCCCAACGGTGAACATCAGGGATGCCGGAGAAACGCTGACGTCGTACCAGTGCTTGTAGTGCTGGGCGACGCGGACTCGCAGACTCTCCAACCCTGCCGCGGTCGTGTAGCCGAGGGCGTCGTCATCAAGGGCGCTATGAGCCGCCGCGAGCACTCCAGCGGGGGCAGGGGTGCTGGGCTGACCAACCTCGAGATGAAGAACTTCGACGCCCGCATTTTCGCGTTCCTCGGCCGCCCGCATCACCTCCATCACGTAAAACGGCGAGATGCTTGCTCTGGTAGCCGGGGTTCGCATGAGCCGATCCTGACATGGATCGCGCCGTCACCTCGATATCACGAGCCGGTTAACGCTACGGTGCCATCCCGTGGTCAAGACTTGCGGAATCTGTGGCGGCTCGGGCGCTGGCAAAACCACCCTTACCCGTCATCTCCTCGATCGTCTCGGTGCTGATCAGGTGAGCGTGCTGGCCTTCGACTCCTATTACCGCGACCAAAGTCACCTGACGCCGCCCGAGCGGGCCATGGTCAACTACGACCATCCGGATTCGCTCGACCATGCCTTATTCGCCGCCGATCTGGAGCTGCTCCGGTCCGGCCAAACCATCGAAGCTCCGGTGTACGACTTTGCGACGCACACCCGCACCGCTGCGCGAGTCCGGGTCGAGCCTCGCCCCATCGTTATCGTCGAAGGCATCTTGTTGTTGAGTTTCCCCGCCGTGCAGAGCCACCTCGACCTCTCTGCGTTCATCGACGTCCCCGAAGACGTGCGACTGGCCCGCCGCATCAAACGCGACGTCGCCGAGCGGGGCCGAGACGCCGAGGACGTTGTGCGCCAATTCCGGGCCACTGTTGCGCCGATGCACGACCAGTTCGTTGAACCGTTTCGTTCGCTGGCCGACCGGATCGTCGCTATCGACGAACAGTACGGCAGCGTCGCCGACGAGATCATCACCCGCCTTCGCACCGACCGGCGCGTCGCGAGTTGAGTGGACCGCCGCCAGATTTCGCTCGCAACTTTCGCCGCGCCGACCGTGCCACCCGCTTTCTCAGCGCGCCTCTCATCCGCTGGGACAGTCGTCCGGCCACCGAACGAGCCATCAAGGCTTTCGGCGAGCCCTGTCTAATCGCCGCCAACCACCGAAGCGTCATGGATGTTGCGGTCGGGATACGGGCTCTCGCTGCGGTCGGGCACTCGGCACGAGTCCTATCGGCCGAATGGCTCTGGGACGACCCTCGGTTGGCTCGCTTGCTCGACAGCATCGGAGCAATCCGTCTACGCAGCGGCCGCGGCGCGATCGATACGGTGGCCGAAGCCATCGAATGCCTCGACGCCGGCCATCATCTCCTCATCACCCCTGAGGGCCGCGTTGTGCCCCCCGAGGATCGGCCGACAGGGGTTGGCAGCGGCCACAAGATCATGTCGAAGATCGCCTGCGGAGCCGGAGTAGACGTAGTACCGGGCGCTCTGATCGGCACCGACAAGGTTTGGCCCCGAGACGACCCCAGACCAATCGTGCGGCCATGGGACCGGCCCACCATCACGATGCAGTTTGGTGATCCAGTCGAGATGGCACCGGGCTTGCATCGAGCAAACGTCGAAGCGGTGATGGATGCCATCTCAGAAATTATTCTCGGCCTAGAGCCGTCTTCGGCTCGGCGTTGAACTCTGCCCGGTCGCTCAACTGGCTCGATGGCCGACTGCTGAAGCTTCAACGACCAACCAGGCCGTGGTCAGTTCTGATCGAGATCGACCTCGCCACGCCCATATCGGCCGAGCGCTTCAGACGCTCACTCGCGACCCTCACTGACTCAAGACCCGAGCTTGTTGCCGTACTTGCAACGGCTGAACGCCTCGAGTGGTCGCCAACGACCCATCTACTCTCCGATCCGGTCAGTGCCGACTTGGATCGTGATCTCGACCTGTCAACACAGTGTCCCGTCAGAGTCAATAGGTCCCAGGACTCTCGGACGGTCTCGTGGGTAGCGAACCACGCCTTCACTGACGGGGTGGGACTTCTGCAGTGCGTCGATGATTTCCTTTGCGTTCTTGGCGGAGCCGCGCCCCCGGCGCAAAACCCGGTTACCGACGACGATCTCGACGGCATGGCCCGCTCGAGTGGGCGGCTGCGTTCGAGTTTCGACCTCGTTCCCCGGCCGTTGCTGAGTCGGCCGCCGGTATTGGCGAAGACGGCGTTGTGCACGCGTCACATCTCAACCGATGCGATCCAAAGCACCCGAGATGGCTCTGGTTGTTCGATCAACGACCTGCTCGTAGCTCAACTCCACAGATCACTGCGGTCCTGCACTTGGTCGCGTCGCGCCGTCGCCGTCGGCGTCCCCATCGACCTACGCCGACGTGGTGAGTTCGGGCGGGGCTTGGGTAACGCAGTGGTCAATGCCAACACCGTTACCCACCGCGACCAATCACTGAGCGCAACCGCGAAGGCCGTGCGTTCGTCAATTCGGCGCCAAGCCTCAGCTCGAGCGATCGGGGGGCGACTGGGACTGATCCGGGCCGTGACCAGGCCCGGCCAACCTCGCCAAAGCGCGCCCCGCCGGGCCGGACGCGGCGCCGAGACCGCCGTACTGTCGAACCTGGGCATCGTGCCCACAACACCGCATTGGCAACAAGTCGTTGACGTTCGTTTTGCGCCGCCGGCCCACGACCTGATCAGCGTCGGGGTAGCCACGATTGACAAACAAGTGTCGCTGACGTTTCGGGGGAGAATCGAGCCGTTGGCCCTCGAGAACCTGGCCGACAACTTCGTAGCGGCGTTTGGCTAAGCGGCGGCAGCAACCAACGCCGCTGCAGCAATCTCGACGACTGATTGCTGCGAGAGTTCACGAGCTTGCTCGCGGGCAGTCTCGCGCTGCTCGGAGGTCAGATTGTCGAACGCCACGGGCAGCAAGAACGCCAGGTCGCGAGCCGTGCCCGGGTTCGGCTCGGCGGCGCGCTGGTACTCCAGATAGTCGAGAATCGTGACCGCGACCGCGTGGTCGTCTACTCGCAGAAGCATCGTTGCGGCCCGCCGAAGCTGTTGGGTAAGGGCGGTGAAGTTTCGACTCGAGGCATGACGACGTAGAACCCCCGCGGCGTCCAGGTAAGCCTGGCCAACATCGCCGAGCGCGGCCCTTGCGTTGGCCATCACCATCGCGCTGACCGAGCCGATCAGCATGCAGCGAACCCGCTCGGCGATCTCGACCGAAGCGGACATGCGCTCAACGGTGCGCACCGGCGAGTCAAGGCCCCGAAGGGTATCGACGAGCTCAAAGCCAATCGTCACAGTGGCGCCGGTCTGGCGATCCTCAATGAGCGCTCGGCACCGCTCTACCGCGGCCGCGGCCTCGTTGGGCCGTTCGGAGTAGGTATGAAGCAGCGCCTGCTGTAGCAGTCCCCACGCCCTGATCTCGACCTCGAAAGGACCTCGGGCCTGGGTCTCGACCAGGGTGTAGAGATCCAAAGCCAATTCGGGCTCGCCGGCCAGGTGCAACGCCAACCCGACCATCAACGTGGCGAACGGATCGACGCTTGTTGGGTCCCCGGTAGCTATGGCGTGATAGGCGGAGCCGGTACGAACTACCGATTCCTGAGCGCCCTGCACCGACGCACACGCGGTGTCGACGGCAAGCGTCGACGGTTTGGGGTCGTCACCCATCAACAATGCCGCTTGTGACCACTCTCGAATCTCGGTGCGACCTCGGTAGAGCGCCTCGGAGCTGAGCGGAGCAATAAGCGCCTCGAGCAATCCGAGGTTGCCTTCCTCGCGAGCGAACGAGACCGCGGCGCGGAGGTTGTCCCATCCGGCTTCCAACTCGGCCAGCAGAACCTCTTCCTCGGGCCCCACCAAGGCCGGTGCGATCTCGCTTACCCAGCGGGAGAACTCGATTGCGTGGCGCTCGCGCCACGGCCCGGAGTCCAACAGTTCCGTCGCCGCGAAGTCCCGCAACGACTGCAATAGACGATACGAAGCCTTGGGTCCGTGGAGATCGGCAACAACCATCGACCTCTCGACCAGCCGATTCAAGAGATCGTAAATCTCGTATCTGTCAAGGCTCTCGTCGCTGCAAACCGCCTCGGCTTGAGCAACACTGAACGAGCCAACAAATACCGAAAGTCGATCAAAAAGTATTCGCTCGTCGGGTTCGAGAAGCTGGTGAGAAAACGAGATCGTGTCGTAAAGAGTTGCGTGCCGATCGTTTTGCACCCCGCGGCCCCGCAACAAGCTGAACCGGGCGTTGAGACGTTCGGAAATGTCGCCCAGCGTGGACGCTCGCATTCGGCCAGCCGCAAGCTCGATAGCCAAGGGCAAACCGTCGAGCCGCTCACAGATGTGAGCGACGGTGGTCCTATCGGATTGGGAAAACACCAGCTCGGGATTGGCTTCGAGGGCCCGTTCAACGAACAAGGTGATCGCCGGTTGCCCCGGGCTCTCGACGGGGAGCGGTTCGATGAACATCGCCGCCTCGCCTCGAACAACCAGGGGTTCGCGACTCGATGCGATTACGCGAACGTTGGGGCATCCGGCCATGATCTCCGCCAGAAGGCGACCGACTCTCGAGCGAAGATGTTCGCAGTTGTCAACCACGAGCATCACCTGCCGGTCGGCAATGGCATCGACAACGGCTTCGGCCGCGGTTCGCCCCTCGGTTACGCCCAACCGCATCGCGTCAAGAAACTGAAACGCGATGGCCGACGGGTCTTCGACTCCTGCTAGCTCCACCAACCAAACGCCGTCGGGATATCCATGGGCAACTGCGGCCGCGGCCTGTTCGGCCAAGGTGGTCTTGCCCACCCCGCCCGGTCCGCACACGGTGACAATCGAATGGCTCTCGACCAGCCCCACGATCCGTTCGAGTTCTGCTTCGCGCCCGATCATACGGCGGGGCCGCACCGGCAAATTGGAGCGACTCTCTTCGAGCGTGCGCAAAGCCGGAAACGACGAACTCGCCCCTTCGATGTCGAGCTGCCAAATGTGCTCGGGCGCCGACAAGTCCTTCAGCCGATGCACCCCGAGGTCGGTTACGCGGGGCTGGTCGGCCAGCTTCTTGGCGGTATCGCTGATCAACACCTGCCCACCATGTCCCGCTGACATCACCCGAGAGGCGCGGTTGACCGCCGATCCGAAAAATTCGCCGTCTCGACTCTCGGCTCGCCCGACGTGGACGCCAATGCGGACCCGAATCTCGACGCCGTCCGGCCACCCCTCGGCGGCCAGTTCCCTCTGAATTGCGTCGGCGGCGCTCAGCGATGCCGAAGGCAGATCAAAGACGGCCTTGAAGCCATCGCCGGCCAGTCCAAACACCGACCCGCCATTTGTTTCGATGCAGCTCCTGACGATCACGTCGTGACGGGCAAGCGCAGGCCCCATCTCGTCGGGGTAAAGCTCCCAGAGACGGGTGCTTCCCTCGATGTCGGTAAACTTGAAGACCCTCAGGCCGCCTTGAAGAGCGCTCACCCAAGACATCTTCTCAGGTCTGGCGCCAAGTCTCACATCAGCAGGCGAGCAATCCGGCTACGGTCGCCCCCATGACAGCACCCAGTTGGCCCGACCGCGGCCCCCAGTTGGCGGTTTCGTTCTCCGGCGGTGGATTTCGGGCCAGCCTGGCCGGACTCGGCATGACCCGGGCGCTGGCCGACCTGGGCCTGCTCGGCAACGTCCGATTTACCTCATCGGTAAGCGGCGGTTCGTGGGCCAACGCCTTGCTGGCGCTCAACTGGGACGACTTGAAGGAGCGCAATTTCGAAACCGAAGCGGTTGACCAACTGCTCGTAGAACCGTTCGTCAAACGCATCACCACCACTTCGTTGTCGCGTCGGATGACGCTGCGACTGTGGAAGGTCATCGGCCCACGAACCCGCACCGACCTACTAGCCGATGCCTTCGACGACTGGTTTGGCCATGGCCGAACCCTCGGTGATCTCAGCGCTGACGCACGATTCATCTTCAACGCAACCAACCTCACGACCGGTCGGCGCTTCAGCTTCGATCAGCAGCATCTCGGCGAGCGCGGCGCCGACAGCCTTCCCAGCGAAAAGATGCGCGTCGCCGACGCCCTCGCGGCATCAGCGGCGTTGCCCGGTGCGCTATCGGCGCAGCGTCTGCCTCGCAGTGTCGCTCGCCCGCCCCGGCCGTCGCGGCCGCTGCTGGTAGACGGCGCCGTATACGACAACCTTGGGATCGAACCGCTACGAGATCTCGACACCCACCCCCTGATGGTGGTCCTTGATGCCGGCGCGCCGCTGCACCGCCTCAACCGCGATCTCGGAATCATCGACACGCTCCGTAGATCGTCGGCCGTCGGCATGAACCAACTAACCGCAGTGCGCGAACGTTGGTTCGTTGCATCGCTGCGGGCATGGGAACACTGGGCGGACCAGAATCCCGACCAACACAGGTCTTACATGGCCGATCAGGCCCACAGCGATGCAGCCATTGCCAGTTGGCGACTCCGCCAAGCCAACGCCGAAACAAAGCCAGGCGAAACTCCCCCACCGATGCCGCCCGCGGGCGCCCATTGGGGAGTGATATTTAGGCTCGACACGTCGATGGACGCCAAGCCGTCCCACGCCGCGTATCACGAGAGTCGTCACACCCGCTATGAAGACGACCCCCAAGCGCCCGAAGTTCCGCCGTGGCGTGACGGCACGTTCAGCGCCGCCGCTTTTCGCGCCCACACTGCCAACGTCCCGATGTCGGCGGGACGGTTCGAGGACTACATTTGCCGCGATTTGATCTACCGAGGTTGGTGGCTGACGCGAGAAACGATCCGAACCTTCCACCCCGAAGTTCTGGCAACGATCCCTGCATGGAGCGAGTGGTACGCGCCGGCGATCACCAAAACCGGATGATCAACGACTGAACTTGGCGACCGTCTCGACGTGGGTCGTGGCCGGGAACATGTCGAGCACGGTCCATTCGTCGATCGTCATCCCCGCGTCGACGAGCAGCTTCGCATCGCGGGCAAACGACGACGGGTCACAGCTAACGAGCACGAACGTTGATGGTTTGGCCCGCAGCAACACATCGACGGCTCGACGGCCCAGTCCTTCACGCGCCGGGTCAGCGACCACTACCGACGCTGGAGATGGGCGCCATTTCTCGACCCCGGCCCGCACGATTTTGGCGTCGCGACCAACAAGGTTGACTCTGGCATCAGCAACGGAGTCACGGGCTCGTTCGATGGCAACCACTGGTCGCCCCTTGGCCACAACCGCGGAGAACAAGCCGACACCGGCGTAGGCATCAACGAAAGCGCCATCGGCGTGTTGGATCATCCTCGCCACCTCGTCGACCAGGGCGTCGGCGCCGGCCGGCCGGTTCTGAAAAAACGAGTTGGCCGACACCCGCAGACGGGCGCCGCCGATCTCTTCGTGAATCCAAACCCGTTTGCCCGATGCAAGGTCGGCCTTGCCCGCAACCAACACATCGTCGGGAACTTCGACATCGAAGGGCGCTCGATCGACCACTACGAGCCGTTCGCCCGTGCGGTTGCCGACACGGATCGTGACCGTGGAGGCGCCCGGGAACCGGCCGTCGACCAGCAGCTCTTCGGCTAGTGCGTCGACGGCGTCGCACTCGTCGGGAACCACAACTTCGTGAGAGCCGCGGGCCCGGTACCCGGCGCGGTCGTCGTGGACCGCGGCGCGTATCGTAGTGCGGCCGGTGTCGTTGTCGAGGCCACGCATTTGTGGGTCGGGGGCTTGCACTCCAGCGCGCGAGAGCTGGTCGATGGCCATCGACGTTTTGATGGTGAGCTGCGCCGACGGGCGAACGTGCAACATGTCGCAACCGCCGCAGCCTTCGAGTTGATGGGCGCACGGCACTTGTATTCGGTCGGGTGATTTCTCGATGACGGTGACGACGCGGGCTCTGGACCACCGGCGATCGGTACGCACGATCTCGACACTCACGGTTTCGCCCGCGAGCGCGCCTTCGACAAAGATGACCCGTCCGTCATCGCCTCGGGCCACCCCGGCCCCGTCGCGTGCGGTCGCCGTTACCCGGAGTTCCACCCGCAGCACGGTATCGGCGAGGCCGCCCGATTAGGGTGCCCGGCGTGAACCGCCGTATCGAGATCTCCCCATCCGTGCTTCCCGCCGACTTTGCTCGCCTCGGCGAAGAGTGCGTCAACCTGCAAGCCGCGGGCGCCGACCGCATCCATTGGGACGTCATGGATGGCGTGTTTGTGCCGAACCTAACCATCGGGCCCGACATCGTGAAGAGCGTTCGTCCTCTCCTCGATATTCACTTCGAAGCGCACTTGATGGTGGTGAACGCCGACGAGATGGCTCGCCTCTATGTCGATGCCGGATGCGAGACGGTGATGGTTCACGCCGAGGCGTGTGTGCATCTGCATCGCTCGCTCGCCAACATCCGCACTCTGGGCGCACGATCGGGCGTTGTGCTCAACCCGCACACTCCGGCTTCGACGGTTCGTCACGTGCTTGATCAGACCGATCACATTTTGGTGATGACAGTGAACCCGGGCTTCGGCGGCCAAAAATACATCCGGTTGCTCGACAAGATCGCCGAACTCAAAGCCATGGTCGACGATGGCGGTTTCGATATCGATATCGAAATCGACGGCGGAATCAGCGCCGAAACAATCGGCGAATGCGCGGCGGCAGGCGCCAACGTGTTTGTGAGCGGGTCGGCGCTGTTTCGCTACGAAGACCGAGCGGCTGGCGTTACCGAACTGAGATCGATCGCCGAAGCAGCCCGTTCTTGAGGCGCTGGGTCAGATCATTTCGCCACGTCGAACAATGACGTGGTCGATGATGCCGTAATCTTTCGCTTCTTCGGCGGTGAACCAGCGATCGCGGTCGGAGTCGGCTTCGATCTGTTCGTAGGTCTGGCCGGTGTGTTGAGCGATTCGTTCTTGGAGCAGTCGCTTGGTGTAGGCCATTTGTTCGGCTTGGATGGCAATATCGGTTGCTTGCCCCTGCACTCCGCCCAACGGCTGGTGCATCATGATGCGAGCGTGGGGTAGCGCATAACGCTTACCGGGGGCGCCCGCGCACAACAAGAACTGGCCCATCGAGGCGCCAAGGCCCATGCAGATAGTTCCGACTTCGGGCTCCACGAACTGCATCGTGTCGTAGATGGCCATGCCGGCGGTTACCGAACCACCAGGGCTGTTGATGTAGAGCCAAATTGGCTTTTCGCTATCTTGGCCTTCGAGGTACAGCAACTGCGCGGTGATGTAGTTGGCGATGTCGTCGTTGACGTCGGTGCCGAGCACCACGATCCGGTCCTGAAGAAGCCGATGGAAAATGTCGGTCTGGGGATTGCCCGCCATCGTTGATGAATTGAGCCGGGGGGAAACATTCTGCGAAGGCAGGTGATTCGGAGTCGAAGTCATAGTTGCGAGGATATCGTCCACGGTCGCTACCCTTGCGGCAAGTTAAGCGGACGTGGTGGAATTGGCAGACACGCCAGGTTTAGGTCCTGGTGCCCGGAAGGGTGTGGGGGTTCAAGTCCCCCCGTCCGCACTTTTCGCAAACAGCGGCACCGTGGTTCTCTTCGGACGCCCTGGGCGGCGTGGGGTCTATGGGTCCGCCGTGGCGGTGGTGTTGGATGTGGTGGGCGTGGCCGCACTTCGGCGTTTGGTCCGCTCGTAGACGTGGAACCTGCTGTTGCGGTCGGGCCGGTAGAGCGTCCACTCGCGGCGTTTCATCACATACCGCAGGCGTGCGACCGGCGTTCGGATCCACTCCGGGCCGATCGAGTCGCTCCACGGGGGCCGACAATCGAGACACTGTGAGGCTGCGGGGTGTCTCATCAACCTCTAGGCGCATCTCGGGGAGGTACTCAGCTGGCGTGCGACCGTCCGCCCATCGGCGGACTCGGGCCACGTCGAGTTCAGGAATCATCGCGGTCGTCATCGGGCTCATCGGACCCCGGTGAAGATTCCCTGTGCCCCTGGTTGCGTCTAACGACGGACTGGATGGCGCCGCCCACATCCTTAGCGCGCTCGGCAGCGACATCGCCGACCTTGGAGAGGGACTCCGTCAGCGTCGGATATCTGGCTACGAGTTCGTCGGCATCGAGCTGGCGTTGCCCGGCGAACCACCCGATTAACTCATTGAGCTCCTCGCCACGCTGACGAAGCCGCCGCCGTTCCAGCGGCAAGAATCCCTCCATCCCGGTCGGTTCCAACAGCTCTGCCGCTGCGGTTTGAATCGAATCGATGAGCCACTGGTCTTCCATGGCGACCGCGTCGAGTTGGGCCCGCGCATCCGCGACGGTCGCCGCGAGTGCCGCGGGCTCGTTGGTGGCGACCTGCGCTATCCGAATCTCCTGCCACAGCATGTAGTTCTGCTCGACCACCAGCAGCAATTCGAGTGACTCGCTCAGAAGATCATCCGTCAGCTTCTTGAGCTCAGAGGACCTGGTTCGCACGAACGCTTTGCTATCGAGCTCGTTGATCTCTTGCTGGACATAAGCACACAGAGCCGCGATATCACGCGGGATCAGCGCCCCAAGACTGTCGACGGTCGACCAATCGGTCATGGACATGGTGCCGCGTTCTCGTGAGTGCTCGGCGAGAGCCTGCAGGGTGACACGGTCACCCAACGCCGCGCCGAGCCGTTCGGCACGAGTGAGCAATATGAGCTTGTCGACCTTGCCCTCGACCCGTTCGATGGCGGCAGCCAGATCCTTGGTGGCGGCACGCAGAGCGAGCTGCGCGGTTGCGGTCTGGAAGGCGAGCGCCTGCTCCGGGTTGAGGTCAACGTTATTCCATTCGAGATTGCCGGCGATGCGCCCGTCCGGCGACCGCACGAACGTGTGGAAATGGCCGTCTCCTGTCGGTATGGCTCCGTGCTTGCGCAGCAGCTCGGCCGTGCGCGGCGAGAACTCGAAGTATTCGCGGTGGGTCTTTATCTGGGCACCCAGACCACCAGCCACCGCCAGCCCGTCAGCTGCCATTCGACGGGCCTGCCCCGACGACTCGCCCACCGCGTTGGCCAACCCGGCCGCAAAAGTGGAAACAGCTCCAGACGAACCGTGAACCATGAGCCCCTGCCCGTTAGCCACGATCTCAACGTTGTCCGATTTCTGATCTCGGTTACGCCTGCGAAACGCCATCCCCCGACCGTAGTTCCTGGCCGGGGTTCACACGGAGGAACGGAACCCGTCGGGGGGCGACAGGTCGATACGAAGTTTGGCGCTCAGGGCTTGCAGCTCGTCGGGACCGTGGTGCTCACCGAGGAACTCCAACAGCTCTTCTTGTCGTGGTTGCCCGAATGCAAGGCGATAGGTGGCCAGCGATTTCCGTAGGCGCGGCAGCACGGCAGAGTCTCGGCTGAAGGGGAGCACCGGCACGTGACGCTCTATCTTGGCCGGCCCCTTGTTGAAGACCCAGTAGGGCATCATCTCTGACTCTGAGGGACTTCGGCCGTCGGCAGCCGTGTTGAACATCTGCTCCCAAATGTCCGCTGAGTCAGATGAGCTTGCGTCGGGTCCGATTGTCGCGGCGATGTTTTTTCGGACAGCGTGGCCCTTGAACCTGTGAACTCGGCCTTCGCGCTGCTCGAGATCCACCGGATTGCTCGGCAGGTTCCAGTGGACTACTGCGTGGCACCAGAGGTGGAAGTCGAGGCCTTCTTGACCGATCGATGTCGTCGTGAGAACGAACGGCCAGAACGGCGAGTTGAATGCTGCAGAAACCGACTCCACCCGCGCTTGGCCACCTGTCTCCAGTTTTTGGTTGCCGAACGCCACCGCGAATCTGCTGCGCATCCGTCGATAGTCGAGTTTGTAGTGGTTCGAGCTTCCGCTTGGCAGGTCGACACGAAACGTAGATGTGCGTACCTGCAACGAGCCGGTCAACCGGTTGGCGATGGCCTGAGCTGCCTCGGTACGGCGACCGGAATGTTCAATGTCGATGAACCCGAGCCAGTCTCGAAGGATGTGAACGTGTTCGTCGAGAACCGATTGCAGGTTGCCGCCGATGCTGTGCCGTATCGCTTCTCGCCAGAATGGGGTCCGGCTGCCGGTGCTCCCATCATCAACACTGGATTGGCCGACGACTATCGCCGTGACGTCGGGGGCGTTGAAGAAACTACGAAAACCCCACGACACCCTCGCTGCCCCCGGTTGCAATTCGGGATCACCGAGTTCGACGCCGGTCACCGTTGACAGCGCCCTCAATGCACATTGAGCGGGCCCTCCCACCGCCGCCTCGGCGAGAACCTCCAACAGATCTTCAGGGCACCGGCCAAGCGCCTCCACCTTGTCTCGGAGGAGATCCCGTGCCTCACGTGCATGCCGCTCGAATCCTGAGCCGTCCAGGTCTTCGCCCCAGGTCAACTCCGAGCCGCTCGTGACGAACCAGTCGTTGATCACTCTGGGATGATGGATGCGGTCGAGCAAGAGGGGCGCGGCCCAATACCAGCGTTGATCGACGGGTCCATCTGTCGGCGCTCCAGAAGTGATCTCGCGAAGAGGTTCCCTGAGACGGTCACGTGCTCGTGTCAGCACCGACTCCGCTGTTGCTGTTTCACTTGGTGACGGCCTCGGGTCTCCGAGTGCCGCGAGCGTAGGGCTGGGCCAGATGAACAGGAAAGCCGTCATTGCGGCGGGTCGCCGATTTTCGAGCCGGAAGTCGAGTCTTCGTCCCCCGCGTTTGCTGTAGTCGTCGGAGTACTGGTGACGGCGTCCCAGAGCGAAGGCGTGACGTTCGGCTTCGTAGCTGACGACGGTCGACACAACTTTGGGCACGACCGCCCACCCCGAGAAGAGCAGACGCTTGGTGAACTTCATCGAGCTCTCTTGCTCGTACACAGTGTCGGCGCGGTAGTAGGGCAGCGAAGGAGGCATCCAAAGCAGATCGAACGCGTGATGCTGTTCGAGATCATCGATGAGCCAGCGCAGCCTGCCGTTCTGGGGGTCGAGGTGTTCGTACCGTTCGATCTCATCCCATTTGAGCAATCCAGGCCCGGGTTCGAGCGCTTCGGAATCATGGAGATCGCCGCCGATGATGGCTTGTTCGAGGGCTTCCTTGAGTTGGTACTTCTCCATGAAGTTGAACAGGAACGGGCTTGATTTCCAGAACTCGGTTGGTTGGTGCTGGCCGATCGATTCGGCGAGGTCGCTGAGCCGCATGTAGGAACGCAGATCGATTTCTTTGACCGGCACTGTGGTGTCGGTCTCGCTCAACATGCCGTCTCGATCTGGCGTGGCTGCAAGGCGTTCGGTTCGAACCATCACGGTACGCAGCAGCGACTCGATGCTCTTACAGACTGTCTCGGCTGCCGAATCGCCGGTGCCGTCGGTGAGCGCCAACCGAAGCAGACGAAACTGGTTCTCGAGTTTGACTACCTTCGCTTTGTCGTCGAAGAGGAACGAACAGGTGTCGACGAAGTCGGCGTAGTGGTCGCCGTCGGTCTCATCGGAGGTCGTGAACATGCGATACGGCGTCGCCGACAACAACAGCGTTCGGGTGGGCCGGCCAGTTTCGCTATCAAGGTGGGTGAAGAGCCTGCGGGCGAGATCGGCGGACCAGTCTTCGGCGTCGGGATCGAGCAGGTTCTTGAACCGTTGAAACTCGTCGAGTATCACAAGGTCGGGTTCGAGCATGGCGATTCCGACCATCGCCATCACCCGGCGAATCTCGCCGATGAACTCTCTTCTAGAAGCGCCCAGTTCTTTGGGAAAGTTCCGCTGCCATTTCAGTCCCTTGACGAGACGGTTGAACATGATTCGACTAGTTGGTTCGCCGAGTTCTCGACGCTGCCGATCGATCTCCTTCAGCGTCCGGCGAAAGGCGGCAACATGGGCTTGGATCTTGTCCCTCTGTCGTCTGGAGTGATCTCGTAGCCTCCGATCCCCTTTTTCTTTGTTGACCCCTTCCCAAAAGATCCAGCGGGCGCGTTCGGGGAACGCTTCGGGGCCCCAGACCTCCCGTAAGAACGTGTAGGCGAGCACTCGCTCCTCGAACCGGCCGGTGCTCCTCCCGAAGGCAAGCGATGTGCCCGGGGTGATAGCCAACAGGTTCATGCCGTGAGTGCCAGAGCCCCCTTCATTGAGTTGCGCGAGGGGAAGCATCGTTAGACGTTCGACGCTGTCGATCGGCTGAACACCGTTGGGTGCGAGCTTCCTCAGGTTCTGACGGGCGATGGCACCGTTGGAGCAGACGTAGACGATGTCGTGACGCTCGTCGCCGGTGCGCTCGAGATAATCGATGACCCGGGCAATCACACCTTTGGCAACGTGGGTTTTTCCCAGCCCGACTTCGTCGGCGACCAGGAAACGCACCGCGGCGTCTTGTTGATCGAACATTCTTTCGAACACCCACTCCGCACTGCATCGTTGGAAGTCCTTCAGGCCCGACAGAACCTCCTCCATGTCGATTGGCGGGTTCACGTCTCGGCCCTCATCGCTTCGACGGCAATCTGATGGATTGGAGCCCAGAGTTCCATAAAACCCTCGGGCAGAGCGTCGTCGCCGTGGAGGTCCATCACCAACGGATGCACGGAGATGAGCTTCGCCGGGTCGCGGCGCAGGCTCCGCAGAAGATTCTCCAACACCGGAAGGTAAAAGCCGCTTTGTCGATCGGAGTGGCCGGTGTCGCTCGTCATCTGATCGATCGCGTCGACCAATTCCATGCCGGCGGGGTTTTCGTCGAGAAGCGACAGGAGGTAGCGGAAGAACCGCTCGGCGTTGCCGACAAGCGCCTTGAGAAGCATGCGGTCGCGATCAGCAGGAACCCCGTGCAACGTCACCGGCAGCACAAACCCGGTTGTGGCCTCCGTTTCGTCACGGGTCAGTTTCATCGCCAGGAAACCACTCATCGATTCGAGCGTGGTCTGGAATGTGACACATAGGGACTTGCCGGAATCCACTGGCTGGAGGTTCCCGGCGTTGGACAGCGGCCAGCAGGTCGCCGTGATGCCGTCTGGTAGTTCGACGAGCGAGTCCGACTTGTAGGTGACCTCCCAACCACTGGTCGTCTCGGCCACGAAACCGTCGAGCACCAGCTGTGCCAGCCGGCGTCTCGCCCCGTCGAGCGTCGAGTCGTCCGGATCGACCGCGACTGATCCGCCCATGTATGTCTGGAACAGTGCCCGTAGACCGACCTCGTCGTCGGTTCCGCCGCACAGTCGATCGATCCCGAGGGTGGTCTTGGGGCCGGTCATCTCCACGAGCACCTCGACGTTGTTCCGAAACGCCGCCCCGGTTGCATTCGCCGAACCAACGAACACAGCCGCGCGGTTGCCGGTCTCGAATGCGAAGACCTTGGCGTGGAGCCCTCTCAGTGGACGGCCGGGGTCACCAAACGAAAGAGAATCCTCCCCATCGGTCAAGTCGGGGTTGCTGCCATCATCGAACGCGTAAATGGAGCCGATCGCTTCACGCACCGCAGGCTCGAGCTGATCGAGACTCTCAGGACGGCTCACCAGCTCACTGACACCGCCGCTGTGTATCCGGGTGAAGAAGCCGTTGCTCACGAAAGGCGAAATGATCAGCGACCGGTCGGCGCCAGAGGGCAACAGAGGTTCTGGATCGTCGAACCCCATCACATGGAAACGCAGGTCATCCGTGCCGGGTGGCCGGGCGAACTTGGCCGCCTGGAGCATCATGCCCAAGCGGTTTACCCGTGCGGCGTGGGCCTCGCTGATCGGCGATGTTGCGCGCTCGGTGAGACCGTCGAACAACGCGACCAACGGTGTCAGATCACACCCCGACGGTGAGTCTGTTTGATCGAGCCGCAGCAAAGTGTCCCAGCTTGCGTCGAAGGTGAGATTGCGGCTGGAGCACAGAACCCGGAGCGTCGAAACCCCCGGGTCGCTGATGGACTCGTAGCGCAGCACCCAGATCTTCGGATGGACGACTCCGCCGCGGGGTGCGGTGACGGGCACGACCGACTGCTCGAGGAAGGCGAAGACTCGTTTCGATGGTGGTAGCCCGATCTCGCCGGCTTGGCAGAACACCGTGATGTGATCAGAGTGGGATCGGATCGCATGAAGCAGCTCGATCGGTTCCGCTGTTTGGTCATCAGATTGGACGTCGGCGCCGGCCTGACCGAACACAAATGCAGCGGGCGCTGCGAGCAAGGCCCGCAGGTCGAGCGTGAATGTCACCGCCATTGCCTCGCCGAAGCCGTAGCCGGGCGGTGGGCGCATGGCGTCTATGAGAGTGAGGCGGTTGGATGGCTGGAGCATCAACCCGCCGACCCGAGCGCTACGGCCAGGTCCTCCAGGTAGGTCCGACAGATCGGCCAGCGGTAGACCAGTTGACCGCCGAAGGGCTGCTGATTCCAGTTCTCCAACGCGCTCAGAGGCCCAAGCCGGGCCCGATTCGATTTCAGGCGAATCTCGCGATCTCGGATGAGCTGATGCACGACTTTGTCGCGAACGAACCCGCGCGGGTCTTGCGCCGCCCGCACAATGATCTCAGTGATGAAGTCACGACTCCACTTATTGACCGGCGCCCGAGCGTCGAGGATCGCCCAGAACTCCCCGATGTCTGACGCCCAGGACTGAAGGCCGATGTGGCGGTTTTCGACAAGCACCGCCCAGTCGTCGAGCTGAGCATGCACGTCGTCGCGGAGCTCTGATGTGTCCCATCCGAGTTCAGCCCTTGCCCGTTCAGCGAGGAGGAGGTTGTAGAGAAGTTGAGGCCCAATCGTGAGCTCCGATGCCGCCCGCGCGTGACGGATGACAGATTGCAGCTCGCCGCTCAACAAAGACCGGTCGATGTCCCATGGCATCCGTGCCTGCGCGGTCGCGGCCGGATTTCTACACCCTGAGGCAAGTAACGATGATGGGTGATGTCGTCGGATCTGATCAATGATCAGAGTCGCCTCAGCCTGTGTCAGATCGAACGCAATCTCCTCCGAGAGGAAACGATCCGGCGGGTCGGGGATCGACGCCCAGGTTTGCACGGCACGCTCGGTTGGGTTGCCGTCGTCATCTCGCTGGGTGGACAGTCGGCCCATCGCTCCGAGCCGACGGCCGTAGTCCGCTATAGAAACGTCAACTCGTCGGATCCCCCATGAGAGAAGCCCGCTCCAATAGGCCTCGCTGGGCATCCGCTGGAGATTCCGACCCGCCGAGTAGCCCTGCACGCCATGGCTGGGGCCAAGGTGACGGAGACACTCGATGAGCTTCGCCTCGTCGTCACGTAGCCGGCGGGCGAACCGAGACGGCGCGACCCTGTCGCGGTCGATCCCCTGGAAGATCCATGGCAGAAACATGAAATAGCGCAGCCGTGTCTGGATGGTGGAAGTACCAGGGGCGAGCATCCCCGAGATGGGATCCCTAATCACCGAGAAGCCGAGCGGGTCGAGCGTTCCCGGTTGTTCGAGCGCTCTCAGCAGCGTGCTGACCCGCTCCGACGCCGCAGAATCGAAATCAAGCCAGCCGAACGACGAAGCCGCCGCATACTCATCCATCCCCCGGCTCATCCATCCTCTGGGCTGACCTCGCCGGTCAGGTCTGTCTGGAGTTGCTTGAGGGTCTGACCAGCGGCCGTCTTCCACTCAACCCTTCCGTTGGCACTTCGTCCGAGCACCACCGTCGCCGCGGTCGACGGCGAACCGAACAGGTGGTCATCGGTGAAGCGAAGATGGCCGTTCTCCTCGACCAGCAACCCCCTCTCCTTCATGGCTTTGCGCATCTCTATTGCGTAGGCATGTATCGATGGGACTTCGTCGAGACGGGCCAGAGATCCGGCGTGGACGACAAAACCGTCGGCGGTCTCGGTGCCCTCAGCATTCGCGCCTTTTCCCGCTAGGCCGAGACGAACAGAACTCGATGGCTGTTCGTCCGGCTTCTTGAACAGGTGGATGCCGAGGACGGGGTAGATCAGCAGCATCTCGGCCAGGAACGACTCTGCCTCCGCAGTGTCGGCTTCGGAGAGCGGCGGCATCGACCCGAGGTTGCCGTTCTCGATCTCGGCTCGCTTTGCTGCCGTTGCCAAGCCGATGAGTCTGTGTTCGAGGTATCGGATGTGCGCCTTGTTGAGGTTCGCGTCTTTGCTGGTGAAAACGACGGCGCGGTTCCAGAAGTCCTTGTTCTTGTTGTGGCTGTCGAGTCGGCCCGGGAGATCGTCCGTCTCGCCGATGTAGACCCGCTGGGGCGGGTACCCAGAATCGGTCGGGCCGACGAGCACGTACACCCCCGGGCCGTCAAGATCAGGCCGGGAGCGAAGATCGCGGTAACGCGTGCGAGGGGCCATCAGCGCCTTGCCAGTCCAGTTGCTCTTCTCAACCACCCACACTCCGTCCGCCTCACCATCGGCAAGGAAAATGCGGATCGACGTACCAAGCGGCTTCTGCGAGACAGTCACGATTCCGACCCAACAGCAGACAGCGACTTGATCGTCTCGAATAGCCGGTCAAGGTCCGCTTTCACGAAGATCTTCTCGGGGCCTTCGGGGGCCAGACCGATGTAAGGCGTCTCGTAGACTCGGCGGGCTTTAACCACGCCTCGGTCGGTGAGTTCGTCGATGATCATGTTGACGAACTCGATCTGGTTGCGGCCGTAGCGTTTCTCGTCGAGGAAACCAGCGAACGCGGCCTTGGCGGCGCCACGATCGAGGCCAACGAGCGATCGGATGAATAGACCGAAGTTGCCTGCCTTCTTGCTGGCTTCGGCGAAGGAACCCTCGTCGCCTATACCCGCCGCGACGAGGATCCGCTGAAGGTCAGCGATGTCGTCGGGCGTCAGCGGCGCACCGGATCGGACCTTGGCGATCGCCGCCTCACCCAGGTTCTCTTGGAGGAAGCGCTCGGCCTTCCTACGGAACTGAACGAACTCGGTGCTGCCGGCTTCCCCGCTGGTGCCGGGTATATCGATCACTTTGCCAGTGCCGATCTGGTCTTCGAAGTCGGAGTAGATGATGCTCTTCTTGGACCGTTCGATGAGCGGGACCAGAAGACGCAGCTTCTTTCGCACGTCTTCGAGCATCTGATAATTGACGTCCACCCACCATTCGTCGGATTGGATGTCGATGATGAGTTCGAGCTGCTGTTTGATCGCCGGGATCGCCTGCTGGTCATCCAACGCGCCGGCGATGGCAATCACCTTGCGACGCTGACGCTCGAATGGTTCACCACGCAGCACCCCGAGCTGAGAGCTGAGCAGCAACATGTCGAACCGCTTCGTTTCTTCCGGCTCAGGTTCGAGCTGTGCGGGAAGCGCAGCGACCCGGTCGGCCAGTGCGGCGAGATCGCCGACCGACACCGACTCCCATGCATCAGCATCGCGGAATTTCTCAACCAACTGCAGGTGGGGACGTACGAGAAAGTTGCTCTCGTTCATCGACGCGATCGCGTCGTGCAGCAAACCGGCGATTTCGGCCCGCTCGTTGCCGTGGTTCTGGATCGAGTCGAATGTCTGGATCAGCTCCAGACGGGCTTTGAAGATCTGTTCGCCGATCGGCGCTGAGCCCGCCTTGTCTGCGGGTACGAGCGGTTGGCTGAAGTATTCGAGGTTCTGGCAGAAGTCGAAGACATTGAAACAGGTCTTGTCGTCACCGGGGCCGAACAGGTCGGGGCACAGGCGGGTGCCGCGGCCGAGCATCTGCCAGAACTTGGTCTTTGATCGCACCAGCTTGAAGAACACCAAGTTTGCGCATTCAGGCACATCGATCCCGGTGTCGAGCATGTCGACTGAAATCGCTATGTGGGGTGCCTTGTCTTTGATCGAGAAGTCGTCGATCAGGCTCTGCGCGTATTTCACGTCGTGGGTGATCACCCGGGCGAAATTGCCGTTGTCGAGATGCGGGTAATTGGCGATGAACCGCTGGTAGATGAACTCGGCGTGGCGCTGATTCTTGGCGAAGATGATGGTCTTGCCGAGCCGGTCGCCGCCGGCGACCTTGATGCCGTCAACCATCAGCCGTTCGAGGACCTTGTCCACGGTGTCTTCGTTGAACAGGAACTTGTTGAGGGCAGCGGCGCCGACCTCGTCAGGTGGGTCGAGTTCGTGGCCATCCTCGTCCTCTCCCCAATCAAGCCCCTCCCAGTCGGCCTGTTCGTCCTCGGAAAGGTCGTCGTAGCGGATCCCCTCTCGCAAGAACTTGAGCGGCACCGACACACCACGGGGCGGCACCAAGAAACCGTCCTTGATCGCCTCATCAAGGGAGTAGGCATCCGTGGGCACCCCGGTCTCGAGATCAAACAGTCCGTAGGTGTCACGGCCGATTTCATCCCTCGGCGTGGCGGTCAAGCCGACCAGCAACGAATCGAAATACTCGAAGATCCCGCGGTACTTGCGGTACACCGACCGGTGAGCTTCGTCGATCACCACCAGATCGAAATGCCCGACCCCGAAACGGCGGGTGCCGTCGTTGCGGTACTCATCGATCTTGCCGACCATCGTCTGATACGTCGACACGTACACCCGGCCGTCCTCGTTGCCTTCGGTCACCAGATTGACCGGCGCCGAATCCGGCAAGTGAGACTTGAACGCCCCGATCGCCTGTTTCACCAATGCAGTGCGATCAGCCAAGAACAACACCCGTTTCACCAGGTTGGCCCTCATCAACAAATCAACCAACGCGATGACGGTGCGGGTCTTGCCAGCACCGGTAGCCATCACCAACAACGCCTTGCGTTGCTTGTCGTTCTCGAAATGTTCGGTGATCGCCCGGATCGCCCGATGCTGGTAGTACCGCTCGACGACCTTGTCGTTGATGTCGAGCGACCCCGGCGACACCGTGGAGGTTCGCCGCTGGATCGACAGCGCCAACTCGTCCTTGGTCAAGAACCCCTGCACCGGCCGGGGCGGGTAACGGGTGTCGTCCCACAGCCAGTGCTCGTAGCCGTTGGAGTAGAAGATGACGGGCCGCTGCCCGGTCATCTTCTCTAGACAATCCGCGTAGAGCTTCGCCTGCTGCTGTCCGGTCGTAGGCGACACCATCGCCTTCTTGGCCTCAACCACCGCCAACGGCAAGCCATCGTCGCCCCACAGCACATAGTCGGCGTAACCCACACCCGAATCCGAGGGCATCCCGTGCACCTCGAACTCGCGGTCACGCTCCTCGCTCAGCGTCCAGCCTGCTTCGGCCAGCATCGCATCGATCTTAAACTGGCGGGTCTCCCACTCCGACCAATCGTGGACCCCGACCGGGATCTTCTCAGCCTCCCGCTTCGCCGCCGCCACATCCGCCAACAACGCGGCGTGCTCGGCTTCCAGCTCAGCGATCGTGCGCGACGCCTCCGCCGCCCGCAGCCGGGCAAGTTCAGTCTCCTCAACCTGCCGCTCAAGCTGCTCCTGCAGCTCTTGGCGCTCCTTCAACGACGCCTTTTCAGCCCGGCCCGCAGACACCAGCAGCTTCGGGTCGAACTTCACCCCCGGATCAGGCTTGGCAGCCCGGCCATAGGTGAACGCCAGCCAGAAACACACCTGGAACAACGCCGAGATTACCTCGACCGCTTCCAGCTTCGTCGGCGGTTTCGACTCATGAACCGCCCGATTGCCCGCCAACTGAACCTTCTTCGCCACATTGGAGACCCGGCCGTCAGCCAGGGCTTTGAACGCCGGCTCATTCAGATACGCATTGAGCTTCGACTCATACGGCGCAGGCAACGAACGATCATGGGCGTAAACCCACTTCACCCCGGACTCCAGCGCCTTACGGGCATAAATCACCGCTGGCCCCGGATCCGACAACGCATGACGCTCCGCCCACTCCGCCACGACAAACAGATCACCAAACTCAGCCTCGAGAAACAAGAACTGAGACGAACTCACAACTCCCCCCGAAACGCCCGCTGCTGAAGCGAAGCAAACAGGTTGTTGGCCTCTTCCAAGGATCGGGCAGGGAACTCCCGCAGGGAGTAGATCTTTGAGATTCGCTCGCTGAATCGAACCTGCGTCGCCATTGGAGCTTTGGGAATTCGGAGCTGGCCTAGCCGCTTCTGGCTGACATTTGTGATTGCCACTTGGCCCGCACTCGCTACTGCCGCCATCCGCACTGAGGGTTGTCTCAGATAGTGGACAAGGTACTCCGGCGTGTACAGCCGGGCCATCTCCGTATGCAGACGTAACCGGATCAAGAAACCACAGAGTGCGACTGGTTCGCTGTGCCCGGTGAAGTGCACAGGCCACGCAACGCCTTCTCGCTTTACCGACGACCTAACAAAGACGAGGTCTCCAGGCTGGAGCTGCTTGGAGTCGGGCACTTCGGCAGAGATCCGATATGCAGACTCCACGTCAGGATGGGCGTTCGCCGTGTACATGTTCTTGACATCGAGCATGAGTATGCCCGCGGTTCCATCGCCACGATCCTCGGCTGAGAAATTGTGGCCGTTCGTCATCCTGCCCATCTCCCCCATCTCAAGACAGCCGAACCGAGTCGCTGCGGCCACGGGGTCGCCGAACATGTCGATGAAGATGGCTTGGGTGAGGGTGTCGAGCTTGGCGAGGGCCTGGCGGCGTTTGGCTCGGAGCGCATCGGCCGCATCGAGCACTGCCGCAATCCGCCGCTGCTCCTCAATCGGCGGCAACGGAATCTCCATCTCCGAGACGTCCGCCTTGTTTACCTGCAAGAACGTTGCACCGCGTCCCTTTGCTGCGAGCGTCGGTGCGGCATGAGTCACCCAGTTCCACAGGTACCGCTGGTCAAGGCCAGGTCCCGCACGGAGACCGGCCACTCCCCGGCCGAGGCAATAAACGTCATCAGCGAGCACCTTGTCGCCGATTGACGCTCGGATCCCGACAATGACGTCACCTGGCTCGCTCTTTCGGACCGCCTTCGCCGTGGTGAACTTCTTCGGGGATGGGTAGAGATCGCCAAAGTCTCCAGCACCAGCGATTAGCGGGAGACCTTCGCCAATGTCGTTATATGTGTCACCTTTCGGAGCCTGTCCCATCGTGATCTCACACACTTGCGAAAGAGCAGCCATCTTCATCCGAGCATGGCCTTGAGGTCGTCGATGCCCTTTTGAATCTCTTCTTCAAGCGTGGCGAGTTCGTCGAGGATCTCGCCGGGGGCGGGGTAGTCGATTTCTTCGTAGACGATTTCCTTGTAGCGGTTGATGCTGAGGTCGTAGTTGTTGGCGGCGATGTCGGCCTTGGGGACGCAGAAGCTCTGGTCGGTGCGGGCCCGTTCGAGCTCCGCGCCGTCTCGGTCGGCCCAGCGGGCGAGCGCGTCGGGGAGGTTGTTATCGTCGTGTTCTTCGTCGGTCAGCGTCGCTTTCGCGCCGAGCTTGTCATCGTCGAGGAGCGAGGTGCGTTTGTCGTCGAGGCTGCGGCCGTCGGCCTGCAGGTCGTAGAACCAGACGTGGTCGGTGCCACCGGAATTGGTCTTGGTGAACAACAAGATGGCTGTCGACACGCCGGCGTAGGGCTTGAACACCCCCGACGGAAGCGACACGATGCCGTCGAGCTTCTGGTCCTCCACCAGAATGCGGCGAAGTTCCTTGTGGGCCTTGGTGGAGCCGAACAGTACGCCGTCGGGCACGATCACCGCGGCACGCCCACCCGGCTTGAGCAGCCGCAAGAACAGCGCGAGGAACAACAATTCGGTCTTCTTGGTCTTCACGACCGAGAGCAGGTCCTTGGCCGTGCTTTCGTAATCGAGCGACCCGGCAAAGGGCGGGTTGGCAAGAACGAGGCTGTAGGACTCGATGTCGTCGGCGTGGTCCTGGGCGAGCGAATCGCGGTAGGTAATAGCCGGGTTCGCCACTCCGTGGAGCTGCATGTTCATGGAACCGATGCGCAACATGGTGTTGTCGAAGTCGTAGCCGCTGAACATCGCTGTGTGGAAATGCTTCGACTTGGCGGGGTCAGTAAGAGCGCTCGGATGGTTGTCGCGGATGTACTCGCCGGCGGCCACCAGGAACCCGCACGTGCCGCTGGCCGGATCACAGATGATGTCCGACGGGGTGGGAGCCATCATCTCGACCATCAGCTCGATGATGTGGCGGGGTGTGCGGAACTGGCCGTTCTGCCCGGCAGTGGCGATCTTCGAGAGCATGTACTCCTACACGTCGCCCTTGGTGTCGCGGTCCCCCATCGGAACCGCGTCGAGCCCATCGACCGCCTTCTGCAACAACGCCGGAGTCGGAATCGTGAGCCGGGCATCGCGCATGTGCTCGGCGTGAGTGCTGTTCGCCGCACGGTGCTCAAGGAAAGGGAAAACGTACTTGTCGACCACAGTGAACATTTCCTGGGCGCTGGTGTTCTTGAACCGGTCCCAGCGCAGATCCTCATACGGCCGACCCACAGCGGCATCGTCGGGAGTGAACACTCCCTCGGGGAAGATCGGATTCTCGATCGGCTCGCCGGTGCGGTTGGCTTTGTTCTCGGCCAGGGTCTGCTGCTCATCGAGACCCTTGATGAACAGCAGGTAGGTGAGTTGCTCCATCACCTCCAACGGGTTCGAGATGCCACCCGCCCAGAAGTCGTTCCACACCGCGTCGATCTTCGACTTCAGGTCACCGGTAATCAATATCGCCTCTTTCGTCATCCGCTTGGTAGCCAAGCGTCGTGACATTGTGCTCCATTACACGGAGCTGCGCCTGATCCAGAGGAAGAGGCGGCTCCGCCTCCCGCCACACGGCCCTATCATCGACATGAACATGGCGACGATCATCTACATCGATGGCTTCAACTTCTACTACGGCGCCGTCAAAGGCACGCCACACAAGTGGCTTGACTACGAAGCACTTTGTAGGCGACTGCTCCCGCGCGACTCAATTGCGAAGATCCGCTATTTCACAGCTCCGATCAAGCCAAACGGAACCGATGACAGCGGCGTCCAACGACAACACGCATTCCTACGAGCAGTAGCGGAAAACCCCCTGATCGAGATTCATCGGGGCCACTTCCGGCGCGATCCGAAATGGCTGCCCATCGCTCCCGGAGAATGGTCAGAGCTGACGCGCCCTCGAGTCCGACCCAGCCGGATCGTGGACCTCGTTCAGCGCATGGCTGAACGGAAACTTGATCGCCCGCCGTCGATTCGGGTGATGAAAACCGAGGAGAAGGGGTCGGATGTGAATCTCGCATCGCACTTGCTTCGAGACACCTTCAAAGGCAACTGCACCAAGGCGCTGGTCATTTCGAATGACTCCGACCTTGCCGGAGCGATTGGCATTGCAGTAGCCGAGGGAGTAACCGTCGGTGTTGTCAACCCTCACCGCATCAATGAGACCAGCAGGCATCTTGCGAAAGTTGCCAACTTCAAGCTCCAACTCCGCCACCAAATCCTCGGCAGCTGTCAACTACCAAACCCAGTCATCACCTCCAAGGGCAGGCAGATTCATAAACCACAGACTTGGTGACGTCACGCGCCAACACAAAGGCCCACCCTCACGGGTGGGCCTTGACCCAGCCGTCGAAGCGACTGGGGGGATATGTGAATAGTATCGGTCCAGGAGGACGAGCAGTCAAGCACTTGCCCCGCGATCACCAAGCACTTGCAATCCCATCCCGGCATCCGCGGGATCCTGTCGGAGAAGATGTTCAACGACGACTGCTCCGCGCCGCGTGCCGCCACGCCGAAGAGACGGCAGACAGGCGGCGGTGCGGGCGAGACGACATGAGCCAGCATGACCCGCACGTCACAACACCTTCGCCACATCAACATCGCCAGCCGCCGCCGGCGCCGTTCGCAATCGGGCCGAGAAGATGTTGGCCGAGATGGTGGAGCACATGCACGACGGCAACTACCGGGCCCCTGGCTGGGTCGCCCTGAACAGCTACTTGCTCGAGCCGTGGCTCACCTCAATACGGACCCGGGTCAAGACGCCCACCGCGAGCTGCTACCAACACATCATCCGGCTCCACATCAACCCCAACATCGGGGTGATCCCACTCCAGAAACTCCAGCCGGAAGACCTCGACGATCTCCACGTGAATCTCCTCAGCGACGCCGCCCGCAAAGGCACCGTCTTCCGCAACGTAGCCAACATCGCCGACCCGCCATTGATCAGCCGCGCCGGGCGGTCCATGAACGTGTGGACCGGTGACCAACTCCGCACGTTCCTCGCAGCCATCGCCGACCACGAGCTCTACCCGCTCTACTTCCTCGGCGCCACAACCGGCATGCGCCGCGGCGAACTCGCCGGACTCCGGTGGCGCAACGTCGACCTCGACACCGCACGGCTCACCGTCAACCAACAGATCGTGTCGGTCGAATACAAACTCGTCGAAGACGACCTCAAGACCGCATCCAGCCGACGGACCATCGACCTCGGCCCGCGGACCGTCGTCATGCTGCGCCGCCACCGCCGCCACCAACTCAAGGAACGCATGGCCACCGGCCGGCGAGACGACGACGGCTACGTGTTCGCCAAACCCGACGGCTCCCCCATCCACCCCGACCTCATCATCCAAACCTTCCAACGCTTCATGACCCAGATCGACCTACCCCGCATCAGACTCCACGACCTGCGCCACACCCACGCCACGATCCTGCTCCAGGAGAACATCCACCCCAAGGTCATCAGTGAACGCCTCGGCCACAGCAGCATCGCCTTCACCATGACCGTCTATCAGCACGTCATGCCCGGCATGCAAGCGGAAGCCGCTGCTACGTTCGGGGCAGCGGTGTTCGGGCGGAAAAGTGACTGGGGAGAGCGGCTCCCGAAGGAACGGCTCTCCCCGTGTAGAAGGTGGACTAACGTCCTACCGGGCAGGATAGCACCAACATGAGTAACACGGAAGCCCCTAATCTCGTCCTCGCTCGTTTGCTCGACTACTTCGGGCGGCGCACCGACTGGCAGCGCCGTCTCTGGAATCCGGGGACAGTAACAGTCATCGCCGAGGTTCTGGAGGCGACCCAGTTCCTTGAGAGCGGTCACCTCCGAGAGAAGACCGTCGCTGACCTCGCGAGAACAGCCGAACGTCGCTCGGGGCCCGACCTCGGAGTGGGCACTGCCGGTGTCCGTTCTGCTTTGACGAAAACCCTCAGAGGGGCATCGACAGATGCGTTGGCCGGATACAAGCTCGAACACCTCTTGCAGGCCATCAAGCCGAACTACCTAGAGCGCTGGTCCGATGCTCTGGCCGAGAAGCCGGGCCGGATCGGGACTGAACTCGCCTCGCGTATTCTCGCCGGGCACCTACTCGGACTGGGCTTCAGCCCTGAGAATCTCCACCGTTGGGCGACGTGGCTTAGGGATCAGAAGGCACCGGCGACGCTTGCGGAGGTATTCGCCGAAGCCGAGGAAGTCGCGAAGCGTCGACCGCGCGATTGGCAGGTCCTGATCCCCTTCGCCTCCATCGAGCGGCACGACCAAGCGATGCCAAGCGAATGGCTGGAACCCGACCACGTGAATCGCTGGCTCGCAGACAATGCCCCGCACGCGTCGATCCGTCAGTCGGGTGGCTTTCTCCTGGAATTCAGTGCGCAAGATCCATGGGCCGCAGTAGAAGTGGCCAGCGATGCTGTCGAAAGTCTCGCCGCCCGCGTCGCTGTGGGCATGCCCGGCGCTGCACGATTCACGCCCCTCACTGAAGCGTTCGTGGCCGGTTCGAGGCACGAATTCCAGCTTGGGCGGCCACGACGCCAAGTCGACATCCATTCGCTGAAGCGACAGAACGCGCTCTTCTCAATCACCGAACCGTCCCTCGCCGGGCGCCTCCGATCGGCGCTCGACCTGGTCGCCCCGCTTGAGACAGGAGCGCCCGGTGCGGCAATCGCCGGCGGATGGGCCGCGATCGAAGCGATCCTCGCTCGGCCGGATATACCAAATGTCGAGGCGGCAGCTGACCTCGCTGCCCTCGTCGCATGCAGTTTCCCGAGAGCGGAGCTGACGCCGCTGACATACGCCTACGAGCAGGAGAACGACGACGCACTCGCCGCTGATCTTCGCGCTGAGACATCGAACCGGCGCCGATGTACGGTGCTGGGGGGCGCCATCGCAAACGGGCAGACGGTGACATTCGCCAAACCCTCCGACGAAGCTGCAGCCGAGCGCATCAGAGAGATCATGGCTGATCCCCGAAGCGTCCTGCTTCGCGTGGTCACCTATGTCGAAGAAGCCGTCCGACGGCTCTACCGCCAACGAAACCTCGTTCTACACGCGGGGATCACCGACTCAGTAGCGATGAACGCAACCCTCAGAACGGTGCCGCCTTTGGTCGGTGCCGGATTCGACCGACTCGTTCATGATGCGCTCGCCACCACGAGGAGCGAACCACTCCGGCTCGTAGCCCGAGCCCGGACCGAACTCGAGCTATGTGGCGACGGCGGCGGAGCCGCCATCTGGGACCTCCTGGGCCATTGATACCCCGGGGCGACCGAGAGGAACAGCTCGATCAAGGCGATCCGAGCCCACAAACACCGCCCTGTGCCGGATCGTCCGTTAGAAGTTCCGTTAGAAGTTTGGCCTCTGAACGACCGAGCCCTAGCCTCAGCAACGCTGTGACCAGGGCTTTTGTGGTGGCGCGGGCAGTGTTCTGGTTCAGGACATCGGAAACTGTTTGTTCAGGACATCGGAAACT
>CAZDEB010000010.1:0-143412 GCA_964504305.1 uncultured Candidatus Nemicrothrix sp. | reverse complement strand
AACCCCCGAACCCGCAGGTTCGAGGGTTTCCGATGTCCTGACACATCACATTGGTCGGGCAGGCGGGATTTGAACCCACGACCTCCTCGTCCCGAACGAGGCGCGCTACCAACCTGCGCCACTGCCCGTGTTGCAGAACCGAAAGGGTATCGGCTCAGGCCGGCGACGGCTCCTCAGAAAGTGCGGCTTCGATGGCTCGGAGCGTGGCAAAAGGTTCGAGCGGTTTGATGAGCCACGAATCGGCGCCGGCTTCTTGGGCGATGAACACGTCGACGTCGCGGTCGAGCAGCAGAATGATTTGCTGCTCGTCGATGTCGCCCACCTCTTCTCGCTGGCGAACGGCGATGCAGGCTGCGACGCCACCCATGTTTCCGATCTGCAAATCGAGCATGACGAGCGCCGGGTCGACCTGTTCGACAGCGGGTACAACGTCGACGCCAGCCCGCACTCGGTGAAGGATGTGAGTGCCGGCGACGGCCGCTTCGATCTCGTCGGCGAGGGCGTCGGAGTCGGTCGCGAGGAGGATGTTGGTCACGGTTTGGATGTTACACGTCGCCCGCCAACGGCCCCACGTTGTGCTCCCGCGTGTTCAGGCCCCCGCGCGACGGTTACGATGCGGCGGTGCTGGAAATTCGTGTGGACCGATCCGATGATGCCGACTTCGTGCAGCTTTGCCCCGAAGGCGAGCTCGACGCGTATTCGGTGGCTCAATTTCGCGAAGCGTTCGCTGAGCTTGGCGGCGAGAGCCGGTTGATTGTGAATCTGGGCGGCGTGCAATTCATGGACTCGGCCGGGCTGGGTGCACTTATCGGCGGGATCCGTAAGGTTCGCGAGAACGAGGGTCGCATTGCAGTGTTTTGTGATCGAGCGGTTATCACCCGGCTGCTGCACACCACCGGGTTCAACCGGATCGTGCCGGTGTGCGAGGCCCTCGACGAGGCCGTCAGCGCTCTCGATCAAGACCCGTCATAGGGCCCAATCAGGCCCAATCAAGCCCAATCAGGCGGTACTAGTTAGCCGGTCGGCGATGTCGGCGAGGCCGTCGAGGTCGTGAACATCGTCGGCTAGCAGCGGCACTCTGACCATCAGTGCGTCGGGTGCGACTTCTCGCAGTTCGTCGACTCGGGCATGGTCGTCGGTTGATGCCGCGGTGAGGTCGGCCAGCGCCTGGGCGGCGGCGCGGTTTGTGGCGCCTTCGGCTTCGTTGAGGAGTTGAGCTGCTCGTTCGGCGCTGGTCGAAACCGACGGCAGCATCCGGTTGATCACAACCGCGGCGACGTCGAGGTCGGCGTTGCGGATCCGTTCGAGAAAGTAACGAGCCTCGAGCAAGGTGTCGCCACGCGGCGAGGCAACCAACACAAACGCGGTTCGGTCGTCGCTCATGAGTTCGAGGGTGGCCATTGCTCGGCTGCGAAAACCTTCTTCCATCCCTTCGAACGCTTGGAAAAACGCGACGGCTTCGTCGACTACGTTGGCCCCGACCACCCGGGCTAGTTGGCGCAACACCGTTTGGGCCGCTTTGTTGGCCGCTCGCAGCACGCCACGGTTGGATGCGGTGACGATCTTGTAGATCGGGTTGTCTAGCAACCGGGCCAGCAGCTTGGGTGCTTCGAGAAAGGCGAGTGCATCGCGGGTGGGAGGCGTGTCGACGATGACGACGTCCCACTCGTCGCTGTCGTACAACTCGGCCAACTTTTCGACCGCCATGTAGTCTTGAGTGCCCGAAAGCGTGCCCGAGATGTTGCGATAGAAGCGGTTCGAGAGGATTCGTTCGGCTTGTTTGTCGTCGGTGGCGTGGCGTCGCACCACCTCGTCAAACGTCGATTTGGTGTCGAGCATGAGCGCCGCGAGCGTGCCGTCCCAAGGGCCGTCGATAACGGTGGGAGAGTTGTCGAGGGCGTCCAGTCCGAGGGCATCGGCGAGACGTTTGGCCGGGTCGATTGTGACCACCACGGCGCGCCGCCCGGCGCGAGCAGCGGCGACCGCGGTTGCTGCTGACGTGGTGGTTTTGCCCACACCGCCGGTGCCACAACAGATCACCACTTTGCTTCGGGCGAGCAGATCGGCGTAGCTGTTCATCGTGGCTCCGGCAGCCGGTCGATCTCGGCGAGCAAAGTGGTGGCCAACGTGTCGAGTTCGTGAGGTGTGATCTGCGTGCCGAATAGCTGAGGCATCCGAAGCTGGGCCAGCGGCAGCTCGGCGGCGAGCCGTTCGAGTTGTGAGGCTTGGAGTTGTTGGCGGCCGAGCCGAAACGCCGCGGCCGTCTGCAGGTCGTGAAGTTCGCTGGTCGGATCGTGTGCCTCGGGCACTGCGAGGTCGGCGATGTCGGGAAGGATGCCGTTGACCACTACTGGTCCGAGTTTGACGCCTGCTTCGTCTTCGATCGCGTACGAGGTCTCGATCAGTTCGTTGATCGGTGTTTCTTCGGGGATCGTGGCGAGGATTACCTGGCAGCGTGAAGGGTCGCTGATCATCTCGAGCGCCTCGACGGCCTGACGGTGGATTGTCCCGGTGCGGGCCGTGTCGCGCACCCCGGCCGGGCTGCGAAGGAATCCGAGAGCATGGCCGGCGGCCGGCGCGTCGACGATGATGAGGTCGGCAACCCCTTCCTGCTCGAGGGCCTTGATTCGCCCGAGCACCAGCAAATCTTTGATGCCAGGGGTGGCCGTGGCTACTACTTCGAGCAGGCCGGATTTGGCCATGCGACTAACCAGCCGGTTGAAGCCATGACCAGACAGCCATTCGACCAGCGCTTGGTCGGGGGTAATCGAACGAAGTTCTACAGATCCCCGTCCCTCCGCCTCGTGAACCGCAGTGTGTTGCTCGTAGCCTTGGGCGTCGGTGCCGAACATTGGTGCCGAAGCCGACCGCCCGGCCACTTCCACAAGGAGGACCGATCGGCCGGTGCGAGACGCAGCCGTAGCCATCGCCGCCGCGGTCACCGTCTTGCCTACTCCGCCTTTCCCCGCCACGATCAGGACTCGCGACGATGCGAAGAAATCTTTGGGATGCATTTCCCTCCTCGCCCAAGCGGCCGACCGTTCGACGCCGGCTAACTCTATCGGTGGCGTTCGCTGCTGTTCTTCTTGGGCTACTCAGCACGATGTCGCCGGCGCGCGCCGCCGATCCCGCCGACGGCACCGCCTCGGAGGGCGACAGCGCGGTAGAGCCGTTGGTGTTTGATGTTGTCCAGATCTCTGGCTTTCTCGACGGGATCGTGGCCGACTACATCGAGCGTTCGATCACCCGTAGCGAAAACGCCGGTTCCGGAGGATTGATCTTCCAGGTCAACAGCACCCGTTCGGTGGTCGACGACGCCCGCCTCGTCGAGTTGGCCGAACGCATCCACGGCGCCGAGATCCCTGTCTACGCCTGGATCGGTCCGTCTGGCGCCAAAGCCCACGGGCGGGTGGCGCAGCTCATGGCCACCACCGACCAGCTCGCGGTTGCCGTCGGTGCCGAATTCGGCAACACCGGCGACCTGGTCATCGACGACGCATTGTTTCCGCCCGCGTTCGTCGAAGTCGCCGACGCGTTGCGTGACGGCACGGTCGACGAAGACAGCGTGCTCGAACTCGGCTTGGCCGATCGCGACTCGCCCACGTTGGGTTTCTTCGCCTTGGATCTGCCCGGTTTCGAGACCACGATCGATACCAGTGGAGACGAAGCCGTGAGGGTGCCGGTATCACCGGTGCGTTTCTCCAAGTTGTCGGTGTTCGACGGTTGGATGCACACGTTCGCCAGCCCGGCAATGGCCTATCTGTTGTTCTTGATCGGCGCCGCTTTGTTGATCTTCGAGCTCTACACCGCCGGCATTGGTATCGCCGGTGTGGTCGGCGCCGTTTCTTTCATTCTGGGTAGCTACGGGCTCGGGGTCCTGCCCACCCAAGGCTGGGCGCTGGCGCTGCTGATCATCGCCATGGTCGGATACGCGATCGATGTCCAGACTGGCGTTCCTCAGCTTTGGTCGGTGATTGCCACGGTGTGTTTGGTCATCGGATCGTTGTTCTTGTTCGATGGCATCACGATTTCTTGGATCACATTGTTGGCCGGCATCTTGGGTATCTCGGTGTCGATGATCTCGGGCATGCCGGCCATGATCCGCACCCGTTTCGGTACCCCCACGATCGGCCGCGAATGGATGATCGGGTTCATGGGCGAGGCCGCCGACGACATCCACAAAGAAGGGGTCGTCATGATTGATGGGGCGCCGTGGAAAGCACGGGTCAATCGAACCACACCCATTGCCAAGGGCGATCCGGTGCGAGTCGTTGCTATCGAAGGTCTGTACCTCGAGATCGAGCCAGAGGAGGGCGGCGCCCGCGACTACCGCGATATGCGTGGCCCAGACGACGACGCTGGGACCGAGACCGAGTAGTCACCTTTCGGTGAGCCGCCGCTGCAACATTTCGGTGAGCTCATCGACGGGCCCGCCCAGTTCGTCCAACACCTCGCGGCAGATGTGCATTGCTCGGTGCGCGGCGGCTCGATCGTTTCTTTGAAGGTGGCCGGCAACGAGGGTTCGGTGGGCCGCCTCGGACCACGGCTCGATCTTGACCGCCCGGTTGGCCAAACGGATTGCCTCGTCGGTTCGGTCGTGGGCCAAGAGCAGCTCGCTGGCCCGAACCGCCGCATTTACAAACCGGATGTGAAGACGTTGACGTTCCAGGTGCAGCCATTCGCCTTCGTGCACGCTGGCGAGAAGCTCTCCGCGGTAGAGCTCGGTTGCTTCGAGAAGGCATTCGAGCGACAGGCTCGGTGCCCCGTCGGCTTCGAGTTGGGCGGCCTTGTCGAGTAGCGAGTCGAAACGCCACACATCGACGTCGAGGCGGTCGTGACCACCAAGGCGGACACGGTTGGTGTCGGCTCTCACAAAATAGGCCGCATCGCCGCCGGCTCGGCCCGGTTCGAGCACACCCAGTAGCAGGTTCAGAGTCGATCGTAGGTTGCGTCGGGCGGCCTCTTCGGAAGCTTCGGGCCACATCGCGGCCATGGTCGCGTCGCGGGTGGTGTTTGGATGAAAGACGAGGTAGCCAAACAACGAGCGAACCCGTTCGCGGCGCCAGTCGTCGTGGCGAACTTCTTCGTCGCCGAAGAAGAGTTGCTCGGTCCCCAGCAAACGAAAATTGCGGCGTTGCATCGGTGCCAGCGGGACCGAGCTGAGAATCGCCTTGGCCGCCTTGGCCACTTCGGGATGGGCATGCTCGGTGTGGTCGCGCAACCGGTCGCGGGCCGCGTCGCCGATGACTTCGAGCAGCCACTCGGCGCTTGGTGCCGCTTCGGTTCTTCCCGCTGCCCACCCGGCGGCAACGAACTCGCATGCTGTTCGCAAGAAGAGCGACGACAACAAGAGGCCCGGTCGCTCGGGCCATTTGACCGCGGCGATAGCGGTGAGCTCGCCGGTCTGGTCGAGCTCGCGCAAGGCCAAGCCCAGTGAGATGTCTCGGTCCGGCAACGGAACGGTGAGTTGATCCATTGCGGTCGGTTCTATACGACTTATGAGCGAGCCCGAACCGTTGTAGGAGAGCCGAGTGTTGTTGGCGATTGGCGACCGCAACACGAGAGTTCGCATCAGCTGTTCCGCCTTTTCTAGATCGCCCTCCTCGTGGACAATCAGCGCTTCTGGAAGGCCCAGAGATATTTCGACCTGAGCGGCGCCTCGTTCGCCAGCCAGTTGGGTCGCCAGGGAGTGGTGGCGGCGGGCGGTCACGGTGTCGCCGGTGCCGGCGGTGACGGCGGCGAGCCACGCATGGCTCAAGAAGCGGGCTCGTTCGCTGCCGCTGCGGGACTCCCACGATGTGGGATCGGCGATGAGCTCCTCTACATGGCCGGCTCGCCAGCGAGCCGAGATAGCGATCACTTCGGTGCCGCGGATCGCGTTGACGCCGTCCAGATATCGATCGGCCAGCTCGACCGAAGTGTCACCGAGGAGTTCCCGAGCCTGATATTCGAGCCAGTCGGCTATTGCGGCGAACCGGCCGATCATCGGGTTGTCCCGCGCCCGCTTGACGGAGGCGAGCAGCCGGTGGGGGTCGCCGTCGGCGAGGGCCCGAAATCCGCCGATGATCTCGATGTAGGGGGCGGCAGCCCGCTCGCCTCGATCGGCGAGCTCGATCATGCGCATCGCAACGGCGAGCAGCCCAGCCGAGTCGCGTTGTATGTGATGCCAAAATCCCAGTTCGGCAACGGCGCATACTTCCGCGTGGCCATCGCCGAGCGCCGCAAATCCTGCGGCGGCCCGTTCGAAACGGTCTCGACAACGGTCGGTTGTCGGGTCGGTGCTTTGGAGCAGCAGGCCTTCGATGTGCGTTGACAACGGGTGAGTGTCCAGATGAGGAGGAATCTGGTTCTTCCAACGACGAAGTGTTTCGGGGTCTTCGACTCCGCCGCTGATTATCGACTCTCGCAACGTTCGGATAATCAGATCGTCTTCGGAGCTACGCAGGGCCATGTCGACAGCTCTTACAGCGTTGCCGTTTACCGGGTTGCCAGATTCGAGTAGCGCCTCTACCGCCGGACGAAGGTGAGTATTGAGTGACGTCTTGATCTCTTCGGCCGAGAATACTTCGCGCCATAGATCATGAGCTCGGAACCATCCGCCATCGTGTTGAACCATCGGCAAGTTCGCGAGTTGTTTCGCTGGGTCGACCCCGGTGAGCGTTTGCAGGGTCGGGGAGTCAACGCCGCCGAGCGAGACGATGATCGACAACAAATGCCGTTGGGGTTCGTCGAGCGATCCCAAGACCTCTTCGTTGAGAAAACCCGAGATCGGCCCGGAGTGCAGGCCGAGGGTTACCAGCGCGGCCCAGCCGCCGAGGTGAGAAACATCTTCGGGGCGGCGTCCCGCCCTCGCAGCCAGCGAGGCCAGATCGTCTTGGTTGAGGGTCAACTCTTTTTCGGTGAGTCGTTCTACTTGCCCTTGGGCTTCGAGGCGGGCCAAGTTGAGCGGAGGGCCGGTTCGAGAAGCGAGAACGAGGTGGGCATTCGACGGCAACGATCGGACCAGGTCGCTGAGCACTTCTGCTCCGGAGGAGCCCGGCTCGATCTCGTGTACGTCGTCGAAGACAATGCACACCTGAGCGGGCGAGTGCGCAGAGATCGCCTCGCTGAGCTCCTCGTTGCCGGCCGGCCCTGTGAGGCCCAGCGAAGTGGTCAACCCGCGTCGGAGGTGCTCGCCATCGCAGTCGCCGGGTTCGCATCCGAGCCACAGGTCCACCCCGCGTGGAGCGAGCGTGTTTTGTTCGATGGCTTGGCACAGAGCAGTAGTTTTTCCGAAGCCGGCGCCCGCTTGCATCAAGATTACTCGCGCCTCAAAGCGCCGCAGGAGCGGGCGAAGCAGCGACGGGCGAAGGATCGCCCCGTCGACTCGGGGCGGGTGGACTCGGAATGGTCGAGTCAACGGTGACTCCATAGAAGTGAGACGGTAGCCGTGATGAGCACATCGTGCGTGAGGGGTGTCATCTAGGCGTCAATTGAGAAATAAATCTCGAAGCTCGTACTGAAATCAGTCCAAATACGCACAAAGTGGCTCTACGTGGTGCAGATCGCGCTCAAAACGTTTGTGACATTGGTCTCAAGTCTGCTAATTCCTTGTCGGGGAGACGGGAGTTCTGATGTCGGTTATCAGTGACCAAGCACAATGGCAGGTTCGAGCGGCTTGCCGCGGACCACAAGCGGCGGTGTTTTTTCCGCCAACCACCCCAGAGCGGCGTGACGAAAAACGTTTCCGCGAGGCCAGCGCAAAGGCCATCTGCGAATCTTGCTCGGTTCGCGGTCGGTGCTTGTCTTACGCCATGTCGATCCGTGAACAGCACGGAATTTGGGGCGGGCTCAGCGAGATCGAGCGTCGTCAAATGGCCACCGCCTAGACGGCGACGCGCTAAAGCTCAGGCAGGCGCGGGCCGGCGATCCTGAGGTCGCCCCGACGCCGCGTGACGCCGGTTTCGTCGAGTCGATTGATGAGCGGAATCGCGAACTTCCGCGAGGTTCCCCACCCGTCGCGGGCATCGGCAACAGTTATGCCATCTGGTGATTGTTGAAGCAATCTGGCAATCACCACCGCGGCCTGATCGATCGCCGCGGCGGCAAAAAACACGCCGCTCTCTTGAACCACCTCGCCCCGTCGCACCAACTCGCGAAGCTCGTCAGCGGCGATGTTGTCGGGGTCGGGTGGTGCGAACGGTGTAGCCAGCAATTCATCGACAAAACTGTTTCCGGCCAACGGGTCGGCGGCATCAGCGAGTCGGGCATGTCCGCCATCAACGGTGACGTCGGCCAGCGATGCGAGCACGCTGCGCTCGAAGTCATCGAGAGAAGCGATCTCGAGACCCAACGAACCGGCTTGGTCGACCGCAAGCCGCAAATGCGCTCTTGTCTCGTTGAGAACGACCGGGTCCACCGCCCAACGCCCGATGTCAGCCTCGCGGCGCGTTCCGGTCAGCCGTTCGAGTAGCCCGACTTCGACGCGGCCTCGTTCTTTGACAACTCGCTCGACGCTTCGGTCGGGACGGGCTTTTGCAGCAGCGACGATCGGGTCGACATCGAGGATCTCACCGCCGCCCAAAGTGACGCCGCGTCCTGATTCGCGAAGTATGAAGCGATCGCCGGGCAGCAACGGCAGACCCACCGGAAGATGAAGGCGCACCGAGCCGCTGGTGCCAGGGTCGATACGGTCGGGACCAAGGACCCGCATGCGCACTGCGTGTTCGCCGGAGCCGATGTAGGCAACGTGGGCGCCTCTCCTGGTGACAGGATGATCGAGCGAGTCGAGGACCCGAACGTTGGCGTCGACGCGGTTGGTGACGTGCCACTGATCGTGACGGACCAACACGTTGCCGCGTGTTAGCTGGTCGTGACTTGCGCCCGACAGGTTGACGGCGACGCGGTTTCCGGGTCCGACCTTGGTGCGGTCGGCATATTGGCTCTGCATGCCGCGTACCCGAACGGTCAGTTCCTGCGGCAACAACTCGAGTTCGTCGTCGACGCGGATCATGCCGCCCGTGAGCGTCCCGGTCACGACCGTTCCGGCGCCCTTGGCCGCAAACACTCGGTCGATCCAAAGGCGGGGCCGTTTGTTGTCGATCGCAGTTGGAGTTTCGATGAGCAACGTGTCGAGGGCATCGGTCAGGTCGGACATGCCGATGTGGTCGATGGCGTCGACAGGAATTATTGGTGCGTCGGCCAAGAAGGTGCCGCCAACCCGATCGGCTATCTCGAGCATGGCCAACTCGATGAGGTCGTCGTCGGCTTGCCCAACCTTGGTGAGCGCCACGATGCCGTGGTCGATCCCGAGCAGCGACAAGATCCGCAGATGCTCTTCGGACTGGGGTTTCCAGCCTTCGGTTGCCGCAACCACAAATATGCAGGCGTCGACGCCGCCAACGCCGGCCAGCATATTTTTTAGAAAGCGGATGTGTCCCGGCACGTCGATAAACGAGATCCCGCGGCCCGATGGCAGCTTTGCCCCCGCGAAACCCAAGTCAATCGTGAGGCCGCGGGCTTTCTCCTCGTCCAACCGGTCGGGGTCGGTTCCGGTGAGCGCAGTGATCAGCGTCGACTTGCCGTGATCGACGTGGCCCGCCGTAGCGACGACGTGCATCAGTTGATCGAGCCGAGTGACTCGGCCAGGTATTGATCGTCGGTGGGTTGAACGGTTCGGAGGTCGACAACGGTTTCGTCTTTTTCGATCCGGGCGATGATCGGCCGGCCCAAATTGCGTAGGAAGTTTCGGTGATCCCCGCCGATCGCAATGCCCACGGAGGGGATTTCGACCCCTGGCAACGTTCCGCCCCCTGGGGTGGCCAACGTGTCCACGACCGTTCCCACACCTATCGCCGAGGCTCGTTGTCGCAGAGACTCGACGGTCAGCGAAGCCATCTGCCAGAACGGAATCGATTGGCCGTCGTTGTTGAGGTAGGCGAGGGCGGTCTGTTGGAGCGCCCCCAGCACCAGCGATCCGGGTCGCAACGCCCGCGCCAGCGGATGGCGGGCGCATTGGGCGACCAGCTCGGCATCGCCGGCGATGATGCCCGCTTGGGGCCCGCCAAATAGTTTGTCACCAGAGAACGTGACCAGCCGAGCGCCGGCCCCCAAGGTTTGTCGAGCGGCCGGCTCGTCGGCCAGCCAACCGGGAGGGCCTCCCTCGAGCCAAGGGCAGCGACTGTCGAGCAGCCCAGATCCGATGTCGGCCACGACGGGAGCGGCCAAGCTGGCGAGCTCCTTGGTTGTTGGTGATTCGGTGAACCCAATGATGCGGTAGTTGCTCTGGTGGACCTGAAGCACCACGGCCACGTCGCTACCGGGATCGTCGACCGCTTTGGCGTAATCGGCAGCACGTGTTCGGTTGGTTGTGCCGACTTCGATGAGGCGGGCCCCCGACCGATCCATCACTTCCGGGATACGAAAACCGCCACCGATCTCTACGAGCTCGCTGCGCGAAACCACAACGTCGCGCCCGTCGGCCAACCCGGCCAGAACCAGCAACACCGCGGCCGCACAATTGTTGACGACGATCGCCGCTTCGGCTCCCGCGGCCCGCGCGATGAGTGCTCCCGCCGTATCCATTCGCGAACCGCGCTCGCCGGTGGTCAGATCGAGTTCGAGATTGGAGTACGAGGCCTCTTGGTTCGCTGCCACGGGCGCCCGGCCGAGGTTGGTGTGAAGGATCGTGCCGGTGGCGTTGACGACCGGAGTCAGCATGCGCCGAGCGGTTTTGGTTGCGATTTCGCGGGCCGAGCCGGGCTGGCCATCGGCAATTGCGGTGCGTGCCGCCTCCACCAGCATCGGGTGCGGGAGCGCGATGTCAGCCAAGGATCGGGCCAGCTTGTCGACCGATGGTGGGCGCTCCTGCGGGCTCGTCATAGCAGCAGCTTACGAAGCCTTTCGGATCACGCTCTACGCTGTTGATGTGTTTCGCATCCTGGCCCTGCTCTTCATCGTCGTCCCGATAGCCGAAATCTGGGTGCTGATCCAGGTCGGATCGGTGATCGGCGGACTCGAAACGGTCATCATCATGATCCTGGTGAGCGTGATCGGCGCCTGGATGGTTCGCCGCGAAGGACTCGGCGCCATCGAACGGGTGATCAAATCGATCTCCGGTGGCGAGAACCCCACCAAGGAGCTGGTCGACGGGTTACTGATTGGACTCGCCGGGGCGCTGATGCTCACGCCCGGCTTCATCACCGATGTCACCGGGTTGGCCCTGCTGTTCCCCCCTAGCCGCATCATCGTGAGGACTGTTCTGATCAGACGGTTCCGCGGGCGGTTCGAGACGATCACTACGACCGGTATGACCGGCGCAGGGTTTGGCTACGAGGCTCCTGGTAGCGACATCATCGATGTCGGTGAGGCCGACTATCGCCGCGACGAGGAGCCCGATAACCCCCCGCAGCTCGACTCGTAGATCTACCGCGGCGAACGGGCCAGCAGTTCGCCGAACTGAGCGGCATCGACCGGCGGCGAGAACAAGTAGCCCTGAGCAAATCGGCAACCGAGTTCCTTCACCACAGCAAGGTCCTCGGCGGTCTCGACGCCCACCGCGCACACATCGATACCGCGTTCGAGAATGCCGCCGATGACGAGCTCGGCCCGAGCTCGTCCGCGGTCACCGTGGATCCCGTGAACGAGACGTTTGTCGAGCTTGACCCGGTCGATTGTGTCGGGGTCAACGAGATCGGGACCGCTGGCGCCCAAGTATCCATCGATCACGATGCAGACGCCGAGCGCTCGCAGCTGTGTGACCAAGCGAACGCCGGCCCCTTTCTGGCTGAGAACACCGGTATTGAGCTCGAGCTGGACCTGCTCGGCGGGTAGGTCAGCGTTGTGCAGGGTGCGGGCAAGAGCCAGTGGGAAGCGGCTGTCGAAAAGTCGGCGGTCGGACACGTTCACCGATAAGAACAGCGGCTCCTCGCCAACGTCGGGGAGCACCCGAATTGTTGACGCGGCACGATGTAGCACCGTTTCCTCGATACGACGAATCAGTCCGCCATCCTCCGCGGCACCGACCAGCTCTCGTGGGTTGAGATGTTTGCCGTCGTCTCCAATGATTCGCAGGAGGGCCTCGCAACCAACGATGCGATCGTGTTGGATGTCGAGGATTGGCTGGTAGTGGACCTCGATGGCGTCAGAATCGAGGGCGCTACGAAGCCGTTGGTCGACGGTGTTGCGCCGCTCGAGACGAGAGCGAAGCTCGTCGTCGAAAAACTCGCATCGATCTCGTCCCAAACCCTTGGCTTGGTAGAGGGCAGTCTCGGCCTCGCGGACCAGTTCTTCGGCGCTTCGGTCGGCGCCCCCGATGGCGACGCCCACCGACACGGTCAGGCCGCTCAGCGGGCTATCGATCGGCGCGTCAAGGCATGTGGCGCGGAACCGTTCGCCCAAGGCCGTGGCCTCGGCGATGCCGAGAACTTCGGGGCACACGATCGTGAACTCGTCGCCACCGAAACGCGACAACAGATCGTCGGGACGCAAGACGTCCTCGATCCTGGTGGCCAGCGTGCGGAGAGCGTCGTCGCCCGCTTGAAAACCGCGGGTGTCGTTGACGGTCTTGAACCGGTCGATATCGATCGAATACACCGCAACGCTGTGATCGGTGTCGACGGTTGCTTGAAGAGCGCGTCCCAGTACGTCGAGCATGTAGTCGCGCCCGGGGAGCCCGGTGAGTGAGTCGAGTACCATTTCGTGGTCGGCGTCGCCAACGAGGGTGGTCGCGCCGGTCTCGTTGCCAAGAACCACGATGCGAACTTGGCGGTCAACGCCGCTGGCATCGGCGACTCGTGCGAGGACGGTAGTGCCCCAGCCGTTGGCCCGACCTTCTGCGACCCGTAGCAGTGTCGAAACCGCGAGAGCGTCATCGGGATGCAAACCGCGAGGAAGTCCCATGGCCGCGAGACGATCGGCGACGCCGTCAGGATCTGTGCTGTCTCTTGCTCGAGATACAGCCGCTACACGACGATTCCAGGAAGTCATACCAACCCTCGACAATCTTAACCCACCCCTTCTAATCGGCTTCCCGACCGAAGTATTTAGGGTGGAGATGGCGGCGGTGAGTGATTGACCGTTAGCTGTTGCTGGTTATGTCGGCTTCGTCGAGGGCGGCGATCGCCGCGTCGAGCATCCGGGCGCTGCAACCGGCCATCTCGGTGGGCGGAATGTATTCATCGGCGATCGTTGCGGCGATCGAGCGCAACACCTGAGCAACGGAACCATCGCCCAGAGCCGCGGGTTCGCCGGTGTCGCCACCACGAGATACCGAAGGTTCGATCGGCACCCGTCCGAGCAATGGAGCTCCGATGTCGGTGGCGAGTTGCTGGCCGCCGCCTTCGCCAAATAGTGGGTGCCGTGACCCGTCAGGTCCGACGAACTCACTCATGTTTTCGATGACCCCGACGATTCGCAGGTAGTTCTTTCGGCCCATGTCGGCGACGCGGGCGGCAACTTTTTGGGCGTTGAGGGCGGGGGTGGTGACGATGATCATTTCGGCTCGCGGCAACATCTTGGCCAGTCCCATTTGCACGTCGCCGGTGCCGGGTGGCATGTCGATGAGGAGGTAGTCGAGGTCTTCGGACCACGAAACGTCCTGACAGAAATGTTGCACCGCTCGATTCAGCATGAGCCCTCGCCACATGAGGGCCGAATCTTCTTCGTCGACGAGAAAGCCCATCGAGACGACCTCGAGTCGGCCCTCGCCGATAATTCTGGTTAGCGGGGTGATTTTGCCTTCGGCCGCGATGAGGTCGCCGTCGAGGCCGAGCATCCTAGGTATGGAGAAGCCCCAGATATCGGCGTCCATCACGCCCACTGCGTAGCCCTGAGCGGCCAGCGCGGCGGCGATGTTGGTGGTGATAGACGATTTGCCGACACCGCCTTTGCCCGACGCGATCATCACAACTTTGGTGGTTGGGGGGATCGTGGTATCGGGTGCGTCTTGACTCACATTGAACCGGGCTTTGGACATCGCCTCGGCCCGTTCTTGTTGGTTGAGTTCGCCCCAAGTGATCTTGACTCTCGTAACACCCGGCAAATCGACGACGCGGCTACGAATGTCCTTTTGAATCTGCGCTCGCAGCGGGCAACCCGATGTTGTGAGCGCTATGTCGAGCTGGACTACGCCTTCGGGACTGACCGTGGCGCCTTTGGCCATGCCCAGTTCGACTATGTCGCTGCCGAGTTCTGGGTCGATCACGCCGCGTAGCAGCCCCATGATGTAGTCGGGACTCGGAGGTGGGATCGCAGCCACTCTTTTAGGATAGGGAACAACGGTCGATATAGTGGTGTTACATCTGACGTGGTACCGCTATCTGCGGCGTCGCATCTTTTCACAGGAGATTTTTGATGATCACTCTTACCGAAAGTGCCGTATCCAAGGTTGGCGAGCTGATCAGCGCGGAAGGCGAGGAAGGGCTTGCTCTTCGTGTTGCGGTTCGACCGGGTGGTTGTTCCGGTTTTTCCTACGAGATGTTTTTCGATACCGACAAAGCCGATGATGATGTCCTAACCGACTACTCCGGCGTCGGTGTGGTCGTCGACCCATCGTCGGCGCAGCTTCTCGAGGGCGCCACGCTCGACTATAAAGACGGACTCCAGGACGCCGGGTTCTCGATCGATAACCCCAACGCCCAGCGCACCTGCGGGTGTGGTCAGTCGTTTAGCTGAGCGCTTTAGGCCGACGCCAGCGCGTCGGTCAGCTCTGCTCGGTCGAAGGTGGTGTCGAGCCGAGCGATAATTACGCCATCGGCGTCGGCAACGAACAACGCTGGTTCGAACGGTAGGGCCAGCGCGTCGACCATGGCTGTGACATCGGGAAACGCTCCGCTCTGGAACTGGCTTGGGTCGGTGTAGACCTCGGCGTGGATGAAGTCGATGTGGTCGCGCCCGTCGGCCGCGTCGATCAACAAGTCGACAACCGGCCCACAAATATCGGTTTGGCAAAATCCTGGGGTGGCGACCAGCACGACGGTGGGCCGGCCGTTGTTGATCACGTCGGTCAGGTTGTGCTCGTGGAATGGGCACGGCACGGCTCTGGTGCAGATCGGTGTGACCCCTTGGGGGTTGTCGACAGTGGGCGTGTCGACTACGGGCAGGAGTTCTCCGAGCTGAGGGATGTCGACTTCCTCTGCGGTGGTGACCACAAACGGGACGGCCGGGACGTCGGGGTAGTCGGGAAGCGACACCTCGTACTCGCCGGGTTCGGCGAACGTCGCAACGAGCGGATAGTACGGCGTGATCAGGCCATCGTTGTGTCGATCGACAGTCGCAGCCGCTACAACCTGATCGCCGAAGGTCACGGCCAAAGCAAGTGTCGGGGGAGCGGTCTCGCGCATGTAGTCGACTTCGTCTCGGGGGACGAAGGTCAACCGCTGAGGCGACCCCGCCACAAGTGTCGGCGCTGACCGGTATCCGTCGGGGAATGTGATCGCCAGGTAGGACACGGCCGGTCCCGTCGAGCCGTCATCGCCCCCACACCCGGCGAGCAACAGCGCGCCACCGGCGGTTCCGGCGAGGGCGGCGGTCAGAAACGTGCGACGGTCAACCGAGCTCATGACCCACGACCGTAGCCTGCACCCGATGACAAGTAGCACTAGCGGTGGCATCGAAATCACTGTCAACGGCGTTTCGATAACGGTCGAGGATGATTCGCTCACGTTGCTCGATGTGCTCCGTGGCCAGGTCGGCGACATGTCGGTCAAAGACGGCTGTAGCCCTCAGGGCCAGTGTGGTTGCTGCACCGTGTTGGTCGACGGGCAGCCGAGGGTTTCGTGTGTCACTCCCGTGCGGCGGGTTCGTGGTCGCACGATTACAACGGCCGGCGGGCTCGAAACCGATATCGCCGACGCCTGGGCCGATGCGTTTGTTGCCACCGGCGCTAGCCAGTGTGGGTTTTGCACGCCCGGCATTGTTTGCCGCTTCGAGGGGCTGCGGTCCAAGGGGGCAGCGTCTGATGACCGGGCGGCGGCGTCCGAGGCGCTCTTGGCGCATACATGTCGCTGCACTGGTTGGCAGCCGATCGTCGATGCATGGACCGCGTTTGGCCGGCCGGGCCACGATGTCGACCTAGCGGCCGCCGCGGCCCGCGCTGCTATCGAGGGCCGAACCAACCAAGTCAGCGGACCTCGAGTCGCGCTGGGTCACGCCGGGTTCGCTGACGACACCGCTCCGGCCGACGCGTTGGTTGCCGTCAAAAACGCCGACGACACCGACTGGGTGATCGCCGAGACGCGGGCCGAGGCCATTCGTATGTCGGGCAAGGTTCAGGGTCGACGAACAACGAGTCGGTTCGACCCTCCGATCGACTTGCCCGAGGGGAGTTTCGATATCTGTCTGCAAACGAGTTGGGTCGAACCGGCCTATCTCGAAACTGACGCTTCGTGGTGTGTGCCCGGTGGCACGCCGGCCTCACCGCTGGCCAACGGTGGCGCCTTTGGGGCCAAGCAAGCCAGCGAAGTCGGGTCGGTCGCTCGGCGGCTGGCCGACCAACACGGCCGGCCCGTCCGAGTGCTCTACGCCCGTGAGGAGTCGGTGCGGCTTGGACCCAAGCGGCCTCCACTGTCGGCGGGCATCAACGCCGATGGGAGCGGGGTTGTTCGTGTCGCTCGCACTCCCGGAATCGTCGCGGCGATCACGTCGGTCGCACCCAACTTCGAGGTGGAAGAGGTCGACATAGTCGGACCTCCAACTTCGGTCGACTTGCGGGCCGCCGGTTGGGCCGAAGCAAATGCTCTCGTTTGCGCCCAGCGCGGCGAGGTCGGTTGGGTTCAGACTCCCGATGGCGGCGAGGCCACGGCCGAAATTGATGCCGCCGGTTCGATCAACGTCATTGTTCGCGGTGGTGATCCGCTCGAGGAGATTACGTTGCGGTCCTACTGCATCGGGGCGGCCCACATGGCGCTTGGGATGGTCACCAGCGAGTCGCTCAGCGTTGATGACAATGGCCAGGTTCACGATCTCACCGTTCGGTCCTTTGGTGTGCTCCGAGCAGTTGACACACCGCCTGTCAGCGTTGCCATCGAGATCGATGATCGCCCGCCGTGCAACGTCAGCGACGCGGTGTTTGCCGCAGTGCTCGCCGCGGTCTGGTTGGATCGTGGCCTTCCCCCGGTGTGGCCGGCGCTGTCGACTCCTTGAGACCGGTGGCTGTGGCGTAGGGTGTCGTCCTCAGCCTGCGAGGAGACATCATCATGGCCAAACCAGTCGGTCCCTACACGCCGATCGTTCGAGGCGGAGACCTGTTGTTCACCGCCGGCCAAGTTGGCATTGTCGACGGTGCGATTGTCGACGGAGGTCTCGAGTCCGAGCTTCGTCAGGTGTTTGCCAACCTTCGCGCCGTTTTGTCATCGGCCAACGCGTCGCTCGCCGATGTTGTCAAAACCACGGTGTTTCTTGCCGATATGGGCGACTACGCCAAGATGAACGAGATCTACATGGAAGAGTTCGGCGATCATCGTCCGGCTCGCTCGGCCGTCGAGGTGGCATCGTTGCCGCTCGGCGCTCAGGTCGAGATCGAGGCCATCGCCACTGTTTGAACTGGCACTGTCTGAAACTGGCACTGTTTGAACTGGCACTGTGTGAACTGGCACTGTGTGAACTGGTTCTGGCGTTGGTGGCTCAATCTGGCAGACTGACGACCATGGATATCGGTGCGATCATTATTCTTGTTGCTCTCCTGGTTGTCATGCCGGTCGGAGTGCTTATGACGATGGGCGGACTCGCAGGAGTGCTGGGCACCCTCATCGGACGCAAGAGCGACTTGGACAACGTCGACGATGACGGCGAACCCAACGAGTATCTGACCATCTCCAACACTCGGCACTACGACGAGTAGCAACGCTGGTAGATCAGGACCAGCGGGAGCTTCCGAAGCTGTAGCCAACTGATCGCACAGTTTCGATCAGGCCGGCGTGTTCTTCGCCGAGTTTGGAACGTAGCCGCCGCACATGAACGTCGACGGTGCGGGCCCCTCCGTAATAGTCGTAGCCCCACACCCGGCTCAGCAGCGTTTCGCGGGTGAACACTTTGCCGGGGTGCGAGGCCAAGAACTTCAACAGCTCGTACTCCATGTAGGTGAGGTCGAGCGGAATCGACCCGATTTTCGCCTGGTAGGTCTCGAAGTTCATGCTGAGGGCGCCGTATTCGAGGCCTTCGGCCCGTTCGATCTTTCCGGCGCGGCGGAAGATGTGTTTGAGCCGCGCCTCCAATTCGACCGGATGGAACGGGAACAAACAGAAGTCGTCGAAGAGATCCTCACGAAAATCGAGACTTACGAGCTGGCCCCCGTTGATGAGCAACAGCACCGCGCCGGCGGGGATATCCCCGCTGCGAATCGCCCGGCAAAGTCGGAACGCCTCTTCGGGTTCGGTGCCGGCGAGAACAATCGCTCCGGCCCACCCGTCGCTGGGGCTTTGGCCGCGCGCGGCGTCGAGATCGGCCGTGGCTTTCCAGGCCCAGCCGCCCAGGTCGAGGGCTTGGGCCAACTCGGGAGGCGCCGGGTCGGGGAAAACGAGTAACGGGTCCACTACCGGGTCACCAGCTCCCGAGGTATCGCTCGAGCTCGAAGGGCGTGACCTGCGATTGGAAATCGGACCACTCGGAGCGTTTGTTGCGCAGGAACCATTCGAAGACGTGATCGCCGAGGGTTGTGCGGGCCAACTCGGAGTTTTCCATCAGGTCGAGGGCCTCGTCGAGCGACCGTGGTAGTGGTTCTATTCCGATGTCGAGGCGTTCTCGGTCGGTTAGCTCGAACAGGTTGGTCTTGGCTTCGGGTGCGAGTTCGTAACCCTCGGAGATGCCTTTGAGCCCTGCCGCGAGAATCATCGAGTAGGCCAAGTAGGGATTGGTTGCGCCATCGAGCGCTCGATATTCGATCCGGGCCGACTCCGGCTTTCCCCTTTTGCGAACCGGGACTCGTACTAGCGCCGAGCGGTTGTTGCGGGCCCATGTCACAAACGGCGGTGCCTCGGAGATCTCGGCGATGCGTTTGTAGCTGTTGACCAATTGGTTGGTAACCGCGGTTATCTCGCGGGCGTGACGCAAAATTCCGGCGGTGAACTGTCGGGCGATAGGTGACATCCCGTATTCGTCGTCGGGGTCGTGAAAGGCGTTGGTTTCGTCGTCGAACAGCGAGAAATGGGTGTGCATGCCCGATCCCTGCACTCCGTTGAGGGGCTTTGGCATGAACGTCGCATAGCAGCCACGATCCATGGCGATCTTCTTCACGACCAGCCGAAGAGTCATCACGTTGTCGGCCATGTCGAGCGCTTCGGTGTATCGAAGATCGATCTCGTGTTGGCTGGGGGAGTCCTCGTGAAACGAGTACTCGACGGGTATGCCCATCGACTCGAGCGTGTGGATCGTCGATTTGCGCAGGTCGCTCGACACATCAGAGGTTGTGAGATCGAAATAGGAGGCTCGGTCGAGAGGCTGAGGCCGCCCTTTGGACGGATCACCAGACTCGAAATAGAAGAACTCGGCTTCGGGAGCCGCGAAGAACCCGTAGCCGAGGGCCCGGGCCGTTTCGAGGTTACGGCGAAGGATTTGGCGGGGGTCGCCTTCGAAAGCCGAACCGTCGAGGTTCTCGATGTTGCAAAACATGCGGGCTGAGGGCTCGTCGGCCTTGGCCCAAGGCAGCAGTTCGAAGGTAGTGGCGTCGGGACGCGCCAACACGTCTGATTCGTGAACCCGACTGAACCCGTCGATGGCGGTGCCGTCGAACTGCACGCCCTCTTCGAACACCGAGTGGAGATCGGCGGGTGAAATCGCGACCGACTTGAGTTGGCCCAGCACATCGGTGAACCAGAGCCTGATCAGCCGGACGCCGCGTTCCTCAACTGTGCGAAGCACATAGTCCTGTTCACGCTGCATAGAACTCCTGGCACTATCAACTCTTAGCTTGCCGCGGCGACAACCCGTTTCCCAAGGGTGCCGAGTCCGGCGGCGGCGCGTAATAGCCAACTGATTCGTTCACACGGCGTTCACAATCGAGCAACAGGAACGAAATTTGTGCCTGGAACCCTCTATTCGTCGCTTCGAAGAGCAAAGATGTTGCGACGCCAGGACCGCCCACTCGGGCTCGCACGACAGAGGAAATGAACGATGGCTTATCAAGCTGAGTATTTGTGGATCGATGGATCTGAGCCGACGCGTGAAATTCGTGGCAAGACCAAGATTCTCGCTGACGGCGACTCCCCTGGGATCTGGGGATTTGATGGCTCCAGCACTGGCCAGGCCACCGGCGACAATTCCGACGTGGTTTTGAGTCCGGTTTTTCAGTGCCCCGACCCGATCCGCGGTGGCAACAACATCCTCGTGCTTTGTGAGACTTTGCTCACCGGCGACATGTCTCCGCACCCGACCAATACGCGGGCTCAGGCCAAGGTTGCGCTCGAGAAGTACGCCGACCAACAACCCATCTTCGGCCTCGAGCAGGAGTACACGCTCATCAATCCGGCCACGGGCTGGCCCGCCGGATTTCCGCCCAACGGTTTCCCCGCCCCTCAAGGCCCGTACTACTGCGGGGTTGGCGCGCTCAAGATCCACGGGCGCGACCTCATCGAGGAGCACACCCAGGCTTGCATCGACGCTGGTCTTGCCATTTCGGGAACCAACGCCGAGGTAATGCCGGGCCAGTGGGAATTTCAGATCGGACCAGTCGACACGGTCACCGTCGGCGACCATCTGTGGGTCGCCCGCTACCTGCTATTTCGCCTGGCCGAGAATCATGGCGTCGAGGTCTCGATCGAGGCCAAGCCCATGAAGGGCGACTGGAACGGCGCGGGAATGCACACCAACTTCTCCACCAAGGCCATGCGCGAAGAGTACGACTCGATCATCGCCGCGTGTGAGGCTATGGGTGGTCTTGGTGTGCCCGAACGTCACCTCGAGGGCTACGGAATCGGGATCGAGGAGCGACTCACGGGCGCTCATGAGACCCAGCGCTACGACGAGTTCTCCTACGGTGTATCTGATCGTGGCGCATCGATTCGGATCCCGTGGCAAGTGGCCAAGGACGGCAAGGGCTACATCGAGGACCGCCGCCCCAACGCCAACGCCGACCCATACGTCGTTTCGGCGTTGTTGACCAACACGATCTGCTCGGCGCTGGCGTGAGTTCCCGGGGGTGACGTGTCTCGTCGCGGTGGCAGCGGGCGCCCGAGGTAGAAGCTCTGTGCTTCATCGCAGCCGTATTCGGCTTCCGCAATCATCAGCGATCGGAATGAACTCGGCCCGGCCAATGGCATCATGACTCGTCGGATGCCAGCGCAACAGTGCCTCAACTCCGGTCGTTGCTCTCGATTCGGTCTCTCCCCATGTCCTTGGCGTGGTACATGGCGGTGTCAGCGCGTCGCAGCACGTAGTTGGAGTCGCGGTCCCCGCTGGTAGCGCCGACAATTCCGACGCTGGCCGTGATGTCGTAGACCCGGCCGTCCAACTCTCTTGAGTGCGCACCGACCTACGTAGTGCCTGACTGAGTCGGTCGGTCACGATCAATCGGTTGGCCAGACCAGTCAGCGGATGCGTCGCCGCTGACGGTCCTGGCGCCCAAGGTATGTGCTAAATCCGGCGGCTATGGGGCTTGACCCGCTGTCAACTAGGGTGCTTGCGCTGACTGCCGATCTGAATTGAGCGAATCCATGGCTCCACCGGACCCCTTCGACACAGACTTCGACCGATTCACCGATGCCGAGTTGCAGTCTTGGTTCGATGACAACGTCGCCGGCACTGATCAATTCGAATCCACCCTCGATGCGATCAACGACATCGGACCGCTCAGCGGCGAAGTAGAGACGCGTATTGATGATGAGCTTCACCAAGGAGGCAAGACGCTTCTCGATAATCAAGGCATTATCTCCGGCAGTTCGGATCTCGGACCGCGGGACATGATCAAACGCGTCGATTGGTCGGCAGCATTCGCGCGTCTCGGCCGCGAGTCGCAACTCAAACTCCTCCGAGGGTGGGCTCGTCAATATCCGGGCCCAGAGAAGTTGGTGTTTCCGAAAGACCCCGCCGATATCGACGTTGATTTCGGGCCTGACACGGATTCTGATCCTGAATGGCAGCTTTCGTACGGCGCCGGCCCGACCATTACCCTCCCCGACGGCACCAAGATGGTGGACTCCGCCGGGTCGAACCCCGACTACATTCCAACCGACTATGTGCTTCCGCCAGATTCCGACCCGGCACCGAGTCCCAGTTCGACGGCGTTCAACTTCAGCAAGTGGAAGGTCTGGATAGGGATCGGTGGAGTTCTCGGTTCGATACTCGTGCTCGGATTGGTCTTCATAACAGGCGGAGACGGGGAAATCAGATCGGACACGAACGGCGACATCTCGGGCGAAGTCGACGACACTTCAGCCGATCAGGCACAGGCCAATACCGCTTCAACTGTCGCCGCGGACCCATGTGCTGCCGTTCGCGAGCAGGAGTTGATTCTTGAGTTGACGAGCCCAGATGTGCAACCGGTCATTCCGATTGAATTCGGGTCGGGTGGCAACGGTTTCTTGGCGCCGGCGTTCGACTGGTCGTTGGTTCCCGAGGAGACCACCGAGATAGCAATTCTCGTGCTGCGGTTGGACGACGAACGCGCCGCCTTGTACGCAGAAGATCCTCTCCTCTGGTGGGGCGGACCGTCGATCGACGAGGCTGGGTCTGGCGGGGTTCCCGTGGGTGCGGCCACCTGGCTCGTGACAGGGATCGATCCTTCAGCCACCGGGTTGGCGCAATCATCCCAGAGGATTCCACTTCCCGAGGGCGCGATCGAGCAATCGACACCCGGTGGAGGGTATGCACAGTACGAAGACATCGAAGGCGATTTCATGTATCGAGGAACGGGAATGCCGGGTGTGAAGCATCTGTTCACGGTCTTCGCCCTGTGTAACCCCACGACTGATTTTGTCGACGACCCTGGCCTGGGATGGCTGAAGCGTTTCTCGATCGCTACCGGGTGGTTCATTTCCGAGTCTGCCTGACAGGAACACGCCCCACGTGTTGCGGTGTCTAGCAGTCGACGGCGGCTTGTAGCGCCGCGCATGCTTCGAGCAGCCGAAGCGGCCGAAGCGTGCAGATCTGGTCGACAAGGTAGGCCTTGGGGACGACTCTCAGATTGTCGAAGCTCGCGACGCAGTCGCTGGGCATGCCATCATCGGGTCCGAGCGACAGTTCGGTCGGTATTGCTCTGATCGTGCGCGTTATCGGTGCGGCGAGGACGTTGTTGAGGACTGGGATGGCCGCCGATCGCGTCATGATGAGAAACGGGCGTCGGCCGACTTTTTCGATTTCGCCCCACCAGATCTGGCCTCGGTCGGGACTGGTCACCATGGTTCGTCAATGATTGCTTCGCGAAGTGATGCGAGTGCCGCGTGGTCTTCGCCTTCGGTGGGTGGCTGGAGGGCATAGCCATCGACGACGGCTTGGTCCGTTTGGCGTTGGCGTTCGAGGCGCATGATGGCTTCGATCCCAGCTCGAACTGCGGCAGCTCGGCTCTTGTATGCGCCGCTTGTGACGAGGTTGTCGAGTTCGGACAGGAGAGGCATGGGCAGCCGTACGGCGATCTGTTCTGTGGCCATCAACGGAGTATACCAATTTGGTATTCTTGACGGGATTCGACCCTGCCCCGTTCTCGATGTCGGATGCGTCGTATAGGTCTCGCTCGTACGCTGTAGCCCATGAGCGAACTTCCGCGGGCCCTGCGCATCGCCATATCGCAGTTCAATGCTGTGGTCGGCGACCTAGAGGGCAACCTCGCCCGAGCCTTGGCCGTGGTCGAAGAAGCATCCGATCTCGGAGCCGATGTTGTGATCCTGCCCGAGATGACTCTCACGGGTTATCCCCCCGAGGATCTCGTCCTGAAGCCAGGATTCATAGCCGACAATCGGGCCACCCTCGAGAAGTTCGCGGCCGGTACCGGACGTACGGCCGCCATCGTCGGCTTTGCTGACGGCGACGATTTTGGTGGCGCGGCCGATCGCCTCGTGCAAGACGTTGCGGGCATCGATTTCTTCAACGGGGTATGGAACGCGGTGGCGGTGTGCGCCGAGGGGAAGATCTTTGGCACTTACCACAAGCGCCACCTGCCCAACTACGACGTCTTCGACGAGCTGCGACACTTTCGCCCCGGTGATCAGTCCCTGGGTCTCTACGAGATCGCCGGGGTGCCGGTTGGCGTCACGTTGTGTGAGGACTCGTGGATCCCTGACGGTCCCGTCACTCAGTTGGCGCGTGGTGGAGCTCGGCTGGTGATCAACATCAACGGGTCGCCGTTTCGCGGTGGCAAACAACAAGTCCGAGAAACAGTCATCGAAGAGCGAGTCGCCGAATCGTCGATCCCGGTTGTGTACGCAAATCTGGTGGGAGGCCAAGACGAGCTGGTATTTGACGGCGGTTCCTTTGTGGTCAGTCCCAGCCCGGAAGGTCCTCGGGTAACCGCTCGATGCGCGTCTTTTGTCGAGTCGCTCGACGTGTTTGACGTTGCCTTGTCGGTCCCGCCTGAAGCACTCGACCAATATCCGTCCACCCACGTGACGGCCGCTCGGGACGCCCCTCGCGCTTTGCGAGCCGGCCCGATGTCTGCTCACCTGAGCCCGCTTGCCGAGCAGTGGCAGACCTTGGTTCTGGGCGTGCGCGACTACGTCCGCAAGTCTGGTTTCGAAGAGGTTTGCCTGGGCCTGTCGGGTGGGGTCGACTCGTCGATCGTTGCGGCCATCGCGGTCGATGCTCTCGGAGCCGAGAACGTCCATGGCATTCTCATGCCGTCGCGTTACTCGAGCGATCACTCCGTGTCCGATGCCGAAACGCTCGGATCGAACCTGGGCGTCGACACTCGCACGGTGCCGATAGAATCCGCTCACGCTTCGTTGCTCGACATGATCGTCCCTCATGTTGCCGACGCCAAGATCGAAGTCGGCGACCTGACCGATCAGAATCTCCAAAGCCGGATCCGCGGCGTGATCTTGATGGCGCTGGCCAACGAACACGGCTGGCTGGTGCTCACCACCGGCAACAAGAGCGAAGCGGCGGTCGGTTACTCGACGCTCTATGGCGATACCGCGGGAGCGTTTGCGGTGATCAAAGATGTGTGGAAACTGAACGTCTACGAACTTTGCCGTTGGCGCAACGAACAAGCTGACGTTGCTTGGATCCCCGAGTCCGTGCTGAGCAAAGCGCCGTCGGCCGAGCTCAAACCCGATCAACGTGATGATCAGTCGCTGCCCGCGTACGAGGTTCTTGATCCGATTTTGCAGGCTTACGTCGAAGACGATCACACTGTCAGTGAGATTGTTGGCCTCGGAATCGAGGGGGCCGACCGGGCGATCATCCGGCAGGTGTGCCACCTTGTCGACATCGCCGAATTCAAGCGCCGTCAGACCCCTATTGGTCCTCGGATCACCAAGAAGGCTTTCGGCCGGGATCGCCGGATGCCGATTGTCAACCGTTATCGCGGCTGACTATTCAGGCTGGTCACCGAAAGTGTCGAAGTAATCGCATCGGCTGTGCTGGTGGTGCGACCCTCATCACTCGGTATCGTGCCCTGAACGGTCGATCTACGGGAGGACTTCGGTGGCGAAGGAGCGAGTCGAACGAGACGAAGAAGATCTCGTCCGCCTGTATCTCACTGATATCGGCCAATATCCGCTTCTTACCAAAGAAGACGAAGTTCGCTTGGCCCAGGCCATCGAAAAGGGCGCAGAGGCCCGCGTCGAGTTCGAGAGCCCCGAAACCGATCTCACCCCGGCCAAGAAGCGAGAGATCCGCAAATCGATGCGCGAGGGCGAACGAGCCGAACGCACCTTCGTGCAATCAAACCTTCGCCTGGTTGTCTCGATAGCCAAGAAGTATCAAGCGTCGGGGTTGCCACTGCTCGACTTGATTCAAGAGGGCAATCTCGGCCTTATGCACGCCGTCGAAAAGTTCGACTGGCGCAAGGGGTTCAAGTTTTCGACGTACGCCACCTGGTGGATCCGTCAGGCCATCACCCGCGGTATTGCCAACACCGGTCGCACAATTCGTCTCCCGGTGCATGCTGGCGACACCCTGGCTCGCCTTCAAAAGGCTCGGGCCCGACTCGAACTCAAGTACGGTCGCCCGGCCACGTTGGCCGAGTTGGCGATCGAAGTCGAGATGCCCGAAGACAAGGTCACCGAGGCGTTGCGATTTGCCGCCGAACCCTTGTCGTTGTCAGAACCCCTCCGCGAAGACGGCGATGCCGAACTTGGTGACGTGGTCGAAGACCGGGGGGCCGATTCGCCTTTCGAGGTGGCCGCCACATCGCTGCTTCCCGACGAGATTGCTCGGTTGCTCGCTCCGCTCGACGAACGCGAACGCGAAATTCTCAAGCTTCGGTTCGGCCTCGATCGTGGCGAACCCCGCACCCTCGAAGAGGTGGGCGAGCATTTCGATCTCACCCGCGAACGCATTCGCCAAATTGAGGCCCGAGCGATGTCCAAACTTCGCCATCCCTCTTCTGACACCGGCGCCCGCGACCTCCTGAGCGTCTAACTCACCACGCCGCTCTCTTTGCCTAGTGGTGCCATTTGCCTGGCGGCGCCAACTTGTGGCGGAGGTGGACGGGAATCGAACCCGCCGGACAGGGATCACCCATCCCACCCGCTTTGAAGGCGGGGGAGCCCACCAGGCGCTCGGACACCTCCGCAGGCGAGACTAGCGGCGCGACCGAAAATCCCTCCTGCGGGTCGCTAGCGTAAATACATGTCGAAGAACCGCAAGCTCCTTCTTGTCGCCTTTGTAGCCCTGCTGGTGGTGTTGGCCCGCAAGGTCAAAGACGTCTGAGGCTGCTCCACCGCGACCGCTTCGTGTTGCGGCGGCTGCGCCAGATCAGGGCGGCTCCGGCTGCGACCGCGGCTCCCACCGCGCCTACCGTCGCCGGTTTCGGAGGCTGTACGGTGCGGGCTTCGGTGAGTGGGCGAGGGTTTTCGAACACCCGGATCTCCCAGCCTCGATCGAGGGCCTCTTTCAGGAGTGCCTTGTCGGGGTTCACGGCTACGGGATGCCCGACCGCCTCGAGCATTGGCAGGTCGGTTACCGAATCGGAATAGGCAAACGAGGCCGATAAGTCGAGATCGTGAAGTTCGGCCTGCTCGTTGATAGCGGTGACTTTGTGTTCCCCGGCCGAATAAAACTCGACCTCGCCGGTGTAACGGCCGGTTTGATCGATGCGAGCCCGGGTCGCGATTGCGTCGTCGACCCCTAGGTGACGGGCCAAAGGTAAAACGATTTCTTCGGGGGACGCCGACACGAGGTAGACCCGCCGGCCGGCGTCTTGATGAGACTCGATCAACTCGACCGCTTCGTCGTAGACGAGTGGATCGATTACCTCGGTGAGGGCGTTGTCGACCAGCGCCGAGATGCGTTCCTTTTCCCATCCGGCCGCGACTTTCAAAGCGGTTTCTCGCATCTTGACCATGCGCCCCTCGTCGGCGCCGAGATAGCGAAAAACGATTTGGCCCCAAAGGGCGCGGGCTACGAGCCAACGGTTGAGCATCCCAGCCTTTTGCAGGCTCGGGCCGAAGGCGAGCATCGCGGCTTTGGCGATCACCGTCTTGTCGAGATCGAAGAAGGCAGCCTCAGTCATGTTGGCATCGTAGGTGGTTGACCGTATGGTGCGGGTCGCGACTTCCCCGTCGAACCCATGAGTCCGGGAGACAGTCGTGTTTGTTGTGTGTTGGTCGGTTAAGGGCGGCGTCGGCACGTCGGTAACCGCCGCCGCTTTGGCGTTGCGATCGGCGGCCAATGGCCGCGAGACGTTGCTGGTCGATCTGGCCGGTGACCAGCCCGCCGTTCTTGGGTGCCCTCCACCGACCGGCGCTGGTGTGGGCGATTGGATGGCCGGAGGTGATGACGTGCCGGTCGATGCGTTGCGCACCCTCGAGGTCTCGGTTCAAGCGAACCTGTCGTTGTTGCCGTACGGCCAGGCTCCATCGGCAGACCGGTTGCCGATGTTGGCGTCGGTCTTGTCGGCGTCGAGCCGCGATGTTGTGGTGGACGCCGGGGTACTGGCTGAGGGTCCCTGGTGGGCGTCCGATTGTGAGTCGGTCCTGGTGCTGCGCAGTTGCTACCTCGCTGTTCGACGAGCAGGGCGAGTGGCGGCGTCGACCCGAGTCGTCCTGATCGAAGAACCGGGCCGAGCGCTGAACCATCGCGATATTGCCGCGGCGATCGGGGTCGAGCCTTGGCGACGGGTTAGTGCCGACCCGGCCGTCGCCCGGTGCGTCGATGCGGGGTTGTTGTCGTGTCGACTTCCCCGGTCACTACGAACTTTGGAGCTGGCGCGGTGACCTCCGCCCACCCGGTTTTGCTTGATCAGGTCCATCGCGATCTTCTCGACCTTGGCCCGACGGCCGATGTCGAGTCGATCATTTCTCGCCACGCCCCGTTGTTGTCGGTGCCCGAACGCGACGCTCTCGTGCAGCGCGTCATAGCTCGTCGAGATGGGCTTGGCCCGATCGAAGAACTGTTTGCCGATCCCGACGTGAGCGAAGTGATGGTGAACGGGCCGGGTCCGGTGTGGATCGAGCGCCACGGAAAGCTCGAGCCCCAAGCACTTGTCTTGAGCCGAGACGACATCGATCATCTGGTCGAGCGTTTGGTTGCCCCAATCGGCCGGCGGGTTGATCGAAGTTCACCATGTGTCGATGGTCGCTTGGCCGACGGCAGCCGCTTGCACATTGTTGTCCCTCCGGTGGCTCTCGACGGCCCTTACATCACGATTCGCCGATTCGTTCTGCGAACGCTCGACCTTGCCGCGTTTGCCGGCGCCGAAGCCGCCAACCAAATTCGCGACGCGGTTTTGCGGGGCGAGAACATCATTGTCAGTGGTGGTACCGGGGCCGGTAAGACGACGATGCTCAATGCAGTGGCGACACTGATCGAACCGACCTCTCGGATCGTCACGGTCGAGGATTCGGCCGAGCTTCGCTTGCCTCACCCTCACGTGATCCGCCTCGAAGCGCGTCCCGAGTCGGCCGAAGGCGTAGGGCTGTTGACGATTCGAGATCTTGTTCGCAATGCCTTGCGAATGCGCCCCGACCGCTTGGTGGTTGGTGAGGTGCGTGGTGGTGAGGCTCTCGATCTTGTGCAGGCGCTCAATACTGGTCACCGAGGTTGCCTGTCGACGGTTCATGCCAACGGACCGTTGGATGCCCTACACCGACTCGAAACGCTGGCCTTGTTGAGTGGCGATGGTGTCCCGCTAGAGGCGTTGCGTACGCAGATCGCCAACGCCGTCGACTTCGTGGTGCACGTCGAGCGAGGGTCCGACGGAAAGCGGCAAGTCGCGGCCTTGGCTCGAGTGTGCGGACCAGCCGAAGTCGACCTTGTTTGGGAGGCGTCGCGATGATCACCCTCATTGTTGGTGGGCTCTTTGCTGCACTTGGTGCGGCCATCCCTCAGGGCCGGGCGGCGCGACCGCTTGTGGTCGAATCCGAAGTGTTCAGGGAGCGGTCCGGTTGGTCGAGGGTCTGGAAGCGACTGACTCATCGTCGAAACCGAGCCCGCCAGATTCAAGCCTTGCCGGTGCTGCTCGAGCTTGTGGCCCGCGATCTTCGTGGAGGCGCCACCCTGCGGGGGGCGCTCGACCGGGTCGTCGCTGGTAACGGTCCGCTCAGCGCATCTCTGCGACCGGTGATGCAACGCGTTAGCGCTGGTGAACGCCTGGGGGTCGCGGTCGATCATTGGGCCGCCGAACTCGATCATGGTGACGCTGATGTTGTGCGGGCGGTGTTTCGGCTTGGCCAGGTGACCGGCGCGGCGATGGCCGATGCTCTCGATCGGGCCGGGACCACGCTGCGCGAACGGGCCGATCTGCAACGTGAGGTTCGCTCGCTGACATCGCAGAGCCGAGCCTCCGGTGTGTTGTTGGCCGCGTCACCGGTTGTGTTTCTGGCCTTGCTCTCGTTTCTCGACACTTCGGCGGTGACAGTGTTGCTCACGACGCCGGTTGGATGGCTCTGTATCAGCGTGGGGCTTACCCTCGACGCCATCGGATTGCTGTGGATGGTTCGTCTCACCGGAGCGGTTGCGACATGACCGAAGTCGTACTGTCGGGCGTTGTCGCGTGGCTGGTTTTGTCGCCGCGGCGGCTACCTTCTCGACTGGCGCAAACCGCTACGGCGTCTGCGGGTCGCGGTGTGGCACTCGGCTCGCGTCTACGAACGTTTCTCGGCGCCGTGCCGGTGACCGCCGAACTGAGCGATCAAGAATTGGCGGTTGTAGCGGTGAGCTCGGTCGCACTTGTTGTTGTATTCCCCCCGGCGCTGGTCGGCGGTCCGGTGCTAGCGCTGTTGGTGGCGATCGGGAGGGCTCGACGGCGTACCAAGCGTCGAGCCGCGGCTATCGAGCGTGGCCTTCCCGAAGTAATCGACCTTGTCTATCTCGGGGTCAACTCGGGCCTATCCACTCGAGACTCCTTGGAGATCTGCGTCGAGTGGCTACCCGGGGTTTACCGCGTCGTAGTCGACGAGACACTGGCCCGCGCCAGGTCGGGCGAGACCTTCGCCGAGTCGCTCGAGTGGGCGGTCGAACGCCTCGGCCCCTCGGCTCGGGTGCTGTTCACGGTGCTCATCGCCGCCGAGCACGATGGTGCTGCTCTTGGACCCGGTTTGGTGCGAGCGTCCGACTCGGCTCGCCGGCGTCGGCGTCAGCTGGCCGAAGAACGGGCCCGGCGACTTCCCGTCACGATGCTGTTGCCGCTCGTCGTATGCGTCTTGCCGGCCTTTGCGTTGCTCACCGTTGTGCCGGTGTTGCTTGGTTCTCTGGGTCAGCTCAGCTTTCCCGGCTCCTAACTCGACTTCCCCGTCGTCTTACCTTTCCAAACTGGAGAAACAACATGTCAGCAATTTACACATCGGTCATCACTTCGATGATTTCGCGGTTCAGGGCCGCCTCAGATCGCGGCCAAGCAACGGCCGAGTATGCCCTGGTGATTCTTGGAGCCGCGGCGATGGCCATTTTGGTCATCTCGTGGGCATCCAGCACCTCGGCCGTGTCAGACCTGCTTGATCGGGTTATCAACTCGGTCGCTTCTCGGGTCGCGTGAGCATCCGGCTTCGGGCCCGCGGTACTGCCGCGGGCCCGACCGCCGACCGCGGTCAATCAACTGTCGAGGCCGCGCTGCTCTTGCCCGCTATAGCGGTGGTTTTGCTTGCGGTAATCCAAGTAGGTCTGGTCGTGCACGCCCGCATCATGGTCACCCACGCCGCCCGCGAAGGAGCGAGAGCAGCCGCGGTTGGAGGAACCGACGACGATGTCGAACGCGCCGTTGCCGTCGCTGGCGACCTGGCCCCATATCGCCTCGAAGTCGAAGTGCGCCGACGCAACGGTCGAGCCGTGGTCGAGGTCAGCTACGACGAGCCGACATCCGTGCCGATCATCGGACTATTGCTCAACGATGTCACCCTCGAGGCCGAAGCGACGATGCGCCTTGAGTGATTGGCGCGGTTGGTTAACCGAGTTGGTCGGCGAGGTGATCGGCGGCGCGGATCGCGATCGCCATCGCCGTGAGGGTCGGGTTCTTCTCGGGGCTGGTGGTGAAACAGCTGGCATCACACACGACGAGACCGTCACCGTGGTGCAGCTGGTTCCATTTGTCGAGAACACCGAACTCGGCACGATTGTGCATGCGGATCGATCCGCCGAGATGCACTGACGACCCCGGTACCGGCATCTGGAACGGGTCGTCAGTGGTCATTGATATTCCGGCCAGCGCAAAAATGTCTCGTAGCCGATCTCGGTTTGCTCGCAGGTTGTCGATGGCCGAGCCGTCGTATGAGAGGGCGATCTCGATGCGATCGTTTCGCCCACCGCCCGGATCGGCTTCGAGTCGAACGCCGAGATCGTCGGTTGGAATCATGGTCGAGAACACGTTCACTCCGTGTCGGCGTGACGATCGACCAGCCCATGCTCGTAGACGGTCGACGGGTGCTCCCAAACCGATCGAATGTTGAGTGGCCAGTAGGCCAGTTTCGTGGTGCGAAGCACGCGCCACCAACAGTGGATGGTCGAGACAGGGCTTCGGGGAATCGAGTTCGGCCAGGAACCATTCACGCGGATGATCGTGGAGATAGCGGCCCAAGATTCCATCGGCGTTTCCCAGACCATCGGGATGGTCGCTACTGGTCGAACGCAACAGGACCGCGGTCGAGTCGATCGTCCCCGCAGCCAGCACCACGGCTTGCGCCGGTTGGAAAACGTCTGGGCCACCGGATTGATCAGAGATCATTACGCCATCCACGCGCCCTGCCGTTGACGACCAATGGATCGAGGAAACGTGAGCTCGGCGTCGTACTTTCAACTCTTGCGACGACTCGAGCGGGGCTACCACGCATCTGTAGCTTTCGAACTCGGTGGTGCGTCGCGCCGCCATCCATCGGTTCCCGATCGCTGCTGGTGTCAACCCGATTCCCTCACCGGCGGCTGCTGCGGCGTCGATCACCGGTTGCCAGCCCCGAGGGGCGCGACGGTGGTGGGCGCCGACGCCGTGAGGTATGCCGAGGATGGGCTGGTCGTTGGTGATCGTCAGATAGTGCTCGGCGGTTTCGTAGAACGGTTCGAGGTCTGAGTATTCGAAAGGCCACTTGTAACGCTCGTCCACCGACGCTCCGACGTTGAAGTCGTCTGGAGCGAATCGTGGCACCGCCGCGGTCCAGTAGTTGGATAGTCCGCCGGGCGTAAGCGCTGACCACCAGTCACTGGGTCGACCCGGCGGCGAGCTGTTGCGGTTGTTTCGGAGCTGGGTTTGGTCCGGCTTACGAAAAACGGTTCTTCCGGCTGCTTTTACTACGAGGCCACCGGGGGCTTGGTCGCCGCTTTCGAGTACGAGAACCGAAACGCCGCGTGCGACGAGGGTCGCGGCCGCGACCGCTCCGGTTGGTCCGGTCCCGATTACGACAACGGGTGGTTCGGTTGAGCTCACAGCAGGGCAGTCAGGGGGTTCAGGTGATCCGTAGCTCGGACGGGTAGGTGGGGGTGCCGAATTCGACCCACACGTCGTGGGTCGAGTCTTGGGCAACCGCAACAGTAACCAGGAGATGGTTGCCGGCGGCGATCGTCCGGTTGATGTTGCCGAGGTACACCTCGATTTCGCCGAAGGTGGAGCCGAATCCGACCTGGGCAAAGCCAGTTTGGCCGGAGGTGATCTCGGTACATCCCGAGGAAGGCCCTGTGCACTCAACAAGTCCGACTAGAAGTACGGCGAAACCGTCTTGGAAGCCGTCGATGGCCGCGTGGATACGTAGAGAAGCGTTGCCCGCGAGGACGGTGTCGGAGTTGACGGGAAGCGACCAAGCCCGGACGCTGGGACTGTTGATTTCGATCAGACCACTCGTTGAGCGGGGGATCGTCAGCCCCGGGTTGGCGTCACCGTCAACGTTGAGGGTTTGACCGCCAGAGATCGAGGGCACCAGGTTGAGAATGTTGCCGCTGCCGCCGCCGAGGTACCCGTTGGCCAGAAGTGACGCCGGTTCGAGCGTGGTGGTCACCGGCGCGACTGTGGTGGTTGCGGGCGCCGCAGTGGTGGTCGTAACCGGCGCTTCGGTGGTGGTCGTGGGGGCGGTGGTAGTTGTAGGAGCCAACGTCGTAGGCGCCACGGTCGTGCTGGGAGCGGTGGTAGTTGGTGCAATCGTCGACGTCGTGGTTGGCTCGACGACCCGTTCTATGGCCATCTCCAGAGGCGGGTCGGGCTCAGAGACAGGGATCACCATGCTGCTGGCGGCGACCGTCGCCGCGGCCATGCCGGCAACCACGCTGGTGGGGACTGCTGCGCCAGAGCTGACCGATGCCACGATGGGTGAGTTGGCAACCCAACTTACGAATGACCACCGCTTACGACGTTTCGTGAGCGAGAGGCTGAGAAAGGAACGGATGACTTCTGGGTCGAAGTGGGTTGCGTTGCAAGACGCCAGCTCGCTTCGGGCCTCGTCGAAGCTGATGGCCTCTTTGTACGACCGGGTGGAGGTCATTACATCGAATGCGTCGACCACGGCGATGATCCGGCCGGCGCGCGAGATTTCTGAACCTCGCAGACCTTGCGGATAGCCGTTGCCGTCCCAGCGTTCGTGATGATCGCGCGTTGCTTCGGCCCACTCGCCAAGCCACGGACGTAGCGGTTGAACCAGCGCCCATCCCTCGTTTGGATGTAGCCGAAGCTGGAGCCATTCGCGTTCGGTCAGAGGGTCGGACTTGTTGAGAATGGATGCTGGTACCGACAGTTTGCCGATGTCGTGAATGAGCCCGGCCCAATGGAGCTTCTGTCGTTCCTCGGTGCTGAATCCCATCTCGTCGGCGACCAAGTCGGCGTAGGCCCGGACCCGTTCGGTGTGGCCTCGTGTTGCCCGGTCGTGAATGCTGAGTTGGGTGACCAGTCCCAGAAGGCGTTCGGCCGCCGCCTGAGGCGTGTAGTCGCTTAGTTCGCCGGAGTTGAGATCTCGCTCGAGTTGGCGGGTTGTGCCGTAGCGCATGGCGACGCGAAATCGCGAAGGAACATCGTCGGGGAATACGACGGTCATCCGCAATAAGACCGTGAGCGGCAACAACTTCTTGGCGACACGATCCAGCAGCCGTATGGCGACTGTGCAACCAGTAGAGAGGGCAACCCAGCGAGCCACGCCATCGATGAAGACACTGGGGGGTCCGAGTGCTAGATGGATTTGCCACGCCGCAACTGTGACGATGATTATCGGCACCAGCGTGATAGCGACGCGGAGCGCGACAGCGGTCGCCGGCTTCGCCCGCCATTGGGGCGTCTCGGTTTGAGTTGTTGGCTCCATCCCTTATCCAGTCGGTGACACCGGTCAGAGCGATGATGGGCCGTTTGGACTATTTAGCTGGGTTTGGGTGGGGAAGTTGGTCCCAATATCGTCGCCAACAGGGTCGTGGCGCCCAATTTGTCGAGTGGCTCGTTGCCGTTTCCGCATTTCGGTGACTGCACGCACGATGGGCAACCATCGGCGCAGGGACAGCTCTGCACGGCCTCCAACGTTGCCTGGAGGTGCTCGGCGCCGGCTTCCCAGCCCAACTCGGCTATGCCGGCCCCGCCCGGGTAGCCGTCGTAAACGAAGATCGTTGCGCCGTTGGTGTCGTCGTGGTGCACGGTGGATACGCCGCCAACATCCCAACGATCACAGATCGTAAATAGAGGTAGCAGACCGATCGCCGCGTGTTCGGCGGCGTGCAGCGTTCCGGGGGCATCGCGGTTGGCGTCGGCCGACTCGTCCATCGCGTCGGTATCGATGACGTACCAAAATGCGGTGGTGGTGAGACGTTGTTCGGGCAGGTCGAGTGGTTCGTGGGCCAGAATCTTGCGCGATCTCGAATCGCGGAGTTGATAGCCGCTGACCGAGGTGATGACCTCGACATCTCCGAGATGCAAAGTTGCTCGCCCGACGCGGCGCGAGCTTCGAGAGGCGATGACCCTGATATCGACATCGGATCGTGGCTGCGTATAGGTGCTGTTGTCGGTCTCGACTACACGAGCTACGTGATCGACAAGGTCGAGGTCGGTGACTTCGAATGCTTGGCCGCGGTGAAGGTAAATGGCACCGGCGTGCACGGTCGTGATGGCTCGGCTGGCATCGACAGTGCCAATCACTCGGTCGGTGTAGTGATCGATGATCTTGATCTCGGCGTTGGTACCGCTACGAAGCCCGACCTGGCGCGAAGGAAAGCCAGTCCCACACCAGTGGGCGACGGGTTCTTCTCGGCCGTTGCGCCAGCGGCGGCGCAAGCGCAGGCGGCTGGCCCGCACGAGGTTTCGGACACCGTCGTGGAGTTCTTCGTCGGACCACCAGCGAAGGTCTTCGTAGGACAGCGGCAACTCGTAAGCCGCGCATGCCAGGTGAGGATCGAGAATGTGAGGGTTGGTGGTGTTCACCACGGACGGTTCGGGCGGGCGTGAGAAAACCTCGTTCGGGTGGCCCATGAGATACCGGTCGAGCTGATCATCGCCGGCAACGAGCACCGCGATGCTCGGGTCGTTGCGGCGCCCTGAGCGGCCGGCCTGTTGCCACATTGACGCGATGGTGCCCGGGAATCCGTTGAGCACGCACGCATCGAGGTCGCCGATATCGACACCCAGCTCGAGGGCCGACGTGGCTACGACGCCCCTGGTGTGGCCGGTTGCCAGTTGGTCCTCGATCGTTCGGCGCTCGTCGGCGAGATAACCGGCGCGGTATGACACGACTCGGTTGCGCAGGTGGGGCGGGAGCCGACGGTTGATCTCGGCTGCGACGAGCTCGGTTCCCTTGCGACTTTGGCAAAAAGTGATCGTGCGATGACCAGAATCGATCAAGGCGGCACTGATGGAAGCAACCTCGGAGTTGCTCGACGAGCGGGCTCCGGTGGCCTCGTCGACCACCGGCGGATCGAGGAGTGCGAAGCGCCGGGGACCGGTAGGCGAGCCGTCGTCGGTGACCGATTTGACGGGTGCGGCGCACAGAGCCGATGCCAACCGCTCGGGTTGGCCAATAGTTGCCGACGTAAAGACAAACACCGGATCACTGCCGTAGTGGCGACAAATACGCCGCAGCCGGCGCAGCACATGAGCGACGTGGGTTCCAAACACACCTCGCAAGACGTGGAGCTCGTCGATGACGACGTAACGAAGCCGCATGAACAGCGCGTCCCACTTGGCGTGCCTGGGGAGTAGTCCGCCGTGCAACATGTCGGGGTTGGTAAGGATGACATTGGCGTTGTCGCGGACCCAGGCCTTTTCTTCGGGACTGGCGTCGCCGTCGTAAGCGCCAGCCACGAGGCCCGGCAGTTGCATCGAGGTGAGGCTTCGTAGCTGGTCGCGCGCAAGCGCCTTGGTGGGGTACACCAAGAGTGCGGTGCCCGGCTTGACCGGATCGCCAACGGCTTCGGCGATAGGTAGTTGAAAGCAACGGGACTTGCCAGAGGCTGTTCCTGTTGCGATTACGACGTTGTGGCCATCGCGGATTGAGTTGATTGCTTGGGCTTGGTGGCTCCACAACTTGTAGTTGTCGAGGTGACCGGCAACGTTGGTCGCCCATGGCCGGGCGAGGGGGCCATGACGTTCGGGCCGCGACGCCAGGTGTTCGACATGGACGAGTCGGCCGTCGGCTTCGAGGTCGCGAAGCAGCGCCTCGAAGGGGGACGGAAGTTCCGACGCCAGAGCCATTCGCCAATATTAGGACACGACTGTGACCGAATCACACGCGTGTGGTCCGGTAGCGTTGTGAAGTGGAACTAGTTGTCCATACTCATACGTTCGAACTGGCTGATGCGTCGCGCTGGTCGGTGCTCGACGTCGCGGGCGAGCTCGATGTGCTTGCCGCCCCCGAGCTGCGTCAACACGTGATGAGCGCCGTCAGCAAAGGGCAGCATCATCTGGTGCTCGACCTCAGCGGCGTTGACTTCATCGATTCGTTTGGTCTCGGTGTGCTAATCGGTTCGCTCAAACGGGTCCGACTCCTTGGGGGCGATCTTCGCTTGGTTGTGACCGAACCGCGAGTGCGTCGAGTGCTCGAGCTTTGTGACCTCGACCGCGTGTTTACGCTTCATTACGATCTAGCGGACGTGGGTCCGGGCTCGTGACCGATCATCTAGCGTCGTTCACGCCAGGTCATATCGTGCTCGAGATCCCGGCGGCGACCGAATACGTTTCGTTCGTCCGGGTTGTGGTTGCCGCCGCGGCCGAAATCGAACCCGATATTTCTGTCGAGCGGATAGAAGATCTGAGGCTCGCGGTGTCGGAGGCCGCAACCAATGCCATCAATGCCCATTCGCGTGCTGGTTCTGATCATCGTGTCCGAATCGAGTGCAACCTTGCCGACGACGAGGTAGTCGTCATAGTCCACGACGAGGGGACTGGATTCGACCCGAGCTCAGTTGCCGCGCTTCCCGAACCAGAAGATCCGGCCCGGCTGTTTCACGAATCTGGGCTCGGCGTGAAGCTGATGGAGATGCTGGCCGACGAGTCGGAGATCACCTCTGACGAACACGGCACGGATGTAAAACTCGTCGTCTACTCCTCGAAGCGTCGTCGCGAAGGCTGAGTGGCCGGTAACGTCACGTCCGCCATGGCAAATGATCTTGTAGACCCATCACCGCTCACTTGGCTGGGTGGAAACCGCCGCCTAGCTCGCCGCATAGGCCGACCGGTTCGTAGTTTTCTGCGCATCGAAGCCGCCGGTGGGCTGTTATTGATCATGGCGACGGTCGTCGCGATGATCTGGGCCAATTCACCTTGGAGTCACTCGTACCACGAGATCCTCGAGACCCACATCACCCTTACCGCGGGCGATTTCCTTGATCTCAACCTCTCGCTCGAGGGGTGGGTCAACGACGCATTGATGGCCCTGTTCTTCTTCGTTGTCGGGCTCGAAATCAAGCGTGAGTTGGTGGCCGGCGAGTTACGCGACCCTCGAGCCGCGGCGCTTCCAGCAGTGGCGGCGATCGGCGGCATGGTCGTCCCCGCGCTGATTTTCTTCGCAATGAACCGCGGCGGTCCCGGCGCCCACGGGTGGGGTATCCCGATGGCTACCGACATTGCCTTCGCCGTCGGCGTTGTTTCGTTGCTCGGCAAACGGGTGCCCGGCGCCATGAAGGTGTTCTTGCTGACGCTCGCCATTGTCGACGACATCGGCGCAATCGTGGTGATTGCCGTCTTCTACACCGCCGACTTGTCGACGGGCTGGCTATTGATAGCCGCAATAACCGTTGGTGTTGTGATCTTGATGCGTATGGCCAAAATCTGGTACGTGCCGGCTTATCTGGCGGTCGGTATGTTCTTGTGGCTCGCGGTCTTTGAGTCGGGAGTCCATGCCACCATTGCTGGAGTTGTGCTCGGGCTGCTTACCCCGGCGATCCCTCTCAAGCCAGCCACCAACGGCGACGAACCAGATATTCATATCGGCGCCGCTATCTCGGGGCAGGCCAGTGCGCCGGTGATCCGCCGCGCCAACTTCGAGATTCGTGAACAGGTGTCGGTGGCTGAGCGGCTACAAGATCTTCTCCATCCATTCAGCTCGTTCATGATCATTCCCATTTTCGCTTTGGCAAACGCCGGCATCGAAATCGATGGCGACACCATCGGCACCGCCGTTACCAGCGATGTCACGCTTGGGATCATCTTTGGTCTCGTCGTGGGCAAGTTCGTGGGCATTTCCCTCTCAACGTTCCTGGGCGTGAAGAGCGGCATGTCCGTGCTTCCCCGTGGTGCGAGTTGGACGCACGTTGTGGGGTTGAGCGCCATTGCCGGCATCGGGTTCACGGTGTCGCTGTTCGTGGCCGGGCTGGCGTTTGACGATCAGTTCGTCATAGACGAAGCCAAGCTCGGTATCTTGCTAGCTTCGATCGTGGCGGCGGCTATCGGTGCTTTGATTCTGTCGCGGGCGACCGAAGTTATCGAGATCGAAATCGACCAGCCCGACCCGGCTGGCTGAAATTCCCGGTGATTTGTCCGACCACATCACCAAGTTGTTCTTGACAAGACCCGCTCTTATCCGATTGGTTCGTCTGCTGTGGCCAATGCCCTTGTAATCGTAGAGTCGCCTGCCAAGGCGAAAAAGATCGCCGAGTATCTCGGTTCTGGATACACCGTCGAGTCGTCGATCGGCCATATCCGCGATCTCCCGCGCAACGCCGCCGACGTTCCCAAGGCCTACAAGGGCGAGTCGTGGGCTCGCACTGGCATCGATGTCGACAACGGTTTCAAGCCGCTCTATGTCGAGAACCGTGACAAGAAGGACCACATCCGGCTTCTGAAGAATTTGCTCAAAGAAGCCGACGAGCTCTATCTCGCTACCGATGAGGATCGTGAGGGCGAAGCGATTGCATGGCACCTCTTGGAGGTCCTCAATCCCACGGTCCCGATCAAGCGCATGGTTTTTCACGAGATCACCAAAGATGCGATTCGGGCGGCGGTCGACTCGCCTCGCGAACTCGATCGCAAGATGGTCGACGCCCAAGAGGCTCGTCGCATCCTCGACCGCCTATACGGCTACGAAGTTTCGCCGGTGTTATGGAAAAAGGTGATGCCTTCGTTGTCGGCCGGTCGTGTGCAAAGCGTTGGTACTCGCCTGGTGGTCGAACGCGAACGAGAACGGATGGCTTTTGTCGCCGCTGGCTATTGGGATATCAAAGGTGTGTTCGCGGCGGCCGAAGGAACCGAAAACCGCGAGTTCTCGGCCGCGCTGGCGCAGATTGACGGAGTCCGACTGGCGAGCGGGCGAGACTTTGGCGACGACGGTCGGCTGGCCCGCAACGATGTCACCGTGCTCGATCACGAATCGGCCAGTTCGTTGGTCGATGATCTTGACGGTGTCCCCTACGAGGTTCGGTCCCGCGAGTCCAAGCCCTACCGCCGGCGTCCCGCCGCGCCGTTTATCACTTCGACCTATCAACAAGAGGCCGGCCGCAAGCTCGGTATGAGCGCCCAAATGGCTATGCGAGCCGCCCAGGGACTTTACGAAAAGGGCTACATCACCTACATGCGAACCGACAGCACGACGCTGTCGGGTACGGCGCTTAGCGCCGCTCGCAACATGATTTCGCAGCGTTATGGGCCCAAGTTCTTGCCCGAAGCACCTCGCCATTACGCCACCAAGTCAAAAAATGCGCAGGAGGCTCACGAGGCCATCCGGCCAGCCGGTGAGCAGTTCCGCCTGCCTGATGACGTGGCCAAGGAGCTTCCTCAGTCCGAGGCACGTGCTTACGAACTGATCTGGAAACGAACCGTTGCCTCGCAGATGACCGACTGCACGGGCGAGACGGTGCAATTGAGATTGGGGGCGACCTCCGCTTCCAACACCGATGTCGAATTCAACGCAACCGGCACCGTGATAGCTCATCGCGGTTTTCGCGAAGTTTACGAAGAGTCAGTCGACCGTGAGCGCCAAGCGGCGAGTGAATCTTCCGATGGTGACGAGCGGCGCCTGCCGCCGCTCGATAAGGGTGATTTGGCCAAGGCCGTGGCCCCTCTCGAGTTTGAGGGCCACGAGACTCAGCCCCCCTCGCGCTTTACCGAGGCATCGCTCGTAAAGCGGCTAGAAGAGCTCGGTGTTGGTCGTCCGTCGACCTACGCGTCGATCATTGGCACGATCCAGGACCGCGGTTATGTCTGGAAGAAGGGGTCGGCGTTGGTTCCATCGTTCACGGCCTTTTCGGTGGTCAACGTTATGGAGGGTCATTTCCCGAATCTTGTCGACTACGCGTTCACCGCCAAGATGGAGGACGACCTCGACAAGATCGCCGGCGGAACCGAGTTCGCCGAGCCATGGCTCACCCGCTTCTACTTTGGCGAGTCTGGTGACGATGGTGAGCCGGGCCTCAAGGAGAAGGTCTCTACTCGGCTCCCCGACATCGACGCTCGTCTGGTCAATACGATCCCGCTCGGCATGTCCGAAGACGGCCAACCAGTGGTGGTTCGGGTTGGTCGGTATGGCCCTTACGTGCAAAAGGGCGATAGCGAAGAAAAGGATCAGAACGTCACCGCTTCGGTGCCCGACGACATCCCGCCCGACGAACTCACCATCGAAAAAGCGATGGAGTACCTGTCCATGCCCAAGGAGGGCCGGATTCTTGGACAAGACCCCGAGACCGGCATGGACATTTACGCCAAGGCTGGGCGCTTTGGTCCCTATGTACAGGTCGGCACTTTTGACGAGCAAGAAGAGAAACCAAAGTCGGCGTCGTTGTTCAAGACCATGACCCTCGAGCGGATCACGCTTGATGATGCCCTGGAGCTTCTCACCCTGCCCCGAACCGTTGGGGCCGATCCTTCCGACGGCGAGGTCATAACTGTTCAAAACGGTAGATACGGCCCGTACCTCAAGAAGGGGTCCGACAGCCGCAGTCTCGAGACCGAAGAACAAATGTTGGTCATCACCCTCGAGGAGTGTTTGGCGGTCCTGGCCCAACCCAAGAGGCGCCGCGGCCAGGGCGCGGCCAAACCTCCGTTGCGTGATATGGGGGCTGACCCCGAGTCTGGCAACCCGATGATCGTCAAGGACGGTCGATTCGGACCCTACGTAACCGACGGCGAGTACAACGCATCGTTGCGTAAGGGCGACACGGTCGAGGAACTCACCGTCGAACGAGCAGCCGAGTTGCTTGCTGAGCGACGCCTCAAGGGTCCGGCCAAGAAAGCCAAGAAGAAGGCGACCAAGAAGAAGAAGGCCACGAAGAAGAAAGCGGCCAAGAAGAAGGCCACGAAGAAGCCAGCGGCCAAGAAGAAGGCCACGAAGAAGCGAGCGGCCGGCGACGACACAGAAGCTTCCGATTAGCTACTGCGCCGCGCCTTGGGCCCATAGACCTCTAGTCTCGACCCGTGACGAATCCGCCGTCCAATAGCGCCGAACGTTTGAACCACGCGTTCGACGCAACCCGCCCAAGTGGGCGAATCGACCGAGTCTTTGGATCGTGGGACTTTTTCAAGCTGTGGATTGCTCAGCTGATTTCGGCGACGGGCGACTGGCTGGGCCTGATCGCGATCATCGCTCTGGCCGAGCGAATCAGCGAAGGGTCTGAAGGCACCGCGATTGCTCTCGTCCTTGGTGCTCGTATTGCGCCGGGTTTCTTTTTGGCGACCGCCGCTGGCGTCATTGTCGACCGTCTCGATCGCAAACGAGTCATGTTGGTCTGCGACGTGGGTCGGGCTTTGGTGCTGTTCGCACTGCCGTTTGTCGACACGCTCCTGGGCCTCATCGTGGCGTCGTTCGTGCTCGAGATCCTCACTATGTTGTGGTCGCCGGCGAAGGAGGCGATCGTCCCCAACCTCGTGCCCCGTGACAAGCTCACGTCGGCTAATTCGTTCAACGTCGCGGCCGCGTACGGCATGTTTCCGGTGGCGGCCGGCATAGCGGCGCTTTTGGCAAAATTGTCTGGCACGTTCTCTGATGAGGGGTGGGTCGACGCTTGGCGACTCAATCAAGAAGGATTGGCGTTTTACGTCGACGGAATTTCGTTTCTGCTCACCGCCTTGATCGTGTGGAACATTGCGATACCTCGTCGCAGCCGCGAAGAAAGACTTTCTGGCGAGGTCGGGAAATGGGATGTCGGCGGCGCGTTGCGAGAGCTGCGCGAAGGTTGGCAGTTCATAGCGGTGAATCCCATCGTGAGGGCGGTCAATCTTGGTCTGGCCACAGGCGTGATTGGCGGGGGCATGCTCGTACCGTTGGGTGCCATTTTTGTTAATCAGGTCATTGCCGGAGATGGCGCCGACTTCAACCTGATTCTGTTTGCCTTGGGTTCGGGTATGGCCGGCGGCGTACTGATGGCGTCGTTAATGCAAAATCGGATCAATCGGGCGCGGGTGTTCCCGTTTGCCTTGGTTGTCGCGGGTGGGGCATTGCTGGTGGCGGCTTCGTCGTCGGTGTTGTCGATAGTCGTTCCGGTTATTGCGCTGGTCGGGTTCGCGGCCGGACCGATTTATGTGCTCGGGTTCACCCTCCTTCACGAGAACGTCGACGACGAGTTTCGGGGTCGGATATTTTCGGCGCTGCTCGTGTTGGTGCGTTTTTGTGTCTTGATCGCCCTCGCCATCGCGCCAGCACTGTCGGAATTGCTCGATAGTTTGTCGGCGTCGCTGTGGGACCGCGAGGTTCAGATCGGGAGCCTCGCCATTTTCTTGCCCGGCGTCCGGCTCACCATGTGGCTTTCGGGGATCATCATCATGATCGCCGGCGGACTGGCGATGTGGTCACTGAGATCGGGGTCGGGCGTTTTCTTGAGCGCCGCCAGCGCCGAGGAGGAGACGGTGTGACCGGACGCCTGATTGCCTTTGAGGGCGCTGACGCTTCCGGTAAATCAACGCAAGCTCGTCGCCTCGCCGAGAAGTTGGGGGTCGAGTGCACGTTTCAGTTCGGAGCGACCGCTATTGGAAGCGCGATTCGTTCGATCCTGCTCGACCCCACCCACGACGAACTCGACGATCGGGCCGAAGCATTGTTGGTGATTGCTGACAAAGCGCAACATGTTGCCGAGGTGGTCGCTCCCGCGCTCGGGAGCGGCCGCACCATCATCACCGATCGGTTCACGGCGTCGACGAGCGCCTATCAGGGTTACGGGCGCGGTCTTGATCTAGCGGTCCTCGACGAGATGATGCGGTTCGCTACCCACGGCCTAACGCCGGATCTGACTGTTCTGCTCGACGTCGAGTTGTCGGTTTCGAGGCGGCGACTCGGAACTCAAATCGATCGAATAGAGGGAGCCGGAGCGCAGTTTCACATGCGAGTTCGCGACGGCTACCTGAAGATGGCGGCGGCCGAACCCGACTCTTGGGTGGTTGTTGATGCTGGTGGCACCATCGACGAGGTCGGACAGCGCGTCGACGCGGCGGTGGCCGACTGGCTGTCATCGGCTTCATGAGTTGGAAGTCGCTGATTGGCCAACCGGGAGCAGTTCACAGCCTGACCGCGGCCGTCGAAACGCCGGTGCACGCATACTTGTTCGTTGGTCCGCCAGGCAGCGGAAAGCGCCATGCCGCGAGCATCTTTGCCGGAGAATTGCTGGCGGCTGCTGATCCCGATTCTGCCGATCGGCATCGTCGGCTAGCGGGAGCCGAGCGGCACAGCGATGTGCATATTTTGGATCCGGCGGGGAACTCGCTGCGGCGGGAGGAAGAAGCCGAACCGTTGATCGTTCAGGCCAGTCGGTCGCCGGTTGAAGGACGGCGCAAAGTGCTGATCGTCAACAGGTTCCACACCGCCACGCCGGCGGCCGCTGCTTCATTGTTGAAGACCATAGAGGAGCCACCCGCCACCTCGACTTTTGTGTTGTTGGCCGAAGACGTTCCGCCCGAACATGTGACCATCGAGAGTCGTTGCACACGAATCGATTTCTTTCCTATTCCTGCTGAGGCGATAGCGACGGCACTTATCGAGGACGGAATCGCCGACGCCGCACAAGCCGAGATCATTGCCGGCGCCGCCAACGGGAGTTTCGAGCGAGCTCGAACGTTGGCCAAAGACGAACGGCTGGCCGCTCGCCAAAGTGCTTGGTGGTCGGTGCCTGATCGACTCGACGGTACGGGCGCGGCGGTGGCGGTGCTGGTAGAGGAAGTCCGATCGCTGATCGACGAGGCCAGTCAAGTAAAGGTCCGAAGGCACGTGGCCGAACTCGACGCGTTGGCCGAACGGGAGGAACAGCTCGGGACCCGTGGATCGGGGCGCAAAGATATGGAGACGCGTCATCGGCGCGAAGTCCGCCAGTTTCGTACCGACGAGCTGAGGTTCGGCTTGGCGACGTTGGCGACGCGATATCGCGACGCCGTTGCTGATGGTGATCAACGGTCTTCGCTGCTGGACGGCATTGGCCAGCTCCGAGCGACGGCCGATGCCCTCAGCCGCAATCCGAACGAGGCGTTGGCGTTGCAGGCGCTCCTGCTCAAACTCCCGAGCTTGAGCTGACGCTCGCCATTTGAGGCCCGCGCCAATCCAGTCCCGCGCTAATCCGGTGAGGAACGACCTACCGGGTTTGGTACCTTTTGGGCTTCGCCCGAGTAGCTCAGTTGGTAGAGCAACGCTCTCGTAAAGCGTAGGTCAGGAGTTCAACTCTCCTCTCGGGCTCCATACTTGTTCTGGAGGTCATGTGGCTGATCCCGCCGATTTTGCCGACGATGCCATGCCGCTCATGAGTGGTCTGTACTCCGCGGCTCTGCGTATGACCCGCAACGCCGCCGATGCCGAAGATCTTGTTCAAGAGACGTATCTCAAGGCTTACCGGGCCTACGGCCGTTTCGAGGCGGGTACCAATCTCAAGGCGTGGATGTATCGCATCCTCACCAATAGCTACATCAACGACTACCGCAAGAAGCAGCGTCGCCCTACCGAGTCCGATATCGACGACGTTGAGGACCTTTACTTGTATCGCCGCATAGGTGGGCAGGCCGGCTCGGTGCTTGGCCGTAGCGCTGAGGACGAGCTCATGGACCTGTTCGGCGAGGACGAGGTCAAGGTGGCTCTCGAAGATCTCCCCGAGCACTACCGCATGCCGATCTTGTTGGCCGACGTGCAAGGTTTTGCCTACAAAGAGATCGCCGAAATCCTCGACGTTCCTATCGGCACCGTGATGAGTCGTCTGCATCGTGGAAGAAAGCAGCTTCAGAAGCGGTTGTACGCATTTGCTGAGGAGCATCGTCTCCTCCCTGACCCGGAACCAGCCGCGGTCGGGGCCGACTCGAGTGAAGAGTTCTGACATGGCGAACCCGTGCGACGACTTCGAATCAAACGAGTGCCAGGCCGCGTTGCAAGAGCTTTCTCAGTACCTTGATGGCGTTCTCACCGTCGAGCGCCGCACGGTGATCAAGACCCACATCGACCTTTGTTCGCACTGTCTCGATACCTACTCGTTCGAGATAGAGCTGCGTCAGGTCATATCTCGACGATGCTGCGACGAGGTGCCCGAGTCGCTTCGCCGGCGCATCGCCGACGCGATCCGCGACGACCTCCAAGGTCAGTAACACCGATTTCGTAGTTCTTGATGTGACACTTTGGTGTCGGCCGGAACTACACAGCCGGCTCATGTCGTTATTACAGGCATGCGAGTTCAAGCCGAGAGATTCACCAGCACCGAGCGGCACCTGCCGGTGGCCGCGGTGGGTCGCGTTTGCGCAGAGCCCGAGTGCGGAACCAGGCTCAGTGTGTACAACGAACAGGAGTTCTGCAGCCTGCACGCACCCATGGTCGTGCCTCGGATGCGCGGCAAAGTGCTTGACGACTGACCCCGGTATGCGGCTCGACCGACGGTACGCCCTACACTCTGCGCCATGAACCTTCTCGCCGTTGTGTGGCATTACTGGATTTCGGTGGTCCTTGTTGGTGCGTCGGTCTTGGCGGTAGTTGCCACGATCGTCGGTTACCTCCAACAGGTCACGTTCAAGCGTTACCCGCGGGACTGATGAGCGGAGCGGTCGACTGGGACATCGCCAGGACAATCGCGGGCAAGGTCGCGGGCCGCGAGCCTTACCGATCAGCCCGCTACCGCGATGGTCTCGAAGAAGATTTCGATAGATACACAGCTCAAGCCGAAGACCTGGTAGCGGCGTGCACAGGGTTGCGGTCTCTTGATGGCAACGCCCGGGGCCGGGTCACCAACCGCGAAGGTTGGGTCGAGGCCAACTTGTCGTCGTTTCAACGTCTCTTGCGGCCGATCACCGACAAACTGGCCGACAAGATGGATGGCAAGGAGGGCGCCCTCGGTCCAAAGATTGCCGGCGCCGAGTTGGGCGCAATGCTTGGCTGGATGTCGACCAGGGTCTTGGGCCAATACGACTTGTTGGTGATCGAGGACGAGAATCCCGACGAGCAAGACATCGTCTACTACGTGGCGCCAAATGTCTTGATGCTCGAACAGCGGTATGCGTTCCCGCCTCAGGAATTCCGGCTGTGGTTGGCCCTTCACGAGGTCACTCATCGCGCCCAATTCACTGGGGTGCCGTGGATGCGCCACCATTTCTTGGGCCTTGTCGAGTCGACAATGGATTCTGTTGACCCCGACCCGAAGCGTTTCCTTGCCGCGGCACAGAGACTGATGGAGTCTCGTAAGCGCGGTGAAGACCCGATGGATCAGGGCGGCATCATGGCCTTGTTTGCCTCTGACGAGCAGCTCGCGGTCATCAACGAGGTTGCCGGCCTGATGAGTTTGCTCGAAGGTCACGGCGACATCACCATGGACCGAGCTGGCCAGGGTTTGGTTCCCTCGGCCGAACGCTTTGCCCGAGTGCTTCGGAATCGACGTCAGAACTCGAGCGGGTTTCTCAAAGTCTTCCAGCGGTTGGCGGGCCTCGAAGCCAAGATGAAGCAATACGCCGAGGGCGAGAGCTTTATCACCGCGGTCGAAGGCCACGGCGGCCTAGATCTTCTCGACCGGGCATGGGCCGAACCAGCGAACGTTCCTTCGATCTACGAAATTCGTGATCCTTCGTTGTGGATCGAGCGGGTCGGGTCCTCGGCCGCGGTCTGAGTTCGTGGTTGCGGCCGAGTTGCTAGACCGGTGCCGCTTTCCTGACACTGGCGACTCGACGTCGCCGCTGGCTTTGGGCGTGAGCGGCGGAGCCGACAGCGTGGCCATGGCCTTGTTGGCTGCGGCGTCTGGTCGACCGTTTGTGATCTGGCATGTTGACCACGGCTTGCGTCCGACCTCGGGCGACGATGCCAGGGCCGTCGAACGCCTCGCGGGCGAGTTGGGCGTCGAGTTCGAGCTCAGGTCAGTTGAGTTGGAACCGGGCGGTGATCTCGAATCCCGGGCCCGGACGGCCCGCTACGACGCGTTGCCGGCCGACGTGTGCGTTGCTCATAGCGCCGACGACCGAGCCGAGACAGTGCTGCTCAACTTGTTGCGAGGCTCAGGTACGAGCGGAGTAGCGGCTCGGTTCTCGATGGTCCATCGGCCGGTGCTCGGGTTGCGGCGATCCGAGCTTCGGGACGTGTGCGATCGAGCTGGTGTCGAGGTCGTCGTTGATGAGCACAACACCGATCCGTCGTTTCGACGAATCCGGGTCCGAACCGAGTTGTTGCCCCTGATTACCGACATTTTCGAGCGCGATCCCGTGCCGCTGCTCAACCGGTTCGCCGATCTGTCGGGCGCGGCGACCGATGTGGTCGCGGCGTTGGCTGCCGATTTGGACCCTGTCGATGTCGAAGACTTGCGGGCGGCCGCGCCGGTGGTCGCCGGGGAGGCTCTGCGACGCTGGATCCGGTCAGAAACCGGTTCGACCTACGTAGTTGACGCGGCTTCGGTCGAGCGGGTGATGGCAGTGGTTACTGGTTCGGCGATTGCCGCCGAGGTTGTTGGCGGTCATCGGGTGTCGCGCTCGGCCGGACGGTTGTCGATCAGTTAGTTCGGTACTGGCTTAGTTCGGTACTGGGTTAGGGTCGTGGCGTGAGCACAGTGCCCAAAGGAAAAGTTGGCCGGGTTGTAATTGCCGCCGACGATTTAGCCGAGCGGGTCACGCAGCTTGGTGTCCAAATCACCGAGGACTACGCGGGCCGTCGGCCGTTGCTGGTCGGGGTGCTCAAAGGTGCGTTTGTCTTTATGGCCGACTTGGCACGGGTTATAGACCTGCCGGTCGAGCTCGATTTCATGGCGGTGTCGTCCTATGGCCAGTCGACCGAATCGAGCGGGGTTGTGCGCATCGTCAAGGACCTCGAGACCGATATCGAAGGCCGCGATGTCATTTTGGTTGAGGACATAGTCGACTCTGGTTTGACCCTCAAATACCTCAAGCAGGTCCTCGGTGACCGAAAGCCGGCGAGCCTCGAAATTTGTGCGCTGTTGGTGCGAGAGGGCGCTCACGACGGCGACGCCCGCTATTGCGGCTTTCCGATTCCGCCCGACTTCGTTGTTGGGTACGGCCTCGACGTCGGCGAGCACTATCGCGAACTCGATGCCATCAGGGTTTTCGAACCCGCATAGCCCTACGGCGGTCGCTACCCTCAAGCCTGTGACTGATGCCGAAGACCTGCGCCCGCTCATAGATGGGGTGCACGCTCCCGAAGTTGATCAACCGCGGATAGCAGCGGCCGTGCGAGAGATTCTCGAGGCGATCGGCGAGGATGCCGATCGTGATGGTCTGCACGATACGCCGGCGCGGGTGGCACGAATGTACGCCGAAATTTGCGCGGGCCTTCATCAAAATCCGGCCACCCATCTGGCCACCCAGTTCGAGGCTGGCCATGACGAGATGGTGATGGTGCGAGATATCCCGCTCTACTCGCTGTGCGAGCACCATCTCATTCCGTTTCTCGGCACGGCCAACGTGGCTTACATTCCTAATAGGTCCGGCAATGTCACAGGCTTGTCGAAGATCGCCCGGTTGGTCGATGGTTTCGCCAAGCGACCGCAGGTCCAAGAGCGTCTCACGCGCCAAATCGCCGATGCTTTGGAAGAAAGCCTCGAGCCCCGCGGTGTACTGGTGGTGATCGAAGCCGAGCACCTGTGTATGTCTATGCGGGGCGTGCGCAAGCCAGGGTCATCTACGGTTACGTCCTCGGTCACCGGGATCTTTCGCGAGAACGTCGCAACCAGGGCCGAGGCCATGCGTTTCTTGGGCCAGCACTAGGCGGCGTTGGATGGTCGACGTGATGGGGGTCATTAACGTGACTCCGGATTCGTTCAGCGACGGTGGGCAGTGGCTTCGAGCCGAGGCCGCGATCGAGCATGCCGGTCGACTAATCGAACAAGGCGCCAACATTGTTGACGTGGGGGGCGAGTCGACGCGACCGGGCTCTGACCCGGTCGCTGCCGCCCTCGAGACGCAGCGGATCGTTCCGGTTGTCGAAGGAATTGTCGAGCGGTGGCCGTCGACGAGAGTTTCGGTCGACACCAACAAGGGCTCAGTTGCTGTCGCGGCGATCAACGCTGGGGCATCGCTCATCAACGACGTCAGCGCGTCGCTCGAAGACGTCGCCGCCGCTCATGGCGTTGGTTGGATCGCGATGCATTCGGGCGGGCCGAGCAAGACAATGCAGGACAACCCGCAATACGACGACGTGGTCGAGGAAGTCGCTGTCTATCTGGCCGACGCGGTGCAGCGGGGCCAAGCCGCCGGGGTACGTGATATTTGGATCGATCCCGGCATCGGCTTCGGCAAGACGTTCGAGCACAACCTCGAAATTGTTGCCAACCTTGACCGTTTCGTGGAGATTGGTCCGGTGGTTCTCGGAGTGAGCCGAAAGCGCACCATCGGCGATCTTCACGCCCGCAGCGATGGCGTTCTCGACGTTTCGGCCTCCGATCGGCTCGAAGGATCGCTAGCTATGGCTACTTGGGGAGCATTTTTGGGGGCCGACATGGTCCGAGTCCACGATGTGCAAGCTACGGTCCACGCTGTGGGGGTGTTGTCACGATGAGAGGCAAGTGGGCGCAGGGGATTCAGCCGCGCCATTTCACGTGGGTTGTAAAGGACCTGGTGGCGGTGTCGGAGCGACCCGGTGGCTATGGCTCGAGTCATCGCAAGGTTCGGCGTCAAGAGGAAATCATCTGGCTTCGTCAGAACAGCTTCGACTTCGTGATGTCGTTGTGCGGCTCGAGTCAGAACCTTCACAATTACGAAGAGATGGCCGTGCCGTTTCATCATGTGCCGTTTGGGGGGCCGGCGGGAGGATCGCTGAGTCTCACCCGCGCCATGGCTTCGATTCGAGATCACGTCGCCGATGGCGACAAGATCTTGGTCCACCGCGAAGAACTCGGCGAGACGATCACCGGGCTTGTCGCGGCCTACCTTTTGTGGATGGGTTTGGTTCCGAGTGGGCCTCAGGCCATTACGGTCACCGAGCGCTTGTTCGAGCGAGAGCTCGGTCAGGTAGCGCGAGAAACGGTGGCGCTGGTCGAAAAGTGTGATCCGCCGTCGGAAGTTTCCAAGGATGCGTTCATCGGTTCGGCGATCGAGGAAGACGAGCTGGGCGACGACGAGCTGGGCGCGGACGACCATGTTGGTGAGCCGATGGAGGACGCCTGAAGATGGCGCCCGACCCGGCCGAGGTGATCATCCTCAAAGGCGTGCGCCTGATGTGCATCTGTGGGGCGTTGCCAGAAGAACAACTACGTCGTCAGCCCTACGAGTTCGATATCGAGATCACTGCCGACGTGTCAAGCGCAACCGGCTCCGATTTGCTGGCCGACACCGTGGACTATGGCGAGATCCTGAATCGGGTTGAGGCTGTCGCGTTGGCCGAATCGTTCCAGCTTTTCGAACGGATGGCCCAGCGAGTCGCCGAGGTGATCTTGGACGACGAACGGATCGACTCGGTCACTATCGAAGTTCGCAAACTACGTCCGCCGGTTTCGCAGGATCTTGTATCGAGCGGAATACGCCTGACCCGGTCACGGTGAGCAAACCGCTTTCTGCTGAGGCGCCGTTGCATCGGGCCTTTCTGGGGCTTGGCTCGAACATGGGCGACCGGGTCGAGTACCTAGCCGAAGCAGTGGCGGCAATCCCCGATCTTGTGGCGGTGTCCTCGGCCTACGAAACCGATCCGGTCGGCGGCGTAGAGCAAGATCCGTTCCTGAACGTTGTGGTCGAACTCCGCACCCTGCTGACTCCGCGGGACTTGCTCGAGCTTTGCCAGGCCCTCGAGTTGGCCGCCCAGCGGGTCCGAGTCGTTCGGTGGGGGCCGCGCACATTGGATGTTGATGTGCTTTGGGTCGACGAAATGACGTCGAACGAACCCGACCTGATCGTCCCTCATCCGAGGATGTTCGAGCGGGCGTTTGTGTTGGTGCCGTTGGCTGACGTTGCGCCCGATTTGTTGCCACCGGGCTACGACGTTGCGGCCGCCGCTGAGGCAGAGGGCGTACGAACATTGGGTCCGTGGGCCTCGGTGCGGCGGTCGAGTGACTAGCGACGCCAAGCCTCTGACGGTCCGCATCATTGGAGCGGGCCGCGCTGGTCGTTCTCTGGCCAAGGCGTTGGAGGACTCGGCTCGGTTCGCCGTCAGAGATGTGCTGGGACGGACCGATCACGATCGGATGTTGGCGTCAGACTCGGCCGACGTCGTTGTCATCGCGACCCCCGACTCGGTGATTGCCGAAGTAGCACGGACCCTTCCGCGCTCGACCGAAACGGTTGTCGTGCATCTCGCGGGGTCGCTCGGGTTGGATGTGTTGGCTCCCCATCCGCGTCGGGCGGCGATGCATCCGTTGATGGCTCTTCCCAATCCGGAGCTTGGGGCGGCGCGGCTGCGCGACGGTGGGTGGTTTGCCACTGCGGGCGACCCGGTGGCTCGAGAAATGGTTGCGGCTCTGGGTGGTCGACCATTCGAGATCGGTGACGAGGATCGGGCGCTTTATCACGCGGCTGCGGTGATTTCCTCGAATCACGTGGTGGCCTTGCTAGGTCATGGCGAGCGGGTTGGCAACGAGGCCAAGGTGCCTTTCGAGGCGCTGTTGGATTTGGCATCTGGCAATCTCGCCAACGTCGCTTCAATGGGGCCTGCCGCGGCTCTCACTGGCCCAGCGGCTCGGGGCGACGAGGCCACGCTGGATGCTCATCTGGGAGCTCTGCGTCGGCGGCTCCCGGCAGAGTTGGCAACCTACTCAGCCCTCCTGAACGAGGCCCGACTGCTGGCGGATCGACACGAACCGGCGCCGGCTACGGCGGGGCCAAGGATTGTTGCGACTATCGACGAACTCAGAGGGACACTTTTCGACCACCGGCGGGCCGGACGTCGCGTCGGCTTCGTGCCGACGATGGGCTATTTGCACGCCGGTCACGTCTCGCTGATCGAAGCTTCGGCCCGGGCCAACGATGTCACCGTCGTCTCGATATTTGTCAATCCGTTGCAATTTGGCGCCGACGAGGACCTCGGAGACTATCCCCGAGACCTCGATCGAGATCTCGAGCTCTGCGCCGCGGCCAACGCCGATGTGGTGTTCGTGCCGTCGGTCGCCGAGATGTATCCCGAAGACATCGACACTGTGGTTTCGGTCCCCACGGTTGCGGGGCCCCTAGAGGGGGCGGCGCGCCCAAACCATTTTGCGGGGGTGGCAACGGTGGTGGCCAAGCTATTTGCGATCGTTGGCGATTGTCGGGCGTACTTTGGCGAGAAGGATTGGCAACAGGTCGCGGTGGTCCGGCGAATGGTGAGCGACCTTTCGATGCCGGTCGAAGTGTTGGCGTGCCCGACTCGGCGCGAACTCGATGGTTTGGCAATGTCGAGCCGCAACGAGTACCTCACCGAAGCCGAGCGGCGCCAGGCGCCGGTCTTGCGCAAGGCCCTAGATGCCGGCATCGGTTTGATCCAGGATGGCGAACGTGACCCAGCAACGGTCGAGGCTCGTATGGCCGAGGTGATAGCTACCGCGCCACTGGCCGTGCTCGACTACGCAGCCGCGGTTTGCGCCGACACGTTGGAACACTCGGGGGCGCTGGCCGGAGAGATCCGGTTGCTGCTGGCGGTGAAGTTCGGCCGAGCCAGATTGATCGACAACGACGGCTGTCTGGCCTGAACCGGGGAGCCGTGTCAGGCTGGCGTCATGGTTGATGCATTCATAATTGACGCTTGTCGCACACCGCGCGGAATTGGCAAACAAATCAAGGGTTCGCTGGCGCACCTTCACCCCCAACATCTTGGTTCGACGGTGCTGCGAGCGCTGCAGGAACGCAACGGTTTCGACTCCGCCGATGTTGATGACGTGGTGTGGGGCACCAGCTCTCAGGTCAGCGAGCAAAGCGGCGACCTCGGACGTATGTCGGCGCTCGATGCCGGTTATGACGTGCGGGCGTCGGGGGTAACTCTCGATCGTTTCTGTGGGTCGGGTATCACAAGTGCCAGCATCGCCGCCACCTCGGTGATGGCTGGCATGGAGGATCTGGTTGTGTCGGGCGGCACCGAAATGATGTCGCTGCCCAAGAAGGGGTTGATGCCCATGGGTGCCGGCAACCTTCACCTTCAGAGCATTCATCCTCAGTCTCATCAGGGAGTGTGCGCCGATGCGATTGCCACGATGGAGGCGATTCCCCGGACTGCTCTCGACGCACTGGCAGCCGAGTCGCAGGCTCGAGCCGAGGTGGCGATCGCCGAAGGTCGATTCGACCGCAGCCTCGTGGCGGTGCTGAACCTTGATGGTTCGATGGCCCTCGACCACGACGAGTTCCCTAGGCCCGGCACAACAGCTGAGTCGTTGGCGGCGTTGGCTCCGAGTTTTCCGGCGGTCGCCGACTACCGCCACACTCCCGAAGCCCCGACGTTTCGAGAGCTGATCAATCAGAAGTATCCCGATGTCGATATTCAGCACGTGCATCACGCCGGCAACTCGTCGGGGGTTGTCGACGGGTCGGCGGCGATCCTTTGGGCCAGTGGCGATTATGCGTCGGCTCACGGCCTCACGCCTCGGGCGCGGGTTGTAGCGGTCGCCAACATGGGCGACGACCCGACGCTCATGCTCAACGCTCCGGTCCCGGCTGCTTACAAAGTGCTTGATCGGGCCGGCATGACAATCGACGACATCGACCTGTTCGAGATCAACGAGGCCTTTGCGGTGGTAGCCGAAAAGTTCCAACGAGACCTCGGTCTTGATCGAGACAAAGTCAACGTCAACGGTGGAGCGATGGCGCTCGGCCATCCCATTGGTGCCACCGGCGCCATTTTGATCGGGACGGTGTTGGACGAACTGGAACGACAAGACAAGCAGGTTGGATTGGTCACGATGTGTGCCGGCGGGGGGATGGCTCCCGCAATCATCATTGAGCGGGTCTAGCGTGAGCGTTCAGCACGTGAGCGACGCACGCGCTGACGCGCCTCCCGGTCGGCAAATGCAGGAACTCGTTTGGTCCGTGGGCGTTTGCCTCGGGCCCGAGCACACCAGTGATCATGAATTGCGCCTTGGGATAAGCATCGCCGAGCATGGCCATGAACGGAATCGAGCCGCCGATACCCCACGCACCGGTCGGCCGGCCAAAGTGGGTAGTCGACGCATGATCGGCCGCCGCTTGTAGCCATGCGGCCGTCGGGGGAGCGTTCCAGCCCGGTGCCGATTCTTTGATGGTGAGGGTGACTTCGGCGCCGCTCGGTGGGTTGGCCGTAACCGTGTCGGTCAACGCAGCAATAGCCGAGTCGGGGTCGCATGTTGGCGGCAACCGAAACGACAGACCGAGGGTGGTGTGGGGTCGTAAGACGTTGCCGGCATCGCCGAGTGCGGGGACTCCATCGATACCGATTGTGGCCATTGCTGGTTGCCAGCACGTTGCAAGGAGCGCGGCCTCGGCGGTTTCGGCGTCGGCGCAGGTGGTGCCGGCAAACGCAACGTCATCGCGAGGATCGACGCCGGCGGCCGCCGCGTCGCGGGCTTCGGTTAGGCGCCCCTCGGGAACTTCGACATGGAACGCGTCGATAAGGATCCGCCCCGTGGCCGGGTCCTCGATACGGTCGAGAAGTTGCCTCAGAATCCGAACGCTGGAAGGAGCGATGCCACCGGCGATTCCGGAGTGCAGTCCACGGTTCACAACGTCGACTCGGAGCTCGGCTTGGATCAAGCCCCGAAGCGAGGTGGTCATCCACATAGCGTCGTAGTCGGGACCGGCCGAGTCGAGGCAAACAACCAGAGAGATCTCGCCGAGTCGTTCTCGCAACGCGTCGAGATGGGCGGGCAGGTCGGGCGATCCCGACTCTTCGCTGGCCTCGATCAAGACGATGCACCTTTGATGATGTCCTCCTGCTGTTCGAACGGCATCGATGGCCGCCATGGCCGCGAATGCCGAGTATCCGTCGTCGGCCCCGCCTCGCCCGTACAAGCGGTCACCCTCGAGCACGGGTTCCCATGGGCCGAGGCCGTCGCGCCATCCGGTCATCTCGGGTTGCTTGTCGAGATGCCCGTAGAGCAACACGGTTTCTTCGTTGGGGCTGCCTGCCGTTGCTGGAATGTCAACGATCACCACCGGGGTCAGTCCGTCGATCTCGTGGACAAGAACTTCGGCCGATTCGGGGCAGTGGTCGCCACACCATTTGCGCACCAACTCGACGGCATCGGCGATGTATCCGTTGGCTTGCCAGTCGGGATCGAAGTTGGGCGATTTGGCGGGTATCCGGATGTAGTCCTCGAGCACTGGATGCGCTTCGTTCCAGTGGCGGTTGACTACTTGTTCGACGAGTTGCCCGTCGAGAGAGGGCGAGTCGGTCGGGTCTGGTGCGGCGGCGTTGGTCACCCAGTGATCGTATGTTCCCGATGCTCATAGCGGGGCATCAAGGCTTGTCAGGTAGCGTTTCGTTCGTGCTTCTCACGATAGATGTCGGTAACACCCAGACGGTGCTAGGTCTCTACGACTCGCAAGTCGACTCCGATAGTGCCAACGAAGGTGCGGCGTTTGGGTTGGTTGATCATTGGCGGCTGTCGACCGACGCCGATCGCACCAGCGACGAGTATTCGGTGCAAATTCGTTCTTTGCTCGACACCGTCGAGGTCGATTTCGATCACGACCTGGTGGGTGCCGCGGTCTGCTCGGGCGTGCCACGGATTTTGGCCAGTCTTCGCCATATGGTCGAGCGTTACTTGCCGTTCGAACCGATCGTGATCGAACCCGGCGTCAAGACCGGGATGCCGATCCTGTACGACAACCCCAAGGAGGTCGGTGCCGATCGGATCGCCAACGCGATCGCGGCTTACGACCTCTATGGCGGACCAACCGTGGTGGTCGACTTCGGCACCGGCAACAATTTCGATGTCATATCCGAAAGGGGCGAGTTCCTGGGAGGGGCGATCGCTCCTGGCATCGAGATCAGCCTCGATGCGTTGTTCGGAAGGGCCGCCATGCTGCGCGCTATCGAATTGGTCGAGCCGCGAAGCGTCATTGGCAAGTCGACAGTCGAGTCGATCCAGTCCGGTGCGGTGTTCGGGTTTGCCGCAATGATCGACGGCATGATCAACCGGTTCGGTAACGAACTCGGAGAAATCAATGTGGTCGCGACCGGCGGGCTGGCACACTTGATAGCTCCGGTCTCTGACACCATCGAACACGTCGAGCCGTTCCTGACATTGCACGGTCTGCGGATCGTGCACGACCGAAACACGAAGTAGTCGCTTATGACCGTCCCTTACCGATACGACGTCACCCATTCCACGCGCTCGGTCGCCGATGATTTTGGAGATACCGAGGCCGGCACCGAAACCGACCAGGTTGTAACGGTCGCTGGTCGGCTCATGCTGCGACGAGATCAAGGCAAGCTGGCCTTTGGTTCGCTTCAGGACTCAACGGGACGAATCCAGCTGTTCGCGATGGCCAAGAGCACCCCAGATTTCGATGGCTTCACGGGGCTGTCGATCGGCGACTGGATCGCCGTCACCGGACTCGTCATGATGACCCGCCGAGGCGAGCTATCGGTGAGGGTCGACCAATGGACAGTGCTGGCTCCAACCCAGCGTCCGTTCCCCGACAAGTGGCATGGCATCTCCGACCCAGACACCAGGTATCGCCAGCGCTACGTCGATCTTTGGGTCACCGAAGAGTCCCGGATCGCTTTCACGCAGCGCTCCCAGATCGTCGCCACGATGCGAACGCTGCTGCACGATCAAGACTTTGTCGAGGTCGAGACCCCGATGCTGCATCCGATTCCTGGCGGCGCGCTGGCTCGGCCGTTCGAGACCCATCACAACGCGCTCGACGCCAATCTGTATCTGCGGATCGCGCCCGAGCTATATCTCAAGCGGTTGGTGGTGGGAGGGATGGAAAAGGTTTTCGAGATCGGTCGGGTATTTCGCAATGAAGGCATGTCGACTCGGCACAATCCCGAGTTCACGATGCTCGAGCTTTACTGGGCTTACGCCGATCATGCCGACATGATGACCCTCACCGAGAATCTGGTCGCCGGAATCGCCGAGAAAGTAATTGGTTCGACCACCATCGATTACGACGGCCGCGAGGTCGACCTTTCGACGCCTTGGCGCCGAGCCACGATGGAAGAGCTGATTCTCGAACACGCCGGTGTCGATATCAATCTCGATACGCCGATGGACGAACTGCGAGCGCTTTGCGACAAGTTCGGCGTGGCCGTCAAGGACCATTACGGTCCCGGAAAGCTCATCCTCGAGATCTACGAAAAGACCTGCGAGCCCGAGCTCTGGGGTCCGGTTTTTGTCACTGACTATCCCGTCGAAGTGTCGCCGCTTTCTCGCGAACATCGTGATCGGCCCGGCTACACCGAACGGTTCGAAGCAATTGTCGCCGGTCGCGAACTGTGTAACGGGTTCTCCGAACTCACCGATCCCGAAATCCAACGACAACGCTTCGAAGCTCAAGAGGCCGAAGGCGCAGCCGGCGACGACGAGGCCATGGTTGTTGACGAGGACTACTTGCGGGCCCTCGAATACGGGCTACCGGGCACTGCCGGGCTCGGCATAGGTGTCGATCGGTTGGTCATGTTACTTACCGGGACAACCACGATTCGTGACGTTGTGCTGTTCCCGACGTTGCGTCGAGAAACTGAGATCGCCGATCCGGCCGACTAACGAGCCCGCCCCGAAAACCGTTTGCGGCCTCGAGGGGCCGCGGCTCGCTCGATGAGCACGTCGCTGGCCGCCCGCAGCGCTCTCGCTCCGGGTGTGTCGGGCAGGTCGGTGAGAGTAGCGGCCGCTTTGTCGGCCCATGACCGAGCCGAATCGAGTGCCGACTGAAGCCCGTCTGACTTTTTGACCAACTCGCGGGCCCGGTCGCGTTGGGCGAGCGAAATGGTTGGAGAGAGAAGCGATCTCAACTCGTCGCCGATGGAGTCTTCTTGCAGGGCAAGAATCACGGGAAGGGTATAGATCCCTTCGATGAGATCGTTGCCCGCTGGTTTGCCGAGTTCGGCGTCGGTGGCGACAATGTCGAGGATGTCATCGACGATCTGAAAAGCCATGCCGTAGGCCAGCCCAAATTCGGTCAAGGATTCGACCGTGGCCCGAGAATGTCCGGCGACAAGAGCCCCGATCCGGCATCCACTACCCAGCAACGATGCCGTCTTGCCGGTGATCGAACGTTCGTAGCGTTCGACGGTGCGGTCTGGGTCGTAGGCCGATTCGAGCTCGAAGATCTGCCCTTCGCACAATTGGGTGATCGTGGTCGCCAAGAGTCCGGCGACTTCGGTACCGAGTCCGGATGCAAGCTCCGATGCCCGGCCCAACAAGTAGTCGCCGGCGAGGATTGCTCGAAGGTTGCCCCACTGGGAGTTGACGCTCTTTACGCTGCGGCGAGTAGTGGCATCGTCCATCACGTCGTCGTGGTACAGCGAGCCAATGTGCACCAATTCGACCGCGCAGCCTCCTCGGATCACATCGATGGTTGCTTCGGAACCAGTTGGATCGAGAACCGATGCCGAGGCAATGGCGAAGCCGGGGCGGACTCTTTTGCCGCCGGCGTTGATCAGATGGCTGGCGATCTCGGTCAGAAAGTCACCCTCTGCGGTAACGACGCGCAAAAGTTCTTGTTCGGTGCGAACAAGGTCTGGTTCCATGGTCGGCAAGATCGCGAGAGGATGGGCCACCCCTCCACGCTAGACGGTCGTGCGTGTTTGCCCCAGTTTCGGCCCCAACACCTGCGACGACTTGGAACATCTTTCCTTGGTGCGGCGTTGAAGCTGCCGATGGAGCGAGTAGTTAGCAGCTGATCGAAGACCTCAGTGCAGTGGCCGCCGGTATGCTCGCGAAACAGGACGATCCGATTACCCGCGATTTTGGGAGGAACAACCGATGTTCGAGCGGTTCACAGACAGGGCTCGGCGTGTGGTGGTGTTGGCGCAAGAAGAGGCGCGCCTGCTCAACCACAACTACATCGGCACCGAGCACATTCTGCTTGGTCTGATTCACGAAGGCGAAGGCGTCGCCGCCAAAGCGCTGGAATCGCTCGGCATCAGCCTCGAAGCGGTTCGCAACCAGGTCGAGGAAATCATCGGGCAAGGTGGATCCTCGCCGTCGGGACACATTCCCTTTACGCCGCGGGCCAAAAAGGTCCTCGAACTCAGCCTCCGCGAAGCCCTCCAGCTCGGCCACAACTACATCGGCACCGAGCACATCCTCCTGGGCTTGATCCGCGAAGGCGAAGGCGTCGCCGCTCAGGTGTTGGTCAAGCTTGGCGCCGACCTCAGCCGCGTTCGCCAACAGGTGATCCAGCTTCTGTCGGGGTACTCCGGGTCTGGGTCGGGCCCTGAGGGTTCTGCGGGTGGCGGCTCAGGCGAGAAAGCTGGCGCAACAGCCGGCGGTTCGGGCGGCGATTCTGGTTCGGGTTCGCTGGTTCTCGACCAATTCGGTCGCAACCTCACACAGGCCGCCCGCGAAAAGGCTCTCGATCCGGTGATCGGCCGGTCGCGCGAAACCGAGCGAGTCATGCAAATTCTTAGTAGGCGCACCAAGAACAATCCGGTTCTGGTCGGCGAGCCGGGAGTTGGCAAGACGGCCATCGTCGAAGGGCTGGCTCAGGCCATCGCCGCCGACTCTGTTCCCGAAACGCTCGCCCACAAGCAGCTTTACACCCTAGATCTAGGTGCGCTTGTCGCCGGTTCCAGGTACCGAGGTGATTTCGAGGAGCGGCTCAAGAAGGTTCTCAAAGAGATCAAATCTCGCGGCGACATCATCTTGTTCATCGACGAGATCCACACGTTGGTTGGTGCCGGCGCAGCCGAAGGCGCAATCGATGCCGCGTCGATTCTCAAGCCGATGTTGGCTCGCGGCGAGCTGCAGACCATTGGGGCGACCACACTCGACGAGTATCGCAAGCATCTCGAGAAAGATGCTGCTCTCGAGCGTCGTTTCCAAAAGGTCGTGGTGGACGAACCGTCGGTTGCTCACACGATCGAGATTCTTAAGGGGCTTCGCGACCGTTACGAAACCCATCACCGCGTGACCATCACCGATCAGGCACTGGTCGCGGCGGCGAACTTGGCCGATCGCTACATCTCTGATCGTCACCTCCCCGACAAGGCCATCGACCTCATCGACGAGTCTGGTTCGCGGCTGCGCATCAAGCGCATGGAGACCCCACCCGAATACAAAGAACTCGAATCCGAGATCTCCGAGGTTGTGCGTCAAAAGAAAGATGCGGTCGAGGGCCAGCAGTTCGAAGAAGCCGGCCGGCTGCGCGACAAGGAAAAGGAGCTTCTGGCCCGCCGCGACTCGATGGAAGGTGACGCCAAAGCCAAGGGTCTGGACTTGTTCGACGAGGTCGACGAAGAAGCAATCGCCGAAGTTCTGTCACTCTGGACCGGTATCCCGGTTTACAAGCTGACCGAGGAAGAAACGCAAAAACTTTTGCGGATGGAAGACGAGCTTCACAAGCGCGTTATTGGTCAGCAAGATTCCATCAAGGCGGTCAGCCAAGCCATTCGTCGCACTCGAGCCGGTCTCAAGGATCCCAAGCGGCCGAGCGGATCGTTCATCTTCTTGGGTCCGTCCGGAGTCGGCAAGACCGAACTCGCCAAGACTCTCGCCGAGTTCCTGTTCGGCGACGAAAGTGCGCTCATCAGCCTCGACATGTCCGAATACCAGGAGAAGCACACGGTCAGCCGCCTGGTCGGCTCGCCCCCTGGTTATGTGGGATACGAAGAAGGTGGCCAGCTCACCGAAAAGGTGCGCCGCAAGCCGTTCTCGGTGGTGCTGTTCGACGAAGTCGAAAAGGCCCATCCCGATGTGTTCAACACGTTGTTGCAGATCCTCGAGGAAGGCCGGTTGACCGATTCGCAGGGCCGCTCGGTCGACTTCCGCAACACGGTACTGATCATGACCTCCAACCTTGGTACGCAAGATCTCCGCAAGGCCAACCTCGGCTTCACCAAGGCCGACGAGGCCGTGAACTACGAGCGCATGAAGGAAAAGGTCAACGACGCTCTCAAAGCTCACTTCCGGCCCGAGTTCCTCAACCGCATCGATGACGTAATCGTGTTCCACGAACTGTCTCAGCCCGAGGTTCGCCAAATTGTCGATCTCATGGTGGCCCGCACCGCCATCCAATTGGCGGGCCAAGGCATGGGGCTCGAGCTAACCGACGCCGCGAAGGATCATCTCGCCGACAAGGGTTACGACCCGACATTGGGGGCTCGCCCTCTGCGTCGCGCTTTGCAGCGTTTGGTCGAGGATCCTTTGTCGGAACGTTTGCTTTACAAGGAGTTCCGCGCCGGCGAGATCATCATTGTCGATGTCGAACCCAAGGCCGACGCTCCCGACGAACTCGAGGTGGTGTTTCGAGCCATCGAAGGTTTCGAACCCGAGGAACCCGAGTTGGCCGACGCCGGTGAGTCGAGTTTCTGAGCCAACTCCTGGCCCCTGCCCGGCCGCGCCGGCTAAACGGCCCGGCTGAGCAATAACGGGTAGCGCGGACCATGGTCCTTTCGATCGGCGGTCCCGGCGGGACCATGGTTGATTGGTTACTGGGGCTTCTGAGTCTTTCGACCCTGAGGGAGTAAAGGCGAAACGCTGTCGGCTCGATCAGAGCCTTATGCCACGCCAATTTTCTATCGCCAGGGTTCTTCCGTCTCTGATCGTTGCTGCACTTTTTGCCTCGTTGGTCGCTCCGACTGTCGCGGGGGCGTCGGTCGCTCGAACTCCGGGCATGTCTGGGCCGGTGCTATTTGGTACCGCCGACGACGGGACCATGTTGCCGGCGGTGAATGCCGATGGTCGTTTCGTGGTGTTTCACTCTGAGCAGGGTTTCATCGTGCCCGGCGACACAAACGGATTCAGCGACGTCTTCATTCGGGATCGCACCAACCATACGCTCGAGGTGGTGAGTCGAACCGTGGCGGCACAAGCCAACGGCGACAGCTCCTTTGGCGATATCTCAGCCGATGGTCGCTTCGTCGTCTTTCATTCCCGGGCTACGAATTTTGGCATGACTGATACCAACAATGCGTGGGATGTGATTCTTGCCGATCGCCTGACGGGCCAGCTCGAAGTTGTTAGTCGCGCCGGCGATGGCAGCGAAGCCAACGGCGCATCGTTTCACCCTTCGGTCAGCGATGACGGCCGCTACGTGGCCTTTCACTCTCTGGCCTCGAACCTCAATCCCCTCGACACCGACATTGATTCAGACATCTTTGTCAAGGATCGTGTCACTGGTGCAGTCGAGTTGATCAGTGTTAGCGGTTCGGGCGGAGGCGCCGACGGCCGGTCGTTTGTCCCGGACTTGTCCGGCGACGGCCGTTACGTGGCCTTCGAGTCAGAGGCCACAAACCTTGTTGGCAACGACCTCAACGCCAAGTGGGACATCTTTGTGCGAGACCGTCTCGGCAACACGACCGAACGCGTGAGCTTGTCGGCAGAACTCAAGAATGCGGACGACAACAGCTTCTTGCCCAAGATCTCCAGTGACGGCCGGTATGTCGCCTTTGAGTCGTTCGCCGAGAACCTGATCTTTGGTGACACCAACGGTGTAGCCGATGTCTACGTCTATGATCGAAACCTGGTGCAGACCACTCGTGTGTCGGTGCCGTACCAGACCGGCGTTGACTCCAACGACCGTTCGCTGGCGGTGTCTATCTCCGACGATGGCACTCACGTGACCTTCCAGTCGTGGGCCACCAACCTAGTCCCTGGCGACACCAACTTGGCGATGGACGTGTTCATCTTCACGGTAGGCAACACTGCCCCTGAGCGGATCAGCGAGGTCGCTGGTGTGGGAGGCAACGGTGACAGTGCTCTCCCGGTGATTTCTGGAGATGGCAGCATCGTCGTGTTCGAATCCCTCGCCGACAACTTCGGCGTCGCTCCCGATGACGATGGTTTCTGGGATGCGTATACCTACGACACTGCCAGCAAGACCTTGGGTGCGGCAAGTCCGCTTGGTGTTCTGGCCACCTCGGACGTATTCGATACCGGTCCGTTCGGACCGACTGGGTTTGACGACATCCCCCCATGGGCGTTCTACGCCGAAGGCGTTGGCTTCTTGAAGGCCAACGGCATCACCACCGGCACCAGCGCCACGACGTATTCACCCGAGGCGCCGCTCACCCGTGGCCAGATGGTGACGTTCCTGTTCCGGCTCTCTGGCTCGCAGTGGACCCTATTTGAGGAGCCGTTCACCGACGTTTGGGGCGGCACCTACTTCTACGAGCCGGTCAAGTGGGCCTTCGTAAAGGGCATCACTACCGGCACCAGTGCAACCACGTTCGCCCCCGATGCTCCGGTCACCAGGGCTCAGATGGCGGTCTTCTTGTGGAGACTCGTCGGGGAGCCAAACATCACTACGCCTCACAACTTCGATGACGTCGGTGCCGGCTTCTACTATGAGCCCGCGATTCGTTGGATGAAAGACTCCAAGATCACGACCGGCACAACCGCCACCACCTTCTCTCCGGATCAAACAGTGACCCGAGCTCAGTTGGCTGCGTGGGTGCAGCGCCTGGTCTTGGACTACGGCTGGACCCCGACCTGGACGCCGCGGGGATAGCACAGTCAAAGTCAAGTCGGACACATCGCGCACCTCGCTTGGACAAGTCGAGCAACGGGGGCCAGCAGTTGCTGGCCTCCCGTTTCGCGTTGGTGAACCGCATTACGGCGAGGACCGTCTAGCTTCTGATGAATGAGTCGGGCGCGTGTGCTTCTTCTGGGACTGGTGCTGGTTGTTTTGGCCAGTGCCTGTCGAGTCGATACCGCCGTCGACATCGTTGTCCACGACGACGGCGCTGGCACTGTCACCGTGACGGTGATAGCTGACGCCGAAGCGGTATCGCTGTTGGTCGACGACCCGGCCGACCTCAGATTCGACGATCTTTCCAATGCCGGATGGACAGTCACGGGGCCCACGGTTGACGATGGCGGCATCACCCTCGTAGCGACCAAGCCGTTTCTCTCGCCCGAGGAACTTGGTGGGATCTTGGACGAACTCGTCGGTCCTGACCTGGTGTTTTCAAATGTTGTGCTCGACAACCAACACGACTTCACCCGGATCGGGCTTGGTCCATCCAGTAATCACTACGACTTCCAAGCCAGCATCGATCCGGCTCCCTCGCTGGAGACGCTTGGCGACGATGTACTTGCCGGGTTGCTCGACAACGCACCGTTGGGCCGGTCGTTGCTAGCGGTCGAGTCGGCCTCGGGCACTTCGTTCGAGTCGGCGCTGGGACTCACCATGTCGGTGCGGATGCCGGCCAACGCGTCGTCGGACACCGGCGAGGTTGTCGACGACACGGTCACGTGGGCGTGGTCTTACGGCGACCCGGCGGCCGACGTCGCGGCGTCGGCGTCCAGTAGCGACATCTTGCCGAGGGTGTGGGCAACGGTTGCGCTGGTGGCACTGGTCTTGCTGGTTTTGGTTCTGCTCAGCCGACTCGGCACCTACGTTCTCGCCAAGCTTCGCACACCCAAAGGACGTCGCCGACGTGATCAACGTCAACGCCAGCAACGAGCGGCTAGTCGCGAGGCCGAGGCAAACAGGCCGCGTAGGCGATTGCTGCGTCTCTTGGTTGTCGACGTCCACGGCGTTGTTGTCCGACCGACCGACCCAATCGAAGGATTGCTGCTGCCGCTCATCACTGCTGAGCAACCCGAGGCCGACCCCGAAGCCATCCGTCATTTCCATCGGCAGTTGGTGTTGGGGCGGCTCTCGCCCGAGGAGTTCTGGAGCGAGGTTGGTCTTGGGCCGCGGGCCGAAGAAATCGAGACCCGTTACCTCTCTTCGTTCAGGCTTGTACCCGGCCTTCATCCCTTTCTCGACCGAATGGTCTCGAGTCGTTTGCCGGTGGCCGCGATCGGAAACCAGCCGCGGGTGTGGGGAGACCGTCTGCGGCGCATGGCCTCGCTCGACGGTGCGGTCACCTCGTGGATGGTCAGCGGCGACGTCGGATCGGCGCTGCCCGAGCCGGCGCTGTTCGAAGCAACCCGGCGCACAATGTCAGTCGATCTCTACGACTGTTTCTATCTGTCCAATGTTGCCGCCCACCTCGACGTTGCCACCGAACTCGGCATGGCGACCGGCCTGTTTGTCACCGGCGCCGAAGTCCCTCCCGAAACCGAGCACACGGTCGTGCGGGGCTTCGAAGATCTGCTTCGTAGCCGCGCCACCTGATTCGCCCGCCCTCGTCACACCCGGCGCGTAGGGTGCTTTGATGGCTCGCACCAAGACTGTTCATCGTTGCGCCCAGTGTGGCTGGAGCACGCCCAAGTGGGTTGGCCGCTGTGACGGCTGCGACGAGTGGAACACATTGGTCGAGGAGCTCGATGTCCGCGATTCGCCAACTTCTGTCGGCTCGGCGCAGTCCACCCCCATGCCGATGAGCTCCATCGTCGATGATGCCAGTGTTGCTCGCTCAACCGGGCTTCCAGAAGTCGACCGGGTGCTTGGTGGAGGTTTGGTTGCTGGTTCGGTCACATTGGTTGGTGGCGAGCCGGGCATAGGCAAGTCCACGCTGCTTTTGCAGCTCGTCGGGGCTACTGCGGCCGTCGGATCAAGAAGCCTCTACGTGTCGGGTGAAGAGTCGGCTGGCCAAGTTCGCGGGCGGGCCGACCGTCTGGGAGCAGTCCACCAAGACCTGTGGCTCGTCGCCGAGACGGCACTGGTTCATATTTTGAGCCATCTCGATGAGGTCAAACCAGACGTGGTGGTCATCGACTCAATCCAGACGATGCACGACCCCAACTTGGCATCTGCTCCCGGGTCCGTGGCCCAAGTTCGCGAGTGTGCCCACGCGTTGGTGCAGTACGCCAAGACCAATGGCACGGCGGTGTTGCTGGTGGGCCACGTGACCAAAGAAGGCACGCTGGCTGGGCCGCGGGTGCTCGAGCATGTGGTCGACACTGTTCTGGAGTTCGACGGTGACCGCCACCATGGGCTGCGCTTGCTTCGCGCCAGCAAGCATCGTTTCGGGGCCACAACCGAAGTCGGGCTGCTCCAGATGGACGAGTCGGGGTTGGCAGCGGTGGCCGATCCGAGCGGGCTGTTCCTCGCCGACCGGGTTACCGGCGTGTCGGGGTCGGCGATAGTTCCGACCCTCGATGGCAATCGACCGTTGCTGATCGAGTTGCAGGCGTTGGTGGCCAAGTCGTCTCTGGCCACCCCGCGGCGGTCGGCTCAGGGCCTCGATCAGGGCCGGCTATCCATGCTGTTGGCCGTGCTCGAACGCCGATGCGGGCTCAGCGTGGCCGGTGCCGATGTTTACGCGTTGGCCGTTGGTGGCGCTCGGGTGAGCGATCCCGGTGCCGACGCCGCGGTTGCTCTATCGGTAGCTTCTTCGCTTACTGGTCACCCTCTGAGCGACGACCTTGTGGTGGTGGGCGAGGTTGGGCTCGGCGGCGAACTGCGTCAGGTCGGTCATCTCGATCGCCGGTTGGCCGAAGCAGCCCGCATGGGGTTTCGACGAGCGATTGTTCCGCCCGGGCCGTGCACGGTCCCCGGCGCGCTAGAGGCTCTGCGAGCGCCGACGTTGATGGCCGCCATTGCTTTGGCCGATGTCGGCGCCCACTAGCGCGAACGAATCGAAAGTTGTTCGCGGTTGGTTATGGCGTAGCGACGTTCGGATTGTTCGAGCCAACCCAGACGCACGAACGAGGCGATGGCTTTGTTGACTCGTTCGCGGCTCGCGCCGACCATGCCCGCCAGCTCTTCTTGAGTGACAGGCAACGTGAACTCGTTGTCGTTGCCGGCCAGTTCGAGCAGCCGTTTGGCGGTGCGGCCCGTTACATCCAAGAAAACCGAGTCGGCCAGGGCCTCGTCCATCGCTCGTAGACGGGTTGCGAGCAGCTTGACCACATTCCACAGTTCGAGAGGGCTCGACTCGTAGAGATCGCGCACCGGGTCGTAAGAGATTTGCAGGACTTTGGAGGGTTCGAGGGCGCGGCTTTCGGCTGATCGGCCGAGTGAGTCGAACAGCCCCATTTCGCCGAACAGGTCACCCGATTCCATCAGGGCCACAACCGACTCGCGGCCGTCGACCGATCGGTTGGCGATTGCGATTCGGCCGCTCACCACAACAAACAAAGAATCGGGAGCTTCGCCTTCGTTGAAAAGTATGTCGCCGCGCCGCAACGTGCGCTCGACGGCCGCGTCGGCGATCCGGCCGAGGGCGTCGTCGCTGAGTTCGGCAAAAAGCAGGGTGGCACGGAGAAGCGAAGGAAGAGTCGTGTCAGGCATGGGTCGACGTCACCATAGTTCTACTGGGCCGAGGGGAGTGGTTCGAACACAAAGCTGACAGGATCACATCATGAATAGTGTGGATCCCACGGTGTGGGTGGTCGTTGTCGCTGCGGGCTCGGGTTCCCGTTTCGGAGCGGCGAAGCAATTTCTCGAGCTGGCTGGCGAGCGGATGGTTGACAGAAGCGTTCGTACCGCGGCGCGTCATAGCAATGGTGTCGTCGTCGTGTTGCCGAATGATCGGGTTGAAGATTTCGGTGCTGGTGGCGACTCGGGTGGGAGCGGTCGGGTCAAGGCGGTCGCTGGGGGAGCGAGCCGTTCGGAGTCGGTGCGCAACGGCCTGGCGGCGGTGCCGCAGTCGGCCACCGTGGTTTTGGTCCACGACGGCGCACGACCTCTCACCGCCGATGCTGTTTACGAGCGGGTGATTGCCGCGGTGGCAGGCGGCGCCGATGCTGCGGTGCCGGGGGTTGACGTGGTCGACTCGGTTCGGGTTCGTGGAGCAGGTGCGCTCGACCGTGACACCCTTGTGGCGGTGCAGACTCCTCAAGGATTTCGGGCCTCGGTCCTGCGTCAAGCCCATGCTTCGTCGCCCGATGCCAGCGACGACGCCACGGTGGTAGAGGCGGTAGGTGGCAAAGTGGTGGTTGTGGACGGCGACCCTCGCAATCTCAAGATCACGAACCCTCTGGATTTCGAGTTGGCGCGGCTGATCCTGGCCGACGGTGATATCTCGTGAGCAACGAATCAATTCCCTTTCGGGTCGGGCAGGCCTTTGATGTGCACGCCTATACCGACGACCCCAGCCGGGTGCTGGTGCTCGGCGGAGTCGCCTTCGAGTCGGCTCGGGGTCTGATTGGCCATAGCGACGCCGACGTGATCGCCCACGTATGTGCCGACGCGTTGCTCGGCGCGGCTGGGCTTGGTGATATTGGGCAGATGTTCCCCGACACCGATCCTTCTCTAGCCGGCGCCGACAGTATTGAGTTGTTGCGACGGGCCAGCAACGCGGTCCGGTCCGCCGGTTGGCGGCCAGGCAACATCGATTGTTCAGTGGTGCTGGACGCACCGAAGATCTCCCCAGTGAAGGAAGAAATGCAGAACAAGCTCAGTGAGGCGTGCGGCGCCCCAGTCACGGTGACTGGACGGCGTACCGAAGGGGTTGGTGCTCTTGGACGAGGTGAGGGTATCGCTGCTTGGGCTGTGGCCCTGGTGGCGTCATGAGCAACAAGAGAGGCCGCTCCGGGGCCAGCCGCGGTGGCAAGGGCGGCAAGGGCGGTGCGGCCGCCAAGGGCGGTAAAGGCGGGTCTCGCCGTACTGGTGCCCCCAATCGAGGACCTCGGCGCGGTGATGGTCAGCGGGGCACGACGCCGATCCGAGCAACCGACGAGCCGCGAGGCGGCGCGAACCTCGGGGGCGATCAGGTCGAGGGACGCCACGCGGTGCGCGAGCTTCTCATGGCCGGAACTCGTCGTACCCGCGAAGTAATCTTGGCCGGGGATCTCGACCCGGCGCCGATACTCGACGACATCATCGATCTGGCTGACGAGGCCAAGGTAACGATCCGCGAACTTTCGAGGGCCAAATTCGAATCCATGACCCGAACCGATGGCTCACAAGGGGTTTTGGCGATGGCGCAGCCGATTCGGCCGGTGCCGTTCGACGAACTTCTTCAAGCCGACCGCGACGGCACCCCTCCGTTCTTGTTGCTGCTCGACGGCATCACCGATCCCCACAACCTTGGGGCCATTTTGCGAACCGCTGAGTGTGCCGGCGTCACCGGAATCGTGCTGCCCAAACATCGAGCGGCGCATGTCACGCCAACTGTGGCGAAGACGGCGGCGGGGGCGATCGAACATCTCCGTATGGCTGTGGTGGGCGGGTTACCGACGGCGATGAAGACTTTGTCGGCGCGGGGGATTTGGACCGTTGGGCTCGATGCTGGCGGCGATCGTTCTCTGTTCGACCTGACAGTCGCGCAAGAACCGATAGCGCTGGTGCTCGGCGCTGAAGGACCAGGAATTTCGCGTCTGGTGCGCGAGCGCTGCGACACGGTGGTGTCGATCCCGATGTCGGGGGTGCTCGACTCGTTGAACGTGTCGAACGCGGCCGCGGTGGTCTGTTATGAGGTCAACCGGCGGCGAGGCCAAAGTTGAGCCCGCGACAGGAGTCGAACCTGCGACCTGCTGTTTACAAGACAGCTGCTCTACCAACTGAGCTACACGGGCAGCCAACCCCGACTAGGGGTTGCGCAGGACAGCGTACGGGACGGCGTCGCCACCGACGCCTTAGAATCTGCGATGCTGTGAAGATGCAATGCTGTCAGCCAACTCTGGCCCCGCTCACCGAGGAGCACCCCTGATGACTGCACCTGGAAGATACGCGGCCGCTGACGGCTCGTTGGCCCGTTCGGGCGGCAACGCGGCTGCTCGCGGGAGCGCGCTGATCTTGTTGGCCGTTGTCATCGGTTTTGTTCTGTTGTGGAAAGGCGGTGTGGGCGGCGACAGTGCTGCGGCACCAGAATCCACCGCCGACCCCACCGGTGTTGTCGACCCCGGCGCCGACGACAACGTCGATACATCCGAACCGATCGACGTCGGTGCCGGCGAGGGCGCCACCGACGATGCCACGGCGGTCGAGCCCGAAGTGACCGTTCCCGTTGTTCCCGATACGCCCGTTACCCGCCCCGTTGCCGAGGTCAAGGCTGCGGTCGCCAACGGTGTCGGGGTCAGCGGGCTGGCCGGGACCCAGTCGCAGCTGTTGCAAACTGCCGGTTACACGAGCATCGGAATCAACGCCGCGGGCGAACCCCCGACCTCGGCGATCTACTTCGCTGCTGGCTACGAAGCCGACGCGGCGGGGATCGCGACCGAACTCGGTGGCGCGGCGGTTGTTCCCCAACCGATGCCGACCGACCTGTCGACAATCGTCAAGACGCCATCGGAGGTCGATGGGTTTCATGTGATTGTCGTGCTCGGGGCCGATCGGACCTTGGGCTAGTTCATCCATGGATCATCATCCGCTCGACCCTTTCGGGTGGGCGCCGACCCGAGCCGGGCTCTTTCTCGACTTCGACGGTGTTCTGTCCGACATCGGCCCTGAGCCCGATGGGGCTGTTCCTCGCGCTGGCTTGCCGGAGCTGCTTGTTGACCTACACGACGCCCTGGGTCGCGTCGCGATCGTATCGGGGCGTCCGGTTACCTATCTCGCCGATCTGATCCCTCCCGTCATCGACATCGTGGGGTTGTACGGACTCGAGTGGCGCACTGGCGGCCGTCATCACACGTTGCACGAAGCCGAAGAGTGGCGGTCGGTTATGAGGCAGCTGGTCGAGGAGGCCGTCGCCGAGTTCGGAGAGGCCGTGGTCGAACCCAAGGGGTTGTCGCTCACGATTCACTATCGCAATCAGCCCGAGCTTTCCGGCCCGGTGCAAAAGTGGGTAGACGATGCGGCGATTCGCACCGGCGCCGAAGGCCGCCGAGCCAAGGCCTCGTTCGAGATTCACCCGCCGATCAAACGCGACAAGGGCACCGTGGTGGTCGAACTCGCTCAGGATTTCGATCCGGTGGCCTACGTCGGCGACGACCTCGGCGACCTTCCTGCGTTCGACGGACTCGACGAACTAGCCCAGCGCGGGGTTGCCACTGTGCGGGTGGCCGTCGCATCCGAAGAGGCCCCTCCGATTTTGTTGAACCGCGCCGATCATGTGGTTGACGGCCCGGCCGGGGCCGAGGAGATGTTGCGGGATTTGCTCGATCGGGCTCGGTCAGCGCCCGGCTGACGCGGCCGCGAGTTGCTCGGCCATCCAGTCCTTGGGGGTACGTAGCAGAGCCCTTCGCCGCAGTTCGGCGCTGGCGGTTGCTCGTTGGGCGGCGGTGCGATCGAGGGCCTCTCCTAGAGCCCGGGCCTGTTCGGCGATGTCGTAGGGATTTACGCTCAGACAGGCGCCTTCGAGTTCGTCGTGGATGCCTGCTTCTCGGCTCAGAACGAGGGTGCCGTTGTTGGTGTTGACGATGGGGCCTTCTTTGGCGACCAGGTTGAGACCGTCGCGGATGGGGTTGATGTAGAGCACGTCGTAGCGGCACAAATGGGCGACTGATCGTGGAAAATCATCTCGAAAGTCGAGCTCGATCGGTGTCCACTCGGAGGTCTGCCAGCGCCGGTTGATGACATCGACCAGCGCTTCAACCTCTTGTCGGTAGGCCAGATATTCGGGCAGGCCTTCGCGGCTGGGATAGCCGAGTGAACGAAAAACGACCCGTTCTCTCAGGTCGGGACGATCGCGGAGAAGCCGGTCGAAGGCTCGAAAACCGCGGAGCAGGTTCTTGGACAGCTCGATGCGGTCGACCCTGACGATGAGTTGGCGGTCGCCGACGTGTTCGTCGAGTTCGTGGTACGCCTCGACACATCGCGGCGATGCCGCGACCGCTCCGATGTCGTCGGGGTCGGGGGCCAGCGGCGACACAAACGTCGGTACTTCGTGTCCGAGTACGTTCAGGCACGAATCTTGGTAGTCCTTGGCCCAGCGGGCCGAGTGAAATCCGCAGACATCGTGACCAGCCATGCCTTCGAGAAGTTCGTGGGCCGCCGCGGTGGGCAGGGCCTTCATCATCATGGGCGGCGCAAACGGTGTGTGGGAAAAATGAACGGTGGTGAGATCGGGCCGCGAGGAACGCAGCATCGGTCCGAGCAAGCAAAGGTGATAGTCCTGCACCAAAACGGTGGCGTTGGCCGCAGTGTCGGTGGCAATGACATCGGCGAACTGCTGGTTGTAGCTGCGAAAGGCCGCCCACGCGTCGTCCCAACTCGTGTCGTAGATCGGCCGCCGGGACAAGTCGAAAAGCCCGTGGTACATGAACCACAACGTGGCGTTGCAAACAACGTCATAGGCGGGTCTGAGGATGGCATCGTCGATGGCCAAGGTTCGGACTCGCATCCCGGCCGCTTCTATAACGCCGTCGGCGGCCGCGGCGCGGTCGCCGTCACTGAGCGCCGCCGCGACCCAAGTCGTGTCGCGGCCCGCAACTAGTGGCGCCAGTCCGCTGACCAGGCCGCCGCCACCTCTGGTGCCCACCAGTTGGCCGTCGACTTCGCGAAAGGACACCGGGCCGCGATTCGAAACAAGAACAACCGATGAGGTCACAGCTTCGAACCTAGTCGGCGGGCACCATGGGGGAATGCGACTGCTGGCCTGTCCCGACAAGTTTCGTGGAACCCTCACCGCTCCGGATGCGGCGATCGCTATGGCCGAGGGGGCCAGTCGGGCTGGGGTGAGCAGCGATGTTCAACCGTTGGCCGACGGGGGCGAAGGGACGCTCGACGCGTTTGGAGGGGCCAATCGCTCGTCCACGGTCACCGGTCCTTTGCGCACCGCGGTGGAGGCCAAGTGGCGCCTCGCCGGCGGGCGAGCGGTGATTGAGATGGCCGAGGCCTCCGGACTCGCGACGGCCGGTGGGCCCATCGCCAATGACCCCATGACAGCAACGACCGCGGGCACTGGCCAGTTGATCGCAAGAGCGCTCGAAGCGGGCGCCGATGAAATAATCGTCGGCGTAGGGGGGTCGGCCACAACCGACGGAGGTCTTGGTGCCATCCGAGCCATGCCCGCCCCGTCACGGCTCAAAGGAACGTCGCTGCTTGTCGCCTGCGACGTGCGCAGCTTGTTTGCCGAGGCCGCCGAAACGTTTGGTCCTCAAAAGGGGGCCACGGCTGCTCAAGTTGGGCTGCTGGCGGCCCGACTCAAACGTCTCGAGGCGGTCTATTTCGATGAGTACGGGGTCGAGGTTGGGTCGCTCGTCGGTGGCGGCGCCGCTGGTGGTCTGGCCGGGGGTTTGGCCGCGGTGGGAGCGAGGCTCGTCGGTGGTTTCGAGGCAATCGCCGATGCGGTGCTGCTTTACGACCAAATTGAGGCGGCCGACTTGGTGGTCACGGGCGAGGGACAACTCGATGCGACCTCGTTCGATGGCAAGGTCGTGGGCGGCGTGCTGGAGCTTTGCGCAGCCGCCGAGACGCCCGTATTGGTGGTCGCTGGTCAGGTCGACGAGTCGGCCGACGCATTTGTCGACTCGTCGGAGGCCAACGTAGAGGTGTCGAGTCTTACCGCGCTTTATGGTGGCGAGAGAGCAGCGAAGATGGCGGCAGCCTGCGTGGCGGATGCGGTCAGCGCTTGGCTTTCGCCGAAATGACCCAACTAACCGCGGCGATAACGATCGCAACGAACAAGCCGAACTTGATTATGCCGATCAGTGACCCCAGGACCCACTGGACCATCATGATCAGCCCGAACGCCGCGAGACCGAAGGTTACGACACGGGCTGGGAGCGACATGGACGAGGTCTTTACGACGGGGAGTCGAGCAGGTGAGGAGCGGTCGGCGTCTGAACTCATGGCCGCGATGTTAGATCGCTTAGGCGGCGCGCGGTACTAGCCCCCTGTGGCTACCGATTCCCGCGGCTGGTTTTTGCGATGGCGGATCGTAACCAAGGCCGCCGCGACGCTGGTGAGGTCGTCACCAAACGTTGCTTGCCTATCGCGGGCGTCGTAGAGAGCCACGCGGGCCGTACGGTCGTCGGTTCCGCTGAGGGCGACAACCAACTCGGCGAGACGTTCCGGTACGGCAGAATTGTGCGCGTTCATCGTTTCTCCACCCCGTCGTTGCGTCCCGTGGCAACCAAAACCACGGTGAAGTTCAGGCATCGGTTCGTTAGGCGGGTGACTGAACCAATGTTTGCCGGTTCGTAATAAGATCGTGGGATCGGCAAGTCGCGAATAGACTTTTCGACGTGCCTACCGTGCGAATCCCCACCACTCTTCGCCCCCTCGCCAACGGCGCTCTTTCCGTCACCGCTTCTGGCGAAACGGTCGGTGAGGTGTTGGCCGACCTCGAGAGCCAGTTTCCGGGCTTTGCCGAGCGGATCCTGGACGAGAATGGTCAGATCCTCCGCTTTGTAAACGTGTTTGTCGGCGATACGAACGCTCGCGGCTGTGGCGGCGTGAACCATGCGGTAGAGCCACATGCCGAGTTGAGCATCGTTGCCGCGGTGGCTGGCGGCTGAACCACTTGTTTCGGGGTTGCGAAATTGTTGCCCTCCGGGTTGAATTAGCAGTCTCGGCACGAGAGTGCCAAAAGCGCTTGCGCTCAAATCCGTTCTAGGAGGACTGATGGCAAAGACCATTCAATTCGATGAGAAGGCCCGCCGCGGTCTCGAAGCTGGCATGAACCAACTCGCCGATGCGGTTCGAGTCACGCTCGGCCCCAAGGGCCGCAACGTGGTGCTCGAAAAGAAGTGGGGCGCACCCACCATCACCAACGATGGTGTGTCCATCGCCAAGGAAATCGAACTCGAAGACCCTTTCGAGCGCATCGGGGCCGAACTGGTCAAAGAAGTTGCCAAGAAGACCGACGATGTCGCCGGCGACGGCACGACCACCGCCACCGTCCTCGCATGGTCGATGGTTCGCGAAGGTCTCCGAAACGTGGCCGCGGGGGCCAACCCCATGTCGCTCAAGAAGGGCATCGAGGCAGCAGTCGAAGCCGCGGTTGCATCGATTCGTGAGAACTCCCAAGACGTCTCCGAGGACAAAGACCAGATCGCCAATGTCGCTGGCATCTCTTCGGCCGATCCCGAAATCGGTGCCACCATTGCCGATGCGATCGACAAGGTCGGCAAGGACGGCGTCATTACCGTCGAAGAAGGCCAGACCTTCGGTCTCGAGATGGATCTTGTCGAAGGCATGCGCTTCGACAAGGGTTACATCTCCCCTTACAGCGTGACCGACGCCGAGCGGATGGAAGCCGTACTCGACGACCCCTATATCTTGTTCGTGGCCTCCAAGATCAGCAACGTACGCGACCTCGTGCCAGTGCTCGAAAAGGTCATGCAGACCTCGCGGCCCCTGTTGATCGTTGCCGAAGATGTCGAAGGCGAAGCGTTGGCCACCCTGGTTGTCAACAAGATCCGCGGCACCTTCACCTCGGTTTCGGTCAAGGCTCCTGGCTTTGGCGAACGCCGCAAGGCCATGTTGCAAGACATGGCGATCCTCACCGGTGCCCAGGTCATCTCCGAAGAGGTCGGGCTCAAGCTCGACAGCATCGGTCTCGACGTTCTCGGCACCGCCCGCAAGGTTGTGGTGGCCAAGGACGAAACCACCATCGTCGAAGGGGCCGGCGAAAGCGCCGACGTCAACGGTCGCATCGCCCAGATCAAAGCCGAGATCGAGAACACCGATTCCGACTACGACCGCGAAAAGCTGCAAGAACGGCTCGCCAAGCTCTCCGGCGGCGTTGCCGTCTTGAAGGTCGGGGCGGCTACCGAAGTCGAGCTCAAGGAAAAGAAGCACCGCATCGAAGACGCCGTGTCCACCACCAAGGCGGCAATCGAAGAAGGCGTCGTCGCCGGTGGCGGAACCACTCTCATCCGTGCCCAGGCCGCCGTCAGTGCAATGGCCGGTTCGCTGGCCGACGCTGACGAGCAAGTTGGTGCTCGCATGGTTGCTCGTGCCCTCGAAGGTCCGCTCACCCAAATCGCGGTCAACGCAGGTATGGAAGGTGGCGTAATCGTCGACAAGGTACGCAACCTCGAAGGCAACATGGGCCTCAACGCCGCCACGGGCGAGTACGTCGACATGGTCGAGTCGGGCATCATCGACGCTGCCAAGGTAACGCGTTCGGCGCTGCAGAACGCCGCGTCGATCGCTGCGTTGTTCCTCACGACCGAAGCAGTCGTGGCCGACGCCCCCGAAGACAGCGGCATGGGCGGCATGCCCGACATGGACTTCTGATCCAGTCTGCTTAACGCAACGGCCCCACCTCGCTTCTGCGGGTGGGGCCGTTCTTCGTTTTGTGGCGACTCCGCTGAGCTAAGTTGCGGCCATGACTGCACCAGAACTGCATCCGTTGAACTCGACGTTGATCCCGCTGTTGGGTTCTTGGCGTGGTCCTGGCCAAGGGGCCTATCCCACGATCGACAGTTTTGACTATGGCGAGGAACTCAACTTCGGTCATGTTGGTAAGCCGTTCGTCGCCATGAGCCAGCGCACCAAGGAAGCGTCAACTGGGCTGCCATTGCACGCCGAGGCGGGGTACCTGCGACCCCAATCCGGGGGTTCGGTCGAACTGGTCCTGGCCCAACCTTCGGGAATCCTCGAAATATTGCTGGGATCAGCGCAAGCCACCGAAGCCGGCCTCGTTCTCGACTTGGCGTCCGAAACCGTCGTAACGTCTCCATCAGCCAAGGTCGTGCGCGAGACACGAAGGCGATTTGTTGTAGACGGTGACACCCTCAGCGTCGACATGTGGATGGCGGCCATGGGCGAGCCGCTGACCCACCATCTACACAGCGTGTTGCAGCGCGTCGACTAGCGCGAATAGATCAACAGCATCAAGGCGCCATCGGCACTCGCCGAGGAGTGATCGACGCCGGGTGCTCGAACCGCGTAGTCGCCGGGGCCGTACACGTTCTCGCCGTCGTCAAACGTGCCTTCCAGAACAAAGATCTGCTCGTAGTCGTCGTGGGCATGGGGCGGCGCTGACGCACCGGCCTCGACTTTCATCAGCCACGTTCGTTCGCCGGACTCGGCATCTTCGTATAACGCCTTGACGAGGAAACCGGGAGTTCCGCTTGGCTGCCACTCTTGAGTAGCGGAGCGAGCGACGAACGTGCCGTCCACGGGCCGGGAAAGGGTCTCGGCGTTGTTGCTAAAGATCTCGGCCATGTAACAGAGTTTAGGTGCCGGTCGATGGACTGACGATCGCCTCGTACGCTACTGGCGTGAGCCCACGATCCCGGAGCCAACAACGCCTCGTTCGCCGGTGGTCCAGCGACGCACCCGAGCGCGGTCGCAAACCCCACGCCTTGGCCACCGAGGAGCCCCTCGCTATCGAGTTGGACGGTGTGCGGGTGGCCACCACCATGCGCACGCCTGGCCACGACTTCGAACTAGCCGTCGGGTTTTGTCACAACGAGGGCCTGCTGGGCGGCGAACAGGTTGTAGAGGTCAAGTACTGCGCCAACGGTTCGGCGGCCGCAACGGCATTCAACATTGTGAGCGTTTCCACTGCTGGTCGTGCGCCCGAGGCCACCCCTCGGCTCGCGACCACGACGTCGTCTTGTGGGTTCTGCGGCACCGACGAAATCGATGAGCTGGCGGCCCGGCTCGACCCCGTCATCGGCGACCGTGTCGACTGGGCGGTGCTGGCCGGAGCCCCCGACCAGCTCCGGTCGAAACAAGAGCTGTTCGACGCCACCGGAGCGGTTCACGCGGCCGGTGTAGTCGAATCCAACGGGACGGTGTCGCTGGTCCGAGAAGACGTCGGCCGTCACAACGCCGTTGACAAACTGGCAGGCCGTCTTTTGCTCGATGCGAAATTGCCGGCCACAGGACAGGCCGTCGTTGTGAGCGGACGAGCCAGCTTCGAACTGGTCCACAAAGCCTGGGCAGCCGGCTTTCGGGCCCTTGTGGCGGTAAGCGCACCGACCGCTCTCGCCGCGGCCACCGCACAACGAGCAGGACTTCAGCTAGCCGGATTTGCCCGTGACGGATCTCTCGAAATCTACGTCGATTAACGCTGCCCAAGGCCCGACTGCCCAATGCCCGAGCAAACTCAGAGGATCTTGTCGAAGAACGCCTTGGTGCGATCGTTCTGAGGGTTGTCAAAGATTTCCTCAGGAGTCCCCGACTCGACGATCGTCCCTTCGTCGATGAAATACACCCGGTCCGCGGCAGCCCTAGCAAACCCCATCTCGTGAGTAACCACCGCCATTGTCATGCCGTCGGCCGCCAACTCGAGCATCACATCCAAAACCTCTTTGATCATCTCCGGATCGAGCGCAGACGTCGGCTCATCAAACAACATGACCTTCGGTTCCATTGCCAGAGCTCGCGCAATAGCAACCCGTTGCTGCTGGCCGCCGGATAGCTGACGCGGATACGCGTTCGCCTTCTCGGGAATACCCACCCGTTCGAGTTGGCGAAGAGCCATAGCCTCAGCGTCCTCGTCGGAGCGGCCCCGTACCTTGCGCTGAGCCAACGTGATATTGCCCAACACCGTGAGGTGAGGGAACAGGTTGAACTGCTGAAACACCATGCCCAACTCGGCGCGGGCCGCGTCGAGATCGGTTGCCTCGTCGACCAGGTTCACGCCATCGATCCAAATGTCGCCCTCGGTCGGGATCTCCAACAAATTCATGCACCGCAACACGGTGGACTTGCCCGACCCCGACGGCCCGACGATCACCACAACCTCGCCCTTGGCAACGGTGAGATCGACACCGCGCACCGCGTGAATTGTCTTGTTGAACGTCTTCTTGAGTCGCTGCACATCGATCATGGTGCTCATCGTTCGCCCTCCCGGTCGCGAGACATGTACTTTTCAAGCTGAGTAAGCGACAACGACAAGGCGACCACCAGCACCAGGTAGATGAACGTGAGAGTGAAATAGCCCTCACGGAACAGGAACGTCTGAGCGCTGTACTGGCGAGTGTTTCGGGTCAACTCGAGCACACCGAGCACCGACAACAGCGACGTGTCCTTGAGGATCGCGATGAAGTCGTTACCCATCGGAGGGATGATCGCCCGGGCCGCCTGAGGCAACACCACGTAACGCATCGTTTGTGGGTAAGTGAGACCCAGAGAACGACCGGCCTCGCGTTGGCCCGGAGAAATTGACTGGATCCCGCCCCTGAAAATCTCGGCCATATAGGCGCCATAGATCAACGCCAAGGCAATGATCGCCCGCCAAAAGTTGGGGACACTATTGGCAAAACCGAGTTTGGCCGAAACGTCAGGAATGACCACCAGCGCCAGTGTGAAGATCAAGGGCAAAATCGGGATACCGCGCACCAACTCGACGTAGGCGCGGGCCACGTTTCGGGCCACAACGTTTCGCGACACCTGACCAATGCCCGAAACAAGCCCCAACACAAAAGCGATACCAAACGCGTAAAAAGTCGCTTTGATCGTGGTCCAAACCCCTGGATAAATGTTCTTCCACGCAAGGTCGTAATCAGCGTCAAGGGCGATCTTCAACCCCATCGCACCAATGACCGCAGCGACAAGCACTCCCCACCACGGGAACCGCTCCCACCAGTCGTCGTGCTCGCGGCGCCGTTTCGCCACGGTGGTCTGGGAAGTCACAAGGTCTCCAAGGTGCTCAGTTGCCAAAACAGACAAGCGGGGCACCGAAGAAACACTCCGATGCCCCGCAAGTAAAACACATCCGTTCACATGGTGCGAACGGTGCTCACAACCAACAACCGATTATTGGATGTCGTCGTAAGTAATCGTGAACGCACCAGAGAAGTACTGCTGTCCCAAAGTGTCCATCGTTCCGTCAGCCTTCATCGCCGCGATTGCCTGATTGAACGGATCAACAAGGTCAGAACCGAGCGGGAAGATGAAGCCCAACTGATCGGCCGACAACGAGTCGCCCACAAGCTGGATCTTGTCGGCGTTCTCGCCGATGTAACCCTGACCGGCGGTCTCGTCGATGATGGTCGCACAAGCGTCACCCACGATCACAGCCTGCACAACGAACCCGAACTCGTCATAAAGGGTGATGCGGTCCTCGCCAACGAGATCAACAGCGGTGTCGTAATTGGTGGTGCCACCAACCGAAGCAACGTTGCAATCAGACGCAGCAAGAGCATCAGGACCATCGATATCGCTATCAACGCCAACCAGCACTCGCTGATCGATGTTGATGTAGCCATCAGAGAAATCGACGATCTGCGAGCGCTCATCGGTAATCGTGATGCCATCAGCAGCAAGATCGAACTGGCCGTCAGAAACCGCCTGGATCATCGGATCCCACTCGAACGTCTGATAATCCGGCACACAGTTGAGACGGCTGCAAATGTCATCGATCGCGGCATAGTCCCAGCCGTCGGGATTGCCGGTCTCGGCGTCGATGTAGTTGAACGGCAAGTACGCGTTCTCGAGCGCAATCGTAATCGTGCGACCCTCAAGGTCGACGAGGAAATCGCCGCCCGCGTCGGCCGCAGTATCGGCAGAATCGTCAGCGGTCGTGGTCGTGTCGTCATCACCGCAAGCCGCAGCAAAAAGCACGAAACCGAGCACAACAGCCAACAAACGCAATGTTCGTTTGGTTCCCATATCGGGGTCCTCCTCCAGTACTGGCACGTCGCTTTGACGAACACCAGAAGTCAGCCGATGATGTTAACCGAGCGAATCGGTCCTGCCCACTGCATACCCACACAGCCGCTCATACAACGGCTCCGCCTCCTCCAAAATCGGCAACAGCCGATCGGCCACCGGATGATCCCTCGGCGTGCCAGCCGCAAAACCCGTCGAACGGTGCACATTGTCGTACCACTCGTGAGCCCACGCCCCATCCTCCGGCTTCGGCCCAGCCGGCCACGACAACATCGCCTCATCGAACCCAAGCCCCAGCCGCTCACAAACCGCGCCCAACACGCCACGCGGATCAGCCAACAACGCCTGAGAATCCATCACCACCGGCGAACCCCCCATCGCCAAAACCGTGTCAAGCAACTCGACCTGCTCAGACAAACCAGTATCAGCCAACCCGCAATCAGGAACCTGAACCGACAACGACGCCAACATCCGACGCGGTTCACGCACCAAAAAAATGTTCTCCGTCTCTCCAAGAAAATCCCGCCGCACCCCCACCAAATGATGAGCCATCTGCTTCATAAAGAACACCGGAGTATCCACCGGACCAAGAATCACCCTCTCGATCACCTCCGACGCATCCGTCGACTGACTCGCCACAACCTCATCAAACGCCGGATGATCACGCCCCGTCAAACTCAAATAATGAGCATAAAACGGCTCGTCATACACCGTCGTATCCGACCGCTCACGCCAGCTATACATCAACGCCGTAGACACATTCCTCGGCCCCGACCAACACTGAATGCGTTTTACTTGCTGCATGCGCAGGATCGTCCTAGCGGGGTGGGTTGTTTGGGGTCGACTTGCTGCATGCGCAGGATCGTCCTAGCGGGGTGGGTTGTTTGGGGTCGACTTGCTGCATGCGCGCTCCAACTCTTGCTCGTACAGGGCACGCAGCTGTTTGGTCAGATCGCCCTGCTTGCCGTCGCCGATCATGCGTCCATCGATGGTGTGCACCGGAGTAAGGCCCCCAAAAGTGCCAGTCACAAAAGCCTCATCAGCGCCATACACATCGGTCAACGAGAACGCCGTCTCGTGAACCGTCATGCCAGCAGCGCGAGCGACCTCGACAACCAAAGCCGACGTGATGCCGTTGAGGTTGTACTGGCCGGTCGACGTAAACAACTCGCCTTTGCTGACAATGAAAAAGTTGGTCGCATTGCACGTGGCGACCGCGCCCGTCGGATCGAGCATCAAAGCCTCGTCGGCCCCAGCTTTGGTTGCCTGAATCAAGGCGATCACCTCATGCAGCTTCGAATGGCAGTTGAGCTTCTGATCGAGCGTGTCGGGCGGCGGGCGGCGCACCGTCGCAGTGAACAAAGAGATTCCCTGGTCTCGAACCTCGGGGTCAGCGGCCTTGTGCTCGGCGATGATCACAATGTTGGGCCCGCCGACGTTGTTCGACGGATGCTGCGAAGGCGTCTTCTTGTCGCCGCGAGTGATCATCAATCGAACATGAACGTCGTCGACCATGTCGTTGTGATCGACAGTTGCCCGCAAGGCAGCCTCTACACCGGTGCGGTCGAGCCCGATATCGAGGTCGATCGCCGCGGCGCCCGCAAACAACCGATCGAGATGGCGATCAAGATGAGCAAAGACACCATCGTGAAGACGAACCCCCTCCCAGATCCCGTCGCCCACCAGAAAGCCGCTGTCGAACACCGACACCTTTGCTTCGTCGCGTGCAAAGAACTCGCCGTTGATAAAGATCTCGACCGATTCGTTGCGGACATCGGCCACTGCTTGATGGGTGCTGCGAGTCATGGACCCGACGCTAGCGGTCGGGCCCGGAATCCCTAGACTCAACCCATGCTTGAACCGGTTACTACATCTGAAGGCGTCACCGTCGTCCACCTCTTTTGCGCTCGCACCCCCGACACCGACAACGACGCCGTCATAGCCGCCGTCGAAGCCGTGCAGGCCCAACAGGTGCAGGTTGTGAGCGTCGCGATTCTTGGTCACAAAGCCGACCTGTGCTTTATGGTCCTGTGCCCCGACGCCTGGAAGATCAGAGACCTGCAAACCGCGCTCACCAACGCGGGATTGTTGGTGGTCGACAGTTTCGTGTCGATCACCGAACTGTCCGAGTACGCCCAAGGCCTGCCCGAAGAAATGAAAAACATGCGGCTCTACCCGGAGTTGCCCCCGGAAGGAAAGTCGGCATGGTGTTTCTACCCAATGACCAAACGCCGCGACGCCGAAAATAACTGGTATCGCCTCGACTTCGACAAGCGCAAAGAGTTGATGTACGAACACGGCACGTCCGGTCGCAAATTCGCCGGCCGGATAGTGCAGCTGATCACTGCGTCAGCCGGGCTGGACGACTGGGAATGGGGGGTCACCTTGTTCGGCGTTCGAGTCGACGACCTCAAAGACACCGTCTACACGATGCGTTACGACACCGCGTCGGCGTTGTACGCAGACTTCGGGGCGTTCTACACCGGCATGTGCGGACCGGTCGCAGAAATCGTAGGTCGAACGGCCTAGCCGGCTTTCTCGTGCTCTTGGCTGGCAGGCGCTCTATAGTGTTTGGCCACGGCCCCGCGGTGTCGTAGTCGACCGCGACTTATCCCAGTTTTGGAGGGGATTTCACAAATGAAGCTTTCACGCAAGCTAACGCTTCTGATTGCCACCCTGCTCTCGTTCTCACTCATGGCCGCGGCCTGTGGTGACGATGCAGTATCGGCAACTACAGATGCAGATTTCATCGTCGTCGATGAAGGCGAACAGGTTCAGATCCGTTCGCTCAACGCCATTACCGGCGATGTCGCATTCCTGGGCATCCCCAACCAGCGTGGTGTCGAAGCCGCCGTTGCCGATTACGGCGACATCCAAGGCTTCGAAGTCACCAGCGGTGTTGGCCTCGACGACCTTTGCTCCGCTGATGGTGGTCAGGCTGCGGCTCAGACCATCGTTGCCGACGAGCAGATTGTTGGCGTTATCGGTACCTCGTGTTCTGGTGCGGCCACCGCGGCTGCTCCGCTGATCGCCGAAGCCGGCATCGTCATGATCTCGGGTTCGAACACCTCACCGGCACTCACCTCCGACCTTCAGGGTCATGCCGGCGACAACTACAACCCGGGCTACTACCGCACCGCTCACAACGACTTGTACCAGGGCGCGGCCATGGCCAAGTTCGTGAAAAACGATCTCGGTCTTTCGACCGCTGCTGCGATCCACGACGGCGACCCCTACACCCAGGGTCTCGCTCAGGCCTTCGCCGACGCGTTTGAGGCCGAGGGTGGCACGATCACCGGCTTTACTGGTGTGAACAAGGAAGACACCGACATGGTTCCGGTCCTCACCGAGATCGCCGCTGGCACTCCCGAGGCCCTGTTCTTCCCGATCTTCCAGCCGGCCGGCGACTTCGTTGCTGATCAGGCTCACGGCGTCGCCGGTCTCGAAGACACCCAGCTGCTGGCCGCTGACGGCTTGTTGGTTGATGGTTTCTTGGAGCTGACCCAGTCCGAAGGCATGTACTTCTCGGGTCCCGACACCCGCTTTGGCACCAACACCAACCAGTCGACGGCCAAGTCGGCTGACGAAGTGTTGGCCGCCTACAACGAGGCCTACGGCGAGGCGCCGTCGGCTCCGTTCTGGGGTCACAGCTACGACGCCACGGCCATGCTGCTCGACGCGATCAACAACTCGGCCACCGTCAACGACGCTGGTCAGTTGGTAATCGACAAGGCTGCAGTTCGCACTTACCTCACCGCGATCCGCGGTTACAGCGGTGTTATCGGCACCATCAACTGTGACGAGTTCGGCGACTGTGGTTCGCAGAAGATCACCGTTATCAAACACACCGACTCCGGTGACATCGAGGCCTCCAAGGCCAACGTGGTGTTCGAATACGCCCCGTAAGCAATAACTGAACACTTCGGTATCTCGCGATACCGACAATGTTGAGCGGCCCTCGTTCCCCGTAGTGGAGAGCGAGGGCCGTTCGCGTTAGGGTGCGGCGTCCAAGTTTGTTTGAGGGGGAAACTTGACTACAGCTATGAGATCCAAGACGGCGCCGCGAACTGGTGTCGACTGGTTCCTGATGTTCATGAGATGGGGGATGTTCTCGGTCATCGCCTTTGGGCTCTTTGCCTTCATATGGCAAGAGATCGATACCAACAATCCGCTGGCTCAGGCCTTGAACCCAGACGCCACCGGTCTCACGGCCGACCAATTCGAGGGCCTGGTCATAGCAGGGCTATCGCAAGGTTCGATGTACGGACTCATCGCCCTGGGCTATTCGATGGTTTATGGCGTGCTCGGTTTTATCAACTTCGCCCACGGCGAAGTATTCATGGTTGGGGCCATGACCGGGATGATCACCGCCAACAAGTTGTTCGACTCCGGAGCATGGGAGAACAACTTCATCCTGTCGTTGTTGTTCATTGTTGTGCTGGCGATTCTTGTATCAACCCTCACTGCGGTGGTCATGGAACGCGTCGCTTATCGGCCGCTTCGAGGTGCCCCTCGCCTTATCCCATTGATTACCTCGATCGGTGTTTCGTTCTTTATCCAAAACGTGTCAGTTGTGCTCCTCGGCCCCGGCGCCAAGTCTTATCCCGATCTGCCCGACTGGTGGACCGAAACCCAGTCCATCTGGTTCCTCGATATCCAGCGGACTCGGCTTCTGGTGGTCGTGGTCGCCGCGGTCTCCATGGCCGCGCTGTGGTACCTCGTCGAACGGACCAAAACCGGCAAGGCCATGCGAGCCGTTGCCGAAGACAAAGAGATTGCTTCTCTCATGGGCATCAACGTCAACCGCACCATCGTCACCACCTTTGCGGTAGGTGGCGCCATGGCCGGCGTTGCCGGAATCTTGTGGGGAGTGATGTTCCGCTCGGTCATTCACACCACTGGTTTCCTCCCCGGTATCAAGGCCTTCAGCGCCGCGGTGGTTGGCGGCATCGGCAACCTGGGTGGGGCCATGGCTGGAGGACTCACTCTCGGAAGTGCCGAAGCGGTAGCTCCGCTGGTGATTCTCGAGCCGCTCGGGGTCGACGGGGTGTCGCAGCTCCGCGACGCGGTGGCCTTTGCCATGCTGATCCTTGTGCTTCTCGTGAAACCGACCGGGCTCTTCGGTGAACGGCTGTCGTCGGAGGATCGAGCATGAGCGACAACAACCCTGCCACCGCAACCACACCCGACTTGGGCGAGGCTCGCCCCGCGTTCGACCAGGATTGGAGACGCCTGGTCAGCATCGGCCTGGTTCTTGCCGTGGCTCAAATTTTCATTTCGTTGAGCAATATGCCGGTCTCGCTAGATGTCCGCAAGATCATCGAGCCTTTGTTGAGCATGGGCTACCTGTCGCTGCTTTGGCTGCCAGTTCTGGTGGCGTACTCGGTTAGCCGAGAGGTGGTGCTCGAAGGCATGACCGCCCACCGCAAGGGGGCTCACGAAATCGTGGCCGGCGGTGTTGTCGGCGCGATCGGCGGCGCCGGAATCGGGTTGTTGGCGGTGTTGATCGACAACTTCGACCTTCGTGATCCGCTCGTCAACTGGAGTCCGCAGCTGCTCGACCAGCTCACCTTTGGTCAAAGTGTTGGCCTCGGTGTGGCGCTTTGGATAGTTATCGGTGCCGGGCTCGGTGGCGCCGGCGGCGCCATGCATGTCATTACCAACCGAACCCGCCGGGTGGTTTCCACCGTCGTGCTCGCCGTGGTCTTGGTGGCGATTCTCGAGACGGTGCTCACCGACATATCTGAGGAACTTTTTCTCGAGTGGTTCACCGACATCATCTTCTTCAAGCGAGGTGGGCTCAGCCAAACCGGTGCCGTCGTCGTGGCGCTACTGGCTGGTGGCTATGCCATGTTCGGCAGAACGAAGGCCAAAGAATTCAAGGCGTCGTTCGATGCTCTCGAAGGCCCCGAACGGGTCCGCGCCAACCGGGTTGTGATCTCCGCGGCGGGACTCCTCCTCGTGTTATTGCCGTTGGTGCTCGGCAAGATCACCAACGAGCTACTCGCCAATGTCGGACTGTTTGTGCTGTTGGCTCTCGGCCTCAACATCGTGGTCGGGCTGGCGGGCATTCTCGACCTTGGCTACGTAGCGTTCTTCGCGGTGGGCGGGTACACCACCGCTATTCTTACCTCGCCCAACCGAGGCGACTCGTGGCCCGAATGGCTACCACAAACTTGGTGGCTGATCGCGGTGATGATCGTTGTGCCGCTCGCCGCCCTCACCGGGTTGTTCATCGGCGCTCCGGTGATCCGGATGCGAGGCGACTACCTTGCCATCGTAACTCTGGGGTTTGGCGAGATCATCCGGCTGCTATTCCTGTCGGATTGGCTGAGCGGGTACACCGGTGGAGCACAAGGCATTACCAACGTGCCCGGTGTTCAGATCTTTGGTTTGGCCAACGTGCGAGGCACCGATCCCCGAGCGGTGTTCTATCTGGTGCTCGTCTTTTGCCTAGTGGCAATCTACATATCTTGGCGACTGGAGAATTCTCGACTCGGCCGAGCATGGATGGCCATACGCGAGGACGAATCCGTGGCTGAGGCCATGGGGATCAATACGGTAAACGTCAAGCTGATGGCGTTCGTGGTCGGTGCCATTCTGGCCTCGTTCTCGGGTGCGATCTTTGCCGCCAAAGTCGGTTCGGTCTTCCCAACCAGCTTCATCATCTTGGTCTCGATCGTCATCTTGGTCGTGGTGATTGTTGGCGGCATGGGCAACATCGTCGGCGTTATCGTGGGTGCGGTTGTGCTCATCGGTGTGCTCGGTGGCCCAAAGCAGCCCGGTTTGCTCCAAGAGTTCTCGGACTACAAGTTGTTGGTGTACGGCGCTTTGCTCATCTGGATGATGCTCAAGCGACCCGAAGGCTTGGTCCCCAACGTGCGACGTTCTCGTGAGTTGCACCAAGAAGAGTTCCTGCAAGATGCGTGGCTCAAAGGTCACGTCGACGACGCCGAAGACTCCGCCGGTGGCGGGGGAGAGGTGGCCCCGACATGAGCGAACGGCTACTCACCATCGACAACCTCAGTGTCACCTTTGGTGGCTTGCACGCCCTTCGTGATCTGAACTTTCACGTCGACGAAGGCGAAATCGTGTCGGTTATCGGGCCAAACGGCGCCGGCAAGACCACGTTCTTCAACATGATTTCCGGAATGGTCACGCCTACCGCAGGCGGCATCGACTTCGAGGGCGAGTCGCTGATTGGGCTCGACCCCAACCAGGTCACAGCCCGAGGAATTGCCCGCACCTTCCAGAATGTGCGGTTGTTTGCCAACATGACAATTCTCGAAAATGTAATGGTGGCCCAACACTGCCGCACCAAGCAGGGGGCTTGGGGCGCACTCTTCCAGACCCACGCGTTCCGAGAAGAAGAGAAGGCGATCCGCGAACACGGCGAGCACGTGTTGAGCTTCTTCGGCAGCCGACTGGTTGGGTACCGACTTGATCAACCAGCGTCGGTGCTCTCCTACGCCAACCGGCGTCGACTCGAGATTGCTCGTGCGATGGCCACCAAGCCTCGGTTGATCCTGCTCGACGAGCCCGTGGCCGGCATGAACCCCAAGGAGTCCGAGGAGCTAACCGGACTCATTGGCCGCTTGCGCAGCGAGTGGGGCTTCACGATTGTGATGATCGAGCACGATATGGGCGTTGTGCGTGACGTCTCGGATCGTGTGGTGGTTCTCGACCACGGCGAGACAATCGCTCAGGGCTCTTACGAGGATGTCTCGACCGACCCACACGTGATCGAGGCCTATCTGGGCCGTCCTGCGGAGGAAAAAGCATGAGCAACCTCAACGTAAACGGCGACCAGCCACTCCTCGAGTTCCGGGGAATCAACACCCATTACGGCGCGGTCCACATCCTCAAGGACGTCGATCTGGCCATTTACCCCGGCGAGTTGGTGTGCCTTCTCGGCGGCAACGCGTCGGGCAAGTCCACAACGCTCAAAACACTGCTTGGAATGGTCACGCCAACCACCGGTGACGTCGTGCTCGATGGCGAGGTCGTCAACCATCAGCCCACCTCGTACCGGGTCGAACGCGGCGTAACGATGGTTCCCGAGAACCGCCGCTTGTTCAAACGTTTGTCCGTTAAAGAGAACCTCGAGCTTGGCGCCTATCTACGCAACGACCGTGACGGCATCGCCAGCGATCTCGAACGGATCTACGACATGTTTCCGCGGGTCAAGGAGCGCCTCTCGCAAAAGGCCGGGACGCTGTCGGGCGGCGAGCAGCAGATGGTCGCGATGGGTCGGGCACTCATGGCCAAACCTCGCGTGTTGTTGATGGACGAACCGTCGATGGGCCTCGCCCCCGCGTTGGTGCAGACCAACTTCGAGTTGATCCAGCAGATCCACGCCGAAGGCGTAGCCATATTCATGGTGGAACAAAACGCCAACATGGCGTTGTCCATCGCCGACCGCGGATGGGTTTTGCAAACTGGCCGGGTGGTGCTCGACGACACCGCCGACGCGTTGATGGCCAACCCCGAACTTCGGGCCAGCTATCTCGGCGAGGCCTAGCTCTGGTTTCGGGCCTGGCTGATCGATAGCTGTGGTGTGAGCATTTCGTTCGAAATCACAAGGTGAAGTAGCGCACCGCTGCTCGATGTTTCGGCCCGTTCAAACGCCGACGCAAACTCATTGGTGTGTTCGACTCGTTCGGCGTGCATGCCGTAGGCCTGAGCGATGGCCACAAAATCGGGGTTGACGATGGCGGTGCCCGAAACGCGTGCGGGATAGTGGCGTTCTTGGTGCATGCGGATGGTGCCGTACATCGCGTTGTCCAACACCAGCACGATGGGAGACCGACCGGCTTGGCGGGCGGTACCGAGTTCTTGCATGTTCATTTGGAAATCGCCGTCACCCGCGAAGCACACCACCGTGCGGTCGGGGTGGGCGACCTTGGCCGCTATCGCCGCCGGCAAGCCGTAGCCCATCGACCCGTTTTGTGGGGCGAGCAGTCGGGCGTCTGGGCCGTAGCGGAAGAACTTGTTTGGCCACACCGTGAAGTTGCCGGCCCCGTTGGTGATGATTACATCGTCGGGCAGATGAGATTGCAGCCACGCCATAATCTCGCCCATGTCGAGCGAACCCGGTTGCGCGGGACACACGGTGCTGTCGACGAACTCTTCTCGCCGAGCTCGCAGCCACTCGGAACGGTTCTCCGGGTTTGGAACCTGACGCTCGCGTAGAGCGGCGACGGTGGCGCTTGGGTCGCCAAGCACTCCGAGCGTAGGGGTGTAAATGCGTCCTAGTTGGGTGCGTTCGGGGTGCACATGAATGATGCGTTGCTTTGGGTTCGGTGGATCGAGGAGGGTCCACGCCGCGGTGGTCATCTCGCCGAATCGGATGCCCAGGCCAAAGATCACATCGGCGTTGCGGACTGTTTCTTGCACCGCGGGTGGCATGGCGACGCCGGCCTCGCCGACGTAGATGTCGCTGGTGTTGTCGATCAGGTCGTGGAACCGAAACGCCGCAACCACGGGCAGCGCGTTGGACTCGGCCCACGCCGCGAGATCGAGTCGGGCTTGTTCGGTCCAGCGGCCGCCGCCCACGATCAGTAGCGGTCGCTCGGCGGTTGCCAGTTCGGCGACGATCGCATCGAGTTCGGCGTCGGTTGGAGAGCTGGGTTGGGGGGCGTAAGGCGAAACGTCGGTGTCGGTGCTGGTTGCGCTCAGTACGTCTTCGGGCAGCGCCACTACAACCGGTCCGGGCCGGCCGGCGCTGGCAATCTTGAACGCGAGCCGTATCGTTTCGGCCAACTCGTCGACCGACTCGACCTCGGTCGCCCACTTGCAGATCGGGCCGTAGAAACGGCGATAGTCGATCTCCTGGAAGGCTTCTCGCCCCCGTTCGTGGGTTGCGACCTGGCCGACCAACACGATCATCGGCGTGGAACCTTGGGTCGCGCTATGCACGCCAACCGACGCGTTGGTTGCGCCGGGACCGCGGGTGACCATGCAGATACCTGGCGCGCCGGTGAGCTTGCCCCATGCTTCGGCCATGTACGCCGCGCCGCCTTCTTGGCGACAGATCACATAATCGATGTTGGTGTCGTGCAGTGCATCAAGGACTGCCAGGTAGCTTTCGCCCGGCACGCCGAACGCCGTATTGACCCCATGAGCCAGCAAAGCATCGACAACTATTTGTCCACCGGTTCGACTTGTCACGGTGGCGGCTAGAGACTGTCGACCGATGGAAAAGTATCGGGAGCAACAATGTCGACGGTGGCCGATCGCTGCTGGGCCAACATGCCGCCGTCGACCTTGATGACGTCGCCGGTGACGTAACCAGAATCGGCGGATGCCAGAAACAGGGCTGGTCCGGTCATGTCGAACGGATCGCCGATGCGGCCCGCGGGTATGTTTACGCCTCGCAGCGCTCGGGCGTCCTCGTCGAGTCCCATGGTGTCGATGGAGCCCGGCATCAGGGCGTTGACCCGGATGTTGTAGGGGCCAAGGTCGAGTGCCATTGCCCTTGTGAGCGCCTCGATACCCCCCTTTGATGCGTCGTAAGCGCTGAAGCTCCGGTGGGCCCGGGTGGCTCCGCCAGAGGACATGTTGATGATCGAACCGCCGCCCTTCTTGGCCATGATGCGAGCAGCCTGGTGACAGCACAAGAAGTGGCCGGTGAGATTGACGTCGATGATCCGCCTCCACCACGCCTCGTCGGCTTCGAAGAAATGCAGCATCGGGCTGACGATCCCGGCATTGTTCATCAGCACATCAACGGTGCCGTAGGAGTCGATCGCCGATGCAAATATCGCCGCGACTTGAGAGCTGTCGCTGACATCGGCGGCCGCCGCTATGGCGGTGCCTCCGGCGGTGACGATTCCGGCTGCGACACTTTCGGCCGCGGCTTGGTCGAGGTCGTTCACCACAACCGAGCATCCGACTCCACCAAACCGTTCGGCGATGGCTCGGCCGATGCCCTTCCCGGCGCCGGTGACGACTACCACCTTGCCGGCGAGATCAGGATGACTGGACATAGTTACCTCGGGTCGTCGTGATGTGTGACCATAAGCTAGCGCTGGTTGGCCAACACGAGGAGACGCTATGGCGTGGATCGCGACAGTTCCCGATGACGAATGGGATGGCGACTTGGCGCCTCTTCACGGTCAGGTCGTCGACCGCGACCTCGGACGGGTCGACAACATCATGGCCGTGCACTCCCTGAATGCAAAAGGGTTGGCGGCCCACAACACCTTGTACGCCTCGGCCATGGCCGGTACGGCATCGCTGCGCAAGGTCGAGCGCGAGCTCATCGCCTTGGTCGTGTCGGCCGACAACGATTGTCACTATTGACTCACTCATCACCGGCGCGGTCTGCGCCGTTTGCTCAAAGACGACGACCTACTTCGACGCATCGAGGCCGATTGGGCCACCGCTGGTTTGTCCGAAAAGCGGGTAGCCATGCTCACCTACGCGCTGAAACTGACTCGAACGCCAGGCATGATGGATGCTGACGACGTCGAGACTTTGCGCGGCGCCGGGTTCTCTGATCGAGACGTGCTCGACATTGTCGAGGTGGTGGCTTACTACGCGTATGCCAACCGGATAGCCGACGGTCTGGGCATCGAGATCGAAGACTGGTATCCACCCGAGCCCGCCTCCGGCAATGGCAATGAAGGCGACGCTAGATGAGAGCAATGTCTGATTCTGAGGTCGACGCGGCGATGCCGTGGGACGCCATCATCGAGGCGCTCGAGCAAATCGCCGTCGATGATGCTGCGGTTGCACCGGCCCGTACGGTGCACACCGTGCCGGATGCAAACGGCCACGACGCGGCGTTCTTGCTCAAGCCTGGGTGGGTTACCGCTGACATAATCGGCGTCAAAGCGGTCACCTTTTTTCCCAACAACGGTCAGATCGACATGCCGACGATCCAAGCCGGTTTCATGCTCTTTGACGCAAAGAACGGATCGCTCATCGGCGCGTGCGAAGCCAACGCTCTTACCACTCGCCGTACCGCCGCGGCGTCGGCGGTCGCAGCTAAGCGACTGGCCCGAACCGATGCTCGTCGGTTGCTGGTGGTCGGCTCCGGAGCTCTGGCCCCCATGGCTGTCCAAGCTCATGTAGCGGTGCGAAACTACGAAACGATCGAAGTGTGGGGTCGCGACCCGAGCAAGGCCAGCAGGGTTGTGACCGACGTGGCCCAAGAGGGAATTGCGGCCTCGGTGTCGACCGATCTGGACGCAAGCGTGGCCCGCGCCGACGTGATCTCGTGTGTTACCGGCAGTCGGGCCCCGTTGGTCAAAGGTCGGCTACTCAAAGCGGGGGCCCACCTCGATCTGATCGGGTCATTCACCCCCGAGATGCGCGAGTCCGACGACGATGCGGTGACCCGCGCCACCTTGTTTGCCGACACCGAGGATGCGTTGCTGGCGGGAGATTTGGCTCAACCGATCGCCGCCGGAGTCATTACCGCCGACGACGTGGTTGCTGATTTTGCGGATCTGGTGGCCGGACGACACCCGGGGCGTACCAGCAACGACGAGATCACCTTTTTCAAGTCGGCCGGGTTCGCCCTCGAGGACCTCGCCGCGGCAAGGCTCGTGTTTAGCTGAGCTCGATGTGGCCGTCGGTGTGGATCTTTGCCCACCCAGCGGCGGCCACTGCCTTGAGCGTGGCCGCGTCGACCAGCAGGACCGGCATCACTTTTGCGTACAACTCTTCGGCGACGACCGCGCCAAGTACGACAATCTCGTCGGATTCGAGCATTATCAACGCCGCCGGTGCGGTGCCGAGGCGAATTGCTTCGGCCAGTACCGACGATGCCGAGGACGAACCTCGCCCGACGCTCATGGTCACGATCCGGCCGGCGAGCGATTGGCCGACCTGCGGGTGAGCCTGGTCGATCACGCACCCGGTTTGGCTCTCGAAACCTCCCCAAAAACTCAGCGACTCGTCAAGGGCCAGCACCGGTCCCGCGGCATCACCAGCGACCAGGATCCGGGTTGCGTCAGGCATCGGACCACACCGTTTCGTCCCGCACAATTCGGCCGGCAACCGCCGACTCGATGCAGTCCTCCACGCTTCCAAACGCCACGTCGAGACCCAAGTTGCCCGGCGCGTAGTAGGCCCACTTGGCCGAGTCGGTCATCGCCGTCCCAGTGATATCGGCCATCACCGGGGTGATGTAGGTGCACGTGTCTGTCACTAGTTGGATGCCCGCGTCGGTCAGTGCTTGGTTCCACCCCCGCAAGCCGGTTTCGGTGGCGATGTCGCGGCCCGTTGAGATGTAGGCGTGGACCGAAGGGCTGATCCGGCGCGTCGCGAGCAGCTCGACAACCCTCCCGATTTCCGCGACCGAATAGTGGGGGGTGCCGAGGCTGATGGCGCCCAGAGGCGCCTTGGTGGTGGTGGTCAACTGGTCGCGGGCCATGCGCAAATCCGACGCAGTCACGTTGTGCGTTGTCGCCGAGTTGGGGCCCAGGGCCGCTTCGAGGCTCGGCGCTTCGGGGGTGGAACCAACTACGTGGAACATGGCCATCGAACCCGACGATGCTCCTGCACTACCGATGGCCTTGAGCCGGTCTTCGGAGAGGCCTCGGGGCAGGCCGGTCAGGACGGGAATCCGGCTGCCCACAATTTTTCCGATGTGGTGACCAATCACCGGGTACGCAACATCGAGGGCGAGCAGTCGGTCGGGGACGGGCCCAAAATCGAACACGACTTGGCCAAGGCGAGCCGGCGAAAGGTGCAGCCCCGCCGCGGGAGCGCGGCCGGTGATGGCTGCGCAAATATCCAAGAAGTCTCCGTAGCGGTGCGTACGGGCGCCGAGCACGGCATTGGCGAACACGATGGCGTTGGATTCGGCCCAGGCAACGTTCTCGCCAAACTCGGGGCGGGTTTCGAGCTGATACGGCGCACATGTCCACGTTGGTTGGCAGCCCATCTGTTCGTAGGCCCTCATGAGCGCTCGAGCATTGTCCTTGGTGTCGGAGTCGCCGCGATAGAGCTCGGGGTGTAACAGGTCTAGCGAAGACACGTTGAGGGTCGTTGGCACGACCACCTGAGCGCCGTCGGAGGCCAGCCGTTGGGCAAAGTCGAGTCCGGCCTGACCGTGGTATAGACACGAGTCGATGTGGGCGCCGCTGATGTCGAGCAACTGCTCAGCCTGCATCGATGCGGCGGTGCGCAGAATTATCCGCATGGCCAGTGCCGTCGCTGAGCCGTGCTCCCCGGCGAGCATGGCTTCGTCACGGGCATCGAGGACAAGCGTCATTTCGTCACCGTAGCCTGCAGTGTGGACGCCGATGACGAGGTCACGCTGGTCGAAGACGAAGCTCAACTAGAGCGTTACGCCGACGAGCTCTTGGCGGCAATCGAGCGGCTTATCCCTCGATGGGTGCAATGTTCGCTGGCCGCGGCTGCGACCGCCGGCGGCGTAGCGGTCACCGTCGATCTGCGATCGATGGTGGACCCGATCGCCGAGGCGACATCTCGACTTGTTGTTCCCGAACTACGTCGTTTGCTTCATGCCGATGTTGACGCGGCGGCGGGGAGCCCACTTGAGGCATTGCGCCACGGCGTAGGCCCGATGACCGAGGCGCTCGATGGGTTCGGCGTCGAACCTGTGGCCCGCGACGCCTTCCAGGTCGCTCATTTTCCCGATGATCACTACGGCCTGGCGCCGGCAACGTTTGGCGACATCGACCCGAGCTTGCACGAACTCGGCTTGATGTGGGGAGCGGCCCGCGCTCATGTGCATTTGCGCCGACGTCGAGAGGACACGAAATGACCAAAGGGCCCGATCGGGTGGTCGTAGTAACGCGCGATCTGATGGATGGCGGCCGATTTCGGGCCGCGATGAGCAACGTCACCGTCGTGCGATCGCTGAGCCACGCCTCGGTCGAAACGGCATCGCTGATAGTGCTCGATTTGGCGTCCGGTATCGATCCATTGGCAGCAGTCGCTATTGGCCCCGACGTGGTTGCCTACGGCTCCCATGTCGAAGTTGACAAGCTCGAAGCGGCAATCGAGGCCGGTTGCGTGGAGGCGGTGGCGCGGTCAGTGATCTTCCGGCGTGCCGCAGATCAATTTTGCTGATTAGGCTCCCCTTGATGCCCTGTCGTCCTTCGTTTGCCGAGGTCTTGTCGCGTGTCGCCGACGTAGAAGGCTGGATGACCGAGGATCAAGCTTGGCGGCTTTACGAACGTTCTTCTGATCTGGGCGAGGGTGCCACCATTGTCGAAATCGGCAGTTTCCGTGGTCGTTCGATGATCGTTCTGGCCTCCGCGGCTGTCGAGAACATCGAGTTGTTGGCGATCGATCCCCACGCCGGCAACGATCGCGGGCCGCAAGAGATTGCCGCCGACCAGACTCGTGGAGACAGCGACTTCGCCATATTCAACAAGAACTTGGCCGAGGCGGGCGTAGCCGAACGGGTCCGCCATATACGAGAGATGAGCAACGACGCACTCGACGACGTTGAAGCCGATGTCGACCTGCTCTATATCGACGGAGCCCATCGTTTCAGGCCGGCCCGGGCCGATATCAGCCAGTGGGGGAATCGAGTCAGCGGAGGTGGCACCATGCTGATTCACGACTCGTTCAGCTCGATTGGTGTCACCCTTGCTCTTGCGACGACGACCTTCTTTGGGTCGCGTTGGCGATACGTCGGTCGTTCGCAGTCGATGGCCGAATATCAGCGAGAGAACTTGGAACCGATGGAGCGGCTGACCAATGCCGGTCGTCAGATTGCCCAGCTGCCGTGGTTTGCCCGCAACGTAGTCGTCAAAATCCTGTTGGTGGCCAAGCTTGGGCGGCTCACCAAGTTCCTCGGCCACCACACCAACGACTGGCCCTACTAGAAGAGAACCGGCCGCGGCATCGGCCGCATCGGTCGAAGGGGTCTACGTCCTCTGGTCGGCGGCGGTACCCTCGGGCCTGATGATGCGCGGTCCGGTGCCCTTTAGATGAAGACGATCCCGGCTACCGAGCGCGTTGTCGCCGATCGTAATCTGGTGGGTGTCGCCCTATCGGAGGCCTACACCGCCGAAGTTGATGCCTGGCTGCGTTCGGTCGTGGACGGGGTTGGTCAAGTCCGGGGTGTAGCGCTGGCCGCTACCGGTGGGTACGGACGTGGTGACCTGAGTTTGGGCAGCGATCTTGACCTCCTACTTATTCACGACGGCACGGGCGCGGTGGCTGAGGTAGCGGAACGCATCTGGTACCCGATCTGGGACACGGGGATGCGCCTTGGTCACGCGGTTCGCACGATCGACGAGGCTCTCGAGTTATCGGTTGACGACCTTGATACGGCCACTTCCCTTCTTGAGATGCGCTGCATAGGTGGGTCAACAGCGATGGTCGACGACCTGGCCAGCAAGGCGCTGGATCTATGGCGGTCGAACACTCATAGGATGCTGGAGCGTTTGGCCGAGTCGTGCCGCGAACGGCACGAAAGCGCTGGTGAAGTCGCCTTCTTGCTCGAACCCGATCTAAAGCTGTCACGCGGGGGACTCCGCGACTTGCACACCTTGCACTGGATCGATCTGGCCGAGGCTGGGCTGCTCGAGGCGACGGAGCGGTCCGGTCTTATCGGACCCCACGAGACGCTGCTGTCGACTCGGATCGAACTCCACCGGGCCACGGGACGTTCCTCCAATCAGCTATTGCTTCAGGAGCAAGACGAGGTCGCGGCGGTACTTGGATATCGAGATGCCGACGAATTGATGGCGGCGGTCGCTGCCGCGGGACGTTCTGTGGGGTGGATCGAAGATGCGGTGCTGCACCGTATTCGCAAGCGAGGAAGTAAGAGCCGTTGGCGACGCAAATCCCGAGAGTTCGGGAACGGCATCCGCGTTGTCGATGATGCGTTGCAACTCGACGACGAGACCTCTGATGACGACCCGATATTGCCGTTGCGGGTGGCGTTGGTGGCGGCCCGTCACGACGCGTTCGTCGAGCGCGATGTGCTCGACCGGCTTGCCGATTCTGGTACTCGACTTCCCAACCCATGGCCTGACGAAGCCCGCGAGTTGTTCGTTGATCTGTTGCTCGAAGGATCTGCGGCAATCGGCGTTTTCGAAGCACTGGATCAAGTCGATCTGATCACCCGCCTGATTCCCGAATGGGAACCCAATCGCAGTCGTCCACAACGCAACGCTTACCACCGCTTCACTGTCGACCGTCACCTCCTAGAAGCCGCCGCCGAGGCGGCCGAACTGGTCGAGCGGGTCGAGCGACCCGACTTGTTGGTGCTGGGAGCGTTGTTGCACGACATAGGCAAGGGCTACCCGGGCGATCACAGCGTTGTTGGCATCGAGTTGGTGCGCCGCATTGGACTGCGCATGGGCTACCCGGTCGAGGATGTCGAGGTCCTCGAAGCCCTCGTCGAGCACCACCTGTTGCTTCCCGACGTTGCGAGCCGACGCGATCTCGAAGACGAAGGCACCGTTAGCCTTGTTGCCGAGAAGGCTGGCTCGGTCGGCACTGTCGAACTCCTTGCGGCCTTGACCGAAGCCGACTCCATCGCGACCAGTCCGTCGGCCTGGAACTCGTGGAAGGCCGAGCTTGTTCGCGACTTGACCGAGCGAACCGTCAACTATTTCCAGCGGGGCGGTTCGGCGGTCCCGGTACAGGTTGCCTTCCCCAGCGTCGACTTGGTCGAACTGGCCGATCACGGCGAGCACATCGTCACCATCGTCGACAACATCGTCCGCGTCAGCACCGTTGACCGCCCCGGCGTGTTCAGCCGCGTCGCCGGTGCGCTGGCGCTGCACGGTGTCGAGATCCTCGAAGCCAACCTGGCCACGGTCGGCGAGATGGCGATCCAAGAGGTTCGCGTCGCCGGTGGGGTTGGTTTGCACGAGCGGCCTGAAGAAGTTGTCCACGACATCGAACGGGCCCTTCGGCGCGAGTTGGCCATCACCGCTCGATTGCTTCGTCGGGCCAAGGTTTACCGCTTTCAGCGGGTCACGACCGCTCGACCAACCACTCCGGAAGTCCTTGTCGACAACGACATCTCTTCGGGATCGACGGTCTTGGAGGTGCACGGGCCCGACTCGATCGGTTTCCTTTACCGAGTCACGCGAGCGTTCATGGAACTCGATCTCAACATCGACCGGGCCAAGGTCCAGACCCTCGGTGACGACGTCGTCGACACGTTCTACGTCCGCGGTCCTCGCGGCGAGAAGATTACTGATGACGGCTATCTCGCCGAGATCGAGTTGGCCGTGCTGTCCGCTATCGGCGCCGATGCGTAGGGTGGCGGTGTGACCGACAAGCCCGCGACCGAGCGAGAATTGTTGCGCTGGGCCGAGGCGTTGTCGGCCACGGCCCGAACTGGTCTCGGATTCACCGAGAATCTCTACGAACGAGAACGGTTTGAAGAAGTGCTCCAGATTGCCGCCGATATTCGATCGCACGTGGTTGGTGGACTTGAGCCGAACCAGCAGGTAATTGAGTGGCTCGACACTGTTGGCCACGGAGTAAAGGGCTACGTGACCCCGAAGATCACTGTGGGTGCGGTTGTCGGCAACGACAACGGCGAACTGTTGATGATTCAACGGGCCGATTCGGGTGTCTGGCTCTACCCAACCGGATGGGCCGATGTGGGTTACTCGCCCGCGGAGGTAGTGGTCAAAGAGGTCAAGGAAGAGGCCGGCATTGATTGTGAGGTCGTTCGTCCCATAGCGGTTCTCGACGGCCAGCGGCGAGGGTTCACCCGAATTCCCTTGGTCTCATTGGTATTTCATTGCCGTATGACCGGCGGTGCGCTCAAACCTCATCCCCTGGAGTGCACCGATGTTGGCTTCTTTGCCGAAGACAACCTGCCACTGGAAACCGCCGGGGCGGATTTGTGGGCCGAGCACGCTTTTCGCGCCATCAGAGGCGAAGATGTCCCTGTTCTTTTCGACGCCCCTCGAGTGCCACCATGGCGCGGCGACCCAGACCACTGACGGAGATCACTATGACGGCAATCATCGATCGTGGGACCACCCGCGACGGCCTAATTCAGTTGCGGCGGCGCTGGCAGCCCAGTGGTGTCGCTCGCGCTTCGGTACTCCTGATCCACGGGTTGGGCGAACACTGTGGGCGTTATGAACGCGTCGGCGATCGCCTAGCGGCGGCCGGTTTCGACGTGGTTTCGATCGATAATCGTGGTTGCGGCGAGAGCGGCGGCGTTCGGGCCCACGTCGACTCGTGGGACGAATACCTCGACGACATCGAGGACCAACTCGCCGAGCTACGCACCTTGGATCTGCCGGTTGTGCTTATTGGGCATTCACTCGGGGGCCTGATGGCCACCACCTATTGTGCGAGTGATCGACCCAAGCCCGATGCCGTTGTCGTCAGCGGTCCCGCGCTGGGTGTAGATCTGCGCACCAAAGACAAGATCATGTCGTTCGTTGGACGCTTCATTCGCAAGGTCGCGCCGCGCTTCGAGGTAGTCGACGACTTTGATGCCACGGTATTTGCCGAGGACGTCACGGTGGGCGAGAAATTCCTGACCGATCCGCTGCGCAGCGGATTCATGACGATTTCTCTAGCGCTCGAAACGCAGGGTGCGATGGCGAAAGCAAATGCCGCGGTCAACAGCCTCGGGCTGGCGGTATTGGCCCTGCACGGAGGGCGCGACAAGATCGTTCCGCCGTGGGCGTCGGAACCGTTCGAGAATGCGCCCGGCGCAACTCGCGTCGTCTATCCCGAGCTTGGTCACGAAGTATTCAACGAGCCGGTCGGCATGGAGTTGGTCGACTCGGTGGTCGAATGGATCGAATCAACCCTCGACGTTTGAGATCGGCCGTCACTCGACGTCGCGCAGGAATTCTTCGACTTCGGCCACCAACAGATCGGGATTGTTGTTGATGTCTTCCTCGTGGTCCCATTGTTCTTCGAGGTCGACGATGTAGGCCGATGTTTCTTCGTCTTCGGCGACCAACTCGTCTACTTGGCGCTCGTAGGCCGCGGCGGCAATTTCGAGATCGGTTACATAGACCGAGGTGCCAATCGTCTCGCAAACGTGATGGACCAGAGCCAAAGCGGCTTTGGGCGATGGCGCCCCGGGAACATAGGACGGAACGGCGGCCCAAAAAGACGCGGTCGAGAATCCGGCCTGGGCCGCGGCGGTTGACAACACCCCGACGATGCCGGTCGGTCCTTCGTAACTAGAAGAGCTCAGGTCTAGTTGGGCCATGAGTTCGGGGTCGTCGGTTGCGCCATATACCTCGACAGGGCGGCTGTGAGGAACGTCGGCGAGCAGGGCGCCAAGGGTGATGACCCTCGAGGCGTCGACGGCGCTGGCCACCGCCAGTACCTGTTCGCAGAAACTTCGCCATCGCAACTGCGGTTCGAGACCGACCACGATCACCAGATCGTGGGGACTAGCGGCAATGCGGGCGCACGAGATTTGGTTGGACGGCCAGGTCAACGATCGGTTGCGCTCGTCGTCTAGATGTACAAGTGGTCGCGTCGTGCTGAAGTCGTAGTACGGCTCGGGGTCGATATCGGCGAGGGCGACGGCGTCGAATCGTTCGGCGAGGTGGTTGGCGGCGATGGTTGCGGCGTCGCCGGCATCGTTCCACCCTTCGAAGGCGGCGAGAACTATGGGGCTACGTAGTGACGGGAGGTCGCGGTCCCACCGCAGATTCCCAGGAGTTGACGATGACTCGGTCACGCCGACACGTTATCGGCAGCGGAAGATTCAGCGTCCTCGCGTGACTCGGTAGGTGCCGTCGGCGTTGCGGCTTGTGACCGCACCGGGGTTTTCGTTACGTAAACGGTCGGCTTCGTCACGATCGACGTTGTTGGCCAACAGGTAACCACGATTAGTTGTTTTAGTTTCCACCAGAAGTCTCCTAGCTGTCGCCTCCGGGGGTGAGGCGCAACCAACCCACGACGTCATTGTAGGCATGGGCCAGTGGCTGAGTCTGTCATCAAACTGACATAGTTAACAATTTCTTTACTCAGCGCAAGATATGACCCAAATTTACGAGTCGGCGATCTCGGCTTTGTTGAAGCGGTACACGTTGGTTTCTCGGGCCACGAAACCGATTCGTTGGTAAAGCCGATTGGCGGCTTCGCGTGACGGTCGCGAGGTGAGGTCTACGGTGATGGCGCCGGCCGAGAAGGCGTGGGAAATCGCGGCCTCGCTCAAGCTCCGCCCGACGCCTTTGCCCCGGGCATCGTCGTCGACGATTACGTCTTCGATCCAGGCTCGAATTCCGGTCGGAATCTCGAACATCGCCAAGGTCAGGGTGCCGAGAATCCCGGTTTCGTCGCGGGCCATGAACAACGTCGACGCTTGGGAGCGAACCAACCGATCAAGCTCTTCGCGACTTGGCGGAGGGTTGGACCGCGACAGTTGAGGTACGAGTCGGTCCATGGCCTCGCACAGTTCATCGGTGGTTTCGGTGGCTACGAATATCTCGACCATGTCGTCACGCTATTGGTTGTCGGTTGGTGGAGGCGCGGACCATGGAGAGTCGAGGAGGTACTGGACCGCGGGGCGAGCCTCTTGTTCGAGGTAGCCAACCGGGAACCAAAGATCGCCCACCGCGCTCGAATAGTGGATCTCCCAAGCGTGGGCCGCGTAGAAACTGGTGATGTCGGATCGGAACAAGTCGGCGTAGGCCGTAACCGACGCAACGTAGGCATCAGAGTTGTTGTAGCCCCACAACGCCTTCTCCATATTGTCTGGTCCGCCCCGTCGAACCAGGTAGGCCGCGGCGGCGGGGATCGCGTCGTGAGGATCGTTGATGTCGCCGTTGCTGACTTCTTCCCAGGTTGTCGCCAAGAACTGCATCGGACCTTGGGCACCGGCTGTTGAAACTCCGTCAATGCGGCCGAAACCGGTCTCGAGCAGGTTGATCGCCGCGAGGTAGGGCCAATCAATGCCGGTGTCGTCGGCGGCCGTGCGATACAACCCGAGGAGCTCCTCGGCGCCGAGAGGTTCGATGATCTCCCACGCCGGAACGTTGGTGGGCGGATCGCCGGATGGAATTGCCGCGATGGATCGACGACCGGCGAGTTGTAGCTCGACAAATGGTCGAACCGACTCGGGTACTGTGGATCGCACCTGTTCGAACCAATCGGGGTTACGGCCGATTGTGCGGTAAAGCATTTGCTGTTCGTGAGCAAGCTCGGCAAATTCGGGATCTGTGCCAGAGGGGTCGAGGACTCGGAGCTGGTTTTCGACTTCGGCGAGTCGCAGCGCGGCGGCCACGGCACGAATCGGCGTGCCCGGATATCGACGCCCGTCAGGAGAAAGGGCCCCATCGATAGGGGTGGGGTCGACCGTGGTGGTCGGCGCTGCCGTTGTCGGCGCGACTGCTGTTGTCGGCACGAACGTGGTGGTAGTTGGTGGCAAGGCCTGGTCCGGTACTGGTGAGCCGTCGGTAGAACAACCAGCGGCCACCGATATGGCCAGAGCGACGGTTGCGGCGGCGATTCGCCGGCCGCTCATCGTGCCACGATGCGAGAAACTGGTCCGGCGAGTGACAAAGCGACGATCTCGCCATCGGGGTCCAGACCGAAACTCGCGAGCTGCCCACCAGGAACGTCTGTCCCAAGATCGCGAAACAGCACTTCGCCGGTGGTTATCGATATGGCCCAAACACGACTGGTACAGAAGTCGCCGAAGACGTAGGCCCCAACCAGTTCGGGGATCGCGGCGCCGCGGTAAACGAATCCGCCGGTAACGCTGCACCCGGACAGGGTCCCTTCGTGGGGGTACTCGTAGACCGGATCGACGTTGTTCTCGGGCCGTTCGCCGGTGTAGGGGGTTGATCCCTCGCGGAGCTTCCATCCGAGGTTTGCTCCCAGTCCCCATCCGTTTGCCCCGAGAAGCAGATCGACTTCCTCGACCATGTTCTGGCCAACGTCGGCGATCCACAGATCGTTGGTTTGCGGGTCAAATGACAGCCGCCAGGGGTTGCGGGCGCCGATCATGAAGATCTCGGGTCGACCATCGACTCCGTCGGCGTAGGGATTGTCGGCCGGGATCGAGTATTCGGTTCCGGCCGACGAACTGGGGTTGATCCTCAGAATCGACCCGAGGAGTTGGGTTGGGTCCTGCCCGGCGCCATGGGGGTCACCGGCCTTGCCGCCGTCGCCGACCCCGACGTAGAGAAACCCGTCGGGGCCGATGGCCAGCCCGCCGCCGTTGTGGTTGCTATAGGGCTGTTCGATGAACAGCAGCTCCGTGCGAGTCGAGGGCCGTCCCGCGGAGTCGAGTTCCCACTGGTCGATGTGGGTATCTCCGGCGAGGTCGGTGTAGTTGAGGTACAACGCGGTCGAGTCGACGGCCATTCCCAGCAATCCTCGCTCGCCATTCGCCTCGGTGCGCTCGCTGATATCGAGCACAGTGTCGCCAACCGCCCCGCTGTTGGGATCGACGACGACGATCGTGCCGCCGCGTTGGGCAATCCACCACTCTCCGTTCGGAGCCGTAGCAGTGGCGATTGGTTCGCTGAGGCTGGTCAACTCGAGTGTCGAGATCTCGACCGCGGCGAGATCGCCGTTGGGTACAACAGCGGTGGTTGTGGCGGGTTGAGTGCTCGAAGGGGGCGGCGTTGTCGAGGTCGGTGGGGGTGGCGGGGTGGAAACAGTGGTAACTGAGGGAACTGTTGTGTGAGCAATGATCGGGGCGGCCCCGTCGGACGCGCAAGCCGCACCAAGCAGGGCAAGCCCCGACAAGAGTGCGATTGTGCGCATTATTGCTGGACCCGGCGAATGAGTCCTTCTTGCACCACGCTGGCGATGAGCAGCCCGTCGTGGGTGAAAACTCGCCCGGTGGCCAAGCCCCGAGCACCGGTCGCTGCTGGGGTGTGCTGATCGTATAGAAGCCATTCGTCAGCTCGGAAGGGGCCGTGGAACCACATGGCATGATCGAGGCTGGCCATCATCACGTCGGGGTCGGCCGAGCCGGTTGCGTGGGGCAACAGCGTGGTGTCCAGAAGGGTCATGTCGGAGGCGTAGGTGAGCAGGCATGTGTGGAGAACCTGATCATCGGGGACTCTGCCCTTGGCCTTGAACCACACCTGCTGGTTTGGAGGCAGGGGAGCGCTTCTGTTGAACGGATCGTTGGTAACCCAACGAAGATCGAGGGCGCCGTCGGCTGCTGGGTCGGTTACGCCCGCCGCCGCAAAACGTTCGGCTCGGGTGGGCAAGGTATCGGGATCTGGGGCATCGGGCATCGCGTCGAGATGGTGATGGCCCGGTTCGGCAACGTGAAATGATGCCGACAGGTTGAAAATTGGCCGACCATGCTGGATGGCAACAACCCGACGGGTTGTGAACGACCGGCCGTCACGCATCCGGTCCACTTCGTACAAAACCGGGATGCTCGGATCCCCGGGCCGCAAGAAGTAGGCGTGCAGTGAGTGCACGGCACGGTCGGGTTCGACGGTGCGGGCCGCGGCCACCAGGGCTTGCCCTGCGACTTGACCACCGAAAATCCGCTGACGATCCTCGTCGGGGTTGACACCGCGAAAGATATTGACCTCGATCGCTTCTAAATCGAGCAGCGCGATGAGGGCATCAACCTGGTGTTGCATCCGTACATGATGCCGCATGAACCTGAATTTTCTTGGCACGGGCCAACGTCAACTCGCGGTCCCCTCAAGCCGACAAGGTATGTGATGCCAGTAGCCTCAACCTCCGTGACAAACCATCGCCAGCCCTCGGCGGGTTTCATCGAGACCCACGGCGCGAAGATCATGCGTTATTGCGGCGTTTCGGTCATCAACGTCATCAACGGCCAAGCAGTATTTGTCTTGTGCCTCGAAGTGCTTTCCCTTCGTCCGGTGGTGTCGACGTTCATCGCCGCGGTAACTTCGGCGATCCCGGCCTACTTTCTGAGCCGCCGATGGGTGTGGCAGCAGTCAGGCCCAGATTCGATGAAGGCCGAGGTACTCCCCTTCTGGGCAATGACCCTTGCCGGGCTGATTTTTGCTTTGAGCATGGTCGCCATCGCCGAGCAGGTCACCGACTCGACGCTTCTGCTGATGGCCACGAATGTCAGTTCCTACGGCATTGTTTGGGTGTTCAAGTACGTGGTTCTCGATCGTTTGATGTGGCACACGCCAACAGCAACAGTTGTGGCCCCGGCCATGGAAGAAAGCTAAGCGTCGTGAACCCCGAACTGCGGGCCTTCGCCGAGGGTGCCCGCGGATTCATGCCCCCCGACGAGGGCCTCGCGCTCTACCAAGCCGCTCTATCGGTAGCCGTTGACGGCGCTTACCTCGAGGTCGGGAGTTATTGCGGCAAGTCTGCCGTCTACTTGGGCGCCGCGGCCCAACAACGGGGCCGGGTTCTGTTTGGCCTCGACCATCATCGAGGAAGCGAAGAGAACCAAGCCGGCTGGGAACACCACGAACCGGACCTCGTCGACCCGGCAACGCAAAAGATCGACACCCTGCCCCACTTTCGACGAGTCATTCACGACGCCGGACTCGAGGACGCAGTAGTGGCCATCGTCGGGGACTCGCCGACCGTTGGCCGAGTATGGGACACGCCACTCGCCCTGCTGTTCATCGACGGCGGCCATGGACACGACCCAGCCCATCGTGACTACGAGATTTGGGTACCTCACCTTGTTGTGGGCGCAACACTGCTTATCCACGACGTATTTCCCGACCCCGCCGACGGGGGCCGTCCGCCTTTCGAGATCTATTGCCGGGCCCTCGACTCGGGCGCGTTCGAGGAAGTAGGCGCCACCGGTTCGCTACGTCAACTCGTGAGGATCGGGACCGGGATCTAGTACCTCTATCCAGTATCGCTATCCAGTATCGAGAGGGTCATCGTGAGAGGTCTTGTTGGATCAACCGATCATTTACGTCGACGAGTCGCCACGGGTGTGCTCCTGATCTTGTTGGTCGTTGCGATCACGGGATTGCGTTGGGTGGTAACCCCATCTTCAGGGGATGCTTCGAGTGCTCCGCAAAGCGATGCCGTGGTCTTGTTTGTAGGAGGCCGTGGCGAACGTCTCGAGGCGGCGCTCGGCTTGATGCGCGACCGAGCGGCGGCGGTTTTGGTGATCCCAAACGGCGCGCTGAATGGTTGGCCCGAAGCAAACGCGCTGTGTTCGCAGCCTCAGGCATTTGAGGTGCTGTGCCCCAACCCTGATCCGGACACAACTATCGGCGAGGCCCACGAGATTGCGAGCCTTGCTTCTGAGCGGGGATGGGAATCGATGGTGATGGTTACCTCGCGGTACCACGTCAGTCGGGCCCGTTTGTTGCTAGAACGATGTTTCGACGGGGACTTGTACGCGATCGGCGCCGAAACGGACCTTTCGTTCTCTGATTGGTCGGCACGGGCGTGGCACGAGTGGTGGGCGAACCTTGATGCTCATGTGGTGCATCGCTCGTGCGGCAACTCTCAGTAACGTCAGCTGGCTGTCACAACGAAGCCATTGGTCGCTGCCGGATAGGGCGTGAGGCCCACGGCGCTAGAGCCTCATGCCCTCGCCGATAGGCCCGAGGAATCGTCTTGGTCAATTGGTGCGTCAGATGTTCCGTTGAAGTCATCGAACGACGGCATGAGACGTGTCGCCGACTTCTTGGCGGAAGACAGGAAAAAAGTGACGTATCGAACAAAGATCTTGGCTAGGGCCGCAACTCGCGATGATGCAAGGGTTCTTGCGCGTACGTTGCCGAGGCCAAGCTCGATCCGCCAGCTCGACGACGGGTCTTGGGCGGTGGTCCAGCTTCTTCCGACCCCGTGGGAGCCTCGGGCTGATATTGGCGTTGGGGGCTAGTCCCGTACCGACACGTCGATGTCGACCGGGTCGATGTCGATGATCGGTGGCAAGAACGTGTGGTCGGCGAAGAGGCGGGCCGCGGGGCTGGATCCGGCGATCGCTTCCGCGGTCAAGACAACCGCGGCCGCGCTGTAAGTCGACCGTTCGTCGGTTGGGAATATGATGCCTTCGGGGTGGACCAGTCCGGTGATGTAGCGGCCGTCGGGTTCGCGTAGTTCCTGGGCCGCGGCGAACAGGTCTAGAGCAATGCTGCGTTGGCCAACCCCGAGATGGGCAAGAGCGCACTCGCAGGTCTCGGCCGCGGTAACCCACGGTCGATCGCTCACACAGCGAATGCCCTTGTCTTCGAGCATGAAGACGTCGAATCGTTCGGCCAGATGTTGTTGTCCGGCGGGCCCGGAGATCACCCCGGCCAATACCGGGTAGTACCAATCCATAGCCCAACGGTGCTTGGGCGAGAAGGCAGCGTCGCGCTCGTGACGAATAGCGTGGGCCAGCTGTCCCAACGAGAGTTCCCACGCAGGGCGTTCTTGACCGAGTTCTTGGGCAATGGCGATGGCGCACCGAAGCGAGTGAGCAATCGACGACGAACCGGTGAGCAGCGCGAACGACCAAGGAGTGCCGTCGGCGTGGCGAGCCCAAAGAATCTCTCCACGAGGTTGCTGAAGTGCGAGCACGAACTCGATGGCGCGGTCGACAACTGGCCACAGTGTTTCGAGGAACCCCTGATCGCGGTAGAGCAAAAAGTGGTGCCAGGTACCAGCGGCGATGTAGGCAATGACATTGGCATCAAGCTTGTCTTGTTCGACTTCGTGCTCCAGGTAGTACTGGTGCCAGGAGCCGTCGTTGCGCTGTTGGTCAACGAGCCACTGGTAGCCCGCTTCGGCCTCGGTGCGAAAACCGCCGATGGCGAGGGCCATGGCTGCTTCGATGTGGTTCCACGGGTCGGCGTGGCCTCCGGGGAACCAAGGGATCATCCCTGACGGAAGTTGCCAGTCGGCGATGTGAGCGGCGGTGGCTTCGATCTGTTGGGCGCTGAGGATCCCTGGAACGTCAGGCAACATTGGCGGCAGCTCCAGTGCGCGACGGGCGTTGGCCACGCAGGGGCGACTTGTGGGCGTGAACGACGAGGCTTTTGCCGAGCACCGGGTTGAGGGCCTTTTCGGCGGTGCGGGTGAGCCAGGGTTTCTTGACGATGTCCCACTCCAGAAGCTTGTGGTAGGTCTTGACCGACCAATTATCGTCGATCTCGTTGTTGACTCCTACCGCACATCGAAGCCACCAGTAAGGCGAATGCAGAGCGTGGGAGCGGTAGGACAAGCCCTTGTCGAAACCGGCACCGGCGAGTTTTTGTCGCACTTCGGTCTCGGTGTAAATCCGCACGTGCCCGCCGACGGCCGCCGGAGCGTGATAATCGGAGCTGAGTTTCCAGCAGATCTTTTCGGGCATGGTCGCCGGCACCGTAACGGCAATCGTGCCACCGGGCTTGAGGATCCGCATGAACTCGTCGTAGGCCGCGATGTCGTCAGGAACGTGCTCGAGAACTTCCGAAGCGATGACTTTGTCGAACGTGTTGTCGGCGAAAGGCAGGCGGGTGCCATCGCCTTGCACCTGAGTGTGCATCAATTGGCCATCGAAGAGACCGTCTTTAATGAGCATCGGAGCGGTGTCACGTATCGCTTCGAGTTCTGGCAACGCCATGTCGCAGCTAACAACATGAGCACCACGCACCAGCGCTTCGTAAGTGTGGCGGCCGAACCCGCAGCCGAGGTCGAGCAGCAAGTCGCCGGCCCGGAGTTGGAACTTGTCGTAGTTGACGGTGAGCATCAGCGGGCTTCCTTGGCTGCGTGTTCGTCCAGCACTGCTCGGTACTGCTCAACCGTGCGCAAAGCAGTGTGGCGCCAAGACCACTGATTCTTTACCCGTTCGCGGCCCTGGGCCCCAACTTTGGAACGAAGTTCGGGGTTCTCGAGCGCTTCTCGGATCGTTGCCGCTAGAGCGTCGCTGTTGCCGGGTTCGGTGAGAAAGCAAGTTTCGCCGTGGGTTCCGGCAACTTCGGGCAGCGCCCCACCGGTGGTTGCGACGAGGGGCACCCCACAAGACATTGCCTCGATGGCGGGCAGCGAAAACCCCTCGTACAGCGAGGGCACGACTGCCAGTTCGGCTTCGCTGTAAAGCTCGACAATCCGTTCGTCGGGAACCCCCGAAACGAAGTTCACGCAGTCGTCCAGCCCGAGCGCGGTCATGGTTTGGCTGGCGTGGGAGTCGGGGCGACGTTTGCCGATGATGGTGAGTTCCATGTGGCGTTCGGTTCGAAGTTTGGCGACCGCCTCGAGAAGATATTTGAGCCCCTTCATGGCAACATCGGCGCTGGCCGTTGTGACCAAGTGACCGGGCCGGCGTTCGACGCTGGTGACCGGGAGGAACAATTCGGGGTCGACGCCAACCGGAACGACATGAATCTTGTCGGCGTCGACTCCGTGGTCGTTGGCAATGTCACCCTTGGATGACTCTGATACCGACATGATTCGGGGCATGCGCTGGGCCACTTGGGTCTGCATCTTGGTAAACGCGTACCACCGACGCTTGCCGAATTTCTCCCACGGGTTGCGGGCGTGTTCGAGTTCGAGTTTGCGATCGACCGTGATGGGGTGATGGATCGTCTCGAGAATCGGCCAGCCCTCTTGGTGGAGCTTGAGGATCCCCCAACCCAACGTTTGGTTGTCCTGGATCAGATCGAACTCGTCTCGTCGGGTTCGCAGGTGGCGCCAGGCTCTGAGGCTGAAAGCCAGCGGTTCGGAGAACGTGCCGGTCGAGAACGATACGTGCTCGACCATGTCGGTCCAGTCCTTCCACTCCCACAGGCGGGGTTTGCGCATGGGGTGAGGGTCGGCCCAGATATCGAGGCTGGGCAACTCAACCAGAGGAACTCGATCATCGAGAATTGGGTAAGGCTGCCCACCCAGGACCTCGACATGGTGTCCGAGATCGACGAGTGCTTTGCTCAGGTGCCGGATGTAGACGCCCTGGCCGCCAACGTGGGGTTTGCCTCGGTAGGTGAGAAGAGCGATGCGAAGCGCGGCGTCTTCGGCGGGAGGCGTGATGGACATGAGGATCAAGGCTCCCAAGTAAGCGCGGCGGGGTCAAAAATTGCCACGACAAGGATGCCTCGCGAACGCCGTCAACCCTCCGTTTACGTGACGAGGGTCTCACCACCTAGATTGCGCCCATGCGAGCTATTTTGCAGCGAGTCACGCGGGCGTCGGTAACCGTCGAAGGTCCAGAAGGTCCCGAAGTCACCGGCGAGATCGGCCCGGGCGTGTTGGCCTTGGTCGGGGTCACCCACGACGACACTGAGTCTCGGGCGCTAAAGCTGGCCGACAAGATCTGGAACCTTCGCATCTTTGATGATGCTGACGGGGTTATGAACCTCTCGGTGGCCGACACGTCGAGATCGGTGCTCGTTGTCAGTCAGTTCACGATCTATGGCGATACCGGCAAGGGTCGTCGTCCCGGTTACAGTGCGGCTGCTCGCCCCGAACAGGCCGAACCGCTGGTGGACGCGGTGGTTGCGGCGCTGAGATCGGCGGGGGCTCAAGTGGCTACCGGCCGCTTTCGTACCGATATGGCCGTCGAGTTGGTAAACGACGGCCCGATTACGTTGACCGTCGACGTTTGATCTCGGGCCCGATCCACACCCCGGCCAAAATGGCGAGTGATGTCAGCAGGGTCGGCCACGCGCCCCACGCCACCGCAAGAGTGCGGCCTTGGCGCAGGTCGATGGTGTCGTACAGCACTCGTTGTTCCGAGACGCCGGTGCGGTCGCGGACGGTGCCATCGGGGCTGACCACCGCCGAGAATCCTGTTGGCGCGGCCTGAAGCACCCAGCGATCGGTTTCGATCGCCCGCAGGCGACTCGATGCGACCTGCTGACTTTGCACGATGGTTAGCCAATAACTCGAGCCGTTGGTGGGGTTCAGCAGGACTTGTCCGCCGTTGCCGATGGCATCACGGGCTCGATGATCGAAGAACACTTCCCACGAAATCGATATGCCGAGCGGCCCGAGCGGCGTGTCGAGGACGGCATCGCCGTTCCCGGGCCGGACGTCGCGTCCCGGGAGTTCGCTGCTGAACGATTCGATTAGCGAGCGAAGTGGCACGAACTCGCCGAACGGTACGAGACGAACCTTGTCGTAGCGGTCGGTGACCTCACCATCGGGTGACTGGGCGATCGAGAAGTTGGTGTTGGCCAGTCCGTCATCGGCGATACGGAACCAACCGCTCACTACGACCGCGTCAACATCGGCCGCCAGTTGGGTGAGACGATCGGTGGCCTCGGTGATGCCGAGCAGGGGCGCGTCGCAGCGGCTGGGCGTGGTGGCCGAATCCGAGGCCGGATGCACGACGTCCTCGGGCCACAGCACTAGGTCGACTGGTCGGTCAATCGTGGCCGTGGCCGCCATGTGGCGCTCGAACACCGAGCGAGTGTGGCAGATGTCGGCGCGGGTATTTTGCGGCCCGCCGCCTTGTACCACTGCAATGTCGATCGACCCGACGGTTGAGACGGCGGCACCGCCAAGATGGCCTCCGATGGTTGCTGCGACGAGCACGAGCAATGCCATGGTGGCCGGTCGCCACTCGCGCCGACTGGCGAAATTGGTGCCCAGGCCGCCAACCACGACCATCGCGGCCAGGACCGGTGATCCGAAAAGGCGGGCCGACATCGCAAACGGAGTGGCCACGCCGGTCATTGCGTAGGTGGCGATCGGAGTGCCGCCGAACGGGTAGTTCCAGCGAATGAGTTCGACCAGGACGATCGCCGCGGTGAACGCCAACGGACGCAGTCGGCCATCGGCTGGAGTGGCGAGTCCTACTAGTCCCATGAAGATTGAAAAGACCAAGAGGGTAACGGGCCAGCCCGGGGCGGTGAGATCGACCATCCATAAAGTCGCGGGCGTCGACCATGCCAAACCAACGAGCGACGAAGTGGTGAATCGGGCCCGCGCATCGAGCGACTCGATCAGTTGGAACCACAAGGCAATGCCTGCGAGTCCCAAAGGCCACCATCCCCAAGGGGGGAGAGCCGCGGCAATTAGCACCCCAGCACCGACGGCGCTGAACCGTCGACGGATCATGGGCCAACCACAAGTCGGTGAACGCCACCGACTGCCCCGACCCCCTTGATGCGAACCGACACGTCACCCTTGGTTTGCACCCACCGAGGAAGATCGGCAACGTCGCCGACGGCGAGCATTTCGCCTGGCTGAGCAGCGGCGCAGAGCTTGGCCGCAAGATTGACCGGCTCGCCTATGTAGTCGTCGCCTTCGAACAACAACGCAGTGCCGGTGGCGAGTCCGACCCGAACGTCTATCGGGCTATCGGAGAAGTGATCCACCAAGTGGGCGCCGAAGGCAATGGTAGGGCTCGGCTCGGTACCCACGACCATCACGCCGTCGCCCAGCCACTTGGCGACCCGAACGCCCCGCTTGGCGGCGATATTGCGCGTGACCCGGCGGAACTCTCCGAGCTGGCGTACCGCCGCGTGGGGTCCGTGATCGCGGGTGAACGCGGTGAAACCGCTCAAATCGGCAAAGCAGAACGAGCGGGTCACGTTGAGGTGGGTCGGGCTATCGTCCACCAACGATGGTGGACGGACCTGATCAGCAGTAGCGGCAGCCGCCCACTCGACCGCGGGCCCGGTGTCGATGGCGACGAGGGGCATCAAGATTTCGCCGGTCGGGTCGGCTCGGACAACCGCGGTTTCCGGGATGCGGCGCGAAGGTTCGTCGGACACGGCGGTCAGACTCCCACATTGGCCGGGCTCAAAAGGGCGCGGCACCAAAATCTCAGACCTTCTTGCCGCAGACCGGCCACGGCTGACGTCCACGTTCGCTCCACAGGGCACGGGTCATGGCGTCTTGCCACCAAGGCTCGGCATCGATCGGGTCGATCCCGATCAACCACTCGAAGTGACGGCCGGCCACGGCGTCCCAAGTGGTCTGGTCGAACTGGTACGCGCCGCGGTACTTGCCCGACGGCGAGATCGCCTGGTAATTGTCGGTCGACTCACAGTTGCGTAGCCGCAAGAGGTCGTCGGCGCTCATTACGTCGCGGACTTCGTCGGTGGCGTCGAGGTAGAACTGAATTTCTTCGACGGTGCAGGCTGACGAAAGGGTGAGCGCGACGAGCGCGAGCGCAATAATTCGGATTCGTGTTTTCATGAGAGGGTGCTGCCTCCTCGGGCGAGGCCCGCGTATGACGTTTATATGGTGATCGTTCGCACGACTCGTCGGCCGTGGGCAGGGGGCTCGGCGATCACCGACGCCGTTCAGCTCAAAAATCGTAGGTCATCGAGGCACGCGAACCGCACCGATATGACCGATGTCACGACGTCGATAGATTGGCCGCCGCGTCGCGACCTTGACGCACACATGCCGGTAGCCCAAGCCCGCGCATCTGCGCTCCGGTTACGACCAGGCCTGGAGCCTGATTGGCGAGCGAGGCATCGATTGCTTGGCAACGGTCGAGATGGCCTGGACGGTATTGAGGCAGTGATTGACGCCAGGGTGTGACCCTGGTTGCGGGGGTTCCGCGGAGGCCGATCGTGGCGGTCAACTCGGTTTGTAGCTGTCGCACGATTTGGTCAGGATCGAGATCGAGCCACCGCTGGTCGTCGCGGCGTCCGGCTGATACCCGCAAGATGGCGTGGGTGTGGTCGTTGTAGTGATCCCACTTGGATGATGTCCAAGAGCAAGCTGTCATCAACAAACCCTCAGAACGCGGGACAAGAAAGCCAGAACCGTCGAGCGGATTGTCGATCTGGTCCTTGTCGATCACGAAAGTGACGAGAACCGCGTCGCCGTAAGCGAGGGTCGCAAGTGTTTCGGCGGCGAACGGCGCATGGCCGTGGAGTAGCTGGGCGGTGACCGGGGCGGGACTCGCAAGAATGACGCTGTCGGCTCGCACGTTGCCCGACGGTGTCCTAACCAGCCAATGGGCGCCTTCGCGTTCTATGGCCGTTGCCGGGTGGTCGGTGCGGATCTGTTCGCCGAATTCGGACTCCAAAGCATCAATCAACCGCAGGTTGCCTCCTCGCAGTCCATTGAAAACCGGTCCGCCTGCCGCGGCTTGCGACGCGGTCACTTGGGTCCTCAGGGCATTGCCCAGTGAGCCACCGGCGCGAGCGGCGGCCGCGAGTTGGGCCGCTCCGGCCTCGATACTCAGCTCATCGGCGTTGCCGGCATTGATGCCACCCAGTAGAGGGTCGATCAACCGCTCGAAAATTTCGTCGCCAACCCTCGGGCGCAGCACCGATCCGACCGACGCGTCGCCCACGAGGGGTTCGGCGACTTGGTCGATCAGCGAAGCAAATTCGCGAGCTCCGGCCTCGGAGATGAGACCGCTCGTTTGCACGGCATCTACCTCGAACGGCACACCCAACACCGAAGGAGTCGGAATAGGGTGCAACGCTTCGTTGCTCCAAATGAAGGCCCGAGCGCCGCTGGGGCTGACCAGCGAATCAGCCAGACCAAGTTCGGTGCACAAGTCGATGACTTCGGGCTGACGGGCCAAGAACCCATCGGCCGCCTTATCCACAGGGAAGGCAAGGTCGGCGCCTTCGACTGGGCCGGCATCGACCTTGCCGCCCAACCGCGAGGAGGCCTCGAGGAGCACGAAATGACGACCGTCGGTGTGCAGTTGGTGCGCCGCGGCGAGTCCAGAGATGCCACCGCCCACCACGACGACGGGATTGGTCACTGGTCGCGGTGGGTCTCGATTTGGCGCACGGTGCCTTCGTTGTGCACGGTGCGCACCACCTCGGTTAGTACGTCGGGATCGGTGGTGGGCATTACGCCGTGACCGAGATTGAACACGTGGCCCGGATGCCCGTTGTTTGAAGCCAGCACATCGCGCGCCGCGGCGCACGCCGCGTCGGAGCCGGCGAACATCACGGTGGGGTCGAGGTTGCCTTGCAGTGCCTTGCCCGGCCCAACGCGGTCGCGAGCAGCGTCGAGTGGTACCCGCCAGTCGACGCCCACAACGTCGGCACCAGCGGCACCGATCTGGGTAAGCAGTTCGCCGGTGGTCACCCCAAAATGGATCCTTGGAACACCGGTGGCCTCTATGGCGTCGAGGACCTTGGCCGAATGGGGAAATACGTAGCGTTGGTACTGAGCCGGGGACAGCGCTCCGGCCCACGAGTCAAAGAGTTGGATCGCCGACGCGCCAGCATCGATTTGTGATTGCAGCGACACGATCGCCATGTCGGCCAGGCGGTCGCACAATGCGTGCCACAGCGACTCGTTTTTGAACATCAACGCTTTGGTCGTGGCGTGATCTTTGGACGGGCGACCCTCGACCAGATAGGACGCGACCGTAAACGGCGCGCCGGCGAACCCGATCAGGGGCCGGTCCAGCTCGGCCACCAGTTGCCGAACCGTCTCGAGCACGTAGGGCGTGTCGGCTTCGGGGTCGAGCGGTCGCAAACGGTCGAGGTCGGCTTCGGTGCGAAACGGGTTCTCTACTTCGGGTCCAACCCCTGGAGTGACGGTGAGCCCAAACCCCACTGCGTGAGCAGGAACGACGATGTCAGAGTAGAGGATCGCCGCGTCGACGTTGTATCGGCGCACCGGCTGCAGGGTGATCTCGGTGGAGAGGTCGGGGTCGGCGATGGCGTCAAGGATCGTGCCGGTGCCTCGAATTGCTCGGTACTCGGGAAGCGAACGGCCGGCTTGGCGCATGAACCAAACAGGCACCCGGTCGTGAGGCTGACCCCGACAGGCTCGAATGAATGGATGATCGTCAAAACGTCCAGGCACACGCTGAGGCTATCGGTGACCCGACCAAGCCGTAGCGGGCCGATACCGTGCAGGCCATGTTGCGTCGTGCGCTCACCCCTACCTCGATAGCGGCATTGGTGATGGTGGCCGCGGCGTGCGGAACAGTCACGCTCGATGTGGGAACCGAGACCAGAGTCGACGAGCCGGCAACCACGGTCTCGACCTCGCGGCCGGCTGTTTCGGAAACGACCGACGCGCCTCCCTCAACGATCTCGATCGCCACAAGCACCACTGCGACCAGCACGACCACGACGAGTACGACCACTACAAGCACGACCACGACGAGTACGACTACAACGAGTACGACCACAACGACCACGACGACGACCACGACGATCCCGTTGGTGTACAACCAGATCGACTACGCCGAGTTTGTGCTGGCGATCGACATGGCTGTGTACATGCCGGTGAGCCGATACGAGACCGTTGGATTCCACGAATCAGGCCACGACGGTTCGCGGCAGATGGAAGTCACCGGGATCGACGATTGGCGCACCCTCGACACGCGCGGCCGCGGGACAGGGTCGCGTACCGCCGCCGACATCGTGGTCCCGCCAGACGAGCCGATCTACGCCCCGGTCAGCGGGGTGGTCGCCCGAGCTGGCACCTACACGTTGTATTGCGATCACACCGACAACTTTGTGGTGATAAACCCCGACGCTCAGCCAACGTGGGAGCTCAAGATTTTCCACTTCGAAGGGTTGCAGGTGGCCAAAGGCGACCGAGTGGAGGCCAGCACAACTCTCATTGGCACGAACGCCCGGGTCCTGCCCTTTTCGTCGCAGGTCGACAAGTTCACAGCCGAACCCTCGAACCCGCATGTGCACATCGAAGTAATCGACCCTTCGATCCCCGACCGGCCTAGCTCGGGCGGTGGGTGTTCTTAACCAGCCAGAGCGTTTAGCTCAGTCCTCGTTCGATGATGGACTTGATGCCCAACCCGTCGGTGGTGGCCAGCATTCGTTGAGCGGCGGCCCGGCCCGCTCGACAAGCCGCGCTGCGACGTTGGTCGGGGTCGGTCTGCAACATTTCGAGCTGCTCGGCATCGGGTTCGATGACGGCCACGGCGGTGCCGCGGCTTCGGATCGCGTCGACCTCGTCATCGAGTTTGGTGCTGAACCACGTCCGCTCGGTGTCGCGCCGCCAACTACGAGCATCGGGGGTGGCGGTCTTGACCGAGGAGACGATCACCAAGTCGAACCCGAGCATCGCCGCGAGGTCGGCATTGGTGGACGAGTGCACCGCACCGTCAACATATTTGCGCGGGCCGATCTGGGTGGGGGCGTAGAACGCGGGGATGGCCGAGGAGGCCTGTGAGGCTTGACCGGGGGTGCCGGCCACGTCGTCGCGACCAAAGACGATGCGGCGTCCGTCATCGAGACGAACCGCGACGAGCCAGGTTGGAGTTACCGGCCATCCATCGGGGAGCAGTTCGTCGACGCGCGTTGCGATGGCATCGCCGCAGCGGGTTCCATCGGGAAGCAGGCCGTAGGCGAGCCGGACCGGGTCGACTTTCCACGGTGGCCACATGGCCCGGGCCGCCATTTTGGGCCCCGACGGAGCGAGGGAGCGTTCGATTTCGGGCAGCTCGTATGGCGTGACGATGCGGTCGACGACCGCTTGGCCGACGTTGGTCAGCGGCGAGTCGAGGAATCGGGCCTCGCAATCGGCGGGGGACAGGCCAGCGCGCAATGCGGTGGCGGTGAACGTACCGGCCGACGTGCCGACAATGAGATCGGCGGTCCGGGCATCCCAGCCGGTTGACTCGGCGATGGCGCTGATGGCCCCGCTGTGCCACGGGTCGCCGACACTACCGCCAGCACTGAGAACCAAACCAACCGAGAACATGGATGCGAAGGGTACCGAGGTTCTGGCCGGGAGAGAGCGCCGATACGATGTCTGGCTGCCCCGTTCCCGGAAGTCGACTTGTTCGTTGCATGCCTGATCGTCACCCCGAACTTGATGCCGAACAGGCTTACCTCGACTACGCCCACGCGTGTCTCGAGGACTCGCGCGAGCGAGCCAACCGGATCACCAGCGGATTTGCCCCCTCGGCAGGGGGTACTACCCAGGCCCGTCACGAACGCGAGAGCATCGTCGAAAGTGCCTTGCAGCGGCTCAGCCAACTGAACTTGGGCGATCGGGCGCTGGTGTTTGGACGCATCGATCTAGACGACTCCGACGAACGTTTCTATATCGGTCGAATGGGGGTCTGGAACCGTGAACAAGACCCGATCGTCGTCGACTGGCGAGCCCCCATCGCCGAGCCGTTCTACCGAGCGACGGGTCGGTCGCCGATGGGTATTCAACGCCGCCGTCATTTCGCGACTCGGGGCCGAACGTTGCTTGGCATTGACGACGAGCTTTTCGGCGAGATGGCATCGGTGCAGCCTGACGACACTGTTCGTGGCCAGGGTGCGCTCATTGCGGCAATCGAGGCGTCGAGGTCGGGGCGTTTGGGCGACATTGTCGCAACAATCCAAGGCGAACAAGACGAGATCATTCGGGCTCCGATGCACGGAGTACTTCTGGTGCAGGGCGGGCCGGGCACCGGCAAGACCGTCGTCGCGCTTCATCGCGCCGCTTATCTGCTGTACACCCACCGGTTCCCGCTAGAGGGGCAAGGTGTTCTGGTAATCGGACCCAACCGGCTGTTCTTGGCCTATATCGAGCAGGTTCTTCCGTCGCTTGGCGAAGCGGGCGTCGAGATCGCCGTTTTGGGAGATCTCCTCGCCCCTCGGGTCAAAATCGATCGCCTCGATTCCGAGCCGGTTGCGTTCATAAAGGGCGACCTCCGCATGATGAAGGTTCTGGCGCGAGCGGTAGACGACCGCGAGCGACCGCTTCGCCACGACTTCACTATTGGTTTCGGGGTCCAGCGGCTTCGCCTGACCGTCGACGAGTCTCGAGAAATTATCCGGGAGGCTCGGCGCCGCTCGCGTGGTCACAACTCGGGTCGGCGGGTAGTCGAAGAGCTGCTGTTCCAGAAATTGGCCGCCAGCGCCCGCAAGCCCGTTGAGACCAGCGCGGTGAGCGACCGGCTCCAACACGAGTACAGCGTTCGAGAGGTGCTCGAATGGATGTGGCCGGTGCTCACGCCCGCTCATCTGCTCAACGACCTTTATGGGTCCAAGGCGCTGCTGCGTTCGGCGAACCACGGCGTTTTCGATGACGACGAGATCATGCGGCTACACCGAGAACGTGGTCTCCACGCCGAGTCGGTCATCTGGCGTTTCGCCGACGTCCCACTGCTCGACGAGGCCCGCGCCCTGCTTGGTTATCGACCTGGCAAACGCCAACAAGATGCGGTGCGCACCTATGGTCATATCTGTATCGACGAAGCCCAAGATCTGTCGCCGATGGAGTTGCGCATGATTACCCGCCGCTCGCTCAACGGGTCGATGACCGTTGTTGGCGATATTGCCCAAGCCACTGGAGCGTGGGCCAATGCCGGCTGGGACAACGTGCTGGCCGAACTCCCGCAGAAACACCCGGCGCAGCGGCGAGAACTTTCGATCGGTTATCGCATTCCGGGACCAGCGATGACGTTGGCCAATCGGGTCTTGCCGTTCGCGGCCCCGGGTTTGCGTCCGCCTCAACCGGTTCGCCAAGACGGCGAGCCCGCTCGCGTGATTGGCGTCAACGATTTGTCGGCGGGGCTGGTCGACGCGGTGCGCCACGAAGTAGCGGCGGTTGTCGACGGCAACGTGGCGGTGATCGTGCCCGACTCGCTGGTGGCCGAGATCGGCAAGATATTCGCCGATGCCGAGATGGTCGTGGGCGGGGCCAACCGTCATGGGCTCGATCAGCAGGTGACGGTGGTGCCGGTGCGGTTGGTCAAAGGACTCGAGGTCGACTCCGCCATCGTGGTTGAGCCGCAACGCATCGCCGCAGAAGAGGCCCAGGGAATTCGTTCGCTGTATGTCGCGCTGACCCGTGCCACCAAACGAGTTACCGTCGTGCACCGCGATCCGCTGCCGGAAATGTTGCGGGATTCGTGAGCACCGCCGGTTTCGACCCAGCCCTTTTGCCGGGCGCCGAGGAGTCGATGCGATGTGCCGCGTATTCCGAGATGCTCGATCTCGATCCGATCGGCTCGGCCCTGCATGTCGACGAGGTAGTGGTGATCGATGTGGCGTTGCCGTGGCCCAAGCCGGTCTGGGCGGTCGAGGGGTTTACGTTTGTTCCCGAATCCATAACCCTCGAGGCCGAGAAGGGCCGACGGGTCAGAGCGCTGGCTGCCGTACCTGATGACGATGATCAACATCGAGTTGTATGGCATTCCCGCGGGCACGAGGTCGCGGCCGCGAGCCGCGTCGAGTTCCTTGCGCCGCCGAGCGAGATTCCCCGCATTGCCGCGGCGGTCATAGGCGGCGATACCGCGAGCGTCGATCAATATCGGATCATCGCAACCGTTAAACCCGAGGTTCTTGTCTGCACGCAGGGCTCCCACGATGTGTGTTGCGGGTCGAGTGGCGTCCCGTTCGCCGCCGACCTCGTGGCCGCTCGTCCCAACATCACTGTGCGTCGCGTCAGCCACACCGGTGGGCATCGATTCGCACCCACTGCGCTGACATTTCCGGGGTTTCGCATGTGGGGCCGACTCGACCTCGCCGACATGTTGGCCATTGTCGACCGTACGGGCCGACCTTCAGCGGTCGAGCATCGCTGTCGTGGTTGGCTTGGCGCCGATGGCCCCGGTCAGGTAGCGGAGCGGGCGGTGATGATGGTGATCGATGATTGGGATTTCGACTTCCGCGATCGACACGTCGTTGTGGAGGAGACCAGCGAAGGCTGGGAGTGTCAAGTCGACGTCGACGGCCGCGTCTGGGTCGTCGATGTGCGGTTGTCTCGCGAGGTTCCGTCGATTGCGTGTGGCGCACCGGGTGGCCTGCCGGCCAAGCCCGGACGCGAGTACCGAGTGGTGGCCGAGCCACGCGAGGTGGTCGCTCCGTGATTCTGCGCGGTAGCTTGTAAAGCATGCCTAAGACGGCCGAGTCGGCCTGCGGTGTATCGCTCAATGCAGTCGAGGTCTCTCTCGATGGCGGACCGGTGTTGCGCGGTGTCGATCTGCAAGCGGCACCCGGAGCTCAACTGGCGGTGCTTGGCCCGAGCGGGTGCGGCAAGACCACCTTGTTGCGGTCGTTGGCCGGTTTGCAAGCGATTGATTCGGGCACCATCACGATCGGCGACAAACTCGTGGCTGGCCCGGACCTTCACGTCGTGTCCGAACATCGCAGTGTCGGATTGGTCTTTCAGGACTGGGCCCTCTTTCCTCACCTCACCGTCGCCGCCAACGTTGCCTACGGTTTGTCGGCCGATCAACGCGGGGGATGGTTGGTGGGTCGCCGCCGCCAAAACAAGGTGCGTACCGTTGTTGGCTCGTTGCTTGAAATGGTCGGTGTTTCAGAATTGGCCGACCGTCTGCCGGGCTCACTTTCGGGCGGGCAACAACAACGAGTTGCGTTGGCCCGCGCGCTTGCACCAAAGCCATCGGTGCTGCTGCTCGACGAACCATTTTCGAGTCTCGACACCAATTTGCGCGCTGATGTTCGCGCCGAGGTTGCCCACCTCTTGCGAGAACTTGCCATTACCGCGGTGTTCGTGACCCACGATCAAGACGAGGCGTTTGTGCTCGGCGACGAGGTGGCAGTGATGCGAGACGGCGTTGTCGTGCAGCACGCCCCACCGGCAGAACTTTACGCTCACCCAGTCGATCCTTGGATGGCCAAGTTTGTCGGCGACGCCGATGTGCTCAACGGTGAAGGGCGTGGCGACTGCGCCGCGACGGCGATTGGCAGGGTGCCGCTCGAGGATCACCGAGTTGGCGATCTCGATGTTTTGGTCCGGCCCGAAGATGTTGTCTTGACGAGTGGAGGGTCAGCTCGGGTTATGGGGATCGAGTATTACGGTCACGACGCGGTCACGTCGGTTCGAACCGCCGATGGGTCCGTTGTGCGTAGCCGTACGACCGGTGCCCCTCGTTACCAAATCGGCGACGAGGTGTCGGTCACTCACTCCGGTGTGAAAAGTGTCTCTTTCCTTGCGGGTGGCTCCTGATGAACAGCGCCGATACCGTGTCGCCAACGCTTGTTAGGTGCACCTAACAACGTCTTGGGCCCAACAAGCACCTTTAGGACTGGGAGATATGCGACGCACTTTGTTCAGATCGGTTTGGGTTGCACTAGCAATAGCGCTCGCCGCGGCAGCCTGCGGTAGCAACGCCCCATCGGAGTCGACGATCACGTTGTATTCGGGCCGATCCCAAGATCTGATCCAACCGCTGCTCAACGACTTCACCGACCAAACCGGAATCAGGGTCGAACCTCGTTACGGAGACTCAGCCGAACTGGCTCTTCTGCTTCAGGCCGAAGGCGACAAGAGCCCCGCCGATGTGGTCATCTCGCAAAGTCCGGGAGCGTTGGGCCTGCTCGCAGGCGAAGGTCGACTCGCGGTGCTGGCGACCGACATCACCCAACGCGTTGATCCCGGCTTCGTCGCTTCCGACAACACCTGGGTCGGGATAACCGGGCGGGTGCGGGTTGTGGTCTACAACTCCGAGCTGGTGAGTGCCGACCAGCTGCCTGCTTCGGTTCTTGATCTTGTCGACCCCAAATACGCCGGCAAAGTTGGGGTGGCTCCCAACAACGGATCGTTCCAGGACTTCGTAACCGCGATGCGCAACGAGCTCGGCGACTCCGAGACATCCCGATGGCTGACCGGAATGGCCGACAACGAGTCGCCCAATTATCCAAAAAATTCGGCCATCGTCGAAGCGGTCGGTCGAGGCGAGATCGACATGGGCCTCGTCAACCACTACTACAACCTTCGCGCCCTCGAGAACGACCCATCGGTGCCGAGCATCAACTACTTCTTGCCCGCTGATGATGTTGGCTCACTCGTGATCGTCACGGGTGGTGCGGTACTGGCCTCGTCGGATTCGCCCGACGCGGCCCAGCAGCTGTTGGTCTGGCTCCTAAGCGATGCCGCCCAAGCCGAGTTCGCGGCCCAAACTCAGGAGTATCCGCTGGTCGAGGGGATCGATGCCCCCGCTGGACTGCCGCCCCTTGGGGGCTTGGCAGTCGACACCATCGACTACGCGTTGCTTGGCGATGGTCTCTCAGGCACGATCGAACTGATCCGGGCGAGTGGTATCGAACGCTGACCGCGGGTCCCGCGTGCGGCTGCCCCACAGCCTGGCGGCGGCCGTTGCCGTCATCGGAGTATTTTTTGTCGGCCCCTTTGCTTATGTGGTGTGGCGCAACGTCGACCTCGGCACCGATCTTGGTGGCGTCGTGTTCGAGTCGCGCACGATCGAACCACTGCGCCACTCCTTATGGCTCGGTATTGCGGTAGCGGTCAGCTCGTCGGTGATTGGTACCGGCTTGGCGTGGCTCACGATCCGCACCGACCTTCCGGGCCGAGCGTTTTGGCGGCTCGCGGCACCGTTGCCTCTGGTTTTCCCGAGCTTTGTGGGAGCCACGGCGCTAATGGCCGGCTTTGCCTCCGGCGGGTTGGTTGACGAGATCTTGTCACCGCTCGGGGTTTCGTCGCTGCCTGACATGCGTGGTTTCCGGGGGGCGTGGCTGGTGCTCACGCTATTTACTTATCCGTATGTCTACTTGCCGGTGGCGGCTCGATTGTCGGCGCTCGCCCCCTCCCTCGAGGAGTCGGCGCGGCTTTTGGGGCGTGGGCCGTGGGCCGTGTTTCGTACTGTGGTGTTGCCTCAGACTCGCAACGCCATATGGGCCGGTTCGCTGTTGGTATTTCTCTACGCGGTAAGCGACTTCGGTGCGGTCACGTTGCTCGGTTACGACACCCTCACCGAGCAGATCTACAGCGACAAGCTTTTTGATCAGCCTCGGGCGATGGCGCTTGCACTACTTCTCGGGGGAGTGGCCCTGGTGGTGGTGTTTGTCGAACGAGCGGTAGATCGTCGCCGTCAACGCATCGAGATCTCTCGTTCGCGCAACGCCCTCACAGTAGAGCTCGGTCGCTGGCGTTGGCCGTCGGTCGCCGCAGTGGCGGTGTTTTTGGGTAACGCGTTGTTGGGACCAATAGCGGTCTTGGGCTTCTGGGCGTGGCGTGGGCTGTCGAGCGACTTGGAGTCGGTCGGGCTACGAACCGATGTCGGCAGTCTTTTCATGCCCGCAGTGCATTCGGCCGCCGCTGGTTTGCTCACCGCAGTAGTCGCTGTGGCGGTTGTGTTGCCAGTGGCGTGGGCCACTGCTCGTTACCGCAGCCGACTCGGATCGGCCGCCAACTCGATGATCGTCGCCGGCTTTGCTCTACCGGGGGTGGTGATTGCCCTCTCGCTGGTGTTCTGGGCGATCGACGCCCCAGTCCTGCAGCGTTGGTATCAGACCCTGCCGCTGCTCATCGTGGCCTACGTTTTGCATTTCGGAGCTCAAGCTACAAGAGCCGCTCAAGTTGCGGTCGACGCCGCGCCTCGTCGGCTCGGTGATGCCGCGGCGACTCTTGGGGCGGGACGGCTTCGCCGGTTTGCCACCGTCGAGTTGCCGCTGATGATGCCGGGCCTTCTCGCCGGCGCCGGCTTGGTGATGTTGTCGACCATGAAGGAACTACCGGCCACGCTCCTGCTTGCGCCGATCGGATTCGACACGTTGGCGACCGAAATTTGGGGGGCGAGCGATTCGGGGGCGTTGGCTCAAGGCGCCGTTGCGTCGCTGGTACTGGTGGCTGTCTCGGCGGTTCTTTCCTGGGCGGTGGTGATCCGCCGCATCGAGAACTACTGAGCGGCGCCGACGGTCACGAGTATGCGCGCCGTTGCAAACCCGCTCACCCCCACCGCGTTTCCTTGCATGTCGAGGGTGGTGGTGCCGTCAGGCGAGACCGCCGAGATCGAGCCTGGCGTGCCAGGGGTGATCGAGGATTGTTCGAGAAAGTCGAGCATGCCTTCGGTGAATTCGAGCTCTTCAGGAATTCGCTGAACCACGAAACTCGACCCCACCGCCAAAGTGTCGAGCGCGACCAACGCCGGAGCGCGATAACCGCTTCCGGGGATGGGATTGCCGTGCGGACATGTGGTGGGATCATCAAGTCTTTCGACCATTGCTTGTTCGACCGACGGCGAGATGATGTGCTCCCACTTGCCGGCTTCTTGGTGAGCTTCAGACCATGACAAACCCAAGATGTCGGTAAGGAAACGTTCGGCCAGTCGATGGCGCCGCACGACCGTTTCGGCAATTTCGAGACCACTGGCAGTAAGTGTTATTTGGCGTCCGGCCTCGATCAACCCGTCGGCTTCCATGCGCTTCATCATTTCCGAAACCGCCGGACGCGAAACTTCGAGACGTTCGGCGATACGGGCCTGGATCACCTCGAAGTCGTCTTCGCCAAGTTCGTAGATCGTCTCGCAATATTCTTCGAAGGCCGGGTGCCATTCGGGAGACTCGTACGTCGGCATCTGATCACTCTATGACGTGTCACTCTCGGTGGATAGCGTGCCCCCATGACGCCGGTTTCTCAGAACGATGTTTTGGCTTCTGAGAACGATGCTTTGGCGCCTTTTTCTGAGCCGACCCGTAGCTGGTTCAGCTCAACTTTCCGATCGGCGACGCCGCCACAGTCACAAGGATGGCCAGCCATCGCCGAGGGCGATCACACGCTGATCTTGGCGCCCACCGGCACCGGTAAGACCCTCTCGGCGTTTCTTTGGGCCCTCGATCGCCTATCGGTCGAGTCGGTTCCCGAAGACCCGCTGGCCCGCACACGTGTTGTCTATCTGTCTCCGCTTCGGGCGTTGGCGGTCGACGTCGAGAAAAACTTGCGAGCCCCGCTGCAAGGCATTGGTTTCGCGGCCGAACGCCTTGGGCGGGAGGTGCACACCCCAACGGTGGGCATCCGTACCGGTGACACATCGGCGGCCGACCGTCGCCGGTTGGTTCGCAATCCTCCCGACATCCTCATCACCACGCCCGAGTCGCTCTATCTGATGCTCACCTCGAAGGCCCGCGAAACGCTGGCCAACGTCGACGCGGTGATCATCGACGAGATCCACGCCATGGCCGGTACCAAACGAGGCGCCCATCTCATGTTGTCGCTCGAACGGCTCGAGCAGATCTCGGTCAAGGCGCCGCAGCGGATTGCGCTATCGGCCACGCAACGGCCCCTTGACGAGATCGCCCGGTTCCTCGGAGGCAACATCGTCGAGCCCGATGGCCCATCCTCGCCAAGACCCGTAACCGTGGTCGATGCCGGCGCCCGCAAAGAACTGCAGATCGAGGTGGTGGTCCCCATCGACGACATGGGGGCGCTGGGCCAACGGGTCGAGATACCCCTTGATGCTCCGGCTGCGACCTCGCCGACCCGTCGCTCGATTTGGCCTTCGATTCATCCGAGGTTGCTCGATCTGGTCGAGAGCCACCATTCCACCCTGATCTTTTCCAACGCTCGGCGGTTGTCCGAGCGACTCGCTACTCGCCTCAACGAGTTGGCGCTCGAACCGCGGCCCGACGGTGCCGTGGCGGCGCCACCGGTCGCGGTTGGGGCCGGCGACGAACAGGTCGGCCGCGGCGCGACCGAGGGGCGCGAGTTGGTCAAGGCTCATCACGGGTCGTTGTCCCGAGAGCGTCGCTTGCTGGTCGAGGATCAACTCAAGCGAGGAGAGCTCAAGGGACTGGTCGCCACCTCTTCGCTCGAACTCGGTATCGATATGGGAGCCGTCGATCTCGTTGTGCAGGTCGCGTCGCCCGGTTCGGTCTCGTCAGGGTTGCAGCGCATCGGACGAGCCGGCCATCAGGTCGGCCAGCCCAGTAAGGGCAAGATCTTTCCGAAACACCGGGCCGATCTGCTCGAGGCTGCGGTGGTCGTCGACCGCATGCACAAAGGACTCATCGAAGAGACGCGCTACCCCCGAAACCCCCTCGACGTCTTGGCCCAGCACGTGGTCGCCATGTGTGCCATGGACGATTGGGCCGTAACCGACCTGGCTCAAGTGGTGCGACAAAGCGCCAACTTCGCCGACCTCTCAGACGAGGTGTTGTTCAGTGTCCTCGACCTCCTCTCGGGCACCTATCCGAGCGAGGAGTTCTCCGACTTGCGGCCTCGTATTGTCTGGGATCGGGTAACTGGCACTGTGCGGGGCCGGTCCGGTTCGCAACGGCTGGCCGTTACCAACGCCGGCACCATCCCCGACCGAGGCCTTTTCGGGGTCTTCTTGCCCGACGGCACCCGTGTTGGCGAGCTCGACGAAGAGATGGTCTACGAGAGCCGGGTCGGCGAAACCTTCCTTCTGGGCGCGTCAACGTGGCGGATCGAAGACATCACTTTCGAACGGGTGGTCGTGTCGCCGGCGCCCGGTCAACCCGGCCGTATGCCGTTCTGGCATGGAGACGGTCCGGGCCGACCTTTGGAGTTGGGTCGAGCCATCGGCGAGTTTGTGCGCGAGGTTCGCCAAGACCCCGACGCCGTCGATCGCTTGCGCGACAACAGCGGCCTCGATCCCCTTGCTACCGACAACCTTCTCACTTATCTCCACGACCAAGCCGAAGCCACCGGAGTTGTTCCCGACGACCGAACGGTCGTGGTCGAGCGGTTCCGCGACGAAATCGGCGACTGGCGAATCTGTGTGCTCACCCCCTTCGGGGCCCAAGTCCACGCGCCGTGGGGGATGGCGATCCAGGCCCGCCTGGGCGCCGAATGGGGCGCCGATATCGAACTGATGTGGAGCGACGACGGCATCGTCATGCGTCTGCCCGAAGCGCTCGACCGTCTGCCCCTCGACGAGTTGTTGTTCGACCCCGACGAGATCGACGAACTTGTCATTGCCCAACTTCCCTCTACCTCGATGTTTGCCGCCCGATTCCGCGAGTGTTCGGCTCGAGCGCTCTTGTTGCCGCGACGACGCCCCGATCAGCGCACCCCGCTGTGGCAGCAACGCCAAAGAGCGGCCGACCTGCTAGCGGTTGCCACCAAGTATCCGTCGTTTCCGATGTTGCTAGAGGCGACCCGCGAGTGTGTCAACGACGTCTTCGATCTGCCGGCGCTGCGCGAGGTCATGGCCGATCTTCGAAGTCGCAAGATACGTATGACTGCGGTCGACACCGACCATGCTTCGCCGTTCGCGCAGTCGCTGTTGTTTTCGTGGATAGCGGTGTTCATGTACGAGGGCGATTCGCCCATCGCCGAACGCCGGGCCGCGGCCCTATCGCTCGACCGCGAATTGTTGCGTGATGTTCTCGGTGCCGAGGAACTACGCGAGTTGCTCGATGCCGACGTGCTCAGCGAACTCGAACTCGAGTTGCAGTTGTTGGTCGACGGCTGGCGGGCGCGCGACAGCGACGAATTGCACGACGTCTTGCGACGTCTTGGTCCCCTCGACCTCGATGGTCTCCGGGCCCGCAGTGTTGACGGTTCCGATGTCGATGCCTGGATCCGCGAGCTCGGCGAACAACGACGAACGATCTCAATTCGCCTTGGCGACCACGAACGATACGCGGCGAGCGACGACGCCGCCCGCCTGAGAGACGCGGTCGGGGTGGCCCTGCCGGTCGGCCTACCAACGGTGTTCACCGATTCGGTTCCCGACCCGCTCGGCGACTTGTGTCGCCGTTATGCCCGAACTCACGGTCCGTTCCTTGCTCGCGATGTTTCTCGTTGGATCGGAGTGACCGAAGACCGCATCGCCGTCGCCCTCGACCGGCTCTTGAGCGAAGGGGCGCTGGTTCGCGGCGAGTTCCGCCCTGGGGGCCACGATCGCGAATACTGCGATGACGATGTGCTGCGTCAGTTGCGCCGCCGTTCGCTCGCCGCCCTCAGACGCGAGATCGAGCCGGTCGACGCCGAAACGCTTGCTCGATTTCTGCCGGGTTGGCAGGGGGTTGGCGGCCGACGACGCGGCACCGACGCAGTGGCCGATGCCGTAACTCAGCTCCAAGGGGCGGCGATCACGGCATCGGTTCTCGAAACCGACGTGCTCGCCAGTCGGGTCGAGCAGTATCGCCCAGCCGACCTCGACGCGTTGTGCACCAGCGGCGAGTTGGTGTGGGTCGGGGCCGGGGCTTTGGGAACCTCCGACGGCCGGGTACGGCTCGCGTTTCGTGATCAACTCAGCGTTTTGTTGGGCGAGCCCGAACAAACGCCTGATGGAGCCGAGCACTCCGCTCTCGTTGCGCACCTCGGGGCAAAGGGCGCCTCGTTTTGGCCCGATCTGGTGGCTGCGGTTCAAAGCGCCGATCTGGCATACGACACCGACACCGTGCACGCCGCGCTGTGGGACCTGGTGTGGGCTGGTGTCGTGACCAACGATTCGCTCGCTCCCGTGCGTGCGATGCTCGGCGGTCAGAAGGCGCCCAAACAGTCGGCGAGCCGGTCCGGGGCTCGCCGGCGGCCTCGTGTCGGGGGCATCACCAACCTCGGCCCACCCACCGCCGCCGGTCGCTGGTCGCTGGTTTCGAGCTTGCGAGGATCCGCGCCCTCGCCGACCGAACGCACGCTGGCTCAAGCCCATCAGCTACTAGACCGTTACGGCATCCTCACCCGCGAGACCGCATTGGCCGAAGGTATCAGCGGCGGTTTTGCCGGGGTTTACCCGGTTCTCAAAGCGCTCGAGGAGCGTGGCGAGATTCGCCGCGGCTATTTCATTGCCGGCTTGGGCGCGGCGCAATTCGCTCTGCCCGGCGCCGTCGACCGAATCCGGTCCTTACGATCGACCGAACGCGACCAAACCCCGTTGGTGCTCGCCGCCACCGACCCGGCCCAGCCTTATGGCGCTTCGCTCGCCTGGCCCGAAACGGCTGGTCGCCCGGCCCGGGCCGCCAAAACCCACGTGGTCCTCGTCGCCGGCGAGCCGGTGGTTCTGCTCGAACGAGCCGGCCGGTCGCTGGTCACCTTCCCACTGGCCGAAGAGACCGACTCGTGGACCGCCGCGATTCAAGATTTGGTGCGCCACGGCCGCCTTCGTTCGCTCGAGATCGGCAAAGTCAACGGCCAACCAGTGCGCGAAACGCCATGGGCCGCCCGCCTCGAAGCCGCCGGATTCTCCGCCGGCTATCGAGGAATGACTTTTAGGGGCTGAACTCGCGAGCGCCGCGAGTCGCCATGGGTCTCGCTACCGGTACTGGAGACGTTCGTTAGCGGGTCCAACGCGAGTTCGTGTATCACCCCGATGCTTCGGAGCTCGCTTGTCCCGTACAATCACGGTTCTATGGTGTTGCAGCGCGTTCGCGCTATTTGTTGCCGACGGGGAACGCTGGTCGGAGCGGTCGGTGGCACTATCTCTTTGGCGTTAGCTGCGTTCGTCTCAGAGTCCGGAGGACTTGTTTTCGCTTTGGCGACGCTCGGCATCGCTCAGATTGTTCATCAGGATCAGATTGTACGATTGTTCGAGCGGGCCGCCGATGAGCAAGGTCGCCAACTAGCGACCGCGACGATCGAGGCTGCTCGATGTCGCGATTTGGCGGCTTACGTTCGCTCCGGTTTCGAAGATCTCGCCGCGAGGAACGAGACGATTTCATCAACTATGGCGAAGGACCTCGACGAGCTTCGCCTCCGTATGCAACAGGCATACCGGCATCGAGAGCGTTTGACCAATCAACTCCATAGTGTGGCGAATCTTCAAAGTCTTGTCGTTGGCGGAGCAGGACTTCCACCGCTCCGCGGTTGGGCCCTGATGCCCGACAGTGCCGAGGCGATATTTCGTCTTGTCCGCGCTGCAGGCGCCGGTCACGTGGTCGAGCTGGGTAGCGGCTCGTCAACTGCGCTCCTAGCGATGGAAGCCGAGCAACGGGGGGCCGGGCGGGTCACCGCTCTCGAGCACGATCCTGTCTACGTTGCCCAGACCAACGAACTCTTGTCTCGGTCCGGAGTTACCGCTCGGGCCCTGGTCTTGAGCTGCCCCCTGACCCCGGTCACCGTCGACGAATGGTCGATCCCGTGGTACAACCTCGACGGAATCGAGCTGCCGGCCTCGATCGACGTACTGATAGTCGACGGACCCCCCGGCGACACTCACGAGTTTGCGCGGCTGCCAGCCGAGTTGTTGTTCCCCCGAGTGGTTATAGGGGGGTCTGTGGTTCTGGATGATGCTGACCGCGAGGCCCGGCTTGTCCAACGTTGGCTGGCTCGCCCCGACTTCGTCGCCGTGGTAGCACCGAGTACCGAGAAGGGCCTTGCTATCTTGCGGCGGGTAGAGGCTGAGTAGCCGTCGGTTTTGAGCCCGCTAGATAGGCACCCATTCACCGTTGACGACCCACAGAGTCTCTGCGGTTCGACAGTCGACGGGGATGTAGCCGGCGTCGACATCCCAGCAAGGCAAGTAGTCGGGCGAGATGTTGGGCTCACAGCCGTTCGTGGCGGGTGCGAGTTGGCCGCTGGCGACCGCGGCGCGACCAAAACAGGATGCGTACGAGGTCGCGAGATACATGGCGGTGAAGACCGGCGTTGCGCACTGGTCGTAGCTGGCGACGTCGAGTTCGGTTGCTGCGGCACTTATGGCGCGGGCCGCTCCGGCTTCGTCGGCAAGGACCGCGGCGCGCGCCTCGGCGAGGTGGGGGAGGGCGCTGGTCGCTCCGGTGAGCGCGCCGATCCGGGCCAGTTCGTCCAACAGAGGAATCAGGTCGGGCGAACCAGCCATCGCCCCGAGAGCCAGCGATTGTATTTCGTCACATACCGTCGGGGACGCACTGGTGGCTGCCGTCGACGGGACTTGCCGCTCGGCCGCCGTCCAGGCATCGGGTGGGGTCGGACCCGAGCAGCTCACGGCGAGCAGGGCGAAGCCGACGAGTAGCCACGTTCTCATGTTCTGCCATCGGCGCCGCGTGTCCTATCGTGAGCAGATGAACGACGAGGTTCTCACATCTTCAGAAGCGCTCACGTTCGATGACGTTTTGGTGGTCCCTGGTTGGAGCGAGGTTTTGCCCAACGATGTCGACACTTCTACATCGTTGGCTGGTATCGACTTGGCCGTCCCGTTGCTGTCGGCGGCGATGGATACGGTCACCGAGTCGCCGTTGGCGATCGCCATCGCGCGGGCTGGTGGTATCGGTGTCTTGCATCGCAACTTGTCGGTGCAACGCCAGGCCGAAGAAGTTGATCGGGTCAAGCGGGCTCAGGCCGGAATGATCACGGCTCCTATCAGCTTGGGGCCGACCGCCACTCTTGATGATGCCGAAACGTTGATGGCTCGCCACAAGATCAGCGGCGTGCCAATTTGTGATCCGGACGGTCGCCTGGTTGGCATTTTGACCAATCGCGATGTGCGGTTTTGCACGAACGACCAGTATGGCCAGCCGGTTACCGATTTTATGACCGCCGAGGGTTTGGTTACGGCCCCGGTTGGAACGAGCCTTGACGAAGCGGTTGCGGTGCTGCATCAGCATCGGATCGAGAAGCTTCCGTTGGTTGATGAAGATGGTGTCTTGCGGGGTCTGATCACCGTGAAAGACATCGACAAACGCATCGAGCACCCCAACGCGTCGCTCGATGCCGACGGTCGACTGCGGGTTGCGGCGGCCATTGGTGTCACCGATGTCGAAGAGCGGGCGGCTGCGTTGCACGCGGCCGGCGTCGACATGCTGGTAATCGACACCGCTCACGGTCACACGTTGGGTGTCGTCAACGCCGTTCGAACGCTTAAGCAGCACTGGCCCGATCTTGTTGTTATTGGTGGAAATGTTGTTACCCGCGAAGGGGTCGAGGCGTTGGTCGCGGCCGGGGCTGACATTGTCAAGGTCGGTGTCGGAGCAGGCAGTATCTGCACGACTCGGATCGTCGCCGGCGCGGGCATGCCACAAATGACTGCTATTCACGAATGTGTTCGGGCTGGTCGCGACTTGGGTGTGCCCGTTATTGCTGATGGTGGGGTCGTTACCTCTGGTGACATTGTGAAAGCGTTCGTGGCCGGTGCCGATGCGGTGATGCTCGGCAACCTCTTGGCGGGCGTCGATGAGGCGCCTGGGGAACTCGAACTTGTCGACGGGGCTATGTGGAAGACCTACCGGGGAATGGGGTCGTCCGGGGCGATGCGTGGGCGGGCCACTGATCGCTACGGCACGGGTCAAACCCCGGGCAAACATGTTGCCGAGGGTGTCGAAGGACGGGTGCGTTACGCCGGACCCATGAGCGAATTGGTCGCGCAGCTCATGGGTGGGTTGCGATCGGGTATGGGTTACGCGGGGGCGGCGTCGCTCGAGGACTTGCGGCACCGGACCCGCCTGGTCAGGATCACTGGCGCAGGGCTTCGCGAGAGCCACCCCCACGACATCACCGTCTTGCGAGACGAGTAGTGATGTCGATCAAGAACCGAGTGGCCCGCGTCGCGGCGATCGCCCAGAGTCGTCTGCCCAAGGCCCTGCTGCGACGTCGCCATGGTTCGGCTCCGTCGATCGATGGGTACACCCTCGACCTTCAGGTGCACGCGTTTCAGGGCTTTATGGCTAGCGCAGCCGCGAAGAACCCTCCCCCTACCGTCGATGTTGCAACAGTCCGGTCCGGTTTTCGCAGCATGATCGAAATCAGCGCCGCGGCACCGGTTGCGTCGGTTTCGGTTCACGACCGCACCATTCCTGGACCGGCCGGCAAACTGGCGATCCGCTTGTATCACCCGACTCGAGCCGAGGGCCGCGCTGATGCCATCACTTTCTTTCATCAAGGCGGCGGAGCGATCGGCGATCTCGATACCGATCACACCTTGTGTTCGAAGCTGGCCGAAACATGCTCTGCGGTAGTGATATCGGTCGAGTATCGACTCGGCCCCGAATCGCCGTTCCCGGCTGATGTTGTGGATGGATTGGCGGCTTATCAGTGGGTGCTCGACAATGCGTCGGGGCTCGGAATCAACGAGGCCAGAGTTGCGGTGGCGGGCACGTCGCAGGGCGGGAAGATCGCAGCTGTTGTTGCTCAACAGCGCCGCCGCGAAGGTTTGTCTGTCCCGTTTGCGCAGATCTTGGCCTTCCCCGGTCTCGATGCGACCGCTTCGGGTGGTTCGATGTTGTCGATGTTCGACGCTTGGCCGCTCTCGGGTCGGGTCCTTCAGTTTTTCTCGGCCACTTCCGGCGCGGGAGGTGAACAAGTCGTCGACTATCGGGCCAGTCCCGGTCTTGCGCCAGACCTGGCTGGCACGCCACCAACCCTCATTGTCAACCCTTGCTTTGACCCGCTGCGCGATCAGGGGATTGCCTATGCGGCGGCGCTCGAATCGGCTGGCGTGATGGTTGACGCCCGCCTCGAGGAGGCCTTGCCTCACTCGTTCACTGTCATGGGAGCGGTGTCGCGCGAGGCCCGGCGAGCAACGGATCGCCTCGTGACGGGCGCAGCAAAGTTGCTGGCCGACAGCTAGCGCGGCTTGGCCACGCCGTCTTGCTCCGGGGTCCCGAGGGTCTCGGCGCCGAGGACGTAACGATGCAGTTTGGCTACCGCGTACCCGGCGTGTTGTTCGACGAGGTGAGGGGTGACGGCATGGCTCGCGGCGATGGTCGCCGTCGATCGGCCAGCGGCGAGACCAACCAGGACTTCACGTTCGGTCGCCGTGAGGGTCGGTGGCGGATACAGCGGGTCGGCGCTCTTTTCGGCCCAGGCATCGATGTCGTGCAGGATCCGGAAAGCGGCGCGTGATGCCAGCGCGCTGCCGCCGTTGGTGATCGTTGCGAGTGCCGCGGCCCAGTGATCGCTGGGTTGACCGGCCAGCACCGCTCCCGCGGCCCCGGCTACCAGTGTTGAGTACAGGGCTTGGTCGTCAAGCTCGCTTACGACCAGCACCTTGGTTACCGGTGCCCATTCGCGGATCCGGCGACAGACCGCTCGGGCGTCGGGCTCGCCGATACTGACGTCGAGCAACAACGTGTCGGGTAGTTCGGTGAGGACCTGGGCGACGGTTTCGTTGCCGGTCGGGGCCGTACCGATGACGTCTATCGATGGATGGTCCGGCGCGGCGATGTCGCCGCCGACCAGAACAGATATCCGGTTGTTGTCCATCGGTGCCCATCGGCCGCGGGTCGGTCAACCTAAGCATCCGATCATTCGCTCGAGATGGCCTCCAAGACGTTGAGTTGCGCAGCGCGCCGAGCGGGAACGATCGCCGCGCCGATTCCGGCGATGGCCGCGACAGCCAGATATTGGAGAAGCTCGGCGACCGGAATGTCGACGGTACGGATGAAGGTGTCGGGGATCACCACAACGGCAGCGCTGCCCAGCACGGTTCCGAGAGCCACCCCGAGCACTCCACCGAACACCGCGATGATTGCTCCTTCGAAGAGCACCATGCGGGTCATCTGCTGCGCGGTCATACCCACGGCGCGAACGAGGCCCAGTTCTCGGGTTCGTTCAAATACCGATAGCGCCAACGTGATGGCGATCCCGAGCAACGCGATGGCTATGGCCACCAACAACAAGACGTTGATCACGGTGAGGAATTGGCCGATCTGACCTTCTTGGCGGTCCTGGAACTCTTGTCGGGTGTCGACGTTGAGCTGCGGATAGTCGTCGCTCACTGCTTCTATGGCCGCCCGAGCCTGCTCCTCGGATACTCCGTCGACGGTAATCACCGACAAGAACTGATCGCTGCTGGTTGGGTAACGGTCGGCCCAAAGGTCGAGGCTGACGGTGCGGTTGCCGTAGATAGACGCGTCGCGGTAGATGCCGGCCAGCGTGACCGTTTCGACGACTTGGTCGGGGAACTCGATGTCGAAACTGTCGCCGAGCACGTAGCCGTTGTCGTTGGCGAAGTCTTCGTGAGTCCAGATGGCGTTGCGTCCAAGTAGTGAGCGGTCGAGTTCGGAGAAGTCGGGGTCGAGATGATCGAGCGACGCTCGGAGGTCGGTGGCGCTCGAGTCTCGAACTACATCGTCGGGAACGGTGCGAAACGCTTCGAACGAGAACCGGAATCGGACAACTGACTCGACCTCGTCGAGTTTTTCCAGGTCGTTGGCCAGGTCGGTGCTGAACGCCGAATTCGGGTCGCCTTGGTTGCCCGAAATGAACCAGTCGGATGTGACGGAATCAGACAGAATCTCGGCGAACGTGGCTTTGAACGAACTGGCGACCACCGTTGCGGTGCTCACGAGCGCCAGACCGATCATGAGCGCGGCCGCGGCTGCGGCGGTGCGCTGAGGGCTGCGCCGGGAGTTCTCGCGAGCCATGCGGGCGTTGGACTTCATGGTGCGTGGCAAGAAGCGTCGCAGCCATCGGGCCACCGCGATGAGGACAACGCCGACCGGCAAGAACACGATCGTGCCGGTATCGGCGGTGAGTAGGTCGACTAAACCCGTTAAGAACAACGCGATACCCGCGGCCCCCACGAGAAATACGCCGATCCCGGCCGCGACCTTGCTGGTTTTCCAACCGAGAATGAAAGAGGCGTCCACCGATCGCACGCCGACCAGCAAAACGAGAAGCGCGAACGCGAGAGGTACGAGCGATCCGAGAACGGCGAAGATGCCAGCGGTATCGAAGTCGGTGACCAGGTCCTTGAACGACAGGCCCACCAACACGAGCGCGCCGAGCGAACCGGCGAATCCAAGAACTGTCGTAACGACACCACCTATGCCCAGCAGGACAGCCAACGGCCAACGGCCAAGGAAACCCGCGACGGCAGGTGCCATACCGGGACTGACGTTGACGAGGCCCACAAAGCCGGCCAGCGCCGCGACACCCAACAAGACAAGAACGGTTCCGGTCCCGTAGGGCACGACGAGCGACAAAACGAGTAGGAGCACCGACATGAGCGGCGTGGCGTATTTGGCGTATTGGGCGTTGATCCGACGCCAGCCGAACGCATTTACAGCGACCGCGTTGAGGGTTAGCAGACCAGCGATCTTCCAGTCGTCACGAAGCAAGCCGGTAACGATGAGCAACCCGGCGAGCACGACCGAAACGATTCCAACTCTGATGTTTTGGTCCGGCGTATTACGACCGAGTCGGGCATCGGAACGCAGCGCGGCCATAGGCGATACATGCCGGGCTCGGAGGGAGGGTACGACGGCGCTGGCCATCGTTACACCGATCCCGACGATCGCCCCCCAGATGAAGGTGGCGGGTTCGAGTAGCAGGGCGTTGCCTTCGGGTCCGAAATCAAATCGGGCCAGCAACCAGCGCAGCGTCCAACCGAGGCCAATTCCGGAAATGATGCCGACAATGGTCGAAAAGATTGCCACCATGGCCGCTTCGCCGAGCAGGGCCGCGGTGACCTGACGTCCGCTTGCGCCAATAGCGCGAAGCAGGCCCAGTTCGCGGATGCGTTGACCGATCAGGATCGAGAAGACGTTGTAGATGACGAAAGCCGACACCAACAAAATGATGAAGGCGAACACAATAAGAAAGGTCTGGATCTGGCCGATGAATTCGTCGAAGTCCTGGGCTTGTTCGTCTGCGACCTGGTCGTTGGTGAGCACTTCGAACCCACTCGGGAGGGCGGCCTCGATACGGGTAATCAACTCGGTCTGATCGACACCTGCGCCAGCGACGAGAGTGATGTCGTCGTAACCCACGTTGCGGTTGAGCACCTCGAGTGCGGTTGCGGTGTCGAACGCAACGAGCTTGGCACCGATCAGCGCGTTGGTTTCGGGGTCGGCGAAAGTGAACGTACCAACCAGTTCGAAATCGAGTGGCGTGTCGTTGGTGAGCACGGTGTAGGTCTCGCCGATTACAAAGTTTCCGTCGGCGAACGCATCGACGTCCAGCGCGAACTCGCCGGGACCGGTTGGGGCGCGACCTTCTTGGGGGAATAGGCGCGGATTCGGCGTCGCCGCCTCCCAGTTGACCCCCAAGTTGGGCGGACCGACTGTGACTTGAGCTTCGCCATCGCCATCGATAGCGATGGTATTTAGGCTGACTATTCGAGGCTGAACGGCTTCTACCCCGTCGACTTCGGCCAGCGTGTCGATGAGTTCCACCGGCACTTGAGGAGCGTCGATGCGTTCGCCGAACGGGATCTCCGAGCGGACCTGAATATCGAAGTTTCCTTGAATGTCCTGGGCAAGATCGCCGAACGTTGACCGCAGGCTGTCAGTGAAAACAAAAACCCCGACAGTGAACATGACGCCGAGGGTGACGGCCGAGCAAGTGAGCAGGAAACGAAACGGCTTGGCCGAGACGTTTCGTCGAATTAGGCGAAAAATCATCAGCCGAGGCGCTTCATTTCGTCGAGAACCGCATCAGCCGTTGGGTCCTTTAGTTCTTGCACGATCTTGCCATCAACCAAGAAGACGGCACGATCGGCGTGGGACGCCGCGACCGCATCATGGGTAACCATCACGATGGTTTGTCCGTAGTCGTCGACGGCTTTGCGCATGAACGCCAAAATTTCGCTCCCCGTCACCGAGTCGAGGTTGCCGGTTGGCTCGTCGGCGAAAATGATGGCCGGCCTCGCCGCCAGAGCTCGACTAACGGCCACGCGCTGTTGCTGGCCGCCCGATAACTCGTTGGGCCGGTGATCGGTGCGGTCGCTGAGCCCGACCGTGGCGATTACTTCGTCAACCCACGCGGCGTCGGGTTCGGTGCCGGCCAGGTCCATCGGCAACGTGATGTTTTCCATCGCCGACAGGGTGGGCACGAGGTTGAACGCCTGAAAGATGAACCCGACGCTGTCGCGGCGCAAAAGCGTGAGTTCCTTCTCGTTCAGCGATGACAACGCGGTTTCGCCGATGTAGGTCTCGCCCGAAGTGAGAGTGTCGAGGCCAGCCATGCAGTGCATGAGCGTCGATTTCCCCGACCCCGACGGACCCATGATGGCCGTGAACTCGCCGGTGCGAAACGTGACATCCACCGCGTCGAGAGCCCGGACCTCGGTGTCTCCCGAGCCGTAGATTTTTGTGGCCGACGTGGCCCGCGCCGCGAGCGTCGAAACGGTTGTGTCAGTCATGGCAACTCCAGGGGATCAGTTGTCGAAGAGTGGTTGGGGGAACGGTAGTGCAACATTGGCCCTACGACATTGGCCCGGGCTCACGAGTGCGAGATGGCGTCGAGAACGTTGAGCCGACCGGCACGCCGTGCTGGCAACCAAGCAGCGATCAGCGTTGCCATCGTTGCGATGACCACGACCCGAACAATCGCGATACCGGGGATGGCGAGCGAGCCGCCGAAGTCTTCACCAGGCAACGCGTTGACAACGCCCCAGCCAAAGACCAGCCCGACCGTTACGCCGAGCACCGCACCGAAGAGGGCGACGAGCGCTGCCTCCCACCGAACCATCCGTCGGGTCTGGCGACGGGTCATTCCGACTGCTCGCAGTAGCCCAATTTCTCGGGTCCGTTCGTGCACCGACAAGGCCAACGTGTTGGCAATACCGATGAGGGCGATGACCACCGCTAGTGCTAAGAGCGCATTGATCACCACCAGAGACTGATCTATGGCATCTTCGAATCCCTGCTGGAACTCCGATGCCGTGTCGATCGATACTTGCGGGTATCGCGCCTGAAGTTGGGCAATCGCGGGAGCGACATCGGTGGTTGACACCCCAGCGGCCAGTCGGGCGGCTACCCAGTCGTCGAAATTGGTCGCTCCGGCATCGTCGAACACCTGGTCTGGCACCAGAGGGTCGCCGAAGATGGTGCCGTCGTTGTAAATGGCCGCAACCGAAAGCTCCTTGACCGTGCCGCTCACAAACTCTGTTGTGATGGTGTCGCCGACCGCGACCCCCATCTCGGTGGCGAGGTCGCTATGAATGACGACCACGTCATCGGCCGCGCTCGAGGGCAGCTCGCCGCTGGCGACGTCAAGATTGAAGAGCTGTTCTACGCTTCCGAGGTCGAGGGCGGTGATCTCGCGGATCTCCGAACCAAACCGCACGTTGTCGTAGCGGATGCCGGTCACCGCCGCAAAGTTCTCGGTGTTGGCCAGATCATCAGCCAACGTCGGGGTGAGGGCCCCATCGTTTTCGTCAACAATGACGTAGTCAGCAGTGACCGACTCGGCAATCAGGTCTCCGAGCCGGGCCTTAATCGACTCGCCGATCACATAGCCGGCGGTAACGAGCGACAGTCCGATCATCAGCGCCGCCCCGGTCGTAGCCGTTCGCTTCGGATTCCTGCCGGCATTCTCGCGGGCGAGGTAACCAGCTTGCCCAAGCAGCCGTGCGCCCGGCCAGCCAAGGACACGGGTGACGGGCCCAACGACGCCGGGGGCCGTGGTGGCGACGCCGAGGAAGATCAAGATCGCCGCGGCCCCAAGCACCATCACCAGCCCAAGGGTCGATCCAATGTCGACGAACAACCCATACACACCAAATGCCACACCCGCACCAATGGTGGTCATGCCGGCAGAAATTCGTAGCCCAGAGCCACCGCCACCAGCATTGGCACCGTCGCGCATTGCCTGGATTGGCGATACTGCGCCCGCGGTGCGAGCTGGGGCGATTGCCGAAATAACCGTGACCCCGATGCCGAGGATGAGAGCCAACACAATGGTGCGGGTCGCGAGGATGGTTGGCGAGTCGGGCAGGTCGAGGCCGAGGGCTGCGAAAAGGGCGATCAGCCCGGCGGCGATGCCGACGCCCGCCGCGATCCCGATCACCGAGGCGACCGCTTCGACGATGAGCGATTCGCCAAGGATCGACCGGCGGATCTGTGTGGCGTTGGCGCCGATTGCCCGCAACAAGCCGATCTCGCGGATCCGCTGCCCGAGCACGATCGCAAATGTGTTGTAGATGATGAAGATCGACACGAACAGCGACACGATGGCAAAGCCCAAAAGAACATTGCCGATGATGTTGATGTTCTGATTGAACTGGTCGGATTGTTCGGTGGTGATCGTCGCGTTGTCGACAACCTCAGCCGAGATGTCTCCTAGTCGGGTGGCAATTGCTTCGGTGGTTGTTGCGGCGTCGGCGCCGGATTTCAGCCGGACCGGAATCGAGTCGACTGATCCCTCGACGCCGAAGAGGGTCTGTGCTTCGGAGAGCGAGACATGCATCAGCGTCGCGCCAACCGTTGCATTTTCGGCTCCGAAGCTGGTGGTACCCACGAGCTCGTAGTTCGCGGCGATGCCGATCGGGGTTATCAGATCGTAGGTTTCGCCGAGCACGAACCCGTGGGTTGATGCCGCGTCTATGTCCATCGCAAACTCGCCCGGCTCATCGGGGGCAGAGCCATCGACGAGGGCGAACGACCCCAGAGCGGGGTCTTCCATCCAAGAAAACATGAGTTGAGGCGGGCCGCTAGTGCTGATCGTGGTGCCGTCGGACTTGATTGGCTGCACCGAGTTTTCGGGAGCTTCCACAAAGGCTCCGGCCGATGCCACGCCGTCGATCATCTGAATTTCGGCGACCAGCGAGTCCGAGAGTGGGAGCGGCTCGCCGAAGTCGCTGACCGGGCGAATAACAAGGTCGGTTCCGCTGGTGATTTCTTCGCTTAGATCATCGAACGTCGAACGGAGACCGTCGGAGAGCACGAAGCTGGCGACAACGAAGCCGACGCCGAGTACAACGGCAAACGTGGTCATCGCGAACCGGCCTTTGTTGGCCGACAAGTTCCGCAGGGTGAGTCTCAACATCTCAGTGGCCTGCTCCGGTCAAAGAGATTGACGACCTTGAGTCGAGTGACTTCATCGTGTCGAGCACGGTGTCGGGGGTGGGGTCGTCGAGGGTGGTGACGATTTTGCCGTCGGCCAAGAACACGACGTGGTCGGCGTATGAGGCCGCGACGGGGTCGTGGGTGACCATCACGATTGTCTGACCAAACTCGCGGACCGCCCGGCGCATGAAGGCAAGGATCTCGCCGCCGGTGGTCGAGTCGAGGTTGCCGGTTGGTTCGTCGGCAAAGATGATCTCCGGCTGGCTGGCCAACGCCCGTGAGACCGCAACTCGTTGTTGTTGGCCGCCGCTGAGTTCGCCGGGTCGATGACCGGTCCGATCGTGCAGACCCACGGTGTTGATTACCTGCTCAATCCATTCGGCATCAGGGGTTCGGCCCGCAAGGTCGAGTGGCAGCGTGATATTTTCCATCGCCGTCAGCGTTGGGACGAGGTTGAACGCCTGAAAGATGAAACCGATCCGGTCGCGTCGAAGCAGGGTCAGTTCGCGTTCGCTGAGTGTCGAGAGGTCGGTGTCGCCAATTACGACGTGGCCTTTGGTGACTGTGTCGAGACCGGCAAGACAGTGCATCAACGTCGATTTCCCGGAGCCGGAAGGACCCATGATCGCGGTGAACCGACCGGCGTCGAAGCCCACGGTGACATCGTCGAGGGCTTTCACCGTGGTGTCGCCCTTGCCGTAGAACTTCGACACAGAACGTGCGGTGGCGCTGGCTGATCGAACCGCGGCGGGGTGTTCCTGTCTTGTTGTCAAGCGGCAACCGGGAGTTCTTGGTGGCGGCTCG
>CAZDEB010000009.1:59073-161897 GCA_964504305.1 uncultured Candidatus Nemicrothrix sp. | reverse complement strand
GTGACAGCCATGATGTTTATGCCCGGTCCGGACGGGTTGGAGGAGACTCCCAGATGGTGGTCCCGTTGCTCGGGTCTGACCCTCGCGTGTGACTGACCGTCGTGTCCTTGTAGTGAACCGTCGGCCCGTTTTTGCGGGACCACCGTTCTGGGAATCGTGACCGTTCGGAGTGACCTCATAGGAGCCTGTTGACGCAGACTCGTGGCTGTCTTGTCCTCCCGGTCGTGGCCCCTCGTCCCGTATCAACGAACCGAAGGATCAAAGACATGATGACAGTAGATGCTCGCCGCGTCACTGGCGGGGTCGATACCCACGCTGATGTTCACGTCGCTGCTGTGCTCGATAGCGCGACTGGCAGACGGCTCGGAGTTGAGTCGTTCCCGGCCGATATTGCCGGGTACGAGGCTCTGCACCGTTGGTTCGAGAGCTTCGGTGTCGTCGATGTAGTCGGTGTTGAATCAACAGGTGCTTGGGGAGCTGGTCTTGCGCGGCACCTGGCGGCTGGGGAGGTGACTGTGATCGAGGTCGACCGCCCCGATCGCAAAGCTCGCCGGCTTGATGGCAAGTCCGACCCGGTCGATGCCGAGGCCGCCGCCCGCGCTGTGCTGTCGGGGCGGGCAACAGGCACCCCCAAGAGTGGTGACGGCCCCGCCGAGGCTGTCCGGGCTCTCGAGATCGTCTGCCACGGCTCCATCCAAGATCGCACACGAGCCATCAACCAGTTCAAAGCGTTGCTGGTCACCGCCCCGGCTGACCTGCGAGAACAGCTCAGTGCCAAGCCGTTTCGCCGTCAGCTCGAGCTCGCTCGCCGGTTCCGCAACGACTACGACGACCCGGTCGAATCGCACCTACGGTTCTCGCTGAAACAACTCGCCCGCAAAATCGGATTTCTCAACGACACGATCGACGAGTTCGAGACGCGGATGAACAAACTCATCGGCCAAACCGCCCCCGCTCTCGCCGGCACCTTCGGCGTCGGCCCTCACGTCGCCGCACAACTGTTGGCCACCGCCGGCGACAACCCCGACCGACTCAAGTCCGAAGCCGCGTTCGCCAAGCTCTGCGGCGCATGCCCCATCCCGGCATCCTCAGGCAAAACCCAACGCCACCGCCTCAACCGCGGCGGCGATCGACGCGCCAACCGCGCCCTCTACACGATCGTGCTCGTTCGCATGCGCTACGACCCCCGAACCCGCGCCTACGTCCAACGCCGCACCGCGCAAGGAAAATCACGCCCAGAAATCATGCGCTGCCTCAAACGATTCATCGCCCGCGAGATCTACCACATCATCACCAACCCACCCCACGACCTACCGACCGGAGCCGAGCTCCGCCACCGACGCCTCCAAGCCGACATCACCCTCACCGCCCTCGCCTGCACCCTCGACATCGCCCCAACACGGCTCTCACGACTCGAACGAGGCCTCGACTACAACAACGACCTCACCTACCGCGCCAACCACTGGCTCAACAAAAACATCTCTTGACGTCTATAGGAGCTTCATCGCATGGCTCGAGGTGTGGTGGTCCTCCCGCGGTCTGGCATCATGACCAACAATGACGAACGCAAACGAGCCCCAACTGACATGGTGGCTCAACGACGGTCTTGTTGCCGCCAACCAAGCAACCGTCCCTATCGCTGATCACGGCCTGACGGTGGGCGACGGATGCTTCGAAACTACGACGGTTGTTCGCGGTGAGGCGTTTGCGTTGCGCCGCCATATCGACCGGCTTCGCCACTCGCTCAGCGGACTTCGCCTGAGTCTGCCGATGTCGGACGACGAGCTGCGCCTCGCGGTCGAGCACACGATTGCCGCCAACCACGATCCGGGCGTAGTTCGAATCACCGTGACAGCCGGTCGCGGACCCCTCGGTTCGGGTCGACTCGATTCCGCACCCACCTTGATGATCGCGGTGGGTCCGGCTCGCCGATGGGACAGCACGGCCGCGGTGATAACCGTTCCTTGGCCCCGAAACGAGCGAGGGGCAATGGCGGGCATCAAGTCCACGAGCTACGCCGAAAACGTCGTCGCTCTTGTCGAGGCTCATGGTGCCGGCGCGTCCGAAGCGATCTTTGCCAACACCGTTGGCCATCTTTGCGAAGGAACCGGCACCAACATCTTTGTCGAACACGAGGGCCGGCTCGTGACTCCCCCGCTTTCGGCGGGCTGCCTCGCTGGAGTCACTCGGGCGCTCGTGATCGAAACATCAGACGTGACCGAAGTGGATCTACCGGTCGACGTACTCGCGCTCACGAGCGAAGCATTCCTGACCTCATCAACACGCGACGTCATGGCGATCGACAAGATCGATGATCGTCCCCTCGCAGTCGGGCCGCTAACCACCGGCGCCGCTTCGGCGCTCGCGGCACTCGTCGCTCGCACGACCGATCCGTAGCCCCGGCCGCTTCTGCTTGACTAGGGCCATGACGCTGCACAGTGACCCGAGCCACGAACCGGCAACGCCCAACCTGGAAACTCTCGAGCAAATCCAACGCCGGGTTCTGTGGCTGGCAGTGCGTATGGTCGACCACGCCAACCGTCGCGAAGGCGGCGAAGTCAAGGTTGGTGGCCACCAAGCGTCTTCGGCATCGATGGTCTCGATCATGACCGCACTGTGGTTCGCCCATATCGGCGGCGAAGACAAAGTTGCCGTCAAACCTCACGCCTCACCCGTCTATCACGCCATCAAATACCTGACTGGCGAACTTGACCGCTCTTACCTCACCATGCTGCGCCAAAGGGGCGGGCTTCAGGCGTACCCGTCTCGTACCAAAGACCCCGATGTGGCCGACTTCTCGACCGGATCGGTCGGACTCGGCGCCGTCGCTCCCCTGTTCTCGGCCGCCACCCGACAGTTCCTCGATGCCCATTTCGAACCATCGTCACCGGCCCGTTTCATCGCGACGGTCGGCGACGCCGAACTCGACGAAGGCAACGTTTGGGAGGCCATCGCCGATCCAGCCATGCAAGGCCTCGGCAACGTGACTCTGGTCGTAGACCTCAACCGCCAAAGCCTCGACCGGGTAGTGCCCGATATTCAGTCATATCGACTCCAGAGTTTCTTTGCCGATGCCGGGTGGCATGTGGTCGAGGCCAAATATGGCCGAAAGCTCCAAGCGGCGTTTGCCGGCGACGGTGGCAACGCCCTTCGCGACCGGATTGACGAGATGCCCAACGAGGCTTATCAATCGATGTTCGCCCTGCGCGGCGCAGACTTGCGATCCAAGTTCACCGACGGCGCCACGCCCGAACTGGTCTCGTTCACCGACCGGCTCAGCAATGACGAACTAGCGGATCTGGTGTTCAACCTTGGAGGGCACGACCTCGGCTTGCTGATTGATTCGTTCCGGGCGTGCGATGCCGAAACCGAACGACCCAGCGTGGTGTTCGCCTACACCATCAAAGGCTGGTCGCTTCCGATCGCCGGTGACCCTCTCAACCATGCTGCGCTCTTGTCAGAGTCCCAGATCGCCGAGTTCCGCGAGGAGTTGGGCCTCAGCGCCGCCACCGAATGGGACCGGTTCGATCCGCAGTCAGCGGCTGGCCAGCTTTGCAACATGGTGGGCGGCGAGATCAACAACGAACCTCCCGCGCCGCGGCCAACACTCGATATCCCTACAAACGCAACCCGGGTCACCGAGCGAGGACTGTTCTCGACCCAAGAAGCATTCGGCCGGGTGCTCACGAGCCTCGCCGACGTCGACGATGTGCGCCGACGGCTAGTGACCACCTCACCAGATGTATCGTTGTCGACCAATCTCGGCGGGATCATCAACAAGCTCGGCGTCTTTGCGCCCGACGACCAAGACGATCATGGTGGAGCCGACCGACTGCTCAAATGGGCGCCGTCCCCGAGCGGTCACCACATCGAGCTCGGTATCTCGGAAATGAATCTCTTCTTGTTGTTGGGTCAACTCGGGCTAGCCCACGAACACCACGGCGAGATGCTCGTGCCAATCGGGACGGTCTACGACCCGTTCGTTCTGAGAGGTCTCGACGCGTTCGTCTACTCGCTCTACAACGGCAGCCGATTCATAGTTGCGGGGACGCCATCGGGCGTGACTCTCGCACCAGAGGGAGGAGCGCATCAATCGACCATCACCGCGTCGATCGGCATGGAACTTCCGGGGGTCTGTTTCAGCGAGCCGGCCTACGCAACAGAAGTCGACTGGTTGTTGTGTGATGGCATCCGACGTTTGTCGACCCCGGACGGCGAAAGCAGCTATTTGCGGCTTTCTACTCGCCCGGTCGACCACCAGCCCTTTGCGTCGGCCATCGCCCGGATCGGCGAAGAGGAGCTTCGGAGCCAGGTGATCGCTGGTGGCTATCGACTCTACGAGAGCACCATCGTGGAAGGGCCGGGTGTCGTGTTGGCCAGCAGTGGGGCGCTTGTCCCCGAAGCGCTGCACGCAGCCCGTGAGCTCGAAACCGAAGGCATCGGCGCGACAGTGGTGTGTGTCACGTCGGCCGATCGTCTTTACCGCGGCTGGCAAGGCGGGGTCCGCAACATGGTCGGCGATCTCCGCTCGCAACACGATGCCGGGCACCTACAGGCTCTTGTTCGGACCAGTGAGCGCAATTGGCCGCTGATTTCCGCACACGACGCGGCGAGCCATTCGTTGGCCTGGCTCGGTTCGGCCCTCGGGGTGCGTCAGCTGCCGCTGGGGGTGGACCGGTTCGGCGAGTCAGGACAAATCGCCGATCTCTACGATGTGGCCGGGATCTCGGCTGGTCACATCGTCAACGCGGCGCTGCTGGCGACCTCGAAATAGGTTGTTCTCGACGCCCGTCGGCATGGATCGCAAACCGATCGGCATCAGCACCATGATTCGGTGCAGCGTCTGGCCATGGCCAACCCCCGAACTGGGTTGATTGATAGTCACTGATGGCGTCGTGGATCTCGTCGTTGGTGTTCATGACGAACGGGCCGTAGCGCGCCACCGGCTCGTCGATGGGTCGGCCCTGCAACAACACGCACTCGATACCGTCCGGACCCGCCACCAACTCCGCGGGATGGCTGCGATCGAGCACCGCTCCGGTCCCCGCGGAAATCTCGGCCCCACCGATACGAACCGTAGAGTCGGCAAAGGCGTACAAGACGCCCTTGGTTAAGTCGCTGCTGGCGGCCGGCAACGTCCAACGGCCGTTCGGGTCGATCTTGATGTGCCAAATCGCTAGGTCGGAGTCGGGGTCAGAGGCCCACGAATCCGGTGGCGGCGTCTGCGGTTGTAGACCACCGAGCTCGCCCGCGATCACCGTCACCTCGGTCGCGGCACCGTCTTGGTCGACGGTCCGCAGCCTCGGGGTTCTTTCGTTCCAGAACATGGTGAAGTACGGGTCGACCATTTTTTGAGTGGCCGGGAGATTTACCCAGATCTGGAACATCTCCATCGGGTTAGGGCTCGTGGTCTCTGTCAACGGGAACATTTCGCTGTGCTGAACGCCTCGGCCCGCGGTCATCCATTGGGTGTCGCCGTGACCGAACCGGGCGGTAGCGCCGAGAGAGTCGGCATGGTCGATCACGCCGCGACGAACGTGGGTGACGGTTTCGAAGCCACGGTGAGGATGTTGCGGGAACCCAGGCACATCAGCGCCGTGGTACATGCTCCAGCCATCACGAGCCGAGAAGTCCTGCCCCAGAGATCGCTCGCTCAGATCGGCATCAGGACCAAGTTCGGAGTTGGCGTTGGGGTAGTCGTCCTTGTGATGGGCGACGAAAAGGAACGGATCGATGGTTGGCCATTGCGCGCCAAGAGCAAAGGTCTGCATAACGAGTGGTGTCACCATGACCCATCCAACCGCCGAGCAAGCCTCGCTATTTCAATCCCCAGAACCGGGCGACGCGTCGTGCACGGTTACCACCGGTATGGAGATCCGGCTGCTCAGACCGCTTGGCACGTTGGACCGCAGCCAACGCGATGAGCCTGGCGGCAACGTCGACAAGATCACGCCAGCAGCGGGCTCGCGGCTCACCGACGCCTCAATCGCCGCGACCGGGTCGGCCCCGGCAACTTCGCCGGTGGCGCCGGCCCCCAGATCGGCTATCAGGCCCAACTGCATCTCGAGGCGATGGCGAGCATCGGTGAGATCGCCGCCCGCCATGAGCGGGACGATCACGTGAAAGCGGGCTTGTTTGTCGTTGCGAACTCGACTGGCCAGTTCGGCCATCAGCGCGTCTCCGCCCAGCGACTGGTAGCCCACAACCAAATAGCGTCGACCGGCACGATCTCGTCGCTGCAGCACCGGGGCCAGCCAGCCTTCGTCGAATCGCTCGAGCGCCAGTTCGTCGCTACGCGAGCGAACAATGTCGGCCCTGGTACATATGCCGATCAGAAGTCCGTCTTCGACCACCGGAAGGTGCGTCACGCCTTCGTCGTTCATGCGTTGCATGGCATCGAGCAAGCTGGCCGCGGGACCAACAGTCACCAGGTCAGACGACATGACATCGCCGATCAGGGCTTCGCGGTCGATCTCGCGCCCAAGTACATCGACACGCGTGACCAAGCCCAGGCATCGACCATCCGAGTCGACGACGGGGAAGGCGCCTCGATCGCCTCGAGCGATCCGCTCGGCCACGTCGCCGGCCAGGTCGTCGGGACTGATCGTGTCGACGACTCGGTTCATCACGTCGGTGACCGCGGTGGTGCGTAGCGAGTCGGCCACCAACTCGCCGCCCACACGAATCCCTCGACGCGACAGCTTCTCGGTGTAGATGCTCTCGCTCGAAAGCACGCTGAATACCAACGCGGCCAACACCGTGGCGAGCATGAGCGGCAACATGACATCGAAGTCTCGGGTCAGCTCGAACACAAACACGATCGACGTAAGCGGCGCACGCGTGGCCGCTCCGAACACTGCGGCCATCGCAACAACCGCAAACGCCCCTTGAGAAATATTGAGTCCGGGATCTATCTCCAGAAGCACACCTCCGAACAACCCTCCGAAGGACGCACCAATCAACAGCACTGGGGCCAGCGTTCCGCCCGATGTGCCCGATCCGAGCGCGACCCACCACGAAACGGCTTTAGCGGCGAGCACGGCCGCGAGCGTCGCCAACGCCAGATCTCCAGCCAAAACGTCGTCGACAACGTCGTAGCCGACCCCGAGGGCCCGGGGTACAAGAAGTCCGATGCCGGCAAAGATCATCGATCCGAGAAGCGGCTGCCAAAAGACTGGAAGCCTCAGAGACCGGAAACTGCGTTCGGCAAAAAACAGGCCCTGTGCGACGAGCATGGCCACGATGCCGCACGCCAATCCCAAGACCGCGAAGATCGGCAACACACTCAGTCCCGCGTATTCGAGCGGCGGCACATCAAAAAGTGGGCCGCTTCCGAACACGGCCGAATGAATGCCTCCCGCGATGGAGGTTGACACCACCAACGGAATCAGCGATCTCATCGATAGCTCAAATACCAACAGCTCGATCGCCAAGAGCAACGAAGCAAGGGGGGCGCCAAAGGTGGCGGCCATGCCCGCCGCGGCGCCGCAGGCGAGGAGGATCTTTCGCTCTGACGGCGTCACCCTCAGTGCCTGACCAACAAGCGAACCAATGGCACCACCGGTAACGATGATTGGACCTTCGGCGCCAAACGGTCCGCCGGTACCGATGGCGATCGCGGCCGATAACGGCTTGGCAACCGCGGTAGAAGGAGCGATGCGGCTTTGGTTTCGAAGCACTGCTTCCATCGCTTCGGGAATCCCGTGTCCACGGATGATGGGGGTGAACCGGGCCATGGTGGCGATCAGTACGGCCCCGATTCCCGCCACGATGGGCAACCGCGGCGACGCCTCGAGATGTGACAGCGCCGGAATTTCGCCCCATTTGACCTCACCAAACAGGGCAACATTGGTGATCAACGCGATGGTGCGCACCAGCAGGTACGCCGCACCGCCAGCGATCGCACCAACGGCTACCGACAGTGCGACCAGCAACAACAGCCGTCTGGTGGCGGGCGAGACCCCCGGGATCGTCAACAAGAAAACGACCCTCGGCCGCACCCGATCTCACGAATTGAAGACATCGCCGAAGAGTAGCGGCTCGGCGATCGGCGAGTCAGTGGCCAAACCATTTGTCGCCAAACTTGACCTCCTTGAAGTCGTTCCCAGCTGCGCTCATCGAATACCGATGTTCCCAGCGGGCGACCAGACCCGCAGCAAACCGACCATCGGAAACGTAATGGAGTTGTACGTCGAGCAAATCGAGCGTCTCGCTTTGGATCGACCCGAACCGTTCACATTCGAGCCCGAGAATGTGCAGCAACCGGGCTTGGGTCGTGGCATCGCCGTCCACCATCAGGAGTTCGGGTTGAGCCCAACTCTCGGTCAATCCAATCGTGTAGGTCCACGGCCGTTCGGCCTCTACTTGTTGAATCAGAAAGCCGTGGACCTTGATCATCATGTCGGCTCGGCGCTCGATGTCGTCCTCGCTCAACCCGTCGCAACGCAAACACATGTGTGCCTCTCACAAAACGGCCAAGTGGACCGCGTGGATTGGGCAGGCATGAGTTGCCAGCGAACAAGAACCATCATCGCGCTGGGGTAGGACAACAACCTAAGTTGCCAGATCGGTGAAGGGTCTCGACTACTCAACCGGGTCGAGTATTGGACTGATATCGACTTCCACCGGACCTTTGCCATTCTTGGGGCCTTTTGCTTTGCCTGGAGGAGTCAGCACCAGGTCCGAGTCGTCGTGACCGGGTTTGGTGTCACCAGCCACCGTCGTGGTCGGCGAAGAGCCGTCGGTGTCGTTGGTGTCGTCGGTGTCATCGTCGACATCTTTGGTCTCTTCGACACCGTCACCGTCGGGGTCTGTTTTGCCACAATCAGAGTGAGCCGCTTTGCTGACTCGCTCACCGTGGTTCTTGTCGGAGTCGCCGGTCTTGTCCTGCGCAACCGACGAGACATAGTCCCCATGAGTCTCCGCTTGCTCGCACTGCGCCTCGGGTCCCGACACGTCAGGTTCGGGTTCGGGTGGCACTACCTCTTCGAGAACAGCGTCGCTGTCCTCTGGATCAGAACTGGATGGATCAGCACTGGCTGGATCAGCACTGGCTGGATCAGCACTATCTAGACCGGAACTGGCTGGATCAGCACTATCCAGACCAGAACTGTCGGGGTTTTGGTCCTCGACGATTACGGGCGTTGAGCGACGAGGAGCCAAGAAATCGATCGCTCCCGTCGAGGCCGCGGCGACGCCGACCAGGCCGAAGACGGCAACGCTTGCCGCGGCCGCGGTTCGTCGGGCGATACGGCCCGAAGTCGGCCAGAGCCGACGGGCACCAGTCGAAACAGGGGGAGCCGATCCCATATCGACAACCGGGTCGGATCCATGAAGTTGGTTGAGGAAATCGCCGAGTTCGGGATGGGTCGGGCTCGGTTCGCCGGCGGCCGCTGCTTCGATGATCGCGTCGGTTTGCTCGGGGGTGCGTTCGTTCATGTACAGAGATCGTCGCGGCGCCCGCCGGCGTTACACAACCAGCGAAATTTGTGGACCTTCTTCGTCGCCTTCGGGCTGGCCAGCCCCCGACAAGATCCGTTCGATTGCTTTGAGACCGCGATGGCTCATGGCCCGGACGTTGCCTTCTCTGACTCCCAACAGCGTTGCGACCTCGCTGACCGAGAGGCCGGCGACGACGCGCAGCCATACAACTTCGGCTTGGCGGGCCGGGATTTGACTTAGGACGGCAGCGGCCCAGTCGGGGCCGCTCCCCTGCTCGTCGGCGCTCGGCGGGTCGGGCCAGTCGCCCTTGGTACCATCCGGCCGCTCTGGGCGCCTCGCGACACGCCGGGTTTCGTCAACGAATCGTCGACGGGCAATCGTGAATATCCATGCTCGGAAGTCGTCGCCGTCGCCTTCGAACCGGTCGAGCGATCGGGCCGCCGACTCCCAGGCCAACGAGGCAACATCATCGGCGATGTGACGATTGAGGGTTCGCAGGTAGCGCAACAATGCCGGCTGGTAGGTCGAGAACACCTGCTCGAACGCGGCCTGGTCTCCTTGCCGTGCCCGATCAAGAACGTCGATGGCGACGGCCGCTGGCTTTCGTTGCATCTGAGAAATCCTCTGCCCGCTCCTCCATGCTATCGCTGGTGCCCGCTAGCAATGGGTCGCGGGCAATGGGTCGCGGGCAATGGGTCGCGGGCAATGGGTCGCGGGCAATGGGTCAGTTGATCACCGCTTGCAGATCGCGAACCACGAACGTCACGGGAGTGGTTCGCGACACGTTCCCCCACCATGCTCCGCCGGGGGCGGTTTCGTTGCTGGTGTGCCAAACCGACCAGGTGACGGTGACCGATCCGTTCAGCGGGGTGTCCCCCGAACTCACTGTGAAGGTGTGGGTGCAGGTCGAATCTTGGGCCGCGCTGGTGAGGGCAGGGTCCCAGGTAGTGGCCACGTCGGCGGTGCACCGAGCCGTTTCGCCGTTGCCAAAGTCCCATACCGCCGAAACAAACGAGGGGGTGACGGTGGCCCAAACGTTGCCGGCTTGCGCTGTTGCCGACGGATAGTCGAGTTGGCTGGTCACGGCTAGCCAGGTGGGAACACCGACGATTTGCTCGGCCTGCGGAGACAGGGCCGGTATCGGGGCCTCGAGGTTGAGCGAGTTCAGGGCGTATTCGCCGGCCTCCCAACCATTGACCACCTCGGGGGGTAGCCGACGCGACCACGGCCACACCTTCGGGTAACCGCTGATGGATGGCTGGTCTTCGACGGCCACTCCAGGCGATGAGATCCAGCAGTCGAGAAGGTATGTGAGGGTGCGTTCGTAGGGCCTCACCGCCACGAAGTCGAGGATTTCGCCGTCCCACTCGTAGAACTCGCACTCGATGTTGACGCCGTCGCGTCGAACGCCGGGACGAGTTACAACTCGTAGCGAACCCGGGGTCGATGCCTCGACGGTGACCTCGCCTCGGTTATACGAAACATCAGCCGCCGGAGCGTCCTGAGCGCTGGCGGCTGCGGTGACGCCGACAATCGACAGCGACAACACGCCCGCTACCCAGCTAATCCCCCTACGCCTGCCGTTCTTCACAAACAGTGACAGTACCGACGCGAAACGTGTCGAAATAGAGGCGATGGCCTCCCAGATCAACCCGAGTATTAACAGAACAACATGAAACATCATTTGAACCTACCAAATGATGCAACATGTTGAGCTGTGTTTCAGAGATCGGTTTTGTTAGCCCAAGGCCGCCATGATTTCCGCAGCGGTGGCATACCCGACGGTCCGGGTGACCGGCTGGGAAAGGTTCCCCGTATTCGGGTCGATCTGCACGAAGTTTGGTTCGTCACCGAACCGAGCCGACTGGGCCATGTAGACCGTGCCTTTGATGGTCAACGAGACATAGTCCTGATCGGCCATAAGCGGAGCAACGAACCCATAACCCATTGGATCGTCCAAGATCTCGAGTGGGTCGCCACCGCCGAACTCGCCTGTGGACTGGTTATAGGTGTCGCACTGAGCCTTGAAGCTGCTATCGGTCGGGTCCATCCACAACGTACAACTCGCCTGCACGCCCTGCATGGTGTCGTCCACGGTCACCGTGACGCCGCTTTCGAAGATCGGGAACAAGATCGCCGTTCCACCCTCGACAGGCTGCACATAGACCTGTTCGAGAGGGTTGACCGTCTCGAGCTCGTCAGTGCTGCCAACAGGGTCCGGGGTCAGGCTGAGCATCACCATCTCGGGCTCTTCAACAACGGGCTCGTCGGCAACGGGCTCGTCGGCAACGGGCTCTTCAACAACGGGCTCGTCGGCAACGGGCTCGTCGGCAACCGGCTCGTCAGCAACCGGTTCGTCAGCAACCGGTTCGTCGTTCGTTGTCGAATCGTTGGCCGAGTTGCCGTCAGCGGCGGGGGTTTCGGCGGTGGAACAGGCTCCCGCGACCAAAATCGTCAGTGCCAGTGCAGCAAGCCATCTAAATCGGGGTGTCCGTGAAGTGCGCATCTTTGGTCTCCTCAACGCCGCAGGTGGTTACGGCAGATTCACCAAACGCTGAGCGTGTCATTGAGACGTCATCGGACATTACGGAGTCCGCAAAATCCGACCACGGCGACCAATTGCACCAATAGGGTACGGCGATGGGATCGCTCAACATCAGCCATCTCGGCTGGTCGATTCCGGGCGGGCAAGTACTTTTGCACGACGTGTCATTTCGGGTGGGCGAGGGCGAAAAAGTGGCGTTGGTTGGGGCCAACGGAGCGGGCAAGAGCACCATCATGGGATTAATCGCCGGACGCTTGGGTGCCGCGACCGGCACGATCAGCGTTGATGGGTCGCTCGGAGTCATGAGCCAACTGGTCGGAGCGCTCGACAACACCACAACGGTCCGAGACCTCTACGTCTCGTTATCCCCGTCCGAGCTACAGGAGGCGGCCGAACGGCTCAGCCGAGCGGAAGCCGCGTTGGCCGACGGCACCGGCGACGGGATGCGCTACGCCAAGGCCCTCGAGCGGTGGGAGTCCGCCGGCGGCTACGACGCCGAGGTGCGCTGGGAAGAGTGCGCCCATCGCGTTGTCGAGCGGCCATGGCGCGAGCTCGAAGATCGATCAATGTCGACGTTTTCTGGTGGAGAGCAAAAGCGCCTCGCCCTCGAATTCCTGGTTCGATCCGACCACGACGTGTTGCTGCTCGACGAACCCGACAACTTCCTAGACGTGCCGGGCAAAGAGTGGCTGGCCGAGCGAATCCGGTCGACGCCCAAGACAGTGTTGTTCGTAAGTCACGACCGCGAGTTGCTGGCCGGATGCTCGACCAAGGTGGTCACAATCGAGGCCAACGGAGCATGGACCCACGGCGAATCATTCACCACCTGGCGCGAGGCCCGAGAGCATCGCATCGCGCTGGCCAGCGAGGAGCAGAAACGTTGGGCCGAGGAACGTAAGCGACTCGTCAACCACATGCGCGAACAAAAGCGCCGCGCCGCTATGAGCGACGCCAACGCGTCGCGGGCCCGAGCCGCCGAAACCCGACTCCGCCACTATGACGAAGCCGGACCGCCACCCGAGGCAGCCCGAGAACAAAACATCAACATGCGCCTGGAGGGCAGCCGTACCGGGAAGCGGGTGGTGATTTGTGAACGGCTCGAACTCACCGACCTCACCTTCGAATTCGATCACGAAATCTGGTTCGGCGAACGGGTAGCCGTGGTTGGCCGCAACGGAACCGGCAAGTCGCACTTTTTGCGGCTGCTCGGCGGAGGCAACGTCGCCCATGACGGTGACTGGAAACTTGGTGCACGAGTTGTACCCGGGCTGTTCAACCAAACTCACGACCATCCAGAGTTGAAAGGTCGCACGCTGCTCGACATCTTGGCAAAACGGCAACTAAACCGAGGGCCGGCCACCGCGCGGCTGCGGCGTTACGAACTCGACCACGCCGCCGAACAGCGGTGGGAAACACTATCGGGAGGCCAGCAAGCCCGATTCCAGATATTGCTTCTCGAAGTCGACGGGGCCAACCTCCTACTCCTTGACGAGCCCACCGACAACCTCGATGTGGCGTCGGCCGAAGCGCTCGAAGCCGGACTCGAAACCTTCGAGGGAACCGTTGTTTGCGTGACCCATGATCGCTGGTTCCTGCGAACATTCGACCGCTTCTTGGCCTTCGGCGACGACGGAGAAGTGCGCGAAATCGACGAACCGGCGCAGGCGTGGGCCGAATGACGAGACGGGCTCTTTCCCCCTCGTGGGTATTTGGCGGCCTGTCGGCGGCTCTTTCGGCGGGCTACGGCGTGTTGTTCACGATCGTCGGCGATTACCGCGACGCCTACGGCATCAGCGAAACCGCTATCGGTGTCATTATCGGCATCGGATTCCTGGCCGGGTTCGTATCCCAGGTCTTCATCGCCCCGATCGCCGATCGAGGGTTCGCCCGTCGTTTGATCATCGTTGGCGTACTGGCCAACGTTATTGGGCTGGTGGGGATGGCGTTCGGCGAGACCCTCACGGTGTTGATCGTCGGTCGTGTCGTCTCGGGCCTGGGTATCGGCACGGCCGTCCCTGCGATTCGACGGGTCGTGATCTTGGCCGATCCCGACAACGTCGGGCAAAGCCTGGGGCGCTTGCTATCGGCGGATGTCTTCGGGTTTGCTACCGGTCCGGCGATCTCGGCGGTACTCGTCGGTCCGCTGGGTTTGGCGGCACCGTTCGTCGTCGTCGCGGCTCTTACCGTCGTGGGCTTGGCGGTCGCCGCCGGCGTCGAGTTTGAGGACAGGGTCGACACGAGCGGGCAACGATTCGCTGTCGATTTGTTGCGCGCTCCGGTCGTAGCCGGTGCCGTCGTATTGGGCGCGGCGGTTTTTTTGATGATCGGGGCCTTTGATGCTCTATGGGATCTGGTGCACGAAGACCTCGAAACAGCGACCTGGATGGCTAATCTCGGCATCACCCTGTTTGCCCTCCCGCTCGTGGTGCTCGGGCCGTTCAGTGGACGTTTGGCCGAGCGAGTCGGTCCTTTCCGAATAGGCGGGCCGGGCCTTCTCATTGGCGCGATGTTCATATTCCTGTACGGCCAATTGCCGTCGGGAGCTTGGATATTCGGCTTCGGTTTGGTCCACGCGGTGTTCGATGGTCTGACTGTTTCGTCGTCGGGGGTGGCCATCGCAATGGCGGTCAAACCCGAGCGTCAAGCGGGCGCTCAGGGCGTTATGGGCGCCGCCCAGGCATTGACGGCGGGCATCACCGCTATCATCGTCGGAGCACTATACGAATCACACGGCCGAGCGGTGGCCTACGGAACAGCATCGGCCGGGATGATCGTGCTGGTAGCGATAGCGATGTGGCTGGCTCGAGATTTTTGGATTCGCGGCGCGCATCGTGCGGCTGCTTAAATCGACCAACCGCATACGAGTAAGGACTCAACTGTGAAAGTCGATGGAGGACTCGGACTCTCCCCGGACATTGCCACGATCGTGGCCAACGCCAAAGCCCAAGAGGCCGCGGGGTACGACGGCATCTGGACCGCCGAAACCAGTCACGACCCGTTTCTTCCACTCGTGCTGGCCGCCGAACACACCGAGCGTCTCGAGCTAGGCACGTCGATCGCGGTTGCCTTCGCCCGCAACCCGATGCTGTTGGCCAACCTGGGCTGGGATCTCCAAGCGCTCAGCAAGGGCCGCTTCAACCTTGGATTGGGCACTCAAATCAAGCCGCACATCACAAAACGATTCTCGATGGAGTGGTCCCACCCGGCGGCTCGGATGAAGGAAATGGTTTCGGCGATGCGGGCCATTTGGGAGACGTGGCAGACCGGCGAGAAGCTTCAGTTCCGTGGCGAGTTCTATCAGCACACTTTGATGACGCCGTTCTTCACACCAAACCGGGCCGACCTCGCCGACTTCGGCACTCCCAATATTTGGCTGGCCGGCGTCGGCGAGCTTATGACTCGTACGGCCGGCGAAGTATGTGATGGGTTTATCTGCCATGGGTTCACCACCGAGCAGTATCTGCGCGACGTGACGCTTGTGAAACTCCGCGAAGGCCGCGAACGAGCGGGGAAGACCATGGACGATTTCATGATCTCTGGACCGTTCTTCGTCGTCACCGGACACAGCGATGAAGACATGGCCAAGGCCGACGCCGCGACCCGTCAACAAATTGCCTTTTATGGGTCGACCCCGGCCTACGCCAAGGTCTTCGAGCACCACGGCTGGGACGGGCTACAACCGCGGCTCAACGCACTGTCCAAGGCCGGCAACTGGGTCGAGATGGGCAAACTCATCGACGACGAGATTCTGTCGACGTTCGCGGTCGTGGCCCCACCCGACCGAGTCGCCCCCGAACTCAAAGCCCGCTACGGCGACATCGTCGACCGTCTCAGCTTCTACGCCCCCGGCCAATCCGACATTTCTCAGTGGCGGCCGGTAATGGAAGAGCTTCGAGCGGCGTGAATCAGCGTTTCGCCCGCATGCGGTCGAGTTCGGCCCGTAATGCTTCGGTTGCGTCGAGTTGCAGCAACGGGGTCTCGCGCTCTCGGTGCATTTGACGAAGGGTTACGCCGTATCCGAGTCGATCAGCCAGGAATTCGGCCAACCCGATCGTGAACGGGGTACGCGGCACCGCGCCTTCTTGCAATAGCTTCCACGCCCTTTCGGGTTCGCCTCGCTGAACCGCGAGCGCCGCCAGTCCAACCATTGCGTCGTTGGCCATCCGGGTCAGCCGACCGCGGAGGGCGTCGTAGCCAAACGTGATGATCAGGTCGGCGGCGTCGCCGACTTGACCAAGCTCGATTTTTGCCAAGGCACGAATGATTGGCGACGAGTCCCATACCGATCTCGACCAATCGCGGTCGTCCAGCGTGACTAACGCTGTCTCGGGGTCGCCAAGCATGATCTGGCAACTAGCGACCGCCAGTCCGGACACAACATGAATATTCATGTCGTCGACGTCGGCGGCCAGCCGGTACGAATGTTCAAAGCTCGCCAGTGCCTCGCTGTGGCGACCGGCGTAGAGGGCAATGGTGCCTCGCGCCCACTCGCCAGCAACGGCAAACTCGCGCGCTAGGCCGTGTTCAGCAACCACCTCGGCGGCCAGATCGGCCAGCTCAACGGCCCGTTCGGGAAATCGACGACAACTCAAAAACGCGTACAACCCTGCCGCTTGCGACCGCGGTTCGGGTCGAGCTGCTTGGCTCAAGTCGGCGAGCAACTCGTGGACCCGACCGAACTGGTCCAATTGCATCAACACAAGGGCCAGCACATATCGCACCCAGTCATACAAAGGGTCGTCCGGGTCGAGGTTCTCGACGATCGGTTCGAGCCAGCGCCGACCTTCTACGGCGCTAACTTGACTATCCCAAAGTCCATGAACACCGAAGGCAATCTCGGCGGCGGCCGACCAATCCTCGATCTCGCCGAGATGGTCGAGGGTGCTGGCAATATTTGGCCACTGCCATCGCATCTCGATCGCTCGTTCGAGGCTGCTGGCAATCGCAAACGACTCGGTCGCAGCCAGCCGACGGAAGTATTGAATGTAGGCGGCTTGGGCGGCTTCGGTGTCCTCGGCGCGAGCGAGTTGATCCCCGGCATAGATCCGTACCGTCTCAAGAAGCCGATATCTGACCGTTGGGGCGCCGGGCAGCTGATCCAGCGTCACGAGGTTCTTGGACACCAGAGACTCGAGTAGGTCCATGGCGTCGTAGTCGTCGAAACCGCCAACTTGCACCACGGCCGGCAAGTCGAAACTTCCCACGAAGAGACCCAGCCGCCGAAAAAGCGTTTGTTCGTCGGGATCGAGAAGGTCGTAGCTCCAGTCGAGGGTCGCCTGCAGCGTGCGACGACGGTGACGACCTCGGCCACCAGACAGCAGCCGAAAACGATCAGCCATCCGGTCGAGAATTTCCGACGGGGCAAGCACCGCGGTTCGGGCCGCGGCAAGTTCTATCGCCAGCGGCATCCCGTCGAGACGGTCGCAAATTTCGACCACGGTGAACACCGTGCGCCGGTCGGGATCGAACGTGGGGTTAACCGCTCGGGCCCGCTCCACAAAAAGCTCCACCGCGGCCGACTCCGGCGAACTGTGGTCAAGCGACGGAACCGCGACAACGATCTCGCCCGCAACACCGAGACGCTGGCGGGTCGTAGCGAGGATCGCGGTTGATGACGACGTGGCCAGCAGAGACTCGGCAAAAGCGGCACACTCGTCGACGATGTGCTCACAGTTGTCGAGCACCAAAAGCGCGTCTCTGTGGGCAAGGTGGACAACCAATTGGTCGATGGGTTGGCCAGCACCCCCGAGCTCGAACTTGACAGCGGCCGCCACCGCGGCGGCCAACTCGGCACCGTCAGAAACCGATGACAGATCAGCGAAGTAGCAACCGTCAGTGCGACTGGGCAACTCTTGGTAGGCCACCTCGACGGCCAGCCGCGTTTTGCCGCAGCCACCAATGCCGGTAACCGTGACCATCGACTCGGATTCGAGAAGCTGGCGTACCTGCGCCACTTCTTCGTGCCGGCCAACTATGGGCATCCCTGGGTTGGGCAGCGTCGACAGTGAAGGGTCGACCGAACGCAACGCGGGGAACGTGTCTATGCCGACCTGGAAGACATCGGTTGGCTCGGGCACATCGCGCAATCGATGGGTCCCGAGAAATCGCGACTCGATGTCGACCACGTCGTGGACGGCCGAACTCATCAACACCTGCCCGCCTCGGGCCAACGCCTCGAGCCGCGCCGCGAGGTTGGGTACCGGGCCGAAATAGTCGGCGTGGCTTTGGGTCGCCCGACCCCGATGCAAACCCATCCGCACGCGCAACGCCGGACCTGACCCCCAGTCGGCCGCGGCTAGCGCGGCCTGGGCGGCCATAGACGCGGCGACGGCGGTTCGTGGGTCTTCGAACGCCCCGCGAAAGTGATCGCCGGCCCACCCGAAAACGAACCCGCCACGGTCTTGGATGGCGCCTTTGATGATCTCGTCGTGGAGCGCCAGTGAGCGAGCCGTCCCTTCGGCGTCGGCGGCCCATAAACGAGTCGACCCTTCGACGTCGGTGAACAAGAAGGTGACAATGCCCGACGGCACGCTCGCAGGCGGAATCGTTGCGCCGTCGATCTCGAACTCTCTACTCATCCTTGGGTTCCTCGACCAGGCGGTAGAAAGCAGCGGCGTTGTCGGCAAACAACGCATCTTGTTCGGCCGCTGACAATCCGGCATTGGCAACGATTTCGATGAAGGCGTCGTAGAGCGTTTCGTAAGAAACCGAGACCTTGTCCATCGGGAAGTTGCTGGCCAACATGCACCGCTTCGCACCGAAGGTCTCGATGCCAAACAAGATGTGCGGGCCAAGCGCATCCACCACTTCGGACGTGGACGGCGGCGATGGGCGTTCGTGGAACGCAAACCCGCAAATGGGCATCAGCAGACCGCTGAGCTTTACGTGCACGTTGCGGTGCTCGGCGACGGCTTGCAAGCCTTCGTGCCACTGCTTCTTGATGCGATCGCGATCGGCCGCTGTTTCGCCCACGCCGCCGAAGGGGCCGGCGAGCCCGGCCGGGGTGCCCATGTGATCGAGCATCGTCTTTGTTGTCGGCACCGCGTCGGCGAGCGCCGCGACTTCGAGAAGCTGATTCGAGTAACACCACATCTCGAACGAGAGCTGTCGCTCTCCGAGAGTCGCATAGCCGTTGCGGAACTCGTCGCTCGACAAGCGAGCGGGGTCGGTCCATGTATGAACGACCGGAGCGGGGTGGGCGCTCACGGTGTCGCGGATACCACGAAGACGACCGCTCGCCAGCGAGTGAGCGTCGAGCTGACGTTCGAGTGCAGCCGGGTCCGAGAGGTTGGCGTGGCCGATGATCGCCAGTGGCGGCTCTTCCAGTCGATCGAGCCACTGCGTCTCGCCGACCGGACCGAGCACGCCCCGACTCGACCAACCGGCCTCGACGTGAACGATTCCGTCAACGTGGTGGTGGCCCGAATCGGCCGAAAACGTGGCCGGCAAGTGAGGCGCGACGACGTATCTTGTGTCGCCCACGAAGTCGACCAACGGTGTGGGCGTAGCTTTGCGACCGGCCCAATCCAGTAGGCGGGGCCACCGACCAAACATCTTGACGAGGGGCGATATCTGCCTCGGCGTCGTACGGGGATCCCAGTAGTGAACGTGAGGGTCGATGATCCGAGTGGGCGACATGACGCTAACGGTAGGCGCGAGCCGAGGCGGTTCCGAATCACGGCTGGCCAGTGGACCTCGAGCGGGCCGCGCCTAGTGTCGGTTTAGGACCTTTTACCCTTGCCATTTATAGGGTAGGGGGGTATATTACCACCATGAGCAATCGCATAGATCTACCGCTGGAAGGAATGACCTGCGCGTCGTGCGCCTCTCGTATCGGCCGCGGCCTTTCAAAACTTGACGGCGTCGAGCAGGCCGATGTCAACTTTGCCTCGGCCAAGGCTCGGGTCGTGTTCGACCCGGATGTAGTCGACGAAGCGACATTCAAGGCCACGGTCGAAGGCCTCGGATATTCGGTACCCGAGGACCCGAACCAGGAAGAGTCCGAGCGCAAGTACCTACAGTCGCTTACCCGAAAGCTTCTCTTCGCGGCCGCGTTCGCCACGCCCGCGCTGCTCATAGCAATGGTTCCGTGGTTCGACTTCGCCGGATCTCGCTGGGTTGTCGGCCTACTCGCAACCCCGGTTGTCTTCTACAGCGGATTCGGTTTTCACCGAGCCGCCTGGATGAACATTCGCCACGGCTCCACCACGATGGACACGCTGGTTTCGATGGGCACCCTGTCGGCGTGGACATGGTCGACGGTCGTGTTGTTGTCGGGCAGTGACGGTCACGTTTACTTCGAAACCGCGGCAGCGATCATCGGCTTGATCCTGCTCGGCAAATGGTTCGAGGCCAGAGCAAAGCAGCGGTCCGGAGATGCCATCAGGGCTCTCGCCGAACTCGGGTCGAGTGTGGCTCAACTCGAGGACGGCCGCGAAATACCGGTCGAGGACCTACAAGTTGGCATGCGCTTTGTGGTCCGTCCCGGAGAGAAGGTCGCCACCGACGGCGTAATCGTCGAAGGCCACTCCGCTATCGATGCCTCCATGGTCACCGGAGAGCCGGTTCCCGTTGAGGTCGGCCCTGGCACCGACGTGATCGGCGCCACCATCAACGCCAACGGCTCGCTGGTGGTCGAGGCCACCAAGGTCGGCTCCGATACTGCGCTCTCACAAATCATCCAACTGGTCGAAGAAGCTCAGGGCAGTCGTGCCGATGTGCAGCGGCTGGCCGACCGGGTCTCGGCAATATTTGTGCCAGCGGTGCTCGTCGTTGCCGGGCTCACCCTCGTTGCTTGGCTTGTCACCGGCCACGACGTCAATTCGGCGTTCACCGCGGCGGTTGCCGTTCTCATCATCGCCTGCCCGTGCGCACTCGGATTGGCCACACCCACCGCGATCATGGTCGGCACCGGCCGCGGCGCTCAACTCGGAGTGATCATCAAGGGGGGCGAAATCCTCGAACAAACCCGTCAGGTCGATGTGGTGGTCCTCGACAAAACCGGCACCATCACCGAGGGTCGCATGGAGCTCGACGATGTGATCACCGACTCCACAACCGATGCCCAATCGGTGCAACGCCTAGCCGCCGCTCTCGAGGCCAAGTCCGAACACCCGATTGCGCGAGCGATCGCCGCGGCGGTCGATCAGCCCGCAGACGTCACTGGCTTCGAGAACCTTCCCGGCAGCGGTGTTACCGGACTCGTCGACGGGACCGAGGTTCGGGTCGGACGCCGGTCGCTGTTTGACGTAGTGCCCGCCGAGATCGAAGCGGCAGCAGCGTCGGCCGAGAATCTCGGACGAACCGCGGTGTTGGCCGGCTGGCCCGACCCGTCTGGTTCGTCGACGGCCCACGCCGTGTTCGTGGTGGCCGACCGCGTAAAGTCGACCAGCCGAGAAGCCGTCAACGCCTTCCACGACCTCGGGATGCAAGTTGTCTTGCTCACCGGCGACAACCAACGCACGGCCGACGCGGTCGGTGCCGAGGTCGGAGTTGATCACGTAGTAGCCGAGGTTTTCCCGGCCGACAAAGTCGACGAGGTCGTCAGGCTCCAAGAACAGGGAAAGCAAGTAGCCATGGTCGGCGATGGCATAAACGACGCCCCGGCACTAGCCCAATCCAATCTGGGCATCGCCGTAGGCACCGGAACCGACGTGGCCATCGAGGCCTCCGACCTAACCATCGTGTCAGGTGACATACGGGCCGTCGCCGACGCCATCTCACTGTCGCGGCGCACGCTGACCATCATCAAAGGCAACCTATTTTGGGCCTTCGCCTACAACACCGCGGCCATACCGCTGGCGGCGACCGGCGTGCTCAATCCAATCATCGCCGGTGGAGCCATGGGCTTCTCGTCGGTCTTCGTGGTCACCAACTCTTTGCGGCTGCGACGCTTCAAGGGCTACCGAAAGGCCAAGGGACGGATCCCGCGGCCAGCCACCGCACTGCCCGCCGCGACCACAGTTCAAACACTCACACCAGACTCAAACACTCCTGAGGAGACAACAATGAGCACACTCACCTACTCCGTTCCGAGCATTTCTTGCGGCCACTGCAAGAAATCGATCGAAGACAGCGTCAGCAAAGTCAACGGAGTCGACAAGGTCGAAGTCGACATCGACGCCAAGTCCGTGTTGGTCGAAGGCACGGCCTCAGACGACGCACTCCGCGCCGCGATCGATGACGCTGGTTATGACGTCGTAGACGCCTAAACCAACGGATGCGATGGAGCGCAGGTTCGCGCCGCACTCTCTTACCATTCGGTCCTTGCCCATTCACTCAGGTGGGCCTCTCACGAAAAACTTGATCACCTAGAGACGCCGGTCCCTACGGCGCTTGGGTGCTGGTTCGCTGCACATGACTCGACCTCGGGAGTTTCCGGCAAGTTAACCCGCCGTTGGCTGCTGTTGCATATTCCGGTTACTGGAAACGGCTTGGCTGTCTCTGAACGGCACGTCAACCTGTGCCGGAATACGACAATCCTGGAGGAAAGACTCAGATGGAACGAAAAGCCAATCGGTTTGTGTGGCTATTTGCCGTACTTGCCACCTTCTCGTTAATAGCCGCGGCATGCGGCGACAGCGGTGACAGCGGCGACAGCAACGACGCGCAAGCCACCACCACGACCGACGCGCCGACTACTACCGACGCTCCCACAGCCACTGCCGCAGCAGCAGACAGCTCCTGCACCGGCACCACCGCATCGGAGCTCGGTGGCCAATATCCCGGCCAGTTCGAACTCGTCGAATACGAGGCCGCCGCCGGGTGCACCCTGTCGTTCTCGGACAATCCCGACATTGCATCGCTGGCATCGCAGATCACCCACATCACCGGTGATCTCCCGGCCGTGGCCGATCGGCTCCCCGCCGAGCCCTTGGTGATCGCTCCGAGCGAATCCATCGGGACCTACGGCGGCGTGTTCAACGGGCTCTCCCGCGCCAACGAAGCCGGTACCTCCGACCTTTTGTCGTTCCGCCACGTCAACCTCGTGCGGTTTGCTCCCGACCTCGTCACCATTCTTCCCAACGTCGCCAAGGCGTTCGAGTTCAACAGCGATTTCACCGAACTCAGCTTCACCCTCCGCGAGGGAATGAAGTGGTCAAACGGCGAAGCGTTCACCTCTGAAGACGTGCGTTTCTGGCTCGAGGACCTGGTCGAAAACCAGGACATCGCCGGAGACATCCGCAGCAACTTCGTCATCGGCGGCGAGCCCCTCGGCATCGAGGTCATCGACGACCTGAACTTCAAGTTCATCTTCGGCGCCCCGACCCCTGGATTCCTCGGCACCTTGGCCACCACCTTCGTGCAGTTCTTCCAGCCCGACGAGTTCCTCAAGCAGTTCCACCCCGACTACAACAGCTCGGTCACCAGCACCGATGCCATCCTCGAGATGTGGTCGCCGTCCAACTGGAAAGACGTCGGGTCTCCATGGCTCACCGGCACCGGTGATGTCTGGACTCCCACCCTCGAGCCGTTCATCGTGGTCGACGAGTCCACCGAAGAACGTCACTTGGTGGCGAACCCCTACTTCTTCGCAGTCGACACCTCCGGACAGCAGCTTCCCTACATCAATGAGATGTCGGAGTTGTTTGTCGAAGACAGTCAGGTCGCTCAGTTGCGCATCACCAACGGTGAGGTCGACTACAAGACCCAGGGCCTCACTATTGCCGACTTCCCCGTCCTTCAGGACAATCAGGACGGCGGCAACTACACGGTTCAGTTGGCGCCGTCGGCCGGCACCAACGTGTTCTACGCGTTCAACTTGGCCATCGCCGACCCAGCCCTCAACGCGGCATTCAACGATGTGCGCTTCCGTGAAGCTTTCTCGCTGGCGCTCAACCGCGACGAAATCAACCAGCTGATCTACTTCGGTCAGGGCATCCCGCAGCAGTCGACACCGGCCGATCCCAACACCGTTGGTTTCGTCACCGATGACCAGCTCAACTCGTTCATCGACTACGACCCGGCGCAGGCCGGCGCTCTGCTCGACGACATGGGCCTGACCCCTGGCGCCGACGGCTGCCGAATCAGCATCAACCTCAACTTCTCGGACCAGGGTTCTCCCGCCGACATGCACGAGCTGGTGCGCGGCTACGCCAAGGACGTTGGCATCTGTATCACGGTCAAGCAGGTCAGTTCCGACCAATACCGTGAGGCTGCAGCCCGCAACGAACAGGAAATGCTCACTTGGGCCAACGACGGCACCACCGGCGCCTTCATCGTTGGTGCAACCAACCAGCTGATCCCGCCGTTCGGGCAGTTCTTCAACCCCGGACCCGCGCTGCACTGGGAAGCCGCAGCCGGAGTCGACAATGGCGTCGATCCCGTCGACCCGCCGGCCGACGTAACGAAGTTGATCGACCTCGTCGCCCAGTTCCAGCAAGCCCCTCTCGGTTCACCCGAGAGCGACAAGCTCGGTAACGAGATCGTCCAGATCCACGTCGACAACTTGTGGAAGATCGGAACCATCGGTTCGGTGCCCGCACCCACGATCTTCGGCAACGACCTCCACAACGACCCGGAGTTCACGGTTCACACCTACGACTTCTACTGGGCGTACCCGTTCAACACCTACTCCTGGTTTCTCCAGCGAGGCTGATAACGGGTAAATACCCGAATACCAGTTTCATTTAGCGGAGGCTCTCCCCACGCCGGGTCGGCAACGACCCGGCGGGCGGGGCCCTCTGCTGCGAGCGCAACATCTTTCTCAAGGCCGAAGGGAGTCGAACCAAGTAATGGCCAGGTACACGCTTCGGCGACTTATCGGCGGAATCATCACACTCACGGTTGTCTCGGTGATCATCTTCTGGATCATCGAACTGCCACCCGGCGACGCCGCCGACATTTACCTGGCCAAGAAGTTCCAGGGCGGCTCGGTTGTGAGCCTCAAAGAGATCGAAGCAGTTCGTCAGAGCTTCGGACTCAATGACCCGTTCATCCTCAGATGGTGGGACTGGATCAGCGGAATCATCTTTCACTGGGACTTCGGCCAGTCGCTCACCAACGAAACTCCGGTCAACAAGCTCATCGGCGACCGGATGCTTCTCACCACCATCATCATCTTCGCTACCTTATTTCTCACCTATGCGCTGGCCATTCCGATCGGCGTCTACTCCGCAGTGCGGCGCTACTCGATCACCGACTACGCCTTCACCGGTGTCGGCTACATCGGCCTCGCTCTCCCCAACTTTCTCTTCGCTCTGATTCTTCTTTGGATTTCGGTCCGCTACTTCGGATCGAGCGTAGGTGGCCTGTTCTCTCCCCAGTACAAGGACGCGGGCTGGTCGATCGCAAAGACTTTCGACCTCTTGCGACATATGTGGGTACCGATAATCGTCCTCGGTACCGCAAACCTCGCCTTTCAACTTCAGACCGTGCGAGCGATGATGCTCGACGAGGTCAACAAGCTCTACGTCACCGCGGCCCGCGCACGAGGCGTGCCTGAGGTGCGCCTAATCACCAAGTACCCAGTGCGACAGGCTCTCAATCCAATCATCTCGACCTTCGCGTTTGATATCAACCGCGTTCTGTCTGATGCGCCGGTGGTTGCCTTGGTTCTGGCACTGCCGGAGCTCGGTCAACTTCTGATCCTGTCGTTGCTCGACCAGGACACCCAAGTGGCCGGAGCCATTCTTTTCATCATGAGCATGATCTACGTTCTCGGCAATTTTGTGTCGGATCTGGTTCTTGCTGCCGTCGATCCCAGAGTGAAGTTGGGCGGCTGACATGAAACTTCCCAAGCTTCTCTCGAGGCCGAACTCAAACCCACCAACCAATACCGACCCATCGCAGATGGCGGCCGATCAACTCTCCGAGGCCACCCAGTGGCACATGGTGTGGGTGAGATTCAAGCGCCATCGGTTGGCCATGATCTCGGCTGGCATTCTGAGTCTCTACGTCCTGGTGGTCTTCTTCGCAGACTTCATCGCGCCCTACGGCGTCACCACCCGCGACACCAACTATCTCAAGGGCCCGCCCGAGATTGTGAAGATCTGGGACGGCGGTCCGGCGAGGCCCCACATCGATTCCCAGATCACCACCCGCGGCGGCATCGAGGATGGTTTCGCCTTCACCGTCAAGGGGCTCGATTCCAATCAGCAGATCCGCTGGTTTGTTCACGGTGAGAAGTGGACCTTCCTTGGCCTGTTCGAATCTGACTTCCACCTGTTCGGTGTCGGCGACGAGCAGATCCCCGTTGTCACGGTCAAAGCTCCATCCAGCAGCAACGGAATCGGCTCGAGTAGCGGCGCTGAGGACTCATCAACGACGGACGGGGCATCAGACGATCCATTCGCATCGATCCAGCGCGACGAGGACGGTCGCTTCCAGATTGGCGGTGCCGCAACAACCACCGCGGATCCAACTACCACCGCTGTCACAACTTCGGCCTCCGATACGGTCAACACGAAACCCGAGGTCATCGAGACCGCAACGGCTCCCGGGTTCGTCCACGTGCTCGGCACCGACGGCCTGGGCCGCGATCAGTTCAGTCGAATAATGATGGCCACTCGAACATCGATGACTATCGGCTTGGCCGGTCTGTTCACCGCATTCTTCCTGGGCCTGATCTTCGGCGGTGTATCGGGATTCTTTGGAGGCTGGGTCGACTATGTGATCCAACGTCTTATCGAGATCGTGAGATCAATTCCCACCATCCCGTTGGTGATGGGCCTCGCGGCTGCATTCCCACAGGACTGGTCAAACCAGAAGATCTTCTTCTTCACCGCGATCATTCTCGGCTTGGTCGGTTGGACCACTCTCGCCCGCCGTATCCGTTCGATGCTGCTGACTCTTCAAGACGAAGACTTCGTTGTTGCGGCCAGACTGGCCGGGGCCGGCCCGTTCCGGATAGTCACCCGCCACATGCTGCCCACGTTCTTCAGCTACATCGTGGTCACTCTGGCAATTGAGTTCCCATACATGATTCTCGCCGAGTCGGTGCTTTCGTTCATCGGCTTGGGCCTGAGACCACCCACGGTCAGTTGGGGTGTGCTGTTGCAGGACGCCCAGAAGGTCGAGGTTCTCGAGCAGACCCCGTGGCTGCTGGCACCGGCGGGCTTCATCGTGGTGGCAATTCTGGCGTTCAATTTCCTCGGTGATGGCCTCCGAGATGCCGCCGATCCCTATCAGGAGTCGTCATGACCGCATCAGACAAGCGGATCATGAGAGTCCGCGATCTTGGAGTCACCTTCCGCACCGGAGACGGCGATGTCCGCGCCGTCGACGGGATCGACTTCGATGTCGACGAGGGTCAGATCCTCGGTCTGGTGGGCGAGAGTGGCTCCGGCAAGAGTGTCTGCACCCGCGCTCTCATCCAGCTGCTTCCGTCGACCGCAAAGCTCGATCCCGAGTCTCGAATGGAACTGTCGACCGCCGATGGGATGACCGACATCGCCAAGCTCCACCGCCGCGACAAGCGTCTGCAACACATCCGTGGTGGCGAGATCGCAATGATCTTTCAGGAACCCATGTCGTCGCTGGCGCCCACCTACCGCATCGGCAATCCGATCATGGAATCGGCGATGCTTCACCGAGACATCGACAAGAAGAAAGCTCGAGCCATCGCGCTCGATCTGCTCGAACGGGTGGGGATCTCCGACCCGGAGACGCGTATCGATCAATACCCGTTCGAACTGTCGGGCGGCATGCGGCAGCGGGTGATGATTGCTGTGGCGCTGGCCAGTCAACCTCGCCTTCTCATCGCCGACGAGCCCACCACCGCTCTCGATGTGACCATTCAGGCCCAGATCCTTGATCTTCTTCGCGAGCTTCGCGACGACTTGGGCATGGCCATCATTTTCATCACCCACGATCTGGGTGTGATATCCCAAATCGCCGATGATGTGGCTGTGATGTACCTGGGCAAGATCGTCGAGACCGGCACCGTTCGTGAGATCATCACCGATCCCGAACATCCGTACACCTCCAAGTTGTTGGAGGCCATCCCGCGGCTTGATCGTCTCAACGAACGGCTCACGGCGATCCCGGGCGACATTCCCAGCCCGTTGGCTCGACCATCGGGATGCCCTTTCCACACCCGGTGCGACGCAGCGATCGCCGGTCGGTGCGAGGTCGACGGTCCGGTGCCCATTGAGATCTCGCCATCACACTTCGTGAGTTGCCATCTTCACGACAAGGAGTCGGAGGCATCCCATGTCTGACACCAAGGCAACACTGGAGACGACACGAGTCCTCGATGTGGACGGGCTCGAAGTTCACTTTCCGCTCAAGGCCGGATTGTTCAACCGGCAAGTCGGCACCGTGCGCGCCGTCGACGGCGTTTCGTTCACCATCGATTCCAACGAGACACTGGGATTGGTGGGCGAAAGCGGTTCAGGCAAGACCACGATCGGCAGGTCGATTCTGCGGGCCCTCGACCCCACCGGGGGCACCGTCGGATTTCACCTAAACGACGAGGTGATCGATCTCGCCTCGATCTCCGGAAAGAGCCTGCGCCGGATTCGTCAACACATGCAGATGATCTTTCAGGATCCGTATTCGTCGCTCAACCCGCGCATGACCGTCCGTGACATCATCGCCGAACCTTTGATCGTCAACAAGCTGTGCGAGGGCGACGAACTCGAGGAGCGAGTACGCGATGTCGCCTTGCGCTGCAAACTCAACGTCGAGCACCTCAGGCGTTACCCTCATGCTTTCAGTGGAGGCCAACGCCAACGTATCGGCATTGCTAGGGCGCTGGTCACCGACCCGTCCTTCGTGGTCGCCGACGAATCGGTGTCGGCTCTCGATGTGTCGATTCAGGCCGAGATCCTCAACCTTCTCGGCGAACTTCAAGAAGAGCTGGGGGTGGCGATCCTGTTCATCGCCCACGACTTGAGCGTGGTCGCCCACCTTTCCGATCGAGTGGCGGTCATGTATCTCGGGCAGCTGGTCGAGTTGGCCGACACCGCGCAACTTTTCAGCCAGCCGCGTCACCCCTACACCGAGGCCCTTCTCTCGGCGATCCCGGCAATCGACCCCGACCGCACCATGAAACCGATCACCCTCCTTGGCGAGGTGCCCAGCGCCAGTGAGCCACCTTCGGGTTGCCGGTTCCACACCCGTTGCCCGTATGCGGAAGATCGTTGTCGCACCGACGAGCCTGAATGGCGTGAAATCGAGCCCGGCCGCATGGTTCGCTGTCACTTGAGCGACACTCTCGAACTTCGGGGCGCCGCCGCACCTTCCTGATCCCATGGAACAACGGGGTGCCCTTCTGACGCCCCTATCTAACCGATCTAGAGACCAAATCCGACCACGGCTCGGCGGCCTTTCATGGCCAGCTTCGACCTGGTCGGACACGGCGAATTCGTGACGGCGCTAATGGCCGCCTAGGCCCGTAGCAACCGTTCGATAGCACCGATGGCCTCGTCGACCTTGTCGTTGCCGGCGGCCTCGCTGCTATTGGCGGCGTCCATCACGCAGTGGCGAACATGCTCGTCGAGAAGCCCCAACCCGACACTGCGAAGGGCGCTGGTGACCGAAGTGATCTGGGTGAGCACATCGATGCAGTACTTGTCTTCTTCGATCATTCGCTGCAGCCCACGAACCTGACCCTCGATGCGACGAAGGCGTTTGAGGTAGTCGTCTCGATTGATGCTGTATCCGGGCATTCGGGTCAACTCACTTTCCTCGATCATCAATGGGCAGGCAACGCAGAGTGACCGACCCGCAGGAGTCTAGGTTGGCATCCATCCCACCGGCCGACTCACTGGCACGGAATCAACCGAGATGCGACAGGCGCTCCTTGTACTCGTCGGGCGTGATGTCTCCTTCGGCGAGTCTTCTGGCCAGGATCGCCTTGGCGTCATGAGTTGGGTCGGGCGGGCGGGGGGCGGGGCTCTGCGCTCCGCCCCGAACGAGCCACACCACCAGCGCCCCGATCGCGACGATCATCACGGTCATCATCAGAGCACCCCAGATCCATCCGTAGGTGCCGCCGCCCCACATGTGGTCGTATCCGTCGCCGTCACCCAAATGCGCCAGTGTTGCCAGAGTTGAATACATGGTTTTCCTTCAGGTAGTGACTATTCGATGAAAGGCCGCGGCGGCCAGGGTCGTCAGTCCAATCAGCCACGCGAGCGCCAGAACTGTCGCTCCGAACTCGTCGAACGACGGAGTGAATGCCGTGTCGACCAACACGCGAATTGCTCCGTGCGACGGCAGGAATCGACCCCAGGCCGGTGGCGAGGCGTCGAACATCGGGTTTTGGGCCATGCCGATGTCGATGAACGGCAACACGAGAAGGATGTAGAGACCGCCGAGCCGCCCGAATATCGGACCCACCAAGACTCCGATGGCTCCATAGGTGAGAGCCACCAGCACCGTCGCCAGGACGAATCCTCCCCACTGTTCCGGAGAGAAATCGATGGAGGTGACCAGTAGGGACACGGCGGCGGCCAGCAAAGCTGCCCCTCCCACGACGATCATCCTCACCGAGAGAATCTCATTGGCTTTCACCGATGTGAGCGAGAGTCTGCGGTCAGCTTCCGCTGAGTCGAGCACCACGAACAACCCGGCCAGGGAGGCAAGGAACCCGACGGTGATGGGCACCATGATCGCTCCGTGGACCTCGGTCATCGAAATGATCGACAACACTGCCTTGCCGCCTTCGGTAAGGCTCACCGGGGTGGGGTCCGAGGGCGTGACCGCTATCGACGAGGAGATGAATGCCACCGGCAGGCCGATCAACAGGACCCACATGACCGGCATTCGCCGCAGTTCACGCCAAGCGGCACGAAGCGCCTCAACTCTCCGGTTGGGTTTGCGGACCCCGGCCATGTCACGATCGAGGGCACCGGATCGATGGCGGGGCCGCCTCGGGGCAATACCAAACCGGAGGGCGGCCACGGCAAGCACGAGACTCACCACCGTCCACGCAACGGAGATCCACAGGTTTCCGAACACGCCGGCGTGGGGCGAATTGGAGTCGGTGAGAATCAGCGTGGGGTAGTGAAGTGGGAAGAACCTGACGAGCAAGGTCGTGCCACCCATGGCGGGGCCGAAGAACACGTCGAACATCCAACCGAACACGATCAAGAGCGATCCGTTCAACTCTGACTCCACGAATGCGCCGACGATGATTCCGATTCCCAGATAGATCGCTGCCGAAAGCACCGTTGCCACGAAGACTGTCGCGGGGTCGCCGATGTCTACTCGAATCCACAGGGCGAGAAACGATGCTACAACTGCAAGCAGACCCAGCACCGCGCTCGAGGACAAACGCGACCCGACCACCTTCCGCGTCTTCACGCCCGTGGCGGCCAGCCTGCGGTCGGCTTTGCGAGATCCTGCAACATGAAAGAACGCTCCCACGCCGGCGAGAATTGATGCCGCCCAGCCGGCTGTGGCTAGCTCCACGGATTCGCGGTTGGTGCCGCCAGCGAGAATGTCAGCGAAATCAGCAAGTGCCCCAGCGGACAGGATCACGAAAACCACCGGCACCACGATTAGCAGGGCCAGGTTGAGTGGTCGGCGAGAGTGTTCTCGCAACCAGGTGAGGGTGAGATGAAGAGTCATCGTTCGACGACTCGTCCGTCGATCAGGTCGTAGATCCGATCGAACCTGTCTTCGTCGACGATGAAATGACTGATGATCATCAATCCCGAGCCGGCGTCGCGGCGTCCTGCTGTAATCTCCCAGAACTTGAGATATGTGTCCCAGTCGAATCCGGCGTAGGGCTCGTCGAGCAGCAACAGTTCCGGATCATGGATCATCGCCAGCGCAAGATTGAGCTTGGAGCGAGTACCCCCGGACAGATCCTGCACCCACGTGTCGGCGAAGTGTGCGAAGTCGAGTGAGTCGTATGCGACTTGTCTCGCCTGATTCGTCTCCTCGACCGAGAGACCGTAGGCCGCGCCGAAAAGGTCGATGTGTTCGTCGCAGGTGAGCCGTTCGTAGAGGACCGGCGCCTGGGGGCAGTATCCAAAGCGATCGGTTCGCTTGATGCTCCCGTCGTCGGCCTGGAGATCGCCCACCAGGACCTTCATGAGGGTGCTCTTGCCCGAGCCGTTCTCGCCGACGAGACCCACGATTTCACCTCTCGCCACCCGCAGCGAGGCCCCCTTGAGGACTCCGAGGCGGCGTTGGCGGGGCCACACTCCCTTCGTGTAGGCCTTGTGAATCTCATTTGCTTCGAGGATCGTGGTGCTCGAGTTGCTCATGGCTCTCCTTGGCGACAGGGCGGCCGCGGAGCAATCTTTGGCGCAACTACCGATAGGGCCTATGGGTATCGTAGCAGTGTCAACAGACAGGTCAAGGGGCCGAGAACAGGACAGGATCAATGTTGACAGATACCCCATACCCCTATAGGGTATTATCCACAGGCCGGCTCGCAGGAGGATGACATGCCCACCAAACACCACACCCACCACGGCGCAGCGACGACACTCGAGACCACCGTCCTGTCGGTCGCCGGAATGCAGTTTGCATCTGAGAAGCACAAGGTCGAGACCCACGTCGGCGGACTGGACGGGGTCTCATCCGTCGAGATGAATCCGGTGTCACAGAGCGTCACGATCGCGTTCGACCCCAACGTCGCCTCGGCATCCGAACTGGAAGCCGCGGTCATCGAATGCGGATACCACTGCGCCGGCCGGCCCATGCCAGAACACCTTTGCGAGCCCGCGCCGCAACACCCCTCCGAGCGTGCGCAGCACGAGGGCCACGGCGGTCACGGCGGGCACGACCACAGGTCGATGTCGATGGAGTCGATGATCGCCGACATGCGGATCCGCTTCTTCGTGTCGATCCTCTTCGGAATCCCCGTCACCCTCTACTCCACGCTCGGCCGTGACGTACTCAATTTCACTGCCAACGCACCCTTCGGGTTACGCGACGACGTGTTCCAGCTGATCATGAGCCTCCCGGTGGTTCTGTGGGCCTCGGGGATCTTCTTCGGAGGCGCACTTTCGGCCCTCAAGCGCAAGACCCTCGACATGATGGTGCTGGTCGCCGTGGCAATCGCCGCGGGATGGACCTACTCGCTGGCGATAACGCTCACGGGCGGCGGCGACGTGTTCTACGAAGCATCAACCATGCTGGCGGCCTTCGTGCTGCTCGGCCACTGGTTCGAGATGCGAGCCCGCGGAGGTGCCAACGACGCCATACGCACGCTCATGAATCTGACTCCACCCAAAGCGGTTGTCCTTCGCGACGGCGTCGAGACCGAGGTTCCCACCTCCGAAGTGGCGGTCGGCGACCTGCTGTTGGTGCGACCCGGATCGAAGTTGCCCGTCGATGGCACCGTCGTCGACGGAGAATCGAATGTCGACGAGTCAATGGTCACCGGTGAAAGCCTTCCGGTTCACAAGGCGTCCGGCGACACGGTGGTCGGCGCCACCATCAACAAGAACGGCACCCTGCGGGTGAAAGCCACAAGAGTCGGTGCCGACACGGCACTAGCCCAAATCGTGAAGCTGGTGCAGGAGGCACAGAACTCGAAGGCCCCCGGGCAACGACTGGCCGATCGGGCCGCCTTCTGGCTGGTTCTCGTCGCCTTGATCGGCGGCGCACTCACCTTGGTCGGTTGGACCCTCGCCGGGGCCGCGTTCTCCACGGCGCTCCTGTTTGCCATCACCGTCGTGGTCATCACATGCCCCGACGCTCTCGGGCTCGCAACACCGACCGCCATCATGGTGGGCACCGGTCTGGGCGCCGAGCGTGGGGTGCTCGTCAAGAACGCATCGGCACTCGAAGCGTCGGCCGGCATCGACACCGTCGTGATGGACAAGACCGGCACGCTCACCAAGGGAGAACCCGAGGTCACCGACTTGGTGGCCACCGGACGATCCGAGCAGGACGTTCTCCGCCTGGTGGCGGCAGTGGAGCGCGAATCCGAACATCCGCTGGCTGAGGCAGTCGTGCGCCACGCCGACGCCGCCGGTGTGGAGAGACTCGTCACCAACTCATTCGAGAACGTTCCCGGCCACGGAGCCATCGCAACTGTCGACGGCCACCGAGTTGCGATCGGAAACATGAGACTCATGGAGCGAGACAACGTGAAACTGGGCTCCTTGGTCGCAGCGCGAGACGACATCGCCGCCCACGGTCGCACCGCCGTGCTTGTGGCCATCGACGGAGTGGCCGAGGCGGTGATTGGCATTGCCGACGCCGCTCGCGACACATCAAAGGCCGCTGTCGATGCCCTCCACGACATGGGGGTCCAGGTCGTGATGCTCACCGGCGACAATCAAGCCACAGCCGATCAGATCGCCGAACAGCTCGGCATCGACACGGTCGTGGCCGAAGTGCTCCCCGAAGACAAGTCGGCCAAGATCGCCGAGCTTCAGGCCGCCGGAAAGAAGGTGGCCATGGTCGGAGACGGCGTGAACGACGCACCCGCACTGGCCCTGGCCGACTTGGGGATTGCCATTGGTGCCGGCACCGACGTGGCAATCGAAACCGCCGATGTGGTGTTGATGAGATCTGACCCGCTCGATGTTCCCACGGCCCTGAAGATCGGCCGGGGGACCCTGCGCAAGATGCACCAGAACCTCGGCTGGGCGGTTGGCTACAACCTGATCGCGCTGCCAATAGCCGCCGGCATTTTCGAGCCGAGTCTCGGCCTCCAGCTTCGACCAGAGTGGGCGGCCTTGGCCATGTCGGGATCGAGCTTCATCGTGGCCACGAACGCCATCATGTTGAAGAGGTTGCGTCTGCCCGGCCGGGCCAACTGAGTCAGGTCAGCCGAGCACCCCGTCGACATCGGCCATCATCTCGTCGACCGATACGAACATGGTGTCGTAGGTCTTCTCGAAGGCCAGCGAGCCATCTTGGCGGACAATTGCGATGCTGTGGAAGGGACGGTCGGTGTGACCGTTCTTTCCCAGCATGTCGTAGGCCTTCGACACTGCTCGGTCCTCGTCGATCAGGATGGGGAGATCGATTCCCCAGTCGGCGGCGGTGGCCGCAACCAGGTCTCGTGGCTGGACCATCACCGGGAGGAACGCCATGCCACGATCCGCCAACGCTCCCTCAACTTCGGGAATCTGCGCGAAGCATCCGTCGCACCCCACTCCCATCGAGAAGTAGATGAGCGCATCGCCGCCGGCAAGCGCGTCGCTGAGCGCCACGGTCGTCCCCGTGGTGGTGGGAAGTTCGAATTCGGCGGCCGGAGTTCCGGGCTCGACCACTGCGGTGGTAGCCCCGTTTTCACCCCGGCCCGCGATCACCAACGCGATCACGGCGACGATCGGGATCAAAGCGCCCAACCACGTCCAGGAAACCCTTCGGTCAGATGGTTTCTTGCTCATATTGGCCTCTTGATTGCTCATCATCGGCACTTTCGATTGACTGTTTTGGGTCGGATTGACTGGAGACCGATGCCGAGCGCCGGCCGGTGAACACGACCGAACCGATAGCGATCGACAGCAGGAAGATGCCGATCACCGGTTGCGGGATCGGTTCGAGCAGATCAACGATCACCCGAAACCGGTCTTCGAGCCATATGGCGAAATCGGCTTGGAAGCTGGTGGCGACGGACGCTCCGGTGATCGCCACCACCCAGAGGACCAGACCCATTATCGAGAACAGCGCGGCGGCGACGAGGTCGAACGTGTTGGTGATGAACTTCAGCGGACCCAGGTGCCAGCGGACCACCCTCCCACGCAAGCGGGGCTTGCCGGCCAGGCCGGCCCGGTCCCAGAGGACGGTGAGGATCACCAACGGAAAGACCATGCCGAACACATAGGCCAGGCCCATTGCCGCGCTTTGCAGGAAGCTCGGCGATACTGCAGACAGTGTTGCCACTCCCGCCAGCACGGGAGCGCAACAGGCGCTGGCCGCTCCGGAAAACACACCCAGAGCGAAAACCCCGCCGGTGTCGGTCCGTCTCACGTCGGGGGATTGGGCCATCACCGGCAGCATCCACGGGAGCCCGGTGACCGCGAGGATCGCCAACACGATCAGTAGGGATCCGCCGGCGGCGTAGAGCGGACCGTGGAATCGGAGCAGCGATCTCGACAATGCGCTCACGCCGAGCGTGACCGGCAACAGCACGACCGAGATTCCAGCGGCGTAAACGAACGTGAGCGGCACCAAGCGGCTTCGCCGGTTCTTGACCGCCACCGACAAGTAGGACGGAAACATGAAGACGATGCAACAGGGAGCGAACAGCGCTATCACCCCTGCGAAGAAAGCAGCCGTCAATGATCCGCCGAGGAATATGCCACCCATGTCAGGAACTTCTTCCGCTTATCGGGCCGTTCACAGAGTCGGCGGCGAGCAAATCAAGCGCGTGGCGAAACTTCTTTTCAGAGATCCGGCCGTGTGCGTGAGGTTGTCCGTTGATGAGGATGAGGGGCGGAAACGCCATGCGGTGGAGCTTCGCTATCTCCGCCCCATCGGGACTGGCTAACTCGACAGTTTCTAGGCGGAGCGGAGTTTCCACCGCAACCGAGGCAATGACGTCTTTAGCCATCTCGCATAGGTGACAGCCAGAACTGGTCACCAAGGTGATAACGGGCACCCGGAGCTGACGGGTGGGCCGAGCCATGCCGGTACCATACGCCCCTGCAGTATTATCGGTGATGGGTCTAAGGTCCCGTCGGACGCTCCCGGCTTTTAAAGCCGTTTGACGCCAGTCCCGACCTACCGAAGCTCCAAACCATTGATGAGAGCGTCGACCACGGCGGTGCGGGGTGCGACAAACGGCAAATGATGGTCGCACCCGGGGACCCTCACGATCTCGATCGACGGACGATTCGATGCCCATCCCTCGACATCGGATGGACTGCCGATCTTGTCCTCGTTGCCCCACTGCAACTCCGCACCGATCCCAGCCGCCTCCAGTGCCAGCAGCGGTTCGCGCCAATCGTTGTCGATAACCAACGACCTAAGGCTGCCGCGATACGACGCCCAGGTGTGCTCGACGCTCGCCGCAGCCAGCGGTGACGGAACATCTGGGCGCGAGATAATGGCCATTCGGGCCGCCGCGGTCCGTTGCGCACACATGAGCCGACAGGCGAGTTGGGCTGGTTTGCCGTCCATAGCGAACAGCCGAGGCACCAAGCCCATGTGCCGGATCGCCGAATCAAGGTCGGAATACATGGGTGCGCCCCACGTAACCACCCGTTGGACTCGACTCGCGTGACGAACCGCGTATCGCAACGCCAAAAGCGCCCCCATGGAATGCCCACCGATCACCAATCGGTGATTACTCAGTCCGGCCGTATCAAGCGAAGCGTCGAGGGCGTTCATGTGGTCTTCAAGGCCAAAGGACTGGCGCGGCAAGTCGAGCGATCCACCCCAGCCCAGCAGGTCAGGAATAAACAAAACCCCACGATCAGCCAGCGGCTCGACCCCAGCCCCCCAGGTGCGTCCGGTGGCACCAAGACCATGCAAGAGCAGAAAGACCGTGTCGCCCTCGCCGCCGGTCCTGACCAGCAAGCTCCCGAGATATCGGCCTTGACGCAATGACTCACGACTTGATTCGCTCCAGATGTCAACGAACTCCGAGCGGCGGTGGATGATCATCCACCGAACCAGCGCGATACAGGCAAGCAACACCATCAGTGCCATCGTCCACCGCATCAGATCCATTCCCCCACCGTAGAGGACTCGTCCAGCCCACGATCAACGTCGCATCGGGGTTACGGTCCCGGCTCCGGGGGCCGTGTCTACCGCGTCCAAAAAAACCTGCGAAGGCAAGTCGTGGCGATGGCCGTGACCCTTCATCATCACCAACATGAAGAGCACACAGCTGGCGGCAACCGCCACTGCCAGCCCACCGATGACGACCTTAGAGGTGATAGCGATAACGCCTAGAGCGACCGCCATCGCCGTGACACAACAAGCCGCCATCGCGAACATGGCCGCGATTCGACCCCTGAGTTTGTCCATGTCGACCTCCTGTAGCTCTCCCATCGGCACGCCGACGCCTGTGGTTGAACGCGCCGGCGCAGGTTTCCGAATCGCTCTGTGGTCGCACGGTGATTGGCGTCACTGTCTGTGGCGAAACCGAAGGGCAGGATCACATGAAGTTCACAAAGACTCGTTTGATAGTCGCGGTATTGGCACTGGTAATCGCCGTGCCCGCTGTGGCAGTTGCGGTCTCGCCTTTTGTTGATGTGATCCCCGGCGCGTTCTACGAAGCCCCAGTCAACTGGGCGGCAACCAACGGCATAACCACCGGTAAAGACGCCACTCACTTCGCCCCCGACAACCCGGTCACCCGCGGCGAATCCGTCACGTTCCTCAAACGCTACGACGACAACATCGTGCAGCCAGCCATCGACGGACTCGGCACCCGCATCGATGGACTCGGAGCGACAGTCGGTGGGCTGTCATGCGCCTCAGGACAAATAGCCAAGTTCGACGGCACCATCTGGGCATGCGGCACTGATATCGATACCGACACCACCATCCCCAACACCGACGGCCTCGCCGCACTCGGATGCAACACCAGCCAGATCGCCCGCTGGGACGGCAACGCCTGGGTCTGCGGCGAACTCATGATCACTTCCCGCATCGATCCAGGCACCGCCACCACCCTCGACAGCACCGGATCCGTCGGCCGGTACACGTCAATCGCCATCGGCAGCGACAACCAACCCATCATCAGCTACCACGACTTCACCAACAGCGACCTCAGAGTTGCGGCGATGTTAGTAACCGTCACAGGTATCGCATTCGGCTAAACCGCACCGCCGACACCGATCGCGGGACCAAGCCGACGGCTATCGATCAGCCTTCGTTAACCAACGGCACGACTCGTTCGGTGAAAGCGGCGAGGCTGTCGAGATATTCGGACACGTCGCGAGCTCGCAACTTGACGTGCATGACGTTGGCGCCAGCGTCGCGTGCGTCGCGAATATCGGCCGCTAGCCCTTCAACCCCGCCTTGTAGCCAGTGCATGCCGATCCCGTCTGGTGGGTCGCCGAGAATGTAACCCCACGGAGTCATGTAACCAATGTCCAGGACAACGTCGTTGCGGCCCGCCGAATCGGCGGCGGTACGCATGACGTCGATGGCCTCGGGGTATTGCTCTTTGGGCAGACCCATCGGGATGTAGCCGTCGCCGATCCGACCAGTGCGCCGCCATGCCGCCTTGCCCGCACCTCCAATCCAAATAGGAAGTTCGGCGGCCGGCTGAGGCGCAACACCCACGTTGTCGTAGTTGAAAAAGTCGCCGTGGTGAGACACGTGTTCGGCGCCAAAGGCCCCGCGAACCGCGGCCAGAGTCTCGTCGAGACGTTTACCGCGGGTGGCGAAATCGACGTCGAGGGCGTCGAACTCGGCTTCGACGTGGCCCGCGCCCACTCCCAGAATTGCCCGACCGCCGGAGAGGTGATCGAGCGTGCCGAAGGCTTTGGCGGTCTGCAAGGGGTGGCGGTAGGCCGCTATCCAAACAACCGACAGCAACCGTGTTCGTTCGGTGTGAGCAGCGAGGTACGCCAGCGTCGCAATGGTGTCGTACCAGGTGGTCGTCATCTTGGCCGCGTAGCTGTTGTTGGGGATCGCGACGTGGTCGCATACTCCAACAAAGTCGTAGCCAAGCGCATCGCAGTGGCGAGCGATCGCCACCAAATCGTCGACGGTCGCGTCGTCTTCCCATGGGTCGACGAGCGTGCGAGTGAGAGTCTGGATGGGCAACTGCGCCCCGTACATCCACTCCCCAGCACCGGTTAATGCAGCCATCGGCTCCCCTGACTCGTTGTCCCCATAGTTTTCCCCGCAGTGCCGCGACCCTAGGCCGACACGCGGTCAGCAACGTGATCGAGAGGCAGCGCGGTGGTGTGCTTCATTTCTTCCATCACAAAAATGCTGCGCACGTCGTAGAGATCGACTCTGGTTATGAGCCGTTTGTAGAACTGGTCGTAAGCCTCGATCGACGGCACCATCACCTTCAGCATGTAATCGATCTCGCCGCTGGTGCGATAGGCCTCGACAATTTCTGGCAGCCCGGAGATTCCGTCCGAGAACTTCTGGAGCCAAGCCGCCGAATGATCGTTGGTGCGGATGTGAACCAGCACCGTAACGTCGAGACCAACGGCCGCCGGATCGACAATCGCAACCCGGCGACTGATCACACCGTCACGTTCGAGCAACTGAACCCGGCGCCAGCACGGAGTTGCAGTTAGCCCAACGTGCTCCGCGAGCTCTCGCGCCGTAAGGGTTGCGTCGAGCTGCAGCAGACGCACTATTTCTTGATCAATCTGATCCACATTCGAATAATAGCCTGCGACTTAGATCAACTACGAATCAATCATCCAAACTGGCGGCCTTCCGCTGAAAGATTTGTGTAATTCTTCTGCAGGCGATCCTCTACCATTTGCCCATGTCTCCCACCAAGATCTTCACCGAACATCCCCACAGCGCTGGCGAGACCTACTTCGAGCACATGCGAGTAGCGCTCGGGTTCGCTCGTCAAACGATGGGCGCGTCGCTGGCTTCGTTCGTCCACGCGATATTCCCCAACCTCCACACCACAACGGCCAGCGACCGGATTCGCTGCCTCAACAAGTGTCTAGAAGACGGCAACCGCTCGGCAATTACCCTTGTGAAAGCAACCAAGGACGCCGAACTGGTCAGCTGACGACCACTCGTCTTGCGTTGACCACGCAATAAGGGCGACAGTTGAAGGTGTGAGCACCCAAACACCCACCTCTCAACACCCCATCTCCGAACACGCGGCCTCCGAGCACCCCATCTCTGAACACCCCATCTCTGAACACCATACGGTGATCAGCGCCGACGCCCATTGCGGCGCCGACGTGCGCGACTACAAACAATTTCTCGAATCCAAATACCACCAAGATTTCGATGATTGGGCCAACGACATCGAGGCCGGAGTCGCCCGCCAAAAAGAGTTCTACAAAGACATGGAACGCTCGCCGCTCGAAGTCGGAGTCGACGGCGACCCCGACGAATACGGCGATCGCAACTGGTCAAGCGAACGTCGACTGGCCGAACAAGAAGCCGACGGCGTAGTTGCCACGGTCCTTTTCCCCAACACTCAGCCGCCGTTTGCCCCGCCGTCAGCCAGCTCGTTCGAGGCGCCGGCCTACGCCGACAACTTCGGTCACCGCTGGGCTGGTCTCAAAGCCCACAACCGTTGGCTGGCCGACTTCGTCGCGCAAGCCCCAGAGCGCCGGGCCGGGATCTTCCAAATCTTCTTGGGTGATGTTGAAGGCTCGGTCGCCGAAATCGAATGGGCCGCCCAAAACGGGCTGCGCGGCGGAGTTCTCGTCCCCGGCGCACCCCCAGACTCCCCCTTCGAACCGCTGTACTCGGCCAAATACGAACCAATCTGGGAGGCAGCCGCAGCCCACGGCATGCCGTTGAATCACCACGCCGGCGGCGCCACTCCGAGCTTCGGCAACCATTTCCCTGCATCGCTGGCCATGTTCATGCTCGAGGTCACCTGGTGGACCCAACGAGCACTGTGGCACCTGATGTTTTCGGGGGTGTTCGAGCGTCACCCTGATCTGCCCTACGTGATCACCGAGACCGGCACTGCGTGGGTACCCGAGACTCTCGACCGTCTCGACAGCTTCTACCACCGGATGAAGTACTCCCGCTACGGATCCGAGTCGATCTTTGGAGGGCAAGCGGTGGCGGCCATGTCGCTCACCCCCACCGAGTACTTCAATCGCCAGTGCTACATCGGCGCCTCGTTCTTACGGCCCGCCGAGACCGAAATCGCTCGCCAGGTCGGTGTCGATCGAATCATGTGGGGATCGGACTACCCCCACATCGAAGGGTCTCACCCGCACACCCACGAACACCTACGGCTCACGTTTTCCAGGTTCACCGAAGCAGAAACCACCAAGCTGCTCACCACCAATGTGGCCGACGTCTACAACTTCGATCTCGACGCACTCCGGCCGCTCGCCGAACGTTTCTGTCCCACCAAAGCCGAAGTAGCCACCCCCATCGACTACGCCGAGATCCCCGAAAAAGCCAAGGGATGTCCAGGGATGAACCCTCTCAACCAAGCCGAGAACGCGGCATGAGCGACACCCCAGCACCAATCGATATTGCCGATTGCGTGGCCGTCGTCACCGGCGGAGCAAACGGCATAGGCAAAGGCATCGTCAAAGCCCTGCTAGGTCGCGGTGCAACCGTCGTGATTGCCGATATCGAAGCCGACGTGATCGACGCCACCGTCGCCGAGTTCAGCGCCCTCGGACCCGTATCGGGGATGCGAACCGACATCACCAAAGAAGCTGACGTGCTGGCCCTCGCCGATCACGTTTTTGCCACGCACGGCAAGTGCAACCTGTTGTTCAACAACGCTGGGGTCACCTCCGGAGGCGGGGGCAAACCGTGGCAACAAGAACCCAACGACTGGCGGTGGTGCTTTGGCGTAAACGTGTTCGGCACCGCGATCTGCGTTTCGGAGTTCGTGCCTCGGATGATCGAATCGGGCCAACCGGGCCAGGTGATCAACACGTCATCAGGCGACGGCGGATTTGCTCCGGTACCAACCGCATCGGTTTACGCGGCGTCCAAAGCGGCCGTGAGTTGCTTCACCGAGGCGCTTCATCACAACCTGGTCAGCGAAGGCACCCAGCTGCGGGCTTCGGTCTTTTACCCATCGGGCGGCTTGATGAACACCGGCCTGTTCACGGCAACCCGAAACCGCCCCGAGGAACTACAGCGAGTGGGCGCGGGCACTGGTCGCAAGTCGATGACCTTCGACGAAATGAAGACCATGCTCGAAAAGGCCGGCCGAGACGTACCAGTCGCCGACCTCAGCGAGTTGGGAGAATTCGTTGTGGACGGCGTGCAAGAGCGGCGCTACATAATCGCTCGCAACCTCGACGACACCATCGACCTGCTGCACCGGCGAGCCGACGCGATTGCCCGGTTCGAAGTGCCGCCGCATCACAACATGCCGGTGTAGAGCACCAGCACCGCCGACCCACCAAGACCGGCTATGACCAGCGGTGACCCATCCCGGCAACCAGTCGAGGCAACCAGTGGTCGGCGAGTTCGTCGCCCGCTTCGTCTAGCGTCCCATCGAACACAGCAAGACTCAGCAGCTGTTGGATCGCGGCAACCCGGTACGCCGCGTCGATCACCGACCGGAGGTCGTCGCCATCGACTGGCACGCCGAGCTCGACCAGCCGAGCCTCGTACCCGGCCACAAGCGCGTCGAGGTTGGCCATACGTTCCGCTGACAGACAGCTGCTCAAGAAGTACCCGACGTCCCAACCGGGATGGCCATTGGCCGCGAGGGCCCAGTCGAGCAAAACGACGTCGCCTTCGGGGCGAAACATCAGGTTGTCGCTGCGAGGATCGCCGTGGACCAGAGTGACTGGAGCGTTGATCGCCTCGAGATCTTCGGCGAAACACGCCGCAGCCTGCTCGAGCAGGCCGACCTCTTCGGCCCCCAACCAGCCGTACCGGTCCCGAGCAATCGGCAAGCAGCGTTTGAGAGCCACCGTGGTGAACAGCTTGGGCGTAGTCGTAACGATGCGATCGAATACGTCGTCGCCGGCCAGGGACGAGTCTTTCCAGAATTGCGCGTGCATAGCGGCAAGCGCGTCGAGCGCAAGGGCGACCTGAGCATCGTCGGGCGGGTTCATAATGTTGAACACTTCGCCTTTGGAACCCAGATCCTCGATCAAGAGCGCGTAACGACGCTTGGACGGTCGCATGTACTTGGTGATGTTCTTGGATATCCAGACCTTCGACGATGCCGGCAAGGCATCTACGAGGCGGGCCCGGACCGGACCGGGCTGTTTGGATGACCCTGGATCGTAATCGCCGCCGTAATAAAGAGGAGTCGGAATGGGCATGCGGTGGGCGTAGCGCTGATAGAAGCGGATTTCGCGCGCGTAAGCGTCGTAGGACTCGATCAGTGCTCGGGTCTCGGGGTTTGCCGCGGCGAACTTTGCCACCACCGTTGTCGGCGAAGCCGGGTCGGCTCCGTCGTGTTGCAACCTCACCCTTACGGTTTGGCCGGTGAGGCCCACGCCACCAGTGTTGAGCGGTTCGACCGCGACCGACTGCACCCGGCCGGCAGGCAACCGGTTCGCTTCGCGAAGGGTGCTGGTAACCCACTGCGCCGTGAGTTGTTCGGGTGTGCCCGGAATAAACACCGGTTTCTTGGCCGACATGTTGACGGCACCGTAGCCGACGCCCTCGCGATTCGTTGCATACCCGGATCCCGAGATAGCTCCAGACGCGTTCCTGACGTAGTGTCAGGTTTGCAAATGCCGGGACGACGTTGGGGGACGGTTGAGCGACCAGAGCGAGAGCAACGCCGCAGCCCTCACCGCCGCCGTACTCGAAGAGGAAGCCGCCCGCCAGGCCGCTCAGGCTGAGCGCTCCAAGGACGTCATTTTTGCCGATGATCTCTTGCCGGGAGTCGGCGGCGAAGAAATGCCGCTCAAAGAGGGACTACGCAAGGGCGGGTTCTACACGTTCGTCGTGCTGTTGATTCTCAACTCCTTGGACGAGCTCGAACAATCGGCCATCAACATTCTGGGGCCCGATATCGCCGAGACCTTCTCGGTCTCCGATGGCACCATCACCTTTATTTCCACGGCTTCCGTCGCGTTCTTCGTATTGGGCGCGGGGCCGATGGGCTGGCTCGCCGACCGCATGCGTCGCGGTCCCATCGTGGGTTTCGCCAGCCTGGCGTTCGGCGGTTTTGCTTTCATGAGCGGCGCGGCGGCCAACGCCTTCATGTTGTTCGTCGCCCGGTTCTTCACCGGGATCTCCAAAGCCAACACCATCACAGTGCACTCAACGCTGCTTGCCGATGCCTACCCGATCGCCACCCGCGGCCGAATGTACGCGACGAATGCCGGAGCGGGGCGAGTATCGAGCGCGGCCAGCCCGATCCTGGTTGGCGGCATCGCCGCGCTGGCCGGCGGCGCGGCCGGATGGCGGTGGGCCTACTTCATCCTCGGTATACCTGTCGCGATCCTCGGCGTTCTTGCGTTTGCGATCCCCGAGCCCGAACGAGGCCAGTGGGAGAAGAAGGACGTTCTGGGTGCGGGTCTCGAGCCTCGCGAAGAAGTCCCGATCTCGGTCCAGGCCGCCTTCAACCGGATCTGGCGGATCGACACAATCCGCAACATGACATTCGCCATGGCGGCCATCGGTTTCGCGCTGTTCCCCGCTCAATCAATCCAGAGCTTCTTTCTCGAAGAGGAGTTTGGTCTCGATGCCCTCGAACGAGGCTTTGCCGTTGCTCCCGCGGGCGTCCTGTTGATTATCTTCCTGCCACTGATCGGCAAGAAATTCGACACGACCTTCAGGTCCGATCCTGACAAAGCCCTCCGCATCCTCGGCTACCTCCTGTTGCCGGCCACCGTTTTGGTCCCCATCCAGTACTCGATGCCAAGCGTGTGGACGTTTGCCGCGATCGGCGCGATCAACACCACGTTCTTGGGCGCAGCGTTTGCGATGATCCAGCCGTCGATCCAAAGCGTTGTGCCCTATCGCCTACGAGGAATGGGCACGGCAATAATCACGTTCTTCATGTTCGCGATGGGCGGCATCGGCGGCGGCTTGATATCGGCATTCTTACAAGATTCGGTCGGCGAAAAAACCACGATCATCACGCTGACCATCATGTTCATGCCGCTCGGCGGATACTTCGTAATTCGCGGCGCCGGCCGCTTACGCCGCGACCTCAGCCTGGTGGTCTCCGAACTCCACGAAGAACTCGAAGAAGACAAACGCCAGGCTGCCGACCCCGCATCTATCCCCGCGATTCAGGTCAACCAGGTCGACTTCAGCTACGGCCAAGTGCAAGTGCTGTTCGACCTCTCGTTCGAAGTCAAAAAGGGCGAAACCCTCGCACTGCTTGGGACCAACGGTGCCGGCAAGTCCACGATTCTCAAGGTGATCACCGGCCTCGTCACCCCAGAACGTGGTGTCGTGCGTCTCGATGGTCGCACCATCACATTTGCCACGCCCGAACAGCGCGGCTCCCTCGGCATCGAGATGTTGCCAGGGGGCGCGGGCACATGGCCATCGATGACCGTTTACGAGAACTTGGAGATGGGCGCGTTTCGTTACCGCAGCGACATGGCCGATGTTCGCCGCCGCATCGACCACGTCATCGACTTGTTCCCCGCTCTCACTGCTCATATTGATAAGCGGGCCAGCGAACTTTCGGGAGGTCAGCAACAAATGCTGGCCCTCGCCCGGGTGATGCTACACGAACCCGACGTCTTGATCATCGACGAACTGAGCCTCGGTCTGGCTCCCGCCGTTGTTCAAGATTTGCTGGCCCACATCGACACGTTGCGCGCTGCGGGGCAAACAATGATCATCGTCGAGCAGTCGCTCAACGTTGCTCTAGCTGTTGCTGACCGCGCTGTCTTTCTCGAAAAGGGCCAAGTCCGCTTCGAGGGTGACGCCAAAGAGTTGGCCGAACGTGACGACCTCGCCCGGGCCGTGTTCCTCGGCAAAGAGGGCGGATGATCGCCATGATTGTCGCCGACCTGATAACTCGCGGAACCCTTTTTGGCGGTCTCATCAACGGCCTCGTATTCGGCATGTTGGCTATGGGCATCGTGTTGATCTACCGGTCAACCAAAGTCATCAACTTCGCGGTCGGCAACATGGGGCTACCCGGTTCGTCGCTTTTTGCCTTGCTGGTAATCAACTGGAACTGGCCGTTTTGGATCGCGCTGGCTGTGAGTCTCGTCATGGGGGCGATCATCGGCACCACCGTCGAACTTTTGGTGGTGTGGCGCCTCTTCGACCGTCCTCGCGTGATCCTGCTGGTCGCCACCGTCGGGATCGCCCAGCTCATTTTGGCCGCTGTGCAATCAATGCCCGACATCGATACCGACGCCGCTCAGATCGCTTACCCGGCCGCCATCGGCCGAAGTTGGGACAACGTCTTTGGCCTGAACATCGATGGCAACGACGTTCAGATACTCATCATGGTGCCGCTCATGGCGCTCACGTTGGCCTGGTGGCTCAACCGCACGATGTTCGGCAAGGCAGTGACCGCGTCGGCCGACAATCCGGCCCTCAGCCGACTGGCCGGCATAAGCCCCCGCACGGTCTCGACCATCGTCTGGACGATCGCCGGCTTCTTGTCGACTCTGTCGATGATTCTGCTCTCGTCGGGCGGCTCATCAGCCGGCATTGCCAACCTCGGTCCGTTCACTCTTGGTAACGCCATGGCGGCCGCCGTTCTGGGCGGAATGACGTCGTTCAAGCGGGCCATGCTCGGCGGGATTGTGATCGGCATAACGATCAACGTTTTTCGCTGGTACTTCCCGAGCGAAACCGGCCTCGCCAGTTTCGTGTTCTTCGTCGCTGTCATCGCCGCGATCTACTTCCAAAGTCGGGCCAGCGACGACAGCGTCATGGCCTTTGCCCCCAAGGTCCGACCGATCCCCGCCCACCTACAGCGCGTATGGTGGATCCGTCGCCTACCGGCCCTCGCCATCGGCGGCGCATTGCTTGGTGCGTTCCTACTCACCTGGTATCACGAACGCCTGCTCGTGATCGACATCCCGCCGTCGCGATTCTTCCTCTACTCCACGGTCGTCGTCTTCGCGTTGTGTGCGGCTTCGGTCACCGTCGTCACCGGCTGGTCGGGTCAACTTTCGCTGGCGCAGATGGCTTACGCCGGCCTGGGCGGGCTGATGGCGTTCAACCTCCACAACGGCCTCTCGATGGATATTGGTTGGCGCGAAACCCGAATCCTCAAGTTCGAGTTGCTGGGCCTGACCCAGGGTTGGGCGATCATCGTCGCGGCCCTCATCACCGCGGTCATTGCCGCTATCACCGGGATCGGTGCCCTTCGAGTGCGCGGGCTGCTACTGGCCGTATCAACCTTTGCGTTCGCTATCGCCGCCCAGCAATATCTTTACCGCCGACCGATCTTCAACGGCGGCGAACGATCGCCATCGATCGAACGGGGGACCTTCTTTTCGGCCGAGCTAAAGGATCAACGGGCGTTCTTCTATTTCGCCAGTGCGGTGGCGCTCGTTGCTCTCTTTGTGTTGCACCGGATACGCAACTCCGGGATTGGTCGATCGATTGTCGCTGTCCGCGACAATCCCGAATCGGCCGCGGCCTACACGATCAGCCCCACCCGCACCAAACTTCTGGCGTTTGCTCTGGCGGGCGGGATCGCCGGACTCTCGGGAGGTTTGCTGGCCCGACTCGTGCCCACCATCCGTTACAAGGACGCCCACTTCCAAATCGCCGATTCGCTGCAGGTTGTCGGTATCACCGTGATTGGCGGGCTCGGATCGGTGACCGGCGCCGTACTCGGTGCAGTCTGGGTGAAAGGTCTGCCGGCTTTTTGGCCCGACAACGACGTGGTGCCACTCTTCTCGTCGAGCATCGGTCTGTTGATCGTGTTGATGTATTTCCCGGGCGGCTTCATCCAAATCGCCAACTCGGCACGCGACGGCATTGTCCGCCTCGCCGAACGTCGACTCCCTCCGCAGGCCGCCACAGAGTCATCCACCGTCGCGCCCCAAACGTTGCGGGCGCCCGGTCATATCACCGACGTGCCGGACACCGTGCTCGCGGCCGAAAGCGTCACTGTTCGTTTCGGCGGAAACCTCGCCGTCGACTCGGTGAGCCTCGAAGTTCACCGCGACGAAATCGTCGGCCTGATCGGCACCAACGGCGCCGGCAAGTCGACGTTCATGAATGCGGTCGGCGGGTTCGTTCCTTCGACCGGTCGGGTGGAGTTGCTCGGTCACGACGTCAGTTCTCACAGCTCGGCTCACCGCGCTCGGGGCGGTTTGGGTCGCACGTTTCAGGCCGCAACGTTGTTCCCCGAACTCACGGTGCGGCAATCGGTTCAGGTCGCCCTCGAAGCCCGCGGTCGCACCAGCTTCTTGAAGACTGCACTATTTCTCAACGGAGCAGCCGAGCGACGCCAACGGGCCGAGGCTGACGAACTGATCGACTTCCTGGGTCTCGGCCGTTACGCCGATGCGTTCATCTCCGACCTGTCAACAGGAACACGACGAATCGTCGAATTGGCCGGTCTTCTCGCCGTGGACGCCCGGCTACTTTGCCTCGACGAACCAACCGCGGGCGTGGCGCAACGAGAAACCGAAGCGTTCGGACCACTCATACAAGAGATCAGTCGAGAACTCGGGGCATCGATGCTCATCATCGAACACGACATGCCGCTGATCATGAGCATCAGCGATCGGGTGTATTGCCTCGAGTCGGGTCGCATTATCGCGGCCGGCGAACCCGAGGACGTTCGCCACAATCCGCTGGTTGTCGCGAGCTATCTCGGAACCGACGACCGCGCCATCGATCGCAGCGATTCGTAGCTGGTTCAGATCGACGCTTCGTCGTCGGTGGCGTCGGCCGTTTCGTGCACCTCGACATCGGTAGGGTCGGGCTTTGGCGCGATCGGATGCTCGCCCTGATGGCGAAACCACACAGTCTGTTGCGGGAACGGGATTTCGATCCCCGCACCGTCAAGAGCTTCCTTGACTCGAAGCCGGAGTTCACGTTCGACCGCCCACTGCATCGACGGCTCGGTCTTGACCACCAGTCGAATCGCGATACCCGACGCGCCGAGGTTCTGGATTCCCCATACTTCGGGACGTTCCATGAGCTCGTCGCCGCCCCACTCAGGGTCCTCCCAAAACTGATCGGCGACCCGTTGAATAACGCCTTGAGCGAACCGCAGATCAACGTCGTAGGCCACCTCGACATCGATCAGCGCCCGTGACCACAACTGCGAGTAGTTACCGACCCGAGTGATCTCGCCGTTGGGGATGTGCCACACGGTTCCGTGAACATCGCGCAAAGAAGTCGAACGCAACGACACCTCCTCGACGGTGCCGGTTGCCGGTCCAATATCGATCACATCGCCAACGCCGTACTGGTCTTCGATCAACATGAAGAGACCCGACAGGAAGTCCTTGACGACCGACTGGGCACCAAAGCCCAACGCCAGACCACCAATGCCGGCGCCGGCGATCAGCGGGGCCAGGTCGATCTGTAGCTGACCCAAAATCATCAAGGCGACGACCGTCCATACCGCGGCGCCGACGATGCTCTTGAGTACCAAACCGATTGTCTCGGCGCGGGCGGTTGCCCGCTTGGATTCGGCTTCTTGGATCAGAAGCTTCCCGGGTCCGCGTTCGCGCAGACTCTGAAAACGCTGGTCGCTTGAAGACGCGGCGATGCCGGCCACAAATCGGTCGACAGTGCGCTGCAACAACCGAGAGGCAATCCAGCCCAGTACGACGATTAGAAGGATCCGGATGGGGCGATCGAGCATCCATTCCGACGCCGTGGCCAAGAACTCGTTATCGGTCCATTCGAAAACTTTTTCGCAGGTGTACGAACGATTGGTTTCGCCACATGCGCTGATGAGCTCGGGTGATGCCTGAGCCAGTGATAGCAACGTCATGGCCATCGACGCTAGGTCTCGCTATCTAGACGCCGGTGGACGCTCGTCAACTACAACAGCCAGTCCACACAAATCTTGGCGAATTCAGGCTTTTTTGGTATTTTTGGCAGCATGTACAGGTTTCGGCTCGGAAAGGCGGCTCAGCTTCTTGGCGTGAGCGCCGACACAATTCGTCGATGGGCCGACCAAGGACGGGTGCAAACCGTACGCACAACCGGGGGTCAGCGCGAGATCGAGGGCGCCGAACTGGCCCGTCTCGCCCTCGAGCTCGGAGATCAGCCGCTCGACGATGCCGGCACCGTGTCGGCCCGGAACCGCTTCCCGGGACTCGTCACCCGAGTCGTTCGCGACACGGTCATGGCTCAGGTCGAAATCCAGGCCGGACCACATCGGGTCGTGTCGTTGATCTCGACCGAGGCCGCCGATGCCCTTGGTCTCGAACCAGGCGTGCCCGCGGTGGCATCCATCAAATCCACGAACGTCATAGTCGAACGACCAGCGTGAGCCGGCCGATTATCTCGATGCTCACCGCGCTGGCGCTGGCGGGTTTCGGCGTCACATCTTGCTCGAGCTCCAACAAACCCGTAGGGCTGGCCGCGTCGTCACTGACGAGCGTTCTGGGCGCCAACACCGAAATTGGGGGCGCCCTCAACATCAACATGGTCTTTGCCGGCTCGCCCAGCCTTGTCGCCCAACTCGATGCCGGTGTCGACGCCGCGGTAATCATCACCGCCGACGAAACGACCATGGAGCGAGCAGCAACAACCGGTCGTTTGGCATCGGCGCCGGTAATCGTCGCAACAAACCGCCTCGTGTTGGCGGCCGCTCCCGGCAACCCCGCGAAGATTGTTGGGCTTGAAGATCTCGGCCGCCCCGAACTCTTGGTTGGCACATGTGCACCCGAAGTGCCGTGTGGCGCGATCGCCCAGCGCGCTCTCGCCAATACCAGCATCCGCTTGGCCGCCGATACCGAAGAAACGAGCGTGAGAGCGCTCGCCACCAAACTGTCGCTCGGAGAGCTGGACGCCGGGATCGTCTACGCGTCGGAGGCCCAGTCCCTCGGTCTCAGCATCGTGGCCGCGCCCGAACTCGACGGATTCGAAGCGGTCTACTTCGCCGCCGCCATAAGCAGCGACCACCAACAAGACGGCGAAGAGCTGATCGCGTTGTTGCGGTCAGCACCGTCCCAGGTCGTTTTGGCCGAAGCAGGATTCGGGCGCCCATGAGTGCCCCACCCCTAGCGTCGCCACGAACTCTGCGAGCCGCAGCCTGGCTCGGCGTTGCGTTTCTGACAATCCCCCTCCTCGGGCTACTACAACGGGCGCCTTGGTCGACCCTCGCCGAACGCTTGAGCGCCGCCGCCGTCGTGGATGCAATGCGGGTGTCGCTGGTTGTGAGCCTGGGGGCAGCCCTCGTGTCGCTCGTTGTTGGATTGCCTTTGGCGTGGGCACTGGCCCGAGAAACCCTGCCGGGCGCTCGCGTCATTCGGGCGCTGGTGATGCTGCCGATGGTGCTCCCGCCAGTGGTGGCCGGGACCGCGCTTTTGTTTGCCTTGGGACGGCGTGGACTCGTGGGCCAGTGGCTCGACTCGTGGTTTGGCATCACGCTTCCATTCAGTACCGCCGGTGCGACGATTGCCGCCACCTTCGTAGCGCTGCCGTTCTTCGTCACCACTGTGGAGGCTGCGCTCCGCGACGCCGGCACCGAACTCGAGGAAGCCGCCGCGGTGTGCGGTGCAGGGCCGTTCGCCACCTTCGCCCGCGTCACGATCCCGGCATCGAGGGGTTCGATTGCGGCGGGCATTGCTCTGGCATGGGCGCGTGCGCTCGGCGAGTTCGGTGCGACGATCACCTTTGCCGGCAGCTTCGAGGGACGTACTCGAACCCTTCCCCTCCAAACGTTCCTCGCGCTCGAAGCAGACCCCGAAACCGCAGTCGCGTTGAGCGTGCTGCTTTTGGCCATAAGCCTCGCAGTGTTGGTCGCCATGCGAGGGCGGTGGATGCAACGATGACCATCCAAATCTGCGGCCAATTGTCTCGCGGCGAAGTACGACTCTCGTTAGATATCGAGATACCTCCAGGCCTGACGGTGGTCAGCGGCCCGAACGGAGCCGGCAAGACCACCCTGCTTCGACTGCTCGCCGGTCTTGAGGCCCTCGACACTGGCCATGTGAGACACCACGGAACACCGCTCGACGAGCCGGCAACCTCAACGTTCGTAGCGGCATCGGACCGCGATATTTCTTTGGTATTTCAAGAACATCGCCTGTTCGACCATCTCAACGTGTTGGACAACGTGGCCTTTCCTTTGCGCCGCGGCGGCGCATCGCGTCACGATGCTCGATCCGCGGCGCGACACCATCTCGAAGCGGTGGGAATGGCGAGTTCGTCAGACAGTCACCCCCGCAACCTCTCGGTGGGCCAACAGCAACGAGTGGCGCTGGCCCGGGGCCTGGCCGCCAATGCCGACGTACTACTGCTCGACGAACCACTCGCCGCAATCGATCCCCGCGGCCGACAATCCCTACGAAAGCTGCTGATGTCATCTCTGGGCGCGCCGACCATCGTGTGGGTCACCCATGCCGACTTCGACGCGTCACGCGCCGACGGCCAGATCGTGTTCGACTCCAACGGCGTGCGTCATACTCAAACCCATGACCGGTGATCAGCGCTACTCCCAAGACACTTACTCCCGCGACGGGTACTCCCCCGATAGGGCTCTCGATCGATTCCGACTGGACGATCGAGTGGTTCTCGTTACCGGCGCCAGCTCCGGCTTGGGGCGACGATTCGCGCGGGTTGCGGCCGGCGCGGGCGCAACGGTTGTGGCTGCGGCTCGGCGGGCTGACCGGCTGGCCGAGCTCGTCGATCAACTCGATTCGGCCCACGCGATAACCGTCGACCTGGCCGCGCCGGGGGGACCCGAACAATGCGTCGCCGAGGCCATCGAACGGGCCGGGCGGGTAGACGTGCTGATCAACAACGCGGGAATCTCGACAGTTGCTTCGGCCCTCGAGTTCTCTACCGACGAGTTTCGTCACGAGATCGAGATCGACCTGGTTGCTCCATTTGCGTTGGCGCGGGAGGTCGCGGCCGCCGCTATTAGTGCCGAACGAAGCGCCAACATCATCAACATTGGTTCGGTTCTTGGAGCGGTCGGTGGAGGCAAGTTGCGGGTGCCGGGTTACGCCGCGGCAAAGGGCGGCCTGCACAACCTCACGCGAGAACTGGCCGCTCAGTGGTCTCGTAAGGGCATCCGGGTCAACGCCATCGCTCCGGGCTGGTTCGAAAGCGAAATGACCGATGCCATGTTCGGCAATGACAGCGCCGAGGCGTATATGCGCGCCGGAGCCCCGATGGGTCGGCCGGGTATCGACGGCGAGCTCGACGGGGCGATGTTGTTCCTTGCCAGCGACGCCTCGAGTTTCGTCACCGGTCATATTCTGCACGTGGACGGTGGATGGGTCGCGATCTAGCTCGCACCGCAACCACCACAGGGCAAAGCGGCGGCGATGACGCGTACCTCCTCCCCCATGGGCACGCACCATCGCCCCGCAATCTGAGACCAATAAGCCTCAGCGCGTATCGCACTCGGTTACCCGCAGTGCTCAAGCGGGGTCATGTTGGTGCCCACAGCGACTCGCGTCAAGGGCAACTTCACAATGTTCAGCAATGTCGCGTCGCACTATTGCGCTACCGCTCGAGATCGGCTAGGCGAACAAGTCGACACGAAACTTGGGGTTCGCGGCTGGGGTGAACGAATCGCAAGCCCATCACTCCGTGATCGTGAGTGACCGGTTCGACCCAATTGGCCACGCCTGGGTCTTCGTGGGCCACCACGATTCGGACTCGGTCACCATCGCGAACCGCGTTTTGCTTATCGATGTAACCCGATCCTGTTGCGTAGTTGGCCAGGTTCTCCATCCAGTGGTTACAGAGCTGGAAGTTCCAGTGCTGGGTTTCGGGTTCGTCGAACTCGATCAAGAGGGCCGAGCCTTGAGCCACCCGCCAATACCCGAACTCGAAATGGCGATCGTCGGGCGAGCCCCCGATGCGTTCGTACCACTCCCGAGTGAACTCGGTGTCGTTTTCGCGGCTCAAAAGATCGCGGGTCCACCCGGCGTAGTCGGATTGCAGACCCAAAACGAGTTGGGCCGCAACCGCGAGCCGTTCGGCCATGTCTGACGGCGAGGGCGTTTCGGGTTGATCATGTTCGTCGAGACACTCAATCCGCAGCCGCGGCGGGGTCTGGTTGGCCCGGTCGTCATACACGACCCGCCCCATGAGCTCTCTTGTGGTTGGCGACATCGACATCCACGGCGAGCCGTCATCGGGCTCATGCACCGACAAAACAAAATCAACGTTCCCGCCGCCATCAGCGAACTTCGATAGCTCCGCGGTATGAGGCGTGAGAGCCATGTTGGGGTTGAAGGTCTCGAGATGAGACTCGGCGTCAAGCCCAACCGAGAATGCTCCGACATCGTCGGGGATCGGCGGACTCCACGCCGACAGGTGGGTGTAGACATCGCCAGTCGTGCCGGTGATCCGATAGCGATAGCGGCTGTCGACTGCCTGCACGATGTGATCTTGGTTGGGGGACTGCACACCTATACCGCCCTTGAGAGGCGGCGGAATGAGACCAATGCGCGAGGGCCGGGTGGCTGGGGTCCGCCGTTCGATTCCCCGAAAACTGGCCATCAGCATCATGCGCGTCAGGTAGCGAAAACCTTCGACCCGATCCTGGGGATTGCCGTCGGGGGTTTCGCGCAACACGATCTGGCCCGCCACTTTGAGGGTGTCACAAAAGTCGTTCCACGAGCGCCCGTCCAGCAGTCGCGCAGCCCGCTCGGCATCAACATCTTCGCGTCCGGGCCCGGTCATGTGATCACCTCGTTTGCCGCAGGCCGGGGGTCGTCGATACCAAGCGCGTCCCGAAGAAACGACAGTTGCAAGAGAAGCAGATTTTCGGCCACCGACTCCTGCGGAGTCATATGAGTAACACCCGATAACGGCAGCACCGAGTGGGCCTTGCCGGCCTCGAGCAATGCTCTGCTGAGCTGCAATGTGTGAGCGGCGACGACGTTGTCATCAGCGAGTCCGTGGATCAACAGCAGCGGCGGGATCGGCTGGGGGCCGAGGGCGGTTGGGATCGTGCACAAGTCGTTGAGTTGATAGTGGTCGGGCCGGGCATTGGGGTGTCCGAGGTAGCGCTCGGTGTAGTGGGTGTCGTAGAGCCGCCAATCGGTGACTGGTGCTCCCGCCACCGCGGCATGGACCACATCTGGACGCCGCAAGACCGCCAGTGCCGACAGATAGCCACCGAAGGACCAGCCCCTCATGGCCACGCGACTCAGGTCGAGGAGCGGTTCGATTTCGGCCGCGGCGTGAAGGGCATCGATTTGATCCTCGAGGACGGGACCCGACAGATCGCCCCAAACCTCTCGCTCAAAGGCTGGACCCCGGCCGGGCGTCCCGCGGCCGTCAACCACGAGCACCGCGAAACCTTGATCAGCAAACCACTGCGAGGAGAAGAAGAGGCCGGCGGCCTGCTGAACCCGCTGGGCATGGGGCCCGCCATAGGGATCAAGCAGCACCGGCAGAGGCGAGCCGTCATGGTCCGACGGCAAGACCAGCGCGGTAGCAAGCTGGTGATGGCCGAGACGATGAAACGAAACCTGTAGCGACATGTCGAGTTGTTCTCGATGATCGGTGATTCCGAGACGGCCAGATTGGGTCTCGATCCACGTCCCGTCGGTCGTCGGGTCCATCGATCGACGGCTGACAACTCGGGTCGATTTACCGCCGACCACCGAGCACACGGCGTCACTTGACGTCTCGACTTTGGTTGTTGCGTCCCAACCAACCCTCACAATGTCAACCGATGTTGGCTCGGTCGAGGCCAGAACCACAATGCCGTCGTCGTCGACCGATACGAGGCGACGCACCTGTAGGTCGTCGCCGCTCAGCGCCACCCCATCGACGCAAACTCGCCGAGCGGCACCACGATCTTCGACGGTAACGAGACGGGTTCCAAAGAGCCGGGGGGCGCCCGGCACCAGATCGATCCAGTGATCGTCCACGAGTCGGGTTCGTTCGGTCACCGCGCCGGTCTCGAGGTCTACGTCGAGCACCGCCAGTGTGCGCTGGTCACGAGTCTGAACGGTGAGGATCAATCCGTCGCCGGTCCAGGACGCGTCGGCCAGATATTCCCAGCGACCGTCGTTCCAGTCGAGCATTTGCACTTCTCCGTCAATGCCCACCAGCGCCAACTCGACCGAGGCATTGGCCGTGCCCGCCGCGGGGTATCGAACCCGCCGCGGCTCGATCTCTGGTGTGACCGGCGCGGCGATCCACCAGCTCGCCACCGGCTCGACATCAACACGTTCGACCAACAACCGATCACTCGTTGGCGACCACCAGAATCCTCGCGTTCGGCCCATCTCCTCGCCAGCGATGAACTCCGCGGCGCCCCACGACACCGTCGGCAACGCGTCACCAACCAACTCCCGATCTCCGGCCCCGTCAATCAGACGAAGTGCATCATCGGCGACGTAGGCAATGGTGAGCCCATCCGGCGAAATGCGAGGATCAAACGCGCCGGCCGCCGATGGCAACAACTCGGCCGTTGCCGTGCGCAGATCGGCTCGGCCGACCTGGCCGCCCAACGCGAAACACGCGACGTTCATTGGAGCATCGACGTCGTAGGCCACGATGCCGCCCCCCGACTCGCGGGCTCTCTCGCGTCGCGCTCGCTCCTCAGCCGGCAAGTTGTGCTCGTCGGCGCCCAACTCGGCCGGATCGGCGATCAAACATTCGTCCCCGGTTGACACATCAATTGACCAGAGGCGGTTCACGGCGTCCTCGGGACCATTCGACCGCAAGAACATCACAGTGTGGCCGTCGTCGCTGATCCGGACATCTCGCGGCGCGCCAAGGCTGAAGCGCCGGGTAATTGCGTTGCGACGCGGGAAGGTTGAGGGCTTGGTCATCGACGCTCACTAACGGTTCGTTTCATAGCCGTCAGCGGATCGGCTCGAAAGGCTTGCACGGATGGTTGATGACCGGCCAACGCCTGGAATTCCTGACCGGCTCGCATAGCGGCTCGCCCACCGGCCACTTCGAACTGACGATGCACCATTCGTTTCAGAATCTGGCTGAGATCGGTTTCGATCCCGGCGATTCGTTCGGCAATGGCCAGAACCTCAGCGCCGAGCGAATCGGCCGAATAGGACCGGTTGGCCCATCCAATCCGGACCGCCTCCACGCCGTCGATCACATCGCCGGTAAGCATTGCTTCCATGGCGTGACGCATCCCAAGCAGCGGCTGGTGATACTGCCAGTCGGGAGGCGAAGCAACCCGCACAACGGGGTAGCTGATGCGGGCATCATCAGCCACGTACACAAGATCGCAAGCCGACGCGAGTTCGGTTGCTCCGGCAATGGCGTAGCCATGCACTTGGGCAATCACCGGCTTGGCCAGATCCCAGATCGAGAACCAGCCGTCGGTGGCCTGACGGGTCCAGGCGCCGTCGCCAGGGGCAGAGTGATACGGGGCCTCGTCCATGAGCGAAGACCCCAGGTCGTAACCCGATGAGAAACACTCGCCGGCCCCGCGAACAATCGACACGCGAACATCGGCATCGTGATCGTGATCGGCCAATACCTCCAACAACCGGGCCCGCATGGGGGTGGAGATGGCATTGCGTTTGTCGGGACGATTGAGGGTCACATACCGCACCCCGGACGCGGCCGTGGTGACTTCGACTAGTTCGTTGGCGTTGTGCTTGGGCGAAGTCGCCATTAGTTGTCCCCTTCGAGCTGCTGATCGGCCGCGCCGGTGAGTTCCGCCGCTACCTCTATCGCCGCGAGATCTTCGGTCCGAAGGATCACTCCCGTCAATCCGGCTGGGACGGTTTCGTCCCAACGCTCGCGAATCCGGCTCAGTGGACCAAACAACGCACCAGCATCTATGTAGTCGTCGGGCACGGCCGATACCGCCTCGTCTTTACGGCCAGCCAACCAGAGCTGTTGGATGCGCTCGGCGGCCTCGGGGAACCCGCGCCGCGCCATGGCCTCGCGATGAAAGTTGTGGTCCTCGCTGCCCATGCCGCCGACGTACATCGCCGTGAGCGGCTTCTTGGCGTCGATCGCGGCCCGTACATCGTCGGTGACCTGGACCGTTAGGTTGCCCATTATCTCAAATTCCTCCGGCCGCCCTCCCCGCCGTTGCCAGCCCCGTTTCAGGTTTGCGCCGTGGATCGACCACCCGTCGGAGCCGTACCCCATGGGCAACCAGCCATCGGCCAGTTCGGCGGCCAAGGAAGTATTGAGCGGGCCACCCGAAGCGATCCACAGCTCGACTCGTCCGGTCGGATGAAGGATCGATTTGAGCGGTTTGCCTTCGCCGACCGAACCCGGACCGACATACGGCAGATTGAGCTCGGCACCGTCGTGAACGACCGACTCTTGGCGGTCGACGATCTTGCGCATGATCGACAAGTAATCGCGAAGTCGGCGGTTGGGCGATCCCCACGGCTGGCCGTACCATCCTTCGACGATCTGGGGTCCCGAGACGCCAAGACCGATGATCACTCGATCACCGCCCGCCAACGCGTCGATCGTCAAAGCGTGCATCGCCGTGGCGGCAGGGGTTCGGGCGGCAATCTGCACCACAGATGTGGCAAGTTTGATTTGGCTCGTGTGGGCCGCAAGATACGCCAGCGGGCTGAGCGCATCGCAGCCGTATGCCTCGGCAGTCCACACCGAGTGGAATCCGAGTTCGTCGGCTCGTCGGATGTTTTCGAGGGGGATATCGAGGGTGGCTGAGCGATAAAGCTCGAGGCCGAGTCCGAGTTTCACCCTGCCGACACTAGATCGGTGGCTGCCACCTCGGTGCCCACCCGTAGGTTGCAACCAGCCGATACATGAAGGCGGCCATCTGACCGCGTGTCACCGCGGCGTCAGGCGAGAACTCTGTTGCGCTGGTTCCGCTGGTCACCCCAGAGTCCTTGAGCCATCGCACCGCTGGTTCGAAATAGCTTGTCGACGCCACGTCGGTGAAACCGTGTGGGGTGGCAATCGTCGGTTGTCCGGCCAGACGCCACAGGAACGTGGCCATCTGGCCTCTCGTAACCGGAGCCAACGGCGAGAACGTCGTGTCGGAAGTGCCAGTGGTAATACCGTGCTCGAACGCCCACTTGACCGGATCGAGGTACCAACTGGTCTCGGGCACGTCGGCGAAAGCGGTGCCGATTGTTGGCCACTGGGACCCATTGAGCCGGAAGAGGAAGGTTGCCATCTCGGCTCGAGTCACAATGCGGTTGGGAGAAAATGTGGTGGGCGAGGTTCCTTGTGTGATGCCGTTGGCACCGAGGAAACTGACGCCCTGCTCGTAGAACGCGCCCGGCACCACATCAACAAATCCGTGAGCCGGAAATCCGGCCAGCACCCACGGATTGGAGTCGACCTCAGCAGCGGTCGGACTATCGGCGGCCAACACTTTCGATACAACGTCGTAAGAAATTACGTCCCAATACGTGTCGTCGTCGGTCGGATCGAGGTTTCCCGCCAAGGACTCGAACACGACGGTCGAACCATCGCCCGAAATCGCGGGTCGTCCGCTCGGTCCGTCTCCGCCCACTCCGCCGACCTCGCTCAGTCGGGTCGGGCCGGCATCGCCGACGCGGTACATGAACACATCCACCACGTTGTTGGTGTCGTTGTCGTCGAGGTTCGCCGCCCACGAATGAAACACCACCGTCTGGCCATCGTCGGACAGCGACGCTGCTAATGCCCTATCGGTTGGTTGGCCTGTTCCCGTCGCCGATATCGACATCCTGGTCGTGGACGGCGCGGCGCGATCAACCAAGAAGACGTCGCTGACCGCGTTGGTATCGCCAGCCACAAGATTGGTGCCAAACGACTCGAAGGCAACGTAACGGCCGTCGCCCGATATTTGGGGCAAGAACGAGTTGTCGTTCGCACCGAATCCGTCGGCTGCGACGCTGGTCCGTTCGGTGACCCCCGCGGTGCGATCCCGCACGAACACATCCCACTTGTTGTTGAGATCGGTGGCAACCAGGTCGCTGGCCTCGGACTCAAACGCCACATAACGACCGTCGGCGGAAAGATCGGGGGCGAACGATCGACCATTGGCCACGGTTCCGTTCGCGTTTTGGCTGACCAATTCGACGGCCCCGGTTGTGCGGTCCTTTATGTAGACGTCCCCGCCTGGATCGGTGTCGGCAGCAACGAGATTGGTGGCTTCGGAATGAAACGCCACATAACGACCGTCATCACTCACCGACGGGTGATACGACGATCCGTTGGCTTCGCCACCGGCCGCATCAGTGGAAACCCGTTCGATGGCGCCGCTGGTTCTGTCGACCAAGAAGACATCCCAAGCCTGGTTGGTGTCGCCCGGCACCAGCACCGTCGCTTGGGAGTGAAACACCACAAAACGACCATCGCCGGAAATATCGCCAAACGAACTACCGCCGTTGGACTGCCGACTCGCCGGGCGGCTCACCAACTCGATCGTGTCGTTGAGCCGATCAAGGACGAACACGTCCGAAAATCCGTTTGAGTCACCCGGCACGAGAAACGCCTGCTCGGAGTGAAAGACCACAAATCGACCATCGCTGCTCACCGCTGGTCGAAGAACCGGATCGTCGCCGGTTACAAGGGCTTGCGAAACTGGTACCGCTTCAGCAACCGCAGGAATGGCGACGACCGTCGCGGCAACCACCGCGGCGACCGCCAAAACTGACAACGATCGATCCCGGGCCATATTCGACTATCGATCGACTCTGTTATGCGCTTGATACCAGGCGTCCTCTGGCCTTACCGACAGGTGACAATGGTCCCGGTCTCGGGTCTCAGCGCTAGCGTCGCGATGATGGAGGCTCAGGGATCAACTACCGAAGCGATCTTTGGACCAGAAAAACGATCGCTCACCATCGCGACCCTCGCAACGATCGCGATCGTCGCCTACAACAACTTGGCACTGTCCTCGGCACTGCCCGAAATCGGCAACGACCTCGGTGACGTGGCGCTGTTGCCGTGGACCATCTCTGTCGAGTTGCTCACATCGGGCGTGGCGATTCTGGCCGCCGGACCGTTGGTTGACGGGATCGGTGTGCGCCGGATGTTTCGGATCTCGGTCACCGGATTTATCGCCACTTCCGTTCTCTGTGCTTCGGCTCCCACCATGACTTGGCTGATTCTTGGACGTGGTCTGCAAGGCATAGCAGCGGGCACTGTGCTCACGGTGGCGATGGCAACAATCGGTATTAGCTACAGCACAACCTCACGTGCTCGCGTGTTCGCGGCCAACTCGACGGTGTGGGGCATCACGAGCGTCGCCGGTCCTTCGATCGCCGCGACGATGGTTGCCGTGGTCGGTTGGCGGGGAGTGTTTGCCTTCAACGTGCCGGTGGCTCTACTGGCCGCGTCGTTGGCTTGGAGGGTGCTTCCCGATCGGGCTTCGGATTCGAAAGGCGCTCGATTCGATGCCGTCGGCATCGTGCTGATCACGTTATTGAGCGCCGCGGGACTCACAATTGTTCAGGGCCACCTCGCCACCATCGCGGTCGGGGTCATGATCACGGTGGCGGCCATGGCTGCCTTTCGCGCTCACTCGAGGGTCTCGCCTCACCCTCTGGTACGGCTCGATCATGTGTTCTCGGCTCGATACCGCCCCATACACCTCACGTCGATGCTGGCGCTCACCGCCGCTCTCGCAGCCAACGCGTATCTCGCGGTATATCTCAAGGGAGCGCGGGGGCTGAGTACTACCGCGGCGGCGTTTTCGGTCGTCTACATCTCCATTGGCTGGACAACAGGCGCCATTGTCTCTAGCCGATTACAGGCCCGATTTGCCGTCGAGAAAGTGGTGTTGGCCGGCACTCTTGTTATGACGCCGTTCTTTTTTGCGTTCGCCGGCGCCGTTGCGATAGGCGCGCCGGTCTGGGCCATATACGCAACGCTGATCGGGGTGGGTCTGGGTGTAGGCACGGTGTCGACTACCGGTGCCAACCTGTTGCAGGACCGAGCACCGATGGCCGAAATGGGTCGGTTGAGTGGCGCTCATCAGTTCGTTCGTACGCTCGGTGTCACCTACGGCGTCGGGCTCTCTGGCGCGATCGTGCTCACGACGGTCAGACAACGTACCGGCGATGTCGAGGCCGTCCGAGAACTGTTGGGTAGCGACTCCAATGCAGCCGACTCGTCGCTCGCGGCGGGATCCGCGGTCGCCGACGCCCTGGGCGACGGATACGCCATTGCCTTGGCGGTGTCTGCGGTCTTGGTTGCGCTGAGCGTGCCTTCGGCGATTCGCCTCGTGCGCAGCCGTGACCAGGTACTAACCTCCGCTCCGTGAAGGCTCTCCGATTTTCTCGCAACGAAGGCCGCTACGCCGCAGCCATGATCGCTTCGAAGCTTCGTGCTGGCGCAGGAGCGGCGGTCGGGCCGCTTTCTCTGGTGGACGACAATGGCCCCGAACTTCCCGCTGACGACTGGGTGCGCGTGTGGCCTCGGTTGGCCGGGATCTGCGGATCAGATCTGGCCACGATCGACGGGCACTCGTCGCGCTATTTCGAAGATTATGTGTCGTTTCCGTTCGTGCCCGGTCACGAGGTTGTGGCCGACACCGCTGACGGTCGCCGGGTCGTGCTCGAACCGGTCTTGGGTCACGCGGCTCGGGGGTTCGAGCCGCCGTTTGTTGGAGCATCGCCCGGCGATGGCAACGACTACCGCCATCTCACGTGCGGGCACCTCGAACCAGGGCTCCAGACCGGCTTTTGCGAAAGTACCGGCGGTGGCTGGTCAACGGAGTTTGTCGCTCATCCGAGCCAGCTACACGAGGTTCCCGAGTGGATGAGCGACGAGCTCGCGGTCACTATGGAACCAGTAGCCGGCGGCGTTCACGCCGCGTTGCGGGCCGGGGTCGACGACGGCGACACCGTCGCGGTGATCGGTGCTGGTCCTATGGGTTTGGTCACTGTTGCCGCGCTGCGACATCTAACGGCCCCCGGCTCGATTCTCATAGGTGCCAAATACCCGATCCAACGCGAACTGGCCGCCGAGTTCGGCGCCGACGTCGTGTGTGCTCCCAACGAACTGGCCCGAGCGGTTCGACGAGCAACCGGCTCGTTCATGATCGGCAATCACTTGTCGGGTGGGGCCGATGTGGTTATCGACGCGGTCGGGTCCTCCGACTCGATCACCAACGCGATCGCGATGTGTCGCCCCCGTGGGCGAGTGCTGCTGTTGGGGATGCCCGGCGCGGTCGACCTTGATCTCACCCCGCTATGGCATCGAGAAACCGAGCTGGTTGGCAGTTACACGTACGGAACCGAAACACTGCTCGATGGTCGGACCGCGTCGAGTTTCGAATTGGCGTTCGAACTGGCCGGGAAGGTGCCATTTGATCGTCTTATCTCGGCGACGTATCCGTTGGCCCGTTATGTCGAGGCCATCACCCACGCCGGCGAGGCCGGTTCTCGTGGGGCGATAAAGGTCGCTTTCGATCTCCGCAACGAGCGGCGTCGAGGCCTCCCTGACACCTGATTTGAGTTAGGCGTCGTGAGTTGGCTCTCGACCGGCCACAATGGGGCCATGTCCGAGACTGTTTCTGCCCCGGCGCTCGACGACGAGACGTCGGCGGCCCTCACGTTGTTCAACACCTATGTCGATGCCGACCGCGATCGCACCCGACGCGAGAAGCGGATCAAGAAGGCCGAGCGGGCCAAGGACGATGCGGCCGCCGCGGTCAAGAAGTTGGCCGAGCGGGGTTCGGCCGAAGAAAAGGCGGCCGCCGAGTCGGCCTATCGCGACGCGTCCGAGGCGTGGCGCAAGTTGCGTGACGGCGAAGAACCAGACGAGGCCCCGGCCAAAGCCGAGGCCCCATCGGACGACGAACCAAAATCGGACGAACCAAAATCGGACGAACCAAAATCGGACGAACCAAAATCGGACGAACCAAAATCGGACGAAGAGGAGTAGTCCTCAGGGGCCGGGGCTGGTGGTCCAGGCCAGTGCGCCGGCGTCGTCGATCCAGGTGTCGATGAACCAGATCTGACCGTTGCCTTCAAAGTCGACTCGGGCGGTGAGGGCTGGGGTGCCTTGGTTGTAGTCCCACGAGGCGTAGCCAGCCGCTGGTGCTAGTTCTTTGACGTAGATCTGGCCGTCCCAGACTTTGAATCGGGCGGCTCCGATGCCGGGGATCTCGACCCATTGGTAAACGGGTTCGGCCACCGCGACGATTGGTTCGTCCCAGAAGAGTTGTTCGATGCGACCGGCGTCGTTCAGGAACGCTTTGCCGTACCAAATGTGGCTGCCGTTGCTGAATCCGACGTAGACCTTCCAGCCTTGGGCTTTGATGATGTCGTAGGTGTAGCCGTCGACGGGGGTGACGTTGCCGGCCCACAGCGTGTGGCCTTCGCGTTCTACGACGAAGCTGCCTTTTCCTGGCACTTCGACGATGATGCGGTCGGTGATCGGAGCCGGTTTCGGTTCTGGTCTGACGGTGGTGGTTGTCGTGACGAGTTCGAAGGGTTCGATGGCGACGCTGAGATCGCCGCGGGCTCCGGGCTGAATGGTGACGAGTTTCATCGTTTCGCCGTTGGTGACGATGACGTTGATGTGCCCGTCGACTTCTTCGACGGCGAATACGGTCCATCCTTTGGCCATGGTGTACGACAACACTTCGATGCCGGCGTCGGTGTGGACGACTTCGGCGGCGCCGGCGAGGCCGAGTTCAACAATCTCGGGACCGTCTGGCGCGCTGGTTGTGGTTGATGTTGTTGTGGTCGTCGTCTCGGCGATGGCCGGCGTTGCGTCGCGGCGATCGGCTTGGACTCCGTCGGCCGAACCAATGTCGGGGAGCGTCACTTCGGGTGCGGCGTCGGGCTGATACGCGGTGACGGTTTCGGCATGTCCGTCGCCGTCGGCGGCCATCGCGACCGCACCAAATCCGAGCAATGGCACAACCGCTACGGAGGCAAACAACCTCCGCACGTGCGATACCCGCGCCGCTCGCATCCGGGGCCTGAGACTTTCGAGGATCTGATCTGTCTCTTCGTTCATTGGGCCATCTCCTTGCGACCGAGGCGTTCGACCATGCGGGGTTTGAGGGCTTGGCGCCCACGACTGAGGTGAAAACGGAAGGCTCCTGGCGAGATTCCCATGCGGTTTGCGGCTTCCTCGGTGCTGAAACCGGATCGGTAGTAGAGGTCCACGGCGTGTCGTTGCTGCGGAGAAAGGGTTTGGAGAATCTCGTCGAGATCGTTCGTTTCGGGGGAGACGTCCACCATTGCTTCGGGCACCGCGACTTTCGGCAGCGCTTTGGTTCTCACAACCTCGCGGCGGTGTTGGTCTCTCACGACGTTGACGGCGACGCGACGGACCCAAGCGATGGGTTCGGTGTACATCCCGACCCTCCACCATCTGGCGTAGGCCCGCACGTAGGCCTCCTGAGCGGCGTCGTGCGCGTCTGGCGGTGCGGTGCCGTCGAGGATCAGTCCTCGAACGGTGATGTCGTAGTTCTCCCGGAAGAACCGGTCGAAGTCTCGGGCCATACCCAACCTCTACTGCTCGTGTCGTTGTGCATCGCCTTCGCCTCCCACCCGGTTAACGGGCGAGGCGGCCAAAATGTTTGGCCGCACGACGTTTTTCTCCACATTTGTCAATCGGCACGAACGGTGCGGCGACTGAGCCGAAGTGGTGTGCGAAGCGGGGCGAGTAACCAACAGGCGTGAATGACCCTGGAAAGGTGCCACCGCTTGGTTAGTCGGTGCCGGCCTGTGTCGCCCGCCCCGCTTGGCTTGTCAACGAGGATTTCTCGTTGGATGTTGAGTACAAGTCACAACGGCCGCCCGTGGCCCGAGATTTAGCCCGCGGCCCGCTCGTGGTGACCAAGGTCCCAACCAAAGGGCCGGTCGACCCAATACGAGAGTGGTCGGGCCGGGACCATCGTCACTTGTTGTGATCGATTGCTCACAATGAGGGGATTGGCCGTCGACACGGCAACCACTGCATCTCGAAACCACTGAACGTGAACCTCCCCCGTTATCGACTCACTATGAGAAACGATTGGACCATGGAAAACCGCAAACCAATCAGGACCTATCACGGACCGTGCTTGATGCGAGCTCTTCCCAACGGTGGAGCCTTCCGAGCCGATCTTGATCTCTCGGCGTACCCGGATGCTCAACCGGCTGGTTACCAAACGACGGGAACCGCGCTCGCACCGGCCGGTGGCCTTCCGCGAGACGGCGGCGAAGTGCTTATTCAGATCGCCGATGTTGCGGTGGTTGCCAGGGCTCTTCCCACCGTCAAGGGTGTCCCCACCGAGCTCGTGGACTTCGACATCGCCATCATCCCGACGACCCAGTCACCGGTCAACTGAGGGCGTCGAAGAGCATCGTGAAGAACCGATCGCTCGGGTAGTGCGTGACGATGTCGATGTTCGGTTCGCCGCCGACAAATCCGAGCCGATCGACTTCCATAACGCCGCGTTGAGCGCCGTCGCCGGCCAAGACGTTGACATGGAGTCGGCTCACCTCGGCAACTGATGGGTCGATGGCGTGAGCCATCGCGATTGGATCGGGAAGATCGTCCCCAGCAAGTCCGATATCGAGACAGAAGCGGCGTACGGTTTGGGCGATATTGACGGCGAATTCGGACCGGTCGGTGCCGATAGCCACCATGGCCTTGTGACGATCGGCAGTGACGACGGCCGACGCAATCGAGATGTCCCAGCCCACGAACTCCAGCGGCATACCCGACGCCGCAACTATGGCCGCCGCTTCGGGATCGGCCCAGAAGTTGAACTCGGCCATGGCGCTTACGTTGCCGGGTCCGTGCAACCCAGTACCGCCCATAACCACCACTCGGTGAACCGCATCGGCAATTTCGGGGGCCCGCAGCAGCGCCGTCGCCACGTTTGACAACGGTCCCAGGCACACCAACGTGATGGCATCGGGGTTGGCAAGAATAGTGTCGACTATCACATCAACAGCTCGACCCGGCGCCGGCGATCGGCCGTGTAGCGCCAGCCCGCAATCTCCCATGCCGTCTGAGCCGTGAACGTTTTGTGCGGTCTCCAACCGCCGCATTATCGGCTGGTCGCGCCCGGCGTATACCGGGACCGACGAGCCGCAAAGCTCAACCGTGTAGAGCGCGTTTTGTACAGCCTGATCGAGCCCAACGTTGCCGGCCACCACGGTGAGCGCCTCGACACCCACGTCGGGACTTTGCAGCGCCATGACGATCGCTACCGCGTCGTCGCTGGCTGTATCTGTATCGATCAAGAAACGTCGCATCGAGAAACACTACTGTGGGCGTTTGGTCCGGCTATAACCAAACGCGTCGAGTGAGGGGGCAATGGTGTTCAACCGAATCGGCACGTTCACTCTTGCCCACCGCGGCTTCGTATTGATAACCGCCGCCGCGGCCCTGGTGCTTTCGGTGGTGATCGGAGGCGGCATCGCCGACCGGTTGTCCGAAGGCGGATTCGACGACCCCGGCTCCGATTCGGTTAGAGCTCACGCCGAACTCGAGTCCCGCTTTGGTGCGGGGCCGGCCGACCTTGTCGCGCTGGTTACCGTCGATGTGTCGGTGGGCGATGTCAACACACCATCGGTCATCATCGACGGCGTCGCCCTCACCGAAGAATTGGCCTCCTTCGAGGGGACTGCCGGGGTGCTCTCCTACTGGACCACCGGCGACTCCTCGCTGCACTCCCTTGATGCTCAGCGGGGGCTCGTAATCATTCGGGTTCCCGGCGAATCGACCGATCCGGTTCGCCGCGAAGTCATCGCCGATCTTCTCGCCGAGTACGGCGAGGCCGAGCGGGGACCGTTCACAGTCCAGTTGGGTGGCCGCCAAGCGGTGTTTGAGGAAATGGGGCAGGTGATCGAGGACGACTTGGCACTGGCCGAACTGATCGCGATCCCGTTGACCTTCATCGTCTTGATTATTGTTTTTGGCGGTCTGGTCGCCGCGGCGTTGCCGGTGGGCGTCGGGATACTTGCCGCGCTCGGCACGTTCCTCGTGTTGCATGGTGTAACCGCGTTTACCGACGTGTCGATCTTTGCTCTCAACCTGGTGACCGCGCTCGGGCTCGGGTTGGCCATCGACTACTCGCTATTGGTGGTGAGTCGCTATCGAGAAGAGCTCAAGACCAGCGTCGATCGCGACACGGCCCTTCTCACCACTATCGAAACGTCGGGTCACACCATCGCGTTCAGCGGCCTCACCGTTGCCATCTCGCTGAGCGCATTGTTCATTTTCCCACTGACCTTCTTACGGTCTTTTGCCTACGCCGGGATCGGGGTTGTGCTGTTGGCAATCACGATTTCGGTCGTTGTGTTGCCAGCCGCGCTCAGCCTTCTCGGAGCCCGGATCGACCGCTTCACGGTGTATCGCCGACGGGTCGGGCGTCACGCCGCCAATCCGTGGAAGAACGCCGCTAAACGCGTCATTGCTCGTCCGTGGCCCATTGTTGCGCTGACCATTCCGCTGCTGGTGATCGTCGCATTGCCGTTTCTTGGCGTGGTGTGGGGCGAGGCCGACGACCGAGCTCTGCCGGCCGACGACCCGGTACGGGCGGTGAGCGACATCTTGCGCGACGAATTCGCGACCGCCGAGGCCAACGCCTTTCCGATAGTTGCCCTCGGTGCTCAAGAAGCCGGCGCAGCAACGTCGTTGGCGTTGAAGGTGTCGTTGCTTGACGGCGTGACCCGAGTCGATGCCGCGGCCGGCACATTTGTCAATGGAGCCAACGTCAACCCGCCCGGCCCGGCCGCCGAGCGCTTCACCGGCAATGGCGCAGCCGACGATGCAACATGGTTCAACGTAGTGCCGTCGCTCGAACCAATCTCCCCCGAAGGCGAAGCGCTCATAGAGCAGATCCGCGATCTCGACTCGGCCTACGCCGAGGTGTTGGTTGGTGGAGGTACGGCCGCACTGCTCGACACCAAGAACGCCATATTCGACCGAGCGTGGCTTGCGGCCGCGACAATTGTCGTAGCCACCTTCGTGCTGCTGTTCTTGATGTTCAAGAGCATCCTTGTGCCGATCAAGGCGTTGGCCCTAAACACCCTGTCGCTCGGAGCCACATTTGGGATGATGGTTTGGATTTTCCAGAGTGGCCACGGCAGCGGCCTGCTCAACTTCACGCCAACCGGCCAGACCGACATCACGACCCCGATATTGATGTTTTGCATCGCCTTTGGCCTCAGCATGGATTACGAGGTCTTTCTCTTGGCCCGTATGAAAGAGGAGTACGACCGCACCGGCGACAACGACGCGGCGATCGTTGCGGGTCTTGCTCACACCGGTGGTTTGGTTACCGCGGCCGCCGTTTTGTTGTCGATCACGTTCCTGGCCTTTGCCACATCGAGTGTGTCCACCATCAAGCTCTTCGGTCTCGGGTTGGCCGTCGCAGTTCTGGTCGATGCGTTTGTGGTGCGTGTCACTCTTGTGCCGGCGCTCATGACGTTGGCCGGCAAATGGAACTGGTGGTCGCCGTCGTTGCTGGGCTTTGGTGGCAACCACGCGGCGCCGTTCGCCAGTCGACGCACCCCTGTCGATCTGCGAAAGCAAATCGACCTGACCGCCACGGTCGATGTGCGTGATCACGACCTAACAAGTCACTAGGGCCGCGGCGCAAAAGCTCGGTTCGGCACGGCCGTGAGCCGCGGTAACCTTGTCGCTTATGACTGACGCCGCCCCGACGGGCAATTCCGGGCCCTATCCGCACGTCGAGAGTCCGGATCTTCCGGCCATCGAGCAGCGGATTCTGGCGCGGTGGGCGGCCGCCGAATCGTTCCAAGCAAGCGTCGATCAACGGCCTTTGAGTCTTGACGCAAGCAACAACGAATACGTCTTCTACGACGGTCCGCCCTTCGCCAACGGCCTCCCCCACCACGGCCATCTGCTCACCGGCTACGTCAAGGACGTTGTGCCGCGCTATCAAACCATGAAGGGCAAACGGGTCGAGCGTCGTTTTGGTTGGGATTGTCATGGTCTGCCCGCCGAAATGGAAGCCGAGAAAGAGCTCCCGGTCAGCGGGCGGGCGTCGATCATCGACTACGGCATCGGACGTTTCAACGATTACTGCCGCACGTCGGTGCTCAAATACACCCAAGAGTGGGAAAAGACCGTCACCCGGCAAGCCCGATGGGTTGATTTCGAGAACGACTACAAGACCATGGACCTCGACTACATGGAGTCGGTCATGTGGGCGTTCAAACAGCTGTGGGACAAGGGCCTCATTTACCAAGCCAACCGGGTACTCCCCTACAGCTGGGGCGCCGAAACCCCGCTGAGCAATCACGAGATCCGTCTCGACGATGCCACCCGGCCCCGTCAAGATCCGGCCGTGACAGTGGCGTTTACTCTCGATTCAACCGACGGTCTCCCTGGCGATGCCAACTCGCCGGCCGCGGTTCTGGCCTGGACCACCACCCCGTGGACCTTGCCCTCCAACCTCGCGCTCGCGGTTGGCCCCGACCTCGACTACGCGGTGATGGCCGACGCCAACGGCACCCGCTACATCCTCGGGGCGGCAACCGTCGAGAAGTACGCCAAACAACTCGAGAACGCCGAGCAGGTCGGATCCGTCAAAGGCCACGATCTTGTAGGACGCACCTACGAACCATTGTTCGCGTACTTCGCCGACATGGCGACCGTCGACCCCAGCCAACCCCACCACGGCACCGAACGAGCCTTTCAGGTCCTGGCCGGCGATTTCATCGATACCGCCGAAGGCACCGGTGTTGTGCATATGGCCCCCGGTTTTGGTGAGGACGATCAGCGAGTGGTCGGCGAGGCCGGCATCGGCATGGTCGTTCCGGTCGACGATTCGGGCAATTTCACCGCTGATGTCGTCGAGTGGGCCGGCCAAAATGTGCTCGAAGCCAACAGCGGCATCATCAAACACTTGCGCGAAACCGGACAGCTCGTCCGCCACGACAGCTACACCCACAATTACCCGCACTGCTGGCGCACCGACACACCAATCATCTACAAGGCCATGCCGTCGTGGTACGTGAAGGTCACCGACTTTCGTGACCGAATGCTCGAAACCAACCAAGAAATCAATTGGGTTCCGGGCCACATCCAAAACGGACGTTTCGGTCAGTGGCTCGAAGGCGCACGCGACTGGTCGATCAGCCGCAATCGGTTCTGGGGATCCCCGATCCCGGTATGGATCAGCGACAATCCCGATTACCCGCGCACCGACTGCTACGGCAGCCTCGACGAGCTCGAGGCCGACTTCGGCATTCGTCCAGACAACCTGCACCGGCCTTACATCGACGACCTGGTTCGTCCCAACCCTGACGACCCGACCGGTCAATCAATGATGCGGCGCGTTCCTGAGGTACTCGACTGCTGGTTCGAGTCGGGTTCGATGCCGTTTGCTCAAGTCCATTATCCGTTCGAAAACAAAGACTGGTTCGACGAGCATTTCCCCGCCGACTTCATCGTCGAGTACATCAACCAAAGCCGAGGCTGGTTCTACACGCTGCACGTGTTGGCCACCGCGCTGTTCGACCGGCCGGCGTTCCAAAACGTGATCTGTCACGGCATCTTGTTGGCCGACGACGGCACCAAGCTTTCCAAAAAGCTCCGCAACTACACCGAGCCGTCCGAGATCTTCGATCGACAGGGATCCGACGCACTGCGTTGGTATTTCATGTCCACCAACATCGTGCGAGGCGGCGACACCCGGATCTCCGACCAAGGGATTGACGACGTTGTCCGTCAGGTCATCTTGCCGATCTGGAACGCCTATTCGTTCTTCACCTTGTACGCCAACGTCGAGGGTTACCGGGCCCGCTTTCGTACCGATTCGCCCGAACTTCTCGACCGCTACATCCTGGCCAAGACCCGTGACCTTGTTGCGGCGGTCGAGGCTCGCATGGACGAGTACGACCTCCCGGGCGCGGCGACCGAGATTCAGAGCTTCATCGATGCGCTCAACAACTGGTACATCCGCCGTTCGCGTGACCGCTTTTGGGGCACGTCCGAAGGGCAGGGGGCCGACAAAGACGGTCTCGACACGCTCTACACGGTGCTCGTGACCCTCACCCAGGTTGCCGCGCCGTTCTTGCCGATGATCACCGAAGAGATCTGGACGGGTCTGACCGGCGGCGACTCCGAACGTCGCGATTCGGTCCACTTGTCCGACTGGCCTTCGGTCGCAACCTACCCAGCCGACCCTGACCTTGTCGCGGCCATGGACCGCCTCCGTGACGTAGCCTCCACCGGTTTGCGGTTACGCGAAGACCAAGGGTTACGAGTTCGGCTTCCGCTGGCCTCGATCACGGTTGCTGGCCGTGACGCCAACACCCTCGAGCCCTTCGCCGACCTTCTCCGCGACGAACTCAACGTCAAAGCCGTCCGGGTCACCGAAGAGATCGGCGACCTCGCCACATTTGTCCTTCGCCCCGACGGCAAGGCGCTGGGGCCCCGGCTGGGCAAAGAGGTGCAGGCCGTGTTCGGCGCCGCGCGCCGCGGCGACTGGACCGCCAGCGACGATGGCAGTGTCTTGGTTGGAGGTCACACTCTTCAACCCGGCGAGTACGACCTCGCCCTCGAATCGCCCGACGGGGTCGCCGCTGCGGCGCTGCGATCAAACGACGCGGTGGTCACTCTCGACACCGAGATCACCGCCGAACTACAAGCCGAAGGCCTGGCCCGAGACATCGTTCGCGAGATCCAGAACGCTCGCAAAGCCGAAGACCTCGTGGTGACCGACCGCATCGATGTGTGGGTCGAGACCGCCAGCGACGCGGCCGCCGCGGCGATCGCCAAACATCGCAGCTACATCAGCGAGCAGGTGTTGGCCACATCACTAACCGTGGATTCGCCCAGCGACGACCTCACGATTCACGAGGCCAAAGTCGGTGGCGACGCTCTGCGGTTCTCGCTGAAAGTCAACTGAGAACACCCGCCACGGTGCGCGGTAAGGGTCAACCACAACCGCCAGATGCCGAACGAGAGGCATGGCCGCTACTACACCGCGCTACTCTGCCGCCCCATGAATCTGCCGTCGCGGCTCCTCGCTGCTCAACTCTTCGTCACTATCTTGGTCGCGGCTAGCTGCACCAGCACCAGCACCAACTCCGGTCCAACCACGCCCGACTCCTCTAACGACCCCGCAGCGGCTAGCAACTTCACGCCATCCTCGGAAAGTTCCGAACCAGAGCCGCTACCCGACGCCGCTACGTCGACTATCGACGACACCCCCACCACCCCCACGGAGTCCACGCCGATCCCGGTAATAGGCCTCAACGACATCCCCACTTTGATCACCCGATGGGGCAACGCCGACGGCGAGCCGCTCGAACTGGCTCGCCAGATAATCGGGTTTCCCCTCGAAGCGGCTCCTCCTGACGGCTCAACCCCATTCGGCCTTAGCGTCACCCTCGACGGTCAAGATGCTGACGCCGACTGGACTTGGAACTGGAACTACACCGCAATTGCGGCCGGGGCCAGCATCGGCGACATAGGTGCAGAGCTGCCCGAAGGCGGACCAGGCACGATCGAAACCCGACTCGCCTTCGAACCACAACTCAACGCGCTCGGTTTCGAGATCACCGACGAATCGACATCGCCATCGGCTGGGTCGGCGTCGGGCCAGGCCGCGATATTCACCTTCGAATACGACTCCGACACCTACCGACTCGGCGAGATCAACGCCCAACCGGTGCTGTTCATGGCCACGGGAGACTCCGACCTGGATGCCGAACTTGGTGGGACCCAAGCTGGCTACGGCCTGCAGGCAGTGCTCGAAGCCCAGTCGAATTTCATCCCTGTGCCGCTGCTCGAGTCGCTGTTTCGAGAGGTGCCAGTCGCCCCCGGAGCCCGGCTTACGAACGTAGACTTCCGTTCGCTCAGGCGCCCCGACACCGACCCCGCAGCCACCGAAGGCACTCGATACTTCGAGTTGCGATACGACTGTGAGCTTCTCCCGAACTCGGCCAACGCCGCCCACGAGGTCTATTCCGTTGGACTCGAAGGCTCTGCATATCAAGTCGGTTCCGAGTCGGCCGATCAACCAGGTTTCATCGAAGCCACCGAGGCGGCGGTCATCGACGGCGTATGGACTCAGCCGGTCATCGTCCTCGATCGTTACCCCGGAGAGATAACCGTGCAAAGCGGTCCCGACGGGGCGGTCAGCTCCACCGTCGTCATCCGTCTCGAACCAAACCGCGAGCCGCTCATGCCCATCTCGGGCTGAGCTCTCTAGCAATCGCCCTACGTCATCGCGGCCGGCGGGGCCGGCGGATCGCCGAACACACTTGCCATCGCGCGAGCGAACGCCAGAGCAGTTTGGTCGTGAAGATAGGGAGCGACGACCTGAACGCCTATTGGTAAGCCGCGACCACTCACTCCGGCGGGTGCGGTGGTGACCGGCAAATATTGACTACCGATTAGCGCCGTCCAGCCGACGAGGTCGTCATAGATCCGACCGCCGTAGTCTCCTAGCACCGAGTGCGTCCAGTTGGAACCGGCCGACGACTGCACGTGACGAAACGGAGGCACCGGCGTAACGGGGCAGAGCAACACGTCGACGTCGGCGAAGAAATCGGCCCAAGCTCGGCGGGTTTGATGCCGTTCACGGTGAAGCAGATCCCAGTCGCGGTGCAACAAGGCGGTGCCGGCCGCGGCGGCGTGCTGGAAATCGAGATCCGGCTGGGAAATGTCGGTGGCGGCCATTATCAACCGCAACCCATCAGACGACGCTTTCGCGGCGTCGAGGTAGGGCCGCCGATTGCGATCTATGCGAGCGCCAGCCCGTTCGAGTTGGTCGATCGTGGTCTCGAGGGTTTCTCTCACCGCGGGGTCAACGCGACAGAAGTCGTCGTCGAGCCACGCCACCACTCGAAAATCGGCGAGATCGGTGGCCCGTGGTTTGGGCAAGTCGAGACGCCAGGCCACCGCATCTACTGCCGGAGGGGCCACCAGCAGATCGAAAAGAAACGACAGGTCAGCGGCCGTTCGGGCAATGGGACCAAAAACGTTGACGTCGGCCTGGTTGTGGTGGTGAGTGATGTGGTCGAGGTAGCCGTCCGTCGGGATAATCCCAAAGCTTGGTTTGTGCCCGTAAACGCCACAAAACGATGCCGGCACCCGGATCGACCCGCCGATGTCGGTACCAAGCTCGAATGCACTGAAACCCATCGCCACGGCCGCCGCGGCGCCACCTGACGACCCTCCTGGTGTTCGTTCGAGATCCCAAGGGTTGTTGGTGGTGCCAAAAATCTCGTTGTAAGTCTGGAAATCGCCCGACCACCGCGGCAGATTGGTTTTTCCGAACACAACCGCGCCGGCGCTACGCAGGCGAGCGACCGCCTCGGCATCGCACTGCGGCACATGATCAGCCAACTCAGTGGCGCCGCCGGTGGAGCGTATGTCGGCGGTGGCGATTGCGTCTTTGACCGTGATTGGTATTCCGGCCAAGGCCCCGACGCCTCGACCGGTGGCGCGAGCCGCGTCAACGGCGGCGGCCTCTTGTTGAGCCCGTTCAGGAGCAAGGGTTGCTATCGCGTTGATCGGCCCATCGAGACGGTCGATTCGTTCCAGATAGTGATCAAGAACCTCGCGAGCCGAAATCTTGCGCTGGTCCAGAAGCTTTATCAACTCGAGAACTGAGGCGACCGCTCCCGGCTGGCTCGACATGGCCCGACACTAGTAGTCCCCGCTAGAACCCGACGCAATAAGCACCCGACGCAATAGCACCCAACGCAATAGCACCCAATGCGTAGCAAGTGGCAGAATGTGGGTATGGCTCTCACCGAACGCCCTGTATCCACCCCCGCTTACACCCCCACCGACGAAGTCCCCGGCATCGTCGCCGCCGTCAAAGCCGCCTACGCAACTGGCCGCACCCGCACCCTCGGTTGGCGCGAAGCCCAACTCGACGGACTGGATCGCATGCTCGACCTCGAGGCGGAGCGGTTACTGAACGCGCTCGCGGCTGATGTCGGCAAACCCTCGCTCGAGGCTTACGCGACCGATATCGGCATCGTGAGGGGCGAGATCAAAGACCTTCGCAAGAACACCGCCAAGTGGATGAAACCCCGCAAGGCCTCTCTCGCCCTCAACAGCCGGCCCGGCAAGGGCTACCTCGTAGCGGAACCGTACGGGGTCAGCTTGATCATCGGGCCGTGGAACTACCCGGTGCAGCTGATCATCGAACCGCTGGCTGCCGCTATCGCTGCCGGCAACGCGGCGATCATCAAACCGTCCGAGGTCGCGCCGGCAACATCGGCCGCTCTAGCGGAGCTAATACCGCGGTACCTCGACTCCGAGGCAATTGCGGTCGTGCAAGGAGATGCTCCGGTCGCGACCGCGTTGCTGGCCGAACGGTACGACCACGTGTTCTTCACCGGGTCGACCGCAGTTGGTCGAATTGTTTACGAAGCCGCGGCCAAGAACCTCACCCCGGTCACTCTCGAACTGGGCGGCAAAAGCCCGGTCATTGTTGACGACTCGGTCAACGTCGACGTGGCGGCCCATCGCATTGCGTGGGGCAAGTGGCTCAATGCCGGTCAGACCTGCATCGCCCCCGACTACGTGCTCGTGAGCGAAGCCAAACGCGACGAATTGGTCTCGGCGATCGGCGCGGCGTTCGAGGAGTTCGCCGCGGGGACGACGCCAGCCGACAACGCCGACTACGGCTCGATCGTGAACAGCCGTCACACCGAACGCATCGGCCGGATGCTCGACGAGCACGGCGGCACTGTGGCTGTTGGTGGCCACTACGACCCGGCAACCCGCTACGTCGACCCCACCGTGATCGTCGATCCGGACCTCAACTCTCCCTTGATGCAAGAGGAAATTTTCGGACCGGTACTTCCGGTCATAACCGCTGCGTCGGTTGAGGCGGCCATCGAGTTCGTGAACGAGCGCGAAAAGCCACTGGCCTTGTACGTGTTCAGCGAAAACGACGAAGTCACCGACCACGTGATCGCCAACACCAGCGCCGGCGGCACGGTGATCAATCACGTACTGTTGCATTGCGGACCAGGCGAGCTTCCCTTCGGAGGGGTCGGAGAATCGGGCATCGGGCGCTACCACGGTGAGTCAGGCTTCGAAGAGTTCTCCAACATGCGTGCGGTGCTCAAGAAGCCAACCCGCCCCGACGTCAAGCTTCTCTACCCGCCGTACACCGCCAAAAAAGAGAAACTCATCCGTCGGTTCCTCTAATGAGCAACGAGTTCAAACCTCGAGCAAGCGCCGACGACCGCATCGCTGCAATTGTTACCAAGCCGTGGTTCCGCAAGATCGCACCCAAAGCGCTGCCCCGGGTGCACCGAGCTATGCGGCGCGTCACCCGAGGCAAGTTCGTGCCCGGTGCGGGACTAGTGCTTTGGTCGACCGGCGCCAAATCCGGGCTACGACGCGAAACCCCACTCGAAGCAGTGCCCCTGGGCGACGACACGTTCGTCGTGGTTGGCAGCAACTTCGCCCAGGATCATCATCCGGCCTGGACCGCCAACCTGATCGCCAACCCCGACGCCGAGATCACCCAACGGGGGCGCAACTTCGCGGTCCATGCCACCCTGCTCAGCGGCCAAGAACGAGCCGAAGCGTGGTCAAAAGCGCTGGCCCACTTCGGTGGATGGAATGCCTACACCGAGCTCACCGAGCGGGAGTTTCGGATCTTTCGGCTGAGCCCGACATCAGCTAACTAGCCAGTCCGGCTCAAGTTGCAGGACCGAACCCAAATTACAAGACCCTTGTGGATAACCCCCTGGCGTCGCGTTCGGGGACCTTCAACCGAACACTCACCGCGCGAACGCCATCGGTGATTCCGCGTAATTCCAAGGCTCATGAGGTTTGTGAAAACTATTCCTTGACGTGGGTGTAATTACGCGGCTGTAATTGCACACCCTGCCGGTTGCACGGCGAGGTCGAACGGGTGGTGAAGTCGAGAGCCACCCAATTGTTCGGTTGGTGATCTCGGCGCGGTAAGAGGGGCGCCATACATGGCCATCATCGAAGATCGTCTGACTGCAGTCGATAACACAGCACAATCCATCGACGCGGTCACCACGATGCGCGTCAAAAAACGCAACGGCGCTCTGGTTCCCGTCGATGTCAACAAGATTGTCAACGCGGTTGCTCGGGCGACCGAAGGCCTGCTGGGGGTCGACCCCATGGTCGTCTCGACCCGCACCATCGCGGCCTTGGCCGACGGGGCCACCACTCAAGAACTGGACGAACTCTCGATCCGCACCGCAGCCGGACTCATCGTCGAAGAACCCAACTACTCCAAGCTCGCCGCTCGTATGTTGGCGACCTACATCGACAAAGAAGTTCGCAACCAAAACGTTCCTTGGTTCTCCGAATCGGTCACCCTCGGCCACCGCCTCGGCATCATCGGCGACGACGTTCTCGAATTCGTCACCACCCACGCCCCGACCCTCAACGCGGCGATCAACACCCAACGCGACAAGAACTTCGAGTTCTTCGGTCTACGCACCGTGTACGACCGTTACCTCTTGCGTCACCCCGAAACTCGCGAGGTCATCGAAACCCCCCAGTACTTCTTTTTGCGGGTGGCCTGCGGCTTGAGCACCGACCCCGACGAAGCAATCCGCTTCTACGACCTCATGTCGTCGCTGTCGTACCTTGCCTCGAGTCCCACGTTGTTCAACTCGGGCACCACTCACCCTCAGATGTCGAGCTGCTACCTCCTCGACTCTCCCGAAGATTCCCTCGAAGGCATCTACAAGCGCTACACCGACATTGCTCGGCTCTCCAAGTACGCCGGCGGCATCGGCGTGGCGTGGCACCGGATTCGTTCCAAGAACAGTCTGATTGTTGGCACCAACGGCCTGTCCAACGGCATCGTTCCTTGGCTCAAGACCCTCGATGCATCGGTTGCCGCGGTCAACCAGGGTGGACGCCGCAAAGGGGCCGCGTGCGTCTACCTCGAAGCTTGGCACGCCGATATCGAGCAGTTCCTCGAGTTGCGAGACAACACCGGCGATCACGCCCGCCGCACCCACAACATCAACTTGGCCAACTGGATCCCCGACCTGTTCATGGAGCGTGTCGAGAAGGACTGGCAGTGGAGCCTGTTCGACCCCAAGAAGGTCCCCGACCTGATCGACACGTTCGGCGACGAGTTCCGTTCGATTTACGAACAAGCCGAAGCCGACGGCCTCTACGAGAAGCAGGTACCGGCTCGTCATCTTTATCAGCGCATGATGAAGTCGTTGGCCGAAACCGGCAACGGTTGGATGACCTTCAAGGATTCGTCCAACAACAAGTGCAACCAGACCGGACCCGGCGCAAACGGCGACAACAAGAACAGCCGCGACCGGGTTGTGCACCTTTCCAACTTGTGCACCGAAATTCTCGAGGTCACGAGCCAAGACGAAACCGCGGTTTGCAACCTTGGGTCGGTCAACCTCGGTGAGTTCGTGGTCGAGTCCGAAGGGGTCACCACGGTCGACTTCAACCGCGTCGGCGAAGTCGTGCGCCAGGTGGTGCCGTTCCTCGACCGAGTGATCGACATCAACTACTACCCGACCTCGGAGGCGGGCGCGTCCAACCGCCGTTGGCGACCCGTTGGCCTGGGCCTGATGGGCCTGCAAGACGTCTTCTTCAAGATGGGCGTGCCGTTCGACAGCCCGGTGGCCCGTCAAGTGAGCCGCCGCATCTCCGAAGAGATTTATTTCAACGCGCTGTGGGCCTCAACCGAGCTAGCCGAAGCCAACGGTGCTCACGAGGCGTTCCCCGAAACCCGCGCCGCTAGAGGCGACCTTCAGTTCGATCTATGGGGCGTCGAGCCGTCGGACCCCGAACGGTGGGCAGCCCTTCGCGACCGGATCGAGCAACATGGCCTTCGCAACTCGCTCATGATCGCCATCGCGCCGACCGCCACCATCGCGTCGATCGCTGGTTGTTACGAATGCATCGAGCCGCAGGTATCCAACTTGTTCAAGCGCGAGACGTTGTCGGGCGAGTTCATGCAGATCAACCGCTACCTCGTCAAAGAGCTGCAGGGCCGAGGCCTATGGGATGCGCAAATGATTGCCGACGTCAAGAAGTCGGAGGGATCCATCCAAGACGTCGATCGCATCCCTGAGGATCTCAAAGCGGTATACCGAACGGCGTGGGAAATCCCGATGAAGTCACTCATCGAGATGGCCGCCGAACGGGGCGCCTTCATCGATCAGAGCCAATCGCTCAACTTGTTCATGGAGTCGCCCACCATCGGCAAGCTTTCGTCGATGTACATGTACGCCTGGAAGGCTGGCCTGAAGACCACCTACTACTTGCGTAGCCGTCCCGCCACCCGCATCAACAAAACCACCTCGACCAGCGGACCAACCAGCGGCCCCGCACCCGACGGTCCCGGTGGCGGTCAACCCAAGAAGACGTTCACCGACCAAGAAGCTTTGGCTTGTTCGCTCGAAAACCCCGAACACTGCGAAGCGTGCGACTGATGGCGCTAGCCGACGACCTCACTCTTGCGCCGAGCTACGACCCGGCCACGCTTGGCCATCGCGCCACTCCGGCGTCTTCTCACACCAACATTCTTGATCCCGGTTTCGACCTCACGTTGCGGCCCATGCGGTACCCGCGGTTCTTCGAGATGTACAAGGACGCCATCAAGAACACCTGGACCGTCGAAGAGATCGACTTCTCCGACGACCTAACCGACCTCGACCGCAAGCTCATGCCGGCTGAGAAGCACCTCATCAGCCGGCTAGTGGCGTTCTTCGCCACCGGCGACTCGATCGTGGCCAACAACCTCGTCCTCAACCTCTACGAGCACATCAACGCTCCCGAGGCCCGGATGTACCTGTCGCGGCAGCTCTACGAAGAGGCGCTGCACGTTCAGTTCTACCTCAACTTGCTCGACAACTACATCCCCGATCACGAGGAGCGGGCCGAGGCCTTCGCAGCAATCGAGAACATCCCGGCGATCCGCAAGAAGGCCGAGTTCTGCTTCAAGTGGATGAGTTCGGTCGGATCAGGGCCGCTACAAACCAAAGAGGATCGCAAACGATTCCTCATGAACCTCATCTGCTTCGCGGCGTGCATCGAAGGCCTGTTCTTCTACGGCGCTTTCGCCTATGTCTATTTCTTGCGTTCAAAAGGGCTGCTCAACGGGCTGGCGGCCGGAACCAACTGGGTGTTTCGCGACGAATCGATGCACATGAACTTCGCTTTCGAAGTGATCGAGACCGTTCGCGCCGAAGAGCCCGACCTGTTCGACGACGATTTGGGCGATCGCATCACCACAATGCTCGAAGAGGCTGTCGACGCCGAGTTCCAGTTCGCCGAGGACCTTCTTGGCGAAGGGGTCCCCGGCATGTCGACCGGCGACACCCGCAAATACCTCGAGTTCGTAGCCGACCAACGACTCGGTCAGCTCGGTCTGCCCAAACGTTTCGGGTCCAAGAACCCGTTTGCGTTCATGGAACTGCAAGACGTTCAGGAACTATCCAACTTCTTCGAACGCACCGTGTCGGCCTACCAGGTCGGCGTCGAGGGCGATGTTTCCTTCGACGAGGACTTCTAACCGGTCTCTCCAGTTCGGCTTCCCCGAGCCAAAATCACCTGGCCTCACCAGTCAGGTGACCTCAGACGGCCGCCTTGTTCACGAACAAGGCGGCCGTCCCGCGTACGCCAAAGCGCCCGATGTTCGGTGGGCTCTAAATCCAGCGTCGCACTTCGGACCGGTAGGTGACATAGCTGTCACCAAACTTGGCGGCCATCACCCGCTCTTCGGGCACGATCTGCAAACGGCTCATCACCACGACGAACGTCGGTAGTGAGACCGCCAGCGCCACCCAGTCGCCAAACAACACGCCAAAGCCGATGAGGGCGCACGCCATCCCGACGTACATCGGGTTGCGCGTCACTCGATACACGCCTACCGCAACCAAAGATGAGGCGTCATCGATGGCGTGAGGATTGACGGTCGTGTCGGCCTCGCTGAACGCGGAAATCCCCGCACCAAGGAAACCAAAACCGATGAGGCCGAACGCCGCGGCAATGACGATCTGCAACGCGCCGCCGATGTCGGGGGAATCGCCCACTTGGCTGTCAATGACCCAGTTGAGAACGGCCGCGAGGACCATCCAGACCAGCGGCGGAACCCGATTTTCGATGGTTGACATTCGACATACTGTCACAGCAACCCGTAGGAGGCGGTCAGGGGCGGCGCGGGCCGAACAACCACACGGCCAGGAGCGAGCCGATCAGACCGCCGGTGCTGGACAAGACCAGGTCGCCGACCGTGTCGCCATAGGTAAGTGAAAGTCCGTCCGCTCCCCCAAAGCCATCAGAGGACACCGTCCATTCCATCGCTTCCCACCAAATGATCGCCACGGCACCGAAGCCGTAGCCAAGGAACACCGCGTTACGAGTATCGCCAACGTTGCGGAACCGAAAGGCGTGATAGGCCCCGACCAGCAGCACCCAGTTGATGGCATGCAACACGTCGTCGGTGCGGGCGTACGAGTCGTAGATGCCCAGGAGGTTGCCGAGCGTGTCGAGCAGAAACGGCGCCGCCAACAACGCGTCGCCAACGTGGGCGTACGGCTCCCACCGCCGTCGCCAACCAATCAAGGGCACAAGCACCGCCGACGCCATGAACAGCGGAGCCCGCAGCTCCATCGCTTTGCCGTCAAGGGCGTCGATTGGAACAGTCAGCGCCGCAGCGAACGACACGAAAAGCGCCAGCTTCACGGCGACATTGAGCCGTGCCGCGCCAACGCGGCGATCCAAGCCGAGTATTCGTGCGCCGCTCATGAGTGAGTCCTACAAGCCAGTTGCTACGGGCCTAGTCAGTAGCCGTGGAGGCCACGGTACGGGCTGCCGGCGGCCTGGTGTTCGCCGTAGAGGTCAAAGAAGCCTTGGCCAAACGGATCTTCGCCGCGAAGCGGCAACATGGCCCGTCGGATGGTCCAGTCGTGCGGCGCCAACTCGGCGGCTCGGTCGAAGTTGCGGGCCGCTCCCTCGTCGTCGCCTCGGCGACGAAGCTCGGCCGCAACACGGAAGTGCAGTTGGGCGGCTTCGTCGTCGGCCGAATAGTCCGGGACCGCGGCCCTCGCTTCGTCTTCGGTGGTGCCAGCGTCGCCTTCACGCACCCAGCGTCGAATCCGGTCGTGTTGACGGTCCGAATCAATACCGCTGAATTCGCGGAAAGCGTCGTTGCCCGAAGCACTCCAATTGGGGCGGGCAATACGGTCGTTTTCGTCGATCATCACCACCGTTGGCACGTTGGAGATGCCATACAGTTCGCTGAGAAGATGCTGAGCATCGATCAACACTGGATAGTTGATGCCTTCGGCCGCGGCCTTGACCTTTTCGACGTCTTCATCAATCGCGACCGCGATGATCTGGAGGTTGTCGGCACCCAGTTCGTTCTGCAAGTCCTGCCACCCGGGCAGGTGAAGAGCACAACCTCACCAAGTTGCAAATGCAACAAGCAGCCGTTTGCGACCGCGATACTCAGACAACGACGTGAGTTCGCCGGCCGCGTTGGGCAACGAAAAGTCGGGCGCCTGCAGCTGGTTGATCCCGGCGCGACGCTGGCCCCGCTCGGCACCAACTGCCACCAACCCCGAGGTCTCGTCGACAAGGGCCGGCCGGTCCAAGAGCGCAGCAACGGCGGTTACGTCAATCATGTCCCCGCTGGTCAAAGCGTCGCGGTCGGGCACCAGCACACAACGATCGTCGCGGCACAGACCTTCGTCTTTGAGGGCCCAGCCAAGCGACTCGGGCAGAGCGTCGGTGTTGATCAGCGGGCCATCGTCGATGAGCGCGAGGTCGTTGGTCATGGATGGCACCTTACCGCCCCCGTCGACATCACCCGAATCGTCACCAGCTGGCCGCTATGTACTGCGTCTCGCAGAACTCGTAGATGCCTTCGTGGGCACCCTCACGGCCGAGTCCACTTTGTTTCATGCCGCCAAACGGAGCGGCCGGATCCGACATCGACCCGCGGTTGATGCCAACCATGCCCGCATGTATCCGTTCGCCGACTCCCATCGCCCGAGCAACATCCTGGGAGTACACGTAGCTGGCCAGACCCATCTCGGTGTCGTTGGCCCACTCGACAACCTGGTCGGTGTCGCTGAACGGGATCACCGGTGCGACCGGTCCGAAAATCTCTTGGCGAGTAATGGGCGACTCCATGGTGACATCGCCCAAAACCGTTGGCTGATAGAAGAACCCCGGGCCGTCGATTGGTGCGCCGCCAACCGCCGCAGTAGCACCGGCACCAATTGCACTCTGCACCATCGAATCGATCGATTCGATGGCACCGGCGTTGATCATCGGGCCACATGTCACGCCCTCGTCAAGCCCGTTACCAACCTTGATCGACCCCATCGCCGCAGCCAGCTTGGCCGTGAATTCGTCGGCCACATCGACGTGGGCAAACATACGGTTCGCCGCAGTGCAGACCTCGGCCGAGTGACGCATCTTGGCCACCATCGCCCCCTCGACCGCGGCATCGATGTCGGCGTCTTCGAACACGATGAACGGGGCGTTGCCGCCGAGTTCCATGCCGGCCTTGAGGACCCGGTCGGCGCAGCGTTTCAAGAGAATCCGCCCCACATCGGTCGAGCCGGTGAACGACACCATCCGGGTCGCCCGATGCTCGGTTGCGGCCTCGAACCACGAACCTGACGACATGGTGGGCACGACGTTGACCAGCCCAGGTGGCACGCCGGCGTCTTCGAGGATGGCGGCTACCCGCAAGGCGGTGAGCGGTGTTTCTTTGGGAGGCTTGATCACACATGCGTTGCCGGCGGCCAGCGCCGGCGCAACCTTGCGGGTGATCATGGCGGCCGGAAAGTTCCACGGGGTAACCATCACCACGACCCCTACCGGGGGGTGATGAACAATAATCTTGTGCAGCCCGCTTGGCGCGGTGCTGATATGACCATCGATGCGCACCGCTTCCTCGGCGTTCCACCGGAAGAATTCTGCGGCGTAGGCCACCTCGCCTTTGGCATCGGCCAACGGTTTGCCGTGCTCGGCGGTGATGATTTGGGCCAGATCGTCGGAGTGCTCGAGCACGGCGTGGAAACAGTTGCGCAGGATCTCCGAGCGCACTCGGGGCGCAGTGCCGGCCCACGACCGTTGCGCTTGGTCGGCGGCCTCGACCGCCGCGGTGGCGTCGGCGGGGCCGCCGCCGGCGACTTCGGCCACAACATCGCCGGTCGCCGGATTGAGCACCGCGATGCGGTCGGACCCATCGAGCCACTCGCCGCCGATCAACATTTTGGTCTGCATCACTATTCTCCGTTGAGCATGGGGTTTGCCCAACAATGGCACCGAGAAGGCCAGTTTCCAAACCTTCGACACTATGGAATCATCGCAACTGGTCGCGGGTTTCCCAGCCATGGTCAAAGCCGTCTACGCCGGAACCGTCATTGCCGAGAGCGACGACGTCAAGCGGGTCGAAGGGATCACGTATTTCCCTCGCGACTCTGTTCTTCCCGATGCTCTCGTCGAAAGTGCAACTACGAGCCAATGCTTCTGGAAAGGCAAAGCCAACTACTTCCACGTCGAGGCCGGCGAGAACCTCGCCCTCGACGCGGCGTTTGCCTACAACAAACCCTGGCCGCTGGCTCGCAAGTTGGTTACCGATCGAGTTGGATTCTGGCGTGAGGTCGAAATCGTTGGCGACTAGCCGCCAAAACCAGCAGCTAACAATCCTCGCGGTTTCAATGGTGTTGTCGATGACAACCTGGTTCGCCGCGGCCGCGGTGCTGGGCCAGCTGAGAGTCGAGTTTGGTCTGAGTCAAGTCGAAGGTTCGTGGCTCACGATCAGCGTTCAACTCGGCTTCGTTCTCGGCGCGTTGGCTTCGTCGGTGTTCAACTTGGCCGACATCGTCGCGCCACGGCGCTTGGTCCTCTACGGCTCGCTCGTCGCGGCCGCCGCCAACCTCACCCTCGTGATCGCCCCGTCAGCGTCGTGGGCCTACGCCGGACGCGCTCTGACCGGAGCCGGTCTGGCCCTCGTGTACCCACCGGCCTTGAAAGCCGCCGCCACTTGGTTCACCGATCGGCGCGGTTTGGCCCTTGGGGTCATGGTCGGGGCCCTCACTCTGGGATCGGCAGCGCCGCATTTGGTCACCGCGCTCGGAGGTTTCGATTGGCAGGCGACGATTATTGTCACGAGCGCACTCACCGTTCTCGGTGGACTCGTCGCCGACCGCATCGCCCAAGACGGGCCATATCCGTTCGGCAGCGCGGCGTTCGATCCCCGCCGTATCTTCTCGGTTTTTCGCGACCAGCGGCTCCGGCTTGCGACCTTCGGCTACTTCGGTCACATGTGGGAGCTATACGCCATGTGGTCGTGGTTCGGCGTCTTCTACGCCGATCTCTTGCAGCGGCGAGGCACCGATCACCATGTCAGTCTTGCGGCGTTGGCCAGCTTCGCGGTGATCGGGATCGGGGCGTTCGGCGCTTGGTACGGCGGCGTGATCAGCGACCGCTACGGGCGAGAAACGGCGGCTGGTTCGGCGATGGCCCTGTCGGGCAGCGTCGCCCTTTTTGTCGGATTTTTGATCAACGCCCACCCGTTGATCGTGCTGGCCCTGGGATTGGTGTGGGGTTTCAGCGTGGTGGCCGACTCGGCTCAGTTCTCCACGATCATCAGCGAATACGCACCGCAGGACTCGGTTGGGACCGCCCTCACGACCCAGCTCTCGTCTGGTTTCGTCCTGACGGTTTTCACCATCTTCCTTGTACCGGCCATCGAGGAGCGAGCCAGTTGGGGCTGGGCGTTCTTGTTCCTGGCCCCCGGGCCGGTGCTGGGAGCATGGGCGATGGCCCGGCTGCGAGGTCTCAGACCGGCGTCGATCTAAAAAGTCGATAACGGTAGGTGCGGGCCATCAGAAACATCGTCGGCACCAGCGCCAGTCCGACCACCAGGAAGCTCAACAACGCCCGGTCGGTTCGTAGCTGTTCGACCAGCACAAACGTGGTGATCACCTCGGTACCGGCCAGCACGGCCACAAACCCCACAAGCACCCGTTCCTTGACTACCGCGGCAGCCAACGAGCCGAGTGGTGCGCCCCAGACAACGATTGGCACCGCGGCGAGCCACAACCCCAACAGGTCGCCGCGCTCGGCGGACAGGTCGGCGGCGTCACCGCCCACCGCAACCACTCGATCGCCAACCATCTCGACCGACAGTTGATGATCCCAGACCGCGAATAGCCCGAACCCGATGACAGAGACGGCCGCCATGACCAAAACTGCAGTCGCCAAGGCCGTCCGAGGGCTCACGTCGGCCAGCACCACCAAAAACAAGAACACCATGATGTTGGCGCCCGTTCCGGTCACCGACGCCAGCGCTCCCCCAAAGAAAGCCACGATCACCAGCCCGATATCAAGCCGACGGTTCCACTCGATCGGCTGGTGATCCTCGTCGCCATGACGGAGATGACGCACCATCAGGACAGAGGTCGTTGCCAGCACGATGCTGAACGTGGCCTTCACCCATCCAACCCCGATCAGTGAGGGTGCGTACGGAGCTTGGAAGTCGGTGAACCATGCGGCGCTGACAACAAATCCAACGATCGATGCCGCGCCGCCCAACAAACACGCCCGTTTGTGAACCGCTCGGCGGTTGATCAGCACGGCGACCGCGGCGACGGTCATCCCTACGGCTTGGATACACAAACCAAACGAGCGGGCCGCGGGAGCGCCGACGTGCAGAACTTTGGTGAAGACCGGAAAGGCGACCGCGCCGCCACCTTCGGGGGACGAACCGGCGAGGAAACTGCCGGCCAGCATCGTTACCGCTGACGCCCAGTGACCCGCCACTCGCCCGATCTGACCGGCGGCGACAACGTAGATCATCCACACGGCAGTGAGGGCCGCCGAGACCGCCCAACCAGCTCGCGCCCGCCGCGCTTGAATTGCCGTTGTCCCCACGTTGCCCCGATGTCTAGCCCAGCTGTTCGCTGCACGGCCGCTTCAAGGATGACGATGCCGCCAACCAACCGCGCCGCCAAGTGTTGTGGCGAAAACTATTCCAGCGAACTCGACATGCGCTCATCGACCTGATCGGCTGAAACTCGCTTGGGCCTCGGCTTGGTCGAAGCGGGGCAACATCCATTGCACGCACGGTCCGATCGCCACCAGCCACCAAAGCGTGCCCCAACCAATGCCGCCACCGAGCAACGCGCCGCCTGTGAACGCAAATGCTTCGATGGCGAACCGAGCTGTGCGGATGCTGATTCCTCGCTCGTTGAGCCCGGTCATGAGCCCGTCACGCGGCCCCGGCCCCCCAGTGCACTCCCAGGTACAAACCCGAGCCGAGCGCGACCACCAGCGGAGCAAGGATCGTGAGCGAAACCCGCCCGAGCGCGGCATCTGGTTCGGGGACAAGCCACAAAGTGGCATCGGTCGCGGGACCGATAATCAAAACGTTGAGCACCGTGCCCAAACCGATACGAACGCCCATGATCGCCACCAGCACCAACAACACCACACCCGTGAGGATGGTGGCGGTGCCGATGGTCAGCGGCGTGTGTTGCGACAAACCGTCGTGAAATACCGTCCACGGCCCTTGTCCGTTCGCCCCACGCACAACCAAGGCCAAGCCAGCACCAAAAACGATGAGCCCCAACACGATTTGGACAAGGTCACGTCCACGTTTCTCATGCAACACCGAGGCAACCTACCGGCGTTCGTCGACCAGCGTCTCGACCAGCTTGCTGAGCGTCTCGATGTGAGCGTCCTGGCGTTGTAGCAGCCGTTCGACGGTCTGGCGGTGCGCTCCAAGTTCCATTTCGTAACGGGCCGTTATCTGGTCGACCGCCGCGGCCAACTCATCGCTGCGACCCTCGACAAGGGCCCCCACTGCTTCGGTGAGTTGATCTATGCGCCGGCTCAACTCGGCCAGCTCTGATCTCGGTGCGGTGGGCCGCGGGTCGTCAGGAAGGCGCGGGGGTTGAGTTAGCGGTCGGCGCGGTTTGGCCGGGGCGACGGTTGGTTCGGTCCGCTCGGCATCGGCCACCGTCTGTCGAGCGGCGCGAACGTGTTCCAACCCGAGACGGCGTTTTGCCTGGCTATAGCTGAGATCTTCGCCGTCGTCAGAACCGGACACGGGCGCAGCGTAGGACGGGCCGGGTCGCCCATCAAGCGGCACCCAACCCCATCCCCGATCGGGGTTGGAACCACAATCCACAATTTGTACGTACAATCGGACGATGCGCAAAGTCCTCTCACTATTTCTGGCATTTCTGCCTATCGCTACATTCACCAACGGCTGCGGGTCCGTCGAGACCGACTCAGGCGGGGTCCGACTCGTAACCGCCACCGAAGCAGCCTCCATTACTGCCGACCCGCCAGCCGATCTGGTCGTGCTCGACGTTCGCACTCCCGATGAGTTTGCCGCGGGCCACTTAGACGGCGCCGTCATGATTGACTTCTACAGTGACGATTTTGCCGAGCAAATCGCGGTCCTCGATCCCAACGCCTCGTACGTGCTGTACTGCCGCTCCGGAAATCGCAGTGGGCAAGCCGCCTCCATCATGAAAAGCCTCGGTTTCAACGACGTGGCCGACATCGATGGCGGAATCATGTCGTGGCTTGACGCCGGGTTTGCCACCACAACGCGATGACTCCAAATCCCCGCAAGATGTGGGAGGACCGGTACGGGGCGAGTCCCGAATTCGTCTACGGCACGGCTCCCAACGACTTCTTGAGCCAACAATTGTCCGGACGGGCGTCCGGGGTTGCGCTTTGCATCGCTGACGGGGAAGGCCGCAACGGCGTCTACCTCGCCGGTCTGGGTTACGACGTCACGTCCATGGACCTCACCCATGCCGGCATGGCCAAGGCCCGCCGACTCGCTCTCAAACGCGGCGTCGACCTCTCAACCGTCGTTGGCGATCTCGCCGACTTCGACCTCGGCCACCAACGTTGGGATCTCATCGTCTCGATATTCGCTCACACCCCTGCTCCGATCCGTCGACAGGTTCATGCTGCAATAGGCGCGGCGCTCAAGCCCGGCGGGCGGTTCGTACTAGAGGCCTACACGCCAGATCAGATCGGCCGAGGATCCGGAGGACCACCGGTGCCCGAACTCACCATGACTCTCGACGCGCTGCGTAGCGAACTCGGGGGGCTGAACATCGAGCACGGCGTCGAGCTAGTACGGGCGATCAACGAAGGGCCGGGCCACACCGGCGATGGGGCGGTCGTGCAGGTCATTGCCACCAAAGCGTGCTAGCCGCGCTGGACTTCGCCACCAAAGCCGTCGGTGCCCGACGCACCAGCCGCTGACCCGAGTCGATCCATCGGGGTCGTGTGCCGCGACGGGGTTGGCGTAAATGCCACCGGCATCTCCTTGATGCCACCTATGAAATTGGAACGTAGATACCGCAGATCACCATCGAGACGAATGTCGGGCAACCGTTTGGCGATTGCTTCGAACATCAGCCGGATCTCCATCTTGGCGAGGTTTGCGCCCAGGCAATAGTGCGGACCGCCACCACCAAATCCGACATGGTCGTTGGGGGTGCGTTCGATGTCGAATTGCCATGGATTCTCGAACGCCCGCGGGTCGCGATTGGCCGCGATGTGCCACATCACCACTTTGTCTCCGGCTTTGATCTTTACGCCGTCGATCTCGAAATCAGCAGCGGCTTGGCGACGGAAGTTGAGGACCGGCGTGGCCCAGCGGACGATCTCGTCGACCGCGGTGTCCATGTAGCGGCTGGTGTCGCTACGGAACTTTTCCCACTGATCAGGGAACTCGAAGAACGCTTTCATGCCGTGAGTGATCGAGTTGCGGGTTGTCTCGTTGCCGGCAACGCACAGCAACAAGAAAAACATGTCGAACTCGGTTTCGTCGAGCTCTTCGCCATCGACGTCGGCCGACAACAAAGTGGTGATGATGTCGTCGGCGGGGCTCTGGCGACGTTCGGTCTGCAACATGCGGCTGTACATGAACAGCTCGGTCGCGGCGTTGGTGACGTCCTCGTGGCTGGTCACAAAGTCGGGGTCGTCGGATCCGACCATGGCGTTGGTCCACTCGAAGATCTTGGAACGATCCTCGAGTGGGATACCAACCATCTCGGCGATGGCCTGCAGCGGCAGCTCGGCCGAAAGTTGCGTAACGAATTCGGCGTGACCGTCCTCGCATACCTTGTCGAGGATCATGTCGGTGCGGTTCTGGAGGTAATCCTCGAGCAGGGAAATCATTCGAGGGGTGAACCCACGGCTGACGATCCGGCGATAGCGAGTGTGCTTTGGCGGATCCATCTCGATCATCAACGAGTCGCTGACCACGCCGGCTCGGTCGTCGTGAGGGTCGGCATCGCGCATTTGGGTACCGCCGGCGTTCGACGAGAAAATTCCGGCCTGTCGGTTGACTTCCTTCAGATGCGCTTGGCGGCTGATGACCCAAAATCCGGGGCCGAGATCGCCCTCGTCAAACCAATGGATGCCCGGCTCGGTCTCGCGGAACTGCTCGAGCATCGTGTGATGCTCCTGGCGCTGAAACGCATCGATATCCCAAAGGTCGACATCAACAGGTACAGCATCGATTGAAACAGGATCGATTGTCACGGCCAGCTCCCAAATTAGCTTCCTGCGAAGGAAGACTACATGGAAACAGGGGCTGCGGTAATAGGGTCGGGTCCGACGTAGCGGGCACTGGGACGGATGATTTTGGCGACGCCAACCTGTTCGATCACGTGAGCCGACCAGCCAATCGAGCGACTTACCGAAAACGTGGGGGTAAACATCGCCCGCGGCAGACCGGCCAACTCGAGCACAACCCCGGCCCAGAACTCGACATTGGTAACGATTCGCTGATCGGGTTTCCACTCCGCCAAATAGGCCAAGATCTCCTCTTCGATGCCGGCGGCCCGTTCGACCAACTCACCGCCGAGCGACTCGGCCGCTGCTCGCAAGACAACTCCTCGAGGGTCCTCGGCGCGGTAAACCGCATGACCAAACCCCATAATCTTTTCACCATCGGCAACGGCGTTGGCGACCCAATCGCGCGCCGCGTCAGGCCGGCCGATCTCGTCGATCATCTCGATGCAACGGCTCGGCGCTCCCCCATGCAGCGGACCAGTAAGAGCCCCGATCGCGGCGACGATCGAACCGGCCATGTCGGCACCGGTGCTAGCCGCGACGCGGGCGGTGAACGTCGACGCATTGAACCCGTGATCGACCGTTGCAACCAGGTACTGCTCGACAGCTCGGGCGGCTACGACGTCGGGCACGGTGCCGGTCGCCATCCGCAGATAGTCGGCCGCGTGGCTCAGCGAAGGTTCGGGATCGATTGGGTCGAGCCCCAACCGGCGACGATGATGACGAGCCAAGATGTTGGGCACGATCGCCGCCAAACGGATGGCATCGTCACGCAACTCCTCGGCGGTACGGTCGATCGTCGGACCTCGGCCTTCGCGATCGGCTACGGCCAAGATACCAACCCGCAACGTGTTCATCGGATCAGAGAGACATTCGGCCGCCGCGTCGACCAACCGCCCAACGCCAGGCGGCAGCTCCCGATAACGGCCGACCTCGATCAGCGGTCGCTCCGGCGGCAAGGCCCCGTCGACCTGAAGAGTCCAGACGTCTTCGAGGGTTCGTTGACGAGCGAGCTCGGCCGCGTCGAACTGGCGATAGTGAAAGAAACCTTCTTGGCCTCGCACCGCACCCAGAACCGTGTCGGCAACGGCAAGGCCTTTAAGACCGGGCGGGGCGATAAACGAAGAATCAGTCATGTCTCCACCGTGCACCGGATGAGATACATTGACAACCTTGATCGAATCAACGTTGATCCAATCAATATGAGTGTCTCTCGGATTTCGGCGGCCGAAGCCGCGGCACGACTCGGAGTCAAACGCGAAACCATCTACGCCTATGTGAGCCGCGGTCAGCTCTCATCTGAGCGCCACATCGACGGCAAGTCATCGACCTTCGACCCCCTCGAGATCGACCGCCTACGCCGACGCAAAAACGACAGCCGACCGGGCCGACTCGAAGTAGCCATCTCCTCGGGCATCACCGAAGTACTCGACGGATCGGTTGCCTACCGCGGCCACCGACTCGAGTCGCTGATCGCCGACGGAGCAAGTTTCGAAGCCGTAGCCGAACTCCTGTGGAGCGGAAACCTCGGACCGACGCAGCCATGGTCGGCCAGCCAATCACTGGTCGAGGCGGTCAGTCCTGCGATCCAGGCGCTGAGCGAACGTTCCACCTCAATCGATCGCATGATGGCCGGAGTAGTCGCGGCGGCGGCCGCCGACCCATTTCGCGCCGACCGCTCCCGCCACGGCCTGACGACGAGCGGCCGCATCCTCGTGTGCACCATCATCCAAGCGTTGCCCGCGGCTGGCCCCCGCCACGACCCGCCCAACTCTCGGGTGGCCGATCGGCTCTGGAATCGGCTCACCACCACCGACCCGGCCGGGGCCGACCTGCTCGACCGAGCGCTCGTAGTGCTAGCCGACCACGGGATGGCCACGTCAACACTTGCGGCCCGCCTCGCGGCGTCCACCCGCGCCGCGCCCCACGCCGTGCTTCTGGCGGGATTGGGCGCAGTATCTGGACCTCTTCACGGAGCCGCCAGCGCGGCGGTGCACGACCTACTTGTCCACGCCGAATCCGACGGCGCCGACGCCGCTATCGCCGCGGTCATCGAACGCGACGGCAAGGTGCCTGGCATTGGTCACTTCATCCATCGTCAGGCCGACCCACGCCACGACCTGCTCATGGAGGCCATCGCCAACGCGGCCGCCACCTTCTCTACGGAACAACTTGACGTTGTCGCATCGGTGGTCGCCCGAACGTCGCAGCGCATACCGGTCGCCCCCAACGTCGACTTTGCGCTCGGCGCCCTCACCTATCTCAGCAACATGAGCAGAGACGCCGGCGAAGTTGTCTTCGCCATCGCCCGCACCGCGGGATGGTTGGCTCACGCCCTCGAAGAGTACGACGAGGCTCCGATCCGGTTCCGGCCAGTGGGCCGTTACGTGGCCGAACGACGATCGTCAAGCACGGCCAGCAACTGATCAACGGCCACCGAAGGAGTCAACGTGTCGGCCGCGACCGCGGCTTCGGCCTTTGACAAAGCTGCGCCAAACGTCGGGTCGGCGTCGAAGCGGGCCAGCAACCGGTCCCGCAGCAACGCTCTCATCCACGCCATCCGTTGACCCTGTCGCCGCCGGGCGCGGCCGCCGCTCGCTGCCATCAACTCCTGGTGATCCACGATTGCCGACCACAACTCGTCGAGACCGGTCCCAACCACCGACGAACACGTGAGTACCGGCGGTTCCCACTCGGTGCCGCTCGGCTGCACGAGGTGCAGCGCCCTTCGGTAGTCGACCGCGGCCTGCTCGGCGCTCTTGACGTTGGCACCGTCGGCCTTGTTCACCGCCACCAGGTCGGCCAGCTCGAGCACCCCCTTCTTGATGCCCTGCAACTCATCTCCGGCCCCCGCCAACATCAACACAACAAAGAAATCGACCATGCCTTGCACGACCGTTTCGCTTTGCCCGACACCGACCGTCTCGACCAGTACCACGTCGAACCCGGCCGCCTCTAGCACCACCATTGCTTCACGGGTCGCGCTCGTGACCCCACCGAGCGTTCCCGCCGAGGGGGAAGGCCGGATGAACGCGTTGGGGTCTACCGCGAGAGTGGCCATGCGGGTTTTGTCGCCAAGGATCGAGCCACCCGTGCGAGTGCTCGAAGGATCGACGGCGAGCACCGCCACCTTGTGCCCTCGGCTGGTCAGCCGTCCCCCGAGCGTTTCGATGAACGTCGACTTCCCCACGCCTGGAACCCCGGTAATGCCGACTCTGATTGCCTCGCCCGACAGCGGCAACAGGTCCTCGAGTAGTTCGGCCGCCTCGTCGCGATGACTTGGCAGCACCGACTCGACCAACGTGATGGCCCGACCAATAGCGGTGCGGTTGCCGTCGAGGACATCGGCGCTGAGCGGGTGCGGCATCGGCGACGACATTACTGCGCTCGAACGGCCGGAACTTCTTCTGCCCCTCGATGCCAAAAGTGAACATATGTTCGCTCTACTCAAACCATGTTCACGGCCGAACACCAACGGTTAGCAGAACTGGATCCCCACGGTTTGTCGCGCCCCGAGCTGGTCGAAGCGATCGAGCATCTCCACCGCTTCGAGTCCCACGCTGTCGAACGTCGGTTGACCTTCACCGCGGCCATCGACGCGCTGGGCGACAATGGCGCCGACGCGGCCACGATCACTCGCAATCACGCCCGGCGGTCTCCCAAAGCCGCGCAGAACGAAGCACGGGCAGCAACGGCGTTGAAGACCATGCCCGCGTTTTCCAAGGCGCTTCGCCAGGGTCAAATCTCGGCCGAACACCCTGATGCGATGGCCAATGCGGCCGATCGGGTCTCGCCGGCCGAGGCCGAGACTCTGGTCAACGATGCCATGACCCACTTCCACGTCACCGTCCCGACCGTGTCGGCCAAGCTGGCCATCGCCGCACTCAACGAACGCGTCGATCAACTCTGGCGCGAAGATGGAGGACGCGATGGCTCTCCCAACGACATCCGTTCACCGGCCCAACGACGTGCCGACGCGTTTGTGTGGCTACTGGCCAACCAGTCGGCACCGGGTTCGGGCCGAACTCACCCCAAGTTCATGGCCATTGTTCATCTCGATCTCACAACCGAGCGGGCGAGTACTGCGACGGCACACCCATTCCACCGTCCGTGTTGGCCCAGATCGCCGGCGAGAACCATCTCGAGGTCGAACTAGTCGGTCTGCTCTACGGGTCCAAAGGCCAACCGCTTTACCTCAGCCGGTCGATCCGCTTGGCGAGCCGAGCTCAGTGGATTGCCCTCATAGATCGCGACCGTGGTTTGCGTGCGCTGCAACGCCGATCCGTCGCGCACCCATGCTCATCACGTCGACGAATTCTCCGCTGGGGGCTCCACCGATGTCAGCAATCTCGAGCTCGATTGTCACACCGATCACGGCCTGATCCACCAGCACGACTTCGATCCTCGACGACGAAAACCCCGGGCCGCCTAGCGGGCGGTTGCGAATACGAAAAGAGCTAGGGTGCGGCCATGATCCGCCATCACGTACTGATCACGCTAAACGACGACGCCAAAGATGTGGCCGACGAAATCGTCGCTGAGCTGACGGCGTACGCCCCGGGTTCCGAACACGTGCGGTCATACAAGGTCGGGCGAGATCTCGACCTTGCGGCCGGGACCGCCGACGTGGCGGTCGTCGCCGAGTTCGACGACATCGCCGGATACCAGGCCTACTCAGCGGATCCCGACCATGTCGACATCATCGAACGGCTCATCAAACCCAACGTCGCTGGTCTGGTCCGCTGCCAAACGGAGTTCTAGCTCAGCTCAACAGATCAAGCAGCTCCACGGCGGCGTCGGGGATAACCGTGCCGGGTGGGTAGACGGCCACGGCTCCCATGTCGGTGAGGGCGGCGACGTCATCGGGCGGGATCACACCGCCGACAGTGATCTTGATATCACTTCGCCCAAGAGCCGCTAACTCGTCGCGTAGTTGCGGCACCAGGGTGAGGTGACCGGCGGCCAACGACGATGCCCCGACCACGTGCACATCGGCCTCCACAGCTTGACGAGCGACCTCGGCCGGGGTCTGAAAGAGCGAGCCGATGTCGACATCAAACCCGAGATCGGCGAACGCGGTAGCGATGATCTTTTGACCGCGGTCGTGACCGTCTTGACCCATCTTGGCGATCAAGATGCGGGGACGACGACCGTGAGCAGCCGCGAACTCGTCGGCCTTGGCTCGGGCGGCAGTGATGGAATCGGCGTTGGTCCCCACTTCGGCTCGATACACCCCTTCGATTGTGCGGATAGTTGCGACGTGTCGACCGTAGACGGTTTCGAGGGCGTCGCTGATCTCCCCCACCGTTGCTTTGGCTCGGGCCGCGTCGATCGCCAACGCCAAAAGGTTGCCGTCGCCGTGTGCCGCGGCTGCGGTGAGCGCCTCGAGGGCCGCCTGTACCGCGCGTTGATCACGTTCTCGACGAAGCGTTTCCAGCTTGGCCAGCTGCGATTGGCGAACTTCGGCGTTGTCGATCTTGAGAACGTCTACAGGTGTCTCCTCGCCGGGGCCGAGCCGGTACTTGTTGACGCCAACCACGACCTGGCGACCCGAATCGATACGGGCCTGGGTGCGAGCGGCGGCTTCCTCGATCCGCAATTTGGGGATGCCGGCCTCGATCGCCGCGGCCATCCCACCGATCGACTCGACTTCGGTGATGTGGGCCAAGGCCCGCTGGGCGAGCTCGTTGGTGAGCCACTCGACGTGATGGCTGCCGCCCCAAGGATCGACGGTGCGAGTCGTGCCGCTTTCTTGCTGCAGGAACAATTGCGTGTTGCGGGCAATACGGGCCGAGAAATCGGTCGGCAAAGCCAACGCCTCGTCGAGCGCATTGGTGTGAAGCGATTGGGTATGACCTTGAGTGGCAGCCATGGCTTCGACGCAGGTGCGGGTCACGTTGTTGAACACGTCTTGGGCGGTGAGGCTCCACCCGCTGGTCTGGCTATGGGTACGCAGCGACGACGATTTGGGATTGGTCGGGTTGAAGTCGGCCATCAGCTGGCTCCACAAAAGGCGGGCGGCGCGCAGTTTGGCGATCTCCATGAAGAAGTTCGTGCCGATAGCCCAAAAGAAGCTGAGCCGCGGCGCAAAGGAATCGACGTCCAGACCGGCATCGATCCCGGCCCGCACGTATTCGATGCCGTCGGCGAGGGTGTAGGCCAGTTCGAGATCGGCGGTGGCCCCCGCTTCTTGCATGTGGTAACCCGAAATCGAAATCGAGTTGAACCGCGGCATCTCTTGACTAGTGAAGGCAAAGATGTCGGAGATGATCCGCATGCTCGGCGTCGGTGGGTAAATGTAGGTGTTGCGGACCATGAACTCTTTGAGAATGTCGTTTTGAATGGTCCCGGCGAGCTGGGCCGGAGCCACACCCTGTTCCTCGGCGGCAACCACATACAACGCCAAGATCGGCAACACCGCGCCGTTCATGGTCATGCTGACGCTCATCTGGTCGAGCGGGATGCCGTCGAACAACTGGCGCATGTCGAGAATCGAGTCGATAGCAACGCCGGCCATGCCGACATCGCCGCTTACCCGAGGATTATCGGAGTCGTAGCCGCGGTGGGTGGCCAGGTCGAAAGCCACCGACAACCCTTTTTGACCCGCGGCGAGGTTGCGTCGATAAAAGGCGTTGGACTCTTCGGCGGTCGAGAACCCGGCGTATTGGCGGATTGTCCACGGCTGGTTGACGTACATCGTTGGATACGGCCCGCGCACAAACGGAGCCAATCCAGGAAACGTCGCCGCAAACGCCAGCTCGCCCAAAGCGTTGGCGTCGACAACCGGCGCAACGGCGATGCCCTCGGGCGTTTCCCACGCGTCGAGGTTCCCGGTGGTGGTTGTCGGGACCGGGCCGCCGAAGGGCACGTTCTTGAAGTCGGGGATGTTGCTCATGGCGCAACCGACCGATTGGCGGACGCAAGAAGCGCACCGCAACCCACCACGTAGAGAAGTCCACCAGTCGCAGTCAACCAATCGCCGTTGACGATCCCGACCAGCGTGAACACCACCGAACCGGCAACAAAGAACACCCATCCAATACGTTCGAGCGAGCGCATCAGCTCAGCCCCAGCTGGGCATGAACGGTGCGGAGCGTGGCGACAACATCGATGCCGACATGCCAGAACTCATCAACTCCAGCCGCCCGCAGCGAACCCTCGGCCGAGCCGGGTCGGCCCGCGTAGGCCACGAAGCTCGCACCTGCTTCTTTGAGCGCTCGCGCCGTGGCATCGGCCCGTTCGGCGTAGATCGCGTCGCTCGAACAGATCACTGCTACCAGCAGACCGCTAGAGGCAAACTCGGCTTCGGCTTGCAACGGCGAGTCGGACCCGTCGCTCGATCCGCCTGTCACGCCCACCCCACCGACCGCCAACAGATTGGTTACCCACGAGGTGCGGGGGGTGTGGGCCGACAACGGGCCAAGCGCGGCGATGTGAACTCGGGGATCGCCACCGTCGAGCCGCGACCGGTCAGCGACATCGCGGAGCCGTTCGAACTCGACCGCAGGGCGACGCAGCGGCCAACCGGTCGGGGCCGCGGCGCCGTCCACGAATCCACTCGTCGACACAGCGCTATCGGGGAACTCGCTGACCCCGGTGACTGGTTCGGCGCGGGACGCCAATTTCTCGGCTCGAGCGTTCCAGGACTGATCAACCTCGTCTCGAACCCGTCCAGACTCGAGGGCGACGACGATCCCGCCGGTCGCCTCCACGTCCTGAAAGGCCGTCCATGCCGACTCGGCCAGCCTCTGGGTGAGCGACTCGACAAACCACGAACCAGCGGCGGGATCAACCAGCCGGCTGAGCCCGCATTCCTCGATCAGCACCAGCTGGGTATTGCGAGCGTTGCGACGGGCCAACGCCGAGTTGGTGCCGTCGAAGCTCAACACGGTGATCGCGTCGGCCCCGCCCACCCCCGCGCCAAGCACCGCTGCGGTCGAGCGCAACATGTTGACCCACGGATCTCGGCGGCTGAAGATGACTGGAGAGGTGACCGCGTGGAGTCGGGGGACTTGGGGCAACGCTGGCACCCCGCTGGCTTCGAGAACCTTTGACCACAACAGCCGAGCGGCCCGCAGTCGCGCAATATTGAGAAACTGATCAGCATCGACACTGACACGGAACCCAACAAGATGGGCCGCTTCGGCCACCGCCAAACCGGCCTGCTCGAGCGCTCGCAGGTATGCAACACCGGTAGCCAGCATCCACGCCAGTTCTTGCGACTCGTTGGCGCCAGCATCCACGTAACGGGTGGTGTCGACGGTGAAGCCGACCATATTCGGATGCCGCTCGGGGAGTTGGCTGGCGAAATCGGCTGCCTGTTCGAGTTTGTTGACGGCGCCGCCGCGGGCCCACTCCCCTACGGGGTCGAGCCCCAACCAGCTGCGAGTGGCCGCCGCGTCGGGCTGTTCGCCGATTAGGGCGAGAAGCGCGTTGGCATCGTCGATTGACGAATGCGGCGACAACACAACCGGGGCGAGGTCGAGCCGAACACCATCGAGAGTGCGCCGCAGGCGGTCGGTGGTCCAACCCGACGTAGGTCGACCTAATTCGATCGAAGTTGCGCCCCGCTCGAGTTCGTCGAGGATGAGCGACCGGTCCTGGTCGGGATCGGTCGGGTCACAGGTTTGGTGCCGGGTTCGCACGTCCCAACCGTGGGCGACACGATCGGCGTCAGGCAAACCAACCCGCTGTCCATCACCGAGTCGACCGGTGTACAGCGGTTGAATATCGAGTCCCGAACGGGTGCTGGACACAAGCATTTCGTCAAACGACGAGTCGCCCAAGACAGTATCGACCGCGGACCGCCAGTCGGCCTCGCGGGCGGTGCCGGCGGCGAGTGTTTGGTCGGCGCTCATGGTCGACACGATAGGCCACTGCCGGTTTTGTGCATCATCAACAAGGCTGGCGACGACGAGGCCCACTACGTTGCGGGGCGTGACCATGCCCACTGACATCGCCACGATCGACTGCATGATCGGGTTCGCCGAGCGAGATTTCGCTGTGTACGACTTCATTCGTTATCAGCTGAAGGATGCCGAATCGGCCGACTTTCAGTTTCCGGTCGAATACATGTTCAAAAACGTCCCCAAGGACCTTTACGGCACCGACGCCGACCCCGTAACCGTCACTCTCGGCGAAATGGACCGCCACGGCATCGCCCAAGGCCTGATCGGATGCGACGGAGAAGTCAGCCAGCGGGCCCTTCGAGCCCACCCCGACCGGTTCATCGCATCAGCCAACGTCGACCCCAACGACGTTATGGGCGAGGTCCGCAAGCTTCGACGTCAACACGACGAGTTCGACATCCGCGCCGTAGGCACGTTCCCGGCGGGCTGCGTTCCGCAAGTCCCGATCGACGACCCGAAGTTCTACCCGATCTACTCGACTTGTTGTGAGCTCGACATCCCGATCTTCGTGTGTGCGGGGGTTCCCGGCCCTCGGCTGCCTATGAGCCCACAAGTGGTCGAGCGAATCGACCGCGTCATGTACGACTTTCCCGAGTTGACCCTCGTAACCAGGCACGGCTGCGAACCTTGGGAGGCCCTCATCGTGAAGCTGATGTTGAAGTGGCCGGGCCTGCACTACGCAACTTCGGCCTTCGCCCCGAAGCACTATCCGCAGGCCATCGTCGACTACGCCAACACCCGCGGCAGCGACAAAATCATCTACGCCGGGTACTTCCCCATGGGTTTGTCGCTCGACCGCATTTTCTCTGACATGCCCGGCGTCGGATTCAACGACGACGTGTGGCCCAAGTTTCTACGCGGCAACGCCGCCCGAATCCTCAAGGTTGACTGAGCGAGGGGGAGAGATCAGTCGGTTGAGTCTTCAAGGCGGCGTGGGCCGGTTCGGGTTGTTTGGTGGGCGAGCTCAGCTCCTTGCCGCGGCTTCAGCCGCTTCGGCCTGGTCCTCGTGCAGGAAACTTCGTCCTACTCCGAGAGCCACTACGGTCAACGCCCCGCTCAAGATGAGCGCAGTTGACCCGCCAGGGAGAACTCCCATGACAAACGCCAGATCCATTTTTCTTTCCTCCATCTATTTCGCATCAAATATTTCGCCACTACAGGTTTCGTCACGTTCCCGCCGGTTGCTGACCCATTCGGGCCGCTGCACCCACTGACAAGTGACATCGGAATGGGGCCACTAGTCATCCGCGGCCTCAGCCTTGCTGGTACGCACCGTCGTCGCGGCGGCGCGTTGCGCTCAGAGTTACGAAGCCAATGCCGAGCCCGATTAGTAGCACGGCCGAGCCAAGCCACCACATCATTGAAAACCGCACGCCGGTAAACGCCAGCACCGGGTCGGCCACCGCCGAGAAGACCGGCGTTGAGGACTCGACCGCGAGTTCATCGAGGTTGTTGACGATGTTGAGGTCGTTGCCCATCGAAGTGATCGAGGCATCGGCTTTCAGCTTCGCCTCTGCGCCATACACTCTCGTTTCGACCTGGAAGTCGATCATCCAGCCTGGCGCCATGGTTCCCAGCTCGCAGCGCAATGTCGTCGCATCGATCCAACAGCTCGGAGCGGCGGCCTCCCGGCCGGCAAACAAGCTTGCGCCATCGGTCTGACCGGCGGCTAATACCTGCCAAGAAGCAAACGACCAATCGGCAATGATCGCCCCGTCAGCGGGAGTAACAGCGATCACCGTGGCAGAGGCACCGGCCGGACCGAGATTCGCGGCGCGCAAGTCGTAGGTGAGGACATCCACACCCGTGGTGTGGTCACGTTTGACCGACACGAACTCAACAGTTGCGTCGATGTTGGCGGTTGGGTCCCGCCAGTCGGGGGTGCCGTCACCGTCGCCGTCGACCGCGGCGTAAACACCATCAACAACGGCTTCGGCATGGTCGCTTAGGCCATCGTTGTCTGAATCGAGATCGAGGTAGTC
>CAZDEB010000009.1:42515-58973 GCA_964504305.1 uncultured Candidatus Nemicrothrix sp. | reverse complement strand
CGGCTTCGGCATGGTCGCTTAGGCCATCGTTGTCTGAATCGAGATCGAGGTAGTCATCGGTGCCGTCGCCGTCGGTGTCGACGGGGGTCCCATCGGGTCCCAGCTCGGTTGCGTCGTCCAGTCCGTCACCGTCGGAGTCACGGGCCGCCAACGACTCGACCAACAAGGTAGTGCTGGTTGTGGTTGCCGACGTGGTTGTTGTGGGTGCAACGGTGGTGGTCGGGGTAGAACCAGCCGCGGGGTCGCTCACAACAATGGAGACCGTTGCTGACTCGGTGCGGCAACCTTCGGCGTTGACCGCAACGGCCGCTGGAGTGCCCCAACAACGATCGACGGTGTCAGCAATGGTGTCCCCGTCTTCGTCGCCGCTGGACGGCCGCACCATTATTCCCATGGGTCCCGCGCCGCTGTTTCTGATTTCGATACTGATCGTGTTGGTGCCAACAGCCCACACGACGCCAGGGGTGTCGGGGCCAAGCGCGATATTCAGCGAACAGGTGTGGCAGTAGGTGTTGGCGCTGGTCGAAATCCCGGTAGGTACGCCATTTACGAAAATGTTGTCGATCAGGTCGTCGGCGAAGACATCGAGTGTCAATACAAGATGGTCGGCCGTGCCATTGTCGAGAACCTGGAAATCGCGGTGAAACACGACGGTGTCGTCAGCAGTGCTGGAGCAGACGGCGCCACAGATCCAGGCCGAATTACCAGTCGGGGCCGCCCATCCTGGGCCCCATCCCGCAACACTCGTCGCCGCGGTCTCCGCCGAGCCGTACGAGTCGCTGATTCGCCAGTTCGGATCGGTCGCGCCCTCAGCGACGCCGGCTGTGCCGTCGAAACCCGTCGAGAGCAGAGAGGAGTCGAAGTACGTACCGGTGGTCTCGTCGACCTGGTACGTGAAGGTGTCGGTACCAACCCAGTCGGCGTCGGGGGTGTAGCTGACCGTGCCATCGGCTTGGATCGATCCCAACGATCCGTGAGACGGCCCGGTGACCACTGTGTAGGAGGTCGGATCGGCGTCACCGCTATCGTTGCCGGCAACGTCGACGGTCACCGAAGTATTCACGTCAGCGGCGACGAGGTCGTCTTTGGCGGCCAGCACCCCGCTTAGCGCCCCCGCATCGGACTGGTGGTCCAGAACCGAATTGGCATAAAGGACGCTGCTCACCACTGCCATGAACGCGGCAACAGCAAACACCCGCAGCGCGGCCTTGCGTCGCTGGGCGGGACCGTTTTGTCCGGACCCGGCTCGACGGTAGGTCTGGCCAGCATTTGGGCGTGGCGATGGCTTAGCTGGAGTCGACATGTCGCTACCGGAAAACGTCCTGTCCTGGGATGGTCCAAGATCGGCTTCGGCGGTACTGGCCAATCGGATTTAGAACAACCGGTATGACGACTCACCAGTGAGTGACCATCGTCCCGTGGATTTGGGGCAGAACTTCGAAAAGTCCACGAAACGAAAAAATGACACTCCCGGGAGTGAGCGCCCCCGGGAGTGTCGAGCACAGAACGCACCTCGCTGGACAGGAAAGGGTCGGAGCGTTCTTGTTGCCCATCGGTTGTTTCTGCCCGGCAGATGAGTTTTGGGTCGAAGAACTTTGTTCAGATCCCCGAGTTCTGGACTGAATACAGTCTGTTAGATACTTCGATTGGTGTCAGCCCAGTACTCGTCACGCAAAAGTCGCTTGTAGAGCTTGCCAGTCGGATGCCTCGGCAACTCGCTTCGGAAGTCGACTGACCGAGGGCATTTGACGTCGGCCAAAGTCTCGCGGCAATAGGCAATGAGTCTGCGCGACAGCTCGGCCGCGGCCTCGTCGTCGGCTGGCATCGTTACCGGTTCGACAACGGCCTTGACCTCTTCGCCAAAATCGTCGTTGGGCACGCCGATCACCGCGACATCGGTGACCTCTGGATGCATGGTCAAAACGTTTTCGGCCTCCTGGGGGTAGATATTCACACCACCGGAGATGATCATGTAGGCCTTGCGATCGGTGAGGTACAAGAACCCATCTTGATCGAGGCGGCCGATGTCGCCGAGGGTAGACCAACCATTTTGCAAACGAGACTCGGCGGTTTTGGCTTCGTCACCGTGGTACTCAAAATCGCCACCACCTTCGAAGTAGACGGTGCCCGCTTCGCCAGCGGGGAGTTCGTTGCCGTCATCGTCCACGATGTGAAGCGTGCCTATTAGCGACGAGCCGACGGTGCCGGGATGGGCGAGCCACTGTTCGCTGTTGCAATAGCAAAACCCGTTGCCTTCGGTCCCGGCGTAGTACTCGTGGATGACCGGACCCCACCAATCAATCATCTTGTGTTTCACCTCGACCGGACACGGCGCGGCGGCATGAACACAATGGGTCAACGACGATACGTCGTAGCTGGTCCGGACCTCGTCGGCCAGCTTGAGCATTCGCACGAACATGGTCGGCACAACTTGGGTTTGGGTGATCGAATACTGATCAACGAGGCGGAGGAAGTCCTCTGGATCAAACCGTTCCATCACCACCACGGTGCCGCCGGCGACGTGCATGCCGATGCAAAAGCGCAGTGGGGCGGCGTGATAAAGCGGCGCCGGTGACAAATACCTGGAGTCGGCCGAAAACCCAAACAGCATCGCGCCAAGACCGGCCACGCTGGTAGAGGCGGTTTCGAGCGGCTCTTGTTCGCGGGTTGCCAGCACGCCTTTGGGGCGGCCAGTGGTCCCGCTGCTGTACAACATGTCGTACCCGCCGACCCGATCGGGAAGCGGATCACTCGATGCCGCGGCAATGGCATCGCTGTAGGAGTCGTACCCGTCGATCGGCGAGTCGAGCATGAGCCAAAGCTCAACGTTGGGGGCGAGGTTGAGTAGCTCGTCGGCCTGCTCGGACTTGTACGGCGAGGTCACAAACGCCCGCGCTCCACAATTGTCGAGGATGTAAGCCATCTCGTCGGTAGTGAGCCGACTCGAGATGGCCGTATAGATCAAGCCGGCGTAGTGCGCGCCCCAGGTAACGGCCAAGAACTTGGGGTGGTTCTCCATACAGAACGCCACATGATCGCCCGGGCGAAGGCCCATATCGTGAAACACATTGCTGAGCCGATTGGCTTCCTCGTCGAGCTCGGCGTAGGTAATCGTTTGGCCCGAACCGGCCATGATGATCGCAGGATGATCGGGGCGGGTGGCGGCGTGAGCACCTGGATACAAAACGTTCTCCTGATCTGGGGACGACCAGAAACTAGACGGTGAAACCGCCGTCGACATCAACGTGTTGGCCGGTGATGAACCTCGCCCGCCGAGAAGCAAGGAAGCAGACGGCCTCGGCAATATCGCCCGACGTCCCGAACTTGCCCATTGGAGTGTTGGATCGCGCCGCCTCGAGCGCCGCCTCGTCCAGGTCGCCCGCAGCGATCAGACGCTCGGCCATTCCGTCACTGAGCATGCCCGGGCCAACCGAATTGGCTCGTACGCCATAACGACCCTCCTCGACCGCGATCGCGCGTACCGTGGCTTCGACCGCCGCTTTTGGGACGGTTGACAGACCATCACGAACGGCGTGGCGCCTAACCGCGGCGCTGGTGATTGCCGTAATCGAACCTTCCGAGAGTCGCAGGTGCGGGATTGCCACCGAAGCCACCGCAAAAAACCCGGCCGCGTCGGAGTGGAGTTGGTCTTGCATGGCCCCGGGACTGACTTTGCTCAAGTGGCGTTGAGGCACGTGAGGCCCGGCCGCGTACACAACGGTATGAATACCGTCAGCGGCTTCGGCTACCGCGTCGATGGTGCCGGCGATGGCGCGGTGATCGGTGAGGTCGAACCCAACCGTCCACGACGGCTGTCCGAGGTCGGCGATCTCGGCGGCCAGAACTTGGGCGGCGTCTTCGTTGTGGCGATAACTGAAGGCCACCGCCGATCCTCGAGCAGCCAGCGCTCGACAGATCTCGGCTCCCAACCCGCCGCTACCGCCGACCACAAACGCCGTGCCCGGTTCGGAGGCGAAGTCGGCACCGAGATCGAGTCCGTGATCAGTCATCGTGCAAGGGTGCCCCATGGCGGCCCTCGATGCGACTCATTGGTCGCAAGAGTTCGTGGACCACATCGATCCCGCTGTCGGCCGGGCAGAGCATTTCGACGGCTCGCCGCTCTATCTCGTTGAATCCGAGTTTGTCAGCCACCCGCCCGCTGGCTTCGTTGGCGCCGTCGCGGATGATCTCGATGCGGGCCACGTCGCTCAGCGTCCATGCCGCGTTTACCAACAGGGCCGTCGCCTCGGTCGCCAGCCCCCGACCGGCTTGATCGGACCGAATCCAGTAACCAATTTCGATCGCGGCGGGACCAACCCTGCGCATCAACCCGCACCCGCCGATGACGCGACCGTAGTCGGCGCCTGGTTCTCGGCTGATGACGACGAAGTTGTATTCGAGGTGTTGTTCCCAGCCATCGTGGCTTTGCGCGATGAACTCGGCAAAGTCCTCGGGGCGAACCAAGCCCGACGCCGCCCAGTCCATGAATTGCATCAACTCGGGGAGGCTTTGAGAAACCGCGGCCGCGATTTGGGGAGCGTGACGAGCGCGTGTTCGGTCGAGCCGAATCCGATTACCAACCAGCGAGGCGGGCGGGCGGGCGAGTTCAGGCGGGCGCGACATCCACCGGGATTCCGTTGAGTACCGAGGTGCCCGACAACGGATCGATGGCCCGCGCGTCAGTGAGAACGTTGCTGTTCACACCGGCGTTTTTGGCCGCAACCCCAAGACGGGCGCCCGGGGCCGAGTGGCCCCACCCGTGAGGCAAACTCACCACGCCTGGCATCACGATCTCGGTGATCTCCACCGACGCGTTGACGACCCCTACCCGCGACTGCACTTTGGCATTGCCCCCATCGGTGAGCCCCAACCGAGACGCATCGACGGGGTGCACCTGAAGGGTGCACCGCGGCTTGCCCTTGACCAGGATCGGGAGGTTGTGCATCCACGAGTTGTTCGACTTGAGGTGGCGTCGCCCGATGAGCCGAAGCCGGTCATCATGCACCCAAACCTCGGCTTGGACCAACAAACGATCAAGTTCTTCGCCAAAGGGGCCGGCCCAAAGGTCGATGCGCGATCCGGGCGTGTTGAGCATGTCGGGAAGTCGCGGTTCGAGCGGCCCGAGGTCGATCCCGTGGGGGTGAGCGCGCAGTTGTTCGAGCGACAACCCGTCGGGTGTAGCCCCGAACCCATCCCCATAGGGCCCGGTGCGAACAAGAACATCGAGAACCCGATCTTGACCCTTTGTTGCGGTCACCATCGATACCAGTTCGTCGACATCGCGTCCTTCGACCGGCGACCCAGCGGCCGCTGCTTCGGCGGTAAGCAAACTACGGACGGTCTGATCGTGCACAACGTTGGGGTCGCCGTCGCCAACACCCATCGCGATCAAGGTAAGCCGCGCCAAGATGTCGTCTTCGGCGAGACCGTCAACGTCAAAGACCGGCGGCGACCAGTTGGCGATGTTGCGAACCGACAGTGCGTAAAAAGAGATGTCGTAGTGGCTCTTCTCCAGCGCCGCGAGCGGCGGAAGGATCACATCGGCATGGCGGGTTGTTTCGTTGATATAGATGTCGACGCTGATCATTGCATCAAGCGATGCCAAAGCATCGTCCATTCGTTCGCTGTCGGGACACGACAGCACCGGATTACCAGCCAGCGTGAACAACGTCTTGAGCTGCCCGTCCCCTGGTTCGAGCACCTCGTCGGGCAGGTCGGCGGCCGGGAACTCGCCCAGAACTTCGGGATGGCCGTGAACTCGGCTCGAGAACCGACCGATCCGGTAGGCCCGACCTTTCCGTTCGGCCCTAACCCGTTCGGTCGCCGGTCGGGGAAACATCGACCCGCCTTCTCGGTCGAGGTTCCCGGTAAGCACGGCAATCACGTCGATGAGCCAAGTTGTGAGGGTTCCGAACTCAACGGTCGTGGTGCCGATACGACCGTGCACGGCCGCCGATCGAGCATCGCCAATCTGGTCGGCCAGTGCGTCTATCTCGCCGGCCGCAATGCCGGTAATCGACGCCGCGTAGCTCGCGGTGAACGGTTCGAGGCGGTCGGCCAGTTCGGCGAGGCCATCAACAAGCGCGGCCACGGGACCGGTTGATACCCGATCGGTGGCGATGAGACGATGAGCGATCGCCGCAAGCAAAACGGCGTCGGTGCCCGGCTTGATGGGGAGGTGTTGGTCGGCGGCTTGAGCGGTGCGGGTGTAGCTCGGGTCGATCACCACAACGTGACCACCTCGTTCGCGGATCGCATCGATCTTGTCGGGGAAACCCGGCGCAGTGCAGATGCTGCCGTTCGACACGAACGGGTTCGAGCCGAGAATCACCAAGAGGTCGGTGCGGTCGAGGTCGGGCACCGGCATGAGCGCCGGACTGCCATAAAGATGTCCGGAGGCAACATGACGCGGCATTTGGTCGACGGTGCTCGCCGAAAACATCGCCGACGCGCGCAGAGCGCGCAGGAACCCCCGGTTGTGGGTGTTCGAACCGAGCTGGTGGACATTGGGGTTACCGAGATAGACCCCGATCCCGTGCGAGGTGCCGGCCGAGCGGGCCCGTTCGAGAAGCTCCTGCACCCGAGCAAACGCCACGTCCCAGTTGACTTCGACGAACACCGGTGCGCCATCGGCGTCGGTGCCATCTCGAAGCACCGGCCTGCGAAGACGATCGGGGTCGACGTGCAAATCCGAAAGACTGGAGCCCTTCGGACAGATGAAACCTTTGGAGAACACGTCGTCTTGGTCGCCACGGATCCGCGCTACCCGATCATCGCGAATCTCGATCTGTAGGCCACAAGTTGCTTCGCACAACGGGCAGGTTCGGTACACAGTGCGGTCTGGAGATGCAGCAGTCGACATACCCCATGCTGGCAGCTCCTTGGCGCAATGGCACATCTTCTGGGAGTCGACCTACGATCGGCCGATGGAACTCATTCCCCTTTGCACCTTCACTATCGAGCTCGCCGGCGACCGGATCTTTCCGGTTGGCAACGGGCCCGCCGGTTCTCGCCTCATCTTCGAAGTCGAGAGCGGGCGCATCGAAGGCGAACGACTCAACGCCACCATGAAAGGTCAAGCCAGCGCCGATTGGATGACTCTGGACCCCAATGGGGTCGCCACCCTCGACGTGCGGACCATGGTCGAAACCGACGACGGGGCGCTGATCTTCATCCAGTACCGCGGCCGAGCCGACTTCTCGGCCGGACCGGGATCAGCGCCGGTCTACACCGCACCCACATTCGAAACCAGCGACGAACGCTACGCCTGGCTCAACACGATTCAAGCGGTGGCCAAGGGCGAGGGCGACGGCCTCACGCTGGTGTACGAAGTAGCCGAAGTTCGCTGAGGACCAACAGCAGACCCGCCGTTTTCGACTACCGCCGCCAAGGGTTCTAGCATCGCGAGATGACCGAACGTGATGTAGTGATTGTCGATGCCTTACGAAGCCCGGTGGGTCGCCGCAACGGCGAACTATCCACCGCCCACGCCATCAACGTCTTGGGAGACGTTCAAAAAGCGTTGTTTGAACGCACCGGCATGGACCCAGCCGAAGTCGGGCAGGTGGTCGGCGGCTGCGTCGATCAGGTGGGGATGCAAACAATGAACGTTGCTCGCAACGCCTGGCTGGCCGCCGGGCTTCCACTCGAGGTCGCCGCCACAACCGTCGATGCTCAGTGCGGTTCCTCGCAACAAGCCACCAACCTCGCGTATTCGCTGGTCAAATCTGGGGTCGTCGACACTGCCGTTGCTTGCGGGGTCGAACTCATGAGCCGCGTACCGATGGGATCGACAACGTCGAATCGCGACTACGGCCGTCCGGTCAACAAGCGCTACTGGGAGAGCTACGAGTTCACGTCGCAGTTCGAAGGAGCCGAACGTATCGCCGAGCAATGGGGCATCAGCCGCGCTGACACCGACGCTTTCGGCTTGAGAAGTCAGGAGCTGGCCGCCAAAGCGTGGGATCAGGATGCTTTCGCTACCCAGATCGTGTCTATCGAAGCTCCGGTTCTTGACGATGACGGCAAGGAGACAGGCGAGACGGTAACGGTCTCGCGCGACGGCGGCCTGCGCGACACGACGTTAGAGGGGCTTGGCCAACTCAAGCCAGTGGGCCGCGAGGACGGTATTCATACCGCCGGCACTGCCAGTCAGGTGTCCGACGGCGCTGGGGCGTTGCTACTCACCACCGCCGACCACGCCGCCGAATTGGGACTCACCCCGCTGGCCCGCATCGTCGACGTGTGCCTGCTTGGTTCTGATCCCGTGCTGATGCTTACCGGACCGATTGCCGCCACCAAAAAGTTGCTGGCCGACAACGACCTAACCATGGACGACATTGATGTGGTCGAGATCAACGAAGCGTTCGCGTCCGTCGTGCTGGCGTGGGAGAAAGAACTCGGCGCCGACATGGCGACCGTCAACCCCAACGGAGGTGCCATTGCCCTCGGTCACCCTCTGGGGGCAACCGGCGCAATCCTCACTACCAAGGCGGTCCACGAACTTCAGCGACGCGACGGCGAATACGCCATCGTCACTATGTGTTGTGGCGGCGGCCTCGGGACCGGAACACTAATCCAGAAGCTCTAGCTCTAGCCGAAGGTTGTGCCGCCGCTAGGGGCCAACTCGACCCAAGTCTGCCCGGGCGTGAGCGCCACGGGGATCCCGTCGGCGGTAGTCCAAGTGGCAACCGACGACAGCGAAGGCTTGGTCCAGGTGACTTCGATGGCGTGACCGTCGGTAAACACCCAGCCCCTCCCCGAACCAATGAACTGCTGTTCGCGAACGGCCGAGCCGGCGGTGTCGATCATGCCGGTTTTGACTTTGGCAACTTCGGCCACCAGCACATTGGCAGCCCGAACCTCGTTGCCTTGAGCGTCGACATGAGGCGTTCCGTCTTGGGAACGACGCCACACCGCGAGACTGGGATCCCAATCCCATTCGGAGCTGACCGAGGCGTAGCCCACCCGCACAGTGCTGGCGGGCACCGCCGTCGGCGGCAAGCCGGTGGCGGAGTCGCGGTACTCGAAATGAGGGTGAGGTGTCCCGCCGCTGCCGTTGTCGGAGGCGATTCCCCAAAGTACGGAAGGAACAGTCATCAGGTCGTAGGTACCGGGACGTTCGTTGTCTCGGAAGTATTCGTCGCGTGTGCCTGCACCGAGGTTGACCATGTCGTAACGCCGCAGCAACGCCGAATGCACCCGGTTGGCACCCGACCACACAAATATCGGCGTGTTGAACGAGCTGAACACCGAGATGTCGGTCGTTCGACCCGACCGCACTGGACCGAGAGCCGCTGGCGTCTGAGAGTGAAACACCGCGGCGAGACGGGTGAAGCCGCCCTCGATCTCGGTGACGTACACGATGTCGGCCTGCGAAAGGGCCTCTTGGGGTCGGCCCTTCTCGGTGTTGTCGATCTTGGCCACCATGGCCGGGCGCAAAGCAAGCTCGGCATCGTCGAGGGGTAGTCCGGTGAGCGGGGCGATGCCCGGCACTCCGGGAGCCGGCGGAAGGGCCACCGCGGCCACGATGTTGCGATCGGCGGAGAGCTGAGCGAGAACTCCGGTGTAGGCCGGTTCGTCGCTGAGAACACTGATGGCGCCGACCCCGTTGAGCGGTTGCACATCGAGGGTGGGAGCGGGACCACGACTGGTCGGTGGGCTCAGTGGCGCAGTCGTGGACGTGGTCGAGGTGGTCGAGTCGGAGGAATTCGACGAGTCGGCCACTGAGGTGGAAACGGCCGAATCGTCAGCCGAATCCGTTGCCTCGTCACCCCCTCCGCCGCAAGCGGCGGCGACCAGCGAAAGGACCAATACAAGAAGAAGTGAGCGCGTACGCATAGCCCACAATGTTACGGGATTATGACGGAATTCGACGCTCGTAGTTGTGAAGTTCCGGCACTCCCTCCACTCCAACTATTGTGACCAGCGCGTGGGATCGAAGGGCGAAGAGGACACAGTGCGGTTCGCGGTGATCGGAGTCGATCACCCGCACGCCGTCGAACTCACGACCGCACTTGATGCGGCTGGCGCAGCATGTATTGGCTGGGGCATCACCGATGACGATCCCAACCAAGTATTCCGCAACGTTTTTCCCGACCTCCCCTGCCTCGCGCCTACAGAACTGCTCGCCGACCGACCCGACCTGGTTGTCACCGCTGGGGTTCCAAATACCCGAGGCATGTGGTCGACGCAGGCAATGGACGCGGGAGCCGATGTTCTCGTGGCCTGCCCCGGCGCGCTCGGACAAGGCCAACTAGCCGAGATCGATGCGCTTGTTTCGACAACCGGGCGGCGATGGTGGGTGGCCTTCACCGACCACTTTGCCAGCCGCGCCGTCATCAGAGCTCATCAACTGGTGAGCCAGGGCCGAATCGGTGTTCCCCGTCACCTAATCGGAATCGGTCCGCATCGACGAAGTTCCAACCGGCCTGATTGGTTCACCGACCCGTTCCGGTCCGGCTCCATGATTGCCGACCTTGCCGCACAACACATCCACCACGCGGCGCGATTTCTCGACGGAACCGACCTCGACGTGCTCGCCGCGCGGACAACCGGTTGGGCCGACGGCGGGCACCCTGATGCAATTGCCGAAGTCCTGCTCGAAGGGGGAACCGGATCGGCCTACATCCGTGTCGATTGGCTCACGCCTCGCGGTTCTCCTACTTGGGGAGATGTGCGGCTGATGGTTACCGGCGACGCCGGGACCATTGAGATCCGCCAAAACATCGATCTCGATGGCCAACCAGGAGACGAGCACTTGTTGGTAGTCGACCAGAACGGAGTACATCGCATCGATTGCCGCGACGTCGCGGTTTCGTGGGCCGCCGATCTGATACTGGACGTAAGAGACCGAACCGAACGCGTCGTTCGTACTCGCGACAGCATCAACGTCATGCGTATTGCTCTTCATGCCGCCGACATTGCCAAGGACTGATCGGCGTTACGACTCGACCAGCGTCGCTAGTGACGCCAACGCCGACTGCATTTGCCGACACAGTTCCATCGCCGGCGCGGCGTCGACGGGAGCCGGGTCAAAAACAATCCCCCACGCCACGTGGCACTCATCGCCGTCATCACGCACAAGAAACGTGCCTTGCCCAAAAGTGAGAGGCAATTGTTCAAGATCAAGCTGATACGACAGCCGCCAGGGTTCCTCGATCGACAAGGCGGCGCCCAAGCCAGGGCCCGCCTTCACTATCGACAAGAGATGAGGCCACACGTTCGCTCGTGCGCAACTCATGTGCTGCTCAACGGAAAGTGATTGGTACTTCACCCTTTTGGTCACAACGCAAACGTTAGGGCGCTGACCCGCCCTTCAGGCCTGCCGGTGGGCCATGACCGCCACCAAGTCGTCGACCAGAGCTGGCTGACTGATAATGAGGCCCGGTGACCATGGGTCGGGTTTGTTGAAGACGAGATCTGAGCCGTCGAGTCGACAACACACGAGTCCGGCGGCCCGCGCTACGGCAACGGGTGCACAAGAATCCCACTCGTAGAGGCCGCCGCCGTGCACATACGCGTCGACTTCGCCGCGTACGACCGCCATTGCCTTGACCCCGGCAGATCCAATAGCGAACACCTCGGCTCCCAGGGCCTGCTGTAGTGCGCCCCCATCGAAACGGCTACGGGCCCGCGGCACAACGATTCGGGGCTGACCACTGGTGGCTGTCGTTTTTGGCGGGGGCGCGGGATAGGTAGACCAAGTGGTTTCCCATCCCGGCACCGCGACCGCGCCCGCCACTGGTTCGCCGTTTTCGACCAATGCAACGTGGACCGACCAGTTGGGCGAGTAACCAAAGTCGCTCGAACCATCAAGCGGGTCGACGATCCACACTCGCTCACTTCGAAGTCGGCCAGGGTCGTCGTGGCCTTCTTCGGAGAGAATCGCATCGTCGGGTCGGCGTTGGCGGAGCTGATCGACGATAAAGAGATGAGCGGCGCGGTCCCCTTCGTATTCGATCCCACCCCACGACGCGCTTCGAGGCGGATTCTGCAGCAGGTCGACCAGAAGATCGCCGGTAGCCGACGCAATTTCGGCCGCGACGTCGTGGTCAGTTGTCGACATCAGCACCTACTCGCCACCCGCCTCGGTCATCCAAGGGTGTCGCGTCGTTCGTGTACCGAGACCGCATAGTCGCCGCCCGCAAACGGACTGCGCTCCCACGTCGACCATCTCGAAACCAGCCCCAGCCCGGCAACCGCGGCCAAGGCATCGTAGTCCGCCAGCGATATCTGACCGGCGCCCAGTTGGAAACCGGCGACCAAGAGTCCTCCGGGCCGAAGGTGATCAGCCATCCTCGACAAGACCTGTCCCTCCGTGCCGGGCGCCACAAAGACAATGACATTGCCGGCCATCGCGACAAGATCGAAGGTGCGCCCGAGTTCGACGGTGGCCAAGTCGCCAAGATTCCACTCGATCTCCGGTGCCTTTTGTCGGGCGGTGTCGAGCATGCCCGGATCGAGGTCGACTCCGACCACATCAAACCCCCGCGCCGCCATCTCTATCGCAACGCGACCCGTGCCGCAGCCGGCGTCGAGCACCGAAGCGGTCGCGCCGGCGAGGAGCGATGTCAATAGATCGGCTTCGCCGTGCACCGACTGGCCGGCATCGGCCCGCGCTGCCCACCGGGCGTCGTATTCGCTACCGCGTGGCACATCGCCACGATCGTTCCAACGACTCATCGCACCTCCTCGTTTAGCCTGGCCGTGTCGTTCAGCCGCGCCATGTCGAGAATCGTGACTTGGCGGCGAGCGGTCGCCACGATTCCTTCAGCGCGCATCTTGGCCAGCGCTCGGCTTGTCGCCTCACGTGATGCCCCAATCCATCCGGCCAAATCGTCTTGGGTCAGCCGTAGATCGATGACGTCGCCGGTTGGCGAATCGGAAGGGACATCGCGAACTAGATCGAGTAGGCGCCGCGAGAGCCGTTGAGTGACATCAACCGCGTTGCGCGCCGCAGTGCGTTCGATCGCCGTACGCAGCTGCGCGCTCATCTGCCGCATCACCTCTATCGCTGCTACGGGCTCGGCCCGTAGCAAGTCGATGAACGCGGCATGACTCATTGCCGCCAACACGACGTCTCCGTCGGCGATAGCAGTCGCCGATCGCCGTTGGCCATCGATCGCGCCGAGTTCGCCCACAATGTCACCGGTGACCTTTCGTGCGATGACGAGACGCTGCCCCGATTCGGTCGAGATTTCTATCCGGACCGCACCCTCAACAACGGCGTAGACGGTTGATGTCGAGTCGCCCTCGGAGAAGATCGTGGCACCGTCGGCGCGACGAACTTCGGTACCGTCCTCGACAATGCGGCCGTGGGTGAACGCGACCATGTCAGCCAACGCGGCGGATCCGGTAGATGCACCGCTCGTCACCAGAAAGTAGATGCTGGGTTCGTTCGACCTCGGCGTCAGATCCGATGGCTTCACGGAACAATTCGAGTTCGTTCTGACACAACCCTTGACAGGTCGTAGCCGCGGCACACACCGGGCAATGGTGTTCGATCAAAAGCAGGTCGGCGCCGTCGGCTCGAACCTCGGCCATATAGCCCTGATCGGCGCGGACTCGGGCCAACCGGTCGACCCTGGTTTCGAGATCGGGGGCATCGAGGGCGGCTTCGCGGATCGTCGCCAGCTGTTTGCGGTCGCGCTCGACAAGGACTTGTTCGAGGCCGTCGTCACCAAGCGCGGTTCGCATCGCCTCGATGAGCTCGACCGTGAGGTCGCTATGGCGGTCGGGGAACAGCTCTATGGCGATCGGCGAAAGCGCCCATCCGAGCGGCGGGCGGCCGCGGACCCCGGTCACAACCCGCTCGGCGACCACCAGGCCGCGGGCTTCGAGTTCGGCCAACGGTGGTCGAACGGCCTGGGTTGTTACATCAAGAGCCTCGGCGAGGCTGGTGGTAGTGCACGGGCCCGACCGCTTCAGGTGGTCGACGATACGACGCTGAGCGGGTCCTAAGGGTGAGTCCGACATGGCCAGACCGTATCAGAATTGTCAAGAAGCTCCTTGCAGAAACCGGTGACGTTCGCCTATTGGCTTGGACCTAGCTAGCCCTTCACCAGTTCGGCGATCTGCCAGACTTCTTCTACCGTTCGGGGGGCAACGTTGATCATGGTTACGGCACTCTCCTCCCACGCTTGGAGGCGATCCTTGATCCGATCAACGGAACCAACCAAAGAAATCTCATCCGCGAACTCGGTTGGCACAGTGGCGATTGCTTGGTCTCGCCGGCCTTGCAAAAACAGTTCTTGAATCCGCAGAGCCTCGGCCTCGTACCCCATCCGCGACATCAGCTTGGTGTGATAATTCTGGCCCTTTGCTCCCATCCCTCCGATGTAAAATCCCAGCGAAGCTTTGGTCGGCCACAACGCCTCCTCGACGTCGCCATGGACTCTGAACGAAGCGTTCACGCAGATCTCGAAGCCGGCCTTTCGGTCCTTGATCTGGTCGTGATACACCTCCGCTCGCCACGGCGAGTAGTAGAGCGGAAACCACCCGTCAGCGATCTCACACGTTTGCGCAACGTTCTTGGGCCCCTCGGCGCCGATCCAGATCGGGATCTCGCGTAAGGGATGAGTCATGATCTTCAGCGGCTTGCCAAGACCGGTCGACCCGTCGCCCACAAACGGCAGCTGGAAGTGTTCGCCGGAGAACTCGAGCGGACCTTCACGCCGAAAGGCCCGCCGCAGTATCTCGACGTATTCGCGGGTTCGAGCCAGAGGCTTGGCTGACGGCATGCCGTACCAGCCCTCGACGACCTGCGGACCCGAGACGCCCAGTCCGAGAATCGTTCTCTCGTTCGAAATGTGATCGAGGGTGATCGCGTGCATCGCGGTCGCCGCTGGGGTTCGGGCCGAAATCTGAACGACGCTTGTCCCAAGTTTGATGCGCTCGGTGTGAGCGGCAAGAAGCACGAGTGGTGAGAACGCATCGGAACCCCAGGACTCGGCAGTCCACACTGCGTCGAAGCCCGCTTTTTCGGCTTCGACGGTGAGCTCGACAAAGTTGTCCGGCATCCCCCGGCCCCAATATCCCCAGATGAGTCCTAGATCCATGACCGGAACGTAGTGTGCGGCGGTGGCACTTGGCCGATTCACCCTTCGAGACCCGTCCGGCATCGAAGTCGAGCTCGTCGATCTCGGCGCAGCCATCGAAGTAGTTCGGACCCCGGATCGAGGCGGGCGCGTCGAAGACATCACGTTGCGACTCGACTCCGACGAGGACCGTTTGGATCATCGCCGCAACCCTCACCTCGGCATCACCGTGGGCCGCTACGCGAACCGCATCGGGCCGGCCGAACTTGTCATCGACGGCCGCCATCATCAGCTCACCGCCAACGAGGGCCCCAACCAACTCCACGGTGGAGGCGGATTTGGCAGGCGACGTTGGATCGGGCGCTCTACCGCCCGCGGGGTTCGTTTCGAACTCGAAAGTCCGAGCGGCGAGATGGGGTTTCCCGGAACGATCCGGACCTCCGCCACCTACGAGTTGAAAAACGCCGTGCTGTCTATCGACCTCGACGCAACCACCGACGCAACCACGGTGTGTTCCATGACCAACCACACATACTGGAACCTTGGCGGACCCCAAGCAGAGACGATCCGGCAACACCATGTGCAGATCGACGCAACCCAGATGGTTCCGGTTGGTGCGGCGCGGTTACCGTCCGGGCCCCCCGGCATCGTGTCACCGCCCTTCGATTTTGGGCATCCAACCCGGCTTGGACCAGCGATCACCAACGTAGGGCCGCCGGGGTTCGACCACTGCTACATGGTCGAAGGCGACGGGTTCCGACGCCACGCCCGACTCGTTCACCAGGCCTCGGGACGTTGTCTCGAAGTCTGGTCCGCTCACCCGGCTTTGCAGTTCTACGCCGGCGGCTACCTCGACAGTCCCGGCGGCGGCGGACGGGCCCACGGGCCCTTTGCCGGGCTGTGCCTCGAGCCGCAGCATGTTCCGAACGCGCCGCACCTTGAGTGGGCGCCGTCAACGTTGCTGCTACCAGGCCAGCACTACCATCACCGCATCGAGTTTCGATTCGCCACTACCGAACAGTTGGAGCCGTGATGACCCGTCTCTCTACCCGCAGTCGCTCGGTCAAGGACAAGGTTGTACTTATCACCGGCGCGGCATCGGGAATGGGCCGCGCCACCGCGTACCTGTTCGCTGATGAAGGCGCCCACGTCGCGGTGACCGACCTCACCCAGCCTGGGGTCGATGCTGTTGTGGATGCCATCACCAGTTCCGGAGGAACGGCGTTCGGCCACCTGCTCGACGTGACCAACGCCGCGGGCGGGCCAATAGACGCCAACGATTTCGAAGACCAATGGCAAAAAGCCCTCGACGTCTTGCTCACTCCTCACCAGAGAATCATCAGAGCCTGCCTCGAAGACCTGATCGCTTCAGGCGAAGGCCGCATCATCAATATCGCGTCGACCGAAGGCATCAGCGCCC
>CAZDEB010000009.1:0-42415 GCA_964504305.1 uncultured Candidatus Nemicrothrix sp. | reverse complement strand
GCTTCAGGCGAAGGCCGCATCATCAATATCGCGTCGACCGAAGGCATCAGCGCCCAGCGAGACGCGGCTCCCTACACCGCCGCCAAACATGGAGTAGTGGGTCTCACCCGTTCGCTCGCCGTTTCGCTTGGCACCAAGGGGATAACCGTCAACGCGATCTGTCCCGGCCCGATCCTCACGGCGATGACCGACTTCATTCCGGGCGACATGCGAGACACCTTCGCCCGACGCCGCACCGCGCTGAGGCGATACGGAGACCCCGAGGAGGTCGCCCACATGGTGCTGAACCTCGCGCTGCCGTCATCATCTTTCATCACCGGGGCCATCATCCCCGTCGACGGCGGACTCACCACCAAGAACGACTAGCGACCACCCACGACTGGACCGACTCGATGACCAAATCGGCAAACTGGAGCTATCCCACCGCGTACCACTTTGGCGCAGGACGGGTACGAGAGCTCGGTCAAATCTGCAAAGACGCCAACATGGCCAATCCGTTGATCGTCACCGATCCCGGACTAGCCGGGTTGCCCCCACTTGACGAGAGTCGAACGGCGATCGAGTCTGCTGGCCTAGCGACAAACGTCTTTAGCGACCTGAGCCCGAACCCGATCGCCCGCGATATCGATGCCGGCGTCGCGGTCTACAAGGCCGGAGGCCACGACGGAGTGGTCGCCATCGGCGGAGGTTCAGCACTCGATGTTGGCAAGGCTGTGGCCCTGATGGTCGGGCAATCGCGGCCGATGTTCGACTTCGAGGATGTCGGCGACAACTGGACACGCGCCGATGCCGCCGCGATAGCGCCCGTGATCGCGGTGCCAACCACCGCTGGGACCGGCAGCGAGGTCGGACGGGCCGGCCTCATCATCGACGAAGGCACCGCCCGCAAGGTGATCGTCTTTCACCCAAAGCTGATGCCGGTAGCGGTGCTAGCCGACCCGGAGCTCACGGTCGGACTACCCCGCGTGCTCACGGTTGGCACCGGCATCGATGCCCTCTCGCATTCGCTCGAAGCGATCTGTTCGCCCGCGTTTCACCCAATGTCGCACGGCATCGGTATGGAAGGGTGCCGGCTGGTTCTGGAACATCTTCCTCGTGTTCTCGACGATCCAACCAATCTCGAATCGCGAGGGCAGATGCTGGTGGCCGCGTCGATGGGGGCCACCGCGTTTCAGAAAGGACTCGGGGCCATGCACGCACTCGCTCATCCCATTGGCGCCCTATTTCGCACTCATCACGGCATGACCAACGCCGTCTTGATGCCATATGTATTGCTCGCAAACCGCACCAAGATCGTGGCCGAAGTCGAACGCCTGGCGGCCTACTGCCAAATCAGCGGCGGCTTCGACGGATTCGTCGAACACATCCTGGAGCTGCGCTCAACCTCGGGCGTGCCCCACACGCTCGTCGAATTGGGCGTCGACCCCGACCGAATCGACCAGATCGCCCTTGCCGCGGTCGAAGATCCGTCGGCGGCAACCAACCCCATCACGATCGACCGCGACTTCGCCGCATCAATATTTGACGCGGCGTGTCGGGGCGATCTCGACTGAATCGCTCCTCGGCCATCGCGAGGCGACAAAGCGGGTGCGACGCTGATACCGTTCCACGCTGTTCATTGCAATTGTGTGACGACCGATGCCGACAGACTCCAACTCAACTTTCCGCCGACGAGCGGCCTCGCCGCTCGTTGTCGCGGTTGTGATCGCGGTCGTCGCCGCGGGTGTCGGATTTGTGTCGGCGGGGACGCCGTCGGAGCTACGCAAGCAACGCAAGGCTCTTCGCGAAGACGCCGCCACTCTCGCGGTAGAAATCGATGCACTCAACGCCGAGGCCGACGACCTCACCGCCGCGCTCGACGCCGCCCAAGCCAACGTCGACGCCCAACAAGCCGCCGTCGACTCCGCTAATCGGGCAGTCGCCGAAGCCAAGACAATCGAAGATCGGGCCCGGCTCGAGATCACCCAACTCGAGCGCCAACAGTCTCAGGCCCGCGCCGACCTCCAAGCCACCGTGGTCGAGTCGTACGTGTCGTTCCAACCGTTCGACGAGATCGACGTACTGGGCAACGACCCGTGGGGGGCCACCCGCGCCAGCACCCTCGTAGACATCGGCACTGGTACCGAGCTAGAGAAGCTAGACGAACTGCGCTCGATAGCCGCCGAACTACAACACCAACAAGACGTGGCCGCCGCCGCAACGGCCGAGGCCGAAGCCAGCCAGGCCGAAGTCGAGATTCGGCTGTCAGAACTCTCCGACGCGTTGGCGCTGCAAGAAACTCTCGTCGAAGAGGTAGTGCTGCGCCAAGAACACCGGCTCGGCGAAGCTGCCGCTCTGGCCGAGCTCGATGCTTCTCTCACCCAAGAGATCCGCGACGAGGAACAAAAAATCGCCGATGCCATCGCGTCTCGAGTCCCGCCCGGCGGGATCTCGATACCCGCCGGCAGCGACATCGATCTTGTTTCGGTTGGCGGCATTACGGTCAACGTTTTGATCGAAGAGTCGCTCGGCGCATTGCTTGACGCCATGGAGGAACGCGGGTTCGTGATGGGCGGAGGCGGCTACCGCAGCATCGAAAGCCAGATTCGTCTCCGTCGCGCCAACTGCGGCACATCCAACTACGCAGTCTGGAACATGCCCGCTAGCCGGTGTCGCCCACCAACCGCTCGACCCGGATTGTCTCAGCACGAACTCGGCCTGGCTATCGACTTCACCTACAACGGGCGGGTCCTGCGCAGCCGTAGGACCGACGTCTTTCGCACGCTCGCCGAGCTCGCACCCAAATACGGCTTCTACAACCTGCCGAGCGAGCCCTGGCATTGGTCTACAACCGGCGGGTAACAACACGAGATTTGACGCGACCGCTCACGCCGATCGTTGACTACGAAGTCGCCAATACCATCCAGCTCGCAATCGGATAAGAACCGGAACCGCCCAGTCCTTCTAGGAGGCGCCGGCGCCGCGCACGGCGGGCATCCACCGAGGCCCAGCGGTGGCGTCGATGCGGGCCACGAAGTCTTGGTGCAAAGGTTCGATCAGCGCACAAAACCCTTGGGTCGCAGCCTCGCCAACCGCTTGCCAAGCCGGGGTTGTCAGTTCGTCGGTGTGAGCTTCGAGCGCTAGCCGGAACTCCCGGCCAGCGTTGCTGATCGCCGCGTTTTGGGCCAGACCCTTGGCCTCGAGTCGGGCCCAGCCACGAGCGATCGCGGCATCGTCGTTGCCACGACTGCGGGCAATCCACTCCTCGCTGCCGTACTCCTCCACGTCGATCATGACCGAATGCAACAACCCGACCTCAACAGCATCGAGATCGGCGGCCGCGCACAGGGCCCAGTGGTTGTCGCCGCGTAATTCGCGAAGGCAGTTGGCCGCCAGCCAAGCCGACAAACCAGGATTGGTGTCGACGGGGCGCGGCCGAGCGCGGTGAGCAGCAAACAGTGGCCGGGCGCCAAAGTGCACAGCGTCGACGCCCCGCCACAACTCAGACGCCAGGTCGCCGAGTCGGCCGGGCAGTTCGGGATCGACTTCGGTCAACCCAGGCACGACCGCTTCGTCGCGGACCTCGAGAATAGCTTCGGGGGTCGCGGCTTCGCGGTACATATTCATGACCGCTTCGATGACCTCGGGCTGGATCGAATACGCGACCGAAGCTCCAACCGCCGGGGACGCGTCGCCAAGACTGGCCAACCGCCACGCCACGATCCAGCTGGCACCGTGGGGAACCCCGAGCGCCTCGTACTTGGCGATCGCCCGCGGGTCCCACATCATCCAGCCCACAAGGTCGTGACACGCCAAACCTGCCCGGGCGGTCAGCGACGACCAATCAGCCATGGTTCGCCGCCAACACCGAGTCGGCAAACAGTTCGACCGACCGCCACGCCTCGTCGACCGGCATACCGCCAACCATCGGATGCAGCGTGAGCGACCCGGCCGAACGGCCAAGTTCGACGGCCTCATCCGGGGTCAAGAAGCGATAAATTCCTTCGGCCCGCAACTCGTCAACACCCATGGCGTGACTGTGCACCGGCGAGTTCTGCCCCTCGGGCTGCCAGTCGGCGTAGGTCCGCGCTTCGAGCATGAAGTGCTGGCCAAGTTCGGCCCACGCCCGGTCGGGATCGTCGACAACACAAACCTGTGGCGCTTCCTCGGGAGCGATGCAAAAGGCGGTGCTGCCATTCTCGGCGCAAAGTTGCTCGTAGAGATCTTTGATACCAAGCGGGTTGCCGTTCATGTACAACGCGAGCCCGAGCCTCGCCGCCCGACGGGCCGACGCCTTGGCCGAACCGCCAATCATGATCTGCGGGTGAGGTTGGCTGAACGGCTTGGGCAAGACCTGCACCATCTCGCCGTGATGCTCGAACGGTTCGCCGGTCCAAGCCTTGAACAAAACATCGAGCGATTCGTCCATGATCTTGCCGCGACGGGTCCATTCCTTGTCCATCGCCGCGTACTCGACGGGGCGGTAGCCGAGCCCCACCGTGACCACGATGCGCCCCTTGCCTACCAAGTCGAGCACCGCTATGTCTTCGGCGACCCGAAGGGGGTCGTGCAGCGGCAACAGCAGCGCCCCAATCATGCACATGACGTTCTTGGTGCGAGCCAACACCATCCCGGCGTTCATCAACGGCGTTGGCGACCAGCCCATAGCGCTCACATGGTGCTCGTCGAACTGCACCGCGTTGAGGCCGCGACCGTCCAGGTACTCGATCATGTCGAGCGCGGCGTTGTAGCGGTCGCTCATCTCGGTGCCGTCGGTGGGCGACGGGTGAACGTGGTTGAGTCGAAATACGGTAAAAGCGGTCATAGGGCTACGGCCGCTGACCGTAGCCGATGACGAATCAGGGGGCGATTCCGCAGGTGCTCATGATCTCGAGCACCGTGACCATCGATTCGGCCGTCGGTTGGGCGTCGCCAATCAACGCGGCGAGCCCATCGGCGTCGATGCTATCGACCAGACAAGTGGCCTGCTCGACGGTCATGCTTCCGTCTTGGGTCATGCCAGTGATGAACATTTCGCGGCCCGCTTCGCTTCCCAAAATCGTCGAGATGCCCTCTGGGGTACTCAGAACGTCGTCAATTGAGCCGCTGTTATCAGCCACGTCGGGCTCATCAGACGGCAATGGCGTGCCACAGTTCTCGGCCCGCCACGCATCGACGGCATCGCTGGCCGCCAACTGCTCGGGTGACTCGTCGATCGCGTCGAGTTCGGCACTAGCTGCAAAGATGTCCCAGTCGTGGTCTTTCAGCACGTTGTAGAACTGCTCGAGTCCGTCAGCCAAAACCTGCATGTCGTCGGCGATCTCGGCGGGCGCGATTTCGATCGCGTCAAGCATGGCGCTACCCGACGTGCGAACGAATTCTTGGACCGCTACTGGATCAAAATCGTTAAAGGCGTCTTGGCGGGCGTCTTGTTCGGCCGCTCCGGCACAGAAGGCCGCCACGTTGGCATCAACCGATGCGCTGGTGTTGTCGACGTTGACATCAGCGGCTGACGTATCAGCGGCGGACGTGTCGGCCGAACCAGTGTCGGCGGAACCAGTGTCGGCCGAACCAGTGTCGGCGGATGTGTCGTTGCTACTGCCGCAGGCCGCGGCGAATACAACAAGGACGAGAGCAGCGGCCAGGAGCCGAAGGCGAGATGTAGAACGAGTCATTCGTTGACTGTACCAATATGACTACTCTGAGAGAACCTGCGCACACTCTAAGAGAGCATTAAGAATTGCCGGGCCAGAGCATTCACAGCCGAGACAATGGCTCGCAACGAAGCCGAAACGATCGACTCGTGCTGCCCAACCCCCCAGACGGTGTCCCGTGCTCCAGTGTCGATCTCCACGTAGGCCACCGCGGTCGCGTCGGATCCAGTCCCCATGGTGTGCTCGCTGTAATCGGCCACTTTGCCGTCGAACAATCCCGCCGTCTTGAGGGCATCGACGAAGGCATCGATTGGTCCGTTTCCTTCGCCGGTAACCATGCGTTCTTGCCCGTCCACGATCAGCTTGGCTTCGAGAGAAGTGCGGCCCGAGTCGAGGGTGTCGCTTGAAGAGCGGTGGCCAATGATCTCGACCTTCGGTCGCGATGGCTCGACGTATTCGGCCATGAAGCGGCGATGAATCTCGTAAGACGTGATCTCGGTGCCGGTGTCTTCGGTGACTTTTTGGATCTTCTTGGAGAAGTCGACTTGCAGGTCGCGGGGCAGGTCGAGCCCGTACTCGTGCAACAACACGTAGGCCACGCCGCCCTTGCCGGACTGGCTGTTGACCCTGATGACCGCCTCGTAGCTCCGGCCGAGATGGCGGGGATCGATCGGCAAATAGGGCACATCCCACGTGTCGTAGACTCCTTCGAGAGCCTCGCCCGGCTGAACGTCGTAGAGATCGGCCATACCCTTCTTGATGGCGTCCTGGTGACTGCCCGAAAAAGCGGTATAGACCAGATCACCGACGTAAGGGTGACGGTCGTGCACCGTCATCCGGTTGGCAAACTCGAACACGCGCCGCGCTTCTTCGATGTTGGAAACGTCTAGCTGCGGATCGACGCCCTGAGTGAAAAGGTTGAGCGCGATGGTGACCAGATCGACGTTGCCGGTTCGTTCGCCGTTACCGAACAACGTGCCTTCGACGCGGTCGGCGCCGGCCATTACGCCCAATTCGGCCGCAGCAACCGCGGTGCCGCGATCGTTGTGGGGGTGCAGCGACAAAATGATCGAATCGCGGTCTCGGATATCGCGCAAGAAACGCTCGACCATGTCGGCGTAAAGGTTCGGAGTCGACATTTCGACGGTGGCCGGAAGGTTCAAGATCAGCGGGTTGTCGGGCGACGGTTCGAGCACGTCCATGACTGCTTCGCACACCTCGATGGCGAACTCGGGTTCGGTGCCGGTGTAGGACTCGGGCGAATACTCGAAACGGATCGACTCGGGATCGGCCGCTTGGGCGCGAAAATCGCGACAAAGCTCCGCGCCCTTGACCGCAATATCGACAATGCCGGCCCGGTCGAGGCGAAACACGACCCGGCGCTGCGTGGTCGAAGTCGAGTTGTAGAGATGAACAATGCTCTTCTTGGCACCGACAATCGACTCGAAAGTCCGTTCGATCAGATCGGCGCGGGCCTGAGTGAGAACTTGAATCGTTACGTCGTCGGGGATCAGGTCTTCTTCGATGAGTTGGCGAACAAAGTCGAAGTCGGTCTGGGACGCTGCAGGGAACCCGACCTCAATTTCTTTGAAACCCATGGCAACCAGTTGATCCCACATCCGACGCTTGCGGGTGCTGTCCATAGGGTCAACCAGAGCCTGGTTGCCGTCGCGGAGATCAACCGAGCACCACATCGGAGCAGTCTCGAGTCGACGGCTCGGCCAAGTGCGATCGGCAAGTTCGACCGCCGGATACGGACGGTACTTTTCGAACGGCATGGTGCTCATGGCTGGCTCCTTGAAGGGTGTGGCAAAAGATAGTTGGGTCGAACGGGTTTCGGACGGCTCCGAAAAGCACGAAACCCCTCGAGCCCGAGGGCACGAGGGGATCGGCGAGCGCCTATGAGACGCTCGCCTACACGAGAAGAAGCAGGGTTGAGAACGAGAGCTTCACAGGTCTCACCGTAACCGCCAATCGTGCTTTGTCAACCGTAAGATGCTCGCGTGGCCAACTAGGGTGCCCGAATGACTCTCGCTCGTGCTGAAGAGGTGCTGACCGATCCATCGCTGGCCGGCGAAGTAGACGCAGTTCTATTGCGGACCGCCGAGGGCTACCGGGCCTCAGCGGCCAGAGGCTCGGTCGACTTTCGCAACGGCCACGACGGTTTTTCCGTCACCGCTACATGTGGCCAAAGTCCGCTCGCCGACCAGTCAACCGATCAGCGCTGCTGCGTCGCCGACGAGCAGGCCGATCCGTGGGCGGCGCTCGGCCAGCACGCCACGCCGTACGCCTTTGAGTCCACGGCCCAGTTCTTTGACTCGCCTCACAGCCCCGACTTGGTCGTCTTGAATCATCCGGCCCACCGCTTTCACGGCAACGCCGGCGAACACGGTTCGCTGGCAGTCACCCAAGCAAGAGCCCCGTTTATCGCCGCGGGGGCCGGCATAATTCAACGAGGGATCGTCAACGAACATCTCCGAGTCGTCGACGTTGCCCCTACCATCGCCGCCCTCCTCGGGCTCCCGCGGCGAGACGGCGTCGACGGGCTGGGCACGGCGCGACCCAGCATCCGGCTGGCGGTGCAAGACGGCGATGAACGAAGCGAACTAGTCGACACCGGCCAGCTTCCAGACCACGTTGTCGTCTTCTTGTGGGACGGGGTAAACCCCAACGAACTCCACGAGCTCGCGGCCAACGGCGATGCCCCCCATGTCGCCTCGCTGATCGAGCGGGGTACCTCCTATCGGCACGGCGCTTTTGCGAGCCTGCCGACCGCAACTCTCGCAAACCACTTCAGCGCCAGCACCGGGGTCTTCCCGGGCCGGACCGGAGTGCTACACAACACGTGGTTCGACCGGAATCAACAAAGAGTTGTCGACCTCCTGGACTTCGCCCAAATGATCAACGCTCGAGACCACCTCCGTTCCGACATCGAGACGTTGCACGAGGCCGTTCACCGTCAGTTCCCCGACGCCAAAACTGCTACTACCTACGAGTACGCCGACAGAGGGGCCGACTACTCCAGCTACGCCCAGATGAGTTCTGGCGGGGAGCGCCCTGCCCTGAGCGACGACGATCGACGCAAGCACCGAACCTCGGACTTCATGGGCGAAAAGAGCTACCGCCAAATGAGCATTGTCGACGCTCATTCGATGGCTGAAGCATGTCACCTTTGGAGTGGATCACTCGGCGCGGTTCCCCGTTACAGCTGGTTCACATTCAACCTCACCGACGCCGCGGGTCATGCCGGCGGCCCTCATAGCGAGATGGCCCAAGCCGCTATCCGCGATACCGATCAACGAATGGGAGAGGTCATTGCCCAGATCGAACGATCAGGGGCCCTCGATCGCACGGCAATTATCGTTCTTGCTGATCACGGCATGCAAGAAACCGCCGAAGGACCAGCCGTGGACCTGTCGGCACCACTCAGCGCCGCCGGCATCGACCACCAATTCATCGACGCCCAGTACGTGTACCTAAGCTGACGTCAAGACCATCATCGGCGCCGAACTGACACGGCCCAAAACCGAGAGGACAAGTCTTGGGATTTCCAGACGACATCGGCGTAATCGACACGATGATGGGCACGACGGCCGGCCCGACGGGCAAGAACCGTTACGCCTTTCTCGAGCGAGCGCTCAAAGACGCCGAGTCGGCCAACATGAACTTTCCCGCTCAGTACATGTTCAAAGATGTGCCGTTCTCTGACCAAGCCCGCGACAGCGACGGCAACCTCACCGATCCGCCGCAGGGAGCCGATCTGCTCTTGCCGTTCATGGATCGGTGCGGGGTCGAGATCGCCATGGTCGGCTGCAAACCCGAGGGCGACGGCTACGGCAACAAGTGCGTCACCGAGCACCCCGACCGATTTATCGCCTGTTTCGAACCGGACCCCAACGAAGGGGTCGAAGCGATTCGCCAAATCAGGCGCCTGCACGACGAGGTCGGCCTCAAAGCGGTCACCGCGTTCCCATCTGGCCGGCTGCCTCAAGTGCCGATAGACGCGGCTCTCATGTACCCGATCTATGCCGTTTGCTGCGAACTCGACATCCCGATCTTTTGTTGCGCCGGCATTCCCGGACCACGAGTACCCGCGGCGGCTCAGCATGTCGAACGCATCGATCAGGTCATGTACGACTTCCCCGAGCTCACATTTGTGACCCGCCACGGATGTGAGCCGTGGGAAGACCTGGCCGTGAAGCTCATGCTCAAATGGCCCGGCCTGCACTACTCGACTTCGGCGTTTGCGCCCAAGCACTACCCCAAAGCCATCATCGATTACGCCAACACCAGAGGGGCCGACAAGATCATCTACGCCGGGTATTTCCCGATGGGTTTGTCACTCGATCGGATCTTCGAGCAGATGCGCGATGTTCCCTTCAAGGACGAGGTTTGGCCCAAGTTCCTTCGCGACAACGCCCGCCGAGTTCTGCGCCTCGACTGAAGCCTCAACCCAGCTCGCCAACGCGTCAGCCCGCATTGGCCGAGCAATGCCATAACCCTGAAGCCGATCAACGATAATCCCGCATTCGATCATGTGGGCGCGAATCGAAGCGTCCTCGACCCCTTCGGCTACGATCACCAGGTCGAGGGCTCGACCAAGATCACTGACCGCTCGCACGATCGCCCGATCGTCGTCAGACGTCGGCATAGCCGAAACGAATGAGCGGTCGATTTTGAGCGACGACACCGGCAGACGTCTCAGCCGGGACAATGAGGAGTGGCCGGTGCCAAAGTCATCAATCGCGATCCCCACACCCATCTCGCCGAGGGCCTGCAAAACGCTGCGCGCCGTGCTGTGGTCATCGACCATCTCGTCTTCGATGATTTCGACGGTGATGCGTTGCGGGGCCACATCATGGCGGGCCAAAGCATCACCGAGCGCAATCGGCACCGACGAGCGCAACAGACTGCCGGCAGAAATGTTGACCGACACCCCCATCCAGGTCGGCAATCGGGCGGCCATCTGCGCCGATTGTTCGAACACGAGTCGATCCATTGTTGACCGACGACCGATCCCCTCGACCAGTCCCAAGAATTCGCCAGGCTGAAGCAATCCGTACACCGGGTGGGCCCACCGCAAGAGACCCTCGACGTCCACCGGTTGGCCCGACAACATGTCGACAATAGGCTGAAAATACAATTCGAACTGCCCGGCGCTGAACGCTTGGTCCACGTCGCCGCTCAGCTCAACGCGATGCCGCGATGCCGACCGGGTCGCACCGGTCCAGCGTCGCACGCCGCCTTGGCTTCGCTTCGCTTCGTACATTGCCAGGTCGGCTCGACGTAGCAATTCGTGCCCATCGTGGGTGTCTGAGACCGCAGCGATACCCACCGACGCTCCGATAGATACGTCGATATCGCCGAGAGCTACGCGGCGCCGACACGCCCTCAGTGCGTCGCCGGCCATGCGATCGAAGTCGTCGGTGTACACCGCAACCGCAAACTCATCGCCGCCGGTTCGAGCGACGACGCCCCGATCGCCGACCTCCAAATGAAGTCGTTCGGCAAGAAGCGTAAGAAGATCGTCGCCGGCATGATGACCGAGAGTGTCGTTGATGTCTTTGAATCCGTCGAGGTCGATCACTATGACCGCGGTAACAGCACGCGACTCGAACGCCAGCGACAAACCAGCCCGGTTCAACAAACCAGTGAGAAGGTCGTGCTCGACTCTAAACCGGGTACGACGCCGATCGTCGCGGTCGCGTTCGCGTTGGATTGTTGACATGAACACCAACAACGGCAACAACAACACATAGATCGACAACAGAGGCATCCAACGCGGCGGTGAGTAAATAAGCCCCGAAGCGCCCAACCCGAGAACCGTCAGCCCGCTCGCCAGGTACAGCGCCCGCGTGTCCTCCACCGCGACAAACGCCAACATCGCCATGCCAACCAGAGCGGCACCGGTATAGGAATCGGGCACCGTCATGACCGCGATGACCAGCCATACTGCATCGACGAGAGTAACCCGGACCAAGATGGTGTCCATCGGTGAGTAGCGGTGTACGACCACAGTGCTGAAGGGCACGCCGAACATCAAGATCAGGCCAGCCCAGATCCGGTCGGGACCAAATGCCGGCACCCAGGCCGCTACCACTCCCAACGAGATCGATGACATCACGCGGATGGCCACTACCCGCCGGACCAGCGCGGGTCCCCATCGCGGATATTCCGCGGCGCGGCGATCGACAGTCATCACTATTTACATCGGCCAAACGGCCCAGGACTTTAGTCCCTTTTGGTCGTCGGGAGGTTACGTGCCGAGAAAGCTGGCCAACTCGACCGCTGGCGCGGGGCGAGCGTAGAGGTACCCCTGCGCTCGATGGCACCCAAGTTGGGTAAGCACCTGCGCCTGTTCCAGGGTCTCAACCCCTTCGGCTACTACGTCGAGGTCCAGGGCCTCGGCAAGAGAAATGATCGAGCGTACGAACGCCCGATCCTCCGGGTCGTCGGCCAGTCCGGTGACAAACGCCCTATCGATCTTGAGGGCGTCGACCGGGAACCGCTTCAGATAGGCAAGCGAGCTGAACCCGGTGCCGAAGTCGTCAACGGCCAACTGGACTCCCAGTTCTTTGAGACGATACAGAATCGCCTCGGACCGTTCGATGTCGCTCATGACCGCCGACTCGGTGATTTCGAGACACAGCCGGTGAGCCGGCAGTCCGGAATCGTGCAGCGCGAACCGCACCAGGGCCACGGTGTCGTCGCGTTGGAGCTGCGCGGCCGCGAGGTTGACTCTTACGGTCGGGCCATCGTCGCCCCCGGGCCAACTAGCGGCCTCGAGAACGGCTTGGGCCAGAACCAGCTCGCCCATTTCGACAACCAGCCCGGTTTCTTCGGCGACGTCGATAAATTCCGCAGCAGCGAGCACCCCCCGCTGCGGATGGTTCCACCGCACCAAGGCCTCGGCCCCGAGCATCCGGCCATCTTCGATAGACACTTCGGGTTGGTAGTAGACGAGGAAGTCGTCGTTGCGCAGCGCCCCTCGTAGCCCGGCTTCGGTCGCCATCCGTGTAGTTACGGCCATCTGAAGCTGTTCGTCGAAAACGGCGTGCTGAGCGCGACCTTGGGCCTTGGCGCGGTACATGGCGGTGTCGGCTCGACGGAGCAAATCTGTGACATCCTCGTCGGGGCCGACCAAAGCTATTCCGATGCTCGCAGCCGGGAACACCGTCTGGCCGCCCAAGAAGACCGGCTCGCCAATGATCCGCAGCATCCGGCCGGCCACAAACTCGGCATCGGCAACGGTCACCGGGCCGGGAAGCAATACGGAGAACTCGTCGCCACCGAGCCGGGCAACGGTGTCGCCGGGGCGAATCGCCAGTCGGATGCGATCGGCAATGGTGACCAACAACTGGTCACCTCGGTCGTGGCCCAGCGAGTCGTTGATGTTCTTGAACCGATCGAGATCGAGCAGCAATACCGCGACCTCGGTGCCGGTAGCGGTAATCGACCGGACCTGATCGAGCAGCCGTCGACGATTGGGCAGTCCGGTGAGCTCGTCGTGAGTTGCCTGGAATCGCAACAGTTGTTCGTTGCGGCGGCGCCGAGTGATGTCTTCGATATGGACCAACCAGAATTCTTCCCCGCCGTCACCACCAACTACCGAACCGCGCATCTGACCCCAGACCTGCCCCCCATCGCGGCGCCTAAACGCCGCCTCACCGCTGAGCGATCCATCGTTATCCAACCACGCAACATCTTCGAAGCGATCGGCGTACAGCTCGCTGGGGCCAGTCCCGACCAGTTCGTCCACCGTTTCGGCGCCGACAAAATCCAGAAACGACTGATTGCAGGTGATCAGGTTGAGAAACCGGTCACGGAGAACAATCCCCACCGGCGCTCGGCTGAACGCGGCATCGGCGTACCGTTCGGCCGAGACCCGAACCTCGACGTCTCTGAGCAGTCGACTGAACGAGACGAACATTTCGACGGTTTCGGGTTGCCACGACCCGGACGTGTGCGACTGCACACACACAATTCCCTCTACTTTGGGATCTTCTGACCGGCTGAAAATCAGCCGCGACGGCGTGGATTGGCTGGGTTGCGGAGCTTCGAACTGAACAGGCTGGCCAGTAAGGCGAACATCGTCAAGCCATTCGTCCTCACCCCAGGCCAACTCCGAAACTTCCCCCGGTCGGGCGTCGGGGGCCAGCCCACGATAGGCCACCCGATAGCACTCGAGTTCGTAGTCGACCCGCCAGATCGTGATGGCGGCGTTGTTGGTGTCCCCACAGATCTCACTGAGGACCGAATCGACGATCGCCCGAAGGTTCTCGCCGCCCGCTTCGGCAAGTTGACCAGCAACGCGCCCAAGGACTCGATCTGATCGAAGCCGAAACGAGTCGCGGCGGTTCGATTCGGCCGAAGTGTGCCACTGACCCAGAAGTACCGCCAACGAACGAACCGCTACTGCGTCGTCGTCGAATAGCCCGGAGACCCTTTCGACCCGCAAGTCGCCGACCGTGTCGCCACCGGCTACAACTGGACAGGCCAGCACCGTTCGCGGGTTGTCTGAGGGGCTAAGTTGAGCAGTGGTGCCCTCGACGAGGACCACGGACTCGAACCCCAAACGATCTGCGAACCGCTCGACGTTTTGAGCGACTACGCCGGCCTCATCAGCACCCTCCGACAACAACAAGTCGCTGGCGATCTCGGCCAGAACCTGATCGCTCGCATGCCGGCGATCGAGGGCAGCCTGAGCTGTCAGCCTCACGGTGAGCTGACCAATCAGATCGGCCATGGTCGCAACCGTTTCGACCAACATGGAGTCGTCGTCTAGTTCTGAAGTACCGAATCCGAAAGCCACCGCGCCCATCTCTTGGCCTCCGGCTATAGGAGCGGTGATGCTCGTCCAAAGGCTCGCTCGGCGGCCGCCGAACAACACGCTCAGCGCTTCGGACACCTCGAAGGTTTGTACGGTGGCAAGTTCGCTAAAGGTATCTTCGGCGAACTCGATGAGGTTAAGCGGAACCCGAACTGGGAGGTCGAAAGTGCGTCCCTCGGCGATGGCCCACAGCTGCTCAATACGGACCATGTCGTCGTTATCTTCAAGGAAACAGATCGTCGCGAACTCGGCCCCCAACTCCTGCCCTAAGCGGTTTAGGGCATGGGAGACTTCGGCCTTCGCATCAGCGGCGTCTACTCTCAAGAATGCCTGACCGGCCCCGGCGATCACTCGTTGCGCCTCTAACCGCGCTCTCGAAACCGCCTCGAGACGACAGCGTCTACGAGCTTGCGCAATTAGCGCCGCGATACCGTCAAGCCATTCGTCAAAATGGTCGCCCCAAGGTCGGCCTCGTTCGCGTGATGTCGTCAGACTCCATTGTCGAGCAGCCGACTCGTCGACCGGACACAAGGTAGCCAACCGCTGGGTGTCTCGGGCCTCGAAGCGAGCTGCGACCGAGGGTCCGAACATCGCTTCAATCATCGGCAGAAAGTCGACTTGTGCGGTGCCTCTTCTTGACGCCAGGAAGTCGCCAACCTCGGGCCCCAATTCCTCGACTGGTATCTCGCGACTCGTAGCCGATGGCATCGATCCTTTGGCCGCGACAAGCTCAAACTTGAGCGTGCCCGCCGTGTCCACGCAAATCAACGAAGCCGAATCGACGTTTAGCCCTGACTGCATTTCCTCGAGGACTGAGCCAAGGGTCTGATCGAGCGTGTCGGGGGTCGCACCGTGGCACAGGTTGGCGATACGGCTGCGTAGACCATCGAGCATCAGCCGTTCCTGGAGGTCTTCTTGAGCTCGCCGTCGACCAAACAACTGGCGAAGCAAAGTGCTGAAACCCTGCACCAGCTCGAGTTCCTGGCTGCCCCACGACGGCGGCTCCGAAACGAGTACAAGAGACTTCACCAGAGCAGGCTGTCGATCAACAACCGACACCACGACTCGGCCATCGCTCCAGCCCCGAGCGCGACACTCCTGCTCGCCGAATAGGTCGACCAGACTGACCACTGCGTGGCCATCACCCGCGGCCAGCGCATCTCGCACAAAGCTCGGTGATAGATCGATACCTATCGGTGCGGCATCGGCCTCACCCCATTGATGGGATGCACGGATCTCTTCTTCTGCACGATCGAACTCCCAGAGACCCCCCGTGGTCGCGCCGATGCAGTTCGAAACTTCGCGAATGGCGGCCACTATCAACTCGTCGACGTTCGTTGCGTCGGCCTGCAGGAGGTTCGCGCCGACGGACCACAAAACACTCTGAGGGGTCCAGTCAGCACTCACAGTCGACATCGTAGATCAATCGGTCGCGACCTGCCCACAATGAGGCATGCTGGAGCAGTGACCGTTCTAACTTGGAACACCGCCCTGCCGACTCTTCGGTCGCCAATTCTCGTGACCGCCTTTGAAGGCCTGTTCGACATCGGCGAAGCCGCTACGGGCGCGGTCGACACTCTTCAACACGCCGCCGGCGAGGCGCTGGGAGAGATCGATCCAGACCCGTTCTTCGACTTCAGCGAACGCCGCCCAGAGATACGAATCGGCGCCGACGGAAACCGGGTCATCGAGTGGCCCGAGAATCAGATCCATGCTCTGGCAATCCCTGATCACGACCGAGATTTGGTGCTGCTTCGCGGCGTTGAACCTCACCTCATGTGGCGAACCTTCAGCGAAGCAGTAGCCGATATCGCTCGCGACCTCAACGTTGCCTTGGTGGTGACCCTCGGAGCGATGATCGCCGAAGTCCCTCACACACGACCGCCAACAATCACCGGGTCGACCGTCGACCCCGATCTCGCTCGGTTATTGAGGCTCGACCAACCTTCGTACCAAGGCCCCACCGGGGTGATCGGGGTAATCCACGAACGGCTCGAACGAGGCGGGATTCCGGCTGTGTCACTGCGGGCCTCGGTACCTCACTACGTTTCGGGCACACCCAATCCCAGGGCCAGCCAGGCGTTACTCGAACGCTTCGAGCGCGTAACCGGCCTACCCACCGGCTGGTCGCATCTCGCCGACGAATCAAACGAATGGGAGGAGCGAGTGAACGAAGCAATGTCGGACGACGACGACATAACCCGTTATGTGCAACGCCTCGAACAGCGATACGACGCTCTCGCCGAATCCTCGCTGCCCAACGCCGACGATCTTGCCGCCGAGTTCCAGCGTTACCTCCGCCAGCAGGGCCACGACTGAGAGTCGACGTGCACCATCTCATCGAAGTCCCAGCGGGCGACCAGCCCGAACTTCGGATCGACGCGCTTTGGGCGGCCGGCGCGGTCGGGATCGAAGAGCGAGCCGGAGTCATCATCGCCGCGTTTGATCAAGACCATCCTCCAACCGATCTAGCGGAGTCGCTCGGCGGAGCGATTCGAGAAGTCGCCGACGATGTAGGACTCGATGCGTGGCGCGAGCATTTTGTTGCCCAGGAGGCCGGACCGTTCACCGTGCGAGCCCCATGGCAGGTGGCACCCAACAACAATGGCGTCGCAATCGACATGGTTATCGACCCCGGCCACAGCTTCGGGAGCGGTAGCCACCCTTCCACCCGGCTCGCTCTTGAACTGCTGGCGTCATCGGTCCAACTCGATGACAACGTTGTCGACCTCGGAAGCGGTTCGGGTGTTTTGTCCATCGCCTCGTTGCTGGTGGGTGCCGGGCACGCCACCGCGATCGATATCGATCCGGGCGCCGCGGCGGTGGCCGAACAAAACGCACAGGCCAACGACGTCGAGACCAAATTGGCGGCTCGCACCGAATCGGCGGCAACAACGACAGGTTGTTTCGACCTCTGCATCGCCAACGTAACGATCGACATCCACGAATCAATCGCGCCATCCGTCGCCGCCAATATCCTCGCCCCTCGCCTGCTTGTGGCTGGCATCCTCGCCGGCGACCAAGAACACCGCGCCGCGACGGCCTATGAACGCCAGGTCATCAAGCGCCTCCGCGACGGGGAGTGGGCCGCCCTCCTACTCGGCGACGCAGACAACCCCGCAGCCACTCCCGACCAAGCTCCATGACCATCCACCGGGTCAAATCCACCGACGGCGTCGAACTCGCCCTTCACGACTTTGGCGGCACCGGCCCACCGCTGCTGATCTTGCATGCGACCGGATTTCACGCCAACTGCTACGCGGCGATAGCCGAGCAACTGACCGATATCCGTCGGATCTACGCCCCCGACCTAAGGGGACACGGCGATTCGTTCACGCCTGATATCGCCCTACCTTGGTCGAAGATGGTTGACGATGTTGTTGCCACACTTCACTATCTCAACATCGATGAGCCGGTTGACATGGTGGGTCACTCGATGGGTGGAGCAACTGCGCTCGCTACCGAACTGCGACGACCCGGCACCCTTCGCCGAGCATGGGTTTACGAACCAATCGTGTTCCCGCCCGACGCCGAACGAGAACAGGGCACCATGTCCGCCACCGCCCGAAACCGAAGATCAACCTTCGAATCTCTCGAAAGCGCCTATCAGCGTTATGCATCTCGCCCACCGTTCGACGCGATCGAACCTCGCGTCCTTCGGGACTATGTAGAGCACGGATTTCGAGATTCAAGCGGCGCCGATCCCGGTGAGGTGGTGCTCAAGTGCACGCCAGAAAGCGAGGGCCGCGTGTTTGACGGCGTCGACGAGTCGATATTTGGTCAGCTGAACAACATCAACGCCGAGGTATGGGTCGTGGGTTCCGGCGACGGAGGGACGCCATCGATGATTGCCGCCAAAGCGGCGTCTGAGCTTCGCCGATCGACGTTTGTCCACTGGACCGACCGAACCCACTTCGGACCATTCGAAGATCCCAGCCGCGCCGCGCGAGACATCCGGGCGGCAATCACATGACTGTGATCAGCCCTCGCAGGTGGCTTGGACTCGAAGCCACCCACAACCCCACCCGTTGGTACTTGCCGATCGTGCCCAGGCTCAGCGTGCGCGAAAAGTTTCTCTTCGGAGGTGCGGGTCTCGCCGCCGCGACAACGGCGCTCGAAGAAACCACTGGTCGGCCTGTGGTGTGGGCGACCGCGCAGTACCTCGACTTTGCGCCGGTGGGCGCGGTGATGGATCTCGACGTACACATCTCGGTTTCGGGTCGTCGCACTACCCAAGCACGCGTGATCGGCCACGTTGGCGACCAGGAAATCATCGCGGTGACCGCGGCGCTCGGGTCCCGAGACCTCGACTTGGAACAAACCTGGCCTGCCCCGCCACCAGTCAGAGATCCGGCCGACTGCCGTCCTCGGACCTACGACTACGACGAGGAGTCGCTCGGGAAACATCTCGATCAGCGTTTTGCCCCAACCACTGGTGATCACGCCGGCGGGCCGACCGGGCACGGGCCAGGACGACTTTGTGTCTGGACCAAGCCGCCCGAAGGGATCGAAAATTCGGCGGCAACGCTGGCGGTTCTCGGCGACTTCGTGCCGATGGGGATCTCGAGTGTGGCTGACCAACCAGTGTCGAGCAACAGCCTCGACAACACTCTTCGAATCCTGAACGTCCGCCCCAGCGAGTGGTATCTGCTCGACATCGAGTCGGCCGGAATTCGCAACGGCTTCGGCCACGGCCAGCTACGAATCTGGGGAGACGACGGGACGCTACAAGCCGTCGCTAGTCAATCAGTAGTGGTGCGAGCCCGCCGACACTGATCGCCTACATCCGAAACGTTCCGTCCAGAGCCACTTTCCACGCCGCTCCAGCAGTGGTGCCGCCGTCGACCGGAATCGAAGCCCCGGTTACGAAACTCGCCATGTCTGACGCGAGGAACACGATTACCGCCGCACACTCGTCGGGGGTGCCAAGACGCTGAAGAGGGGTCGGGTGATGATCATCCGACATCGCCCCACTGGCCGTGGCCAACTCGGCATCACCGCCGGTTTGGATCATGTCGGGCGCCACACAATTGACGCGTATCGAGCGACTCCCGAACTCGAGAGCGAGTGTCTTGCTGAACTGTTCGACCGCGGCCTTCATCGCGCCGTACACACCGAACCCAGGGGCAGCGTGAAACGCCTCGACCGAAGTGACATTGATGATCGACCCGCCGTTGTTCATCCGATTGGCTCCAGAACGAACACAGTTGGCAACGGTGCCGAAATTCTCCGCTACGAGCGCGGCTTCGCCTCGACTCGACACGTCAACGAACTTGGCGTGAAATCCTCCGCCCACATTGTTTACGAGCACATCGATCGAACCCAACGTTTCGACCGTTGATGCAAAGAAGGCTTCTACCGCCTCGGCGTCTCGCACATCGAGGACCGCGTAATGAACCCGCTTGCCCGACGCCGACAGGCGCCCAACTGTCTGGTCGAGACCGGCAGCATCACGATCACAAACGGCAACATCGCAACCGAAGTTGGCGAGGGCGTAAGCCGTTGCCTCGCCGATCCCATTGGCGGCACCAGTCACCAATGCCACGCGGCCATCGAGACGGATCTGCTCTGACGAAAGAGTCATGTGGGGAATACCTTCCGGTCGCCACGCCTGCCTACTCTACGCCCATGGCCATCGACCCTCGAACGCCCGTCATCATCGGCCGAGCGCAAGTTTCCGGCGGCCCACCCGACGTCGACGACCCAACTACTGCCGTTGGGTTGATGACCAGCGCTGGGGTAGAGGCACTGACCGACGCCGGCATCAACGCCGACACGCTCGACACTGTCGCGGTCACCGGAGGGTTGTTCTCCGATCCCAACCCGGCCCACACAATTGCCCAATCGCTACGAACCGGCCCAGCCACCACGATCCTGACCACGTGGGGCGGCAACACGCCGATCGCGTTTGTCGGCGAGTTGTCCCGCCGGATCATGGCCGGTGGCGTCGACGTTGCGCTCTACCTCGGTGGTGAAGCAAACGCGACCCGCGATGCCCTGAGGCGGCAAGGTCACTCGGCACCAAGATCCCCGAAGTCGGACGTGGTTCCCGAACTGTGGGGTGCGCCGTTGGTGATGGCCGACAAGGTCGACGTCGAGCGAGGAGCGGAACTACCGCGCAACAACTACGCCATCTTCCACAGCGCATGTCGTTCAAACGCTGGAGAGTCCCTTCGACAGTCTCGCGAACTAGATGCCGAACTATGGGCCGAATTCGCGTTGGTCGCAGCCGACAACCCCCACGCGGTAGATCGATCCGCCATGACCGCCCGCGAGATAGCCACCCCTTCTCCGAACAATCGAATGGTGTCTTTTCCCTATACCAAAGCGCTGTGTGCCAACAATCGAGTTGATCACGCAGGCGCGCTGATCATCGCCAGCGCCGAAGCCGCCGATCGTCTTGGGGTTAGCCGCGATCGTTGGGTATTTGTGCACGACACCTTGAGCGCGACCGATACCGACAGCTTCTTACCCCGAAAACACCTGCACGAGGTCCCGGGCCTGCATTCGCTCGCTCGACAGATTTCGCATCGATGGGACCTTTCGGAATTTTCGCACTTCGACCTCTACGGCTGCTTCCCGTCCATTGTCCGCTACACCGCCGACGCGCTGCGCCTCGACAGAGCCGGCCCGCTCACCGTCACCGGAGGGCTTGGTTTCATGGGCGCCCCGTTGAACTTCGCGGCTGGTCAATCGCTAATCGAGATGGTGGCAAGGCTTCGAGACGACGCGGGCTCTTTCGGGTTGGTGCAAGGTAATGGCGGCCAGGCCGCCAAGCACTCGTTCGGGATTTACTCGACGACGCCGCCCACCGAGTCGGCAACTTTTCATAAGATCGTGGCCGACGAAGTGTCGGTTCCTCCCGCCGATCCTCATTCGGCGGGTGAAGCGGTCATCGACGGCGCAACCGTCGAGTTCGATCACCGCGGCCCCGTCCGCGCCGTGGCGATCTGTCGGATGGTCGACGGGGGAAGGCTGTGGGCAACCTCAACCAACCCGAGCGAAATCAGCAGCGTGCTCGACCACGAACCGGTCTCGCTAAGCGTCTACGTCAGTGGAGGGCTCTTCGTTCTCAGCTGACTTCGATGCCCAACCGTTGACGTAGATCCGATGCCGGCCCCGGCCGGCCGAACAAGTACCCCTGGGCGCGGTGACAGCCGAGGCGCAATAGGGCCGCAGCTTGTTCGGGTTCCTCAACCCCTTCGGCCACCACGTCGAGACCGAGGGCGTCCGCCAGCGACACAATCGAGCCCACAAACGCGTTGTCATCTTCGGATTGGCCCACGCCGATGACGAATTCGCGATCGATCTTTAGCGCGTCAACGGGGAACCGCTTGAGATAGGCAAGTGAGCTGAACCCGGTTCCGAAATCGTCAACGGCCAGCCGGACACCCAACGCTTTCAAGTCGTGAAGAATCCGTTCAGCCCGCTCAACGTCTTCCATCATGGCCGACTCGGTGATCTCAACACACAACCTCTCGGGAGCAAGATCAAACTCTGCCAATGTGGCCGCCACAAGGTCGACGGTTTCGCTCCTCTGCAGTTGCGCTGCCGCGAAGTTGACACGAATCATTGTTTCTGGACTGTTGGTCCACGACGCTGCTTCGGCGCAGGCGTCGCGAAGGACCTGGGCCCCCATCTCGACCACGAGCCCAGTCTCTTCTGCTACCTCGATAAACGTGGCCGCGGCCAGCAGTCCCTTTTCGGGGTGCTGCCACCTAACAAGGGCCTCCGCTCCAAGAACCGCACCTGTCTGCAGCGACACTTCGGGTTGGAAATGCGTGACAAACTCGTTGTCTCGCAGCGCGCGCCGCAGGCCCGCCTCGGTTGCCATCCGAGCCGTCACCTCCTCACGCAGGTCCTCATCAAACGTCTCGTGGCGAGACCGCCCCGCGGATTTGGCGCGATACATAGCGGTGTCCGAACGGCGCAGAAGATCGGGCACCGTCGACTCGGCGTCGGCCACCGCAATACCGATACTTACGGTCGGGAAGATTTGTTGAGACCCCAACAGAACAGGCTCGCCAAGCATCGAAAGAAGCCGGTCAGCGATGCGACGCGCTTCGTGTATATCGGTAGGCCCCGGAATCAGAACCGCGAACTCGTCACCGCCAAGACGAGCAACAAGATCAGCAGGGCGCACGGCTAGCCGAATACGGTCGGCGACCACAACGAGCAACTCGTCGCCCTTGTCATGACCAAGCGAGTCATTGATCAGTTTGAACCGGTCGAGGTCGAGCGTCAGCATCGCCGCTGAACCCGGACCGTCCAAGATCTGCTCGGCGCGGTTTCGGAGCTCCCGGCGATTGGCGAGCCCGGTGAGTTCGTCGTGAGTGGCTTGGAACCTGAGCAGTTGCTCAGCCCTTCGCCGATGACTGATGTCTTCTACGTGGACAAGCCACATCGGTTCACCAGACGCCACCGTCTCGATCGCGATCGAGTGCATCAATCCCCACACCCGTCGGCCGTCAAGGCGCCGAAACGCCGCCTGGACCTCCTTGCCCGGCGTCGGCTCGGGCTGATCGGCTTCGAGTAGCTCCGCCGGCAGAGTCCCGGCGACCTGGTCGACGGACTCGGCCCCCACGAAGGCGAGAAAGGCCGGGTTGCAAGTGATCAAGCGTCTATCCTGATCTCGCAACACGATGCCGAACGGCGCCAACCCGAATGCCGTATCTGAATAGCGTTCGGAGGCCAGTCTTTCCTCGATCTGTTCGACCATTTGGTTGAAAGACCTAAGAAGCTCACAGTCGCTGTCGCTGAGGGCCTCCGCACCAGAGCGTTCGGCCATCAGGACCGAAGCCGGAGGCGTTCCACCTCGGCCGTAGGCGCACCGGTGAGATGCTTCCGTGTCGATCGCCGTGCACGACAAGTTCTCGTTTATGCGCACCTTGTCGAGGGCAGCCGAATCGCCGAACGGAACTGACGCCCCAGTGCGGTCGGCACCAACCCCCCATCCGTGGCGGAGCACGTACCTTTCGCCACGGTCGTCGACGCGCCAGTTGGATAGCTCGGTCAGATTCAGGAAATTTCCTATCAACCCCAGCGAGGTAGCGAGGCCGCGGTCGAACTCGGGCTCGCCAGTTTCAGCGAACAACACCGCGATCTCACGAAGCAATTGCTGAGAACGAGTTTGGCGGGCGGACGCCGTCTCGAGTCCAGCTCGAAGCTTCAGTTCGCCAATCAGGTCAGCCATGGCCGACATGAGTTGCTGAAGCACCGACAACCGCTCGGTCTGATCACCGGACCACGCCATGCCCAGGATGCTCCGGGCGCCCGGCCCCGAAATCGGAGCCGAGATTGCTGTCCAGCAATCGGCGTGTTCGGCATCGATAGCGGCGGCGATTTCCGGATCCAAGCCGTCCGTATTGTGGTTGACAGCCACCGCGACCTCGCCGGTGTAAAGCTGTTCGCCAAACTCGACCGACGGATGTCGAATCGAACGGCCAACCAAGTAGCCGTGCCCGGCGCTGCTCCAACAACTGGTTATCCGAGCCGAAAGGTGATCGCGATCGTCCAAGTCGGCAACCATGGCAATGCCAGCACCCGCACGGCGAGCAATAACCTCGAGCGCATCGGCGATGACAGCATCAGCGTCGGCCGAGTCGGAGTGCAAGAACTGGGCCGCGACCGTCGCAAACTCTTCCTGCACTTCGAGCCGAAACGCCGACCAAGATTCGGCCTCGACTCGCGCTCGGGCCTGACCAAGAGTTGCGCTGATCGTTGCCAGCGTCTCTTGCTCTTCGGGTAGCCACAATTCTTCGTCTCGAACTACGACCAGCAAGCTCGTCAGCCGACGACTCAGAGCGGCAGTGAATATGGCGACCTGAAGATTCTTGGCCTCGGCCACCGCAGGATGGCCGGCACCGAACATGGCGGTGGCCAACTCCGCCGCCCCGCACAAGACCGGACCACCGTCAGATTGCCAGAATCCTGGTCCACGCGGGACCTCGTGTGAATACCAGTCTGGATGCATCGTCGTTCCGACTTCGTAGTCGACTTCGACGCGGTCGTCTCGCAGGCTCGACAACCTCACCAGATGGCCATCAAAAAAGGTGCATACCTCGTCGAGGGCGTGCTCGATTACGTCGTCAAACGAAGCCTCGTCAACATCAACCATGGCGCCCACAACCCGCGACACCAATCCTTCGAGCCTCAACCGGTAGGCAAGTTTGCTCTCGACGTCAATACGGGCACGAAATTGTCGAATCATCGTGGCGAAGCCGCGAAAGAAGTCGACCTCCACCGCACCCCATTCGCCCTCGAGCGAAACCGCCACCAGAGTCTCGGCGTCGCCATCACCGAGATCAACCAGCACGATTATGACCTGGCCGTCTTCCCAACCATTGGAAGCAACCACGTCGGCGTCTATCACCGTGTCGAGCGAAAGAAGCGCGCCGCCGTTGGTCTCGAACAAAGAGTCGACAACCGTCGGACTGGTCGTTCTGGCCTCATCGGCGTCTAGCGCAAAGTCCTCGGACAGATAACCCCGAACCCGCAAACTCGTCGTTTTGGCGGTCAGATCTGACCGCCAAATACTCAACGCGTCCGCCCCGACCGCTACGGCGATACTTTCGATACTGTCGGCCAAACGGTCTTCGGCGCTCTCGACCGTAGCGGCCACGAACGCCGCGCCCGCTTCCCATAACGCTCGTTGACGCTCAAAAGCGCCGTCGTTTTCGCCAGCCATTGCGGTTCCATCGGCTGGCGCGACTCGAAGCTGAGGGCTAACCGTGGGCTACGTTGCAGTACATGGGAGAACACGTCCACCTCGAAATCGACAACACCACCGGTGTTGCCACCATCCGACTCGACCGTCCGAAAGTCAACGCCATCAGCACCGACATGGTGAACGACCTCGGCATCATCTGCGCAGAGCTCGAACACAACGTTGATATTCGAGCCGCCGTCATCACCGGAGGCCCAAAAGTTTTCGCTGCTGGTGCCGACATCGAGGAGTTTCCGAGCTTTGACCAAGCCGCGGCAACCCAGTTCTCGACTACGTTCAACAACGCCCTCCTCGCCATCGAGAACCTGCCACAGATCACCATCGCCGCGGTTAGTGGATTCTGTTTGGGCGGTGGTCTCGAAGTTGCGCTCTCGACCGATTTCCGGATGGTCTCCACCGATGCCCGCTTGGGAGTTCCCGAAATTCAGTTGGGCCTAATACCTGGCGGCGGCGGAACCCAACGACTTGCCCGCCTCGCCGGCGTCACCATGGCCAAGGAGATGGTCTACTCGGGCCGTCACGTCCGCGCCGACGAGGCCCTCGCCAACCGAATCGTTTCGTCGATTCACGAGCCCGACGATCTGTTCGACGACGCATTCAACAAAGCCGTCGAGTACGCACGCGGCCCGGCCGCCCTGCGGATGGCCAAGAGGTCGATTCTCGAAGGGCTGCACCTGCCCCTCGCCGAAGCTGTAGCAGTCGAGGCCACCAAATTTGGCGAGTGCTTCGCAACCGATGATTGTCGAACCGGAGTGCAGAGCTTCATGGACAACGGTCCGGGCAAGGCAACTTTTACCGGCCGATAGCAGTCGTTCGACCTACTCAAAGAGGTCTCACGGCCGGGGTATAGAAGCTGAGAAAGTCGGTTCAAGAGTCTCTGATGGCAAGGGTCCAGCCGCGCCGATCAGTGGGTATGGACAGCAATCACAACGGAGACCGCAGGCCGTCGACGGCGGGTCCCACCGAACAACTTCATGCCGCATGTGACCGTCTTGGCGTAACTGCCACGGAGCGCGAGTTGCTGCTCGCGCCCGACCGGGTCATCTCAAAGCTGATCCCGGTGCGTTTCGACAACGGCACGACGCGCATTGTCGAGGCCTTCCGAGTGCAACACTGCGATGCTCGTGGTCCGTACAAGGGCGGGATTCGGTTCCATCCCCACGTAGACGAAGCAGAGACCCGGACCCTCGCGTCGCTAATGACGTGGAAGACAGCCGTAGCAAACGTGCCGTTCGGTGGGGCTAAGGGCGGCGTCCGCATCGACCCGAGCGAGTTATCGGCGAACGAACTCGAACGAATGACCCGAGTGCTGACTCACGCGCTCGCGCCCCATATCGGACCCGACGTCGACATCCCCGCACCCGATGTCAACACTGGGCCACAGACAATGGCTTGGATGGCCGACGAATACGCTCGAATAAACGGATTCGAACCAGCGGTCGTCACCGGCAAACCCGTGCATCTCGGCGGTTCAGTTGGGCGCACCGCGGCAACCGGGCGAGGCGCCGTCGACGTTCTCGAACAACATCTCCGCCGAGACGCTCGCACCATCGACGGACTCCGGGTTGCCATACAGGGGTACGGAAACGTCGGCTCGTGGATCGCTCGCGAAGTCGTTCGTCGGGGCGGCACGGTGGTTGGAGTGTCCGATATCCGCGGCGCGATCGCCGACCTTGACGGACTCGACATCAATGCCCTCGATATGGCCATCAGCGGCGGAGCCGATGTCACCACCGCCCAGGTCGGGCGGGAGATCGCCCCCACGGACCTCCTGGCTCTGCCATGTGATGTCCTTGCCCCCGCCGCTCTAGGTGGCGTTCTGACAGCGGAGATCGCGGCGACGGTGCAAGCCAGGATTGTTTTGGAAGGCGCCAACGGACCCACGACGCCCGGAGGCGAATCAGTTCTCGAATCCAACGGGGTGACCGTGATTCCCGACATCCTCGCCAACGCCGGCGGAGTCGTCGGATCGTTCTTCGAGTGGTTCCTTAACAAGACCGGTGATCGCTGGGATCTCACTCGCCACGACGCCGAACTGGCTGGCGTCCTAGCCGATGCTTACGACGGCGTACGCAATACCGCCGACGAGTACGAATGTTCTCTGCGCGAAGCCGCCTTCACAGTTGCGGTGCAACGGGTGCGGGTTGCCCAGCGCAATCACCTGTCGGTTGTTGACGCTCGTCAAGCCGCGGCCTGACGCTCGGCGGCCGGCTTAGGCCACGTCGAGTCGGTTGAGGCGCGCCGACGCGACCACAACGGCCACGATGCTGATCAGGGTCGCGCTCAAAATGGCTTGCCCTTGGCTCAAATCGGCGAGGCTCAGGGACCCGTCGAGACGGTCATTGAGAATAGACCCGGTGTAACCCCGGATGGCCATCCGGTTGGCGAAGGTGCCAAAGCCCGCCGCCACTCCCTCCCAGACGATTATGTAGGCCAGGCCCCACGAGATCGAGTTCTTCACCAGCAGACCAAAGAGCACGAAGACCGCCGAGTAGGCAACGACGCCAACACAACCGGCAATGATCGTGGACGCAACCAGCTCGCTGCCGACACCGAACATCGCCGCCGCTACCGCTACCGGCAAGACCGTAAACGGCAAGCTCACCGTGATCGCCGCGCCAACCGCCCCCAGCACTATCGGCCAGCGATCCATCGGGCGTAACCAGAGATACACCAAGGTTGCGTCTTCGCGCATGTCGCCTAAGGCCGCGCCGGCGAACACGAGAGTCACGACCGGGATGACGGCCGCGAATCCGAGCGTAACGATCGACGCGAGGGCGGTGTCGAGCTCGTCGGCCGCGGTGGTCGACGAGCTCTCCGACGCACCGACCGCCCACGCCACCAGAATTACCGCGGCACCAAGGGCGCCCAAGGCAAGGGATCGACCAACGGTTAGCAGTTGACGCACAATCACTCGATGGCTCAACACCATCGCCCGAAGCGGAGCAACCCGGTTGATATTCATCGACGCTCCACGAGATAACGAAAAACCGACTCGAGATCGTCGTCGAGGGGTTGGACCTCGTTCAAACGAATGTCGAGATCTCGGGCGACGGGCGCAATGGCCTGGCCAAACCGACCAATGTCGTTGGTATTGACTATTACCGTGTCGTCGTCGACGCTCACGCCATCGGCCAGCGCCGTCTCAATAAGGTGAGACGCCAGGCGGCGCGGATCAGAGACGGTGACCCGAACTCTGTGCGGACGATCGTCCATCTGATCTCTGAGCGCGTGATAGTTGCCGGTCGCCGCGAGCCGACCCTGAGCGATTACCAGGACGTTCGAACCAAGGCGGGCGACCTCGTCCAAGACATGGCTCGAGACCAGCAAACACTTTCCCTTCTCGCCGAGACCGATGAACAACTCGATCATTCGACGGCGCTGAACCGGATCGAGACCGGTCAACGGTTCGTCAAGCACCAACACCGACGGGTCGTTGACCAAAGCCGCAGCCAGCTTCACCCGCTGACGCATTCCCTTGGAGTAGGCGCCCACATACTTGGGGTCATCAGCATCGAGCTCGACTATGGCCAACGCCTCGCGAGCCGCGAGTTCGGGCTGATCGATGCCGTGGGTCAACCCGGCCATCTCGACAAATCCGAGGGCGCTCAACCGGTCGAACACCGCGTCTTGTTGAGGAGCGAGCGAGAGCCGGCCTCTCACATCTCGGTCCTTGCGAGCATCACGTCCGAGCACCCGCACGGTTCCGCTGGTGGGGGCAGTGAGCCCGCACAACATGCGAAACAACGTGCTCTTGCCTGCACCGTTAGGGCCAAGCAAGGCCGTAACCCCCGGGCCGATCTGAAACGACACATCGCTCACCGCGACAACATCACCAAAGGCCTTGGTGGCGTTGCTCACCTGCACCATCGGCGGCGGCGGGGGCGAAGACGCCGGAGGTGGTGGCGGCGGCGGCGGGGGTGGACTGGTCAATGTCATTACGCCGCTCCGAGTCGGCGATAACGCAGCCATACGACCGCGGCGCCCAAGGCCGTCCACGCGCCATCAGCAACGAACACTTGGGTGTCAGAAATGTCTTGAAGGTCGACCGACATGTCGCCAAACACGCGAGGCGAGAACTCAAAGGCCATAGAAATCACGTCGAAAACTCGCAAATTTTGACTCATGTCGGCACCATCGATCAGCGCGCCGACGATCAACGGCGATCCAATGAATATTAGGGCGGTAGCGACACTGGCAAACGCCCGCCGGTCGGTGAGGCTCGACGCGGCAAACGCCACCGCCGCAAACACCGCAGAGATGCCGGCACCGGCCAGAAAGATCTGACCGGCAGTCTTGACCCAGTCGAAAATTCCGTTTGGCCCTTGGCTTTCGAGGGTTGTCGCAGTGAGAAGCAGCAGTGCTGGCCCCACGGTAACGATGACCAGCGTGGCCATGACCGCCAGCACTTTGCCACCCAGGTAGGTTGCCTTGGTGAGCGGGGTCGACAGGTACAGGCCCAGCATTCCGTCTCGGCGATCGCGCACCAGGGCCTCGGGCACGACCATGGCGCAAAACAACAGGATCGCGAACCCCGACGATTGGGCGAGTTCCCAGTATTCGGGCCGGGCTTCGTCGCCAAAGATGTTCCCCGGAAACAACGCGGCAATACCGATGAAGATGACCGCCGGCAAGAAGGCGATCAGGATCACGATGACGGGGAAGATCTTGTGGCGGGCTTTGCGCCCCAGACCGAGGATGCTCCGCATCGTGTGCCAAGCCAACGAGCGAACCGCTCCAAAAACGCCCGACCGCTCTCCTTCGAACTTGCGGTAGCCCCGATCGAATATCTCCGCGGTGTTCACGAAGCATTCCTATCGAACAAGTCTTCGAGAGTCCGGCGTCGGTTGACGATTCGACGGACTCGAGCCTCGGAGGCGGCGATGGCGTCGCGAACCTCGTCGACGAGGGCGTTGCGGTCGGTGCCGCGTAGGTGCAACGTGTCGTCCACCAACTCGACCTCGACCCCTCGGCCTCGTAACCGCTCGAGCGTCTGAACAACGGCATCGGGACGATCATCGATCGCGACGAGTTCGACCGTGAGCCCATCTTCGTCGCCAACGAGTTCGTCAAGGGGACCTGACGCCACGAGAACGCCAGCGTCGAGGGCAACAATGTTGTCACAGACCCTTTCGACCTCCTCGAGCAAATGCGATGACAACATCACGTCGATCGAGAACTCTTCGCTGATTTGCCGGATCAGAGCCAGCATCTCGTCGCGCTGGACAGGATCGAGTCCGTCGGTCGGTTCGTCGAGCAATACAAAGCTCGGATCGGCGGCGATCGACTGAGCCAATTTGACTCGCTGACGCTGTCCGGTCGACATCGTCCCGAGGGCCCGAAACCTCTCCTCGCCAAGGCCAACCAGCCACAGCACGTCGCTGGCACGCGAGCGAGCCTCGTTGCGAGGCATGCCCCGGATTTCGGCGAGGTGTTTGACGAAGTCAAAGGCGGGCATGTCCTCGGGCAACACATTGCGCTCAGGTCCGTAGCCGACCATGGCCCGTAAAGTCGCGCCATCCTGACGAGGATCGAGCCCCAGGACACGAATCGCCCCCTGGGTCTGATCACGAAGACCGAGAGCAATCGACATGAGGGTTGTCTTGCCGGCGCCGTTGGCTCCGACCAACCCGGTCACTCCGCTGGGAACTTCGATCGACACATCAGCAAGGGCGCGTTGAGCACCAAACTGCATCGTCAGATTCGAGGTCGTGAGTACCGCCACCGCCGCATCCTAGGCACGATCGCTCAACCCGCTGATGTCAGCGTGGCCCTAAATCTCGCCCCACCCAATCTTTGGGTCTCAAAGAGTTCGGCAACGGTCCGGTAGAACCGATCGAGGTGATCAACGGTGGGCGAGCCGTAACGGTCTTGCAGCACCGATTTGGATGCCGCGAATTTGTTTGATCGATCAGCCACGAATGCCGCCCAAGTGCTGGTGCGGTCGGCGACCTCCACAACGTCGAAGCCGCCGTCACGAATGTCGGCTTCGTACTCGGCTTTCGACGGCAGATACCGACACTGCACCTCGCTCGCGAGCGCCGCCTTGTCGTCGCTGGTGAGGTCTCCTCGCGCGTAGTAGTCGTCGATCAGGATCGACCCACCGTGGCTCAGCACTTCGGCGCAACGGCCAAACAGCGCATCACGATCCGGGATATGCAAGAAGCACAACATCGACACGATCGCAGTGTGGGGCCCGACCACCGAGGCTTCCAAGATGTCGCCTTCGATATGGCGAACCTGCTCGGAGAGGCCGCAGCGCTCGGTGAGGTCCAGACCGACGCGATGAAGATCGGGTTGGATCTCCAGCGCTGTCACTTGGCATCCGAACCGGTCGGCCAAGTAGCGGGCCGGGCCGCCCAAACCGCTACCTATATCGAGCACCCGGTCGTCGGGTCCCAATCCAAGTTCGTTGGCCGCACTGGCGACCGCAGCCACCCCCTCGTAGTGGTATTGGTCATAGGCAAAGAGATCGTCAACGCCGAGCGAATCGCCCGGCGAGATACCCGCCGCGGCGAGGTCCAACTCGATTCGTTCGACGTTGTTGTACAACCCCATGGCCTTGAAATCGTCCACAGCCAAGTCCCCCTTCGATAGGTCAGATCAACAAGGCATCGGTCACGACCTCGACCAGAGCCGGACCGTTGTAGGCGAGCGCATCAGCAATGGCCGCGTCAAGTTGATCGAGCTCGGTGACCGTGAAACCTTTGGCCCCGCACAAGTTGGCGAACCCGGCGAACGAAGGGTTGTGCAAGGACGTTTGCCAGACATCAAAATCGGCAGCCCGTTGCTCCTTGGAGATCTTGCCCAGTTCGCTGTTGTTCATCACGACATGAGTGATGTTCATGTTGTACTTGACCGCGGTGGTGATCTCCATGGCGTACTGACCAAGGCCCCCATCGCCCGAAATCGACACGATCGGCCGGCCGGCGAAGTCGGGCTGGCTCTGGGTTGCCGCCCACGATCCCATGGCCGCCGGCAACGCAAACCCTATCGATCCGAGGTAACCCGACATCAACACGGTCTGTTCGGCTACCTCGAAATAGCGCCCGAACGAGTAAGTGTTGTTGCCAACGTCGACGGGCATGATCGCGTTCTCGGGAACCAGCCGGCTGAGAGCATCGAACAACGCGGCAGCGTTGATGCCTTCGCCCCGATCATCACCGCGTCTACTGGACTTTTCGTGACGCCAAATCTCCCAGCGTTTTGCAACCTCGGCGATCACCGCGGACCGATCGGTTTCGCTACAGCCGTTGGTCAGTGCCGTCGCGGTTACCGCTCCATCGCCCTGAACCGCGACTGCGACTGGGTGAAAGCGACCCAACGCCATCGGGTCGAAGTCGACTTGGATGATTGGCTTGTAGTCGGCCACGCCGGTGTGGTTCGAAAACGATACGCCAAACGTCAAGATCAGGTCGGACTCGTTCATCAGCCAACTCGCCACCGGCGTACCGGACCGGCCCAGCGCTCCGCCCGCGAGCCGATGATGATCTGACATCAGACCTTTGCCTTTGAAGGTGGTGACAATCGGCGCGTCGATCTTGTCGGCCAGAGTCAATATCTCGGCCATCGCGTCGCGCGCACCATTGCCGACGATGATCAACGGCCGATCGGCCGCGCCAAGGGCCGCTACCGCTTCGCTCAACGCTTCGGCTGGTGGCGCTATATCACGCCGGCCGGTACGGCCCACCGGGGACGCAATCGCCGCGCCAACGGGTGCCACCATTTCTTGCACTTCGTCAGGAAAGATCAGCTGAGCAACATCGCGTTCGACCAATGCGGTCTTGCACGCCAGCGCCATCAGTTCGCCGTGATCAGACCCGGCTTCCACGGTTGCGCTGTAACGCGCCACATCGGCAAACGCCGCGGCTAGATCGGTGTCCTGAAATGCCCCTCGGCCCCGAACCTTGGACGGCACTTGGCCGCATAAAGCAAGCACGGGCGCTCGGTCGGTCTTGGCGTCATAGAGACCGGTGAGCAGGTTGGTCGACCCCGGCCCGGCGATCGCGAAACAGCCGGCCAGTTTGCCCGTCAACTTGCCGTAGGCGGTGGCCGCGAACGATGCCGCACCCTCATGGCGAATACCGATATAGGTGAGATCACCACGGGTCTCGGCAACCCGCATGGCATCGGCGAACCCGAGGTTCGAGTGACCAACCATGCCGAATACATGGGTGACGCCCCACTCGATCATCGTGTCGACCATCACGTCCGACACGCTTCTGGGTCGGACCATTTCGGTCGGAAGCGCCACGTAGACGCCGTCTTCTCGTACCTCGGTTCGGTAAGCCTGCGGTCCGTCGTTGAACGCACCAGGCGGAACACCGTTCTTGGGCGAGAAGTCATAGCCATGCCACGGACACCGCAGCCAGCCGTTCTCTATCGAACCCTCGCCCAACGGGCCGCCTTGATGGGGACAGGCGTTGGCGAGACATCCAAACCCGTCGCTCTCTGTATGCGAGACACAGAGACTTTCGTGGCCGATCGTGACCGTCGAGACGCGGCCTTCGGGAAGCTCGTCGGGGTCGACAAGTTTGTGCCAAGAGAACTCGCCTTCGGGCAGCGCCGGTTCGACAGAAGATGGTTTGTTGCTTGTGCTCATAAGAGTTTCACTCCGCCGTAGGCCACATCAGCCAGGTGAGCGATGTCGCGGTCAAAGGTGGTGAGATCATCGATACAGAACTGGTCGAGTCTGGAGTGCCCACACGCTCGGGCCAGAACTCCCATCAGCTCCGTCGTCGCGGCAAAGAACCGCTGGAGACGCTCGGCCGCTTCCTGAACCGGGAGCCGCGCCCGTAAATCCTCGTTTTGCGTCGCAATACCAACCGGACAATTATTGGTCGAGCAAGCTCTCATCCCGATACAACCAATGGCTTGCATAGCCGAGTTGGACACGGCGACCGCGTCGGCCCCGAGCGCCAACGCTTTGGCAAAGTCGGTATGAGTTCGCAAACCACCGGTAATAACGAGAGACACGTCGCCGCGGTCGAGCGAATCGAGGTGGCGGCGAGCCCTTGCCAGGGCAGGAATTGTCGGCACCGAGATGTGGTCTCGAAAAACCACGGGAGCCGCACCAGTGCCGCCGCCGCGGCCGTCAAGAATGATGTAGTCCACTCCGATGCGCAGTGCCGCATCGATGTCGTCTTCGATGTGTTGAGCCGACAGCTTCACCCCGATTGGAACCCCACCCGAAGCGTCCCGAACTTCGTCGGCCACCCGCCGGTAGTCGTCTTCGGTCTTGAGGTCGGTGAAAGTCGACGGCGAAATCGCGTCGGTCCCGGGGACCAAACCTCGAACCTCGGCAATCTTGCCCTTGACCTTGATCCCGGGCAGGTGTCCCCCGGTCCCGGTTTTGGCCCCCTGTCCGAGTTTGAAATGAAAGGCCTGGACATCAGCGACCTTGTCGAGCGACCAACCAAACTTGCCGCTCGCCAGTTCGTAGAAATACCTCGAATTTTCGGCCTTCTCCTCGGGCAACATCCCGCCTTCACCCGAACAAATCCCCGTCCCGGCCAACTCGGCGCCGCGGGCCAACGCGACCTTTGCCTCTTCGGACAATGCGCCGTAGCTCATGTCGCTGACAAAAAGCGGGATCGCAAGTCTCAACGGTTTGCGGGCGTTTGGCCCAATGACCACCTCAGTCGCCACGGCGGCGTCGTCGAGCAGCGGCTGGCGCGACAACTGAGCTGTCAGGAACTGAATGCTGTCCCACTTTGGCAACTCTTCGCGCGACACGCCCATCGACGTAACCGGTCCATGATGGCCGAGGTAGTCGAGTCCCTCGTTGGCGAGGCGTCTAATGAGCGCGACATGGGGTTCGGCCGGTTCTCCATGAGGATCTTGAAATACGCCTTGGTATGACTGGCGATCGAACGGCTGAGGGTGTTCCTTTACCCACGCCGCGATCTCCTCCACGTCGACGAACAGTTCGCCGTTCTCTATCCAGGACGAGAATTTGGAGAGACGTTCCTTGTTGTCGTAACTCGAGACGCCGGTGTGAAAAACGTAGTCCCACCCATGAAGCCCACAGATGAGATTGTCACCCGAGACGTGACCGTCGGCCATCAGCGCACCCCGGTGCAGACATCGGCCGTAAAGCACCGAGTGGTTCTCTCCGAACCTGACAATCACCAGATCAACGTCGTTGACAACAACCCCCACCGGTTCTCGGTCGGGCAGGTCTTTCCATGTGGCGATACTTAATGGCTGCATGCTGGTCGCTTGGTAGTCACCGGGTCACTTTGCCACGGAGGAACCGCGGTCGGGCTCTCTGTGTTCCCGATAAGAGCGACAAAGCCGACGCGGCCCTCGTCGTCGGCTGAAAGACTGAAAGTTATGGACGTCTTCGACTTGGGAGTAATCGCCGCGTTTTTTGTGGCCTTCGGGCTTGTCTCCGGACTCGTCAAACAGTCGCTGCTCACCGGCCCGATGCTCCAACGCCGCGGGCCAAGAACCCGAAGCGTTGCCGATGGCTGAGCAGCGCTACTCGGGAATGAAGACCAAGTCTTCGATACGTAACTCCGAGCCGTAACCGGCCACGAAGTCCGCAACGGTGCCGATCGCCAACAGCGCGTGGGATTGGCGATCGCACACATTGATCGTGTAATCGAGGTCGAGCCAGCGCTGGAGGTAGGTGGCGGGGTCGACGCCCGACACCCGGCCGAGCATCTCGGGACTGAACTCGCCAATAACCGTTGGTCTTTGATTGGTCAACAGATCGGAAGCCCCTGCGAACACCAACGCTTCGGCTCCCTCAACATCGACCTTAACCAGATCTACCGATTGAGCGCCCTGACCCAATTGAGCGCCCTGACCCGATTGAGTAACGACATCATCGAGGCGGGCGATCGGCACCACCATCGCGGTCGGGTCGAGCAGCGCCTCTCCTTCGCCATCGATGAATCCACCATTCGAGCCCAGGGCGGTGCGAAACACGGCATGACCCGCCGACTCACCCAACGCGACCGGATGAAGTTCGATGTTGTCGAAACCGTTACGAGACGCGCTCAACAGCAAGAGTCGACAGTTCTCGGAGTTCGGCTCGAAGCTCAGAACCCGACCCGTCTCACCAACGAGCGCGGCGGCAAGCATCGAATAGAACCCAATGTTGGCTCCAACGTCCACAAACGTCATGCCGGGTTTGAGAAACGACCTCACGAATGTCAATAGGTGCGGTTCGTAGATCCCGTCGACTATCGGTTGGCTTACCGAAATGTCGGCGCGGTCAATCGCCAACATGGCCTCGCCAATGTCACACATTTCGACGTCGGCGGCACCAAAACGAACGGCGAAAGGGGTGGGAGCGTGGTGATGATCAAATGCGGCCACCATCGCTCGATAGGTCGGCACCGGATTGCTTCGATCGATGCGACCAACATCAGAAATGAGAACTTCGGTCTCGGCCCGACTCGGAGGCCGGCCGTACAACGCCTTGAAAAGTTCGCCGAAATGACGTCGAGCCCTCCAGATTCGCAACCGGCGACGGACCGCGGGAACAACACGACGAACAAAAGACATCGGTCGCATCCTAGCGTTGCTGATCAGGTCGATACGGGGTCGAGGAGAGCTCCGAAACCGTCACGCCAAGCAGTCTCGCCTAGTCCCAGGTCGTCGAGAGTGGCGTCGGCTTCGGCAGTCCGAGCCAAAGCGTCGTCGGCACCAATCGCGGTGAGCATCAGCGCTTCGGCCAGCCCGATCAAGGCCGGCCCAACCCGATCCCCGCCTGGTGGCACCGCGTCGCGCGCTCGTCCGGTAGCGATGCGAGTGGCAGTAGCATCGCCGGCGCGGGCGGCAACAACAGCCACCGCGAGGCGCACCAACATCCGATCGCTGTACGTAGCGCGACCGCTCGTCTCGACGGCGTCAACAAGATCGTCGATGTCGCGGCCAGCGCCGGCCCGAATAAGAGCAAGAACTGCCCAACCCCATGTCGATCCGCCTTTGGCACTGGGCATCGGGAGCGCCTCCAAGATTGCGCTCGCCTGCACCAGGTCTGCGCTCTGAAGGGCCACCATGGCCTCTACGATGCGGCGCTCGGCCTCGCCGATCATCTGCGGGTCGAAATCCCCGAACTCACTCGCGTTGCGCTCGGCCCGTTCCAAATCGCCAACCATGGCAGCGGCCGCGGTCAGGGCCGTCGTCAACATCTCGTGGGGCGGGCCGGCCAACTGATCGACCGTCGCGGTTTCGAGCAACGCCAAACCCTGGTCGACTCGGCCAAGGCGAACCAACGCACGACCTCGGACCGCTGTGGCCTGAGTGCGCCCGACCGTTTCGGTCCCCTCGGGCAACGCGCTGAGGGCCTGCTCGGTGTGGGCTAGCGCGTCATCAACCCGGCCACTCCACAACGCCGAAGTGGCCAGCGCCACGTTCATCATCCCGCGCCCCCACGCGTCGCCCTGTTCGAGAGCGTCCTCGAGCGCGACTCGGGCAAGCTGATCGGCCTCCCGGAACCGGCCTTGATAGATGCGTACATAGGCGAGCAGCCCCGATGTCCAAGCTTGGCCCTCTTTATCGCCGGTAACGGAGAACGCTTCGGATGCCGCGGCGAGACGCTGCTCGGCTTCGCCCATTCGACCCTGCATGAACGCGATCCACGCCAAATTCTGACGAGCCCAAGCCATGCCGTTGGCATCGCCGGCCTCTCCATAGGCATCGAGGGACTCGCGAATCGAGTTGTCGGCCTCTTGATGATCACCGAGGAACAGTTGGGTCATCCCGCGCCGGCGCAATGCCTCGGCCAGCAACCCGGGAACCTCTAGCCGATGGGCAATCTCAAGCGCCGCTTGGGCCTCTGACATGGCCTTGGGAAGTTCGTCGCGCCACTGGGCGAGCTCGCTGGCAACGATATGGACTCGGAAACGCCGCTCGTCATCGCCGGCAACCAAGCAAGCTCGTGCCAGCACCAGATCGTTCTCGGCGGCGTCGAGTCGCAGACCTCTGACCGCGATCAGCGCTCGATCGGCGAGCGCCGATGCTCGCCGGGGATCGTCGGCTGACATCAGATCGAGCGCCGCGGTATAGAGCGACTCTACGTGCGAGAGGCTGACACTCGCCCGCACGTCTCTCGCGGCCTCGAGCGTCCACTGGACGCCACGATCGGCAAGGTCGAAATCAAGCCCTTCGACACCTCCAAGATCTGACGAGTGAGTGGCGGCCTGGCGATAATGCCAAGCAATGGTGGCCGGGCCTCCATGACCAGGATTGGCCTCGATCCAGTAAGCAACGCCAGCGTGCTTATAGGCGCGGTCGCTCTTGGTCAGCCGGTCATAGACAACCTCGCGAATGACGTTGGAGCGAAACTCCCAATCCGTATCGCCTATATCGAGCAACCCGGCCTGGCTCAGTTCTTCCAGCGGTTCTGAAATATCGCCGGCGCCACGAGTAAAGGTGCTCATGGTTCGCAAGGCGTCCAGGTCTTGACCCATACCCAGCACGGCGGCATCGCCCAGAACCCCGCGAGCAAGGTCGGTTAGCACATCGAGTCGCGCGCCGATCACGCTGCGGACGTTCGCCGGCAACTCGTCGATGGAACCATGGCCATCGTTGCTCACCATGCGGGCCATTTCTTCGAGGAACAGCGGGTTTCCGCTGGAACGCTCGACGATGGCCGAACGAGTCTCGGCGTCGAGGCCGGGCGCAAGCCGTTGTGCCAATTCGTCCATGGCCTCGTTACTCAATGAATCGAGGCTCAACGCCAGCACGTTGAAGCGGCCGGGTCGGGGGTTCCAGCGATCGAACAGCTGTTGGGTGCCGGTCGCCAGCACCACCAGAGGACGCTTACTGAGTCGCTCGAGCACGTCGTCGAGCAAAGCAATCACCGCATCGTCGGCCCACTGAAGGTCAGAAATCCACCAGACGATCGGACCGCGCGACGCCACTTTGTCGAGCACTAGTCGGATGGCCCGTGTGGCCTCAGCCGTAGCTCGCTCGGCATCAAGTTTTGCGACCACGGTCGAATACCCGAGCACGTGCAACAGACCGTTCTCGACTCGTTCAAGATCAATGTCCTCGGCGCGGTCGCCAAGAGCGAAACCAACGGCGGAGACAATCGATGCCCGCGCCTCGGCTTCGGTCGCATCGGCGGTGAGACCGATTGCACCGGAGATCGTTTCTGCTAAGGGCCACCAGATGTTGGCTTCTCCATACGGCAAACACCGTCCGTGTAACAACGCGGCCTCGTTGTCGAAGCGGGCGTGATCAACAATCTCCTGGGCCAACCTCGACTTACCGACCCCGGAATCACCCACGACCGAAATCAGCTGCGAACGGTGAGTACCGAATGCCGCTGCCATCGTCGAACACAACAACGCGACCTCGTCGTCTCGTCCCATGAGAGGAATTCGAGCGGCCGATCGTCGTTCGCCGGGAAGGCCATATGGGGCTAGGGCCCGATACGCCGACACCGGCTCTCCGCGGCCACGCGCGTGGAGTTGGCCCATAGAGCGGTAACGGATCAGTTCGGCGGTGGAGTCCTGAGTGGCCGAGCCCACCAATACGGTGCCGGGTTCGGCTGCGGTCTGCAGCCTCGACGCCAGATTTACAACGTCGCCCATCGCCGTGTAATCGTCCCCGGCCGAGATCGCCCCGACCAGAACCTCGCCGGTGTTCACACCGATACGAAGCCGGATGCCTACTCCGGTGTCGCTATCGAAACGGCCGACTGTCTCCTGCATTCGTAGCGCGGCTCGCACTGCTCGCTCGGCATCGTCATCGTGAGCGATCGGCGCTCCGAAAAGCGCAACTATCGCGTCGCCAATCACCTTGTCGACGCGCCCGCCAAAGGCACTGATGTCGTCGGCAAGCAAGGCAAAACAGTTATTGACCAAATTCTTGACCTGTTCGGGGTCGCGGTCCTCGGACAAGCCCGTAAACCCGACAATGTCGGCGAAGAGCACTGTCACGACCCGACGCTCGTCTGCTCGCCGAGCGAGGCCGTGCCCGCACGCGCTACAGAAACGAGCGTCTTGAGCAACCGGGGCCTGACAGCTTGGGCAGTTCACCGCGGCCAGCGTAGGCCCAACCCGGCCGATCGTCCTCGTCCTGGCGAAGGACCACTGGTCGCCACCAAGGATGATGCGGCCGGAACGATCAGTTCGTACGGTGGTCGTAATGACTCGCCTCCACGACATGATCAGACGGCTCGGCGAGCATCCCCACGCGGCCGACTTGGCTCTGGCGGCAGCCGTGCTAACAGTCGCGGTCTTCGCCGGACTCAGCGTGGAGGCGCTGCCCGGACAACGAGACCTCGGCGGTCTGGGCTGGTTTCTGGTCATCGCGACCAACGCTCCACTCGTCGCCCGGCGGCGCCGGCCGGTTGTGGCAATGTGGATCGTTGTCGCCGCGAACGTTCCGTTTTAGGTCCTCGACTACCCTGACGAGCCCGTCCGAGCCGCCTTTCTCATCGCGGTGTACAGCGTTGGCGCCCACGTTGATCGTCCGCGATCGTTGCAACATGGCTTCGCCGCCAGCACGATCGTCGTTGGTGTGGGCATCGTTGGCGTTCTGGCGCCTACCGAGGATCTCCCGTGGTTCGCGATTCCTGCCTTCATAGTCATGTACGGCACCGCGTGGATCCTCGGCGACAACCTCCGGACTCGCCGCGCCTACCTGGAAGAACTCGAGCGGGCGGCCACCCACGACGCCGCTCGCCGCCAATCCGAAGCTCAAAGAGCAGTGACAGAAGAACGCACCCGCATCGCTCGCGAACTCCATGACGTCGTCGCTCACTCGATGAGCGTGATGGTCGTGCAAGCAGGGGCGGCCCGTCGGGTGATCGACAACAACCCTGGCCGAGCCGCAGAGGCGCTGGCCGCCATCGAAACCACTGGCCGCGAGTCGCTAAACGAAATGCGTCGTCTTCTGGGCGTACTTCGCAACGACGCCGACGCGGTCGAACTCACCCCCGCTCCGACGCTCGCTAATCTTGACCCTCTGGTGCAACAATGCCGACAAGCTGGGCTTGACGTCCAACTCATCACCGAAGGAACAACGTCGCCGGTGCCATTGAGCATCGACGTCAACGCCTACCGCGTCGTCCAAGAGTCGCTGACCAACACCCTCAAACATGCCGGCCCCGCGAACGCCACGGTGATGTTGCGCTACACGCCGACCATCCTTTCGATCAGCATCGTCGACGACGGCCGAGGTAGCGCCGCGGATCCACCGGCCGGTAGCGGCCAAGGCATCATCGGCATGCGCGAGCGAATCGAAACCTTCGGGGGAACAATCACCGCTGGACCCAAACCCGGCGGTGGATTCGCCGTGCACGCCGCGCTGCCACTCGAGCCTGTTCCATGACCGCGTCGTTGCCTCTGCGGGTGGTGGTCGTAGACGATCAGGCGCTCATGCGCACCGGCTTTCGGATGATCCTCGAATCAGCAGGAATCGATGTCGTCGGTGAAGCCGACAACGGGCGAGACGCCCTCGACGTCATCCGCCAAACCCGCCCCGACGTGGTGTTGATGGATATCCGAATGCCCGGACTCGATGGCATCGAAGCCACTCGGCTGCTCACGGTCGACCCGGCCGTCGACAGCCGGGTCCTGATCCTCACGACGTTCGATCTCGACGAGTACGTCTACAACGCGCTGCGGGCTGGCGCGGCCGGATTCCTCCTCAAAGACGCTCCTCCCGAGACACTCATCCACGCGGTCGAGGTGATAGCGGCCGGCGAAGCGCTTCTGAGTCCGTCAATTACCCGCCGGCTGGTCGAGGAATTCGCCCGTTCAAGCAAGACCGCCGGACCCACACGGGCGGGGTTGCACGACTTGACCGAACGCGAAACCGAAGTGCTCGAGTCGATGGCCAGCGGCCGCTCCAACGCCGAGATAGCAGAGCACCTATTTGTTGGCGAGACGACGATAAAAACTCACGTCGGTCGAGTGCTGATGAAACTCGGCGTACGCGACCGCGTTCAAGCCGTAGTGCTGGCCTACGAGTCCGGTCTCGTGCAACCCGGTCGACCGCTTGACCACGGCGAGAACCCTGACCAACCCTGACCAACCCTGACGCCGACTCATCCTCAAGGATGACAAAAGCCGGCCGGGTATAGGCCGCTTGCACGAGGCAAGAATCCCCACATCGCTCGATGGCGTCGACGGCTGGGTTTCTTACGGTGACAACACCGAATCCCCCAAGCCACGATTAGGAAATCTCGTGACCATCCTTGAAAGTCCCCTTACATTGCTTGGAGGCCATGAGGGATACTTGTGGCTGACCGCTCGA